>CAWBVG010000023.1:0-33706 GCA_963792175.1 uncultured Acidobacteriota bacterium
GCGCGCGCAAATCCGGATCTCGCTCCAGGCCAGGCAGGCCGCGCTCGGCACCGCGGTCGCGCGGCTGCTGGTCGGAGAACAACGAAAGCGAGCAGGAAACGGCGGGGCGGTGTGCAGGGCATCTACGATCAGGTGGAGCGCCAGGTCTACACATTCCTGGCCGTCTACCCTCGCTGCGATCGTGGATGACGAGCCTCTACCTGATTCAATCCAACCGGCGCCTCTTCGCGACGCTCGCATCACTCTCGGAAGAGCGTCGCGATGTCGCGCAGACAGCTCATCACGGCGCGCGAATCGACGCTTCATCATCTGGCCCGCGAACTGCACGACGAATTCGGGCAGATGCTGACCGCCATGGGATCGATGCTCGGCCGCGCCGGCAACCATGCGGCCCGAGCATTCGCCGCTCAAAGCGGACTTGCGCGAGGTCTCCGAGGTCGCGCAAGGCATGCTGGAACGGGGTGCGCGGGTTGTCTGACGCTGCATCCCTCGCTGCTCGAAGAGATCGGGTTCGAGGGGGACAGTCGACTGGTATCTCTCGACCGTCGAGCGGCAAGACCGGCGTCGCAGTCTGGTACCAACGCGCCGGACCATCCGCACCGGTCGATCTCACGATTGCGATTCACGTCTATCGCATCCTTCAGGAGGCCTTGACCAATGTCGCGCGGCACGCGGGGGTCACGCAGGCGTGGGTGCGCCTTCGCTTCACGGATTCGCAGCTCGAGCTCGACATCGAAGATCATGGCAAGGGTAATCACCTGTCAGAAGCGCGGCGCGGTCTCGGCATCGTGACGATGCGCGAGCGGGCGGCGCTCGTCGGCGGCAGGAATCGAGATTCACGCGCCCGCGAGAAGGCGGGACGCTGGTGCGCGTCTCGGTGCCGCTGCCGCACGCTGAGGGAGCGGACGCGCATGTCTGACCGCATCACGGTTCTGCCGCCGACGATCACAGCCTGGTCCGTCGAGGCTTTCGCCGAATGCTCGAAGACGAACCCGGCATGAGGTCGTCGGCGAAGCCGGCGACGGCCCGAGGCAGTCGAGCTCGCCTGCCAGCTCAAGCCGCGCGTCGTCGTAATGGACTGCGCCTTGCCGGGAATCAGCGGGCTCGAGGCGACCCGACAGATTCTGCCGAGACGCCAGACACGGCCGTGCTGATGCTCAGCATGCATTCGGAAGAAACGCTGGTGCGACAGGCGCTCGATGCAGGGGCTCGCGGCTACATCCTCAAGAGCGCGATGGATCTCGAACTGGTCAACGCCGTCAAGCGAGTCGCCGCCGGAGAAACAGTGCTCGATCCGGCGCTCGATCGGCCGGCACGCTGAAGGGCGAGCGCAACCACGGTTGACCACGCGTGAACTGGAAGTCCTGCAGATCATCTGGAGGGCTGTCGAATAAGGAAATTGCCGCGCGGCTCGATCTCAGCGTGAACACGGTCGCGGTGCATCGCGCGAACATCATGAATACACTCGGCATGCACAAGACCGCCGAGCTCGTCGTCTACGCGATCCGGAACGGCCTGGTGACCGTGCGATGAACCGGCGCGACTTCCTGTCACGGCGCTGGCGCCGCAGCGGCCACAGCGGCCTGGACGGACCCATCGGCGCACAGGCGCACCGGGTTTCGGCTGGTCGACGTCACCGCGGCCGGGACTCGCATTCCACCACAACAGCGGCGCCTTCGGCGGAAAACTGCTGCCCGAGACCCTGGGCTCCGGCTGCGCTTTTCTCGACTACGACAGCGACGGCTGGCAGGACATCCTGCTCGTCAACGGCATGGACTGGCCCGGGCACAAGCGCAGCGAACCACGCTCCGGCTCTATCCGCAACAACCGCAACGGCACGTTCACGGACGTGACCCGCAGCGCCGGCCTCGACGTCGAGATGTACGGCATGGGCGTGGCGGTCGGCGACTTCGACAACGACGGATTCCCGGATCTCCTCATCACGTGCGTCGGACAGAACCGCCTGTTCCGCAACACCGGCAAAGGGACGTTTGTCGACGTCACGCGCCAGCGGCCTCGGCCGGCACGGCCTTCAGCACCTCGGCGCTCTGGTTCGACTACGACCGCGACGGCCTGCTCGACCTGTTCGTCTGCAACTATGTCAAGTGGTCGCCGGAGCACGACGTGTTCTGCAGCCTGGACGGCAAGCAGAAGTCGTACTGCACGCCCGAAGCCTATCGCGGCGAGACCTGCTGGCTGTTTCACAACCGCGGCAACGGAACGTTCGAGGACGTGACGGCAACGAGCGGCATCTTCGATACCAGCTCGAAATCGCTCGGCGTCGCCATGCTTGACTACGACCAGGACGGCTGGCCGGATCTGTTCGTCGCCAACGACACGCAACCAAACAAGCTGTACCGCAACCAGCGAAACGGCACGTTCAAGGAGGTCGCCGTTGGCGCAGGAGTCGCCTTCAGCGCCGACGGCAAGGCGCGCGCGGGCATGGGCGTCGACGCTGGCGTACTCGACGCCTCGGACCGGCCGGGGCTCGCGATCACGAACTTCGACAACGAGATGATCGGCTCTATCGCCGCTCGGGCGCGGGCTCTACGAGGACGTCGCGATGCGGCCGGCATCGGCGCCGCGTCGCGGAACACGCTCGGCTTCGGCTGCGTGTTTGCCGACTTCGATCTCGACGGCGCGCTCGATCTCGTCGTCGCCAACGGCCACATCGACGAGACCGTGCGCCCGATTCGCGGCCACGTCGGCTACGCGCAGGCGCCGCAGCTGTTTCTCAATCAAGGCAACGGCATCGTTTCGCGACGTGGCGGCGGCGGTCGGCGCCGACTTCGCGAAGCCGAAAGTCGGACGCGGACTCGCCGTCGGCGACTTCGACCGCGATGGCGACGTCGATCTGCTGATCACGACGAACAACGGACCGGCGTATCTGTTTCGCAACGACCAGTCGAGCGGCAATCGCAGCCTTCGCTTCCGTCTCGCCGGCACGAAGTCGAACCGCGACGCCATCGGCGCGACCGTTCGCATCTTCCACGGCGGGACGTCGCAGTCGCGGATGGTGAAGAGCGGCTCGAGCTACCTCTCGCAGTCCGAGCTGCCGGTCACATTTGGCGTCGGCCTCCGCGATCGCGTCGATCGCGTCGTCATCACGTGGCCGAGCGGCGCGACGCAGGAATTCACCAACGTGGCGACCGGCCGCGCGTACGACTGCGTGGAGGGCAAAGGGTTGACGTGAGAGCTATCAGCTGAGAGCCACTGAGCACTATCCTGCTTCGAGCACGTCGCGGTAGCACTGCTCGTACTGCGACACGATCAGATCGGTGCAGAACCGGGTTCTGACGTCTTCGGCCGCCGCCCGGCCGATGCGCCCCCGAAGTTCCGGATCGGACAGCACCGCGACGCCCCGCGCGGCCATGCCGTCGAGATCCTCGGGTGCGCACAGGAAGCCGGTGCGGCCGTCGTCGATGATTTCGGGCAGCCCGCCGACGCGCGACGCCACGACCGGCACCTCGCACGCCATCGCCTCGAGCGCCGCCAGGCCGAAGCTTTCCTGCTCGGACGGGAGCAGGAACAGATCCGCCGCCGACAGCCACGGCACGAGATCGTGCTGCTCGCCGGCGAACTCGACGACGTCCCGCAGACCCGCCTCGGCGAGGTGCTGCTCGAGCGGTCGGCGATCGGGTCCATCCCCAATCATGACGAGGCGCGCCGGCAGCCGCGCGCGGATGCGCTGAAAAATCTCGAATACCGCCCCGATGCGCTTCACCGGACGGAAGTTGGAGGCGTGCACGACGACGTGCTCGACGCCGCCGGCGAGCAGCCGACTTCGAAGCTCCGGCACCGGCCGCCGGCGATAGACCTCGCAGTCCAGGAAGTTCGGGATGACGCGAATGTTTCGAGTGATACCCAGCGCCGCAATCGTGTCCGCACGCAGGCTGTTCGAGACCGCGGTGACGCCGTGCGACTGGTCGATCGAAAACGCCACGACGCGCGCGTACGACGGATCGCTGCCGACGAGCGTGATGTCGGTTCCATGCAGCGTGGTCAACATGCGCGGCGGCGCCGGCACGCCGTCGGCCGCCAGGATCTGTCCTGCCAGATAAGCCGCGGTGGCGTGAGGCACGGCGTAGTGCGCGTGCACGATGTCGAGCCGATGGTCGCGCGACAGGCGGACGAGGGCGGTGGCAAGCGCCAGCAGGTACTGCGGTTCGCGGAACAACGGATACGCCGGCGTCTCGACCCGCTCGAACGAGAGGCGTGGAACACCCGCCCGCCATCTGAACGGCTCGTCGCTGCTGATCAGATGGACTTCGTGGCCGCGGCGCGCGAGCGCATGGGCCAGTTCGGTGGCGACGACGCCGCTGCCGCCGAGCGAGGCGTAGCAGACGATCCCGATGTTCATGGGACCGGTTTCAAGAGCGTCGTCCGCACCAGCGGTTCCTTGACGACCACCCCTTCCGCGAAGCGAACGCCCGCGAGTGCCCCGAATTGCGCGTCACGGCTCTCGATCAGCTGGCTGAACGTCGGCGCGGTCAGTCGCGTCTGCACAGCGCTTGCGTCTTCCGGCGCGAACTGGCTGGCATAGCAGGCCAGCGCCTGGCGCTTGCGCTCGTAAAAGTCGGAGACATCGATGACGAACGACGGCGGCGCGCCGTCGTTGATGAAGTAGTAGCAGACCCAGTCGGGCCGCCACGCGGCGGCGGCGCTCTCATAACGGCGGAGGGCGCTCCTGAACACCGCGACGCTCAGCACGTCGCTCGCCGCCCGGTGATCCGGATGCCGATCGTCCCAATACGGAACGGCGACCGTCCGCGGACGATGGCGGCGGATCAGGTCAACGGCCGAGCGGATCAACTCCGGCGTCCGTGTGATGCCACCGTCCGGCCAGCCGAGGTTTTCCCGCCACGCCGCACCCAGCACGGCGGAGGCGGCATGCGCTTCCTGTTCGCGCTGTTCTGGCGACCCGTTCGAGGACAGCTCGGCGCGGGTCAAATCGCACAGACCGACGGCGTGGCCGGCCGCGGTGTGACGCGCAACCGTGGCGCCGAGACCGATTTCGATGTCGTCCGGGTGGGGACCAAACACGAGGAGGTCGACCGCCATGAGCTCGACTGTACTCCGGCGCGCGCGGAACGTGAACGATCTCTCTGTGAAGCGTCACCTTGATGGCCGGCGCCCTGTCGTCATAAATCGATAGTCATGGACGATTCGGCGCCACGCGATGGCGGCCGGCCGATAGTTCTGACCGCGCCGCTCACTGAAATCATCGACCACGCCGGCTACTTCATCCAGATGAGCATGGCCTCGCTGCCAATCTGCACGTTCATCCGTCTTACCCCGCAGCAGGTCGCATCAGGCAAAGGACCGAATGCGGATCGAGTTCTGACCAGCTTGTAATTCGCACCCCGCTTGAACATATTGGAGCCATCCACAGAGAACGAGAAGGAGGTTACTGATGGCAATTGCGAAGAAGCCGATCCCAGAGGGTTACCACACGATCACACCGCAACTGACGCTCGACGACGCGGCGCGCGCAATCGAGCGGTACAAGAAAGCGCTCGGCGCCGAAGAGCTCGGGCGCAGCAACGGTCCCGACGGCAAGGTCATGCATGCTGAGCTCAAGATCGGCAACTCACGAATCTTCGTCAACGATCCGGTGATGGACAACAAGGGCCCGAAGGCCTATGGCGGTTCGCCGGCGTCACTGTGGCTGTATGTCGAGGATTGCGACGCCTTGTTCAAGCGCGCGGTCACGGCCGGCGCTCAGGTCCGCATGCCGGTCGACAATCAGTTCTGGGGCGATCGCATGGGCGCGTTCGTCGATCCGCACGGATACAGCTGGTCGGTCGCCACGCGCAAGGAGGACCTGACGAAGGAGGAAATGGATCGCCGCGCTCAGGAATTCTTCAAGGCGTTCGCCAAGAATCAGTCACAGCCGGCCCACACCTAACGCCACGTCGTCGGTTTCACCTGCTCGCGGGTGCGTGTCCGTTCTGCGTGCATCGCGCGCCCGCCGACAGTCGCGATGCACCAAACCGAATCGGGCCCCGTTTTTCGCGGCACGCCTCCGTACCCCTGATTGACACCTCAGCCGGCGCGACATACATTCAATCATCGGCCGCATCCTGGGCGTTTCCTTATGGTTGGCAGAACCATCGGCAAGTATCGTGTCGTCGCAAAGCTCGGCCGCGGCGGCATGGGCACGGTTTACCGTGCCGTCGACGAAACCCTCGATCGCGACGTCGCGATCAAGATCCTCAATCCGGAGTTCGCCGACAGCGATGTGATGAAACGCTTCCGCGCGGAAGCGAGCATGCTGGCGAAGCTCAATCATCCGGCGATTGCCACCATCGACGAGCTTCATCGGTCCGACGAAGACCTGCTGATGGTGATGGAGTTCGTGCCCGGCGAATCGCTCGATCAATTCGTGCAAGCGAAACGGGCCGGTCGAACCCGAACGCGCCGCGTACCTGCTGGCTCAGGGTACTCGACGCCATCGGGCACGCGCACGCCGCGGGCATCATCCACCGCGACCTCAAGCCGTCCAATGTGATGGTCACGGAGCGAGGCGCCGTGAAGATCATGGACTTCGGCATCGCGCGCGTGCGCGGCGCCGAGCACATGACGACAGATGGCTACATGATGGGCACGCCGGCCTATATGTCGCCCGAGCAGGTGCTCTGTCAGGACGTGGACGGACGATCCGATCTCTACTCCGTCGGCGTCATGTTCTACCGGCTGTTGACCGGCAAGCTGCCATTCGAAGCCGACACGGCGATCGGCATGGTGCAGAAACAGATCTCCGACATGCCGACCCCGGCCCGGCTGCATCGCGCCGACTTGCCGACATGGGCTGTGGCGATCGTGGATCGCGCGCTCGCGAAGTCGCCGGCCGATCGCTATCAGACGGCCGAAGAGCTGCGTAAGGCGTTGCTCGACGCGATCCACGACGGGGCCGTGGAAGCGAAGACGCTGATGCTGCCGTCCCTGGAGGGGCGCGCGCGAGGGCCGCTGCGCGGGGCCCCGATCCCGACGCAGAGACCTCGATCGCCGCGGCGCCGCCTCGTCCGGCGCCAACGGAATTCGTCGTAGTGCCGCGACGCGTCGCACCCGCCGCCACACCAGGTCCGACCCCGAGTCCGACGCCGTCGGCAACTCCGATCGCTGCGACAGCCCCCGACACCGCGGCCACGCCGACCGCGATACCGTCCGACATCGTCCCGCCGGTGGCGACTGCCCAGCCGGCACCTGCACCGAAGCCTGTGCCCGTCGCTCGAACGAGCGGATCGAGTCGTGCCGCGACGCGCGCCGCCGTTGCCCTGGTCGCCGTCGCCATTCTCGTGATGGTGATCGTGGCCTGGAGGCGATCGCAGACACCCGCACCAACGCCTTCCGCGTCGGCGGAAACAGCGGTGTCTTCGCCGGCCGCTGCGCCACCTGCAGCGACGTGTTGACGCCACGCCTGCGCCCGCGGCTGCGGAACCCGCTTCGCCGCCAGCGACTCCGGCGCTCGCGCCAACGCCATCGACGCCCTCGGTCGATACCACAGCCCGCACAAGCAGCGCCACGCCGCCCGGAACGACGTTGCCAGCAGCCGGAACACGGCCGCCTCGCGCGGCACGCGGAACCGCTCCGCCACCGCCGGAACCGCCACCCGCGCCGGCGCCGGTAGAGCCGCCACCGCCCGTCGTCGTCGCCACGACTCCACCGAAGCCGGTGGCCGCGCCGGTCCAATTCCGCGCGAAGGTCCTCGTCAAAGAGGACGATAAGTCGCGCGAGCGGGACGCGACCGTGCGCCTCGCGGAAGGTCAGGTCACCGTCACAGGGTCTGACCGCGCGATCGTGGGTGCGCTGCCGTACGAGGCGGTGCTGAGCGTGATCTACTCCAAGTCGAAGCAGCCGCTGTGGGACGGACCCGCCGGCGCCACGCCCATCCAGCAGGTCGACGGCGGCGCGTTCGGCTTCTTCAAGGGCGGACGGCACTGGGTGTCGCTGCGCACGAAGGAACGGTTCATCGTCCTGCGCGTCGAGGAAAATCAGGTCGCCAGCGTGCTCTCGCTGATCGAGGAGCGAACGGGCAAGACGACGGTGCGCGTCGCGGAGCCCAAGGGCAACCAGTAGCAGTGTTCGCGCTGACGTACGTCGACGGCGGCATGCCTCACGTGCACGTGCTGCGGGTCGGCGAAACCCTCATCGGCCGCACGCCGGCCTGCGACCTGATCATCAACGCCCCGTCAGTCTCGCGCCGGCACGCGCGGCTACGCGTGGTCGGCGGGCGCGTGTTCGTGCGCGACGCCGACAGCACGCACGGCACCGCGGTGAACGGGGTGCCGGTCGTCGAGGAACAGGAAATCACGTCCGGCGACACGCTGCTCGTCGGCGAGGTCGCGATCACGCTGATTCAGGACCACCCCGAATCCGAGCCGCTTTCGGAGTCGCACCAGGAGCTGGGCGACACCGGCAATCTGGTCCGGCGGGTCGATGACGACCGCGGGGTGACGCGCACGGCGCCAGAGGATCTGAATGCCGCCGTCGAGGCCGCGGCGCTCGCGCCGCCGTCGCGGTCCGAGCGGCGCGGCGGCGGCGATCGGCGCAGAGTGGATCTCGGACGTCTGTCGCGCGTGGCCCAAAAGCTGATGCAGGAGACGTGGCGGCGCGAGCGGCTGCAGCGGCACCACTCGCCTGGCGTGATCGAGCGAGTCCTGCGGGGCACTGACGCCGACCTGCGGTTCATGCCGCAGGAACGCGACGTCACCGTCATGTTCTGCGACATCGTCGGCTTCACGACACTCTCCGAGCAGGTGGAACCGGCGGTGATCGGGGAACTGCTCAACAGCTTCTTCGGCCGGATGGCCGACGTCATCTTCGACCACGAGGGGACGCTCGACAAGTTCATCGGCGACGCGATTCTCGCGGTCTTCGGTGCGCCGTTCGATCAGCCCGACCACGCCGCGCGATGCGTGGCGGCGGCGCTGGCGATGCGGAAGCAGTTGGCGCACTTCAACCTCGAGCAGCCGCGCCCGATCCGGATGCGGACCGCAATCAACACCGGCCGCGCCCTGACCGGCGACATCGGATCGCCGAAACGGCGCGAGTTCACCGTGCTGGGCGACGTGGTCAACACCGCGGCCGGGCTCAAAGCGTCGGTGGCGCAGCCCGACCAGATTGTCATCTCGGATAAGACGCGGGAGCGGCTGGGCGAGGCCTTTCAGCTGCGCCCGCTCGGTGTCGTGTCACTCCGCGGCCGGGAGTCGAACCTGGCGACATTCGAAGTGATCGGGTGAAAGGCACAAACGACACAAAGGAAACACAGGACGCACATAAGAGATCGTGGTTGTGCCCAGGACTTCACACGCCACGGTGTCCCATCGGCCCCCAAGACCTGTTAGGATCGCGGGTGACAACCTGATCCATGCGTCGCAGCCTGATCCTGATCATCGCGGCCGTGTCACTGTCGGCAACCGTGTTCGTGCACGCCGCCGACGACCTGGTCCTCTCCCGGTTCAGCGACTTTCTCGACGCGCTGCGCGAGCAGTCCGGCATCCCGGGCCTCGCGGCCACGATTGTCTCGACCAACGACATCATGTGGGAGCACGCGAACGGGTTGCGGGACGTCGAACGCAACCTGCCGGTGCGAACCGACACCCCGTTTCAGATCGACGGGTCCGCGCAACTCCTGGTGGCCGCGCAGGTGCTGCGTTGCGCGGAGGAAGGGCGACTCCTCCTCGACGGGCGTGCGGATTCGAACGGCGGCGACGGCGCGACCGTGCGTCAGCTCCTGACGCATACGACCTCGTCCGCCGACGGGTTGCGCTTCTCCTATCGCCTGGACCGTCTGGCGCCGCTCGCGGCGGCCATCGCCGCGTGCACGGGCGACACGTTCAGCGGCGCGACGATCTCGATGCTCGAGCGCTTGAACATGACGGACACGGTACCGGGCTCGGATGGCACGTCGTGGCTGCCCGCATCGGCCGATCCGGGCGGCGGCGTCGCGCAACGCTACTCGAGCGTATTGGGACGTCTGGCGACGCCCTACACCGTGGATGGCAAGAGCAAGCCCACGCCGTCGCGGTACTCCGCGACAACGCTGACGCCATCGAGCGGCCTCATCTCGACCGTGCGCGATCTCGCCAAGTTCGATCTCGCGATCCGGAGGGGCGTCCAGCTGCGTGCGGAAACGCTCGCGCTGGCGTGGTCGGCGCCGAACGGCACCGGCGGCCAGCGTCTTCCGCATGGGATGGGCTGGTTCGTGCAGAGCTACAACGGGGAACCGATCGTCTGGCAGTTCGGCGTCTCGGACAACGGATCTTCGTCTATGATTCTCACCGCGCCGTTTCGCGGCCTGACGTTGATTCTGCTCGCGAACAGCTCCGGGCTGGCTCGACCGTTCTCGCTCGAAGCAGGCGATGTGACGGTGTCCCCGTTCGCGCGCCTGTTTCTGGGAATCTTCGTGCGTTGAACGGTAGATGGAGGATCACCGGGCGCGTCGTGCTGGCGGCCGTGCTGCTGTCAGCGCCGTCGCAGGCGGTGGCAGGCGAGCGGCAGATCCGGCCGTTCGTCGGGACCACGTTCGAAGGCAGCACGACCTTCATCGACTCCGAGAACGCGGTCGGGAAGGCTCACGGGCTCATCGGGGTGAGCGCGGTATGGCTGCGGGAAATCTTCGGGGTCGAAGTCGAATTGGCGCACGTGAACGGGTTCTTTCAGGCGGGCGATCGACGCCTGGTGCTCGACAGCCGCGTGACCACGCTGATGGGCAACGTCGTGGTCGCGGCGCCGGCGCGGAAAACCCAATACGGGTTGCGGCCGTACCTGTCGGGCGGCGCGGGTCTCATGTGGACCCACATCGGGTACGCCTTCGGGGTGTTTCAGGTGGCCGAGACGATGGGCGCCCTGGACCTCGGCGGCGGGGCGCAGGGATACCTCACGAACCGGATCGGCGTCGGCTGGGACGTGCGGCGGTTCAACAGTCTGTCGAAAACGGGCGAGCCGGGCGCCACCACGACCGGGAAAGAACAATTGTCCTTCTGGCGCGCGAGCATGGCCCTGGTGATTCGGTACTGAAGATGAGATCGACGATGACCTGTGCGCGCACAATCGCGCTGATGCTGCTGGTGGCGGGCGTTGCGGTTCTGCAGGCGGCCGACGCCGAGCTGCGGATCACGCCGACGGTCAGCCACGATCGCCTCCTCGTCACCTGCGAGCTCGAGGGCGCCGACGTCACTGCCGTGCGCGAGGCGATCGCCAGCGGTCTTCGCACAACCTTCACCTACGAGCTGGAACTTCGGACCATCGTCCCCGGCTGGTTCGATCGCACCATCATGACCACGGTCGTGGCGATGAGCGATCAGTACGACAACCTGACGCGCCGCCACACGCTGTCGCGAACGATCGATGGCCGCATCGAAGACATGACGGTGACGGAAGACGAGGCCATCGTTCAGACCTGGCTGACGAAGCTGAATCGCGTGCCGGTCTACGACACATCCCGCCTCGACGCGACCCGCGACTACTACGTGCGCATCACCAGCCGCGCGCGGCCGTTTGGCGGCTCGCTGCTCGGCCTGACGCGGACGGTCACTGCCAGCGCCAAATTCACCATCGTACGCTAGGACGATCGACGCCGCGCTTGCTGCGTGTGATCGCGGCCTTTTGCTATAGTCGCGCGCCAGCATGTTCGGGCTCTTCTACCCCTACGGCATCGTCCTGCAGGCCATCGCGCTCCTGCACTTCGCCCGCCGCCGGCCGGACATGTACTGGCTGTGGATCATCCTCATCGGCGGCGGGCTGGGCGCGCTCATCTACATCGTCATCGAGGTCGCTCCCGACGTCGGGCTCGTCCGCGGCGCGTTCCAGGTGTTTCCACGCCGCAAGCGCATCAAAGAGCTCGAAGGGCTGATCATCGACAACCCGTCGGTCGGGAACTACGAAGAGCTCGGCGACCTGTGTCTCGACGACGGGCAGTTCGCGCGGGCGCGCGAATGCTTCGATCGCGTGATCGCGAAGAGCGACGAGATCGACCCGCGCTACCGCCGCGCGTTGTGCGAGCTGGCGCTCGACGATTTCACCGCCGCGGCCGTCGATCTCGAGCAGGTCGTGGCGCGCGATCCCAAATACGATTACCAGCGCGCGGCCGGGCTGCACGCGCACGCCCTGGCCAGGCTGGCGCGGCACGACGAGGCCGACGCCCTGTTCCGGGGCGTGCTGGCAACCTCGACGCTCTCCGAAACGCAGTACAACTACGCCTGTTTCCTGGCGGCGACCGGCCGCGCCGCCGAAGCGCGCGAGTGGGCGGAGCGCATCCTGCGGAAGAAGGCGACGATGCCCGACTACATCCGCCGGCGCGAGCGACCGTGGTTTCGGAAGACGGCGGCGCTCCTCAAGCGGATTCGCTGACGCCGCGGGGCAGAACGTCTACTTCCGCTTCGCGAGCAGGGCCTCCATCTCGTCCATGATGCGGTTCATCTTCTTGACCGTCAGGTCGAGCGGCTCGTCGGTCGTCATGTCGACGCCGGCGTCCTTCAGCAGGTCGACCGGGTACTTCGAGCCGCCAGCCGAGAGAAATGCCAGGTAACGCTTCTTGGCGTCCGGATCGCCGGCCTTCACCTTTTCGGCGAGCGCCGAAGAGGCCGTGAACGACGTGGCGTACTGGAAGACGTAGAAGTCGCGGTAGAAGTGGGGCACGTAGCTCCACTCGTGGGCGACGTAGTCGTCGACGATCGTCACGCCTTGATCGTGGCCGTAATACTTCTTCGTGATGTCCAGGTACAGCTTCGCCAGCCCGTCGCCGGTGACCGGCTCGCCCTTCTCGGCCCTTTCGTGCATGCGCCACTCGAACTCGGCGAACTGCGTCTGCCTGAACACCGTCCCCTTGATGTTCTCGAGGTAATTACCGAGCAGTGACAGGCGTGTGTCGTCGTCCTTGATCTGGCCGAGCATGTAGTCGATCAGCAACGCTTCGTTGAAGGTCGACGCCACTTCGGCCACGAAAATCGGGTAGCCGGCGAGCGGAAACGGCTGCGTCTTGTTCGACAGGTAGCTTTGCATCGTGTGGCCGAGCTCGTGCGCGAGGGTACTGACGTCGGCGTATTGCCCGTTGTAGTTGAGCAGCATGTACGGGTGCACGTCGTAGGCGCCGCCGTCCGAGTAGGCGCCCGAGGCCTTGCCCTCGTTCGGAAACAGGTCGATCCAACGGCTGTCGAACGCTTGGCCCACCGTCGCCTGGTAGTCGTCACCGAGCGGCGCCACCGCCGCCAGCACGAGCTTCTGCGCTTCGCCGGGCGCGTACTTCAGATCGACTGACGCGACCAGCGGCGCGTAGAGATCGTAGTAGTGCAGCTGATCGAGCTTCATCATGCGCTTCCGCAGCTTCAAGTAGCGGTGGAAGGTCGGCAGGTTCTTGTTCACCCCGTCCACCAGCCGCGTGTAGACCGACGTCGGGATGTTCGGGCCGTCGAGCTGCGCCGCGAGGTCCGACGGATACTTTCGCGCCTTCGCGAAGAACTGGACCTTCAACACTTCGCCGCTCAACGACGTACCGAACGTGCGGCTGAACGAACCGAGCGCCGTGAAGAACGACGACATGACTTTCTGGCGATCGGCGCGGTTCGGCAGCGCGCGCAGCTCGCCGAATGCGGCCTGATCGAGCTTGACGCTCTTGCCCGTGCTCAGCGTCACCGTCGGATACGGGAAGTCGGCGTTGGAGAGGATGTTGTAGAGGCTCGACGGATTGCCGGCGAGCGGGCCGGCGTCGGCGAGCAGTTTTTCCTCGGCGTCGCTCAGCGTGTGCGAGGCGCGGCGAAAGACGTCAGACAGGTAGAAGCTGTAGACCTTGAGGCGCGGATCGGAGGTGACGAACGTCGTGACCGTTGCCTGACCGGTTTTCAGGAGCTCCGGTTCGATGAACGACGACTCGGCGCTCACCGCGGCGGCCAGCTGGTTCATCTCCTGCCGCATCGCCTCGTGCGCGGCATCGCGCGTGTCCTGATCGGCGAGCAGGCCGGCGTAGGTGTAGAGGCGGCCCAGTTCCTTGGCCAGCGACGCCTGCAGATCGAGCGCGTCCGCGAGCGTCGCAGCGGACTTGCCCAGCTGGCCGTGATACGGCCGCAGCTTCTGCGCGTCGGCGGCGAGCTTGTCCTTCGCGCCCCGCCAGGCGGCGTCGCTCGGATAGAGGTCAGTGAGATTCCATTTGTATTTGTCCGGCGTCTGCGATCGGTCGCGGCTTTGCGCGCCGGCGGCGATCGTCAGCGCGGTCAGGACGAGGGCGACACACAGCGGGCGAATCGTCGACGTTCTCAGAGTGCGCATCGAGTGATTCTGGCATACACGTCCACGCCGGCGATCCTGACCGGAAACGAACAGCGGTCGCCTCCGGAATCATCCCGGTGTGCGGTGGCAAGATCGGCGCGAATGGGATGGTAGGATTGGACGATGCGGTTGACGCCGCTCGTGCTGTGCGCGTTACTCTGGGCCGCTCGGCCCACTGTCACGATCAATCTCGCGCAGGGCACTGACCGCGAGCGACAGACCAAAGCGCTTCTGGAGCAGGTGCTCGAGTCCTACGATCTGAGCCAGTACACCTTTACGCGTCAGGTCGTGATCGAGGAGCGGGCGATCAATCACGCGTTTCCCGTGCTGACGCTGAACGTCCGCTTCGCCCAATCGGCTGACGAGTTGCTATCGTCGTATGTGCACGAGCAGCTGCACTGGCACCTGAGAGCGCGCGGCGCCGATCAGCAGGAGGCGATCGCCGAGCTCAGGCGAATGTACCCGGGCGCGCCCGTCGGCTTGCCGGAAGGTGCGGACACCGCCGTCAGCACCTACGGCCACCTCGTCGACTGCTATTTGGAGATCCAGGCCGACCGCCTTTTGATCGGGCCTGAGCGCACCGGCGCCGTGATCAGTAACAAGGGGCACTACACCTGGATCTACAAGACCGTTCTCGAGGACGAACCGAGAATCGCGGCCGTGGTCCGCCGGCACCATCTGGAAAACAAATAGGATCGAGCGGTCACGCCGCGCGCCGCTCGCGGATTCGCCGTTGCGCCGGACACGATCGTTCCCGATGCTGGAGCTTTCGAAGATGACGCCAACCCCTCGCCTCAGGTCGATCGACGTGCTGCGGGGCCTCGTCATGGTCCTGATGGCCATCGATCACGTGCGCGTGTATTCGGGTCAGCCAGCCGGCGGACCAACCGCCGGCATCTTCTTCACGCGGTGGGTCACGCATTTCTGCGCGCCGGCGTTCGCGTTTTTCGCCGGCACGAGCGCGTTTCTGTACGGCCGCCGTCTTGGCGACACCGGCGCGCTCGCACGCGCGCTCGTCACGCGCGGCCTCGTGCTGGTGGTCCTCGAGTTGACGGTCATCCGCGTCGCGTGGACGTTCAATGTCGACTTCGCGCACTACCTGCTGGCCGGCGTCATCTGGATGCTGGGCGTCTGCATGGTGCTGCTGGCGGCGCTGGTCTGGCTGCCGATGACGGCCATCGCCGCGTTCGGCCTGTTGGTGATCTTCGCGCAGAACCTCGCGGGCCTGGCCGCGCCGGCGCTGCCCGAATGGGCGGCGAGATTCCTCTACTTCGGCGGTGTGTTCACGCTGGGGGCCGATGGCCCCGCCGTCGCGGTGCTGTACTCGATCGTCCCATGGATCGGCGTGATGGCGGCGGGCTACGCCTTCGGCGCCATCATGATTCGTGAGCCCGAAGAACGGGACCGAATCTGCCTGCGAATCGGTCTGGCTGCAACCGCGCTCTTCCTGGTCGTCGGCGGGATTGGCGTCCTGGTGCAGCCGGCAGGTCCCGGCGCGCCGCCGGCACTGTTCCGATTGTTGAACCAGCAGAAGTACCCGGCTTCCCAGCTGTTCCTGTTGATGACGCTCGGTCCGACCATCGCGCTCCTGCCGCAATCCGAGCGCGCCCGCGGCGTCGTCGGCGACGTGCTGGCCGTGTTCGGCCGCGTGCCGCTGTTCTACTACCTGCTGCACATCCCGCTGATTCACGCGGCGGCGCTGGTCGTGTCGCTGGCTCGAGAGGGTCGCGTGAACCCCTGGCTCTTCGGCAACCATCCGATGATGCCGCCGCCGGTTCCGAACGGGTACAGGTGGAGCCTTCCGCTGCTGTACTTCGTCTTCACCGTCGTCGTGGCGATCCTGTACGTGGCGTGCCGATGGTTTGCTCAGTGGAAGGCGCGCCGCCGGGGCGCCTCGCACGTCATGGAACGTTCTTCCGCGGGGCCGCAGGCCGAGAGCAGCGCAGCAACTCTAGGCCCGCTCGCGGTTCACAGTTTCGCGGCTCGGGAAGATCGCCGATGATGGGAATATGGGTGCCTTGAGAGGCCCTCGCCCTTCTCGACACCGCTACCAGGATTTCCGCCGCGACTACCGGCAGCAACGGCTGGACGATGCGGCCGGGAGTGGGAGCCGCCCGGAAGCCGAATCGCCGGACCAGCGTCGCGGCAAACGCCGGGCATACGTGCGCGAGTACCTGCGGTGGCTGCGGCCGCACCGGTTCGCGGTCGCCACGGTCTTCGTGCTGGCGCTGGTGACCGCCGGCCTCCAGATGATCGAGCCGTTGTTCATCCGGTTCATCATCGATCGCGTCCTGCTCAACACCGCCCTGGACACCGCGTCGCGCCTCGCCCACCTCCATCGCGCGGGCCTGGTCTACCTCGCGGTGATCTTCGCGAGCAGCCTGTTCGGCGTGCTCAAGGATTATCGACAGCGTCTGCTGAACGTGCGCGTGATGCTCTCGCTGCGGCAGTCATTGTTCCACCGGCTGCTGCATCTGCCGCTGCCCACGCTCTGGGACATGAAGACCGGCGGCATCCTGTCGCGGCTGACCGGCGACATCGACACGACGACGGGCCTCATGCAGATGGCGATCGTCTCGCCGGGCGTGTCGATTATCCGGCTGCTGTTCGCGATTGTCGTGCTGCTGACGATCAACTGGCGGCTGGCGCTGACGGCACTCGCCATCGTACCGGGGGTGATGCTTCTGAGCTTCATCTTCGCGAAGCGCGTCCGGCCCATCTACCGGTCGGTGCGAAAGGACGCCGAACAGATCGACGGCCGCGTCGGCGAGACCTTCTCGGGGATCCGCGTCGTGCGGGCATTCCGGCGGGAGCTGCGGGAATTGCGCGAGTACATGCTCGGCCGCCACACCGTGCTGCGCAAGGAACTGTTCGCCCAGCGGCGCGAGCTGTTCCTCTGGACGACGTGGGGCTTGCTGCTGGCCGCGGTCAATCTGGTGATTCTCTGGTACGGCGGCTACCTGAACATCGTCGGCGGTGCGTCGATCGGCGACATCATGGCGTTCCAGTGGTACACGTTCCTGCTGCTGAACCCGGTGTGGCAGATCGTCAACTCGTTTTCGGAGATTCAGCGCTCGCTCGCCGCGATGGAACGCGTGTTCGAAGTCCTCGCGATGGAGAGCGACAAGCCGGACCGGCCTGACGCGCGCGACGCGCCGGCGATTGTTCGCGAGGTCGTGTTCGATCGGGTCGACTTCGAGTACCGCGACGGTCAGCCCGTCGTGCGCGATTTCGACGTTGTCGTGCCCGGCGGGACCGTGGTGGCGCTGGTCGGGCGCAGCGGCGCGGGCAAGACGACGGTGACCGACCTCGTCGCGCGGTTTCACGATCCGACGCGCGGGCGCATTCTGCTCAACCGCACCGACATCCGCGAGTTCCGGCTGCACAGCTATCGCGACCTGCTGGCGATCGTGCAGCAGGACGTGTTTCTTTTCGACGGATCGGTGCGCGATAACATCGCCTACGGACGGCACGATGCGACCGACGCCGAGATCGAGGACGCCGCCCGCCGCGCCAACGCGCACGAGTTCATCGTCAAGCTGCCCGAGGGATTCGAGACCACCATCGGCGAGCGCGGCGTCAAGCTGTCGGGCGGACAACAGCAGCGCCTGGCCATCGCGCGGGCGATCCTCGCGCAGCCGCAGATCCTCATCCTCGACGAGGCGACCAGCAACCTCGACACCGAGAGCGAGCAACTGATCCAGGCGTCGATGGCGACGCTGCTCGCCGGGCGAACGACGTTCATGATCGCGCATCGGCTGTCCACTATCCGACGTGCCGATCTCATCCTGCTGATGGAGGACGGCCGCATCATCGAGCGCGGTACGCACGAGGAACTGATGACGCGGCGCGGCATCTACCACGCCATGGTCCAGCGTCAGATGGCCTCGCACGAGGAGACCGTGGATACTGCGTGGCAGAGATGACAGAGCAAACGGAGGAGACAACGGAGGGGACGGAGCGAACGGGATCACAAACGGAGACGCAGAGCAACGGAGACGAACGGAGCAGACCCCGAGTTCGACGGGCGGTCGCGCAGCCCGCGGCGTGACCGGATCGGATCGAAAAAACGAACACCACACGATCCAGGGTGCTCGTTTTTTGCGATCCGATCCGGTCGCGCGCGTCGGCGCTTCGCGACGACCCGTCGAACTGGTGAGCTCTCCGTTCGTCTCCGTTCCTCCGTGTCTCCGTGTTATCCCGTTCGCCCCGTACTCTCCGTTCCCGTTGTCTCCGTCTCCTCTGTTGCCGTTTCCTCGGTAGCGATGTCATCAGCCTCCCTTCCTCAATGGCTCGAGCCGATGGCCGCGACGCTCACGCAGGAGCGGTTCAGCGGCCCGGAGTGGATCTTCGAGCGCAAGTTCGACGGCATCCGGCTGCTCGCCTTCAAGCAGGGAGACGACGTGCGGCTCTTCTCCCGGAATCGCTTGCCGCAACACTACCCCGCCGTCGCCGCGGCGATCGCGGCGCTCCCCCATCGCGACCTGATCCTCGACGGAGAAGCGACGTGGCGTGCCGAGGACGCCGCCGGCTATTACGTGTTCGATATCCTCTGGCTGGACGGCCGCGATGTGACGGCGCTGCCGCTCGAACAACGCCGCTCGCTGCTCGCCGGCCTGCCGCTGCGGCCGCCTCTGCAGCGAGTGCCCACGCTCGACGAGCCGAAGCCGTGGGAACACGCCTGCCGCGAAGGCTGGGAAGGCGTCATCGCGAAGCGGCGCGATTCGCGATACGAGCACCGCCGGTCGCCGCACTGGCTGAAGATGAAATGCGAGGCCTCGCAGGAGCTCGTCGTCGGCGGGTTTACCGATCCGCAAGGCGGACGCGTCGGGCTCGGCGCGCTCCTCGTCGGCTATTTCGAGGGCGACGACTTCGTCTTCGCCGGCAAAGTCGGCACCGGGTTCGATACGAAGCTCTTGCTGGAACTGCGCGCCCGCCTCGATGCGCTCGAAATCGAGAAGACGCCATTCACGAAAGCCAAGGGACTGCCGCGCCTGCGCGCCCATTGGGTGCGACCCGAGATCGTGGTCCAGGTTTCCTTCATCGAGTGGACGGTCCACGGCAAGCTGCGCCACTCCCGGCTCATCGGCATCCGGACGGACAAGGCGCCACGCGACGTCGTGCGCGAGATCAGGGGCTAACAGGAGATCAGGAGATCAGGAGTAATCTTTTTCTTCGAAAAAGACGAATGATTTGCTGAGACTCCTGATCTTCTGAACTCCTGTGAACATGCCTGATCTCGCTTCCGTCCCCGTGATCACACACCCCGAGAAGGTGTTGTTTCCGGACGATGGGATCACAAAAGGAGAACTGGCGGCGTACTACGAGGCGATCGCGCCGATCATGCTGCCGCATATCGGCGCGCGTCCGATCACGATGGAACGGTATCCGGCGGGAATCGACAAGAAGGGGTTCTGGCAGAAGGACGTCTCGAAAGGCTTTCCGCCGTGGCTGGAGCGGATCGCGGTCCCCAAGAAAGACGGGACGGTGCACCATCCGCTCGTCAGCGACACGCGGTCGCTGCTGTGGGTCACCAACCAGAACACGATCACACAGCATGTGTGGACCTCGCGGGCGCCGAACCTCTATTACCCCGACGTGTGCGTGTTCGATCTCGATCCGTCCAAGGAAGACGAGCCCGACGAGTTGCGCGCGGCCGCATTGGCGCTTCGGGATCTGCTGAAAGAGCTGGGACTCGTCACGTGGGTGAAAACGTCAGGCTCCAAGGGTTTTCACATCCTCGTCTCGCTCGACGGCAGCGCCAGGATGGGCGAGGTCGCGCGATTCGCACACGCCGTCGGCGCGCTGCTGGTCGCGCGGCAGCCGGAGCGCTTCACCCAGGAATTCAGCAAGGTCGATCGCGGCGGGCGGATCCTCGTCGATACGGGACGTAACGGTTACAGTGCCACGTTCGCGGCGGCGTACACCGTCCGCGCGAAGCGCGGCGCCCCGGTCTCCGCGCCGTGCACGTGGGCAGAAGTGGAGCGCGGCGAGGTCCTGCCGCGAACGTTTACGCTGCGGACGATGGCCGACCGTGTGGCCTCGGTCGGCGATCTCTGGTCCGATCTTCAGGAACGCGGCAGCTCGCTGCGACAGCCGATCGAACGACTGAAGAAGTTAACGTAGTCACGCCGCCGCTGTGAGCGCACTCGAGCGACAGGCTTAGCCCGCGCGGCGAATCGCCGTTGTCGAACGAGCGGCGCCAGATCGACACGTCTGGATGTCATTGAGTGGCTTACATTTAGCGCGACGTTCGGTACAATCCGGCGCGGTGACGATGGTCGAGCGGCTCAGCCGCTGGAAGGACGAGGGCGTCATCACGCCCGCCCAGTTCGAGCGCCTCGGGGCGATCGTGCGGAAAGGATCGCTTTTCGGTTTCGCTCGAGCTGAACGCGCTTCTGTATTTCGGCGTGCTGTCGATTGCGGCCGGGTTGCTCTGGACCGTCCGGACGCATTTCACCGATCTGGGCGACAGCGCGGTCGTGCTGGCGCTGTCTGCGATCGTCGCCGTCTGCGTCTGGTACTGCTTTTCGCGCGCGCGGCCGTACTCGCCCGGCGAGGTCGAATCGCCGACCGCGATCTTCGACTACGTGCTGTACCTCGGGTGCCTGGTGTTCGCCATCGAGCTGGCGTTCGTCGAAATGCGATTCGCGCTGCTCAAAGACGCCTGGGATAGCTACGTGCTGGTGTCAGCGGCGGTCTTCTTCGCCGCAGCCTATCGATTCGACAACCGCTTCGTGCTGTCGCTGGCGCTGTCGACGCTGGCCGCCTGGTTCGGCATCAAGCTCTCACGGTTCGGCTTCGGATCCGCCGACTCGCTACGCGCGTCGGCGCTGGTGTACGGCGCGCTCGTCGCCGGAACGGGGATCGCGCTGCAGCGGCTGACGATCAAACCGCATTTCGTGGAGACACATCTGCATGTCGCCGCGACGGCCGCCTTCGTCGCGTTGACGTCGGGCGTGACCTCGGCCAATACCGGTTTCTTCTATTTGTTCGGGCTGCTGACGCTGGCCGTCATCTCGATTGCGTACGGCATCCGGCGCCGCGAGTTCGCGTTCGTCGCCTATGGAGCGGTCTATCCCTACGTCGGCATCAGCCTGAAGCTGGTTCAGTCGCTCAGCGTCACGACCACGATGGCCTACGGCGTCGTGTCGGGCACTGCCATGGTGATCGTGATCGTGTACGTGGCGCGCCGCTTTGGACGAGACGCATGAGCGTGTACGCGACGGCCGACGAAGAACGGATTCGCGCGGGCGCGCAGGTCCGAGCCTGGACGCAGTCCGGGTTGCTGGACGCGGCACAGGGCGCCTCGATCGAATCCGGACTCCGGACCGAGCTCAGACGCACGAATCGCGCTCTGCGATTCGCCCTCTTCATCTTCGGCACCATCGTCGTGTTGGCGTCGGTGGGGCTCTGGATCGCCGCATTCAATCTCAGATTCGATTCAGCTGTGGCCTGGACAGCTATCGTCGCGGGCATCGCCTGTTTCATCGTCGCGCAGTTCCTCGTTCTCAAGTTTCAGCTCTATCGTTTCGGCGTCGAGGAAGCGTTCGCGGTGTGGGCGGTGATGTTGGCGGGCTTCGGGGTCGGCTTCCTGGTGTCGTCCGGCGGCACGAACGGCGACTCGCCAGCGCTGGCCGCTTTCCTGACCGCGGCGGTAGCGAGCGCGGTCGTCTATTGGCGGTTCGGGTATCTGTATGCCGCGTTCGCCGCAGTGGCAAGCGGCGCATTCGCGGCTTTTTTTCTCGGTCTGCCGATGGCGGCGGCGCGGACCGTCTCCGCGTCGATTCTCCTCGCCGCGTTCGCAGTGGCACGAAGAGCCCGCCGGGCGCACGGCGAGGAGTTCCCCGGCGACGACTACGGAGCGATCGAATCGATCGCCTGGATCGGTATCTATGGTGTGCTGAACCTGAGACTGTCGCTCGACCTGTCCCCCGCGATTTACCGTGCCCGCGCAGACGTGCCGACGCTGTTCTACTGGGCCACCTACGCCGCCATCTGGCTGCTCCCCGCAACCGGTTTCGCGCTCGCGGTGCGGGACAAACATCGACCGATGTTGTGGGCGAGCCTCGTCACGGCGATGGCCACGCTGGCCACCAACAAGCCGTACCTGGGCTGGCAGCAACACACGTGGGATCCGGTGCTGCTCGGCGTACTCCTGCTCGCGACCGCGATGGCTGTCCGACGCTGGCTGTCGCGCGGGCCGGATGGACACCGCCGCGGATTCATCCCGCAGCCCCTGGTGGCGAGCGTCGATCGACAGGCGCTCGACGTGCTGGCCACGGTCGCGGTCGCGGCGCAGCCAGGCACGCCGCGCATGCCGAACGAGACGCCCGCGGTCGAACCCGGTCGCGGCGGTCGATCGGGCGGCGGTGGCGGGGGCGCGGACTTTTGAAAGTTAAAACTTAAAAGTTAAAAGTTAGAAGTCAAAGTCAAAAGTCAAAAAGTCAAAAGGGAGGACGAATGCGTTTCAGACGTGCGTTGACGTGGGCGGCATGTCTCGTGGCGTGCGCGATCGAGGCGACGGAGCTGACCGCACAACCAGTGCGCGCGGTTCCGCGTCCGCCGGCGCAAGCGCCCGGACCGGCCCGTCCGGAAGACGGCAGCGCCGCGCCGGACGGCTACGCGCCGCTTCCGGAATGGCTGGGACAAACCCGCGCCTCACGAGCGGCGAAAACGGCCGCGTACGACGTCGAGACCGTTGCTGAAGGATTCGCCGCGGCCTTCTGCTTCAGTTTTCTTCCCGACGGCCGGATCATCGTCGGCGAGCGTCCGGGCCGCATCAGGATCGTCGGCAAAGACGGGAAGGTCTCCGATCCGATCGACGGCATGCCGGCCAATCTGTTCGTTCGCGGCGGGCAGGGCTTGTACGAAGTCAGACCCGATCGGGCGTTCGCCACGAATCGGACGATCTACTTGACCTACACCGTGCTGCCCGATGGCAGCAACCCTGCCGCGCTGCCGCGCACCCCCGGCGTCGTCGTCGCCGCGCGCGCGAGGCTCTCGCCGGACGACAAGCGGCTCGAGGACGTGAAGGTGCTGTTGAACGCCGAAGGCACAGGCGGCCGGCTGATTCAAGCGCCCGATGGGACGCTGTACGTCACCTCCACGATTCCGGCCGGCCTGGGGATCAACGCCGTCGACTGGCCGCAGCCGCAGCAATACGACAGCAACATGGGCAAGGTGCTGCGCATCAACGCCGACGGATCGATTCCGAAGGACAACCCGTTTACCGGCCGCGCCGGGGCGCATCCGGAAATCTACGCGCTCGGCTTCCGCGACATCCAGGGTGTCGCCATCCATCCGCGAACCGGCAGACTCTGGACAAGCGAACATGGACCGCGCGGCGGCGACGAGATCAACGTCGTCGACAAGGGCAAGAACTACGGCTTCCCGGTGATCGGCTACGGGCGGGAGTACTCGGGGAAACCGATCAACGGCGATAAGACCGTGCAGGAGGGCATGGAGCAGCCCGTGTACTTCTGGACGCCCGACATCGCGCCCGCCGGCATCGCGTTCTATACGGGGAAGCTCTTTCCCGCGTGGCACGACGACCTGTTCGTCTCGACGCTCGTCGGCCGCTCACTCGTGCGCCTGGTCATGAAGGACGATCGCGTGGTCGGCGAACAGCGCCTGTTGACCGAGCTGAACGCGAGGATCCGCGGCGTCGCCGAAGGGCCCGACGGCGCCCTCTACGTGCTCACCGACGGCGTCAACGGCAAAATTCTGCGACTGGTGCCCAAACGCTGACGCGCTATTCCCAGCGAAACACGCGCGACGATGCGGCCATCAGCACCAGAAAAGTCACGGCCAGGACCGCGACGTCGCCGAGGTGCGCTGACCAGCCCTCGCCGCGCCAGATGCCTTTCAGCAGCGACACGGCATAGGTGAGCGGCAGCACGCGCGCCAGCGCGCGCAGCAGCGGCGGCAGCGATTCGATCGGCACGAACAGCCCGGACAGGCCGAGCATCGGATAGAGAACCAGCGTGCCGATCGGTTGCGCGAAACGGGCCGTTGGCACCACGCTCGCGATCAGGAATCCGAGCGACAGGAGGCTCACCGTGGTGAACAGCAGCGCCACTGTGAACGACACGATCGGCACGGCCGCGGGCAAGGGGAAGTACCGCCGTCCGGCCAGCACCATCACCGCGAGCGTGACGAGCGTGAACAGCAGCTTCGCGAGGACGTGCGCGGTCAGGATCGTGTGCGGACGCAGCGGCGTCGCTCTCAGCCGTCTGAGGATGCCGCCCTCGCGATAGATGGCGATGATCGCGACGAGCGACAGGACGGCGCTGGCGACAATCAGCAGGACGCTCAGGATCGGGAGGTCGACCGACACGGCGCGCGGGACATCAGGGGACGCCCGTCCCACGCGAGGACCGAGCAGCCGGCCCAGCCCGACATACACCAGCACCGGAAGACCGACCGTTCCGACGACACCCAGCGGCTCGCGCAGGAAGATCTTGATTTCGAGCCAGGTCAGTTTCCAAAGTCCGCGCAGCATGGTGTGAGCGGAGGTGACGGAGAGAACGGCTAACCACAAAGCAACGGAGGCACGGAGGTTAAACGGAGTGGCATGATACGGTTCGACGGGTCGGCCTGCGCAGGCCGCTGGCGCGACTGGATCGAAGAAAACGAACACCTCGGAATTCAATGGGTGCTCGTTTTTCGTGATCCGATCGCGCGCGTCGCGAAGCGACGCCCGTCGAACCGTCTGCCTCCGTTCAATCTCCGTGACTCTGTTGCTCCGTGTGATCCCGTTCGCTCCGTAATCTCCGTTATCGCTCCTCTCAGTCGCGAATCTGGTGACCGGTGAGCTTCAGAAACACATCCTCGAGTGTCGGAAGCTCCGTCCGGAAGTCGATGACGCGGATCCGGTGCTCGCCCAGGCAGTGGATGACGTGCGTCACCAGGTCGTCGCCGTGGCCGCGAATCGTGAACCGAAGTCCCTCGCTGCTCACCGAGTCCACCTGCGGCATCGCCTCGAAGCGATCGCGGGCCGTGGCATCCTCGGTGACGACGATGACGCTTCGCTCGGGGCAATGCCGGCGCACGAGCGCCGCTGGCGATCCGATATCGACGATGCGGCCGTGGTCGATGATGGCGACGCGGTCGCACAGGCGCTCGGCCTCCTCCATCAGGTGCGTCGTCAGGAACACTGTTTTGCCGCGATCGCGAATGCCGCGGACGAGATCCCAGATCGCGCGGCGCGCCTGCGGGTCGAGGCCGGTCGTCAGCTCGTCGAGAAACACCACCTCGGGGTCGTTGATCAGCGCGAGCGCGATGAACAGGCGCTGTTTCTGACCGCCGGACAGCGTCATGAACCAGGCGTTCCGCTTGTCGCCAAGGCCGAGTTGCTCGATGAGACGATCGCCGTCGACCGGCTTGCGATAGAGCGACGCCCAGAGCCCGACCGCTTCCCGGACCTTGATGCGCTTCTGGAGCTGCGCCGCTTGCAGCTGGACGCCAATCCGTTCCTGCAGCTGGTAGACGTGCCGTTCCGGATGCAGGCCCAGCACGGAAATCGCGCCGCCATCCGGCCTGCGCAGCCCTTCGACGCACTCCATGGTCGTGGTCTTGCCGGCGCCGTTCGGGCCGATCAACCCGAAGATTTCCCCCGCCTGCACCTCGAACGAGACGCCATCGACGGCGACCGTCCGGCCATAGGCCTTGCGGATGGCGTTAACGTGAATGACTGGCTGGGACGTCATCGGCGGATTCTCGCCGCCGGAGGACGGCCTCCACGACGGGCACCGTTATGATACGGCTGCGCTGCTTCGCCGATGACATGAACGGCCTGCTCCTGGCCTCCGCATTCCTGCTCGCCTTCGCCCCACGGGCAGTCGCCCAGACCGAACCTCGGCCGGCTCCGCCGATCCCGGAGTCGAAGGGCCTGCTGACCCGCGCGGCCTTTTTAGTGGCTGTCGCCGGGATGGAGACCGAGGACCCTCGGTTCTCGCTCGTTGAACGGAGTCGGGCCGACGTCGATCTCGCGGCGTATCGGCGCGGCCGAATCAACTTCTTCATCGATACCGAGTTGATCATGGGCAGCGAGCGGCGCGCATTCGATCTGAATCAGGCGAACATCATCTTCGAAACCTCCGCGTCCTATCGCGTGGGCCGGTTCGACATCGCCGGCGTCGTGCATCACGTCTCGCGGCATGTCGTCGATCGCGAGTTCGATCGCGTGCCGGCCTGGCACACCATCGGCCCGCGGATCGAGCGGACGATCGTCACGCCGAATTCGGCGATCGACTTCATCGCCGATTACGGCTACGTCGTGCAGCACACATTCGTTGACTACAGGTGGACGAGCCAGCTCACGCTCAGAGTCGACCGGACGGTGGGGGGCCGTGCACACCTCTTCGCGAGCGGCAGAACCGGTTGGGTGGGAGTCGACCGTCCCGTACTCGGCCGCACCCCACAGAATGGCGGCCGCGTCGAGGGTGGGGTCCATCTTCCCGGCCAGCGCGCGTTGTTCGATCTCTTCGCCGCGCACGAGCGGCGCGTCGACGGCTATCCCACGTCTCGCGAACCATCGTCGTGGCTGGAGTTCGGTTTCCGGCTCGTCACGCGCTGAAGCATTCGCCGATCCGCACGCCCGCCTTCGCCGCTTCGCGGCTACGGCGTGGCAGGCTGGCTTGGCGTTATCACGTCGACGCGTCCGCTTTCCGCGCCGGCACCATGCCGCGGAGCCAGTCTCTCACTTTGCTCGCGCCCGGCGGCAGCGGGTCGCTGGCCAGCACATAGAGGATCACCGTCGTCAGCAGGACGAGCGCCGCGAGCAGCGGGATGAAGCGCAGGTGGAGCAGCCGGTAGGCGAACCAGAGCGGATACGACAACACGATCGACAGCGTGAGAAACGCGATCCGCAGCTGCGCGTCGCGGATGCGGCGAGGGTTGCGGAGTCCCTTGGCGGCCCGCCGATAGGCTTCGCTCTCGGCGGCCTCGATCGACGTCCTGAATACCGTGCGCGTCAGCATGAAGAAGACACCGCCGCAGAAACACGCGACGAAGACGCGCAGCGCCTGGTCGCCGCTCAGCCAGTAAAGGCCCGCGACCGAGATGAAGTAGACGATAACGCTGAGATTGGTGAGCTGGAATGCGAGCCAGACGTTGGTGCGGCCGGTCCACACCTGGAATCGGCGGCACAGCCGTTCGACGAGGTTCAATACCGCAGAGTCGACGTACGTCATCCGATCGTTTCGCTCGCCGGCGCGTCATCCGATCGTATCGCGAATCACACTCGACCGGTCGCTGTCCGAATCAAAGCTAGGGCGACCGTGGGTCACGCGGCGACGTGGCAGTTTGTGCAATGCCGCCACAGCAACAAGATCGCACCCCGGGGTCAGACCCGGGTCTGACCCCGGGTGAGAATCGGAGTGATAGAGTGTGCGACGTCATGCTGATCCGTCCCGGAGGGCGAAGGCTTCAGCCGAGCCGAACGATCGATCGGCATCGGGTTCGGACGACGGCGTGTCTTGCGTTCGCCGCCGTCGCGGTTCACGCGTGCACCGTTGCGACCGATTTCTCGCCGGGCAACGATGGCAGGCTGACGGCGCGGCCCGCCTCGGCGTCAACCACAACTCAAGGAACGACAGCGGGCAAGCCCGGCATCGACCCGCCAACTGCAGGAGCGCTCAGCACCGAGTTCGCGCCCGGCACGACGCGCCCTCTCAAGCTCGAGCGTTCGCGGGATGCCGTTCTTCAGCTGCCGGCCAAGGCGACCTATCAGCCGCTGGCGTTGCTCGTCATGCTGCATGGCGCCGGTGGCAGCGGCGAAGGCGTGCTGCGGCGTGTCGCAGCGGCCGCGGAGGACGCCGGCGTCGCCGTGCTCGCGCCGGACTCGCGCGATGCGACCTGGGACGGCATCCGCGGCGGCTTTGGGCCCGATGTCACGTTCATCGACCGTGCGCTCGCGCGTGTTTTCGAGCGCGTCCCGATCGACCCCGAGCGCATCGCGGTCGGCGGATTCTCTGACGGCGCGACGTACGCGCTGTCACTCGGCCTCGTCAACGGCGATCTCTTCCGCCGCGTCGTCGCCTTCTCGCCGGGCTTCATCGTCGGCGGCACGCCGCAGGGAAAGCCGCAGTTCTTCGTGTCGCACGGCTCGGCCGATCAGATCCTGCCGATCGATCAGTGCAGCCGAGTGCTGGTGCCGCAGCTGCAGCGGCGCGGATACGACGTGACCTTCAAGGAATTTGCCGGCGGCCATCAGGTGCCGCCGGACATCGCCGCCGAGGCGCTGCGATGGGTCGCGAACCGCGGCGTCTAGCGCGACCGGGCGCTCGGCGACGTGGCAGATTCTGCAATGCCGCCACCGCAACAAGATCGCACCCCGGGGTCAGACCCGGGTCTGACCCCTCAGACGTCGAGCGCCTCCCGCACTTCAGACTTGAACGTCAACCGCCTCCCGCACCTCGACCTCCGCGTCGAGGAACGGAAACGGGTACGCCTTGACCCATTCCAGCGCATCTTCTTTCGAGTTCGCCTGGATCAGCCAGAAGCCCGCGACCAGTTCCTTCGCTTCGGCGAACGGACCGTCGATGACCGTTGCCTTTCCGCCGGAGAACTTGACGCGTGCGCCTCGAGAGCTCGGCTGTAAGCCCTCGCCGGCCAGCATGACGCCCGCCTTCACCGACGCCTCGTTCTGCTTCACCATCGCCCGCAGACGCGGCTCTTCCGCAATCCGCCCGGTTTCCGTGTGCGGATCCGCCTTGAGCATGACGACGAATCGCTTGTCGCCGGCCGACCGGGGCGCAGTCAACAGGTTGACCGCCGGCACGCCTCCCGGACATCCGCCTTCGCGAATCTCAATCTCTTCGTCGCCGTTGCGGCGCGGCAGGCGCTTGACCCATTCGATCGCGTCCTGCTTCGACTCGACGTCAATGATCGTGAATGTCCCGACGGCGTCCCGACCTGATGGGACGTTCTCGATTACTGTCGGCTCCCCTGCCGTGAAGGTCACGCGCGTACGCGCCGGACCAAGCGCAATGCCGTCGGGGAGCGGCGTATCCGTCGTATCGGTTTTACCCAGCACCATGAATCGCATCGTCACAGTGTAAACTTTCAGTTTCTTCTTTGCATGGACTCCCCCGAGAAGGTGACACGCACGGACAATCCCGACGGACCGTGGCTGTTGAACGGGACCGATCGAGCCGACGTCGAGCGTTACCTCCTCTCGCGGGGAATCCTCGCAAAGGACGCGATGCCAATCGCGATCGCGCGCGCGGGCGCCGGGAACATGAATCTGGCGCTGCGAGTCACCACCCGCGACGGCCGCTCGTTCATCCTCAAGCAGGGCCGGCCATGGGTCGAGAAGTACGCGCACATTCCGGCGCCGTTCGAACGGACCCTCGTGGAGGCCGCGTTCTACTCGGCGGTCCAGTCGGAGCCCGGCGTCGCGCGGCGCATGCCGTCGGTGTTTCACGTCGACGCCGACAATCACGTGCTGCTGCTGGAGGACATCGGTTCAGCCGGCGACTTCACGTCGAGCTACGACGATGGAGCGGTGACGCACGCCACGGTCGCCGCGCTGCTCGATTGGCTGCAGCAGCTGTCGCAGGTCACCGTCCCGGTTGATGGGCGATCGGTATTCTCGAACCGCGCCATGCGCGCGCTGAACCACGAGCACATCTTCGAATTTCCTCTGCGGGAAGCCAACGGCCTCGATCTGGACGGCATCACGGCCGGACTCGCCGGCGAGGCACGACTGCTCGCGACCGACCGGCCCTACGCTCGCGCGGTCGCCGCGCTGGGTTCGCGCTATCTGGCCGACGGCGAACGGCTCGTCCACGGCGACTACTTTCCCGGAAGCTGGCTGAAAGCCGCCGACGGCCCGCGCGTGATCGATCCGGAGTTCTGCTTTCTCGGCGATGCAGAGTTCGACTACGGCGTGCTGGCCGCGCATCTGACGATCGCCAGGTGCCCGTCGGACGTCGTCGCACGCGTCATGGCGGCGGCCATCGAACGGCGCCTCGATGCCGCGCTGGTTGCGGGCTTCGCAGGCGTCGAGATCATGCGCCGCCTGATCGGCGTCGCGCAGCTGCCGTTGTCGTTCGGCATCGATCGCAAGCGGTCGCTCTTGCGCCTGTCGCGGCGGCTCGTTGTCGAACCGCATCGAGGATTTGAGTGACGTTGCCCGGACTCGTTGTCCTACTGGTGGCCGCGGTGTTGACAATGGCGCAGGCGGCGCCATCCAGAGTGGCGGTCTGGATCGATACGGACCCGGCGATCGGCGAGAAGGAACGCGACGTGGACGACGGTCTGGCGCTGGTGCAAGCGTTTCGCTCGCCCGAGCTGGACGTTCGCGGCGTATCGGTGGTCTTCGGGAATGCGCCGCTCGACCGCGGCCTTCCGATCGCCCGCCGCATCGTCCGTTCGGTTGGACGGCCACGGTTGCAGGTCTTTGCGGGTGCCGCGTCCGCCGCCGATGCGAAAATCGAGACTGAGGCGAGCCGCGCGCTGGCGACAGCCCTGCGGGCTTCGCCGCTCACGATTCTGGCGCTCGGGCCGGCCACCAACGTCGCCACGACGCTCGCGAAACATCCGGAGCTCGCCTCCCGGGTCACTCGAATCATCGCCGTCGCCGGGCGCCGCCCCGGCCAGCGCTTTACCACCGGCACATCGAACGCCCGCGGTCATCGCGACTTCAACTTCGAGCTCGACCCCGGCAGCTTTCAGGTGCTGCTCGACTCGAATACCGAGGTGGTGCTGGCGCCTTTCGAGATTTCCTCGAAGATCTGGCTGAACGGAAGCGACCTCGATCGCCTCGCAGCCTCGCCTTCCGCGACCGCGCGCGCCCTCGCTTCTCCGGCGCGGGCGTGGCTCGCCTTGTGGACGCGGCTCTTCGGCGTCGACGGCTTCAACCCCTTCGACACGCTGGCCGTCGCCTATGCGATTTCTTCGAACGGCTTTGGCTGCGAGCGATTGCCGGCCCGCATCGACACGCTGCCGGACGATGTGACGGAACCGGGCGTGCAGGGAGTGCAGGTCGATCGCAAGCCGTACCTGCTGGCGTCACGGGATCTCGCCGGCGCCGTGGCGCGCGTCACCTATTGTTCGACGGCGCCGCCGAACTTCAAGCAGGATCTGCTGGACCGGCTGATGCGATGACGCGGCCGTGGCGTGCTCTGGGAGCGGCGATTCTCATCGTCCTCGCGCTCGCAGCACCCGGCGGCGCCAGCTTCGATCACGCGTACGATCGCTATGCTAAGGTGATTCGCGACCACGTCCGGATGCCCTCAGTCGACTATTCAGCGTTGAAGAAGGGACGCGCGGCGCTCGACGCAGCCGTCGACGCGTTCGCGCAGGCAACGGATGCGGAAGAACGCGCGTGGACGCGCGACCAGCGGCTCGCGTTCTGGATCAACGCCTACAATGCGTTCACGCTCCGCGCGATCGTCGATCACTATCCGATTCGCGCACCGTGGCTGACGCTCCAGCCGCGCAACAGCATCCGGCAGATCGACGGCGTGTGGACGACGATGCGCTGGCGGGCGGCCGGCCGCGAGGTGACGCTCGACGACATCGAGCACCAGATCCTGAGGCGCGAGCTCAAGGAGCCTCGCATTCACTTCGCGATCAACTGCGCGTCGGTCAGCTGTCCGCCGCTCCCGCCGGAGCCGTACCGCGCCGAGACGCTCGACGCGCAGCTCGACGAGGCGGCGCGGCGCTATCTGGCGAGCCCGGAAGGATTGCGCGTCGACGGCGACACGCTGCGCGTCTCGAGCATCCTCGATTGGTACGGACAGGACTTCGTGGAGCGTTTCGCGTCGCTCGCGCCGGAAGGCCCCGGCGAGAAGGAGCGCGCCGTGCGCGGCGTCGTCATCCGGTTCGGATCGCCCGAGGCCGCCGCGCTCGCCCGGAAGGCGTCGGCTCGCATCAGGTTTCTGAGCTACGACTGGTCGCTCAACGACACGCGATAAATCTGGGCGGCACTCTGCGATCAATGTGTCGCGCGCCTGTCCGCGTCCTCGGCGGTCGCCTTGTCCACCATCCGTCCGTCGAACAGATAGACGTGCCGCTGCACTTGCGTCAGCCAGCGCGGATCGTGTGTGACCAGGCAGATCGTCGCGCCGCCGGCGTGCAGCTCGCCGAACATCTGCATCAGCGCCTCGCCGCTCTTCGAATCCAGATTGCCCGTCGGCTCGTCGGCCAGCAGGATGGCGGGCCGCCCGGTGATCGCCCGCGCGACGGCGACCAGCTGCTGTTGCCCGCCGGACAGCGACCCGGGACGCTGTTTCGCTCGAGGCGCCAACCCCACGCGCTCGAGCGCGGCCTCCACGCGCGCCTTGCGGTCCGCGGGCGCCACGCCGCGCAGCGTCAGCGGATACTCGACGTTCTCGTAGATGGTCATGTCGCCGATGAGATTGAAACTCTGGAAGATGAGGCCGACGTCCAGATTGCGCACACGCGCCTTCTCGCCCGGCGACAGCCGGTCGGTCGCCCGGCCGTTCAACCAGTACCGGCCGGATGTCGGGGTGTCGAGGAGGGCGAGGACCGACAGGAACGTCGACTTGCCGCAGCCGGAAGGACCTGAGACCGACACGTACTCGCCGCGCTGGATGTCCAGCGTGATGTCGTCGAGGGCCCGCGTCTCGTCGCCGTCGCCCTTGAAGACCTTGGTGACGTGCTCCAGGCGGATGACCGGCAGGGTGGGGTCGGCCGCCGCGACGTCTCCGCCAGGCTGTTCTTCGCGCTTGCGCCACCAGGGCATCACACAGACCTCCCACTTGAAAAACCTGAGTCGGCGCCGGGGCTGGGGACTAGGGGACTACGACCACATGTCTTACGCGGTTAGTCCCCAGGTCCCCACGTCCCCAGCTCGTGCACTTGACGGCTAGCCCCCAGCCCCGAGCCCTATCAGTGCTCGTGTCGGCGACCTATTAGACGTATGAGACGGAGAAAAGAGCTGACGCCGTTCAGTGGGTCATGCCGTAGATCAGGTAGTTGACGCCCAGCTTGTAGGCCTCGTTGGAGGCATCGAAGGGAAACAGTCCCTCGCCGGACCACTCCCAGGTCCTCCGGCACGTCGTTGTCGAAATTGGCAATCACCATCAGCCGCCTCGGTGGGGTCGTTGCCCTCGAAAATCCCGTAGTAGCTCGGCGCGATCCGCGACATCGGGTGGACGATGGCGTCGATGTCCTTGATCTCGAAGAACAATCCGAAGATGCGGTGTGAACGATCCAGCCGGACGAAACGGCCGTCGGGCAGCACGCGGCGCATCTGCGCCTCGAAGTTGCCCCACTGCGCCGCGCCGTCGAAGTCCTCGAAGATCGCGAAGCCGCCCTTGAGCAGGTAGTCGCGGAACGTCGCCGCCTCGCGATCGGTCAGGTTCCAGAACCCCGGTTCCCACATGAACGCGATGGGGTGCCTGAACAACTCGGGGTCGTCGAGCGTCAGGATGCGGCTGCCGTCTGTGCGCACGTCGATGTTCGT
>CAWBVG010000024.1:0-2500 GCA_963792175.1 uncultured Acidobacteriota bacterium
TGCCGGCAGCGACCTACTCTCCCATACCGCCGCGAGCGCCAGCGAGCGGCTGAAGAAACAGAGCCCATACCTGTATGGGAACTGTATGTCAGCATCACGCGCTGCCGGCGTACACGAAAAAGGCCCGATCGTTTTTCAACGACCGGGCCTCGAGGAATAATGCCGGCAGCGACCTACTCTCCCATACAGTTTCCCATACAGTACCATCGGCGGTATCAGGCTTAACTTCCGTGTTCGGAATGGGAACGGGTGTGACCCTGATCCTATGACCACCGGCAAACTTGGCTGCCTGGGGTCTACCGTCTCGCGGCGCCACTCGCAGCGGCACATAGCGCGCGACGGAGATCGTCCCAGACAATCTCGTAGAACTGTCAGAGCAATTGCGAGTTGCGAACGCGAATGGTCGGCAGACCTCGCCAATTCGTCAGCTATCAGCTTCGAGTATCAGACAACTGAATATTCTGCAAACGGTAGTTTCTCGTTCCACGCTCACGCAGCGGTTTCCGCGTGCATTCACGTTGTTAGAAACAATTTATGGTCAAGCCTCACGGCTGATTAGTATCGGTAAGCTCAACGCCTCGCGGCGCTTACACACCCGACCTATTACCTGGTCATCTTCCAGGAGCCTTTAGGAGCCTTACGGCTCGGGAGATCTCATCTTGTGGAGGGTTTCACGCTTAGATGCCTTCAGCGTTTCTCCCTTCCGGACGTAGCTACCCGGCGCTACCGCTGGCGCGATAACCGGTACACTAGAGGTCCGTCCATCCCGGTCCTCTCGTACTAAGGACAGCCCCACGCAAATCTCCTGCGCCCATGACAGATAGAGACCGAACTGTCTCGCGACGTTCTAAACCCAGCTCACGTACCACTTTAACCGGCGAACAGCCGGACCCTTGGAACCTGCTACAGCTCCAGGATGTGATGAGCCGACATCGAGGTGCCAAACCCTAGCGTCGATGTGAACTCTTGGCTAGGATCAGCCTGTTATCCCCGGCGTACCTTTTATCCGTTGAGCGATGGCCCTTCCACGCGGAACCACCGGATCACTAAAGCCTGGTTTCCCACCTGCTCGTCTTGTAGGACTCGCAGTCAAGCTCGCTTCTGCTTTTGCACTCTAAGGCTGGTTTCCAAACAGCCTGAGCGAACCTTCGCGCGCCTCCGTTACACTTTAGGAGGCGACCGCCCCAGTCAAACTACCCACCTAGCAGTGTCCCTGACCTGGATGACAGATCGAGGTTAGAACGCCGGAGCGTTAAGGGTGGTATCTCACCGTTGGCTCCCCCGAGTCCGAAAACCCGGGTTCAAAGCCTCCCACCTATCCTGCGCATAACGCACCAGCATTCACTACTAGGATGTAGTAAAGGTGCACGGGGTCTTTTCGTCTAGTCACGGGCAACCGGCGTCTTCACCGGTACCACAAATTCGCAGTGCCCCTCGTTGAGACAGCGCCCAAATCATTACGCCATTCGTGCAGGTCGGAACTTACCCGACAAGGAATTTCGCTACCTTAGGACCGTTATAGTTACGGCCGCCGTTTACCGGGGCTTCAGCTCGAAGCGTCGCCTTGCGGCTAACCTCTCCCTTTAACCTTCCGGCACCGGGCAGGCGTCAGGCCATATACGTCGTATTCGACTTAGCATAGCCCTGTGTTTTTAGTAAACAGTTGCTTGGGCCTCTTTATTGCAACTCCCTCACGCTTCGAAGTGCGAGACTTCTAACGCTAACGGAGCACCCCTTCTTCCGAAGTTACGGGGTGAGTTTGCCGAGTTCCTAAACGAGGGTTCTCACTCGCGCCTGAGGATTTTCTCCTCGCCTACCTGTGTCGGTTTGCGGTACGGGTACCCAAAAGACTCCTTAGAGGATTTTCTCGGCAGCGTGGCGTCTGTGACTTTACGAGCCTTACGGCTCTCGCTATGACACCTCAGGGAATATGACCCACCGGATTTGCCTGGCGGACCCCCCTACATGTCTAAACCTACACGTCCAATCGTAGGCTCACATAGCCTCCTGCGTCTCCCCATCGTGATAACGTCTTCTAGGTAGTTCTGGAATATTAACCAGATATCCATCCGCTACGCCTTTCGGCCTCGCGTTAGGACCCGACTAACCCTGAGCGGACGAACCTTCCTCAGGAAACCTTAGGCTTACGGCGGAAAGGATTCTCACCTTTCTTCTCGCTACTTATGCCGGCAGGGTCACTTCTCACCACTCCACCAGTCTTTTCAGTCTGGCTTCACGGCTGTGAGAACGCTCCTCTACCAATATGCAGACCCGTAGGTCCGCGTCTATTCTATGGCTTCGGTCTTGTGCTTAAGCCCCGTTGGATTGTCGGCCCAAAGCCGCTTGACCAGTGAGCTATTACGCTTTCTTTAAAGGATGGCTGCTTCTAAGCCAACCTCCTGGTTGTCTGAGCGTCTTCAGATCCTTTCCCACTTAGCACAAAGTTAGGGACCTTAGCCGATAGTCTGGGCTGTTTCCCTTTCGACGATGAAGCTTAGCC
>CAWBVG010000024.1:7500-179656 GCA_963792175.1 uncultured Acidobacteriota bacterium
TCGGTGGTGAAGGCGTCGGCAAGCCCTTCCGTCGACTCCGCTACCAGCCCGCGCCATTTCAACTCGTCGTAGAGATTCGTCATCAAACCAACGGGTTACTATACCAGCCGATGGCTGTGACTCGTCGCGCCGTGCTCAAGACGTTTGCCGCGACCGGCATCGGCGCGCTCACCGGCTCCGGGTTCTACGGCTTCGCGTACGCGCGCCATCAACTCGAGATCACTCGCGCCGATGTGCCGGTGCCGCGTTTGCCCGCCGCGCTCGTCGGACTGAAGATCGGTTTGATGACCGACCTGCACCGCAGCATCTGGGTCTCACACGACGACGTCACTCACGCGGTCACCACGCTGATGAGCGAGCGGCCCGACATCATCGTCCTTGGCGGCGACTACGTGACGCGCCAGGATCGTGAGTACGTCGTCCCGTCCGCCGAGGCCCTGAGGCCGCTGTCGGCGCCGCAGGGCGTGTTCGGCATCCTCGGCAACCACGACGACGATCACGACATGCCCGCGGCGCTGGCAAAAAACGGCGTTCAGGTGTTGAAGGACGCGCGCACGCGACTGCGGATCAAGGGCGAGACGGTCGATCTCATCGGGATCAGGTTCTGGACCAAGCGCCAGATCGAGATCGCCGATCTGGTGCGCGATTCCGCGCCGATGACCATTCTGCTCGCGCACGATCCACGTCGGCTGACCGAAGCCGCTGCGCTCGGCGTACCGCTCGTGCTCTCCGGCCACACGCATGGCGGCCAGGTCGTGCTACCGCTCGTCGGTGCGATCGCCGCCCAGAAATTTCCGATTGTCGCCGGCCAGGGTCACCGCGGGCGAACGACGATGTTCGTGAGCCGCGGCGTCGGAACGGTGTACGTGCCGGTCAGATTGAACTGCCCGCCGGAAGTGGCCGTGCTGACACTGCGGTCGGCTTAGGATCGCATCCGACGTACGAAGCGCCGGCCCTCAATCGACCAGCCGCCGTCCAGCACCAGTTGAATCGCTTCGGGGTAAATCCGATGCTCTTCGAGCAGGATGCGGGCCGACAGCGTGTCGACCGTGTCGTCAGCGAGCACCGGGACCGCGGCCTGAACGATGATCGGCCCGCCGTCCAGTTCCGACGTCACCAGGTGGACCGTCGCGCCCGAGACGCGCACGCCATGCGCGAGAGCCTGTCGCTGCGCATCGAGTCCCGGGAACGCCGGGAGCAGCGACGGGTGGATATTCAGGATCCGGTCGGGAAACGCGGCCAGCATGGGCGTCGCCGACAAGACGCATGAAGCCTGCCAGACAAACGAGATCCACGCGCGCATCGCGCAGCAGGGCCACGAGCGCCGCATCGTAGGCGTCGCGATCGGGCAGGTCGCGAGCCGGCAGCACGCACGTGTCGATTCCGGCGTCGCGCGCCCGCTGCAGGCCGGGGACTTCGGCCCGATTCGAAATCACGACCGCCAGTGTGGCGTTGAGACGCCCGTCGGCAACCGCGTCAATCATCGACTGGAGATTGGATCCACGGCCGGAGATCAGCACTCCGAGCCGGCGGCTAGACATAGCCCACGTCTCGAGAGCCGGAGACGACCAACCCGATTCTGACCGCATGGGGCTCGCCGTTGCGAGCGAGGGTGTCGATGATTTGCTCGGTTTCTGCCGGCGCACACACGAGAATCAAACCGATCCCCATGTTGAACGCGCGAAACATCTCGTCACGGGGAATCTGCCCGCGCTCCTGCAGCAGCTGAAACAACGCCGGCACGCTCCACGCACCCAGATCGATCTCGGCACTGCACCCTTCGGGCAACACGCGCGGAAGGTTCTCGGTGATACCGCCTCCGGTGATATGCGCCAGTCCCTTGAGCGTCTGACGTGGGAGTAGCGGCCGCACCACCGGCAGATACGAGCGGTGCGGCGCCAGCAGCGCGTCTCCAACCGTGGCGCCGAGCTCCGGCACGACCGTGTCAGCCGTCCAGCCCATCGACTCGAACAACACCCGGCGAGCCAATGAATAGCCGTTGGTGTGCAGCCCGGCGGATGGCAGTCCGATGAGTACGTCGCCGGGCACAATCGACCGACCGTCGATCACCCGGGACCGCTCGACGATGCCGACGATGAACCCGGCGATGTCGTATTCGCCGTCGGCGTAGAACCCCGGCATCTCCGCAGTCTCGCCGCCCAGCAGCGCGCAGCCGTTTTCACGGCACGCCTTGGCAATACCGCCGACAACCTCCTCGGCCACGGCGGGGTCCAGCCGGCCGGTCGCGAGGTAATCGAGAAAGAACAGCGGCTCGGCGCCCTGCACCAGGATGTCGTTGACGCAATGGTTGACGAGATCGGCGCCTACGGTGCCGTGCCGGCCGGTCATGAACGCGACTTTCAGCTTGGTCCCGACGCCGTCAGCGCTCGAGACCAGCACCGGCTCCTGATAGCGGTCGCGATCGAGACGGAACAGGCCGCCGAACGACCCGATGTCGGAGAGCACGCCCGGCGTGAACGTTCCGCGCGCCAGCGATCTGATGCGCCGGACGGCTTCGTTGCCGGCATCGATGTCGACACCGGACGCCTTATAGTCCGTCACCGTTTCAGCCGCGTCTCGACGTCACCCACGGCCGTCGCGAGAGCGATCGCGGCACAGACACCAAGAAGGTTGCGAAGCATGGCGTGTCTCAGAAATCGAGCGTGCCGATGAGATTCTGCATCAGGCCGCGGCGGCGGAGAATTTTCGGGTGATTCCCAGTAGGTGCGCCGCACCAGCGCGAAGAAGCGCTCCTTGTCGAGATCCTCTTCGAGCATGTCGAACCCTTCGGCCATCAGCGCGATCGCCTTCGCCCGGTCGGCGCTTTTGTCGGGGCTCTCGAGCAGCTTCAGCATCAGCGGCGTGTTGCGCAGTGCGACCGTGGCGAGCGCGAGCGCCACCGGTGCGCGGGTCGGGTCGCGCGACGGGATGCCAATCTGGATGAGCGCTTCGGCCGATTCCACGCGGCCCGCGACCGCCAGGGCGCCAAGGCCGGCGGCCGCGCTGCGGAGCAACTCCTGGAAGCCGATGTTCTGGTCCGAAAACTTCAGGCTGTTAATCAGGTAGCCCTCGTGCGACCCGCAATTGACGCCGAGCAGGCAGATTGCTGCGGCGACCGACGCCTGTGTCTGACGGGGCACCGACTGCTGAAGGCCTGCGAGGGTTTCCAGCGCCCGCGGCGCCCCGATCTTGCCAAGTGTCAGCGCCGCGTCGTCCTGCAACGGTCCATCGAGCTTCGAGATGGCGGAAATTGCGTCGACCGCGTACGCGGCCTTGTAGTCGCCGAGCGCTTCGATGACGGCGCTCCGGAAAAAATCCTCGCCCCTCGCGACCTCGCGTAGCAAGGCCTGACGGACGCGCGCGCTCTCTTCGCCCGCCGGTGCGGCGAGCGCCGCCAGCGCGCGCACGAGCGACGGCCGGACGAACTGCCCCTGCTCCTTGTCGAGCGCCGTGAGAAACTGCGGCAGCAGGTCCCGATCAGGATTGTGCTCGAAAAAACTGTAGGCGACAGTGCGCAGGCGATCATTGGGACTCGCCAAGGCTTCGCGCATCGAGTCCTTCGTGCGCGGATCGTTGAACGCGGTCAGCAGGACGAGCGCGCGATATCGAACGTAGCCGTCCGCGTGCTCGGCGACGGCTTGCAGCAGGGCGGGCACCGCCTGCGCCGCCGGTGTCCGCCGGACAATGCGCGACGCGTTCGCGCGAACCGCATAGTCGAGCTTCCCGAGATTGTCGATCGCGGTCTTGAGCTGCGCCGCACTGACCGGCTGCGGCGACGTCGGCTCTTGCGCAGCCGCGACCCCGCGGCGCAACGGGACAAGGACACAAAGGAAGGAACAAAGGACACAAAGGACTACCTCGAGGCTGACAGGACGAGCAGCACGATAGCCTTTGTGGCCTCTGCTCATTTCGTGACAGCCTCCGTGTCCTTGTCCTTGTCCTTGTCTTTATCCTTGTCTTTGTCGAGCTTCAGCGCGAGCTGCAGGTATGTCGCCTCGTCGCGCGGAAATTCGACCGGATAGTGACCCGTGTAGCACGAGCTGCAATACGAGCCCCGGTCCGATCCCACCGTGCTCAGAAGGCCTTCAAGGCTCATGTAGGCGACGCTGTCGGCTTCGAGAAACTCGCGAATCTCTTCGATGGTGTGCGTGGCGGCGATCAACTCCGACTTGCGCGGCGTGTCGACGCCGTAGAAGCAGGGGGAAATCGTCGGCGGACAGCTGATTCTGACGTGGACCTCTTTCGCGCCGGCAGCCCGCACCATGCGCACGATCTTCTGTGACGTGGTGCCGCGAACCAGCGAGTCGTCGACCAGAATCACTCGCCGGCCGTTGAGCACGCTCCTGACCGGATTCAGTTTGACCTTCACGCCAAAATGACGGATGGAGGCCTGCGGCTGGATGAACGTTCGTCCCACGTAGTGATTGCGGATCAGGCCCATGCGGAGCGGGACACCCGAGACTTCGGCGTAGCCCATCGCCGCGCAGACACCGGAGTCGGGCACCGGGACGACCACGTCGGCGTCGACCGGCTGCTCGCGCGCCAGTACCCGCCCGAGCTCCGTGCGGACCTCGTTGACGCTGCGGCCGAACACGTAGCTGTCGGGACGGGCGAAATAGACATGTTCGAAGATGCAGTGCGCGAGCGGCGCCGGGGGGAACGCCTTGATCGAGCGCACGCCGTCGGCCGAGATGATCAGCACTTCGCCAGGTTCCACGTCGCGTTCGTAGGTGGCGCCGATCAGGTCCATCGCGCAGGTTTCCGAGCAGACGACGTAGGCGTCGCCGAGACGGCCAAGCGCGAGCGGCCGGAAACCGTGGGGATCGCGAATGGCGACAAGGCGATCCTTCGTCAGCATCACCAGCGAAAACGCGCCCTGGGCCTGAGACACCGATTCCACGATGGCGTCGTCGACGTGGCGCGCCTTCGATCGCGCGTAGAGGTGGAGAATCACCTCGGTGTCGCTGTTCGACTGGAAGATCGATCCCTGGCGGACGAGCTCGTCGCGCAGCTCCCGCGCGTTCACGAGGTTGCCGTTGTGGCAGATCGCAATCTGGCCATGCGCGCAGTCGATCAGGATCGGCTGCGCGTTCAGCAGCTTGCTCTCCCCCGCCGTCGAGTAGCGCACGTGGCCGATCGCGATCGACCCGGGTAGGTCCGCCAGCGCCGGTCCGTCGAACGTGTCGGCGACGTAGCCCATCGCGCGAGAGATCCGCACCTGCTGCAGGTCCGACGCGGCGATGCCGGCACTCTCCTGCCCCCGGTGCTGCAACGCGTACAGCCCGAGGTAGGTCATGTTGGCGGCCTCCGGATGACCGAAGATGCCGAACACCCCGCACTCGTCTTTGAATTTGTCCAGCATGTTCAGGCCACGCGTTTCGCGAAAAAGTGTTCGATCGTGTTGGACCAGATCCGCTCCGCTTCGTCGACCGATTGATCGATCACGATCTGCCCCGCCACCGCGATCCGCAGCCGGTTGCCGCCGGTCTGACCGATGACCGTGGCGGGAACCTTCGCGGCAGCTGCCCGCTCGAGCACGCGCGTCAGCTCCTCCGGCGCGACCGAAACGATGACACGCGACGCCGACTCGCTGAAGAGCGCCGTGGCGATAGCCGGTCGCGCCCGGGCTGGCCGTCTGCGGCGCGTCAACCGAGATGTTCGCCCCGATGCCGAAGGTGTCGAAGCAGCATTCAGCCGCGGTCACCGCCAGGCCGCCATCAGAGCAGTCGTGCGCCGACCGCGCGAGCCCTTCGTCCGCCAACGTGATCAGCAGCGCCTGTAACGCCCGTTCGGCCGCCAGATCGAGCACCGGCGGCACGCCGCGCACGAGATCGTGGACGACCTTGAGATATTCGCTTCCGCCAAGCTCGCCACGGTCCTCACCGAGCAGCACGATCGCATCGCCCGATTCACGGAACCGGCGGCTCACGACGCGATCAGCGTGTTGGAGCAACCCGACGACGCCGATGACCGGCGTGGGATAAATCGCGGTGCCGTCGGTCTCGTTGTACAAACTCACATTTCCGCCGGTGATCGGCACGTCGAGCGCACGGCACGCGGCGCCAATCCCTTCGACCGCCCTCGCGAACTGCCACATGATCCCCGGACGCTCCGGGTTCCCGAAGTTCAGGCAGTTGGTCGCGCCGAGCGGCCTGGCGCCGGCGCACGCGACATTTCGGGATGCCTCCGCGACCGCCAGCATCGCGCCTCGATATGGGTCGAGGTAGCCGTAACGGCCGTTCCCGTCGACCGACAGCGCCAGCGCGCGATCCGTCCCCTTGATTCGGACGACGCCCGCCCCGAGTCCGGGCAGGTTGATGGTGTTGGTGCGGACCATGTGATCGTACTGGCGGTACACCCAGCGTTTGCTCGCCACGGTCGGCGACGCGAGAAGCGCAAGCAGCGCGCCGTTTTGATCCGCCGGGCATACGACGGCATTCAGATCGAGCTGCTGCGCGTCCCGGAGATATTCGGGCTCGCTCATCGGCCGCTGGTAGACCGGCGCTTCGTCGGTCAACGCGCGATTCGGGATCTCGGCGACGAGCGCACCGCGCTCTCGCACTCGAAGGAAGCCGTTATCGGTGACCTCTCCGATCTTCACAGCGTGCAGGTCCCATTTTTCGAAGATGCGCTCGACCTCGGCTTCGCGCCCGCGCTTGGCGACGAGCAGCATCCGCTCCTGCGATTCGGAGAGCATGATCTCGTACGGCGTCATTCCGGTTTCGCGCTGCGGGACCAGCGCGACGTCGATCTCGATGCCGGCGCCGCCCCGCGAGCCCATTTCGGTCGTCGAACACGTGAGTCCCGCGGCACCCATATCCTGGATGCCGACGAGCGTGTCGGTTTGCATCACCTCGAGACACGCCTCGAGGAGCAGCTTTTCCATGAACGGGTCGCCGACCTGCACCGCCGGCCGCTTCTCCGCTGATTTCTCGTCGAACTCCGCCGACGCCATCGTCGCGCCGTGGATGCCGTCGCGGCCCGTCTTGGCGCCGACATAGTAGACGGCGTTGCCAACGCCTGATGCGACGCCTTTGACGATGTCGGATGCCTTGGCGATGCCGAGGCAGAACACGTTGACGAGCGGGTTGCCGGCGTACGACGGCTCGAACGCGATTTCGCCGCCGACGGTCGGAATGCCGATGCTGTTGCCGTATCCAGCGATGCCAGCGACCACGCCTTCGACCAGGCGGCGCGTTCCCGGGGCGTCGAGCGATCCAAATCGCAGCGAGTTCAACAGGGCGATCGGCCGCGCGCCCATCGTGAAAATGTCGCGAATGATGCCGCCCACGCCGGTCGCCGCGCCCTGGTACGGCTCGATGAACGAGGGGTGGTTGTGCGACTCGATCTTGAAGACGGCGGCGAGGCCATCGCCGATGTCGACCGCACCGGCATTCTCGCCCGGGCCCTGCAACACCTGAGGTCCCTCGGTCGGCAGGGTCTTGAGATGGACACGCGAGCTCTTGTAACTGCAGTGCTCCGACCACATCACCGAGAAGATGCCGAGCTCGGTGAGATTCGGCTCGCGGCCGAGGGCCTTCACGATGCGGTCGTATTCATCGGGCTTGAGCCCGTGGCGTTCCAGTACCTGTGGATCGATCATGGTTCTCCGGCGGCCCTGAACGGGCCGCCCTGCTTCCACACTAAACCGGTCGGCCTACTTCCAGTAGCGCGGGCCTTTCAGGCCCGCGAGCCAGCGCACTGATCACGGAATCGAATATCACCCGGCCGTCCACGCCGCCCAGCAGGACTTCGCACGCCCGCTCCGGATGCGGCATCATGCCGACGACGTTGCGCCGTTCGTTGCAGATGCTGGCGATCGCATGCACCGATCCGTTGGGGTTCGACGCGTCGTCCTGCCGGCCCTGCGGATCGGTATAGCGAAGCACGATCTGGCGATTCGCCTCGAGCCTGGCGACCGTCTCGGGCGGCGCGTAGTAATTGCCTTCGCCATGACCAATCGGAATGCGCAGCACCTGGCCGGGGCGCGCCGCGCTGGTGAACGGCGTATCGGTCTGCTCAACGCGCACGTGGACGTGCTCGCATTGGTACTTCAGGCTGCGGTTGCGGAGCATCGCGCCCGGCAGCAAACCAGCTTCGAGCAGAATCTGAAATCCATTGCAGATGCCGAGCACCGGACCGCCGCGGTCGGCGAAAGCAGCGACCTCTTTCATGACGGGCGAGAATCGCGCCATCGCGCCGGTGCGCAGGTAATCGCCGTGGGCGAAGCCGCCCGGCAGGATCACGACGTCGGCGCCCTTGAGGTCCGTGTCCTTGTGCCACAGGTACTCCGCATCCTGCCCGAAGACGTCTTTCGCGGCGTGATACGCGTCCTCGTCGCAGTTGCTGCCAGGGAACACGACGATGCCAAATCGCATGTCAGTCCACCTCGATGCGGTAACTTTCGATGACCGGATTCGCCAGCACCTTGTCCGCAACCTCCGCCGCCAGCGCTTTCGCGGCAGCGGTCTCGGTCGCGGCCAGGTCGAGCTCGAAGTATTTGCCTTGCCTGACGTCGGCGACGCCGTCGTATCCGAGCGAGTGCAGGGCGTCAGCAATCACCTTGCCCTGGGGATCGAAGACGGATGGCTTGAGCGTGACGAAGACGCGCGCGCGCATGCGGTTAGGCCCTCACAGGGTGAAAAACGCGATCGAAGATATGGTCGACGTGCTTCAGCTGCTCGTCGAGGTCGAACGCACGCTCGATTTCACCGGCGGTCAGCACGCGCGACACGTCGGCGTCGGCCGACAGCAGCGCCTTGAAATCGCGCTGCTCCTCGAACGAGCGCATGGCGTTCCGCTGCACCCACTCGTACGCCTGCTCGCGCGAAACGCCTTTCCTCGCGAGCTCGAGCAGCACCGTCCCTGAAAACACCACGCCGCGCGAACGATTCAGGTTCTCGCGCATTCGGTCGAGGTTGACCGCCATGCCGCGCACGATTCGCGTGAACCGCCGCAGCATGTGATCGAGCGCGATGAAACTGTCCGGCAGGATCACGCGCTCGACCGACGAATGGGAAATGTCGCGCTCGTGCCACAGCGCGACGTTCTCGAGCGCGGCATGCGCGTTGCCCCGAATCAGCCGGGCCAGGCCGACGATCTGCTCGCAGCCGATGGGATTCCGCTTGTGCGGCATCGCGGACGATCCCTTCTGTCCCTTCCCGAACGGCTCCTCGACCTCGCCGATCTCCGTCTTCTGAAGACCGCGGATTTCGAGCGCGAACTTCTCGAGCGACGCGGCGGTAATCGCCAGCGTGGCAAGCAGTTCGGCATGCCGGTCGCGCTGAATCACCTGAGATGCCACGGCGGCGGGCTCGAGGCCGAGGCGCCGGCACACGTCGGCCTCGATGGCCGGCGGCAGATGCGCAAATGTCCCGACCGCACCGGACAGCTTGCCCACGCTGATCGTCGCCCGCGCACGACGCACCCGCTCGCGATCGCGGTCCACCTCGGCAAACCACAACGCGAGTTTCAGCCCGAAGGTCATCGGCTCGGCGTGGACGCCGTGCGTCCGGCCGATCATCGGCGTCCGTCGATGTTCGATCGCGCGATCGCGGATGGCGTCGCCGAGCTGCTCGAGATCCGCGAGGATGACGTCGCACGCCTCTCGCATCTGCAGCGCCTGCGCGGTATCGATGACGTCCGACGAGGTCAGGCCGAAGTGAATCCAGCGGCCCGATGGGCCGACCTTCTCGGCCACGGCCGTCGTGAACGCAATCACGTCGTGCTGGGTGGTCTGTTCGATTTCGTCGATGCGCGCGATATCGAAGGCGCCGCGCTCTCGAATGTCGCGCGCGGCGTCGGGCGGTACGATGCCGGCCGCCGCCATGGCTTCGGCGGCGGCGGTCTCCACGAGCAACCACGTCTCGTACCGGCGCTGGTCGCTCCAGATCCGCCCCATCTCTGGGTGCGTGTACCGAGGAATCATCTAATCGAGGTCGAGCCGCTCCCGTGGAATCTGCAATCCGTTCACGTTTCCGAGCACGGTCGCCGCAAGCGATCCATTCTGAAAGAGATCGGTCGCCACCCGCTGCACGTCGCGCGTCGTGACCTGTTCGATGCCTTGCAGCGTCTCGTCCAGGCCAAACTGCCGATCGAAGTAGATTTCCTGCCGGGCGAGGTGCGACATCCGGCTCGCGGTGTTCTCGAGGCTCAGCATCAGGCTGCCCTTGAGGTGATCCTTCGACCGCTGCAGCTCCGCTTCCGGCACGGCCGTCTGCTTCACGCCGCGCAGCTCTTCGACAATCAGGTCGATGACCTCGCCAACCGCCTCGTTCGAGCAGCCCGCATAAACGGTGAACGAACCCGCGTCGCGGTAGGCGCTCAGCCCGCTGAAGACCGCGTACGCCAGACCGCGCTTTTCACGCACATTCTGAAACAGGCGGGAGCTCATCGATCCGCCGAGCAGCGTATTGAGCACGTAGCTCGAGTAACGGTCGTCGTGGTTCTGCGGGTAGCTGCCGACGCCAAGACAGAGGTGACTCTGTTCCAGCTCCTTGTTGCGCACCAGAATCTTCGGGACGACGCGGGGTGCCTGATCGAGCGCGGGTTCGCCCGGCTGGACGAGCGAGCCGAACTTCTCCTCGACCAGCTCGCGCACGCGCTCGTGCTCGAGGTTGCCGACGGCCGACACAATCAGGTTTTTCGCCGTGTAAACATTCTTGAAGTAGTCGCGCAGCAGCTCGGCGTTGAACGACTCGACGGTTTCCTTGGTCCCCAGAATCGGACGGCCCAGCGGATGGTTTTCCCAGAATCCCTGCGTGAACAGCTCGTGCACGAGGTCGTCGGGCGTATCCTCGACCATCTTGATTTCTTCGAGGACGACCTTCTTCTCGCGCTCGATGTCGTCGGGGCTGAACGCCGGATTGCGGACGATGTCCGAAAGAATGTCGATGGCGAGCGGCAGGTGCTCGTCGAGCACCTTGATGTAATAGCTGGCGTATTCCTTCGCGGTGAACGCGTCGAGCTGCCCGCCGATGGAGTCGATGGCCTGGGCGATGTCTTCGGCGGAGCGCGTGCCGGTGCCCTTGAACAACATGTGCTCGACGAAATGCGCGATACCGCCGCGCTCGGCCGATTCGTGGCGCGATCCACGGGTCAGCCATACGCCGATGCTGATCGAACGGACCTGCGTCATCCGCTCGGTGAGAATCCGAAGGCCGTTATCGAGAACGTCTCTGACTATCGGTGAATTCTGCAACTTGAGAACGCCGCAAAGCGTTGAGCGAGAAGGGATTACAAGCGAAAAAAGACATTATAGCATGGTAAGCTACGAATGTGAGCGGCAAGGAACAGCGTCGCCTCGATCTCGCGGAGCTGGAACGTCCGGCGCTCGAAGCGGCGCTCGTCGAGCGCGGCCAGGACGCGTTCCGGGGCGACCAGATATTCCGCTGGATCCACCGCCGCGGCGTGACCGATGTCGGGGCAATGACCGACCTTCCGCTGGACCTGCGCCGTCGCCTTGCGGACGAGTTCGTTCTCACGACTCCCACGCTGGCGCATCGCGAGAAGTCGTCGGACGGCACCGAAAAGTTTCTCCTCCGGCTCGCCGACGGCCGCCAGATCGAATCGGTGTTCATCCCGGACACGCCGTCGATGACGTTCTGCATCTCGACGCAGGTCGGGTGCGCGATGGCATGCGCCTTCTGCCTGACCGGGAAAATGGGGCTCGTCCGGAATCTGACGGCCGGCGAAATCGTTGGACAGGTGCGGGTGCTGGCGGCGGCGCTCGCCATGCGCGACACACCCTTCAACATCGTCCTGATGGGGATGGGGGAGCCGCTCCACAACTATGACGAGACCATGAAGGCGCTGCGGATGCTCGCGGATCCGCAGGGCCTGGCGGTGCCGCCCCGGCGCGTCACGCTGTCGACTGTCGGACTCCTCCCGGCGCTCGAACGGTTGGCGTCCGAGCCCGTCATGCCGAACCTCGCCATCTCGCTGCACGCGCCGACCGATCGGCTTCGCGGTGAACTGGTCCCGCTCAACAAGAAGTACGGTGTCGCCGAGATCATCGCCGCGTGCCAACGATTCCCGTTGCAGAAGCGCCGCCGGATTACGTTCGAGTACGTGCTTCTGGCGGGCGTCAACGACTCGCCCCAGGATGCGCGCCTCCTGGCGAAGCTCCTGGCGCGAGTGAAATCCAAGGTCAACCTGATTCCGCTCAACGCGGCGCCCGGGATTCCGTTCGAGCGGCCGTCCGACGAGGCGGTGAATCGCTTCGCGAAGATCCTCGCCGATGCCGGCCTGATCGTGTCCGTGCGCAAGAGCCGCGGCCGCGACATCCGCGCGGCGTGCGGGCAGCTGATTGTCGAAGGTCAGAACAAATCAGCCGCGCAGCAGCTCGCCGTCATCATGTGAGGTGACGCGGACGACGACCCATTGGTTGCGCGGAAGGCCGGGCGGAATGCGCAGCTTCTGATAGTTCCCCGTCACGACCAGCGAACCGTCCTCGAGCGTCAACGCACGGTGCGTCGTACCGACCTGCGAATCGTGGAAACGCTGCGTCAGGCGCTGAGCCGATTTCTCGCACCTTTCGACCTCGCTCACGGATCGCAGCACCTTGCACCTTTCCGTTCATCAGGCTTGCCGCCGTCCCGGGTCGATCGGAATACGGGAAGACGTGAAGGTGCGTCAAGGGCGAAGTCTCGAGATACGAGAGCAGCTGCTCGACGTCGTCGTCCGTCTCGCCGGGAAATCCCACGATGATGTCGGATCCGATCGACGCCTGCGGAAGGCGCGCGCGAATGTCGTCAACGAGAGCCGAGTAGTACTCGAGCGTATAAGGCCGCCGCATCGCCGACAGCACTCGGTTGCTCGCGTGCTGCAGCGGCAGGTGGAAGTGCGGCGCGAATGACGGCGAGCCGGCGACAAGGTCGACGATCTCGCGCGTGCAATCCATCGGCTCGAGCGAGCTGATGCGGAAGAGGACCTGGGATCGCGACCCTGAAAGGGTCGCGCTACGGCCAACATCGTCTAGCGCTCGCAGAAGTTCGATCAGCGACGTCGCAGGCGTCAGGTCGCGGCCGTAGGACCCGAGGTGGACGCCGGTCAGCGCGATTTCCTTGAAACCGGAGGCGGCGACACGCTCGACCTCGCGCAGCAGATCCTGAAGCGGAACGCTTCGCGGCCGTCCGCGGGTCGAGGGAATGATGCAGTACGAGCACGGTTCGGCACAGCCGGTCTGCACGCGCAGCGTGAACGCGGTCCGTCCTGCGACGCCTGGCTCGATCGTCGCGCCGCATGGTCCGTCGCCACTCGGAGCATCAACCGCAGCGCTCGCAACGATTGCGGAGAAGACTTTTGGCTCGGCGTGCTCCGCGCTCTCGGCAGTTGGTCTGGTGAGGAAGGACAACACACGGGGCTTGTCGTCGTTCGAGACCACCTGCACGACGTTAGGAAGCGCGGCAACTTCGTCCGGCCGCCGCGTCGCGTAGCAGCCGGTGACGACAATGCGCGCGGAGGGATTGTCGCGAGCGATGCGTCGAATCGTCTGACGGGCGCCTTGATCCGCCGTCGCCGTCACCGAGCACGTGTTGACGATCACCACATCTGCGGTGTGCGCCGCGACCGATTCGGCACCCGCGGCGCGCAGCTCCTCCTCGAAGCCGAGCGAGTCGGCTTGATTGACGCGGCACCCGAAGGTGATCACGGAATACTTCACAGCGCCTTCTTCCCGATATCGCGCCGGTACTGCATCCCATCAAAGGAAATCTGTTCCACGCCAGCGTACGCACGCGCGATCGCTTCAGCGAGTGTGCTGCCGCGGCCGACGACTGTCAGCACACGACCGCCAGCGGTCACGAGACGACCGCCCCGGACGGTGGTGCCGGCGTGATAAACGGCGACATCCGCCAGCGCTTCCGCGCGATCCACGCCCTGAATCGGATGGCCGGATTCAGACGACTCCGGATAGCCGCGCGAGGCGAGCACGACCCCCGCGAGCGCGTCGTGCCCACGGCGCACGGAGCTGTGTCGAAGAGCTCCGCCCGCCGCAGCCGCGAGGATCGGCACGAGCGGCTCGTCGATCAGCGGCAGGACGACTTGCGCCTCCGGATCGCCCAGCCGCACGTTGAATTCGATGACTTTCGGGCCGTCCGCGGTGAGCATCAGGCCCACGTAAAGGAACCCGCGGAACGGATGACCCTCGGCCGCCATTCCGGCCAGCACCGGATCCACGATCTCCCGCATCACCCTGGCTTCAAGGGCCGCGTCCAACAACGGACTCGGCGCGAACGCGCCCATTCCACCGGTATTCGGCCCAAGATCGTCGTCGAAGATCCGCTTGTGATCCTGCGCCGATCCGATTGACAGCGCGCGGGTGCCGTCGCAGACGAGGAAGAATGAGACCTCGGGGCCGCTGAGGCATTCCTCGATCACCAGCCGCTCGCCGGCGCCGCCGAATTTCCGGTCCGCCATCGCCGCCACGATGGCCGCGTCGGCAGCCGAAGCGTCGTCCGCAATCACGACACCTTTCCCTGCGGCGAGGCCATCGGCCTTGAGCACCACGGGGAACCCGAAGTCGCCCTCGTGGATCTGCGCGCGCGCGCTATCCAGCGACTCGGCGACATGAAAGCGCGCGGTCGGCACCGCATGGCGCGCCATGAAGGTCTTCGCAAACGCCTTGCTCGATTCGAGGCGTGCCGCGGCCGCAGTCGGACCGAAGAGCAGCCGTCCGTCTGCCGCGAAGCGATCGGCGAGTCCAAGGCTCAACGGAAGCTCGGGGCCGACGACGGTCAGGTCGATTCGTTCGGAAGCGGCGAGCTCGGCGACTGCCGCCACGTTCGTGAGATCAATCGGGAGGGTGCGCGCCACGCGCGCAATTCCTGGGTTACCGGGCGCCGCTATTAGCGTCTCAGTTTCAGGGTCAGAAGCCAGCCGCGCGACCAGCGCGTGTTCGCGCGCGCCGCTGCCCAGAACCAGAACTCTCATCGTTTGAACGGCTTAGGGCGTGTGACGGCGCTGCACGTCGAAGCGGCGCGAGCGGGACTATTTCGTTGACCTTTGACGGGGATTGCGCCTAGAATCCGCGTTTACCTGTGATAGCCTAGCATATTTGGGTTATCTGGGCATTTTTGCCACCCGTGAAGGGGGTGTTGGTCGCGTGGCTGAAGTCAAAATCCAGGAGGGCGAATCAATCGAGAGCGCTCTCCGCCGGTTCAAGCGGAAGGTCCAGCAGGAAGACATCATTAAGGATATCAAGAAGCATTCCTTCTATCTGAAACCTGGGGACAAACGAAGGGCAAAGCAGGCGCTCGCGCGTAAGCGCAATCGCAAGAAGTTGCGGCGCGAATCGGAATAGACCGACCCGGACGAGGTAGCGACCGATGGAGTTCCAAGACAGGATCCTGAGTTGCGTGGACTGCGGTACCGAGTTCATCTGGACGGCGGGAGAGCAGCAGTTTTTCGCCGACAAGAACTTCAAGAACGAGCCAAAACGGTGCAAAGCCTGTAAGGGCAAGCGCGCCGCGCGTCCCGCCGGTGGCGGGATGTCTCGTGAACGAGTGGAAACTCAGACCAGTTGCTCGGCCTGCGGCAAGGAAACGACCGTGCCGTTCAAGCCGACGCAGGGGCGCCCGGTCTTCTGCAAGGAATGCTTCCAGTCCCGGAAATTCGCCGGCGCTGGCGGCGTCTAGGGGATCACTCCAGCGTTTTCGCTGCCGTTCGACCTCAATCAAAATCCGGGTGTGTTAAGCTCACATCGCATATATCTGGAGTGTTTCCATGCAGATCGACGAACGGATGGTGGGCGACGTAGTGGTGCTGGACCTGAAGGGGAAGATTACCCTGGGCGAAGGCGACGAGTTGCTCAAGGACAAGGTCAACAGTCTCGTCAACCAGGGTCACAAGAAAGTCGTCCTCAATCTGGCCGGCGTGCCCTACATCGATAGCGCGGGCCTCGGCGAAGTCGTCCGCACCTACACCACGGTGAGCCGGCAAGGGGGCAGCCTCAAGCTGCTCAACCTCACCAAGCGCATCACCGATCTGCTGTCGATCACCAAGCTGCTGACCGTGTTCGAGACCTACGAGAACGAGAACGACGCCGTCCGGAGTTTTGCCGCATCGGCCAAGGTCTAGCCCGACCCGCGTTCTCGAGACGGACCGCCGCGCTTTAGATGGCGCGCATCACTTCTTCCTCCTCCGTGGCGTCGCCCGATACTTCGGTCAACGAAGTATCGGGTCGCCCAATCGGCCTCCAGCTGTTGACCTCTCTCCGTCCGGGGCAGTGGACGAAGAACCTTCTCGTCTTCGCCGGCCTGCTGTTCGGACGACGGCTGGACGATCCGGCCGCCATCGTCGCCGCCCTCGCGGCCTTCGCCGTGTTCTGCCTGTTGTCGGGCGTCGTCTACATCATCAACGACATCTCGGACCGGGACAGCGATCGACGCCATCCGTTGAAAGCCCGGCGGCCGATCGCGTCGGGAGCGCTGCCGGTGAAGGCGGCGGCAGCGGCAGCGGTCGTGATCGGCGCCATCGCGCTGGCCGGCGCGAGCGCGCTCGGCCCGCGGTTCCTTGCGGTCGCGGTCGCATATCTGATTCTCCAGTCGCTCTACTCGGGTCCGCTCAAACACATCGTGATCATCGACGTGCTGACGCTGGCCATCGGATTCGTCCTGCGGGCGGTGGGCGGCGCAGTCGCGGTCAACGTCGAAATCAGCCGCTGGCTGCTGGTCTGCACGATCCTGCTGGCGCTGTTCATGGCGCTGGCGAAGCGGCGGCACGAGATCGTGCTGCTCGCCGACGGCGCCGCGAGCCATCGGCCGATTCTCGGCGAATACAGCGCCTATCTGCTCGATCAGATGATCGCGGTCGTCACCGCGTCCACCTTGATCGCCTATGTCTTCTACACGATCAGTCCCGAGACGCAGGAGAAGTTCGGTACGCCCTGGCTCGGGCTCACGATTCCCTTCCCGTTGTACGGGATTTTTCGGTACCTGTATCTCGTCCACAGGCGCGACGGCGGGGGCAGCCCGGCGGACCTCCTCGTGACCGATCGCCCGCTGCTCGCCTGCGTGGCGCTGTGGGCGCTAGCCGTGGCCCTGATCATCTACCAGCCATCATGAGATGCGGCCGCGCTGAAAGCTGACAGCTGTTTATGCCCGAATTCAACGTTCGCTCCGACTCGGTGAATGTCGAGCACATCATGGAGCAGATCCGCGCGCGCATCCGCGAGAAGCGCGGCGTCGACTACACCGAGGCGCAAATCCGCGAGCTGGCGGCGGTGAAGCTCGAGAAGTTTCTCGATCCGCGCGGCGTGCGATCCGATCTGCTGGATCAGTTCAGAAAAGCGATGCCGGCGTACGAGCCGCCGGTCCTGCCGAACTACAGCTTCGAGTCGGACACGCTGTTCGAGTCGCACCGCGGCATCATCCGGTTCTTCCGAAAGCTGTTTCACCCGCTGCTCAAGCTGTTTCTGTTCAATCCGAACCCGCTCATTCGCGCGCTGAACATCCAGGCGCAGCTGAACACCATGTACGCGGAGCGGGAAGCGCAGCGGGAGTCGTCGCGCCGCGCGATGGATCAGCTGTACTACGAGCTGATCCACAACCTGGTCCTGGAGCTGACGCGGAACGGGATCGAGGTCAAGAACCTGAAGATGCGCGTCGAATCGCTCTCCAGCCGGCTCGAGTTCAACGAACGCCGCGCGCGCGCGCTCGAGAGCGCCGTTGTGTACAAACCCTCGGACGAGGAGCGCCCGCCGCGGCCATCGCCACCGCCGGCGGCCGCGTCACCGCACGCTGCACCGCCGACGCCACAACCGCAAACGTCATGCGCCGCAGCCGCAGCCGCAGCAGCCGCAAGGCGGCGTACCGCCGGAAGGACCCGGTCAGCGCAGCCGTCGACGTCGGCGACGACGAGGCCGGCGCGGGGGCGGCCCGGTCGCCGGACAGTTTGGCGCGCCTGGCGGGTCGCCGCAGCCGGCCGTCAACGCCACGGACGGATCGACGGAAGCTGGTGCGGAGACGTCCGCTGCCTTCGCGGCCCCAGATCCCACGGCCGCTTCGGCGCGGTCCGCCTTCGCATCTGATGATCGCTCACATGCTACGGCGGGACAGGCACCGACAGCGGCCGACGCAGCGGAAGACGACTGGACCGGACGACGACGGCGCGCCGGACACGGGTGGCGGCGAGCCCCACGGGCAGTGAAAGTCGCGGTCGTCGTTCAGCGTTACGGCACGTCAATCAACGGCGGCGCCGAGCTTCACGCCCGCTACATCGCGGAGCGCCTCGCGCGGCATGGCGAGGTCGAGGTCCTGACCACCTGCGCCACCGACTACGTCACGTGGCGCAACGAGCTGCCGCCAGGAGTCGAGCAGGTGAACGGCGTGTCGGTTCGCCGTTTTCCCGTGAAGCACGAACGCGACCCGCAGGTGTTCGGCCGCCGGCAGGAACGCGTCTTCACGCAGCGCCACTCCATCGGCGACGAGCTCGACTGGCTCGACGCTGAAGGCCCGACGACGCCGGCGCTGGTCGATCACATCGCACGGCATGCCGGCGAATACGCGTTCTGCCTGTTCTTCAGCTATCGCTACTATCACGCGTTCTACGGCGCGCGCGCGGCCGCCGATCGGGCGATTCTCGTGCCGACCGCCGAGCGCGACGCGACAATCGGCCTGTCGATTTTTCATCCGCTGTTCCGCAACGTCCGCGCGGTCATGTACAACTCGCCGGAAGAGCGGACGATGATTCAGGCGGTGTCGGGCAACGAATCGGTGGCCGGCGTGGTCGTCGGCGTCGGCTCCGACGTGCCCGCCAACCCGCAGCCCGGTCGCTTCCGTCAGAAATACAACGTGCGTGGACCGTTCGCGGTCTACGTCGGGCGCATCGACGAGAACAAGGGATGCAAGGAGCTCTTCGACTTCTTCGAGGGCTATCTTCAGGATCCGCACGGCAAGCTGTCGCTCGTGCTCATCGGCAACTCGCTGCTGCCGATTCCACAGCATCCGCGGATCCGTCATCTCGGCTTCCTGAACGACGCGGACAAGTTCGACGCGATGGCGGCCGCCGACCTGCTGTTCATGCCGTCGTACTACGAGAGCCTTTCGATGGTGGCGCTCGAAGCTTGGGCGCTTGGCCGTCCTGTGCTCGCCAACGGGCGATGCGACGTGCTGAAGGGCCAGTGCATTCGCAGCAACGCCGGTCTCTACTACGACAACGCGCAGGAGTTCGCGGAAACGCTGCAGGCGATCGAGCAGAATCGCTGGCTGAGCGGGACGCTCGGCCGGAACGGCCGCCAGTTCTTTCGTGAGCACTACGATTGGCCGGTCATCGAGCGGAAGTACCTCGACGTGTTCGATCGGATCCGACACGCACCAGCCGCCCGAGCCATTGAACCGCTTCCCGGCTGGCTCGATCGTCGCCGGCAGGACCTGCCGGCCGCCGAGGAAGTCCTTGCCAAGCTGCCGACTGGTCCGGTGACGGGCCATCGTCAGCCCGACGGCCGGAGATGGGCGTGATTCGGGTCCACCAGGTGCTCGCCACCCTGGGGTATGGCGACGCGATCGGCCACGAGGTGCTCGGCATCCAGCGCGTCCTGCGCGCCGCCGGCTACGACTCCGAGATCTTCGTGGAGACCGCCGATTCGCGGCTGGAGTCCCTCACACGCGACTTTCGCGAGCTCGTCGACTTCAGCCATCCGGACAATCTGCTGCTCCATCACTTTTCTCTGGGATCGAAGGCGTCGCGAACCGCCTTTGCGCTGCCCGACCGAATGGCCCTCATCTACCACAACATCACGCCACCGGAGTACTTCGTCGGCGTGCATCGAACCCTGGCGCGTCAATGCTTTCGCGGCAGGCGGGAGCTTCGGGCGTACGCGAGCCGGTGCGATCTCGCGCTCGGCGATTCGGAGTTCAACCGGCAGGACCTCGAAGCGCTCGGGTTTCCCCGCACCGCCGTGTTACCGGTGGTACCAGATTTCTCGCACCTGGACCGGGCGCCGAACTGGCTGGTGGCGCAGGATTTCGACGACGACTGGACCAACATCCTGTTTGTCGGCCGCGTCATCGCCAACAAGAAGATTGAGAATCTGATTCGTTATTTCCATGCCTACCACACGTCGGTGAACCCTCGATCGCGGCTGCTGATTGTCGGCGCCCAGAGTGGATTCGAGCGGTATCTCGCGTCGCTCCACCAGCTGACGGCGACGCTCGGCACGTCGCACGTTCACTTCATCGGTCATGTGTCGGACGAGGAACTGGTGGCCTTCTACGAGCTGGCGGATCTGTTCCTGTGCGCCAGCGAGCACGAAGGCTTCTGCGTGCCCCTGGTAGAGGCGTTTTACAAACAGGTGCCGGTGCTCGCCTACGCCGCGACGGCTGTTCCGTCGACGATGGATGGCGCCGGAATCCTGTTCGACGACACGGATCCCATGCACGTGGCCGCACTGATGGACGCGATTCTCTCGGACGCGACGCTGCAGGATCGCATCGTCGACGGGCAACTCGCCGCCGTGGACCGGCTGCGGGCGCAGGACTTTCCGGGAACGCTGCGCGGGTTCGTCGATCAGATTCTGTCGCGCCCGCGCGCACCGCATCCGGCCGTCGCCTTCGATTTCTGGCAACAGTTCGACGCCGCGCAGGAGCTGGAAGAGCTCAGGCTCTATCGCCCGTCGATCTACAAGGCGCTGCCAGCCTGATGGTGATCAACCAATGGGTGCCGGCGGCGCACAGGGGCGACGCGATCGGCGACAGCGCACGCCGCGTGCGCGATCTTCTGCGCGGCATGGGACACGACTCGGACCTGTACGCGCTGACGATCGATGACGCGCTGCAGGGCGACGTCCGTCCGTTCGCGGATCCGTCGTCGCGGACCGGCGACCTGACGATCTTTCACTACGCCCTGCCCTCGCCGATGACGGCGGCATTCGCGTCGTTGTCCACGGGCAAGGTGCTGCAGTATCACAACGTCACGCCGGCCAGCTATTTCTCGGCCTACGACCCGGCGTTGTTCCGCCTGGCGTCGCTCGGCCGCGAGGAACTGGGGACGCTCGTCGGCCACGTCGATGTCGCGCTCGGCGACTCGAACTACAACCGGCAGGAGCTGGAGGCGATGGGTTTCGGACGAACGGGCGTCTTCCCGATTGCCGTCGACACCGCGCGGGTCACGCGGCCGGTCCATCGGCCCGCGCTCGAGTCGATCCTGGACGACGGGCTGGTCAACTTCCTGTTCGTGGGACGGGTCGCCCCGAACAAGAAGATCGAGGATCACATCCTGCTGGCGGAGCTCTACAAACGCAACGTCGACGCCTACTACCGCTTCATCTTCGTCGGGCGCTACGACGTGGTGCCGCGCTATTATTCGATGATTCGCGCGCTGATGGCCGAGCTCCGATTGCTGAACGATCGGTTCATCTTCACCGGCGCCATTCCCGACGAGGAGCTCGCGATCTACTACCGGCACGCGGCGGTCTACATTTCGCTGAGCGAACACGAGGGCTTCTGCGTGCCGCTGGTCGAGGCGATGGCCGCCGGCGTGCCGGTGCTGGCGTATTCGGCGGCCGCCGTCCCTGATACGCTCGGCGGCGCCGGCGTCCAGTTCGCGCCAAAGGATCTCGAGTACGCCTCGGAGCTGCTGGGCGCCCTGGCGTTCGACGACGACCTGCGCGACCGGGTGATCGCCGGTCAGCGGCGCCGGCTGGCCGACTTCGGCGACGCGCGCATCACCCGCGAGCTCGCCACTCTGGTGCAGCAACTCTCGTGAAGCTCGCGTTCATCATTCAACGCTACGGCGCCGACGTGCTGGGCGGATCCGAGCACCTCTGCCGGCTCGTCGCCGAGCGCCTGGCGCCGAACCACGACGTCGAGGTCCTCACGACCTGCGCGCGCGACTACGTCACCTGGAAGAACGAGTACCCGGAGGGCGCGGATCGCGTGAAGGGCGTCACCGTGCGGCGGTTTGCGACGGCCGCGGTGCGCGACATCGACGAGTTCAACAAATACTCGGACTGGATTTACGGCCATCCGCACAGCCACGCCGACGAGATGACGTGGCTGAAGCAGCAGGGGCCGTGGGCGCCCGGCTTGATCGAGCACCTCCGGCGTCAGCACCAGCAGTACGACGTGCTCCTGTTCTTCACCTATCTCTACGCGCCAACCGTTCAGGGACTCGAAATCGCGCCAGCCCGCAGCATCCTGGTGTCGACGGCGCACGACGAGCCGGCGATTCGGCTCGAGATCTTCAAGGAAGTCTTCAGAAAACCGGCCGCGCTCTGCTATCTCACCGAAAGCGAGCGCCAGTTCGTCCACCTGCGCTTTCCGGATCGTCCGCTCCTCGAGGAAGTGGTGGGCGTCGGGGTCGATCTGCCACAGAGCCAGCCCTACCCGCGCATGCCGGCGACCGGCACTGAAGACGAGCCGCCCGCGGGCGCCGACGCGGCCCCTGAGCCTGGCGGCGGCGCCACCGACGAAGATGCGCCGGCTCGCGAATTCGCATCGCACCTTTTCACCCGTGGCGCCGTGTTCCGGCGTCGCCATCGCCTCTACGGCCCGATCGCGCTGTACGGAGGGCGGATCGATCCCGGGAAGGGATGCGAAGAGCTGATTCAGTACTTCGGCGAATACGTGAAAGAGGGCGGCGACGCGACGCTCGTGCTGATGGGCGCCAAGCTGATGTCGCTGCCGGAAGAGCCGTTCATCAACTTCGCCGGCCTGCTGTCCGATCGCGAGCGGCTTCAGGCGCTCGAGGCCGCCACCGTGGTGGTCTGCCCCTCGCCGTATGAGAGCCTCTCTCTGCTGGCGCTCGAGGCGATGTCGGTCGGCACACCGGTTCTCGTCAACGCCCGCAGCGCCGTGCTGGTGGAACACTGCGTGCGCAGCAACGCCGGCCTCTACTACTCGGATCGTGACGAGTTCGTCGAGTGCCTGAACCTGCTGGTCCGCGACGATCGGCTGCGCGCCGTCCTCGGCCGCAACGGCCGCGACTACATTCGCCGTCAATACCGGTGGGATGTGGTGCTGGGAAAATACGAGCGGCTGTTCGCGAAAATCAGAAACGCGCGCTGAAACCTGGTCAGATGTCTGACCGATTACTTGTCGTCCGTGCCGGTGGGCGTGAGCGGGCCGACGACCGTCGGCGTCGGGCGACGCGGATCCGATGCCGGCTGACCGGCCGGGGCGGGCCCCTCAGTCCCATTCGCCAGGCGCCGGCGACGAGGACGAATCTCGTAGCGCTTGATCATCTCGTTCAGCGTGGTTGGCTTGATGTGCAGCAGCTCCGCCGCCCGTTTCTGGACGCCGCCGGCCGCCTCGAGCGTCGACTCGATGAGGCGTTTCTCGAAATCGGTGATGACGTCCTTGAACGAAATGCCTTCCGGCGGAACCACGAACTGCGGCATCTGGAAGTTCGGCGCCCGCCGCACGTGGTCCGGGATCAGCTCGACGCCGATGCGCGGGCCGGCGCTCAGCACGACCGCGCGCTCGATGACGTTCTCGAGCTCGCGAACGTTGCCTGGCCAGTCGTACTCGGTCAGCAGGTCGAGCGCGTCCGGCGTCAGCTCGAGCCCGCCTTTCTTGTTCTCCTCGCCGTACTTCTCGAGGAAATGGTGGACCAGCAGCGGAATGTCGTCCTTCCGGTCGCGCAGCGGCGGCAGCTGGATCGTGATCACGTGAAGGCGATAGAAGAGATCTTCGCGGAACTTCCCGTCTTCCATCATCTGCCGCAGGTCGACGTTGGTGGCGGCGATGATGCGCACGTCGACCTTGATCGTCTCCATGCCGCCGAGGCGCATGAAGTCGCGCTCCTGGATGACGCGCAGCAGCTTCGCCTGCGTCTCGATCGGGACGTTGCCGATTTCGTCGAAGAAGATGCTGCCTTTGTCCGCGAGGTCGAACATCCCCTTCTTCGGATAGACGGCGCCGGTGAACGCGCCTTTCACGTGGCCGAAGAGCGTGGACTCCAGCAGGTCGGGCGGCAGGTTGCCCGAGTTCACGGTGACGAACGACCGCTCGGACCGCGACGAGTTGGTGTGGATGGCGCGCGCGACCAGCTCCTTGCCGGTGCCGCTCTCGCCCTGAATCAGGATCGTCGACCGGCTCGGCGCCGCCTGAATGATCAGGTCGAACACCTGACGCATCCGCGGACTCTTGCCGATGATGTTCGCGAACTTGTGGTACCGCTCCTGGATGTTCTGCCGCAGGTTGCGATTCTCGCTGACCAGGCGGCGGCGCTCCATCGCGTTGCGGACCACGACCACGACTTCGTCGTTCTTGAACGGCTTGGTGATGTAGTCGAAGGCGCCGGCCTTCATCGCCGAGATCGCACTCTCCACTGACGCGAAGGCGGTGATGATGATGACGTTGAGATCCTCGTCAATCCGCTTCAGCTCGTCGAGCGTCGCGATACCGTCCAGCCCCGGCATCATGATGTCGACGATCGCCGCGTCGAACGGCAGCGCGCGCGCCAGCTCGAGGCCTTCGGCGCCCGAGGAGGCGACGCGCACGCTGTAGCCTTCCCGCACCAGCAGCGTCTCGAGAATCTCGCGCATGATCTCTTCGTCGTCGACGACGAGGATCGTGCCGTTGCGGGAAGTGGGCATAGCTCTCAGGTCCGGCTCCAGCCGGGCACTACGTCGGTCCGGCTACAGCCGGACCCTGCGGACCTCGGCGACGGCGAGCGGCAGGGACAACGTGAACCGCGTCCCCTTTCCGACCGCGCTGTCGCAGTGAATCAAGCCGTCGTGCTCGCGCACGATGCCGTAGGTAATCGACAACCCGAGACCGGTTCCGCGCTGGAACGACTTGGTCGTGAAGAACGGGTCGTAGATGCGCGCCAGCTGGTCCGATGGAATGCCCGAACCGGTGTCGGCAATCTCCGCAATCACTCGATCGCCATCGATGCGCGTCGTCACCGACAGCCAGCCGCCGCTCGGCATGGCATCGCGGGCGTTGAGAAACAGATTCAGGAAGACCTGCTGCAGCTGGTGTTCGATGCCGCTGACCAGCAGCGGCTCGGTCGCGAGCTCGCGGCGGACCTTGATACTCGCCACCTGAAAACTGGTGCTCGAGCAGCGAGAACACGTCGCCGATGACCGCGTTGAGATCCACCTCGATGCGCTCGTTCGACGAGGTGCCCGGGCGCGACAGGTTCAACAGCCCGTTGACGATCTTCGCGGCACGGAACGTCTGCTTCTCGATCTTCTCCAGCAGGGCGGTCTTGGGATCGGCCGGGTCGGCGCCCTCGAGCAGCATCTGGGTAAAACTCGAGATCCCCGTCAGCGGGGTGTTGACCTCGTGCGCCACGCCGGCGGCCAGCAGGCCAATCGACGCCATCTTCTCCGAGATCTGCAGCTGCTCTTCCAGGCGCACATGATCTGTGACGTCTTCAATGAGCAGAAGGGTCCCGACCACCGCATCGTCGCCCATCGTGTTCTGCAGGGGGACCTCGCTGGCGTTGACCAGCAACCGCGCCGAATCGGCCTTGCGCGACGGCAGCGGCACGCGATAGAGGGTGGCGCCATCCGGGTGCTGGCGACGCGCGGTTCTGAGCGCCTCCACGAACAGCGAATCGAACACGTCGCCAAGCGGCTGCCCGACCGCGTCGGTCCGTTTCACACCGTAAAAGTCCTCGAGCGCGCGATTCCAGCGAACGATGCGTTCGTCGGCGTCGAACACCACCAGGCCGTCGTCCAGCGACTCGAGGATGTTCTCGTTGAACTCGCGCATGCGGCCGAGCTGCTCCGCCTTCTGGAGGAGCTCCCGGTACAGCCGGCCATTTTCAATCGCGGTCGCCACCTGCCCGGCCACGGCGGTCAGCAGCGCGAGGTCTTCGCTGTTGAACGGCTCGTCTGTTTCCTTCCGGCCGAGCGCCAGAACCGCGATCGCGCGTCCCTGAAAGACGCAGGGGACGAAGTAATACGTCCCCGCGTCGCGCCAGAATTCGACTTCCTCCGCGAGGAAACGCGCCGCGGCAATCGGATCGTCGAGCGCGACCGTGTGCCCGGCGTCCAACCGGCTCATCATCGTCGACTTGCGCAACAGGGTCGGAACGGCCTGCGGATATCCGTAATCGCCGATCGCGGTGAAGTCGCCGGTGTGTCCGCCCGGCTCACCATCCGCAAGCATCAACGCCATGCGGTCCACCACGAGGGTCTCGACGATGCGCGCGACCAGCCGCTGACTCAGCCGCACGACGTCGAGGTCGCTGTTCAAATCGCGCGCAAACGCGACGAGGGCGCGGCGATAGTCGTAGCGGTCGCGGTAAAACGCCCGGTCGAGCGCGTTCTGAATCGATTCCTTGACCGGCCGGGCCAGCAGGACGACGACCGTGGTCGCAAGCAGCGCCACGATCCAGTTGTGAGGATCGGACTCGCTCGAGAACGCAAAGCCGACCACCTTGAGCAGCGCGATGTACACCGCGGCGCTGGCGCCGACGAATGCGCTGTAGACAAGCGCTCGTTTGATGATGACCTCGACGTCGCGCAGCCGGTATCTGACAATCGCGCACGCAAACGTGAGCGGCACCAGGCCGAGCGGGATCGCCGTGAGCTGCAAGGCCAGCGGCGGATCGGCGCCGAGGGCCCACGGCAGCGCGTAGCCGAATGCAAAGGGCCCGACGCCCAGCGCGGTGCCCCACGCAATCCAGCGCAGTTGACGACGGCCGGTGACCGAGGTGATCTGCCGGAATGCGCGGATCAACGCGGCCAGAGCCGCCGCAGCGCAGACCAGCAGGTAGATCGGTTCAGCGCGATCGAGCAGATCGATCGCGCGGGAGAATAGCGGTCCGGAGAGCGAACCATCCGACCCTCGGACGACGGTCACGACACGCGCGGCCGACAACGCCAGCGCCGGCAGATACATCAGCGCGACGAGGCCGATTCCTGGATTGCGCGACTCGGGACGCTCGGGAAACTCGAGGGCGAAGTGCAGCAGCAATGGCGGCAGCAGCGCGAAGGCGATCGCGTCGCCCCAGTAAAACACCCAGTCCAGCCGATCCAGCGGACCACTGAACGAGAAGCTGAAGACGCCGAAGAACGCGACGCACAGCCAGAAGAAGTGCAGCGTCGCCTGATCGTCCGGCCGGCGCAAGCGTACCGACGCGCCGACAAGCAGCGTGAAGAGCCCGACCGCCGCGAGCACGAAATACATCGAGCCGCCGCGCGGCGCCGGCGCGAGCGAGACCTGGAGCGCCTGGCGCGGTCCCCAGGCGAAGCAAGGAATAGGAGAGGTGCGAGCCCGCCTCACTTCGATGATGGAGGTCGGTGATGTCAGCGCGTGTCTGAACCGCTTCTCCGTTGACGGCCAGGAGGACGTCCCCACGTTCGATCCCCGCCGCCGCCGCCGCGGATCCGGGCGCCACCTCGATCGCGGTCAGACCTTCGGTGCGCGTGTTCCACAGGACGCCGTCTTCGACGTCGTGCCAGCGCGAGTACAGCGCGATGTTGGCGACACCGAGCGTCACGAGCACGACAACGACCGCACCCGCAAACAGGGCGCGACCCCAGGCGAACCAGTGACTGTCCGTGCGGTTCATCGACACACTATGCCAGACGACGGAGATAGCAAGGCCTATTCCTGAACCCACAGGCAACATCATCACCTAACTAACTGATAAATATAAGCTTTTATCGTTTGCCCGCACCCAGAAAACAGTGCAAGAATCCAAACAAACGGACTCCGCTTCAACATTCTGGATCGACGGCGGCTGGGGGAGCCGCACCTCGGGTCGACTAGAACTTCAGCGTCAGACCGCCGACGATGCGCTTCGGCGGGTGCACGACGAGTATCTCGTCGTACATCGATTGGTCAGGGGCGGCGTCGCGGAAGAAATTGCGCACACCGACCAGCATTTCCCATTTCGCGCTGCTGAAATCCATGAACGGCAGCGACTGCCGTACCTGCACGTCGAAGCGCGCGTCGATCGGCATCGGCGTCAGCACGCGATCCGCTGGCGGTCGCGCGTGGCGCGCGCTGGTCACGCGATACAGCACCACGACCCGCGTGGACGTTTCCGGCACCTCGGTTTCGAGCGACGTCGAGACGTCGTGAATCCGCTCGCGCTCGGGACGCAAGACCTTCGGCGCCACGAGCAGCAGATACGCCGACTCGGCCGATGTCGTCGACTGCGCCTGCGTCACCGAGTACTCAACCGAACCGTGGACCCGGTTCGCAATCGCCGCGCGCACGCCGGCGCTGATACCCGACGCCGTCGACGTCGCCGGTATTGCCGACGAAGTAGTGACCGAGGGCCGCCTGGGCGCCCGGCAAATCCATGCCGAACAGCGTGACCAGTTGATCGGTCACACGCTGGCGGTAGGCGCGAACCGAGACCGTCGCCAACGCGATGTCGTGCTCCATCTCGAGTTCGACGTGGTTGGTTCGCTCGGCCTGCAGTGGCCGTCCCGTCATCGACGGACGAGAACGTCCGCTGCGGCGGCAACCAGATGCCCGCGTCGATCCGCGGCATGAATTCTTCGGCGCCCGGCGCCACGGCGCGGCTCGACAGCAGCGTGCTGACGCGGAAGTGATTCGCCGGCTGGAACGTCAGCGCGACGCGCGGGCTCAACAGGCTTTGGCCGTCGAGGTAGTCGTACCGCGCGTAACGCCCGCCGTAGGTGAGCGTGACCCGAGGCGTAATCGAAAAGGTGTCGAAGCCGTAGAGCGCGCCGGCATTCCGGCTGCCGTCGGCCAGGCTCTGCAGCGCCGCGAAATTACCGCCCTCATAGCGCTGCGTGCTGTACGACAGACCGATGTCATAGCGGTGCCGCGCCGGCGCGCGCGTCACGTATTCGCCGGCCACAATCCACGACGCGAGGTCGCCCTGCGTCAGCGCCGCACGCACGGTCCAGTCGGCGTGTCCGCCGACCGGCGCGCCAAGCGCCAGGTAGGCGATGCCGCGGGAGAAGGTGTTGTTCGAAAACAGCTGCTGCGGCGAGTCGAACGAACCGGTCGTCAGCAGGTTGACCTGTCCGGAGAACGGTGTGCCGGCGAAGAAATTGGCCGCGAGATGGGCGGGCGATCCGAACGAGTGGTTGCCGAATCCTCCCGCACCGAACGAGCCTTCGTCGTTCGGCAGGCCCGCGAAGAGTTCGTCGGTGACCGTCGCCTCCTTGAGGACGCCGCGTCGCAGGTGACGCAGCCGCCACGCGATGTCGGAGTGATCGTCCGACGACGACGGGTCGGCGGTTCCCGCCGTGTCGGTCGCATCGGCCGGCGCCGGCGCAGGTTCGATCGAGACGCCGATGCCCGCAGCGGCAATTGGATACGACGAGAGATTGCCCGGCGTCGGCGAGTGCCGCAAGGCAATCGACGAGGCGCTGCGCGCGCTGGGCCGGACGTCGACGATCTGCGCGCGCGACGCGATGAACCCGCTCGAATGCGCGCGCACCAGATACGGGCCGGGCGGCAACGGCCGCAGCTCGAAACGTCCCGCGCGATCGGTGACCGCGACCGCCGACGAACTGCCGAACGCCGACACCATCGCGCCCGCGACCGGAGCGCCTTTCTCGTCCTGAACCGTACCCGAGAATCGAGCCCGGCGCCATCGACGCCACATGCGTGATCGCCTGCACCTGCGGCGCCTGCGCGACGGCAGGCACTGGAAGCACAAGAAGCACCAGACCGCCGAGCGCCGCGGACGCCGCCATTCTGGTCATGCTTCGCATGATGTCTCCGGGATCGGCCCTCCGTGCTACGACGGGCTGATCGTGAAATTGATCTCCCGGGTCAACGTCTTGTTCGCGAGCTTGTCGGTCACCTTGATCTCGAGCCGGTAGTCACCCTCGGGGAACGAGGCCAGGGGCACCGCCTGACCGCTCTGCAGCTGATGGCCCGCCGCGAGGTCGAACTGCGGCGGCAGCGTCTGCGCGTTCAGGCTCTGCGGGTTCGTCTTGTTGAAGAACTTCTCCGGCTGACCGGCGGCCTTCTGATAGAAGTTGTACTCGACGCTCACGTCCGGCTTGTTCGCGCTGTCCACCTTCGGGTTGTAGATCAGCATGAAGGTCGAGAGCTCGGACTTCTTCGTGAACTTCGTCTCGAACGCCGGAACGATTTCCATCCCGCCGAGCGCGTACGGGCGATCGGCCTGCTGCTGCGGCGTCAGCGGCGCGGGCAGCGGGTCGATGCGCTGCGCCACGATCACCGAACTGGTCGCCAGCTCGCCGTTCCAGAAGTCCGGCACCTCGACGGTGTGCTTCACGACCGACGCCTTCGGCGGCGGCGCGTTCTTCGGGCGCCTTGTCGGGCGTCGGCTCTTTGGCGATCAGGTAGACGTCGTAGCTGCCGGCGGGCACGGTGAACGATCGCGAAATCCGCATCGGCGATCTGGCCGGCGGCGACCGGGACGAAGGCGATGTCTTCGTACGCGTAGTCGGTCTTCTTGTTCTTGTCGTCCTTCTTCTCGTCCTTCTTCGCGTCCGCGGGCGCGGCGCGCGGCGGCCGCGCGTTCTTGTTCACCACGCGCCAGTAGAACGCCACGTTGTTCCCGCTCAACTTCGACGCGTCGACCGTGACAGTGAACGGCACGTACTCCTTGTTGCCTTGCGCCTTCAACACGTCCTCGCGCACCCACGTCAGCGCGAGGTCGTTCGGCGCCGGCTGTCCCGCGGCGATCCCGTCCACCATCTTGACGATGTTCTGGATTTCCTTGTTCTGCGCGTCCGTCTTCTTCTTGTCGTCCTTGGCTGGAGGCGCTTGCGCGAGGACCGCGATCGAAGAAGCGAGAACGACCAGTGCAAAAACCGGAAACACGACGCCGCGCGTCATAAAGCCAATTCTCCCAAGATAAAGTCGCAATCGAACACCCATCATAGGCGTCCGGCTCCGGGCAAGTCAAACCCTTATGGATGCAGCACTTCAGCCGGGTTTTGGGGCTCCGGCGCTGTGCTATCATCCGGCTCTTTGCCCCTTCATGAAGCTCATCGACGTTTCGGTGCCTCTCGACGCGACGCTCCCCACCTACCCGCATAACACGCCGTTCAGTCTCGAGCCCATCAAGCGTCTGGCCAGCGGCGATAGCTCGAACGTGTCCACGCTCCATATGAGCGCCCACTGCGGGACGCACGTCGACGCCCCTCGGCACTTTTTCGACAGCGGGCCAGGGACTGAAGCGCTGCCGCTCGACCTGCTGATGGGCCGGGTCCGGGTGATCCAGGTCACGTCGCGGACCGGCATTGCGGCCGAGGACCTCGCAACCCAGGATTTTTCAGAGGACGTGCGGATATTGATCAAGACGCGCAACTCGCTTTTCTGGGGCACGCCGGAATTCCGGCACCGACTACATCGGCGTGACCGAGTCTGGCGCGCGCCATCTCGTCGCGCACGGCGATCAAGCTGGTCGGCGTCGACTATCTCTCCGTCGAACAGTTCCACACGCCGGGCGCACCCGCGCACCACGTGCTTCTCGGAGCCGGAGCGATTGTGATCGAAGGCCTCAACCTCCGCGACGTCGAGCCCGGCATCTACGATCTGTGCTGCCTGCCGCTGCGCATCGTCGGATCGGACGGGGCGCCGGCGCGGGTCGTGTTGCGCAAGGCTTAGCAGGTCCATGTCAACGCTGCTCGACGACAGCCTGGTGATCGTCCTCGCTGGCGGAGCTGGCGAACGGCTCTATCCGCTGACGAAAGATCGCGCGAAACCGGCGGTGTATTTCGGCGGGCCTTACCGAATCATCGACTTTTCGCTCAGCAACTGCATCAATTCCGGCCTTCGGCGCATCTTCATTGCCACCCAGTACAAGTCGCTGTCGCTCAACCGGCACATCCGGATGGGCTGGGGCATCGTGTCGGAAGAGCTCGGCGAGTTCGTCGAGATCCTCCCGCCGCAGAAGCGCGTCAGCGAGCACTGGTATCAGGGGACGGCCGACGCGGTCTACCAGAACCTGTATTCGATCATGCGCGAGGGCCCGCGGTACCTGATCGTCCTGTCGGGCGACCACGTCTACAAGATGGACTACTCACGCATGCTCCGCTTCCATCAGGAACGGGGCGCCGCGGTGACGCTGGCGACGATCGAAGTGCCGGTGACCGACGGGAAGCGATTCGGCATCATCGCCGTGGACGAAACCGAGCGCGTGACCGGATTCCAGGAAAAGCCGAAGGTGCCAAGCGCCATTCCCGGCGCGCCGGATCTGGCGCTGGCGTCGATGGGCGTCTACATCTTCGACACCGACATGCTGGTGCAAGCACTCGAGGCCGACGCGCTGCAGCCCACCACGCACGATTTCGGCAAGGACATCATCCCCGCCCTCATTCATCAGGTGCCGGTGTACTCCTACCGCTTCTACGACGAGAACAAGAAGGCCGCGAAGTACTGGCGCGACATCGGCACGCTCGACGCCTACTTCGAAGCCAACATGGACCTGTGCCAGGTGAACCCGGAATTCAACCTGTACGACCCCGAATGGCCGCTGCGGACCTACCAGCCGCAGGCGCCGCCGGCGAAATTCGTCTTCGCGGAAACCGGGATTCGGTGCGGACAGGCGCTCGATTCGGTGATCTCTCCCGGCTGCATCGTCTCGGGCAGCAGCATCTTCGGCAGCGTGCTGTGTCCCAACGTCCGGGTCCATAGTTTCTGCCACATCGAGCAGTGCATCCTGATGCCGGGCGTGCGCGTCGGACGGCACGCGAAGATCAGGCGGGCGATCATCGACCGCGACGTGCTGATTCCGCGCGGAGCGCACATCGGCTACAACATCGACGAGGATCGGCGCCGCCACACCGTCACCGACGGGGGCATCGTCGTCGTCACCACCGATGACGAGCCGCTGATCGGATCGATCAGCGAGGACGCGTTGACATTCGAGGCCGAGGCCGACCGGCGAGGAGCAGGGGGATGAGCAGGCAGACGAGGGTTGCGCTGTCGGTGGCCGGTCTCGCCGCGACCGTGTTCGCGAGCGTTCCGCGCGCGCAGACGCCCGCGCCATTCAATATTCAGGCGAACTACACCAAGTACGAGTCGTACATCACCGTGCGGGACGGCAAGCGGCTGTTCACGTCGATCTACGTGCCGAAGGATACGTCGCGAAGCTACCCCTTCCTGATGACGCGGACGCCTTACAGCGTCGCGCCATACGGCGTCGATCAGTTCAGGACGCGCCTGGGGCCGTCCGAGGCCTTCGACGGGCGGGGTACATCTTCGTGTTCCAGGACGTGCGCGGCCGTTACCTCTCCGAAGGCGATTTCGTCGAGATGCGTCCGCACATCGACACGCCGAAGAGCAACAGCCGACGTCGACGAAAGCACCGATACCTACGACACCGTCGAGTGGCTGCTGAAGAACGTGCCGAACAACAACGGACGCGTGGGGATCTGGGGCATCTCCTATCCAGGCTTCTACACCTCGGCCAGCATCATCGACGCCCATCCGGCGCATCAAAGCCGCATCGCCGCAGGCGCCGATGACCGATCTCTTCATGGGCGACGACTGCGTACCACAACGGCGCGTTCATGCTGGCGGCGAACTTCAGCTTCTACACCGGCTTCAAGCCGCGCCCGCAGCCGACGCTGCCGGCGCGCGGGATCGCCGGCGTTCGAGTACGGCACCACCGACGGCTACGACTTCTATCAGCGGATCGAGCCGCTGCGCAGCTCCACGGGTCAGTTCTTCCAGGACAGGACACTGTTGTGGGAGGACCAGATTCGCCACGACACCTACGATGAGTACTGGCAGGCGCGCGATCTCGCGCGGCACATGCGCAACATCACGTGCGCGGTGCTCGATGGTGGGCGGTTGGTTCGACGCGGAGGATCTCGCCGGACCGTTCACGACGTTCAAGGCGATAGCCCGCAACAATCCGGCGACGCCGATCACGCTGGTCGAGGGTCCGTGGGTCCACGGCGGCTGGGGACGCTTCGATGGCGAGCGGCTGGGCGGGTGACGTTCGGATCGAAGACCGGTGACTTCTACCGGGAGCGGATCGTGTTTCCGTTCTTCGAGCAGCACCTCAAGAGCGCCGCGGACACGAAGCTCCCGAAGGCGTACGTGTTCGAGACCGGCACCAACGTCTGGCGGCAGTACGCGAGCTGGCCGCCGCCAAGCGCAAGCGACCGGACGCTGTATTTCCACGCCAACGGCGCGCTCTCGTTCGACCCGCCGACCGAAACCGCAGGAAACCTTCGACGAGTACGTGAGCGATCCGGCTCAACCCGGTGCCATTCGTCGGCTACACGGCGCAAAACGTGCCGCAGGAGTATATGGTCAGCGACCAGCGGTTCGCGGCCAAACGGGCTGATGTGCTGGTCTATCAGACGCCGCCGCTCGACCAGGACATCACCGTCGTCGGACCGGTTTCTCCCGCGCTGCAGGTGTCGACGACCGGGACCGACTCGGACTTCGTCGTCAAGGTGATCGACGTGTATCCGACGGACTACCCGGACACCGACGGCGCCGCCGGCGGTCCGCCGCGAGACGTGGGGATGCCGCGCGAGTCGATGGGCGGCTACCAGCAGCTGATCCGCGGCGAGCCGATGCGCGGGAAGTTCCGGAAAAGCTTCGAGCGGCCCGAACCGTTCGTGCCGGGCAAGGTCGAAACCGTCAACTTCGACATGCCGGACGTCAACCACACGTTCCGCCGCGGTCACCGCATCATGGTGCAGGTGCAGAGCTCGTGGTTTCCGCTCGTGGACCTCAACCCGCAGACGTTCGTGTCGATCCCGAGCGCGGCACCGAGCGATTTCCGCAAGGCGACCGAACGTGTCCACCGATCGCGAACGGCGGCGAGCGGCGTCCGCGTGCACGTGCTCGACGCAGCAGCGGCCAACCGGGCACGGAGCGTCCAGTGAAGATCAATCGCGTGCACGGGCGAGAGATTCTCGACTCGCGCGGGAATCCGACAGTGGAAGTCGAGGTGACGATCGACGGCGGCGCGAGCGGCCGCGCCGCGGTGCCGTCGGGCGCGTCCACGGGCGAACGCGAAGCCCTCGAGCTCCGCGACGGGGAGAAGTCCCGGTACCTGGGTAAAGGCGTCCGGAAGGCGGTCGCGAACGTGAACGGCGAGATCGCCAAGGCGATCGTCGGCCGCGATCTCGATCAGCGCGGGCTGGACGAGGCGATGATTGCGCTCGACGGCACGACGACTAAAAGCCGCCTCGGCGCCAATGCCTTGCTCGGCGTGTCGATGGCGGCGCTTCGCGCGGGAGCCGCGTCGCAAGAGGTTCCACTCTATCGACACATCGGCAATCTGTATCGGGGACGGAGGTCGGGAGAGAAGGACGACGACCTCCGTCCCCGGTTCACGCTGCCCGTGCCGATGATGAACATCCTGAACGGCGGCGCGCACGCCGATTCGAGCGTCGATTTTCAGGAGTTCATGGTCATGCCGCTCAGCGCGCCTTCTTTTGCCGAGGCGCTGCGCTGGGGCGCCGAAGTCTTCCACGCCCTGCGCGGCATTCTGAAGGGACGCGGCCAATCGACGGGCGTCGGCGACGAGGGGGGGTTCGCGCCGAATCTCAAGTCGAATCGGGAAGCGGTGGAGGTCGTCCTCGAGGCCGTGACCAAGGCAGGGTTGAAGCCGGGTGCCGACGTCTGGCTTGCGCTCGACGTCGCCTCGAGCGAGCTCTGGGCTGGCGCCGGCAGATACACGTTCAAGAAATCCGGCGAGCCGGACCGGACCTCGGACGAGATGATCGGTTTGTACGAGGACTGGATTCGGCAGTATCCCATCGTCTCGATCGAAGACGGTCTCGCCGAAGGCGACTGGGAGGGCTGGCAGCGGTTGACGAAGGCTCTTGGCGATCGCGTCCAGCTGGTCGGGGACGATGTATTCGTCACGAACCCGGAGATCCTGAAGCGAGGGATCAACGACGGCGTCGGCAACGCCCTGCTCGTCAAGCTCAATCAGATCGGCACCGTCAGCGAGACGCTGGACGCCGTCCGCATGGCCGCGGACGCCGGCTACGGCACCATCATCTCGCACCGCTCCGGCGAGACTGAGGACACGACGATTGCCGACCTGGCCGTCGGCACGGCCGCGGGTCAAATCAAGACGGGGTCCGCCAGTCGCACCGATCGGGTCTGCAAATACAACCAACTGCTGCGCATCGAAGAGCAGCTGGGAGCGTCGGCCACGTTCGCCGGCAAAGCGGGTCTCCGTACGTAGTGTTCGGCTTTAGCCGGACCTGGGAGTCGAACCACGAGCGACCATGCACAAACTCGTCCTGTTGCGCCACGGCGAAAGCACATGGAACCGGGAAAACCGTTTCACCGGGTGGACCGACGTCGACCTGTCTGAAAAAGGCCGTGAGGAGGCGAAGGAAGCGGCGCGCCTTCTACGAGAAGGCGGTTATGCCTTCGATATCGCGTTCACGTCGGTGCTCAAGCGCGCGATCCGGACGCTTGGCATCGTCCTCGACCATCTCGACCTGCTGTGGATTCCGGTGACGAAAGACTGGCGGCTCAACGAACGGCACTACGGGGCGCTGCAGGGATTGAACAAGGCGGAAACCGCCGCACTGCACGGCGAGGCGCAGACGAAGATCTGGCGGCGCAGTTACGACATTCCCCCGCCGCCGCTCACGCCTGACGACCCGCGGCATCCGTCCCGCGATCCTCGATACGCCGCGCTCTCGCCGAACGAGCTCCCGTTGACTGAAACGTTGAAGGATACGGTCGCGCGATTCCTGCCCTACTGGCACTCGGCAATCGGGCCCACGATTCAGAGCGGCAAGCGCGTGATCGTGGCCGCGCATGGCAACAGCCTGCGCGCGCTCGTGAAGTACCTCGACAACATCGACGAGCGGACGATCGTGGAGCTGAACATTCCCACCGGTATCCCGCTCGTCTACGAACTGGACGACAACTTGAAGCCGATCCGTCACTACTACCTCGGCGACCCGGCTGCGGCGGCTGCGGCGGCCGCGCGCGTCGCGAACCAGACCAAGGCGTAGCTAGCCGCCTCACTCGCCGCGATCGAACAACAAAAAGGCCGGCACGCTTTCGCGTGCCGGCCTGTCACTTCAAGTCTGGCTTCGATTGCTTCGATTATTCCACGGGCTCCGCGGTCTCGTCCGCCGCGATCCTCAGCGATCGAAGGAAGCGGCGATCGTTTGCGGTCACTTCAAAGTTCCGGCGCGGCTGCACGACACGGGCTGGCGCGGCCACTTTGGCCAGCGCCGACGACTGCTGCGAGCGATTGACGAACCCCACGACGGCTTCGAGCGTCACTTTCATCTCGAACCCCGCCGCACGCGCTTTCTCCCGGCAGGCCTCGACCTGCGCGTTTTCCGCGACCGCGGCGGCAATCGCGTCGGCCAGCTCTCGTGCGAACCGGTTCACGACGTCGTCCATCTGCATTCCCTCCTACGCCGCCGGGCCGGGGTTCCCGAGGCGCCTCCCGATCGAAGCCTGCATACACCAGGGCGGTGGACAGGGATCGGGACCTGACGTGTTCATATGGGTCGGAAAGTGTCTGAGAGTAAGTTGAGTTTAAGGCGAAGGCGCCATCGTGTCAAGCACTTACAGCGACCTCGACCGCGAAAGTCGCAGTACAATCGCCGCCGTGCACCTCCCTCCTGTCCTCACGCCCGCCGACCTGGCGGACTGGGATCCACGTCAGGAGCTTTCGGATCCTGGCGAGTTTCCCTTTACTCGCGGCATCCAGCCGACCATGTACCGCGGCCGGCTGTGGACGATGCGGCAGTACGCGGGGTTCGCGACGGCGCAGGAGTCCAACCGGCGATACCGGTACCTGCTCGCGCAAGGCGTCAGCGGCCTGAGCGTGGCCTTCGATCTGCCGACGCAAATGGGCTACGACTCGGACCATGCCCTGGCCGCCGGCGAGGTGGGGCGCGTCGGAGTCGCCATCGATTCGATCGAGGACATGAGCACTCTCCTCGACGGCATTCCGCTCGGCGAAGTCTCGACCTCGATGACCATCAATGCGACGGCGATCGTCCTCCTCGCGCTGTACGTGGCGGTCGCGAAGCGGCAGGGCGTGCCGCTGCAGAAACTGTCCGGCACGGTCCAGAACGACATCCTGAAGGAATATGTCGCGCGCGGCACTTATATCTACCCGCCACGGCATTCGCTGCGGCTCGTTACCGACATCTTCGCGTTCTGCGAACGCGAGCTGCCGAACTGGAACACCATTTCAATCAGCGGCTATCACATCCGCGAAGCGGGCTCGACCGCGGTTCAGGAGGTCGCGTTCACGTTCGCGCATGCGATCGCCTACGTCCAGGCGGCGATCGACGCCGGGCTCGACGTCAATCGCTTCGGGCAGCGCGTGTCGTTCTTCTTCAACGCCCACAACGACTTTCTCGAAGAAATCGCGAAGTTCAGGGCGGCGCGGCGGCTCTGGGCGCGGATCATGCGCGAACGGTTCCATGCCACGAACCCGCGCGCGCAGCAGCTCCGCTTTCACACGCAGACCGCCGGAAGCACGCTGACCGCCCAGCAGCCGGACAACAACATCGTTCGCGTCGCGCTGCAGGCAATGGCGGCGGTCCTCGGCGGCACACAGTCGCTGCATTGCAACGGACGCGACGAGGCGCTGGCGCTGCCGACCGAAGACGCGGCTCGAATCGCGCTCAGGACCCAGCAGGTGATCGCCACGGAAAGCGGCGTCGTGAACACCGTTGATCCGGTCGCGGGGTCGTACGCCATCGAAGCGCTGACCAATACGATCGAACGGGGCGCGCGCGAAATCCTCGACCGAATCGAGCACGCCGGCGGCACGCTGGCGGCCATCGAGTCGGGGTTCATCCAGCGCGAAATCCAGGAGTCCGCGTATCGGGCACAGCTCGCCGTGGACAGCGGCCAGTCGATCGTCGTCGGTGTCAACCAGTTTGCGGATCCCGGCACCGATCCCGGCACCGATCCCGGCACCAGTCCCGGCACCAGAGTCGGCCCCGCGCTCTTCTCTGTCGACGCTGATGTCGAACGGCGGCAGATCGAGCGTGTCCGCGCTGTCCGCGCGAGTCGCGATGCCGACAGCTGTCAGCGAGCGCTGACCGCGGTTTCAACGGCGGCTCGGGATGGACAGAATCTCGTCGTGCCGATTGTCGCCGCTGTTGAAGCCAGAGCCACGGTTGGCGAAATCGCTGACACTCTGCGCGACGTATTTGGCGAGTACGCAGAGACTGCAACCGTTTGATGGAACCGCTCCTTCGAGTTGAACGCCTGACCACGGTGTTCGATCCAGCCGGAGCCGGCGGCCGGCAATCGACCGCCGTCCCTGTCGCGGCCGTCGACCAGGTCAGCTTCGACATCAATGCCGGCGAGACGCTCGGGCTGGTGGGCGAATCGGGAAGCGGCAAGTCGGTGACCGCTCTGTCGATCATGCGGCTGGTTCAGCCGCCAGGCCGAATCGCCGGCGGCCGGATCCTGTTCAAGGGCCGCGACCTGCTCGAGCTCGACGAGCCGGCGATGCGCGCGGTCCGCGGCGCGGAGATCTCCCTGATCTTTCAGGAACCGATGACCGCGCTCAACCCCGTGTTTCGTGTCGGCGATCAGATTGCGGAAGCGCTGCTCGTGCACGGCCGCGCGTCGCGGCAGCAGGCGCGCGACAAGGCGATCGAGCTGCTGCAAGCGGTGCGCATCCCGGATCCCGCCTCGCGGGTCAGGGACTACCCGCACCAGTTGTCCGGCGGCATGCGCCAGCGAGTCATGATTGCGATTGCGCTGGCGTGCCGGCCGTCGCTGGTGATCGCCGACGAGCCGACGACGGCGCTCGACGTCACCATCCAGGCGCAAATCCTCGATCTGCTGCGCGAGATGAAGGAGGCGTTTCACCTGTCGCTGCTGCTCATCACGCACGACCTCGGGGTCATCGCGGAAACGGCCGACCGCGTCGCCGTCATGTATGCGGGACGGATCGTCGAGACTGGACCGGTGCGGCAAATCTTCCGCCAGCCGGCGCATCCGTACACGCGCGGCTTACTGGCGTCGATGCCGGGCGGCGCGCCCGGTCAGCGCCTGCGCGCCATCGAAGGAACGGTCCCGCTGCTCGGCGCCCTGCCGCCCGGGTGCGCGTTCAACCCGCGTTGCCCCGATCGATTCGAGCCGTGCACCAGCGCGCCGCCGCCGGACTACATCGCCGGACCGTCACAAACCGCCAAGTGCTACCTCCACGATCCCCAGTCGGCCGCTCACAATCGCCCGTCCGCCATCCCCAATTCCGATGCCGCTCGTTGAAGTCGCGCACCTCGTCAAGACGTTTACGCGCGACGGAGGGATGTTTCGCGCGGGCACACGCGTCGCGGCGGTCGACGATGTGAGCTTCAGCATCGAGGCCGGGGAAACGTTCGGACTGGTCGGGGAATCGGGCAGCGGCAAGACGACCACCGGGCGCTGCATCCTGCGGCTCATCGAGCCCTCGTCTGGCGACGTCCGCTTCCGCGGCGAGAACGTGCTGGCGTTTTCGAGCCGTCGCCTGCGCGAAGCGCGGCGCGACATGCAGATCGTCTTCCAGGACCCGTACTCGTCGCTGAACCCGCGGATGCGCGCCCGGCAAATCGTCGAGGAGCCGCTGATCATCCACAAGCTGGGCGCGCGCGCCGCCCGGCGCGCGCGCGTGGCTGAACTCTTTCGTCTGGTCGGCCTCGATCCGGCCCATCTCGAGCGCTATCCGCACGAATTCAGCGGAGGGCAACGCCAGCGGATCGGTCTGGCGCGGGCTCTCGCGCTCGACCCGTCGTTCGTGATTCTCGACGAGCCGGTCTCAGCGCTCGACGTGTCGGTGCAGGCACAGGTCGTCAATCTGCTGATGGATCTGCAGCAGCGGCTGAATCTCACCTATCTCTTCATCGCGCACGACCTGCGGCTGGTCGAGCACATCTGCGGTCGTGTCGCGGTGATGTATCTGGGAAAGATCGTCGAGATGGGACCGACGGCCGCCTTGTTCGCGTCGCCGCAGCACGCCTACACCAGGGCGCTGCTCTCGGCGATTCCCGTGCCGGACCCTGACGCCCCGCGTCAGCGCATCGTTCTGGATCCCGCGTCAGTGAACCGGCAGGCACCACTCAGAGAGATCGCCGCGGGCCACTGGGCGGCTCTGTGAAAGTTAAAACTTAAAAGGTAAAAGTTAAAAGTTAAAAATCAAACAGCCAAAGAATCCAAAGTTCCTGAGGTTTGGTATTTTGGTTTTAACTTTTAACTTTTAAGTTTTAACTTTACGCAGCCCTTCTGACGTCGTTTTCGACCTGTCCGTCGCGGATGTGGATGGCGCGATAGGCAAACGCGGCGACGTCTGGTTCGTGGGTGACGAGGACGATGGTGTTGCCGGCCTTGTGGAGCCGTTCAAAGAGCTGCATGATTTCGGCGCCGGTCTTCGAATCGAGGTTTCCGGTCGGCTCGTCCGCGAGCAGAATCGACGGGTTGTTGACGAGGGCGCGGGCGATGGCGACGCGCTGGCGCTGACCGCCGGAGAGCTCGTTCGGCCGATGCAACATGCGCTCGCCGAGCTCCACTTTCTGCAGCGCCACCTTCGCCCGGTCCTGTCGATCCTTCGCCGGCACGCCCGCGTACACCAGCGGCAGCTCGACGTTGTGCAGCGCGGTCGCGCGCGGCAGCAGGTTGAACGTCTGGAAGACGAACCCGATCTCCTCGTTCCGGATGCGCGCCAGCTCGTTGTCGTTCATCTGGCTGACCTGCTTCCCGTTCAGCAGGTACGAGCCCTTGCTCGGCGTGTCGAGACAGCCGATCAGGTTCATGAGCGTCGACTTGCCCGAGCCTGACGGCCCCATGATCGCCACGTACTCGCCCGGCTCGATGGAGATCGACACGCCGCGCAACGCGTGAATCTCCTCGGTCCCCATGACGTAAGTCTTCCAGAGATCGACGGTTTCAATGAGTGCCATATGAAAGTTAAAAGTTAAAACGCAAAAGGTAAAAGTTAAAGTAAAAACTGGAAAAGAGCGATCCGACCGGCCCGCCTTTTGGACTTGGCTTCTCGACTTTGGGTTTAGTTTTCGAGTTAAGGCTCACTCTCGACACTACGTTGACTCTCGACCTCGGGTTCTAACTTTTATAACTTTTAGCTTTCAACTTCTAACTTTTAACTTTCTATTATGCCCCGGTTCGGAGCCGGGCCAGCAGCGTCTTGGCGATGGCGGGCGCGTCGAGCGGCATGTGGGCCTCCCAGTTGCGGGCATCCACCGGGATCAGCGTCAGCCCGGTCCCTCGCCGGCGCCGTTGCTCGGCAATCGCCCGCGCCAGCTCGCCGGCCGGGGCCACCGCCGCACCCATCAGCAGCACGCACACCTCGTCGGTCGATCCGCCGGTCTTGCCTGCCTGCGTCCACGCATCGACGACCGCGTCACGATCGACGCAGGCCACGAACCGACCGAGCAGGCGCGGTCCTTTGCCGCGCGAAAACAATTTGCTCTTCGGCACCCACGCGATATCGAACCCGCTGACATGCGTCTCGTCGTATCCATGGTCGACCGACTCGATTGCGCTGCGCAGCCGGTTGATCGTGGCCTTGCGGACGAACTCGTCGCGGCTCGCGCGTTCCTTCTGGAACTGCGATCCCGACGGCTGCGGCGGCTCGGGCTCGACCGGCGCCGGAGCGGGCCGGCCGGCCGCGAACGAGGAGGCGTCAGCCGGCGGCGCGGCCGGCGTCGGCGCGGGCGCCGGTCCGGACGCGGCGTGCGCGCGATCGTATTCGGCGCGCCGTCCGTCATCCGACAGGATGCGATACGCCTCGGTGAGCTCCGCGGCGCGCTCGGCCGCCATTGCCTGGAACTCCTGCCCGAGATGCTGGACCTTGTCCGGGTGATAGCGCGCGATCTGCAGGCGGAACGCGCGCTTGACCTCGTCGGCCGTCGCGGTCGGTGCGATCTCGAGGAGCCGGTAATAGTCGTTCAGGGGCGACCTACTTCTTGAATTCGGCGACGTTACCCGCCGGCAGCTCACGCCGCGCTTCGCGGCCGTTGCGATCGCGCAGGCGCTTCTGCGCCCGCTTCGGCTCCGTGCTGCGTGCGCAGTACGGACAGTAGTTCCAACCCGGCTGCAGCGCTCGCCCGCAGTGCGGACAGCCGCCGCCCAGCCGCTTGCCGCATTGCGGACAGGCGTTGAAATCGACACCCACCGCGCAGCCGCACTGCGTGCAGAGGGTTCGCATCTCGCGCACTTCGGTCACGACGCGAAGCAGCTCCTCGGCCGTCGTGATGCCGCTCTTGACCTTCGCCAGACCGTCCTCGCCAAGCGTGACCATGCCGCCCGTCACCGCCGCTTCGCGAATCTGATCTTCGGGCGCCTTGGTCGAGATCAGCCGCCGCAGCTTGTCGGTGACACGCATCACTTCGTAAATGCCGATGCGGCCGCGGTAGCCGGTGTGATTGCACTGATCGCAGCCGACCGATTTGTAGAACGGAATCGCGGCCGCTTCGGCCTCCGGAATGTTCAGCGCTCGCAGGATGTCGGGGGGCGGCGTGTACTGACGCCGGCAGTGAATACAGAGGCGCCGCACCAGGCGCTGCGCGACGACCCCCACCAGCGCCGACGCAATCACGAACGGTTCGGCGCCGATGTCGGTCAGACGCGTCACGACCGATGGCGCATCATCCGTGTGCAGGGTGGACAGCACGAGGTGGCCGGTCTGCGCCGCCTGCATCGCGATCTTCGCGGTTTCCGCGTCGCGAATCTCGCCGAGCAGGATGACGTCGGGATCCTGCCTCAGGATCGATCGCAGCGCGCTCGCGAAGGTGAGCTTGATCTTCTCGTTGATCTGCGTCTGATTGACGCCGGGGATCTGATACTCGATCGGATCTTCGATCGTGATGATGTTGGTGCGCTCCGACTGCACCGACTTCAGCGACGAGCTCAGCGTCGTCGTCTTGCCGCTGCCGGTCGGACCGACGACGAGAATCATGCCGTGCTGGTGGCGAAGGAACTGGCGGACTTCTTCAAGGGCCGCCGCCGACATGCCGATCTCTTCGAGCGCGGGGACCCCTTTGCGGTGGTCGAGCACGCGCATCACGACCTTTTCGCCGAACAGCGTCCGGAGCGTCGATACCCGGAAGTCCACGTCGGTGCCGTCTTCCGATGTCGAGCGGAGCCGGCCGTCCTGTGGCAGCCGCTTCTCCGCGATGTCCATGCCCGCCATGATTTTGAGGCGGGCAATCAGCCCTTCGTGGACCCACTTGGGCAGGTCCATGACTTCCTTGAGCAGGCCGTCGAGGCGGTGGCGGATGAGAACGCCCTTCTCCATCGGCTCGACGTGGATATCGCTGGCCTTGCTCTTGATGGCGCTCTTCACGACCAGATCGACCAGGTCGATGATCGGCGCCGACTCGCTGCGCTCCTTGAGGCCGGGGCCGGCCGCCGGCTCGAAGACGGAGTCCTCGGGCCTCCGCGCCAGCGCGGAGTCGGCGCGCGGCGTCTCGTCGCCCTGGCGCGATCGCACCGGCATCGCAGGCGTCACGGCGAGGTTGCTTCCGGGCTGCGTCGTCGCGCGAATCAACGCCTTGTCCGGGTAGCCGGTTTGAATCGCGTCCACGATGTCGCCGCGAGTCGCGACGACCTGTTTGATGCGATAGCCGGTCTGGAACTCGAGATCCTGGACGAGGCTGAAGAGCAGCGGGTCCGACATCGCGACTGTGAGGAGGTTCTTCTCCAGGCGAACGGCCACGCACACGCGCTTGAGCGCGACCTCTTTGGGAATCAGGATGACGGCCGACGGATCCGGCGGGTTCTCTGCGAGGTTGACGTGCGGAAAGCCGAGCTGAAACGCCAGCGCCTTGGCGATCTGCTTTTCGGTGGCGAGATTCATCCGCACGAGCACGACACCGACACGTTCGCCAGTGCGCTTGTGCTCTTCGAGCGCGATGCGGAGATCGTCTTCGGTGATGAGGCCCGCCTGGATCAGGCACTCACCAATCTTCTTACGCACCGGAACACTCCGGCGAGACGCTGTTCTTCATCTCATGCGTCATCGACTGGCACCACCGGTCGAGAGCCGGCGCAGCCGTCCCTGGGAATCGCGCAGCAGCACGACACCGGCTGAAATCTCGACGACGGTTGCGTCACGAACCGCATCGCCGCGACCGACGACACGGCCGTCGATGATGGCGAGTTGTCGATCCGCGGAAAACAGAATGCTGCTGAGGGCCGCGTCGAACGGGAGCGGATCGCTGCGCCGGCCGGAGCTGCGGCTTTGGCGGCTGCTGTGGCGCCGACAGTTGGACGCGCCGTGGCATCACCTCGCGCGCGACGGAACGTACGGCACCCGGAGGCTCGTGCCGAATCGGCGGCGGCTCGGGGTGAATCGGCGTCGGCGCCGGCGCGAGCACGCGCTCTCGAATCTCGTCAATCGGCGGCGGCTCGAACCTCGCCACGGCGGGTTCCTGCCTGATCGGCGGTGGATCCGGCGCAGCCAGCGGCGTCGGTTCCTCCCTGGCCAGTAATGTTCCCGAGGTTGCAGCGGGCGACGCTTCGCTCGGACGCGAGGGCGGAGCAGAAAACTCCAGGGCGTCGACTGCCGTCCGCACCGGCGCCGGTCGCGTCCGCGCCGGCGACGCCGCGGCCACCGACCACGAATCGCTTCGAGCGATGCTCCAGCCGCTGCCCAATCCGGCGGCCACGCCGGCGACCACCGCGGCGCGGCTCAGCGCCGCCTGCGACGTGCGCCGGCGGTCCGGACGCAGAAGGTTGATCGTCGTCCACTCGGCGGCAGCCACCCAGGCGAGGCGCAGCTCCGATACACGCTCGCCGAACTCGTCGGCCGGCTGCGACAGACTCCCCACGTCGATCCCCGACAACGAATCGAGGATCTCGACTTCGACGTCGAATCGCTTCATCAGCGGCAACGTGGTGCTTCGAAGCTCCGGCAGGCCGCCGCAGATGCACACCTGCGTCACGCGACCCGCGTCGCTCGACGTCTTGAACAGCTCGGCCAGTTCGTCACCCAAGCGGGCCGCGATCTCGTCACGCTGTCGCGGCCGGCGATTCCCATCGTCGTCCAGGAATCCCCACCGCCAGCTCGTGTGCGGCCACCAGCGCGCCGTTCCTTATCAACGCGACGCAGGTGAGCGTGTTGTCCAGGGCGACGTAGGCCTCCGTCGTGTCCGGAACCGAGAACGCGCGCCGCGAGCGTGCGATCGCGGCAAGGGCGGCAGCCGGTGTCATCACCGTTCGCAGCCGAATGCCGGCGTCGGTCAGCGGTTGCAGCGCCTCGGCCATCTGCTTCGCCGACGCAGCGCTGACCACGACGGGCATGCGCACACCATCGGCGGGTCCGGCCGGTGCGATGTCGGCCCACACACCGCGAGTGGGCACGCCGTCGTCAGCCAGCGTCCGAAGCGCTTCCGCCCGCATGCGCTCGTACGACCCGACGTGCACTTCCACCTGGCGGTGCTCGCTCGCGGTACCCCAGACGACGACCGCTGCAGCCTTACCGCGAAGAGACTGCCACGCATCGTCGAGGTCAGCGTCCGGCGCCTGACACGTGCCGAACGAAACGACGCTGCTGCCGCTGCCCGGTGTCCGCCACATGCGGCCGCGGTGGACCACCTCGACAATGCGGCTGGCAACCGGCGTCAGTTCAATGCCGACTCGCGTTCGCACAGAATTCCCGCCGTTTTTTTCGGTTCGTGACAGTGCCGGCGGTAGCACACTTTTGCGTCAGCACCGCACACGACTGCACAATCCTGCACTTGCGCCGCCGAGGCTATTGGCATGAACATGTCTGCTTCGAATCATGGGCATCGACGACCGAGTGTTTGCCGATGAGGCAAGCGCTCGACTGCAAGACGACTTGCGGCAACAGGTCGCGGCGGCGCTGCTCGATCGCGCCGACCTCATCACCGCCGACGCTGTCGCCATCTTTCCGCATTCCGGACTGGAATCGCTGGACGCGGATTACTGCGGCCGTCTCGGCAACCTGCTGACGCGGCTGCTGACGTTCGCCGTCCGCGACGCGCGCGTGGACTCGCGCGGCGGCTTTATCGCCGACCTGCATCGCACGATCGGCGAACGCATGCTGCCGATCGATCAGGTGTTCACGTTCGTCTACTTCACGGAACGAACAGCTCTCGACGAGCTGGCCCTCGACGAGCGCCTCGGCGCGACGAGCGAGCCCTGGGCGGTCGTCGGCCAAATCGTCCGTCGCGGTTCTTTCGACCTCCTGGCCGCCTACATCGAACGTGCCCAGCTCGAACCGACCGAAGCGGCGGTCGTCGACAAGCTGACGACGCTGCACACGAGGCCGATGCTGGACGCCGTCCTGGCCAAAGAGCTCGAGCGGGCTGGACGCTTCGGCGATGACGTGTCTGTGATTCTGTTCGACGTCGATCGGCTGTCGACGATCAACGAGGAGCACGGTTACGGCGTCGGCGATCGGATTCTCGAGCGGCTGGGCATTCTCATCCGTCAATATTTCAGGCAGCACGACTGGGTGGCCCGGCACTCGGAGGATTCGATCGCGGTGCTTCTGACGCGGACCGATGCGGAGCACGCGACGGAACTCGCCGAGCGGGTCCGCGCGACGGTCGAGGAGAGGCTCGGCTTCATCGACCACCGCAACGACCGGCCGGTGGTCGTGACACTGAGCGCCGCGGTCGTGAACCTTCAGGTCACGGTCGGCGACATCATCGATCCCGTACGGCTTCTCGCCGACGCAGAGCTCGCCGTCGATCGAGCCAAAGAGCTCGGACGCAATCGCATTCAGCGCGTCGACGGATACTCAGGCGCGCTGCGCGTCGAACCCCGCTCGCCGAGCACCTACGCACCTGGCACCTGGCACCGGCGCACCTAGCACTTAGCACGCGGCACCTAGCACCGCGGAGCTCTTAACTCCCATATTCCTCTTCGTAATTCGCCTTGAGCTTCGCGACGACGGCAGGATCCGCGAGCGTCGTCGTATCGCCGATCGCCTTGCCCTCGGCAATGTCGCGCAGCAGGCGGCGCATGATCTTGCCCGATCGCGTTTTCGGCAGGTCCGCCGTGAACAGAATGTCATCGGGCCGCGCGATCGCGCCAATCTTCTTCACCACGTGCTCTTTCAGTGCGTCCACGAGGTCTTGTGGCAGCGCGCCGGGAGCGACGCCTTCCTTGAGCGTGACGAACGCGGCAATCGCCTGCCCCTTGATCTCGTGCGCGCGGCCCACGACCGCCGCCTCCGCGACGCTCGGGTGATCGACGAGCGCGCTCTCCACCTCCATCGTGCCAATGCGATGACCGGCGACGTTGATGACGTCGTCCACGCGACCGAGCAGCCAGTAGTAGCCGTCCGCGTCGCGTTTCGCGCCGTCGCCGGTCACGTAAACGCCGCTGCCCCACTTGTTCCAGTACTGCCGGACGTAGCGGTCCGGATCGCCGTAGATGCCGCGGAGCATCGCCGGCCACGGCCGCGTCAAGGCCAGCAGTCCTCCGCCAACCTCCACCTTGTCGCCGCGTTCGGTGCGGATTTCGGCGCTGATGCCGGGGAACGGTTTGGTCGCCGATCCGGGCTTGAGCGTGGTCACGCCAGGCAGTGGCGTGATCATGATCGCGCCGGTCTCCGTCTGCCACCAGGTGTCGACGACGGGGCAACGCGCGCCGCCGATGAACTTGTAGTACCAGATCCAGGCCTCGGGATTGATCGGTTCACCGACCGATCCGAGGAGCCGGAGCGACGACAAGTCGTGTTTCGCCGGCCACTCGGTTCCCCACCGCATGAACGCGCGAATCGCCGTCGGCGCGGTGTAGAAGACGGTGACGCCGTGCTGCTCGATGAGCGACCAGAACCGATCCTTCTTCGGCCAGTCGGGTGCGCCCTCGTACATGAGCACGGTCGCCCCGTTGGCGAGCGGACCGTACACGACGTAGCTGTGGCCGGTCACCCATCCGATATCCGCCGTGCACCAGTAGACGTCGTCCTCGCGCAGATCGAACACGAGCTTGGTCGTCGTATATGTGCCGACGAGGTAGCCGCCTGTCGTATGGACGATGCCCTTGGGCTTGCCCGTCGTCCCCGACGTATAGAGGATGTACAGCATGTCCTCCGAATCCATCGGCTCCGGATCGCACGTGAACGCGGCGTCGCGCATCAGCTCGTGATACCAGCGATCGCGTGGGCCCATGGCCACGGGTCCCACTCCCGCGCCCCGCTGCACCACGACGACGTGTTCGATGGACGGCGTGCCGGTCACGGCCTCGTCGGCAACCTGCTTGAGCGGGACGACCTGTCCGCGGCGATGGCCGCCATCGGCGGTGATCAGCAGGCGACACGACGAGTCGTTGATCCGATCGCGCAGCGACTCGGCGCTGAAGCCGCCGAACACGACGCTGTGCACGGCGCCGATCCGCGCGCAGGCGAGCATGGAGATGGCCAGCTCGGGAATGAGCGGCAGATAGATCGCCACGCGATCGCCTTTGCGAACGCCCAGCGATTTCAGGACGTTCGCGAACGTCGACACCTGGCGATACAGCTCGAAATAGGTGAGCGTGCGGCGATCGCCGGGCTCGCCTTCCCAGACCAGGGCCGCCTTGTTGCGGCGCGGTCCTCGCACGTGCCGATCGAGGCAATTGACGCTGGCGTTGATCGTCCCGCCGACGAACCACTTGGCATGCGGCGGCTGCCAGTCGAGGATCCGATCCCAGGGCCGTGACCACTCGAGCTCCGCGGCAAAGCGGGCCCAGAACGCTTCGGGATCCCGCTCCGCTTCGACGTACAGGCTCTCGTCGCTGCACGATCGCGCGCGCGCGGAATTCCGGCGGCGGTGGAAACGTGCGATCTTCGCGAAGGAGATCGTCGATCTCATGGATCGGGTCAGCCATGAGGCGAAGGATAGCGTACGTAGTGTCCGGCGTTAGCCGGACGTGCGGATCCTAGCCGCCCAGCGTGGTCAAACGGGCGCGAACCGCGGCGATGAGCTCGGGATGGGTGACGGCGCCGAACCGCAGGAACGCGCGGTAGTGTTCGATGGCGGTTGCCGCGTCGCCGGTCTCGTCAGCGACCACCGCGAGGTTGTAATGCGATCCGGCGCTGCGAGGATTGATCGTGAGCGCACGCCGCAGCAGATCGCGCGCATCGGCGATGCGGCCGCCCGACCGCTGCACGAGCGCCAGGTTGACCAGCGACTCGACGTTGCGAGGATCCGAGGCCAGCGCGACGCGGAACTCCGCGGCGGCGACATCGGGCCGGCTCGATCGCATGTAGGCGACGCCAAGGTTGTTGTGCGCTTTCACGGACCTGGGATCGATGGCAATCGCCCGCTGAAACTGCTTGATCGCGTCGTCCAGTTGATTGCGATCCTGATACAGCAGACCGAGGTTGTTGTGCACCTCGGCGTTCGCGTCGTTCTGCTCGAGCAGGACACGGTATTGCGCGAGCGCGCTGTCGAAGTCGCCGGCGCGCTGGAAGTACAGCGCCCGGCCGAAATAGTCCACCGGCGGCGACGCCGGTGCGGGCGGAGGAGCCGGCTTGGTCTCGACGACAGCCGGTGCCGCCCGCGTCACACGTGAAGGTGTCGACGGGCGTGACGTTGCCGGAGAAGGCGCGGCGGGGGCTGTCGACACGCGCGGCGGTTCAGCAGCAGCGGCGACGCGCGATGGCGTGACGGGCGCGGTGACCGGTGGGCGCACAGCGGGCCCAGTCGCGGCAGGTGGTTGCTGCGCTCGACGCCGTCCTTGGCGAAGGCGTCGCCGGCCGTTGTTCGAACGGTGACGGAACTGGCGGCGTCGCCGGTCGGTACGCCACCGGCGGCGGCACAACCTTCGGCGCGCCGGTCTGTGCGCTCGGCGGCGCGGGCGCTGGCGCCGCCGGCGACGTGGTCGCCGGACGTGACGCTCCACTCGATGTGGAGGACGGTAAAGGTGCTTTCGAACCCGGCAGCGATGTCACCGATGGACTGATCGGCGGCGGCGGCGTTCGTTGCGCGACAGTGCGAGGCGGCACGACAGTCCCCGGCGCAGATGGAGCCAGCAGAAAAATGACGAGCGAGAGACCGACGAACCCGAGCGCGACCGCTGCGACACCGTACACAATCAATGTCTTCACTGAGGACCCCGCGCTTCCACCTGGCGAACGCGGATAGCCGAGCGAGGCCAGGACAGTGTCGGCGCGTCTCGGCCGGTCGGCCGGCTCCGTACCGTCGGGCAGAGCTGACTTGCGCCGCAAGGCGTCCAGAATCAGGCTCACGGTTCCAAGGTCCCGGTCGCAAACCCGGCGGTCACCAGTCGCACACCGCTGGACCGCGCCGCGCTCTGCAGCCGCGCGACGTCCCGCCGCGCAGCCACCGGATCAGTGTAGGCCCCCGCGAGGACGCGTTGCCAGTGTCCCTGACTGCCGAGGTCGGCGTCGGCGTAAAACACTTTGAACCCGATTCCCTCGAGCCACTCGGTCAGCGCGCGAACGCCTTCCGCGGACGCCGGGTCGGAGATCGGATACGAGCCGACAAGGATCGTCTCGGCCGCGTCCGCCGGCAGCTGACGGCTGCGGAACGATCGATCCTGCAGACCAGGCGCCGTCGCGACGGCCATCGGCCGCTGTGCCGGGCTGCTGGCCTGCGCGTGCACGACTCCACTGGCAAAGCGCTGATAGAGAAGCGCGGTCGCGCCCACCCCCAGCGCCGCGGCAAGAAGGACGACCGCCGCCGCCGCCGACAACGACGCACCACCGCCCGCGGCGCGCCCAAAGCCGGGGGAAACCATCGGCTGCACGTCGAGGCTCTGCGCGGCGTTGATCACCATCTCGGGGGTGATCCGGCTGGCCTGTTCCGAAAAACCTGCCAGGAGCGCACGATCGCAAATCAGGTTGATCAAGCGTGGAATGCCGCCTGAAAGCCTGTACACCTGCTCCAGCGCCTTCGCCGTGAATGCGACCGCGGCCGACCCGCCGGCGATCGTCAGCCGGTGCGCCACGTACGCGGCAACGGTCTCCCGATCGAGCGGCTTGAGCTCGTAGCGGATCGACACGCGCTGATCGAGCTGCCGCAATTCAGGCGAGCGCAACAGCGTCTGCAGATCGAGCTGGCCGACGAGGATGATCTGAAGCAGCTTCTCCTTGTCGGTTTCGAGGTTCGACAGGATTCGAATCTGCTCCAGGACCGGCAGCGGCAGGTTCTGCGCCTCGTCGATGATCAGGACGGCGCTGGCCTTGAGCGGAATCAGCCCGAGCAGGAAATCGTACAGGGAGTCGATCAGCTCCTGCTTGGTGGCCGTCGCCAGCCGTCCGGCCTTCAGCTCGTCGCGCGAGACCACGCCGAAGTCCTGGAGAATCCGCTTCAACAGGTCCTCTTCGGTGAGGAACGGATTCAGGACCAGCGCCGTGAACGTCGTGCGATCGATTGTTTCCAGCAGCGCACGGCACAGCGTCGTCTTGCCGGTACCGATGTCGCCGGTGACGACGACAAAGCCCTCGCGCCGGTTGATCGCGTACTGCAGCAGGTCGAAGGCGTTGCCATGCGACTCGCTGCGGTAGAGATACTTCGGATCCGGCGTCAGGCTGAACGGCTTTTCGGTGAACCCGTAATAGCGTTCGTACATGTTATTGGGCGGCGACGCCGGGCACGATTCTCGGTGTCAGAAGAATGACCAGCTCGATGCGTTTGCGTGTCACGACCGTTGCGCGCCCCAGCCAGCCGCCGGTGATGCCGACGCGCTTTCGTTCCCGCGTCTCGCGATCGTGCGTGAACCCGGACAGCGCCAGCGTCTCGCCGTCGACCATGCGCGCAATCACGTCGGCCTCCGCGACGGGCGGCGCTTTCACGATCGGGGTCAGGCTCAGCGTAATGGCCTCCGGCGCAATCTGCGGCGTGACGCTGAGCGTCAGGCTGTCGGTCCGCACAATCGCCGGTTCGTTGTTGAGCGTGAGCAGGCGCAGATGCGCCAGTTCGTACACCTTGCCTTGCGCGGCGAGCGATGCCAGCAGCCGGGTCACGTTGGTGACGCGCAGCCCGGTCAGCGACGTCCGTACCGGCGGCCGCTGGCCCGGGACGAACTCGCCCACCTGTCCGGCGGCAACCGCGCTCCAGTCGACACCCGCGGCCTTTTCGTCGTTCAGCTCCACCTCGACGACACGCGCCTCGATCTCCACTTGTCGCAGCACGCGGTCATGCACAGCGTCGAGATAGACCGAGACTCGCTCCAGGCGCTCGGGAAAGTCGGTCACCTGCAGCAGGCCCGCCGTCCGATCAAGATTGAAGGCGGCGTGCTCGGACAGCATCGTCCGGATCCCGTTGCCAAGGTCCGCGAAGACGTCGGTCTTCGTCGAGCTCGAGACCGTGGCGGCGCTGCGTCCGCCATTGTCGCCACCGACCGTGGCGGTGGCGGTGCGCTCGGTCGCAGCGTAGTTGACGTCGAAGATCCGCGTTTCCGGCGCGCGCGCGAACACCCGGATGAAGGATCCATCGACGGAATACTGCAGGCCGAGCGGCGGCAGGATCAGGGACAGCGCTTGCCGCACTGTCACGTTCTTCAGCTCGCCGATGAACGTCCCCGAAATCGACGGGTCGGGCACGATGCTGAGATTCGTGCCTCGAACGAGCAGGAGGAGCAGCTCGCGGACCGCGACCGGTTGCGCGAAGGTCAGCGTGAACGTCCGATTATCGAGGTCCGCGGCGAGCGTGTGCTCGTCGAGTTGCGTGAGCGGCAGGACCGGCATCGGCCGCGGCGGCGGCTGGGCGGCGGCGGTTCCTGCCGCCAGCACGAACCAACTGATGGCCAACATGCGCAGAGACACGCATTCCACGTCCACAATTTCGGATCGGACCGACGTTTTCGTTAGAGGCGTGAAGAAGTGTGCAGAACCGCACACCGATCCCGTTAGCTGGACGGTGGTATGTCGACCACTCCGGGCGGGAGCTTTTTCTTGAACATCACGCCACCGAGCAGGCCGCCAATGGTGGAGAAGATGGCGCCGAGAAAGCACCAGACCATCAGCGATACGGCCTTCGCGACGACGAGGAACGCAAGGGTCGGCGGGCCACGGCGGCTCACGCGATCGAGCATGTCGCGGAGATCCGGCGGCATCGATCCGGCCATGTCGAGAGCGCGCTGCGCGAGCTCGCGATAAAAGGGGCCGACGATCAAATCGAGTGGCAGCGAAACCACGACCGTGACGACCGCGCCGAAGAGGCCCGCCAGCAGGCCGGCCAGCGCGGCGTCGCCCGGTTCGATCGGCGTCGATTGATTCTGCTGGAACACATACGCCGCGACGACGCCACCGCCGACGACCCACAGGCAGCAGCAGGCATTCCCGACGTTGACGATCGGCAGCGCCGACAGCACGCCCATCACCAGACCGCCGACGAGCGCCGGCTGCGTGTAGCTGGGCTTAGTCGTAATACTCCCGTCCCAGATGGGTAATGAGCTCTTCGCCCTTGAGGTACCGCAGCGTGTTCTTCAGCTTCATCAGCTGGATGAAGAGATCATGTTCAGGATACAGGCCGGGCGCGTGGACCGGACTCTTGAAGTAGAACGACAGCCACTCCTGGATGCCGTGCATGTTCGCACGTTTGGCGAGGTCGAGGAACAGTGCGACGTCGAGCACGATCGGCGCGGCCAGGATGCTGTCGCGGCAGAGGAAGTTGATCTTCAGCTGCATCTTGTAGCCGAGCCAGCCGACCAGATCGATGTTGTCCCAGCCTTCCTTGTTGTCGCCGCGCGGCGGATAGTAATTGATGCGGACGACGTGGCAGAGATCCTCGTAGAGGTCGGGATACAACTGCGGCTGCAGGATGTAGTCCAGCACCGACTTCTTGCTTTCTTCCTTCGTCTTGAACGATTCCGGATCGTCCAGCACCTCGCCGTCGCGGTTGCCGAGGATGTTGGTGGAATACCAGCCGTCCACGCCGAGCAGCCGCGCCTTCAGCCCCGGAGCGACGATCGTCTTGATCAGCGTCTGCCCCGTCTTCAGGTCCTTGCCGGCGAGCGGCGCCTTCGCGCGCGCCGCGAGATCGACGAGCGCCGGGATGTCGGCGGTGAGGTTGGGCGCCGCATTCGCGTAGGGGATCCCCTCGCGAATGGCCGCGTACGCGTACACCATGCTCGACGGGATCGACGGATCGTTCTGCTCGAGCGCGCGCTCGAACTGTTCGACCGTCTGATGTGCCGGTGACTCCGTCGCGAAAATCTCGGTGCTCCCGGCCCAGATCATCACCAGGCGATCCAGCTGGTGATCGGCCTTGAACTTCCGGATGTCCTCCGCGACCTGCTCGGCGAGCTCCTTCTTGTTCTTGCCTTTCTTCACGTTCGGGCCGTCGAGCCGCTTCACGTAGTGCTTGTCGAAGACCGCCGGCCACGGCCGGATCTGTTCGAGCTCCGGGCGGACCTTGTCGAGCAGCGATTGCTCGATGACGCCCGCGGTCTTCGCCGCAGCGTAACAGTCCTCTTCGAAGATGTCCCAGCCGCCGAACACCAGATCGTTGAGGGGCGTCAACGGCACCACGTCGCTGATCTTCGGCGACCGTCCCTCGGTCCGTTTGCCGAGGCGAACCGTGCCCATTTGCGTCAGCGAGCCGATAGGCTTGGCAAATCCGTTGCGAATGGCGAGCACGCCGGCGATGGTCGTGGTGCTGACGGCGCCAAGGCCGACCAGCAGCACGCCAAGCTTGCCGCGCGCGGGAGCAATGTCGACGGGCGTAGGCATGAATTGCGCATCATAGCGCTATCGCGTTTCAGCTGTCAGCTCTCGGCGCTCGTAACGGGGGTCGGATACAGTATCCGACCCCGTCGGCTTTCAGCGGGAGCCATCACGTGCGTTAAGCTGAAAGCTGAGAGCTGACAGCCGAGAGCTGATCGAGATGTTTCTGAAACGCGACGACCCGCACCTCCTCATCGTCGGCATGACCGGCGTGAAAATGGGCGACCGCTTCGTGCAGATCGGGTGCGCGCATGGCGGACGCCTGGCCGCGGTCGCCGGCAAGGTCGGCTTGTCCGGTCGCGCGGTCCTCGTCGCGCCGGACGAGGCGGCCGCGGAGCGAGGGCGAAAAGGCGCCGAGAACGCCGGTGTGCTGATCGAGATCGAGACGGCGCCTCCGACGCGCCTGCCGCTCGATGCCGACGACTTCGACATCGCCATCGTCGACGACTCGGGCGGCCTCCTTGGTGCGTTGAACGCCGACAATCGGGCGAAGGCCGTCAACGAGGTACGGAGAATTCTCCGGCCGGCGGGACGGGCGCTGCTGATCGGTCCGGCGCCGCGCGGCGGGCTCGGAGGTCTTCTGTCGCGGGCGCCGGAAGGACCGCGTTTCGCGGACGCCGCGCAGCGCACGCTCGAGTCCCACGGCTTCAAGGCGGTGCGCACGCTCGCCGAGCGTGATGGACTGGCGTTCGTGGAAGGCACGAAACCGCGGGCAGGATAGGCAGGACGGGCAGGACGGAAGCTCCAGCCCTCCAGCCCATCCAGCCCGTCCCGCCCATTACCGCGCACACGTCAGGTGCCGCCCGCCGTCGATCGGAATCGTCTCACCGGTCATCCAGCTCGCGCGATCGGACGCGAGAAACAGGATCGTCTCCGCGATGTCGTCGGGATGGCCAGGCCGGCCGAGCGGATGCGTCGTCTTCGCGCGCTCGAGAAATGCGGCGTATTGCGTTTCGTCCATGCCCGAGCGGCGGTGAAGGTTGGTGACGGTCACGCCAGGGTTCACCGCGTTGACGCGCACGCCGAGCGGCGCCAGCTCGATTGCCGCGCATCGCGTCAACTGATCGACGCCCGCCTTGCTGACGCAGTACGCGAGCACGCCAGGGAAGGATCGCAAGCCGTTCACGCTCGACACGTTGACGATGGAGCCTTGACGCGCGGCGATATGCGGGGCGGCGGCGCGCATCAACCGGAATGGGGCCCGGAGATTGACCGCCATCATCGCGTCCCAGACCTCGTCGGTCGTCGCGTCGAGCGCGCCGGTCGCGATCGCCCCCGCGGCATTGACCAGCACGTCGACGCCGCCGAACGCGTCGAGCGCGGCGGCGATGATTTGCTGCGGCGCGTCCCCGGCCGTCACGTCGGCCGCACATGAAACCGCCCGGCCGCCCGCGGCCCGAACGACGCCAGCCACCTCGGTCAGGGCTGCCTCGTCGCGCCCAACCAGGACGAGCGACGCCGCTTCCCGCCCGAACGACGCCGCGGTGGCTCGACCGATCCCGCTCGTGGCGCCGGTCACAATGATTGCCTTGTCACGGAACAACATGCCGGCGAGTTTTACACACCCTGCCTTGCCGAGGGGACAGTCTGTCACGGCTGGAGCACAGCCCAGCCCGGCCGAGGCGCGTCAGAATTCAGGCGTTTCCGGCTGAAACGACCGAAACCTGTAGGCAAGCCTTTTGCCTCTCGGAGGCTCGGACCCAGCTCAATGCCCTTCCTGCCTTCCGAAGACGCCTATTCAGCGCGAGAGATTGCGCTGGCTGCCGGCGTGTCCGAAGCGCAAGTGACCGCGCTGATGGGCGCCGGATCCGGCATATGTGGGGCACGACGAAGCGGTCCGCATCGGACGCGTGGCGCTGCTTCAAGCGCGCCGGGCGTCCGAATCCGAACGACCGGTCCACCGCGCGGGAATCTTCGCGATCTTCTCGGAGGCGCCACCGACCATCGGCTCGAAGCGTGTTTTCGCGTTGTCGAGCACCGTCCACGCCACCGTGCTGGCGTCGTGCCTGTTCATGGCCGCCTTCAACCTGGCGCCTCGCGCCGCGTCGCTCAAGCTGGACGAGCAACCGGCCGAGCCGATGCGGCTGGTGTTCCTGATGAAGCCGGGTCCGGGCGGCGGCGGTGGCGGTGGCGGGCTGGTTCAGAAAGCGCCGCCGCCGAAGGCGCTCCGCGAAGGTCGCGAGCGGCTCACAAGTCCACTGCCCATCCGCCGTGAGCCGAAGCCGATTGTTCCGGTGCCGGAACCGCCAAAGCCGCCTCCGCCCCCGCCACCGCTCGCGGCGGAGACGCTGCCGGCGGTCGTGGCGCCGATCATTACCGCGCCGGCCGACACGCGAAATCGGGTGGGTGTCTTGCAAGAGACGCCCGCCGAGAACGAGAGCCACGGCCCCGGCAAAGGCGGCGGCGCTGGTACTGGCACCGGCACCGGCCTTGGCGAGGGCGACGGCAGCGGCGTCGGACCAGGATCGGGCGGCGGAACCGGCGGCGGTCCTTACAGGCCCGGCAGCGGTATCGAACCGCCGCGTCTCCTGCGCGAGGTGCGCGCGGACTACACGGAGGAGGCGCGGCAGCGCGGGCTCAGCGGCGACGTCGTGCTCGAAATCGTCGTGCGCCGCGACGGCAGCGTTGGCGAGGTCAAGATTTTGCGCGGTCTTGCCGCCGGCCTGAACGATCGAGCGGTGCAGGCCGTTCGGCAGTGGCGCTTCGCTCCAGCGCGGCGGACGGGTACGCCGGTGGACGTGGTCGTCGAAGTGGCGGTGGAGTTCAAACTCAGATGAGCTTGTTGCTGGTGGCGCTGATCGCCATTGTCCTGGCGGGCGTGACGAGTACCGTCGCGTGGAACCGTTCTCGCGACGAGCGACGCCGCCGCGAGGCGCGGATTGCCGCGCTGGCCGCGGCTATCCACGACGAGCCGCTGGATGGTCCCACTCCTGCCGGAAGTGCTGGTGACCTGTTCGCGACCGGCGATCTGTCGACCACCGGCGATCTGTTCACGACGCGCCAGCACGCCGGCGTGGGTTCCCGTTTTGCGACCGTGGCGGCCGTCGGCCTCCTGGTCTGCGGCGGCGTGGCCGCGTTCGCGGTCGTCTCGAGCAGCGCCTCGGGCGAAGCGACCGTTCGACGCGAATCGAGCGCCACCGCGGCACCGGAACCGGCGAAGGCGTCCGCAATCGAGCCTCTCGAGCTCGTGGCGCTGGGTCACGACCGCGACGGCGATCGATTGACGGTTCGCGGCGTCGTCCGCAATCCTGCCTCGGGGACGGCACTGGACCGCGTCACCGCGGTCGTGCTCGTATACAAGGAGGACGGCGGCTTCGTCGCCAGCGGCCGCGCCGCCGTCGACTCGACGGTGCTTGGGCCTGGCGGTGAAACGGCGTTCACGGTCACCGTCCCGGCCGCAAGCCAGATCGGCCGCTACCGCGTCAGCTTCCGTACCGAAGACCGCGTGATCCCGCACATCGATCGTCGTGATAGAAGTGGGAATTGAGAACGTGATAACCAACCCTCATCGCCCAGCTCCCGACCCCCACGCGGGCTTCTGCAGGACCCGCCTCCCTCTGATCGTCTCCGCGATCGTCGCCGCGGTCGTGGTGACGGCGCACGGACAGCAGACGCAGCAGCCGCCCGAACGGCCGGGCGACGAGCAAGGCTTTCGTTTCCGGAGCGGCGTCGAGCTGGTCAACGTGACCGCGACCGTGTCCGACACGAGCGGACGATTCGTGCCAGGTCTGAGGGCTGACGACTTTCTCGTCTACGAAGACAATCAGCCGGTGGAAGTCACGCACTTCAGCTCGGAGCGGGTCCCGGTCAGCCTGGGGATTGCCATCGATACGAGCGGCAGCATGGCGGGCGAGAAGATTCAGGAAGCGCAGAGCGCACTGGAGCGCTTCGTGTTCGAGCTTCTCGACAAGCAGGACGAGATCTTCCTCTATCGTTTCAGCAACTATCCCAACGCTTCTGCAGGGATGGACGTCCGATCGCCAGCTGCTGACGCGCGCGATCAGTCGAATCTCGGCGAACGGCGGCACGGCGATGTACGACACCATCGCGGAGGCGATTCCGCTGGCGCAGCGGGGACAGAATCGCAAGAAGGCGCTCCTGCTGATTTCGGACGGGAACGATACGGCCAGCAGCACCGGGATATTGCCCGTCAAGCAGTTGATTCGGGAGAGCGAGGTGCTCGTCTACGCGATTGGCATCGACGGCGAGAGTTCGTCGACGGCGCAGCACACGCCGCCGCCGCGCGCGCCGATGCCGGTGCCATTTCCATTTCCCGGAGGCCGGCGCCGGCCGGGATCGAGCTGGCCCCAGCAGCCGCCGACCGGCGGCGGAGGATGGTCCGGCCGGAGGCGAGCGAACGACGATCGCGTCAACGTCGTCGCGCTGCGCGACTTGACCGACGACAGCGGCGGGCGAACCGAGATCATTCGCGACGCGCACGATCTCAACCCGGCCACGGCCGGCATCGCGGATGAATTGAGCCGGCAGTACTATCTCGGTTATCGGGCGATCGGAAACAAGGACGGTCGCTGGCATTCGATCCGGGTGGAAGTGCGCAACCGCGCGTACCGGGTGCGCGCCCGTCGCGGGTATATCGCCAGCTAAGCATCTCGGATCGCGTTTCCCGGTCCGCAATCCGAGATCCACAATCCGAAATAGAATGTCGCGTGCGTTTGCTCGCGACCGCGCTCGGCCTGAGCCTTCTCGGTAGCTGCGGCGGTCTGCTCGTCGCTTCCTCGTTTTTCCTTTTTTCCGCGCCCGTCCGGACCAAGCTGGTGCCATGGCTGGTCAGCTATGCCGTCGGGGCCTTGTTGGGCGTGGCGTTGCTCGCGTTGCTGCCGGAAGCGCTCGCCGAGTTGTCGCCACAAGCGGTGTTCGGCACGCTGCTCGCCGGCATCCTGATCTTCTTCGTGCTCGAAAAGCTGGTGCTGCTGCGACACTGCCACACCGACGAATGCCAAGTGCACGGCGCCACTGCCCCGCTGGTGTTCGTCGGCGACGCCTTCCACAATTTTCTGGACGGCGCGATCATCTGCACCGCGGTGCTGACATCCGTGCCGCTGGGCATCAACACGGCGATCGCCGTCGCAGCGCACGAGATTCCCCAGGAGGTCGGCGACGTCGCCGTGCTGCTCGCGGCCGGCTACAGCCGCAGCCAGGCGCTGCTGTTGAACATCGTGACCGGGGTGTCGGGCATCCTCGGCGCGATCGTCGCGTTCACCGCGGTCGAAGTCGTGCCCGGAATCCGGCCGTACATCCTCGCGATCTCGTCGGCGAGCCTGCTCTACATCGCGATGTCGGATCTGATTCCCGATCTCCATCGAGGCACGATCGACGCCAGCGCCCTCCGGCAGGTCATTCTGATCGCCGCCGGCATCGGCACCATCGTGGTCTTCGAGCAGGTGATGGGATAAATGGCCCTCGACAAAGTGAATCTGGCCACGGTGGAAAAGATGTGGCGCCGCGAGGTCGAGGCGGCCAGCACCTACAAGCATCTCGCCAACCGCGAGCACGATCCCAAGCGCAAAGACATCCTGCTGCGGCTCGCCGATCAGGAGGAGAAGCACGCCGCGCGGTGGTCGGAGCGGATCGCGACGGCGACCGGCCGGGTGCCCGATCGTAAGGAGGTCGAGCGTGGTCTGTCATGGTTCCAGCGAATCTCGGATCCCAATGTCGTGCTGCAGCGGCTGGAACAGGAAGAGAACAAGGCCGAGGACGAATACAACCAGCTGATGGCGCGCCTGAGCGATCCCGCCGACCGGAAGATCGCCGAAGAAGCGATGCTCGAGGAGCGGGATCATGCCGTGATTCTGCGCACACTGGCCGGCGGCTCGGTGCCGTCGCCGCGCTCCGCGCTCGATTCCATCCTCGGCCGCGAGCGATGGCACGTCCGCGGCCACGGGTGGATCGGCGACGCCATCTACGGCGTCAACGACGGACTGGGCGCGGTGTTTGGCATCGTATCGGGCATGGCCGGCTACACCGGAGGCAGCGAGGTCGTACTCGCCGCCGGCCTTGCCGGCACGCTGGCCAGTGCGCTCTCGATGGGCGCCGGCGCGTACCTGGCGGCGAAATCTCAGCGCGAAGTGTACGAATCGGAAGTCACCCGTGAGCAGAAAGAAATCGAGGAAGACCCGCACGAAGAGCTGATGGAGCTGGAGCTGTTCTACCAGTTGAAAGGGTTCTCGCCCGAAGAGGCGCGTGGGATGGCGGAACGCCTGCAGAAGGATCCCAAGCAGTTCCTGCGCACGCTCGTCCACGAAGAGCTCGGCCTCGATGCCACCACGTTCCCCAACCCCTGGCGCTCGATGACGTCGGCCGGCGTTTCCACCGCAATCGGCGGGTTTATCCCGATCATCCCGTTCTTCTTCACCGTCGGCATGCCCGCGGTGATCGCGTCGTTCATCATCAGCACCCTCGCGCACTTCGTCGTCGGCGCGTCCAAGTCGCTGGTGACCACACGATCGTGGTGGGCCAGCGGCACCGAGATGACGCTCGTCGGCATTCTGGAAGCCGCGATTACCTACGGGCTCGGGGTCGCATTCGCCGGCCATTGACGAGCTGCCACGCGCGAGTGTCTACATTCGGTGACATCAAGACCAGCCTGCATCTATTAACCCACTCGCCTGCAATCACTTCCACCGAAGAGCCTCTGGCATTGCCCTTGCGATTTCCCTGCCAGCGAAGAGATTCGCAGGAGGTGCAAGATGCTCAAACGATTGATGGTTTCGGCCGCAGTGCTGGCGGTGACAGCAAGCGCGGCGCTCGCGGGGTCGATCGAGCCCCGGAAGGATTTCCAGGTTTTCAAGGATGTCGCGGCCAGCGTGGATCGGTACACGCAGTTCACGATCTTCGACGACGTGAGTGCCAGCGTGAAGGATGGCGTCGTGACGCTCACCGGCAAGGTGACGATGCCCTACAAGCGGAGCGACATCGAGCAACGGGTTGCCAAGGTCAACGGCGTGGTGACCGTGCGCGATCAGATTACCGTGCTCCCGGTTTCGCAGTTCGATGACGAGCTCCGCTATCGGATTGCCCGATCGATCTATGGCAATTCGAATTTCTGGAACTACGCCATCATGGCGAACCCGCCCATCCACATCGTCGTCGAACGTGGGCGGGTGACGCTGACCGGGGTGGTCGCCACTGAAGTCGACCGGATGCTGGCGCGATCGCTCGCCACCCAGTTCGGTGCCTTGTCCGTGACGAACGCGCTGAAGACCGACGCGGAAATGCGAGAGTTGCTTGAAAAGTCCGAGTGAGCTCAGGATACCGCTGGAGGCGGGCGCCACGACGGCGCTCGCCTACCCGTCGGACTCATCCGCCTTCGGCGCGACGCTGATCCTCGGGCATGGCGCAGGCGGCGGTCAGCGCAGCACGTTCATGGTCGACTTCGCCCGCGCCATCTCGTCCCTCGGCGTGGATGTGGTCACCTTCAACTTTCCCTACACGGAACAAGGCAGACGCATTCCGGATCGCGCGCCGGTCCTCGAGGCGTGTTACCGCGCGGTGATTGCATCGGTGCACGCTCGGCTCCCCGCGCCCACGCGCGCCTTGTTCATCGGCGGCAAGTCGATGGGCGGGAGAATCGCCACGCAGGTGGCGGCCGCCGATCCGACGCTGCCGATCGCGGGACTGGTGCTGCTTGGCTACCCGCTTCACCCGCCTGGACGTCCTACCGAGCGCCGCGACAAACACCTGCCGGCGGTTGGCAGGCCGATGCTGTTCGTGCAGGGGTCGCGCGATGCCTTCGGTACGCCGGCGGAGCTCGCGCCCATCATCGGGACCATCGGGCCTTCGGCGTCGATCCACGTGGTCGCCGGTGGCGACCACTCCCTCAAGCTCGCCCGCAAGGATCCGGCCGCCCAGGCCGCGGTGTACGACGACGTTCAGCGCACTATGGTCGAGTGGATGCGGATGAAGACGAAATGAGTTCGAGCACGTCATCGCTCGCGCGGAACCCGTGCCGTTCGTACATCGTGCGGCTCCGCGCCGTTGGCCACAGCACGACGCGATCGATCCGGTTCGATCGGCACCAGTCGAGGGCCGTTCGAAGAAGTCGCGTGCCGACGCCGCCGCGCGCCGACGGCGTCACGTAGACGTTCGAGATGTAGGCGTGCTGCTCGAGCTCGTCGGCGGGATTGGGTAGCTTCGACAGCACTTGCAGCCAGATCTGACCGACGATGCGGCTGTCCTGCGCCGCGACCCACGCACGCCACGCGCCGCGCGCGAGTTCCAGCGACATCCACGTGGCGCAGCGATCGACGAACGCCTCACGGGTTTCGGTGGGCGGGGTCTTGGCCGAGCGGAATTCCCACCGGAGCTCGGCAAGCACTCGCGCGTCGGCCGGGACGGCCTGTCTGATTTCGCCCGTCACCCTGCCTCCCCGAGCTCCCGAAGAAACGTGGCGGCGTTTTTCAGAACGGCTTCCGACCACTCGTGCCCGCCCTCGAACGTCACGGCGTGCACCGTCACGCCGGACTCGCGCAGGCGGGTGATGTCGTGCTGGAACTTCGTGTCCGTATACCACTCGTCGCTCGCGCCGCGACAGACCAGCGCCTGGTGTGTGCGAGCGAGCGACGCGGCGTCGATCTCCGGCGGCACGTCGCCGCCGACCGCGATGACACCGTCGACGCGGCGGGTGGTCGCGGTCGCGGCACGAAAACCCATCGCGACTCCCTGCGAGAAGGCAGCAAACACCAACCGTCGCGGCTCGCCTCCGATCTCGCGCGACGCGGCGTCAATCACGCCGTCCACGTAGGCGAGGTTGTCGGCGATCGCCAGCTCGCGATCCTGACGCGTCATCCAGCTGGCGATCACCTCGTTGGTGCGCCGCTGATAGAAGCGGTGGAGGCCCTGGACCGACACCAGCGTCCATCGATCCGCGCCTGGAATCGCGCGCAGGCGTTCGAGCTGCGATTCAGCGCCCTCGGCATAGCCGTGAAAACCGACGAGCAGACCGGCAGGCGCGGGCGTCGACGCCGGAAGCAGCAGATAGCGTCCGTGGGTGGTTGCCGCGATGTTCCGTTCGATCACCAGATGACCTTTACGACGCCGGAACCGCGAATGTCGGCGTCACGAGTGATGAGCGGCAGATCGATAGTCCGCGCCGTCGCACAAATGAGCGCGTCGAAGGGATCGCGGTTGAACCGCAGCTCGTCGGCCAGATAGATCTGCTGTGGCGTGATGTCGATGGGTTGATACGCCGGATTGCTGAAGAGATCGTCGAAGAACGCACGGACCGTCCGGCGCAGGTTGATGCGCGACACCCGTGCAAGGAGACTGCATTCCCAGATCACGATGGTTGGTACGTAGAGGATCGCGGCGCGGCGCTCGCAGCGATCGAAGAAGGCGGCGGCACGAGGGCCGAGCTTGCCCGTGCCTGCCGCGTGGAATACCAGCGCGTGCGTGTCGGTCACCGCGGCCTCTGGCTCAGGCACGGCGTTTCTTCACGTGCCGACGAATCTTGTGCTGAGGCGCGGCTTCCTTGACCATCAACGGCCGGCTCAAGGACGCGTCGAACAGCGCTCCAATCGCTTCGTCCGCGCGTTCGAGCAGCGGATCGCCAGGATCAATGTCGATGGTTCCGACGACCGACGTCGTCCGGCCGCCGCCACCTGATTCGCGCGCCGCGGTGACGATCTGATCGAGCAGTTCGCTGACGCTGCGCAGGCCCGCAGCCCCCGCCCGGCCTTTCAGCCAAGTCACGTTGTCGGCTTCGAGCGTAATGGAGATCGCTTGCTTCGCCATACGATATTTATACGATATAGCCTGATTATAGCCTCGGTCAAGATGTATTCTTGTGGCGGTGAACGCTGCAGACATCGCCCCGGTTCGAGCCGACGCGCAAACGCAGTCAAGCGCCGATTTGTTTTTGATCTTCGTCGGCGCGAACGTCGTGGCGACAACGTTCCAGGTCGGCGCCAGCCTCGCGGCGTCGTTCAGCCTGCGTGCGTCGATGCTGTTAATCGTGGTCGGCAGCGTGGCCGGCGCGGCGCTGGTCGCGGCGCTCGCGCCGATTGGCTCGCGCCTTCGCGTGCCCTCGGTCATCGCCGCGCGGCCGGCCCTCGGCATGCAGGGTGCCGGCGTCGTGGCCGCGCTCCTGTACGGATCCAACTTCGCCTGGATCGCGCTCAACAACGTGATTGCCGCATCGGCGATGAGTCGCGTCGCCGGTACCACGGCCTGGCTGGGTGCGACCGGATCGCAAACACTGTGGGCCATCGGCCTCGGCGTCCTGGCCACGGTCGTCGTCTGGCGCGGACCTTCGGCGGTGGCGCGCGCCGATCGGATTGCCGTGCCGCTCCTCGCGGTCGTTGCAATCCTGCTGACCATCGCCTGTGTGCGCGCTGCCGGCAACCTTGGACCCGCGCCGCTGCCGACGATGAGCTGGTCGCGCGGCCTGGATGTCGTGATCGGGTATCAGGTCTCGTGGATCCTGATGTTCGCGGACTACTCCCGGTACACGAGCTCGCCGCGCGGCAGCGCGGTGGCGGTCTTCTTCGGTCTCGCGCTGACGAGCGTCTGGATGATGCCGCTCGGCGCGATTAGCCGCGCGTGCGGCCGGCTCGACCGATCCAGGCACGATGCTCGCCGCTGTGGGGCTCGGCGCGGCTGGTGCGGTCCTGCTGGCCGTCGCGACGCTCACGACGAACTTCGTGAACATCTACATGTCCGCGCTGGCGTGGAAAAGCCTGTTTCCCGCCGCGCGCGACGCGACGGTCGTGTGGACGATCGGATCTGATTGGCACGGCGCTGAGCGCGATTCCGGGCGTCTGGCTCGAGCGATACACGAGCTTCATGGTGGCGCTCGGCGCCGTGCTCGTCCCGGTCGGCGGCGTCCTCGTCGCGCACTACTACTCGGGGTCAGATCTTGATTTTTCCGTTCGAAGCGTGGACCACCGCAAAAATCAAGATCTGACCCGTTGTACGATCACGCCGGGCCGTTCCGGGGCGTGAACGTGGCCGGCATGCTGGCGTGGGGTGCGGGTGCGGCGGTGTTTTTTGCCGCCGGATCCATCGGCGGTACGCTGCCGGCGCTGGTCACGTCGATCGCGGTTTACGTCGGGCTGTCGCAGGTCGCGTCATCGGTTCCGCGGTTCTGAGGTTCTGAACCCTGAACTAGACCTGGAACTGCGAACCCTGAACTCTCAGTCCGCCCGCAGCCCCTGCAGCGGATCGATCGACGCCGCGCGGCGCGCCGGCAGCGCGCAGGCGGCGAGCGCGGTAACGGTCGCGAGGATGACCGCGGCGGCAAACGCCACCGCGTCGCCGGACGACACGCCATACAACAGGCTCGACAGCGTGCGCCCCAGCGCGAACGCGCCGAAGGCGCCGACCGCGGCGCCCAGCAGCGTCAACCCGAGACCCTGACGAACGACGAGCCACAGCACGTCGCGCGGTTGCGCCCCAAGCGCCATCCGCACGCTGAGCTCCTGGCGGCGCTGGTTCACGGCGTACGACAGCACGCCGTAGATACCCAGCGCCGCGAGACCCAGCGCGATGACGGCGAACACGGTCATCAACAGCATGAGCGCCCGCGGGCGATCCGTCGCTTGAGCGACGACGCTGTCCAGCGTGCGAGCCGGGGACAACGGCAGATTCGGGTCCAGCCGCTGAACGGCTGCGCGAACCCCGCCGATCACCGACGCCGCATCGCCTTGTCCCTTCACCGACCAGGTTGAATCCGCGGAACGAGAACTGACGATAGGTGAAAAAGACCGCTGGCTCAGGCAGCTGCGCCAGGCTGGCATTCTTCAGGTCGGCCACCACCCCGATCACCTCGTACTTCGTCGTCGGCGGCATGAGCACGGCGCCCATCGGGCCGATGAAACGGACCGAGGTCGTGATCCGCTGCCCGATCGCGTCTCCCTTCGGCCATTCGCGGCGCGCCAGCGCTTCGTTGACGATCACCACGCCGGGCGCGTCGACCGTGTCGTGCGGCTCGAAGAAGCGTCCTTTGAGCAGCGGCACGCCGATCACTTTGAAATAGTCCTCGTCGACGCTCTGATGCTGAGCGAGCGGCGCGTCCTCGTCCGCGGGACGCGGACGGCCCTCGATCAGGAATCGCAGACGCCAGGCCGGGTCGAGTGGCAGGAAGTTGGCGAGCCCGGCGCCGGACACGCCCGGCTGGGTGCGCAGCGACGTGAGCAGCTGGTCGTAGAAATCCGCGATCTTCTTGAAGTCCCGATAGCTATTCGGCAGGTCGAGGTTGACGGTGACGACCTGCGTCGATCGGAAGCCTGGATCCTCTTGAATCAGCCGCTGGAAGCTGCGCCCGAGCAGCGCCGCGCCGACGAGCAACATGACGGCGAGGCCGACTTCGGCGACCACGAGCGCGCTGCGTGCGCGGCGCCGGGCGCCGCCCTGTTCGCTGCCGCGCCCCGATTCTTTCAGCGGGCGCTGCATGTCGCCGCGCGCCATCAGGATGGCCGGCACGATCCCGAACGCCAGCGCCGTGAGACCCGCGACCGCGACCGCAAACCCGAGCACGCGTGGATCGATGCTCGCCGCGCCAACGTCTTCCAGCCGTGGCACGGGCACCGGAGATCCCGCGACCAGCGCCTTGACGAAGAACGATCGCCAGCACGACGCCGAGCGACGTCCCGACCACGGCCAGGATGATGCTCTCGGTGAGGAACTGCAGTACGAGCCGGCCGCGGCTCGCCCCGATGGCCGCGCGTACGGCCACCTCGCGCTCGCGCGCCGTCGCGCGCGCCAGCAGCAGGCTCGCCACATTCGTGCAGGTGATGAGCAACAGGAACCCGGCGGCGCCGAACAGCGCGAACAGCGCCGGCCGGAAGTAGCCTTCGACCTCGTGCGCGAGCGGAATCGCACGCGCCCCCCAGTCGCCATTGGTCGCCTTGAACTCGGCGCCCAGCCTCGTCGTCAGGGCGCGCAGTTCCGCGTTCGCCTGCTCGACGCCGACCGCGGGTTTCAGGCGGAACAGCGACTCGACGAAATGCGCGCCGCGGCTGTGCTGCGCGAAATCCCACTGCAGGCGCTGCCACACGTCCGTGTCGTTGGGATAGTTGAACCCCGGCGGCATCACGCCGCTCACCGTGTAGACGATGGAGCTGAGCGTGATCGGCTTGCCGATGATGGCGGGATCGCCGTTGAACCGCTCGCGCCAGAGACGATGGCTGATGACCGCGATGCGATCGCGTGAATAGAAGGTCGTGGCCGGGAACCCTGCGCCGATGAGCGGCTGGACGCCGATGACGCCGAAGAAGTTGCCGCTCGCCTCGATCGCGTTGACCCGAATCGGATCCTTCCCCGCCTCGGTGATGTTCACCTGCGGATACCACCAGCCGGCGGCGTCCTCGAAGACATGGGACAGGTTCCGATAGTCGTTGAACGTCACCGGCGAGATGCGCTCGTGGGTCAGCGCCTTGCTGACATTGGTGTCCCAGACCATCGCGAGGCGGTCCGGGTCGGGATACGGCAGCGGCCGCAGCACGACCCGGTCGAGCACCGTGAAGATGGCGGTGGTGGCGCCCACCCCGAGCGCCAGCGCCAGCACAGCCGCAATGGTGAAGCCAGGCGTGCGGCGCAGGAGCCGGACGCCGAAACGGACATCCTGAAGCAGTCGATCCATGCGGGGAGTTAGACGAGCACGACGGGCCGCCGGGTTGTTAGGGTGTCGAGCGAATGGGCCTCGATGAGAAATTCCGCGACGATTCGGCCGGAAATCAGATGTTCCTGGATGATCCGCTCGAGCACCGGCGGATCGCAGTGCCCGTACCAGGCGCCCTCGGGATAGACGACCGCGATCGGGCCGCCTTCACAAATCCTCAGACAGTTCGCCTTGGTTCTGAGGATGCCGCCCTGCTCGGACAGCCCCAGCGCCTTGAGCCGGCCTTTCAGGAATTCCCACGCCGCGAGACCTCGATCCTTCTCGCAACATTTCGGATTCGTCTGATCGCAGCAAAGAAAGATGTGCCGGCGCGCGACCGGCACGCCGATGGTTGCGGCAATCTCGCGTTGCGAATCACTCACGTTTGACAGCTAGCCCCTAGCCCCAAGCCCCTACACGCCGAAGGCGTCAGGATCCCACTCCAGGCCCAATTCACTCGGAGGCGCCATGTACCCGACCAGGGCCGACGCGGCGACGACCGCGGGGCTGGCCAGGTAACCCTCGCCGCCGAGGCCCATGCGATTCTGCCAGTTGCGATTGAAGGAGGTAATCGCGCGCTGACCCTTGACGAGCGCGTCGGGACCTTGACCGAAGCAGGGCCCGCACCACGACTGACGAATCTCGCCGCCAGCCGCTCGAAAGACGTCGGCAATCGATTCGCCGCCGAGGCGCCGATCGGGGCGCTCGATCTGCGCGCGGACGCCTCCCGAGCCAGGAAAGATCACGAACGGCTTCTCGGCATGCGCCGCGCCCTGCTTCCGGGCCGCATGGACAACCAGCGCCGCCGTCAGCAGATCGTCGTAGCCGCCGTTGGTGCAGGATCCGATCATGGCCTTGTCGAACGTCAGGCGCTCGCGCGCCACCTCCTCGGCGGGAAACGCATTGCCGGGGCTGAACGGCTTGGCGATCATCGGCGCCACGCCGTCGAGATCCATCGTCTCGTCGATCGCGTAGTGCGCGTCGGCGCCCGGCGCGAAGGGCGGATACGGAAAATCCGCCATGCCCTTCGAACGGAACCAGGCGTAGGTGATGCCGTCGGGAGCGAAGATGCCGTTGAGCGCCTCCGCCTCCGCCATCATGTTCGCGATGGTATTGCGATACGCGATCGGCAGCTGCTTGCGCGCATCCACCAGCTCCACCGACATGCCTTGCGACTGTTTCGTTCCCCACCGCCGCAGGAGCTCGAGAACAATGTCCTTGCCGCTCACCCACGGCTGCAGCCGGCCGTCGAACACGACGCGCCGCGAGGCCGCCAGCGTGAAGTAGATGTAGCCCGTCGACCAGCCGAACCCCAGCGTGGTCGAGCCGACCCCCATGCCGACCGCGCCGTACGCGCCATACGCCCGGCTGTGCGAGTCGGCGCCGGGGATGAACTGGCCGGGCACGACGAGCCCCTGCTCGGGAAAGTAGAAATGAAAGATGCCGTCCCCGGGCGTCGCGTAATAGGGCTTCTCGATGCCGTGAAGGCGCGCGAATTCGCGCCCGATCGCGGTCTGCTTGTCGTCGTCGGCCTTTTGCGTGAAGACGAAGTGATCGTTGGCGATGGCGGCCTGCCGCGGATCGATGGCGCGCCCTCCGGTGATCTGATTGAAGGTGTGGATCGCAAACGGCGCGGTGCCGTCCGAGGCGGGCAGCAGGTCGGCGAATACTCTGAGCGTCGAGCCCGGAGTGACGCGCGCCGATTTGTCGACGCGATGCGCCCACACGATCTGCTCGGTCGACGTCATGGACCGCGCCTGGTCGGGATCGGGCCATTCGATCCGGGGAATCGTCGACAGCGACGCGCCGAATTCGCGGCGGCCCGCGGCGAAGATGCCGCCCGTCCGGCGGATTTCATCTTCCTTTGGCGTTAGCGGCACCGGCTCGTAGGTCTTCTGCTGAGTGTCGTTCGTCAGAAGGCGCGACTGCGGATCGAAGCTGAATTCATCGCCATCCCGGGCGTCGGCAACGGCTTGCGGACTCTGCACCACGTGCAGGCCAAGGTTGAGCGCGTTGCGGCGGAAGATGTCGCCCATGTTGTCGCCGCAGACGACCACCATCTCGAGGCCGACTTCTTCGGCAATCGCCTTCAGGCCGGCGGGACTCATCTCGCGCGACGAGCCGATGGCAAACCGGTCGCCGGCAATCACGAACGTCTCGCCGCGGTGCACCCGCGCCCGGAAATCGGGCATCAGGTACCTGAAGGCGCCCGCCTTCCACCGCTCGTCGAGGGTGTCGAGGCTTTCCGAGACGCAATCGGTCGCCGGCGTAATCTGGTCGGTGTCGATGGCGTCGAGCTTCTTCTTTTTGCCGAGGACCTTGAGGTCCCAGATGATGAGCGCGCGGCCACGGATGATGGCCGTTGACGCGCCCTCCTCGACGGCTGAGATCGCGGCCACGGCCGACTCGCGCGACACGCCCGGCTTGAGCCTGGCGGGTTGGATCGTCGGCATCGATATCTCTCTAATACTAGCGTGGCCGCCTCCGGGCACGCCGGGCGGGAAAGGTTGGTATCATTGACTGGAATGTCAGAGCTGAAGGATCAGCCTCTTCACGCGTCGACGTCGGAAGCCGTGACCAACAACGTGCGGGTGGAAGTCGAGTCGCAGTATGCGCCCGAGCACTCGCAGCCCTTCGACAGCCAGTGGTTCTTCTACTACACGGTCCGCATCACCAATGAGGGCGAGGAAACGGTCCAGTTGCTCAGCCGTCATTGGGTCATCAAGGATGCGACCGGCCACGTCGAGGAATTCAAGGGCCCCGGCGTCGTCGGCGAGCAGCCGGTGCTGGGCCCCGGCGAATCCTTCCAGTACACCTCCGGCTGTCCCCTCAAGACCTCGACCGGCGTGATGCGCGGCACCTACCAGATGGTCACCGGCACGGATCGCCACTTCGACGTCGAGATCGCGCCCTTCGCGCTGCACGAACCCTACACCGTTCACTGACCTCCACGTCTTACCGCAGAGATCGCGACAGCAGTTTTCACGACGGCAGATAAATCGTCGGCTCTGCGACGCTGCTTCGCCGATGCGATCCGCGGTTCATGTCTTCTACTCCGGTCGCCGGAACGTCCTGATCGCGTCGAGGAAGGCGTCTCCGAAATCCGCGGCTTTCTTCGCGCCTACGCCGTACACCTCGTGCAGGTCGTCGACTGTCTTCGGGCGCCGCACGGCCATGTCCCGCAGCGTCGTGTCGTGGAAGATGACGTATGGCGGAACGCCTCGCTCGCGCGCGAGGCGGAGACGGACGCTCCGCAGCACGTCGAAGAGGTCCGAATCGATGGTCTGCGCGAAGCTGTCGCGCAGCGCCGACCGCTGTCGCTTGGACGAGGGCGGCTTGACCTCCCGATACAGCGTGCACTGACCGTCACCGCGCAGCAGCGCCGCGCCCGAGGCGGTGACGCGGAGGACTGGATAGGGATCGCCTTCGCGGACGAGGAGGCCGTCGCCGACCAGTTGCTCGACATAGCCGCGGAGCGCCGCCGCCGTCTCTTCCTTCAGGAGTCCGAAGGTGGACAGCTCGTGGTGCCGCGCGGCCATCACCTTCTCGGTGGCGCGGCCCATCAGGACGTCGGTCACATGCGCCGTGCCCCAGGTCTGCTTCACGCGCGCGACGCAGGACAGGATCTTTCTCGCCAGCGTCACCGGATCCGCAACCGGATCGAGTTCCTTCAGACACCAGTCGCACGCTCCGCACTCGTGCCGTTCGTAGGCCTGGCCGAAGTACTCGACCAGCGTGCGATGACGGCAGCGCGTCCCGGCGGCATAGCGTTCCATGTCGCGCAACAGCGTCCGCGCGCTGTCGCTCCACTCGCCGTTGCTTTCGAGCATCTGCCGCCAGCGCACGAAGTCCGCGCCGGAGTAGATGAGGACGCACTCGGCCGGCAGCCCGTCGCGACCAGCGCGGCCCGATTCCTGCTGGTAATGCTCCGGCGAACGCGGCGCGCCGGCGTGGACCACGAAGCGAACGTTCGAGCGATCGATTCCCATCCCGAACGCGACCGTGGCGACGACGATATCCACCTGCTCGTCGAGAAACCGTTCCTGGTTCCGGCTGCGCACGTCATCCGACAGCCCGGCGTGATACGGCACGGCGCGATGCCCGTCGCCGTGAAGCCGATCCGCCAGCGCCTCGACTTCGCGTCGCGACTGACAGTACACGATGCCGGCTTCGCCCTCGTGCCGCGCCAGGATGTCGGCGAGCTGCCGTTGCAGGTTGCCGCGCCGAAGTACGCGATACGTCAGGTTGGGCCGATCGAACGATCCGACGAGCACCGCCGGCTCCCGCAGGCGCAGCTCCGAGACGATGTCCCGTCTCACGCGCTCCGTGGCGGTCGCCGTGAACGCGTGGAACGACACATCGGGGAAGTCCTCGCGCAGTCGCCCCAGCTGCCGGTACTCGGGCCGGAAGTCGTGGCCCCACTGGCTGATGCAGTGCGCCTCGTCGATCGCGATGAACCGAACGCCTGCCTGCTGCAGCATCCGCCGGAGCCCTTGACTCCCTTCGCCGATGATCCGCTCCGGCGACACATAGAGGAGGCGGCAGCGCTGCTCGCGGACGCTGGCCAGCACTTCGTCCCGCTCGTGCGGCAGCAGCGTGCTGTTCAAGTAGGACGCCGCGACGCCGTCCACGCGCAAGCCGTCGACCTGATCCTTCATCAGCGAAATCAGCGGCGAGACGACCAGCGCCACGCCACGCGGGTCCACCAGCGCCGGCGCCTGAAAGCAGAGCGACTTGCCGCCGCCGGTCGGCAGCACGACGACGCTGTCGCGGGCGGCGAGAATGGCGTGCATCGCTTCGCGCTGGAGAGGCCGGAAGTCGGAGAAACCCCAGACGCGATGGAGGGCGTCAGCGAGAAGGGCATCGGCGCGACTCGTCACGCCGGAGCCCACGTCTCCTCGGCTGGGCGAAGGCGGATCAGCGTCGGACGTACTTGCGCTCGACGTAGTCATCGACCAGACGCTGGAATTCCGCGGCGAGCTCGTCGTACGTCCCGCGCAGCGTGGTGACGTGTTGGCCGTCGATGAACACGGGGCAGCTCGGTTCCTCGCCGGTGCCGGGCAGGCTGATGCCGATGCTGGCGGCCTTCGATTCGCCGGGACCGTTGACGACACAGCCCATCACCGCGAGGGTCATCTCCTCGACACCCTCGTGGGTCGTTTTCCATTCGGGCATCCGGTCGCGGATATAGCCCTGGATCCGTTCGGCCAGCTCCTGGAACGTCGTGCTCGTCGTGCGGCCGCAGCCCGGACAGGCGGTGACGCTCGGGGAGAACGATCGCAAACCAAGCGCCTGGAGCAGTTCGCATGCGGCGTAGACCTCTTCTCGCCGATCGCCGCCGGGCCGCGGCGTCAGGGAGACGCGAATCGTGTCGCCAATCCCTTCGTGAAGCAGCACGCCCATGGCGGACGCCGACCACACCAGACCCTTGCGTGCCCATGCCCGCTTCGGTCAAGCCGAGGTGCAGCGGCTGATCGGTCTGCCGCGCCAGCTCGCGATAGACGGCGATCAAGTCGCGCGGCCTCGACGTCTTGCACGAGATGATGATCTGATCCTTGCGGAGCCCGCTCTCGATGGCCAGCGCCGTCGACTCGACGGCCGACAGCACCATGCACTCGTTGATGATCTCCTCGGAGCTCTTGCCCAGATCGCGATCGGTGTTCTCCTGCATCTTCGCGACGACCAGCTCCTGGTTCAGCGAGCCGCCGTTGACGCCGATTCGGACCGGGCGGCCGTGTTCCATCGCCACCCGGCAGATCGTCGAGAACTGCTCGTCGCGCCGCTTGCCGGTGCCGACGTTGCCGGGGTTGATGCGGTACTTGTCGAGCGCGCGCGCGCAGTCCGGATACTTGGTCAGCAGCAGATGGCCGTTGTAGTGGAAATCGCCGATGAGCGGCGCCGTGCAGCCGGCGTCGAGCATGCGTTGCTTGATCTCCGGCACCGCCGCGGCCGCTTCGGGAACGTTGACCGTCACGCGCACCATTTCGGATCCGGCGTCAGCCAGCTCGATGCACTGCTGGGCGGTCGCGCGCGCATCGGCCGTGTCGGTCATCGTCATCGACTGCACGACGATCGGCGCGCCGCCGCCGACCTGGACGTGCCCGACGCGCACGCCGACGGTCTTGTGGAGCTTCAACAACTGGCATGAAATTTCCCATGATAGCATCCGCGCTGAGCATGAGAGCGATTCGCGTCCACGAGTTCGGCGGTCCGCCGGTGTTGAAGCTGGAAGAGATTCCGGATCCGAAACCGGGACCTGGTGAGGTGCTGGTGCGCATCCGCGCCGCCGGCGTCAACCCGGTGGACGCCTACATGCACACGGGGACGTACGCGCGCAAGCCGCCGCTGCCGTACACGCCCGGACAGGACGGCGCCGGAGAAATCGAGGCGGTCGGCGCCGAGGTCGCGCGGCTTCAAGGCTGGCGATCGGGTGTACATCGCCGGTGTCGGCAACACGACCGGCGGGCGTCGGCACGTATGCGGAGCGCGCGCTGTGTACTCCAGCGCATCTGCATCATCTGCCGGCGCGCGCCTCGTTTCCCGCAAGGCGCAGCCCTCGGCGTGCCGTATTGCACGGCGTATCGCGCGTTGTTTCAGAAGGCCGGGGCCAGGCCGGGCGAGACGGTGCTCGTGCATGGCGCAACCGGCGGCGTCGGAATTGCGGCCGTCGAGCTCGCGCATGCCCGCGGCACTGACGGTGATTGGCTCCGGCGGAACCGACAAGGGACTGGCCGCGGTCAAAGAGCACGGCGCCGACGTCGTCGTCAACCACCGCACGCCGAACTACACGGACGACATCATGCGCGCCACTGGCGGGCGCGGTGTCAATCTGGTCATCGAGATGGCGGCGCACGTCAATCTCGATCGGGATCTCGGTCTGCTCGCGAAGTGGGGACGCGTCGTCGTGGTCGGCAATCGCGGACGCGTCGAGATTGACGCGCGGCAGGCGATGGGCCGCGACGCCTCAATCCTGGGCATGACGCTGTTCAACGTCGCGGACGCCGAATTCGCCGAGATTCACGCCGCGCTCATCGCCGGTCTCGAGAACGGCACCCTCAACCCCCTGATCGGGCGGGAGCTGCCGCTGGCCGAGGCCGCGCGCGCGCACGAGGCGGTCATGGAGCCTGGCGCGCTCGGCAAAATCGTCCTGCTGCCATGAGGGAAAACGCCGAATGAATCGTGGAATCCGATACGTGTGTGCCGCGGCGGCGGCGCTGCTCGTCGTCGTCGCCTTCAGTCAGATGTCCGCGCGCGCTCGATGCGCAGCCGCGCGGCAAGAACGTGTACGACGCCCACTGCGTCGAGTGCCATGGCGACGTCAGGTCGCGGCGATGGACCGTCGGCGGCGTACCTGACACCCCACCCGCGCGACTTCACGAGCGCCAAATACAAGATTCGATCGACCGAAACGCGGCAGCGTGCCGACCGACGACGATCTGATGCAGTCGGTGCGTCAGGGTCTGTACGGCACCGCGATGCCGGCGTGGGACCGCATCCTGTCGGATGCCGAGATCGCCGACGTCGTCGCGTACATCAAGGGGCTGTCGCCGCAGTTCGCGACCGCGCCCAAACCGGTGACCGTCGGCGCCGGCGATTCCGAGCTCGCCAGAGAGCATCGCGCGCGGACAGCAGGCCTACGACAAGCTGCAGTGCGGCAAGTGCCACGGCAGCGATGGCCGCGGGACCGGCGCGGTGGCGACGACGTTCGAGGACGAGTGGAAGCAGCCGCTGCGGGCTGCCGATCTCACCGAGCCGTGGACGTTCCACGGCGGCGCCACGGCCCGCGATGTGTACTTGCGGTTCCGAACCGGGATGGCCGGCACGCCGATGCCGTCGTTCGCCGACGCCGCCAGCGACAGTGAGATGTGGGACCTGTCCAACTACGTCGTGTCGATGGCGCGCAAACCCGTCTGGTCGATGAACGCCGACGAGATCGAAGACGCTTCTACGGAGCGCAGGCAGCGGACGCGAAAGCCAATCCGGTCAAGCGCGGTGCCTATCTCGTCGAGACACTCGGCTGCGTCGTGTGCCATTCGCCCGTCGACGAGCAGAAGCGCATGCTCCCCGGCTTGAGGCTCGCCGGCGGCATGCTGCTGCGGATCGTGCCGTTCGGCGACTATCCGACCGGCAACCTCACGTCCGACAAGGCGACCGGCCTTGGCAACTGGAGCGACGAGGAGATCAAGCGCGCGATCACGAAAGGCATCCTGCGCGACGGCACGCGGCTGCTGCCGTTTCCGATGGACTACGCGTCGTATTCGACGATGACCGCTGACGACTTGAGCGCCGTCGTCGCCTATCTGCGGACCGTGCCGCCGGTGACGAACAAGGTGCCCGCGCCGCGCCGGACATTTCTACCGGTCTATCTCTGGGGCAAGTTCAAGATGCTGATCCTCGGACAGGATCCGCCGATGGTGTTCTTTCCCGGCAACGCCGGCTTGACAGGGAGGCCGGTGATGAAGAGCGTTTCTCAAATGGGCCGCGCGTCGTCGTCGTGGTCGCTCGCGACGTTCGGATTCCTCGCGTTCCTGTACTTCATCCCGCCGTTCTTCACGACGCCGCCCGAGACGTTCGGCAAGTTGATGGCCGACGCCGCTCCAGCCGTGACCGACATCGCGGACCCGGCCGAACGCGCCATCGCGGAGCGCGGGCGCTACATCGTGATGACGACCGGCTGCATCGGATGCCACGCGGTGGTGGGATCGCAGGGGCCCGATCTCTCGCTGTACCTTGGCGGCGGCGGATTGAAAATCCAGACACCGCACGCGACGTTCGTCAGCCGCAATCTCACGCCCGACAAGGAAACCGGCCTCGGCCGCCGCACCGACGACGAGGTGAAGCGCGTGCTGCGAAGCGGCACCTTCTCCGACGGCCACGTCGTCGAGGGCACGGTGATGCCATGGCCGGTCTTTTCGAACTGGACCGAAGAAGATCGTCACGCAGTGGTCGTCTACCTCCGCCATTTGAAGCCCATCCATCACGTGACGCCGGAGCCGGTGCGCGGCAGGGCGATCACGATTCCCGGGGCGATCGAACAGGACTACGGCGGAAAAGACTACGGAACGTCGAAGGCCGAACACCGATAGCCGACGCCTGCCGCGCGCCGAGCGCGCAGAGGGGTCAGAGTGGTGTCAGAGTGGTGTCTGACCCCGAGTGGTGGGTGGCAGCGGTCTGACGCCCATTACTGGTAGGATCGCAGCACGAGCACCGAATACCGCCCCCCGATTGACGGACCGCGCGCCACGATCGATTGGCCCCCGCCGCGGCCACCGCGACGCCGCCGCGGCGTCTACTTTCTCCTGGCCGCTTTCGCGGTCCTGGTGCTGAGCGGCGGGACGGCGCTTTCCTACTACGTCGACGCCCTCTGGTTCGGATCGCTCGGCTACGCCGACGTCTTCTGGAAGACGCTGAACGTCCAGGCCAGAATCTTCACGCTCTTCACCGTCGTCACCTTCGCCGTGCTGTACGGATCGTTTCTCGCGCTCAAGCCCGAACGACTCGGCGAGATCGCGGGCGGCCGCATCCTGATCAACGGCCAGCCGCTGACGCTGCCGGTTGAACCGGTGCTCCGGCTGATTGCGCTGGCCGCGGCGCTGGTCGTCGCGCTGGCCAGCGGCGCGGGCATGATGGCCGACTGGCAGACGCTGGCCTTGTATTGGTACGGCGCGCCCGCGCAGCTCCCGGCGAGTTCGCAGCATCGTCGACCCGATCTTCGGCCGTCCGCTCGCCTTCTACCTGTTCACGCTGCCGGCGTGGCAACTGGTCAGCGGCTGGCTCCTGACGATCGCGGTGATGGTCGCCGGCATCGCGGTGTTCTTCATCGTGATCGCCGGAGGCACCCGGCTCCTCGGCCGTGCGCTCCGGACACCGGCGTCGCGGCGTGGCGCGGGCTGTCGATTGCCGGCCGCGGCGGTGCTGCTGATGTTCGCCGTGAAGGTGTATCTCGCGCGCTACGAGCGGCTGTTCGAGGATCACACGATCTTTGCCGGCGTCACCTATACCGAGGCGCACGTGACGCTGACGGGCATGCTCGTCGTCTCGGGCGCGCTCGCCGCCGGCGCGCTGATCGCGCTCGTCAACGCCGTCGCGGCGCCTCGCGCGCGATGGCTCGGCGCCGCCATCGTCCCGGCCGTGGTGTGTTACGTCATCGTCGGCGTCATCGGCTGGTACGTGGCGAACTTCATCGTCAAGCCGAACGAGCTGGTGCGCGAAACGCCTTACATCGCGCACAACATCGCGATGACGCGGCAGGCATACGCGCTCGACCGAATCGTGCAGCGGCCGTTCCCCGCGGAAACCAGCGTCGAGGCCGTCGACGCCGCGCACAATCAGGCGACGCTCAAGAACATCCGCCTGTGGGACTGGCGCGCGCTGCAGGATACGCTGCGGCAGATTCAGGAAATCCGCACCTACTACGACTTCCCCGACATCGACATCGATCGCTACGAGATCGACGGCGAGGTGCGGCAGATGATGCTGGCCGCGCGCGAGCTCAACATCGACAAGCTCCCGGAAAGCAGCCGCAACTGGATCAACGAAAAGCTGATCTACACCCACGGCTACGGCGTCACGATGAACGGGGTCAACGAGTTCACGCCGGAAGGTCTGCCGAAGCTGGTGCTGAGCAACATGCCGGTGCAGAGCACGATTCCTTCGATCACGGTGACCCGTCCCGAGATCTACTTCGGCGAGCTGACGAACACCGATGTCTACGTGAAGACGCGCCAGAAGGAATTCAACTATCCGCAGGGCGAGACCAACAACCTCACGTCCTACGAGGGCACCGGCGGCATCGCCATCGGCGGCTTCTTCCGCCGGCTGCTCATCGCCATCGATCGCGGCGATCTCACGAAACTGCCGTTCAGCGACGATGTGACGTCGGAAAGCCGGCTGTTGATGCGCCGCAGCATCACCGAGCGTGTCAACACGCTGGCGCCTTTCCTGACCTTCGATGACGATCCGTACGTCGTCGTCAGCGACGAGGGGCGGCTGTTCTTCATGCTCGACGGGTTCACCACGTCGGACACCTACCCCTACTCGCGGCATTACCGGCTCGGGCGCAACCGCATCAACTACATGCGGAACAGCATCAAGGCGGTCGTCGACGCCTACGACGGGACGACGACCTTTTACGTGTTCGACGCCGACGATCCGATCATCGCCGCCTATCGCGCGATATTCCCCAGCCTGTTCAAGGACGCGTCGGCGATGCCGCCGGCGCATGCGCAAGCACGTCCGCTACCCGGAAACACTGCTGTCGCTCCAGGCCGCCGTCTACGGCCTGTACCACATGACCACGCCCGAGGTGTTCTACAACCGCGAAGATCTCTGGACCGTGGCGAGCCAGGTCACCGCGACCGCGCAGCGGCAGCAGGCGACGCAGACGATGGAACCGAACTTCGTGCTGATGAAGCTGCCGGAAGAGAGCGCCGATCGAGTTCGTCGAAATCCTGCCGTTCACGCCGGCGAACCGCAACAACCTGATCGGCTGGATTGCCGGCCGCAGCGACCGAGAGCATTACGGCACCGCGATCGTCTACGACTTCCCCAAGACCAGACTCGTGGACGGACCGCTGCAGATCGAGGCGCGCGTCGATCAGAACGCACAGCTCTCCGGTCAGTTGTCGCTATGGAATCAGCAGGGGTCGCGCGTGCGCCGCGGCGCGTTGATCGTGATTCCGGTTGGCAGAGCGCTGCTCTATGCGGAAGCGATCTATCTTCAAGCCGAACGCAGCCCCATGCCCGAGCTACGGCTCGTCGTTCTGGCCTTGCAGGATCGCCTCGCGTACGGACCGACATTCGAGTCGGCGATGGCGGGACTGTTCGGAGGCGCCACGTCGTCGCTGACCGCGGCCACGCCAGCGCCGTCCGCGCCAAACGCTCCGGCGCCGTCCTCGTCAGCGGCTGCACGCCGCAACGCCCGATCAAAACGAGCTGATCCGCGAAGCCGCCCGCGATCTCGCCGATTACCAGCGCCTGACCGCTGAGGGAAAGCTCGGGGAAGCCGGGCAGAAACTCCAAGCGCTGAAGCAAAAACTCGACGCGCTGTGCCCGACGCTGAACCGCCACTAAGGACACGAAGGACACAGAGGTCAGACTTTCTTAACCTTTGTGTCCTTTGTGTCCTTTGTGTACTTCGCGATCCGCCTAGACGCGTTCAGCGAAGGTAATGACGTACCCGTCCGGGTCCTGGATCGCGAACTCACGCATACCGTAGAACTGCGTGAGCGATCGGCATCGCGATCGGGACGTTCGCCTTCAGCCGGTCGTGCAGCGCGTCCACGCCTTCGACTTCGATGTACATCGTGCCGGTGGCGCCAATCGGTTGACCGGCGAAAGCGGGGTATTCCTTGACGGCCGTGGCGGCGTCGTTGAAGAAGATCTCGACGGCGCCGCTGGTGACCGACGCGAACACGAACGGCGACGCGTCGGGCACGGTCATGCCTCGCGCGAAGCCGAGCGTGTCCACGTAGAACGCGAGGCTCCGCTCGACATTCGCGACCAGGAGATTGGGCGTGAGCTTCTTGAAATGAGGCATTGGCACACCTTCCGTGTGTGCTCGCTGATGCCTACATCCACGAACTCGGCGAGAGCGAGAGCGCAGGTAGGATCTCCAAGTCTCAACTTACAAGTCTCAAGGCTCACTGACACTGAGAGTTGAACCTGAAAGTTGAGAGTTGGAGAACCGCTAGGTACGGCGAGCAGGATAGCACAGGTAGAATGGACCCCATGCGCATCCTTCCTGCTCTGCTTATCACCCTCGCCGCCGCTACGGCGTCGGCGCAAACGACGATTCCGGCGCCGCCCGATGTCGCGGCCCCGCCGGCCGATGCGGCGAAGACTGCGTCCGGCCTCGCCACGAAGGTCATCAAGCCGGGCACCGGCAAGGACCACCCGGTCGAAGGACGACCTCGCGACCGTGGACTACACCGGCTGGACGACGGACGGGAAAATGTTCGACAGCTCGGTCAGACGAAAGGCAAGCCGGCGACATTTCCGGTCAATCGCGTGATCGCCGGCTTCAGCGAAGGGCTGCAGCTGATGGTGCCCGGTGAAACGCGCCGGCTGTGGATTCCCGAAGGCGCTTGCCTACAAGGGACAGGAGAGACCGCCCGAAGGGGATGCTCGTGTTCGACGTGACTGCTCGTCGGCATGCCGAATCGCGCGCCGAGCGACGTCAAGGCGGCGCCGGCGGACGCCAAGAAAACCGCGAGCGGCCTCGCCTACAAAGTGCTGTCGAAGGGCATCGGCGCGCGCCATCCCACCGCGGCGAATCAGGTGACCGTTCACTACACAGGCTGGACGACCGACGGCAAGATGTTCGACAGCTCCGTGGTGAAAGGCGAGCCGATCACCTTCCCGCTGAACGGGGTGATCGCCGGGTGGACCGAAGGCGTGCAGCTGATGGTCGAAGGCGAGAAGGCGCGGTTCTGGATTCCGCAGAACCTGGCCTACAAAGGCGAGAGCCCGCCGTACGGCATGCTCGTGTTCGACGTGGAGCTGATCAAGATCCAGTAGGCGGCAGGGTCGGGCAGGATGGGCGGGATGGGCAGGAAGCGATTCCTGTCCCGGGATCCTGCCTATCCCGGCCTTCCGGCCCGTCCTGGCCGCTGCCGCCTGTCCTGCCCTTCCAGCCCCTCCCGCCTGTCCTGCCCGTTCTGACACCGCCCGAATCGCGCGAGTGAAGCGATCGGAGAGCGAGCGCTTCGCCTCCTCCGGGACGAATCCGATCCGCGACCAGCTCGCCTGCGCCTGACGGACATCCTCCGCCGCCGCGCGCAGCCGGGCATCTTCGTCCACCTTGCCGCCAATCGTGTTGGCGGCCAGCGCCTCCTTCAGCATCGCGGCCAGCCGGTTGGTCGGCGACAACGCGGCATCAGCGCTCGCCGCGGACGCGGGCATGCCGAGCGATTTCGCCAGATCCTCCATCCGCTGGACGAGCGATTCCATGCGCTTGCGATTCGCGTCCGGATCGAGATCCGTTCCGGCAAACGCCTGCGGCCAGCGTGTGAGCACCGCCTTGAACGCCGCGCCGAAACGATCGTCGAGCTTCGCCGCGCGCTCGCGGTCGACGCCGCGCGCCGCGACTTCCTGCTGAAATCTTCCGCGCAGCGCCCGCACGTTGGCGGCGAGATCCTCCGGCGCCGTCTCCCCCGCGGTCAGGCCTTCGAGCTCGGCAACGATGGCTTCCCGCGCTGCGACCCGTTCCTCGCGGGCGACGTCGTGGCGCTGGGCGTATCGCGTGAAGAACCGATCGCAGGCGGCGCGGAAGCGCTGCCAGATCGCTTCGGAGCGCGTTTTCTTGACCGGTCCGATCGATTTCCATTCGGCCTGCAGCCGTCGCAGATCCGCCGCGACCGGCTCCCAGTCGGTTGACTCGGCGAGCGCTTCCGCCTTGACGCACAGCGCTTCCTTCTTCGCCAGGTTCTCGGCCCACGCGACCTTCCGCTCGGCGAGATCGGCGTGGCGGCGCGAGAAGAACCGATCGCAGGCGGCGCGGAAACGTTCCCACACCGCTTTTTCCTGGCCCCGAGTCACCGGGCCGATGGCCTTCCACTCGGCCTGCAGCTTCTTGATCTCTTCGGCGGTCTGAATCCAGTGTGTCGACTCGGCCAGCGCTTCCGCGCGCTCGCTGAGCACGGTTTTCTTGGCGAGGTTCGCCGCGCGCGCTTCGGCCTGCTCGGCGAAGTACGCCTCGCATTTCGCCCACGCTTCGTCGTGCGCGGCCTTGAAGCGGCGCCACAACAGCTCGCCCTGGGCGCGCGGCACGTCCGCGGCCTCGCGCCACCGCTGCTGGAGATCCCTGACCTGCCGGCTGATGGCTTCGGGATCGTCGAGCGCTTTGAGCGCTTCCATCTTCTCGCAGAGCTGCTCCTGAATGCCGACGTTCGCCCAGCGCTGCCAGTCGGCGATATCGCGCAGCTCCTGCAGTTTCGGCGACAGCGCGGTCTGCGCGCCCTTGAGCCGGCGGACGATCTCTTCGTAGTCGCGCTTGGATGGCAATTGGGGAATCGTGCCCAGCGCGATGCGGAGATCTTTCAGCGCGCGCTCGGCGGCCTTCAGCGTGAGATCGGTCCGCGCGACCAGCGGCTCGATTCGTGCGGCGAGCTGCTGAAGCCGCGTCAGCGCCTCGCGCCGCTGGCGCTGCTCCTCTTCGTGGGCGGCGGCGTCGCGCGCCGCGAATGCCGTGTCGGCCTCCGCATATCGCGCCGCCACGTCGGAATCAGTCGACTCGGCAAGGCTCACGGCGCTCCATTCCCGCCGAATCAATGTGAACTGCCGGCGCGCCGCCGCCAGATCGTCGAGCGCCGCGGTCTTCACCGCGTCGTCCGCCAGCTCGGCCTGCCGCGCGCGGCGCCGTTCGGTCTCCTTCCGTGCCGCATCTTCCTCGGCCTCGCGCCGCGCGCGCTCGGCCGCGTCATGTTCGGCGCGGCGATGCGCTTCGGCTTCCTCGTGTGCGCGCAGGCGCTCGGTTTCCTCCGCGCGCCTGGCGTCCTCGGCTGCCTGGCGCGCCGCGGTCTCGCGGGCCGCCTGCTCGCGGGCCGCCGCGTCGCGCTCGGCGGCGCGGGCCGCTTCGGCCTCGGCCATCGCCGCGGCCTCGGCATCCTTCTCTGCGGCTGCGGCGCGCACAATCGCCTCGTCCATCTCTCTCAGGATCATCTTTGCTCGCTTGGCGGCCGACTTGTTCCTGGCCCGGGCCGCGATCTGCTCGAGATCCGGCCGTTCGGTGAACCGCTCGACCGCGCTGAGCGTCGGGTCCTTGAATTCGCTGTTGATGGCAACGCTGAGCATCTCGGCGGGATCGCGCAGCGCGTCGAATGCGCTGCGCCGCACCGATTCGTGTTCGGAGTGACGGGCGATCGATCCGAGCATGTGACTGTCAGTAATACCAGCCAGCGCGTGCGCGGCCGTCACCTCGCGCGGTGCGGTCTTCGCCACCACCGCCAGCGTCTTCACGTCGTGCAGCCCGTCAAGCGTCGCGACCGCCGCCAGGCTTTCGGTCTCTCCAATGCCTTCGAATCCTTCGATCGCGATGTCGCGGAGCATGCCGGTCGCCTGCTCGCGCACGGCTTCGTCCGCGTCCGACTTTGCCACGCTGGCGAGCGCGGCCGGATCCATCAGCTTGGCGACCGCCGCACGGCGGACCCGTGTGTCGGGATCCTCCCGGGCGATTTCGGCGAGCAGATCGCGCTCCTCGAGCGGAATCTCCTGGACAAAGCCCAGGCGGACGGCGGGGTCGACGTGCTTTTGACGGGGTTGGGCGCGGAATCGATCGAGCAGTGCCATAGTCGCTCCAGCCTGACCCGTGCGGGACAGCTTGTGACCAGGTTCAGCAGTACGGAACGCCGAACCCCAACGAACCTTGTAACCCGGACCTATGAACCCCGAACCCGTTCCGCGAATTCCTGCAGCCGCTCGGCGACATCGGCGCCGTGGGACGCGGCCCGCACCTTCTTGTCGATGTCGAGAATGCGGCCGTCGCGTCCGATGTAGACGGTCCACCGCGACGCCATTCCGGTTGGCGCGAGCACACCGTACGCGCGCGCCACCGCTTTCGTCGGATCGCTCAGAATCGGGTAGTCGATCCCGAGCGACGCCGCAAACTTCGCGTTGGTCTCCGGCGCATCGACGCTCGCCGCGAAATAGCGCACGTCGAATCGCCGCAGCGCCGCGCCGCTCGACCCGAGCGACTTGCACTCCGCCGTTCAACCACCGGTGAAGGCCTTCGGAAACCACGCGACCACGACGATGTGGCCGGCGAGATCGCGGAGGCGATACGTGCGTCCGTCAGAACCGGGCAGCGAAAAATCCGGCGCGACATCGCCGGCCTTCAACTCCACTGACGGCTCATCCGTTCTCATCGTCATGTGTAAGAGGGCGCTTGCGATGCCGGACACCGTCGCGGCAATCGTCCTCAGCGCTTTGAACACCAACCATGCCATTCTATAAAGGCTTCAAAGGACAAGCGGCATTCTCGGAGGCCCTTTTTGAGTGTGAAGAGTCATTCTCCAATTCTGCGGATCGTCGTGGTCATTTCCGTGATGGTGATGTCACAGGGCTGTGACAAATTAGGCCTTGGCACGAGCCCGACCCAGCCAAGCGGGCCGCCCGCCGCCGGATCGACAATTGTTTACAGCGCAGTAGGTGCGAGCGACGCCAACGGCGTGGGATCGAGCGTCCCATGCGCCCCCTTCGACACGCAATGCGAAAACGGCATGGGTTACGTGCCGGTCACGACGCGACAACTGAAAGCCCAGGGCTTCAACGTCACGCTCCTCAATCTGGGCATTCCCACCGCCGTCATCGGCCGCGATTTTCAGACGCTGGGACAGCAGTACAACCGCATCATCGCCGGCAATTTCATCGATCAGGAGATGATGTTCGTCCAGCCCAACGCGACCCTCGTCACGATCTTCGCGGGCATCAACGAGGTCAACGTGGTGACGGCGGCGCTCGGCGGCGGCGCCGGAGGATCCGATCCCAATGGCTACATGGACGCACAGGTCCGCGCGTTCGGCACCGACTACACGACGCTGCTTGCCGGCATCAGGACACGAGCCGGTTCGCCGCGCATCGTCGTGCTGAACCTGCCGAACCCCGCCGGCTTGCCGTACCTGGCCGGGACGTCGCTGGCACAACGGCAGGCGGCCCAGCGGATTGCCGTGGCCATGACGAAAACCGTCGTGAATCCGCTGCTGTCGAGCAACCTCGTCGTTGTCGATCTGATGTGCGACTCGCGCAGCTACATTCCTTCCTTCTACTCGTCCGACGGGCTGCATCCTAACGACGCCGGCTATGCGTACATCGCGTCGGAAGTCGTCAAGGCGATTACCTCTTCGTCCTATCCGGCGCCACAGAACAGCTGCCCGGCGATGACGATCGTGCCGTAGGCGCCCTGCGCTGATCGCCGATGCAGTTCGCGGATGTCGTCACACGACTCGAGGACGCGTTCACACGCGAGTTGCCGGGTGCGGCGGCGCAGGCGCACCTGGCACCCATCCCGCGCCGACAATGGCCGGACGGTTTCAGGGAGGAGCAGGTGCGTCATGCGGCGGGTCTGCTGCTCGTGTTCCCGGACGAACGGAGAACGCAAAGGCCGCTGAGACCGGTTCCGGAGGACATGCGCGCATCCTGTTGACGGTGCGCGCCGATACGCTCGGACGTCACGGCGGCCAGGTTTCGCTGCCGGGTGGGGTCGTCGATGCCGGCGAAACGTTCGAACAAGCGGCACTGCGGGAAGCCCGCGAGGAAGTGGGCCTGTCGACGGATCTCGTCCGTGTCCTGGGGGCGTTGACGCCGCTCGATATTCCCGTCAGCGGCTTCCGCCTTCACCCGATTGTCGGGGTCAGCGAACGGCGGCCGCAGTTGACGCCCGCTGCTCGTGAGGTGGCGCGCATTCTCGAACCGGCTGTCGACGCGCTGATGGCGCCTGACTGCGTGGTCCACGCGCGACGCGCGCGCGACGGCGTCACGCTGACCGTTCCCGGCTTTCATCTCGAAGGCGTCGAAATCTGGGGCGCGACCGCCATGGTGCTCGCCGAATTCCTTTCGTTGCTGGGCTGGTCGTCGCCGAAGCGCTTCTGATCGGCGATTCGTGCAGGACGCGCACAAAAATCAACGCAACAACGCTGACTCAAGCCGGATTCGAACGAAGGTATCGCGGCAAAATTGCGCCGCATGCACGGACACTGCCATAATGCACACGTTCGGCGACGCGCGATATGATGCGCCTTTCGATCGGCTGAAAAAGGGGGCACGGCATGGGCTCGGGAATTCTCGGGGAAGCGATCAGCGCCATTCGCGACTGGTCGGTGACGGAAGCGAAAGAGCCGCGCGGTCCGCGCGCGACTGAGGCGTTTGGCAGTCTGGTGTTCAACGACGAGGTGCAGCAGACCCGCCTGCCCAAGCCCGTGTATCACGCGTTGCGCCGCACGATGACCCACGGCGAGCCGCTGGACGTGTCGGTGGCGGACGCTGTCGCGTCAGCGATGAAGGAGTGGGCGGTCGAGCACGGCGCGACCCACTACACGCACTGGTTCCAGCCATTGACCGGCATCACCGCCGAAAAACACGACTCGTTTCTGTCGCCCACCGGCGACGGCAAGGCGGTCCTGGAGTTCTCGGGCAAGGAACTGGTCCGCGGCGAGCCGGACGCGTCGAGCTTCCCGTCCGGCGGCATGCGTTCCACCTTCGAGGCGCGCGGCTATACCGCATGGGATCCGACGAGCCCGCCGTGGCTGCTCAAGAGCGGCAACTCCACGACGCTGGTCATCCCGACGGCGTTCGTCAGCTGGACCGGCGAGGCGCTGGACAAGAAGACGCCGCTGCTGCGATCGATGGAAGCGCTCTCGAAGCAGGCGGTGCGAATCCTCCGGCTGTTCGGCTCCACCGCGGAGCGCGTGGTGACGACGTGCGGCCCCGAGCAGGAATACTTCCTGATCGATCGCTACTTCTACCTGTCGCGGCCGGATCTCATCAACGCCGGCCGCACGCTGTTTGGCGCGCGGCCGCCGAAGGGACAGGAGCTCGAGGATCAGTACTTCGGGTCGATTCCGGATCGCGTCATGGCGTTCATGTCGGACGTGGAGACCGAGTTGTACAAGGTCGGCGTCCCCGTGAAGACGCGGCACAACGAGGTGGCGCCGAGCCAGTACCAGATTGCGCCGGTGTTCGAGAACGCGAACGTCGCCACCGATCATCAAATGATGATGATGGAGACGCTCAAGCGCACGGCGCCGAAGTACGGCCTGGCGTGCCTGCTGCACGAAAAGCCGTTTGCCGGCGTCAACGGATCGGGCAAGCACCTCAACTGGTCGATGAGCGACGACGAGGGGAACAACCTGCTCGGGCCGGGGGCGAACCCGCACGACAACATGCAGTTCCTCGTGTTCTGCAGCGGCGGTGATTCGCGCCGTCAACAAGTGGCAGGGGCTGCTGCGCGCCAGCATCGCCAGCGCCGGCAACGATCATCGTCTCGGCGCGAACGAAGCGCCGCCGGCCATCCTCTCGATCTTCCTCGGCGACATGCTGACGGACATCTTCGAGCAGATCGAGAAGGGCGGCGCGAAGTCGACCAAGCACGGCGGCGAGCTCGACACCGGTGTCCTGGTGCTGCCGAAGCTGCCGCGCGACGCCGGCGACCGCAACCGGACGAGCCCGTTTGCATTCACAGGGAACAAGTTCGAATTCCGGGCGGTGTCGGCGAATCAGAGCATCGGCTACCCGAACATCGCGTTGAACGTCGCGGTCTCCGAATCGCTCGACTACATGGCGACCGAGCTCGAGAAGGCGACCGGCGCTGGCAAGCCGCTCGCCGCGGCCGTCGCCGAGCTGCTGCAGAAGGTCATCAAGGAGAACAGGCGGATCATCTTCAACGGCAACAACTACTCGATGGAGTGGGAGAAGGAAGCCGGCAAGCGCGGTCTGCAGAACCTGAAGAACACCGTCGACGCGCTGCCGCAGCTCGTGACGAAGGAGGTGATCGCGCTCTTCGGGAAGTACAAGATCCTGAACGAGCGGGAGCTGAAGGCGCGCTACGAGGTCATGGTCGAAACCTACAACAAGACCATCAACGTCGAGGGTCAGCTGATGGTGCTGATGGCCAACCGCTACATCCTGCCGGCGGCGTTCGACTATCAGCGGCGGATCGCGGCCAGCGTCGCGACGGTGAAATCGGCGGGCGGCAAGTCGGTCGAGGGGAAGAAAGCGCTCGATGCAAATCACGAAGCTGACCGACGAGCTGAAACGGCGGTCCGACAAGCTCGCGTCGGCGCTCGAGCACGGCGGCGGGTCGGCCGAGAAGCACGCCAAGTACTTCCGCGACGTCGTCGTCCCGGCGATGGAAAAGCTGCGCGAAGCGGGCGACGCACTCGAAGTCGTCATCCCGCACGAGACGTGGCCGCTGGCGACGTACCGGGAGATGCTCTTCATCAAGTAGGTCAGGTAGGTCGGGTAGGTCAGGTAGGTCAGGTAGGCCAGGTAGGTCGAGTAGGCCTGCCAGGCCTGCCTCGCCGAGTTGTCCACCGTAGCGCGTGCTTACCCGCAGGCGCGAAGGTGGAAGCTCGCCGGATGTTACAGCGAGCGAAGGCGGGAACCAGGCACCCCTGTAGAACGTCTATAGGAGAGTTCGATAGACAAGGAGCTCTCCATGCTGCCCGTCCTCGCCCTATTGGCCGTCACCGCCGTCGAACCGACCGTATCCACGGCGTGGCTGCAGACCCATCTCACCGATCCGCAGGTGCGTGTCATCTGCACCGGCACCCGCGATGACTACGATCGCGCCCATATCCCCGGCGCGCGATTCGTCGATCACATGGACACGGTCGGCGGCGATCATCGCCTGCTGCCACCGGACGCGCTCGCCAAGGCCCTGGCGAAAGCCGGCGCCGCCGACGGCACCCGCATCGTCCTCTACGGCGATCGGCCGATGGAGACGGGCTGGCTCTACATGACCCTTGCGGCGATCGGCCACAGCGACGATGTGTCGATGCTCGACGGCGGGATCAGGCTCTGGCAGGACGAGAAGCGTCCCATTTCGAACACCGCGCCTGCCGCGGCGGCCGGTCCGCTGACCGTCAAGCCGGCACCGGACGTCATCGTCGACGCGCCGTGGGTCCGGAAACGGCTCGAATCGCCGACCACCAAAGTCCTCGACGTGCGGACGACGCAGGAGTGGAACGGCGGACATCTGCCGGGCGCGACATTGATCCTCTGGCAGGACCTGTACGCCGATCGACAGACGCTGAAGTTCAAGTCGCCCGCGGAAATCCGGGCGCTGCTCGCCGCGGCGGGCGTCGCGCCGAATCAGGAGTGCGTGACCTATTGCGCGGTCGGCATGCGCGCGAGCCTGATGTACTGGGCGGCGCGTTCGGTCGGCATTCCCGCGCGGGTCTACGTCGGGTCGTGGCAGGACTGGCAGCGCGATTCGTCGAATCCGATCGCGCGGTAGGCGCGGTTAGGATTAAGGGCTGCGCATTAGGAATATAACTGCCGAACTCGTAGCGCAGCCCTTTGGGCTGCGAGAACAGATCCCCCGCGAGGTATTTGAGTCCGCTATCGACCGCCACCGTCGCGACGACCTTGCCGGGTCCCAGTTCGCGCGCCAGTTGGATGGCTGCCACGACGTTGAGGGCGGACGACGTGCCGGCGAATATGCCTTCTTCCCGCGCGAGACGGCGAGCCATCGCGCGTGCTTCCTCCTCCGGCACGGCGCGGGCCTCGTCGTAGACGCCGGCGGCGACATGCGGCGGCACGAACCCGGGCGCGATTCCTTCGACGCGGTGCGATCCGCTTTTTCCCGCCGTCAGCATCGGCGCCGACGCGGGTTCGAGGGCCACGATCGTCGCCGCGCAGCCGGCCGCCTTCAGCGCCTTCGAGACACCGGCCAGCATCCCGCCCGTACCGACCGCACCGCAGAAGGCGTGCAGCGTGCCGCCGGTTTGCTCGACCAGCTCGCGGCCAATACCCATGTATCCCGTGATCGCGTCTGCGTTGTGAAATTGATCGGTCCAGTACGTGCCGGGCTCTTCGCAGAGGCGATCGACGGCGGCCCGCATCCGAACGAACAGATCGGGAGTAATTCTTCCGCCGTCGCTGTCGACCACCTGTAGATCGGCGCCGAACGCGCGCATGGTGTCGAGCTTTTCCTTCGCGAACGCATCCGACGACACCGGCACGAAACGGTATCCCTTGACGGCGCACACGAGCGCGAGCGACGAGCCGGTGCTGCCGCCGGTGAACTCCACCACTCGCATCCCTGGCTTGAGCGCTCCGCGCGCCTCCGCACCTTCGATCATCGCCAGCGCCATGCGGTCCTTGTACGATCCGGTCGGGTTGTAGTACTCGAGTTTCACGACGACGTCCGCGGCATCGGCGCCGGCGACATGCTTCAGTCGCACCAGCGGTGTGCTGCCGATCGCCTGGAGGATCGACTCAGAAGCCACGGACCATGTTGAAGCCATGCGCTAAGATAATCGAACTTTGGCCAAACGACGCAAACCGGCGGATCGATCGCTCTTCGACGGGATCGACGCCGTGGAGCCGGACGCCGGACGCGACGCCGTCATTCGCGGCACGCTGCTCGGCGGTACCGGACCCGGCGGCACCGCCAACGTCGCGCTGCACGACGCGGCGCAGTCGCGCTATCTCAATTACGCGCTGTCGGTCATCACCGCGCGCGCGCTGCCAGACGTCCGCGACGGTCTCAAGCCGGTGCAGCGCCGCATCCTCTTCACGATGTGGCAGCAGAACCTCACGTCGGACGTGAAGCATCGCAAGTGCGCGAAGGTGGTCGGCGACGTGATGGGCAGCTACCATCCGCACGGCGACATGGCGTTGTACCAGACGCTCGTGCGCATGGCGCAGTCGTTCTCGCTGCGCTACCCGCTGGTGGACGGCTCCGGGAATTTCGGCTCGCTGGACGGCGACAGCGCCGCGGCCATGCGATACACGGAATGCCGTCTCGCCCGGGTCAGCGACGAGATGCTCAGCGAGATCGAGCAGACGACAGTCCCCTTCCGGCCGAATTACGACGGCACGAAGACCGAGCCTGTCGTCCTGCCGGCGCGCATCCCCAATCTGCTCGTCAACGGGACAACTGGCATCGCCGTCGGGATGGCCACCAATGTGCCGCCGCACAACCTCAACGAGGTGTGCACGGCGCTCATCAAGCTGCTGGACAACGAGGATCTGAGCAGCGCGCAGTTGTGCCGCTACATCAAGGGACCTGACTTTCCGACCGGCGGCCAGATTCTCAACTCCCAGGAAGAGCTGAAGGAGATCTACAAGACCGGCTCGGGATCGATCCGGCTGCGCGGCACCTGGGACATCGGGCCGGAAACCCGATCGACGAAGACCCTCTACATCGACAGCGTGCCGTATACCGTCAACAAGGCGCAGCTCGTCGAGCGGATTGCCGACGTCGTCATGTCCCGCAAGCTGCCGCAGCTGCTCGACGTCAAGGACCTGTCGACCGAGGACGTGCGGATCGCGATCGAGATGAAGAAGGACGCCGACGAGAAGATGATCATGGCGTACCTCTTCAAGCACACGCCGCTGCAGATCAACTTCGCCGTCAACCTGACCTGCCTCATCCCCACCGAGAATCCGGAGGTCGGCAGGCCCGAGCGCCTCGATCTGAAGCAGATCCTGTGGCACTTCCTCCACTTCCGCCTCGAAGTGGTGACCAAGCGGCTGGAGCACGAGCTCGCCGCGCTCAGGAAGCGGATCCACATCCTCGAGGGCTTCGAGAAGGTCTTCGACGCGCTCGACGAGATCATCAAGCTGATTCGGAAGTCCGACGGCAAGGCCGACGCCGCCGAGAAGATCATGAAGCGGTTCGATCTGGACGCCGACCAGACCGACGCGATCCTCGAGCTGAAGATCTACCGGCTCGCGCGCCTCGAGATCCTGATCATCAGGAACGAGCTCGACGAAAAGCGCAAGCGCGCGCGCCAGATCGGCGGACTCCTCAAGGACGAAGAGAGCCGCTGGAAGCTGGTCCGCGGCGAGCTCGAGGAAGTGAGCAGCCGGTACGGCGACAAACGCCGCACCACCATCGCCAGCGATTCCGGCGAGCCCGAATACACCGCCGACGACTTCATCGTCGAGGAAGACAACGTCGTCATCGTGTCGCGCGACGGCTGGGTGAAGCGTCAGAGGGAAGTGAAGGATCTGTCCACGACGCGGCTGCGCGAGGGCGATTCGGTGCTGGCGGCCTTTGCCGGCAGCACGCGCGCCTCGTGCGTGTTCTTCTCCAATTTCGGCGGCGCCTACAGCTGCCGGTTCATCGACGTTCCGGCGTCGACCGGGTATGGCGAACCGATCCAGAAGCAATTCAAGCTCAAGGACGGCGAACGCATCGTCGCCGCGATGAGCCTCGATCCGCGGGTTGCCGGTGTCGATCGTGGCGAAGAAGGAAGGGCGATGCCGCTCCCGTGCATGCCGTGGCGGTCTCCAGCGACGGCTACGCGCTTCGGTTCAACCTGGACGGATTTGTCGAGCCGAGCACGCGCTCGGGGCGCCGCTATGCGCGTCCGGCCGAGGGCGCCGAAATCCTCAACGTCGCCAGGCTCAGTGGCGGCGAGGTGCTCATCGCGGCGAGCGCGGAAGCCCGTGGCATCCTGTGCAAGGCCGATGAGGTGAACTTCCTGTCCGGTCCCGGGAAGGGCGTGCTGCTCATCAAGCTGGGGGAGGACGACCGTCTGCTGGGTGCGATTGCGTCGAGCGGCGACCGCGACCTGCTGACCGTCGAGACGACGCGCGGCGCCGAACAGACGATCAGCACGGGAAAATACGAGGTGACGGGCCGGGGCGGCAAGGGGCGCGAGCTCCTGCAGCGGGGCCAGTTCACGCGAGTCGTCTGGCCGATGCCGGAGGCTCCACCTCCGCTCTCAGACAGCTAGCCCCTAGCCCCGATGCCCTACTCGGCATCTGACGACAGCTAGCCCCGAGGCCCTACTTGGCTTCTGACGACAGCTAGCCCCTAGCCCCAGCCCCGACTGAAGTACAATGGCCCTGGTGGCTCCGCCTAGGAGCCCCGGCTCGAACGCTGCACACTTGGCTGGATCCTCCAGCCGCTGTCGTTCTAGCGAATTCCTCAACACAGTCAACGCAAGGAACCGGTTTGCCCACTCAAGATCGTCTGAACATCGCAGTATTCATCGACTTCGACAACATCGAAATCGGCGTCAAGACCACCCTCGGCCAGCAATTCGACGTCGGCGCCATCCTCGACGCCATCAAGGAACGCGGCGAGGTCGTCACCAAGATCGCCTACGCCGACTGGACGCGCTCCGGCGAATACAGCCGGTCGCTGACCCAGCACGCCATCCGCCTCGTTCAGCGCAACATGACGCCTGGCGGCGACAAGAACGGCGCCGACATCAACCTGGCGCTCGACGCGCTCGAGATGGCGTTCACTCATCAGCACATCAACGCCTACGTCATCGTCGGCGGCGACAGCGACTTCCTGTCGCTCGTCGAAAAGCTCAAACAATACGACAAGAAGGTGTTCGTGGTCGGCGGCCGCGCGTTCACGAGCATGATCCTGCAGCGGAACTGCCACGAGTTCATCGCCTACGAGAACCTGCACGGCGTCCGCAAGCAGGCGGCGAGAACCGGACGGCCGATGCCGGCGTCGGCGGCGAGCGCCCCGCTCACACAGGCGGTTCCGCTGGTGCGCCGCGCGCTGAAGATCCTCGCCGATCGCGAGGTGTCGCCGCAGACCGGCCTGCTGAAGAGCACGCTGCTGCAGCTCGACTCCACGTTCTCCGAGCGGAACTACGGCGCTTCGTCTTTTCTCGACTTTGCCGAGAAGCTCGCGCAGGCGGGCGTCGTCACGCTGAAGCACGCCGGCCGCAGCGTGATGGTGGAGCTCAACGAAAGCTTCGACGAGAACGCGCTGAAGGCGGCCACCACCGACGGCGCCGCGCTGCCGCCGTCGACGGAAGGCTTCGGTGCGCCAAGGCCGGCGTCAGATGGCACGGGCGAGGGCGCACCGTCTTCGCCGGATGGCTTCGCCGCTTCGAGGCCGCCACTGCCTGAAGTCGCCGGCGGTCAACGGCCGCCGTCGACGGAGATGCCGGCGCAGGTCGGCGACAACGCCGAAGGCGTCCGCGTCGTCGGGCGCATCCTGACCGCCGCCAGAAGCGCACGGTGGCCGATGTATCTGCGCAACGTCAAACAGATCCTTCGACAGACCGAGGGCGGTTTCGACGAGCGTCGCTACGGGTTCGGCGGCCTGATGGACTTGTTGAAGGCCTGCCAGCGCGAAGGCTTCGTCCGAATCGAGCGCGACCGCCGCGGCGGCCTGCGCGTCTTCCAGGGAACGCAGCTTCAAGGCGCGGCGGCGGTGGTCAGGCAGCCGATTCTTCCGCAGCCGGACGTCGAAGACACCTACGAGTCGCAGCCGATCGAAACCCGGACGAGCGACACGTCGGTGGCGGAGGAACTGCCGGAGATCGAGGAGTCGGCGCCGCAACCGGATTTGATCGACACGACGGCGGAGCTGCTCGGACGCGCCAAGCCGAAGCCACGCCGCGCGCGAGTGGCGCGGCCGACGGGAACGGTCAAGAAGGCGGCCGCGGCGAGGAAGCCGGCGGCTCGTCGCTCGACGACGCGCGGGAGAAAAGCGTCGAGCAGCGACGCTGGCAGTAACAGCGAAGGGTAGCGGGGCTGGCGTAGCTGATTTTATGCACGGCGCAACCTCACCGGTCCGTGCATGAAATCGATCTGACCCCGCTGTTCGCTCCAGGTAGTCGACCCACTGCTTGACGAGCGGCAGCTGCGGACCGCCGGCCTTTTCGTACCGGTCCGCGTAGGCTCGCGCGAGCTTGATGTCCTCCGCACGGCCGTGGACGACGGCGCCTTCCGAGTGCACGGTGTAAATCCACTGCACCGCCATGTAGTAGGCGTCGCGATCGTCCTCGCGCTCGGAGATGTATCGTTCGAGCGTTCGCACCGCTTCGCGGCCGCGGCCGAACGTGCCGTAGAGCAGCGCGAGCGGCTTGGTGAAGCGTGGGTCGGTCGGCCATTTGCCGACCGCCTCTTCGAGAATCGTCCTCGCGGCGCCGAGGTCGCGCTCGCGCATCAAGGCGTCGCCCAGCCACTGGTAAACCTGCGGGTAGTCGGATCCGTCGATGAGGGCGGTCTGCCACGCGCTCGCCGCCTCGAGGTTGCGGCCGGCCGCGGCGAACGCCGCCGCCAGGTACACCAGCGGCACCGTGCTGTCGCCATCAGGACTGATCGCCTTCTTGAAGCTCGCCTCGGCTTTCGGGTAGTCGCCGCGGGTCAGGAAGCCGATTCCCTCGTCGAACGGTTGCTTGATCTCCGACGCGACGCGGCTGCTGAACTGGTCGAGCACCTCGGGCTTGATCGCATCGTCACGTTTGAACGGCCCGGCGAGCGCCGCCTCGTCGACCGGCAGGAAGAGCTCGCTGTCCACTGACACCGCGCCAAGTCCTTCAGCGGACGTCATCAGCACCTTCGGCGGCGCGATTTCGAACGGCCGCGTGAGCGTCTTCACGGCCTTGCCCTGCTCGGAGAAAATCGCGCGCAGCACATACTTGCCTGGCGGCAGCTGGTTGACCTGCAGCTTGGTCGAGAAGATCACCCGCTCGTCGCCGGCGGGATACGGCGGCGCGTCGAGGTTGATCAGCGCCGGCGCATCGGCCTTGGTCGCCACCTCGTACTCCGCGGTGACACCCGGCGCCCTCGCCCCGTAGACCTCGACGTAGCCGTGAAGCATGCCGAACGTGACGGTGTACCCGATGGTCGGCGTCAACAGCTGGCCGGCGTCGTGCGGACCGCCGGCCATCAGCTCGCTGAACGCGAGTCCGCCGGCGTTCGGCAACGCCGCGTGAATCTCGTGCTCGATGCTGCCGACTCGATCGCCTTCGGCGACGGCCAGCTTCAGGTTGTAGGTGCCAGGCGGCAGGCTGGCGCCCGCGTTGTACTGCAGCGGCGAGGGGACGCCATTCATCACCGGTGACGCCCGCACGTCGAACGCCTTGGTCTCGATCTGTTTGCCGGTCGCGTCGGAAATCACATAGCCGACCGAGACGACTTTCGGCGTCGGGTAATCGTTCCCGATGTCGGTATGGATCAGGAGCTGGACCTTATCGCGCTCCGGACCCTGCAGCGAAAACGACGCGACGCGCAGCGGCAGCGCCGAGGACAAGCAGCGGCGAGCCGAGCGCGGCCGCCATCGCGCGGCGCGGAGAGCGCGCGGCCCGCACCGCGGCTTCATCCGACGGCGCGTTGAGAATCTGCCGGCGCGATCGCACCGACGCACCGCGGCGCGGCACGTCGACGCGAATCGGATGCGGCTTGCCGTCGCGATCGCGCGGATCCGATTCCACCGCCAGCTGGTAGTAGCCGGAGAGCTCCGACTCGATCCGCGAGAACAGCGCCTCGCCGGAACCGGTGACCGTGAAGAGCGTGCCGCGCGACGCGCCCGCCAGCATGTCGAGCCCCTCGGTCGCCGCCCGGCGATCCGCGAACGGGTTCCGCGCCATGCGCGCGTCCGCGACGTCGAACAGCGCCTGATCGAGCTGCAGCGCGTACAGGCTGGTGCGCGCCGCCGCCGCCAGACTGCCGAGCTCGATCAATGTCGTCGACAGATCGCTCAACGATAAACCCTTCGGAGATGAAGATCAGCGTCTTGGGCGCGTCGATGGCGCGCAAACCGATGAACAGGTCGCGCAGCGCCTGGATCGTCTGGTCGGCCTCGTGTTTGGCGTCCATCGTGATCTGATGGATCTGCATCTCGACTTCCGCATAGCACGCTTCGCGGGCGCCCGGGCTGTTTTCCGCGGCGCACTCACGCTGCTGAATCTGCTTCAACGTTTCCGTGTCGCTCCGATCGACAACCTGGAGCGCCTCCGCCAGCCCGACGTTCTTGTTGATCAGGCCGCGCATGCACCGTCTTCTGACCGACCATTCGCGAAATCGTCTGTTTGATGCGGGCCCGGTCGGTCGTGAATGGCGTGGCCGGAGCGCCCGTCCCGATTCCCGCGACGGCGATGCGATCGGCCGGCTGCAGGCGGTCCACGAAGGCATTGGCGGCCCTGGCGATCGCCAGCGCGCCGCCGAAGCGGATGTTCGGCTGGTCGATCGCCATCACGATCAACCGGCCGCCGATCGAGTTCTCGTTGGTGCTGTAACCCTCGGGCGGCGTGACGACAACCACCGGCTTCTCGTCGCCGCTGGTCAGCTGCACCCACTCCGCCGTCACCACGCGCCGCACGTTGTTGTCGATCCGGACGACGAAGTCGGCCGGCGTCAGGTTCGTGATCGGCTTGCCGTTGGTGTCGACGACGGTGACGTCGAGCGACGTCACTTCGACCGACGACTTGAACGCCGGCTGCGGCGGCTGTTGCGCGAACGCCGTCACGAAAAGCAAACCGCAGAGACCGCAGAATACGCAGAGAAAAATGATGGTCTTTGCTCTGCGACCTCTGCGCCTGCCAGGCCGTCGCTCGCTCACCACATCGCGAGCGAAGGCTGGTGCGCCGCGGTTAAAGGGTTGACGCGTCATTTGGCGGTCGTCGCCCGGTATCCCTGGCGGGCGCGCACCTCGTGATGGCCGTCCACTTCGACCTTGATCTTGCGCCACACATCGTCGTGCTTGGTGTTGGTCGGCTCGTAGCCGAGCAGGTACTGGTTCGACAGCTCGTCGAGCAGGTCCGCGAACGAGTCGTGGAGCTCGTCGATGCTGTCGGTGAACAGCGCGCGTCCCCCGGTCGGGTTCGCCAGGCGTTCCATGACTTTCTTCAGCGTCTCGAGCGTGACGCCGCGGCCCTGACCGATCATGTAGAGCGTCACGTCGCTGGACTGGAGGCGGCGCTCGACGTCGTTGATCGTCGCGTGGCTCCCCTGGTCCTCGCCGTCAGTGAACACGATCAGCGCCTTGCGTCCCGTCTGGCGGCCCAGCATCTCGACGCCGCGCAGGATGACGTCGTAGAGCGCGGTGGATCCCCACGGCGCCAGCCGATCCACGGCCCTGGAGCGCTCCGCCACATCGCCAGCCTTGCGCGTCAGCGTGAAGATGCTGTCGTTGAATCCCAGCAGCGTGACGAGATCCTGATTCGGCACGTCCTTGAGGAATTCCTTGACCGCCGTCTTCAGCTTCGGCATCGCCGGCGTCATGCTGCCCGAGATGTCGATGGCGACGACGATCTCGAGCGGCACGTCTTCGGAGGTGAAGTGGGTGATCCCCTGCGGCTTGCCGTCTTCCAGCACGCGGAAGGCGCCTCGCGGCAGGTTGCGGACGAAACGGCCGTGTCCATCGCTGACCGTCACCGTGACCTGCACGACGTCGACGTTGACCTTCTCGGTGACACTCACCGCCTTCGTGCGGATCGTCTGGACGGCGCGGCCGCCAGCCGTCAGCGTCGCGACCGCGCGTACCTGGTGTTCACCGAGCGCGGGCCCGGCATCCCATTCGCACTCGAACGGCGGACGCGTCAAGGCGCAGACCTGCCGGCCGTCGACGAAGAACGTCATGCTCGAGGCGGCCTCGGCCGGGACGATGCTGGCGCGCAGCAGCGTGGGTCCGCTGACGTAGCTGTCTTCGCCCGGCGAGAGAATCTTCAGCTGCGGAGCGGAATCGGGCGCCTGCGCGGACACCATCAGCGCAAGGCCGAAAGCCGCCGCACCACCGCGCCCGTCACGCTCGCTGTGCGCATTCTGGCCATCCTGCCCTAGTGCGGCTCGCTGTCCGGCACCAGCGGCCCGGTCGCCGTGGCAGCGGCAATATAGTCCTCGACGCGATCGCGAGGCACCAGCCGCGCCCGGCGGACGAGCGTCAGCCAGTCGCCGTCGTCGGTCGGCCTGACCTCGTCGATGAAGTCCTGCATCGCCCCGGACAATATCACTCGGGCGAGCGCGGCGGGCAGTTGCATCTCTTTCAGCATCACCGCGACGTGGAGATTCAAATCGGCCACGCCGACCGCGATCAAACCGAGTTGGGGACGCCCGATGAGAGACGGCCAGCTGCCTGGACGCGGCAGGCGCGGGCACACGCAGCCGGTGGCGACCGCCGTCATGCCCCAGGCGTCGAGCTCCGCCGGCCGTCCGCCGCCCAGCACGAGCAGTTCGGTCAACGACAGCATCGATGCCACGCGATCGCGCTCGTGGGCGAAGGTCCACGCCATCGCGCGGCGCCGCCACGGCTCCATCGCGATCTCGTCGGCCAGCGCGTCCAGGGCCTGCGCCCCGGACAACTCCGCGACGCGGCGCGTGCCGCGATCGATCGCTTCGGCGATCCGATCGCGGTCGGCGTCGCGCAAGTCGTAGGGATTGAGAAGCGCGACGCTGAGCGCGAAGGTATCGCGCTGATTCGTCGTCAACTTCGGCGCTTCGAGGACGCGCTCGAAGTTCAGCCGCCGCAGGGTCAGCGGCGCGAGCGCGATGTCGAGACCGAGCAGCGATCCGCTCACGCGCCAGGGGATGCCGGGCGTCACGTCCTGGCGCGGCATCGACCACACCTGCCGCAGGCGCAGCTCCGAATCTTTCGCGCCGAACCCGAAGTCATGGCGATGCGAGACATCGGCGGCCAGCAGCACCGTACCCTCGGGGTCGCCCACGTCCGCGGCGTACGAAATCGAGAGCAGGACTTCCGACAGCAGCTGGTCGGCCAGGTCGCCCAGCGACTCGGACTCGCGCGCCGCGCGTTTGGCGTCCTTGTTCCGGATCGCCTTCGACAACTCCTCGACCACCTTCTGCAGCGCTTCGTGAATATTCAACGGCTGCGACACGCCAGGCGGCACGTTCTCCGTCTCGGCGCGATTGGGGCGCTGCGGTGTGTCGTCGATCATCCGCGACAGCCGGGTCACGATGCGCGGGAGCTCGTCGGGCGAGAGCGCCTCGCCGGCGAGCGTGTGACCGAGGGCGGCGATATCGAGCGCCACGTCGAGCGGCAGTCCCTCCTGGCGATCGCGCACCTGCTGGAGACGGCGGCGTTCGGCGGCCCCCAAATCGAGACGGTAGGGCTGCCCTTCCCACGCCAGCCGCGGCACGCGCTCCGCGGCGGCGGGCCCCGACATGCCGAGCAGGATCGCCGACTCGATGGTGTCGCCGAGCGGCAGCGCGGCGGCGACGCTGTTTCTCAGCCACCCGGCGACCGCGCCCGCGTAGCGGCCATCGTCGCCAAACGGCAGGGCGACCAGCTTCTCGATCAGTGCCTGGGCTTGCGGAACGCTGAACGTCCGGACCCTCGCCATGCGCGACAGGATTGCGAGCGCGCCCTGAAACTGAGCCTGGGCCACGAAGCCGCGCCGGCCGTCGACCGGTGACAGGCGCATCGCGTGTCTGACCGCCGCCGCGAAGACCGACGGGGATCGGATGCCGATGCGATCGAGCGTCAGGATCAGCAACCGGTAACGCGAGATCCCGCGAAGCGCGACGAAGACGTCGGCGCGATCGCGCCCGTTCGCGACGTCGCCGAACACCCGCTGACCGATGGCCATCTGTTCGAGGCGCTCGGCGCGCTGCCGGACATCGGCCGAGCCAATCGTGTCCGCCAGCCACGCCGCATCCAGCGGCTCGTCGTCGACGCCCCGCAGCTGCCGCGCGGCATCCTCGGGCACGTCCACACCCGAGTAGACGCGCGTCCAGAAACCGCGCGAGTTGGGTGCGGCAGGCGTCCCATTGTCGGCGACCTCGATCCGCCCCAGCGTCATCGTGAGATCGAACGACGACCGGTTGAACGGCATCGTCCGGACGTGCCACTCGCGATACGCGCTGGTACCGGCGGTGATCAGCGTCTTGAAACGATCCAGACGCACGGCAGCGTCGGGGATCCAGAATCCCAGGACAAACGCGCGGTGCGGCGCGTCGAGTTGACCGATGGTGTCGTAGAGCCCCGCGACGCGTCCGTCGTTCATCTCCAGCAGCTGCTGGATGAATCGATCCGCGCGCGTCACCTTCTCGCCCACCACCGCTTCCCACATCGCGACGACGTCATCGCGCTCGGCCGGCGGGACCACGCGGTTGGCGCGGACCCGCAGGCTGCTCGAGAAAGCGGCGAAGGCCGGCGCCGACCGGTCGTAGATCCTCGCGAGCAGCGCCGGGTGGTCGGCGAAGTACTGCAGTGTCTGATCGTCGAGCGGCGCCAGTCCGTGGCACAGCAGCGACGCCGACCGATCGGCGACGATGGCCGACACCAGTTCCTCGCGCGCGACGCGGCGATGGAAGATCGCGTCGCCCCACGCGTCGGCGGTCAGCGGCACCGGAATGGAATCGGTGGCGGCGCGATCGGGCGCGGGCCGGACCTCGCGCTTGCGCCCGGGCGGCTGACGCAGCCATTGAATGTAGCGGTCGGCTTCGGGGCGACGGCCTTCCGGGTTGTCGTAAATCAGCCGAGTGATTTCGTAGATGAAGCGCCCGCGGTCGGGAGGCGGATCGATGCCGAGCAGTCGCGACAGCGCCGCCGATCCTCCCGGCACCGGCACATCTTCGGTGGCCGTGGCCGCCGCGGCGGGCGCCGAACACACGACAACGAGAGCGAGGACCAGAGCGGCGACCCGTGGCACAAGGCGGACATTATAGACAGCCGGCTGGTCCGGCCGGTGTTATTTGGCGACCCCCTTGGGGCTGATGAGATGCGTTACACATCCGGCCCGCGCGGGTGTTCGGTACAATCATCGCCACACGATGGCGCCCACCAACTACACGGCAAAAGACATTACGGTCCTGGAGGGGCTCGAACCGGTTCGCAAACGGCCGGGCATGTATATCGGCGGCGTTGGATCGGCCGGCCTGCATCACCTGGTCTGGGAAATCCTCGACAACGCGGTCGACGAGGCGATGAACGGCTACGCCTCCAACATCCGGGTGACACTCCATACAAATGGATCGTCGATGACGATCGAAGACGATGGCCGCGGCATCCCCGTGGACAAGCACCCGACGTCGAAGAAAAGCGCGCTCGAGACGATCTTCACGGTGCTGCACGCCGGCGGCAAGTTCGAGCACGGCAGCTACAAGACCGCCGGCGGACTGCACGGCGTCGGCGCGAGCGTCGTCAACGCGTTGTCGAAGGATCTGGTGGCGAACGTCAAGCGCGACGGCTCGCAGTGGGAAATGCGTTTCCGGCAGGGTAAGGCGGTGACCGCCCTGAAGAAGGTGGGGCCGGCGCGGGGGACGGGAACGACCGTGTACTTCCATCCCGATGCGGCGATCTTTCCCAAGATCGAATTCGATCCCGCGGTCATCAAGGAGCGCCTCGAGATCGCGAGCTACCTGCACAAGGGCCTCAAGGTCGTCTTCGAAGATGAAGCCGCCAAAGAAAAACTCGTCTTCGAGCACGACGAGGGGATCGTCGAGTACCCTGAGAAAGATCGTGAGCGAGCGCGGCGCGAAGCCGGTCCACGAGGTGCCGTACACGCTCGCGAAGGAAGACGGGCTGCGGCTCGATCTGGTGCTGCAGTGGACCGAGGCCACCGACGAGCACCTGCGGTCGTACGTGAACGGCATCCCCACCGGATCTGGCGGCACCCACGAGAACGGCCTGCGCGCCGGCATCGGCAAGGCCGTCCGCAACTTCATCGACACGCACCACCTGTCGCCCAAGGGTGTGACGCTGACCGCCGAAGACATTCGAGAAGGGCTGACCGGCGTGCTGAGCGTGTTCGTGCAGGAGCCGCAGTTTCAGGGGCAGACCAAGGATCGTCTCAACAACCCCGAGCTGGTGTCAGCGGTCGACGGCGTGGTGCGCCCGGCGCTGGAGCACTGGCTGAACCACAACATCAGCGTCGCCGAGTCGATCGTGGCGCGCATCATCCTCGCCGCCCGCGCGCGCGAGGCGAGCCGCGCCGCGCAGGCCGAGGTGTCGCGCAAGAGCGCGACCTCGTCGCGTCTGAACCTGCCCGGCAAGTTGAGCGACTGCACGAACCCGACCAGCGAAGGCAGCGAGCTGTTCGTCGTCGAAGGCGATTCCGCCGGCGGATCCGCGAAGCAGGGCCGCGACCGCGCGCGGCAGGCGATTCTGCCGCTGCGCGGCAAGGTGCTCAATACCGAGAGCGTCTCGCTCGCGAAAGTCCTCGAGAACAAGGAGCTGACCGATCTCGTCACCGCGCTCGGCTGCGGGCTCGGCAAGAACTTCGAGCTGTCGAAGCTGCGCTACGGGAAGGTGATTATCCTGGCCGACGCCGATTCGGACGGCAATCACATCGCCACGCTGCTGCTGACGTTCATCTACCGTCACCTGCCGCAGTTGATCTCCGCCGGGCACGTGTTTCTCGCGCAGCCGCCGCTGTACCGAATCGACATCGGCAAGGACACGTTCTGGGCGCTCGACGATCCGCAGAAAGACGCAATCCTGAAGCAGCACGCGAAGAACGGGCGCGGCGCGCCGGAGATCACGCGCTTCAAGGGCCTTGGGGAGATGATGCCGAAGGTCTTGTGGGAGACGACGCTCAATCCGCGAACTCGACGGCTGCTGCGCGTCGAAGTCACCGATCACATCGTCACCGATCGCGTGATCAACGAGCTGATGGGCAAGGATGCGTCCGCGCGGTTCCGCTTCATCATGGAACGGGCGGATGAAGCGGAGGAGTTGGACGTTTAAAGTTAAAACTTAAAAGTTAAAAGTTAAAAGTTGAAATGCAGTCTGCACATGCTTTCCACGCTTTCCACTTTGTCTTTTGGTTTTAACTTTTACCTTTTAACTTTTAACTTTCTCGAGCAGGACGCGCAGGCCGTTGACCAGGCGTCCGATCCCCTCGGCGACTGTCGCCTTCTGGAGCGCGCCGTAGGCGACGCGGAAATAGCAGCCGCTCGACACCCCGAACGCGTGGCCCGGAACGACCGCGACGCGGTGCTCGCGGATCAGCCGCTCGGCGATTGGCATCGGATCGGCCTCCGCGTTGACGCGCAGGAAGCAGTAGAAGGCGCCGTCGGCCGGCGGCACGGTGCACAGCGGCTCGAGGGCGCGCAGCTCGGACAGCACGATGTCGCGCACCTCGGCGAACGACTGGAGGTGTTGCCGGCAGTAGGCCGGCCCGGCTTCCATCGCCGCGACCGCCGCGATCTGCGAGAGGACCGGCGGGCACACGAGCACCGTGTCCTGGACTTTCGCGATGGCATCGTGCAGCCGCTCCGGGTACACCATGTAGCCGATCCGCCAGCCGGCGAAGCCGTAGGCCTTCGACAGGGAGAACAGCGAAATCGTATGCGCGTGCGCGCCGGCGAAGGCGCCAGGCGAGACGTGCGCCGCCGAACCGTAGGTGAAGTACTCGTAGACCTCGTCGCTGATGTGGAACAGGCCGTGGCGTGCGCAGAGGTCGTTGACCTCACGCAGAGCGGCCTCCGGGAACACGGCACCGGTCGGATTGTTCGGCGTGACGGTGACAATCGCCCGCGTGCGCGGCGTGATCGCGCGGCGGATGGCGTCGAGATTCAGCTGATAGCGATCGTCGGTCGGCACGAGCACGGCGGCGCAGTCCGCCATCTGAATCGCCATCTCGTGGTTGAAATAGAACGGCACCGGAAGAATGACCTCGTCCCCGGGCTCGGTGATGGCGAGAATGGCGTGCACGAAGGCCATGTTGCCGCCGGCCGTCACCATGACGCGCAGCCCGTTGCGGCGATCGATGCCGTTGTCGCGCCGCAGCTTCGCATCGATCGCGGCGACGAGCTGTGGGATACCGGCGCCGTCCTGGTAGCCGTGGGTCTCCGGCTGCGGAAGCGCCGCGCGCGCCGCGTCCAGCGCCGCCTGCGGCGGGCCGTAGTGGACGACGCCCTGCCCGAGGGAAATCGTTCCGGGGTGCTGTCGGATCAAATCGCCAATCACGGCGATGATCGGCGCCTGGATCGCATCCATCCGCGAGCGGGTATTCAGCATTGGGGTCACGACAATAATATAGTGCTCCCTGGAGGCTCCATGATTCGCCGCCGCATGCTGGTGTCCGCTCTCGTGCTCGCCGGTTTCTCGGCACTGATCGTCCACGCGGCGGGATCGCTCCAATCGCCCGAGCAGTTCCTCGGCCACAAGGTCGGTGCCGACAACAAGCTGGCCCGCTGGGACAAGATCGTCGACTACATGAAGCTGGCCGCGGCGAATTCCGACCGCGTGCGCTTCCGCGAGCTCGGCAAGACCAGCAGCGGCAATCCGTTCATCGCGCTCGAAATCAGCGCCCCCGACACGCTCAGGAACCTGGACCGCTACAAGCGGCTGGAAAAGAAGCTGTACTTCCAGGGCGGTGCGCCGACCGATGCGGAGCGGGACGAGATCTTCCGCCAGGGCAAGCTGGTGCTGCTCATCACCTGCGCCATTCACGCCACGGAGATCGGCGCCTCCCAGATGTCGCTCGAGCTCGTGCACCACCTGGCGACCGACGACTCGCCGCAGGTGAAGAAGATCCTCGACAACGTGATCTTCATCCTGGTGCCGAGCCTGAACCCCGACGGCCAGATCATGGTGACCGACTGGTTCAACAAGAACGTCGGCTCGCCGTATGCCACGAGCCCGATCCCGTACCTCTATCACCCGTACGTCGGCCACGACAACAACCGTGACATGTACATGTTCACGCAGAAGGAGAGCCAGTACACCGCCCAGCTGCTGTGGCACGACTGGTTTCCCAGCGTCTGGCTCGACGAGCATCAGCAGGGCAGCAACGGCGCGCGCATCTTCGTCATGCCCGCGACCGATCCGATCAACGCGAACGTGCACCCGCTGATCTACCGGTGGAACGGCATCCTCGGTCAGTCGCAGGCGGCGGCGCTCGAGGCCGCCGGCAAGGAAGGGATCATCTACAACGCGACCTATACCAATTTCTGGGAAGGCGCGATGGCGTGGAGCGGCTGGTGGCACAACCAGATCGGGCTGCTCACGGAAGTCGCCAGCGCGCGCGTCGCCGCGCCGATCGAGCAGCGGCGAGCGGTGCCGGGCAGATCGGAGACGCCGCCGGCCGGTGGTGGCCGCGGCGAAGGTGGCCCTTCGACAGGCTCAGGGCAGGGCGGTCGAGGACAACAGTTCAGCGACGCGCCGCTGCCGCCGCCGACCGACATCAACCCGCGCACCGAGTATCCGCGGCCGTGGATGGGCGGCCGCTGGACGCTCCGCGACATCGTCGACTACGAAATGATTGCGACGATGGCGCTGCTTGAAACCGGAGCGGATCGGCGGGAAACGCTGCTGCGGCAGATCTACGAGGTCAATCGACAGACGATCGAGGACGGGAAGACAGGATCGCCGGCAGCCATTCTCGTCCCGGTCGAGCGGCAGCAGGATGCGCGGGAAGCCGCCCACCTGGTCGACAAGCTCCACATCGGCGGCGTGGAGATCTATCGCGCGGACGCGGCGTTCGAAGCCGACGGCACCTCCTACGGAGCCGGCACGTTCGTCATTCCGATGACGCAGGTCTTCGCGCGCTACGCGAAGGACATGCTCGAGAAGCAGACCTACCCCGAGGTGCGGCGCGGGCCTAACGCGCCGCCCGAACCCCCGTACGACGTCACCGCCTGGTCGCTCGGGATGCTGCTCGGCGTCGAGACCGTCTTCGTCAAGAACCCGCTGCCGGCGATGAAGATGACGAAGATCGAGGGGCTCCCGAAACTGCCGGGAGACGTGACGGGGACCGGCACGCGGTTCGCGTTCGACTACAAGGGCCCGGACACCGCGGTCGCCATCAATCGACTGCTGAAAGAGGGAGCACACCTCAGCTTTGACGGCCGTTCGCAGATCGCAGCGACCGGCGTCTCGAAGGCCAGGATCGAATCCGTCGCGAAGGACTTCGGTCTTTCAGTGAAGGCGACTGAGCCAGGAAGAGCCAGACCGGCGAACATCCCGAACCACGAATCCCGAATCTCGAATCCCGAATCCCGACGCGATCTCCTTCCGCGCGCCGCGAATCGCGATGTACCAGCCCTGGACCGGGGGCAACATGGACGAGGGCTGGACGCGCTGGGTGCTCGAGCAATACGAGTTCAACCTCACCTCGATTCACAACGCCGACGTCCGCGCCGGCAAGTTGCGGCAGAAGTTCGACGCCATCATCTTCGCGGATCAGGATCCGCGCGCCATCGTCGACGGCTTCGACGCGCCGGCGATCCGCCCCGAATATCAAGGCGGAATTGGCGAGACCGGCGTCGAGAACCTCAAGCAGTTCGTCGCCGAAGGCGGCACGCTGATCACGATGGGGAACGCCTGCGACCTGGCGATTGAGAAGCTGCCGATTCCGGTGAAGAACCTGAAAAAGGGACTCAGCCGCGATCAGCATTTCGCGCCCGGCGCGATCCTGCGGCTCGAGGTCGACGCGCAGCATCCGCTCGGCTCCGGCGTGGCGCCTTCCACCTACGGCTTCTACATCAACAGTCCGTTCTTTCAGCTGACCGAGGGCTTCAACTCGCAGCGGACGAGCGTGGTCGCGCGCTATCCGAACACGAACGTGATCGCCTCGGGCTGGCTGAAGGGCGAAGAGCTGATGGCGGGGCGGGCGGCGGTGGTGTCGATCGACATGAACCCCGGCAAGGTCGTGCTGTTCGGGCTTCGCCCGCAGCATCGCGCGCAGACGCACGCGACCTTCCCGCTGCTGTTCAATGCGCTGTATTTGTCGGCGCTCGACGGGACGCGCGCCGACAAAGACTTCGAACGAACCCTGAACCCGGAACCATGAACTCCGAACCCGTCAGGATCTTCGTTACGGGCGGCACGTTCGACAAGGAGTACAACGAGCTCACCGGCGCGCTGTTCTTCAAGGACACGCACCTGCGCGAGATGCTTCGCCTGGGCCGCTCCCGCGTCGAGGTGTCGATCACGACGTTGATGATGATCGACAGCCTGGACATGACCGATTCCGATCGCGCACGGATCGTCGAGCAATGCGCGCAGGCGGCCGAATCGCGCATCCTGATCACGCACGGCACCGACACGATGGTCGAAACCGCCCGGGCTGTCGCGGCGGCGTTCGTCGGGGACGGAGGTCGGCCGGCATCGAAGACGACCTCCGTCCCCAAAACGATCGTGCTGACAGGCGCGATGGTCCCCTACGCGTTCGGCAGCTCGGACGGACTGTTCAACCTCGGGAGCGCCCTGTCGTTCGTCCAGGCGCTGTCCCCAGGTGTGTTCATCGCGATGAACGGGCGGTGCTTCCTCTGGGATCAGTGTCAGGAAAAACCGTGAGACCGGTGTGTTCGAGGAAGCACCATGACAAGGACACAAAGGAAAAGAACAGAGGACACAAAGGGATGACACAGCGTCGTGCGGAGACTTCGGCGCACATTGCGGCGTTCGCTAGCCTTTGTGGCTTGTGTGGCCTCTGTGTCCTTTGTTTCCTTTGTGTCCTTGTCAGGTGTCGCGGCAGGCGCAGGACGAAGCCGTGCGCCTGCTCAGCGACTATGTGCGCATCGATACATCGAACCCGCCGGGCGACACCCGAAAGGCGGCGGACTTCCTCGCCGCCGTCCTGGAGCGCGAGGGCATCCCGGTCACGCGGTACGAATCGGCACCGGGGAAGGCGATTATCTACGCGCGTCTGAAAGCCACGGTGTCGCCGCCGGCCGGCAAGGCGATTCTGCTGATGCACCACATGGACGTGGTGCCGGCGGACCGATCGCAATGGAAGACCAATCCGTTCGAACCGACCATCCGGGGCAACGAACTGTGGGCCCGAGGCGCGATGGACATGAAGGGGCAGGGCGTCGCGCAGCTGCTTGCGTTCCTGCGCCTGAAGCGCGAACGGGTCCCGTTGACGCGCGACGTCATTCTGCTGGCCGAACCGGACGAGGAAGTGGGTGGCGCGCTCGGCGCGCGGTGGATGATCGCGAATCACTATGCCGAGCTGGACCCGGAGTACGTCCTCGACGAAGGCGGCTTCGGCAGCCGCGATCTGTTTGCGCCCGGCAAGCTCGTCTACGGCATCTCGGTCGCCGAAAAGAAGATCGTCTGGCTGAAGCTCCGAGTGGAAGGCGTGGCGGGACATGGCAGCCAGCCGAACGATCAGAATCCCAACGATCGCCTTGTGCGGGCGCTGTCGAGGCTTCTCGGAGAGTCGAACGTCGCGCGGCCCGCCTTGCGACAGCCGGGCGAGCCGTCCGTGCTCGACGTGATGCAGGCGAAGGTCGGCACATTCGCCCAGAACAAGTTCACGAACGCCATCCAGCAGCTCGACCATCGCGCTGACCTGGTTCCGGTCGGGCGTCGGCGATCCGCCGAAGATCAACGTCATCCCCTCGGTGGCCGAGGCCGGCCTCGACTGCCGGGTCCTGCCGGGCACGACCAAGGATCAGTGGATTGCCGAAGTGAAACGACGCCTCGGCGATCCCGCCATCGCGGTCGAATTGATCAACGAATCGGACGACCCGGTCGTCACGTCCTCGGACGCGCCGCTCTTCCGCCATCTCGAAGCGGCCATCACACGCCGGCACAGCGACGCCATCGTCACGCCGATGCTGATTCCGTACGGCACCGACTCGAACGCGTTTCGGCCCAAGGGCGTCAAGAGCTTCGGCCTGTTCCCGGCCATCCTCTCGGGCGAGACCGTCGCGTCGATGCACGGCGACGCCGAGCGTGTGCCGCTCGACGGCGTCAGGGAAGCGGCCGAGATTCTGTTCGAGGCGCTGCGCGACACCCTGGCTCGCTGACACCGCCGTCGCTAAGCCTTCGAGCCCATCTCCACCAACCGTCCGGCCCCTCCATCGTCTAACCTGACTACGTCGAGGCTCGATGCATTTATGGACGATGTACTGGGCTACCTGCCGCTGTCACCCCAGCAGTTCCAGATCCTGCTGGCGCTCAGCGATGGCGATCGCCACGGTTACGGAATCATTCTCGAGATCGCCGAGCGCACGGCGGGCTCGGTCCGGCTCGGCACCGGCACGCTCTACACCGCGCTGGCCGGCCTGGTCGACAGGGCCCTGATCGTCGAACCGCGGCACCGCCCGGCCGGCGACGAACGGCGCCGCTACTACCGCCTCACAACGCTCGGACGAGCGGTGCTGGAAGCCGAAACCGCACGGCTCGACGCGCTCGTCAAACAGGCCCGGCGCAAAGGCGTGACGGCGCTCGGGCGGCCGGCGTGGTCGCGGCCGAAATGAGCCGGGCGTTCGACGTGGCCGGACGTCTCTACGGGATCGCGCTCCGGCTGCTGCCGCGCGAGCTGCGCGATCGCTATGGCGACGACATGCGGCAGACGTTCGCGGATCGCGCCGCAGGCCGCCGCGGGCTCGGCGTCGGCATGCTGTTCGTCGAAGAGTTCGTCGACCTGGTCCGAGCGCGGCGCCGTCCGGTACCGCGGAGCAAGCAGAGGAGACATCCCGTGGGATCGCTGACACACGACATCCGGTTCGCGCTGCGGTTGCTGTATCGCCAGCCGTCATTCACCATCGTCGCGATCGTCACGCTCGCGCTCGGCATCGGCGCCACGACCGCCGTCTTCACGGTCGTCAACGGCGTCCTGCTCCGGCCGCTGCCCTACCGGGAACCCGATCGGCTCGTGCAGCTGTTCCACGGCCGCAACGGCCGTCTGTCGATGACCTACTCGCCGCCGAACTATCGCGACGTCACGGCCGGAAGCGGCGTGTTCTCCGGTGCAACGGCAATGACCCCGTCGTCGGCGAATCTCATCGGCAACGGCGATCCCCAGCAGCTGGACGGCGCGAATGTCACGACGTCGTTCTTCACCGTCCTCGGCGCCACGCCGCAACGCGGCCGCGCATTCGTGGATGCTGATGGCATCGAGGGCGCGCCGGCGGTGGTCGTCGTCAGCGACGGGCTCTGGCGCCGCCAGTTCGGCGCCCGCTCGGACATCGTCGGCTCGACGCTGCGGCTCGATGGCAAGCCGTTCACGGTGATTGGCGTCGCGCCGCCCGATCTGACGATTCCAGCCGGCGCCGAGTACTGGCGGCCGCTGATTTTCTCGAGCGACAACCTGAGCGACAAGCAGCGCGGCGCCCAATGGGTGGGCGTCATCGCGCGCCTGAAACCTGACGTGACGCTCGAACAGACCAACGGTGCGATGGCGATCGTCGCCCGGCGTCTGTCGGAGCAGTATCCCAATACGAACAAGGACCGCGTCATGACCGCGATGCGGCTGCACGATCGCATCGTGCGCGGCATCCGTCCGGCGCTGCATGATCCTGCTGGGCGCCGTCACGCTGGTGCTGCTCGTCGCCTGCGTCAACGTGGCCAATCTGCTGCTGGCCCGAGCGAACAGCCGCACGCGCGAAGTGGCCGTCCGCGCAGCCGTCGGCGCCGGACGGGCGCGTCTCATCCAGCAGTTTCTCGTCGAAAGCGTCGTGCTTGGCGCCGCCGGCGCCGCGGCGGGCCTTGCGGTCGCGTATTGGGCGATTCGTGCCCTCGTGGCACTGGGACCGTCGCGCATTCCACGGCTCGGGGAAGTCGGCGTCGACTGGCGGGTCCTCATGTTCGTGGTCACGGTGGCGGTGGCCACGAGCGTCGTCTTCGGGCTGGTGCCGGCGCTCGCGACGACGGGCCGCTCGTTCGCGCGGCTCATCTCGACTGCCGGACGCGGTCTCGTCGGAGAGGCGGGAACGCGCCTCCGCAGGACGCTGGTCGTCGCCGAAATGGCGCTGGCGGTGGTCCTGCTGGTCGCTGCCGGCCTGCTGATGCGCAGCTATCAGCGGATCAGTCACGTCGATCCGGGGTTCTCCCCGGATCGCGTGCTGACGTTCGCGATCGGGCTTCCGGAATCGAAGTACTCGACCAGCGCGGCGGCAGGCGGCTTCGTGCAGTCGTTCGTCGACAGCCTCGCGGCGCGCCCCGGCGTCGAGGCCGCGGCGGGGGTTTTCGGGCTGCCGCTCGACGACAACTTCAGCGCGAGCTCGAGCTTCACGCGGCCCGGCGAGGCCGATTCCGCCGACTCGCCGAGCGTCGGGATGCGCATCGTCACGCCCGGGTATTTCAAAGCGCTGCACATCCCGCTGCGCGCCGGCCGCCTGTTCGACGGACACGACGACGAGACGGGAGCCGAAGTGGTGGTGATCAACGAAGAGGCTGCCCGCCGCTACTGGCCCGGGATGAATCCAATCGGACAGCAGCTGCACCTCGGTGTACGGCTGGCCGAGGCGCGCAGCGGACAGAAGACCATCGTGGGCGTCGTCGGCGATGTCAAATGGAACGGTCTCGACGCCACGCCGCCGCCGGAGGTGTATCTCCCGCACAGGCAGCATCCGGTGGACTCGCTGACCATCGTCGTGCGGACTGCGGGCGAGCCGGCCGCGTTCGTTCCGGTCGCCCGTGCGGATCTGGCGGCTCTCGATCGCGAACTTCCCATCTCGGCCGTTCGCACGATGGACGAAGTCGTCGGCCGATCGATCGTCGAACGGCGATTCATGATGGTGCTGCTCGGAGCCTTTGCCGCGGTCGCCATCCTGCTCGCCGCCATCGGCGTCTACGGCGTGCTGGCGTACATCGTGAGCCAGCGGACGCAGGAGATCGGCGTGCGGCTCGCCATCGGCGCGTCGCCCGCCGATGTGGTGCGCCTGTTCTTGCGCGAAGGCGTGGCGCTCGCCGCGGCGGGGCTGCTGCTCGGCGTCGTGAGCGCACTGGCGGCGGGGCGCGTGCTGGCGTCGCTGCTGTTCGGCGTCACGACCACCGATCCGCTTACCTTCGTCGGCGTCACGCTGGCGCTCGGCATCGCGGCGCTGTGCGCGAGCTACCTTCCGGCGCGGCGCGCGGCAGCGGTCGATCCGATGACCGCGCTCCGGACGGACTAAAATCGAGAGGTGTATCGTCACGGGTTATCACGAAGACGCGAAGACTACGAAGGCCGCGAAGGATCTTTTTCGAAAGAACGTGCTCTGTCGGCTTCGTCGTCGCTGGTGCTGGCCGCGGCGTGCGGCCGAAGCCCGGCCGATCCGCCGGCGCGAGCGAAGCCGAACATCCTGCTCATCACGATCGACACGTTTCGCGCCGATCGGCTCGGAGCCGGCGTCGCACCGACGCTCGATCGGCTGGCAGCATCCTCGCTGCAATTCACGTCGGCGCGGACGGCCGTACCGCTGACGCTGCCGTCGCACACGACGATCCTCACCGGCCAGCTGCCGCCGGAGCACGGCGTGCGCGACAACGGCGTGGATCCGTCGGGCAATCCGGCGGACACGATCGGCCCGCCTGCTGAACGCGGCCGGCTATCAGACCGCTGCGTTCGTCGGCGCGTACGTCCTCGACCGGCGCTTCGGCCTCTCGCAGGGATTCGACACCTACGACGATCAGATTCCGCGGGATCCGAATGCCACCGAGCGTCTCGAAGCCGAGCGTCCCGCGTCAGCCGTCGTCGACCGCGCGCTCGCGTGGCTCGATCGACGCTCAGCTAGCCCCCAGCCCCCAGCCCCTAATCCCATCCCAATCCCTAATCACCTAATCCCTTCTTCCTTTGGATCCACCTCTACGATCCACATGCGCCCTACAACCCGCCGCCCGAATTCGTTCGCTCCACCGCGGGACGGACGGCGACGGTCGAAGAGCGTTACGACGGCGAGGTTCGGTATGCCGACGCGCAGATCGCGCGCGTCCTGGCGTGGCTCGATGCGCACGCGCTACGGGACCGGACGTTGGTGGTCGTCGCTGGCGATCACGGCGAAGGCCTGGGGGATCACGGCGAGCGGACTCACGGCATGCTGCTGTACGACTCGACGCTACGCGTGCCGTTGATCGTGTCCATGCCGGGCAGCGCTGCGGCCAGGCGCGACGACCCCGTGAGTCTCGCAGACATCGCGCCCACGGTCCTGCGCGCCGCCGGCATCGCGGTGCCGGCAGCGATGAAGGGGCGGGACCTGCTGGGCGGGATGCAGGCAGGATGGGCGGGACGGGCAGGAACGGCGGTGTGGCGGCGAGTGCCGAGCTGTACTCTGAGACGGAGTATCCGCGCGTCGCCGGCTGGAGTCCGCTGCATGCGTTGACCGACGGCCGTTGGATGGGGATCACCGGCGCGGGAGCCACGGCGCTGTACGACCTGCAAAACGATCCGAAGGAGGAGCGGGACGTCTCGGCCGCGCAGCCGTCGGTCACCGCGGCGCTGGCCGCGCGCATCGACGCCATCCGGCGGCGCGCCGCCAAGCCGGCGGGCCGCGCGATATCGTCCGACGCCGCGCAGCGGCTGCGTTCGCTGGGCTACGTCGCCAGCTCGGGCCAGTCGTCGCCTGGAGACGGTGGACCGCATCCGGCCGCGAAGATCGATGCGTGGAATCAGTTCGAGGCAGCGCTCGCGGCGCTCAATTCGGGTCAGGTCGCAGCGGCCGCGACCGCCTTGTCGAAGCTGGCCGCCACCAATCCGGATTCGCCGGTCTTTCAAACGACCTACGCACGCGCGCTCGGGGAAAGCGGCCAGTCGGCGCGCGCGCTCGAGGTCTACCGTGGCGCGGCGCAGCGCTGGCCGACCGACGCGCTGCTCCTGCACGACCTCGCGGTCGCCGCGCGAAATGCGGCGACCAAGATGTCGGGCCCGGCCGCCAGCGCGCTGATCGAAGAGGCGGTACGCGCGGATCGGGCCGCGCTGGTGCTCTCGCCCAACAGCGCGGTCGCGCACAACGGCCTGGGTCTGCTCGCGGTCGACCTGAACCGGCCGCAGGATGCCTTGAAGGAGTTCGAGCGCGCCGCCGCGATCGATCCGAACAACGCGTCGTACTCGACGAATCTCGGGAACGCGCGCCGCGTGGTCGGCGACGCGAGCGGCGCGGAACAGGCGTACCGCCGCGCCCTCGAAGTGGACCCGCGCGCGGCTGACGCCGTCAACGGCCTCGGTGTTCTGCTGGTGGAGACCAAACGACCGGCGGAGGCGATCCCGCTGTTCGAGCGCGCCATCGCGGCCGCGCCCGATTTCCAGGAAGCGCGATTGAACCTCGGGATTGCCCTGCAGGAGAGCGGTCAGACCGCGCGCGCGGCCGACACCTACCGGCAGGTGCTGGCCGCGCCCGCCGCGCTACAAGCGCGAACGCGACGCGGCTGCGAAGCTGCTGGCGGCGATCGGAGCGCGCGATGAGCATCGCGTGGCTCGACGGCTCAAGGCTACGGCGTTCGGCAGATTCTTGCGGCATTCGCTCGTGCCTGTGTGCTTGCGCCTTGTCGCGTGGCGGCGTTGCAGGCTCCGGCGCCGACGCCAGCCTGGCGCTCGAAATCTGGTCCTCGTCACCATCGACACGCTGCGAGCCGATCACGTGGGCGCGTACGGATATGCCCGCTCGCAGGCGTCGTTCGTCGACGAGGTCGCGCGTTCGGGCGATTGCCTTCGAGCACGCGTACGCCGCCGCACCAATCACGCTGCCGTCGCACGCGACGCTGATGACGGGCCGGTATCCGCCCGGACACGGCGCGCGCGACAACGGCATGCAGGTCTCGAAAACGGTCCCGACCATGGCGACGGAATTGAAGGCGCACGGCTTCAGAACGGCGGCATTCGTCGCCGCGTTTCCGCTCGATCACCAGTTCGGTCTCGACCGCGGCTTCGACGTGTACAGCGACCGCCTCCCGCGCGGTCCCGACGGCAAGCCGTCGAACGAACGCCCGGCGTCGCAAGTCGTCGACGAAGCGATTGCGTGGCTGCGCAGCTGGCGCCCACTGCCCCTGCAGCCCCCGACCGCAGCCCCCTGCCAGCTAGCCCCAGCCCCCAGCCCCCAGCCCCGACAGGTTCTTCCTGTGGGTCCACGTCTTCGAGCCGCACGCGCCCTATGGCGACGCGTCGGATCGCCGACCGGTGCTCGATCGGTACGATCAGGAAATCGGCGTCGCCAATCGCGAGCTGATGCGGCTGCTCGGGGCAATCGACGCCAGGGATACGCTCGTGATCGTCGCGGGCGACCACGGCGAGGCCTTCGGCGAGCACGGCGAGTTCAGCCACAGCATCTTCATCTACGACACCACGCTGCGGGTGCCGCTCGCGATGCGCGGCCCCGGCATCAGCTCTGGTGAGCCGACGACGAATCGCGAACGACGAACCGCGAACGCCATGGTCACCGGTCCTGTGACCCTGGCCGACGTAGCGCCGACCGCGATGCGGCTGCTTGGATTCACGATGCCGGACGCCGACGGAATCGATCTCTCGCCGGCTCTCGCCGGCCGAGCGCTGCCGCGGCGCGAGCTCTACGCCGAGTCGTTCGCCCCGCTGCATGGAGTTTGGCTGGGCGCCGCTGCGCGCGATCCGATCGGGACCGTGGAAGTTCATCGCGGCCCCGAAACCAGAGCTCTTCGACATCGACCACGACGCCTCCGAGCAGACCAATGTCGCGAACTCACAAACGACCGTGGCTCGCGAGCTCGATGCGCGCGCGAACCGGTATTCGCCGCCGCGATTGCCGGCGACGCCTGTCGATCGACGCCAGCGGACGGGAGCGGTTGCGCGCCCTGGGCTATGCCATGGGTTCGAGACTCGATCACGAGCCCGGGGGCGTCGATCCGAAGGACCGGCTCGACGTCGCGGCCCGAATCGCCCAGGTGACCTCGGGGGAACTGTCAGGTCCGGCGCTCAGGACGGCGCTGGAGCAGATTCTCGCCGTCGACGCAGCAAACGGCCAGGCGCACGTGCGTCTCGGTTTCGTCCTCGCAGAGTCAGGTGACTGCCCGCGTGCGGAACGGGAGTTCGCGGCGGCGATCAACGGCGGCTTGCCGACCGCGGACGCCCATATCGGACTGGCCACCTGCCTCGGGCGGCGCAACGACCTGGCCGGCGCCGAGCGGACGCTCAACGAGGCCCGAAAGCGCGAACCGGACAATCCGGTCGTGACCGCGAACCTCGGCATCCTCCAGGCCGCCCGGGGCAGCCTGCCTGAGGCCATCAAGACACTGCGAGACAGCTCTCCAGGTCGATCCCAACCTTCACGAGGCTCGATTCAATCTCGCGCTTGCGTACGCCAAGGCCGGCCGAAGGGCCGAGGCCGCCTCGACCGCGCGGGAACTGCTGGCTCGACTTCCGCCGGCCGCACCCCAACGGGCCGAAGTCGAGCGACTGCTGAAAGCGGTGGAATGACGAGCTGACGGTGTCCGTTTTCGTCCAGCGACCGCATCCGAGTCTCACTTTCGCACGCGCCAGCCGCTGAAAGCCCATCCCCACAAGTACTGAACAAAAAAGGGGTTCCAGAATTAGGGCGAAAAGCGTAAGCTAGGCTGTTCCGCATCGCAGACACCGGTCGATTTCTGACGGTGTCTCCAGAGCGGACATCGACCCCTTATGAAAATTTGTGGAGGCATTGGAATGAGAAGGTATGTGTTTGGGGCAGCCTTGCTCGTGCTGCTCGGCTGCGCGTCGGCGTTCGCGCAGCAGACGACCGGGAGCATCACCGGCCGAGTCGTGGATCAGCAGGGAGCGGCGATTCCCGGCGTGACGGTCACCGCGAAGATGGCGTCCACGGGCTTCACGCGAACCGAAGTCAGCGACGCCGAAGGCGTGTATCGCCTGGCACGCGCTGCCGGTCGGCATCTACGAAGTCAATGCCGAACTGCAGGGCTTCACGCACGGTATCCAAGAAGGACATCGAGGTCAACGTCGCGCAGGTCGTGGCGATCGACTTCGCGCTGAAAGTGGCCGCGCTTGCCGAGACGGTCAACGTCACCGGCGCCACGCCGCTCATTCAGACGACCGCGTCCGCGTGTCGGCGGCATCGTCGACGTGAAGCGCATCGAGAGCCATGCCGCTGAACGGCCGGCAGTTCGCCAACCTCGCGGCGACCATCCCGGGCGTCGGCCTCGGCGTTCCACACCGACCCGACCAAGAGCACGCAGTACTCGCCGCAGATCAACGGCGGCAACGGCCGCAACATCAACTACCTGATCGACGGCGGCGACAACAACGACGACACGGTCGGCGGCCTGCTGCAGCAGTTCCCGCTCGAAGCGATCCAGGAGTTCAACTTCCAGACGCAGCGGTTCAAGGCCGAGTACGGCCGCAGCAACGGCGGCGTGCTGAACGTCGTCACCAAGAGCGGCACCAACCTGCCGCCAGGCAGCTTCTTCGAGTTCTTCCGCGACAAGAGCGATGAACTCGCTGAGCGAGACCGAGAAAGCTGTCGTCGGAACCACGACGATCGCCGACCAAGGGCGACTACCGGCGCAACCAGTTCGGCGGCAGCTTCGGCGGGCCGATCGCGAAGGACAGGGTGCACTTCTTCGCGGCCATCGAGCGGACGCAGCAGGACACGACGCAGACCGTCGACACCTCGGGCCTGTTCCCCGACAAGAACGGCGTCGTTCGCGGTGCCCTATCGCGAGAACCTCGTTCACCGGCAAGGTCACGGCGAACCTGAACGCGGCGCAGTACCTGTCGGTGCGCTACGGCTGCAACAACAACTCGCAGCCCTACGGCGCGGCCCGCAACAGCACGTTCGACAACTGGGGCGACAGCACGAACAAGTTCAACTCGATCAACCTGAATCACAACTGGGTGCATGGGCGGTGCGAAGCTGAACGAGTTCATCTTCCAGTACGCCGATTTCCGCAACAACATCGCCTCGCGCAGCTCGGAGCCGAACCAGAGCTTCCCGAACGGCGTCACGATCGGCGCCAACGGCAACACGCCGCAGACGACCGAGCAGAAGAAGTTCCAGTTCCGCGACGACTTCTCCTGGCACATGACGCGGCAAAGGCGGCCTCGGCCACGACTTCAAGGTGGGCGCGAACTTCATCAACGAGCCGCACCTCTTCATCACGTTCAACACCGGCAAGGGCGCGACCTTCTACACGCACATCGACCAACGACGCTGAACGGCCCGATCAGCACGATCACGCATCAGCGACGGCGACGCGGCGGCGAACATCCCGACGAAGCAGTTCGCCACGTACTTCCAGGACGACTGGCGGGTGACGGATCGGCTGACGCGTCAACGTCGGCCTCCGCTGGGACATCGTCGACGGGCGATCAGCGACATCGACCAGATCAAGAACCCGAACTACATCCTGGTCCGCGACGCGGCCAAGGCCGGCAAGTTCAACTCGCTGCCGGCCCCGGTCGCCGAGGTGCTGAACCACTTCGCCAGCGATCCGCAGAACGACAAGAACAACTTCCAGCCGCGCATCGGCGCCGTGCTCGACGTGCGCGGCAACGGCAAGGACATCGTCCGCGGCGGCTGGGGCATCTACACCGACTTCGGCTACACCAACTCGAACGTGCTGTTCGCCGCCGCCGACGCCAGCGGCACCGTCTTCGGACAGGTCGTTCAACGTCGGACCCGTCACGACCGGCATCAGGAAGGCCGACGGCAGCTTTTACAGGTCGGCCAGCCGCTCGACAACATTCGCAGCCAGAACCAGGTCGGTCGGGACGACCGCCGTTCGGTCAGTATGTCGATCCGCTGCTGCAGATGCCGTATCAGATCCAGACCAACGCCGGCTGGTCGCACGAGATCACGTCGGACATGGTCGTCCAGCGCTGACTACGTCTACTCGCTCGGGCGCGACCTCAACACGCGTCCGCGCGTGAATCAGCGCATCCCGGCAGCCTGTCGAACCCGCGCCGTCATCGACCGCGTTACTGCCGGGCGCTCAACCCGAACACCAACGCCAACCGTCCGGCGCTCAGCCACGGGCGAGAGCGAGTACGACGCGCTCATTCTCGGCCTCCGCAACGCCGTCTCGTCGAAGGGCGTCGACTTCACCGTCGGCTACACGCTGGAGCGCGGCGCTCAGCACGATCGGCTCGGCGGTCGATCAGCTGAACACGGCGAACATCCAGGATCCGAACAACCCGTTCGACGCGCCGGTGCAGAACGGGCCAGCGACCGACACCGACGCGCGCCATCGCATCAACCTGTCGGCGTCGTTCCAGCTGAAGGGCGGCGTCCGCGTCGCGCCGATCTATCTGTGGCGGTCGGCGCTGCCTGTTGCGCTCGTCGACGGCCGCGACCTCAATCTCGACGGCGACGCCACCGAGATTCCGACCAACGCTTATGCTGTCGACACGTTCAATGCCGACACCGGCGTGATCACGTTCAAGCAGATCGGCACCTGCGACGACCGTGAACTGCGGCCGCGGCATGCTCGCAGTCGCAGATGAACCTCCGCGTGTCGAAGTTGTTCAACTTGGGCGACCGGATGCGCATCGAAGCCATCGGCGAGATGTTCAACCTGTTCAACGCAATCAACCCGAGCGGCTTCCGAACCCGCGTCATCGTCCCGACGACAGGCGCGGCCGACGCGACGCTGCTTCAGCCGACCACGCTACTCGGGCGACTTCCGTCGTCCCGAACAGCGCGTCGGACAGATCGGTTTCCGGTTCACGTTCTAGCGTCGGCCAGGACAGGCGGAATAGGCAGGAAAGGCGAGAGGGGCAACCCTCTCGCCTTTTTTGTTGTACATCGCGGCCGCCAACGTTGTCCTGATCGGGGGTGAACACTGTAAGCTGTGCCCTCGTCCCTTTGTCACATACCGGAGGCGTCGGAATGAGAAGGCATCTGTCGGGGGCAGCGCTGTTTTGGCTGCTTGCCTGCATGCCGGCGTTGGCGCAGCAGACCACGGGCACGATCAGCGGCCGCGTGCTCGACGAGCAGGGCAACGCGATTCCCGGGGTGTCGATCACGGCCCGGAACGAGGCGACGGGCTTCACGAGGACGGAGTCGACCAACACTGAGGGCATCTACCGGCTCGCGGCGCTGCCGGTCGGCATCTACGAGGTCAAAGCCGCGCTTCCGGGGTTCAGCACGGTCGCGAAGAAGGACATCGAAGTCGCCGTGGCGCTGGTGCAGGCGATCGACTTCGCGCTCAAAGTCGTCGCGCTGGCCGAAACCGTCGACGTCACCGGGGCGACGCCGCTGGTGGTGACGACATCGCCGTCGGTCGGCGGCGTCGTCAATCCGATCCGAATCGAAAGCCTGCCCTTGAACGGCCGGCAGTTCGCGAACCTGGCCGCCACGATTCCCGGCGTGGGACTCGGTTTCCACACCGACGCCACCAAGAGCACCCAGTTCTCGCCGCAGATCAACGGCGGCAACGGGCGCAACGTCAACTACCTGATCGACGGCGGTGACAACAACGACGATACGGTCGGCGGTCTGCTGCAGCTGTTTCCGCTCGAGGCGATCCAGGAGTTCAATTTCCAGACGTCGAACTACAAGGCCGAGTACGGCAGAAGCGTCGGCGGCGTGATGAACGTGGTCACCAAGAGCGGCACCAACGTCTGGTCCGGCAGCGCCTTCGAGTTCCTGCGCGATCGGGCGCTCAACGCCGAATCGCATTCCGAACGGACGGCTGTCGACTCCAGAGGCCAGCCGGTCGGCAAGCAGGACTATCGGCGGAACCAGTTCGGCGGATCGTTCGGCGGGCCGCTGACGCAAGACAAGGCGCACTTCTTCGTCGCCGCCGAGCGCACGAAAGCCGACGCGTTTCAGGCGGTCAACACCGGCGGCCTGTTTCCGAGGTTCGACGGGTCGTTCCCGACCGAATACGTCGAGCGGCTGTTCACGGGCAAGGCGACGAGGAATCTCAACGCGCACCAGTTCGTGTCGGGCCGCTACGGCCACAACAGCAACGTGCAGCCCTATGGCACGAGCGCCATCAACCCGCCGAATAACTGGGCCTCCAGCGACAACCGCTTCAACTCGTTCAATCTCAATCACAACTGGGTGCTGTCGGGCGCACGGCTGAACGAGCTCATCTTTCAGTACGCCGATTTCCGCAACCAGATCACATCGGCCAGCTCGGCGCCCAACGAAGTGTTTCCGAGCGGTGTCACCCTCGGCGCCAACAGCAATACGCCCCAGACGACGGAGCAGCACAAGTTTCAGTTCCGGGACGATTTCTCGTGGCACGTGTACCGCGGCGGCCTGGGTCACGATTTCAAGTCCGGCGTGAACTTCATCAACGAGCCGCACCTGTTCACGACCTTCAACGGCGGCAGGCGCATCGTGGTCTACACACACGCCACGAACGACCTCGACGGGCCGATTTCCTCCGTGTCGTTCAGCGACGGCGACGCGGCCGCCAACCTGCCGATGAAGCAGCTCGGGCTGTACATCCAGGACGACTGGCGCCTCAACGGCAGGCTGACCCTGAATCTCGGCCTCCGCTACGACGTCATGACCGGTTACCAGATCGACCAGTCAGCCGATCCGAACTTCGTCGCCCTGCAGGCGGCCGGCAGGAGCGGGCGCCTCAACGGCCTGATTGGATTCGAGGATTTCGGCAAGGATCCCCGGGAGGACTACAACAACATCCAGCCGCGGCTCGGACTGGTGTTCGATGTTCGCGGCCAGGGCCACGACGTCGTGCGCGCGTCGTGGGGCATCTACACCGACGTCGGCTACACGAGCTCGAACATCCTGATCGGCGCCGCTGACGCGAGCCCGCTCGGTTTTGGTCCGACGTTCGCCGCCTCGAACCCGAACGGCCTCCGGAATCCCGACGGCAGCTTCTTCAGGGCCGGTCAGCCGCTGACCAACATCGCGAACCTGAACGAAGTGCGGCCCGGCAGCAAGCCGCTATTCGGGTCCGGTCCCATCTCGCCGCGTCTCGAGCAGCCGGAATCGCGGCAGTCCGTCTTCGGCTGGACGCATCAGATCAATGGCACGACGATCGTCAACGCCGACTACGTGCACATCGACGGCCGGAAACTGAACATCCGGCCCCAGCTCAATACCCGCCCGAACGGGGGGCCCTTCCGTCTCGCCGATCTGGCGCTGTCGCCGAACAACACCAGCCTGCGGCCGTCGATCAGCCGCGGCATCAGCCAGTACGACGCGCTCATTCTCAGCACGCGCCGGCGATGGTCGAAGGGGCTGGACTTCAACATCTGGTACACGCTGGCGAGAAGCCGCAGCAACATCGGCGACTCGTCGGATGCGCTCGATACTGGCCTGATTCAGGACGCCCTGAATCCGTTCGACGATCCGCGCGTGTTCGCGCCGAATCGCCTGACCGACGCGCGGCATCGGATTACCGCCAGCGCCGTCCTGGAGGTTCCGGGGGCCGTCCAGGTGTCGCCGATCTGGATCTTCCGCTCGGCGCTGCCGGTCGCCATCATCCAGGGGCTCGATCTGAACAACGATTTCACCAACAACGACATCCCTGACCGCGCCTTCAGCTACAACGCCGGCAATCCGGCGAACCCGATCGATATCGGCGCGTGCGAGACGTGGCAATGCGGCCGGGGGGATCGATTCAGTCAGCTGAACCTTCGCGTCGCGCGGCGGTTCAAGATCGGCGCCCGCACGCAGGTCGAAGCGATCGGAGAGGTCTTCAATCTGTTCAACAGCGAGAACCCCGACGGGTTCGTCACGCGCCGATATACCGGCACGACGGCGAGCCCGGCGCCGAATCCGACGTTCATGCAGCCGACCACATTCGCCGGCGATTTCCGTCAGCCGGAACAGCGCGTCGGGCAGTTGGGTCTTCGCTTCACGTTCTGACGCGGCGGACGGGAAAGCAGGAAAGGCATTCAGCGCATCTCGCGCTCTTCGCAAGCCTGCCTAGCGATGTGCGCGATCTGTTCGAGCTGCGCCAGATGGTGAATCTGGTGACCCGCCAGCTGATGGAGGATCCAGTCCACTGTCAGCGCGCCATACTCCGGGTGCGACAGCGTCGTCGCCAGATCCGCGGGTGACAGGCCGTCGAAAAATGTGCGATTCATCGTCATCAACGCGAGCAGCGCGTCCAGCGCTTCCTTTCCCGCGAGCTTTTGCTCGTTGGCCATCCACTCGTCCTGATTGAAGGCCTGCGCCGCATAGTTCGGCGTGCAGAGCGCCATGCGGGCACGGGTGCCGAGCGCCAGCTCGGTCTGCGCGAGATGAATCAGAATCTGGCGGGCGGTCCATTTGCCAGGCGCATAACTGCGTTCGAACTGCGCGGGCGTCCAGGACAACAGTCGCTGATACCGGCCCGCGCTGTCGCGCATGGCGCCGATCGGTTCACGATCGCCGAGGTCTTTCGAGTAGGGAGTCTGTGTAGACATGAAATAGGGACTAGGGATAAGGGACTAGGGATTAGGGATTCGCCAGTCTCAATTGTAGCCACGATTGTGGGCGACACGATTTTTCACCGCCTAATCCCTAATCCCTAACCCCTAAGTCCTCCCTACTCTCCTCCCTACTCCTCCGCCAGCGCCACCACCGGATCCACCCGCGACGCCCGCCGCGCGGGAATCACGCACGCCGCGACGGAAACACCGCCGAGGATCGCCGCGGCCAGCGCGAGCGCCAGCGGATCGGTCGGCTTCACCGCAAACAGCACCGCGGCGGCGAGGCGCGCCATCATGATGGCGGCGACGATGCCCGCCGCGACGCCGACGAGCGTCAGCCGGACGCCGCGGCCGACGACCTCGCGCAACACCCGCTCGCTCGACGCGCCGAGCGCCAGGCGAATGCCGATCTCGTGCGTCCGCTGAGCCACGCCGTACGACGTCACGCCGTAGATGCCGACACCGGCGAGGAGCAGCGCCACGCCCGCGAAGATGCCGAGCAGCAGCGCCAGGAAGCGCGCCTGCCCCTGCGTCCTGGCGACCGTCGCCTCGAGCGACGCGACGGCCCACATCGGTTGATCCTTGTCGACCGCCCAGATCGCCTTGCGGATGTCGTTGGTGACCGACATCGTCCCTGCCGCCGGCCCTTTGATCCGCGCCACCAGCGACGAGAAAATCAGCGGCACCTGATAGTGCGCCGCATAGAGCTGCGGGACCGCCGGCTCGGTCGCCGTGTAGTGCTTCGTATCGCCGACGATGCCAATCACGGTGATGGGACCGGGTGTCTGAGGAGTCGTGAATCGCTTGCCGATCGGGTCGTCGCCCGGCCAGGCGCGTCTCGCGAAGGTGTCGTTGATGACGGCCACCAGCGGGGACTGCAGGTCATCGCGATCCGTGAAGTCGCGTCCCCTCAGAAGCGGAATGCGGATCGTCTTGAAGTAGTCGGGCGTGACGATGTGGAAGCGCGCTTGCGGCGCCGATGCCGGATCCGGCACCGGCTGGCCTTCAACCACGTAGCCGACCGTGCCGCCGTTGCCGCTGAACGGAACGGCGCGGACCAGCGCCGCCGATTCAACGCCCGGGATGGCGCGCACGTTTTCGATGGCGCTCTTGAAGAACCGCGCGATGTTCTCGGGCTTCGGATACTTGTTCTGCGGCAGGCGGAACTGCAGCGTGAAGACGTTCGACTGGTCGAACCCGAGCGGCGCCTGCTGTACGGCGAGCAGGCTCTGAATCAACAGCACCGAGACCGCGACCAGGGTGACCGAGAACCCGACCTCGATGACCATCAGGACGTCGCGCGTCCGGTGGCCGATACCCGACGCCCGGCGCGAGCCGGCCTGCAGGACACGATTGATGTTGGGACGCGCCGACCGCAGCGCCGGAGCCAGGCCGCACATCGTCGCCGTCAACAGCGCGACGACGCCGGTGAAGAGCAGGACGCGCGCGTCGAGCGGAACGTGGGTCGGGATCGGCACGGACGCCGGCGGCTGCAGCCAGCTCAGCCCGGCAAGCGCCCATCGCCCGAGCAGAAAGCCGCTGATGGACGCGGTGGCGGCCAGAAGCGCCGCCTCGACGGCCAGCTGGCGCGTGACCGCGCTGCGACTGGCGCCGAGCGCCACCCGCAGGGCGATTTCGCGCTCCCGGTCGACCGCGCGGGCCAGCAGCAGCTGGCTGACGTTGACGCACGCGATGAGCAGCACGACGCCGACCGACGCGAGCAGCAGAAAGAGCGCGGTCCTGGAGGTCCCGATGATGGCTTCCTGCGCGGGCTCGGCCCCGAGCGTGCGTCCAGACTGCGCGACAAACGACGATTGCGCGCCGGCGGAGGGCTGCAGACCCGACGCGACCAGCCGCTGGCGGATCACTTCCAGATCCGAGGCCGCGCGCGCGACGTTCACGCCCGTCTTGAGGCGCCCGACGCCGAGCATGACCGGACCCGCCGCAGCCAGTCCGTGCGGCACCGGAAACTGCGCGACCGGAATGAACACGTCGCCGCCGAGGAAGTAGCCGTCGCTGGGCACCGAGTCGGCATCGAACGGCGGGGCGATGACGCCAACCACCGTGAGCGGCACGCCGTTCAGGGTCATCGTCTTTCCGATGGCGGAGGCGTCGCCGTTGAAGCGCCGCTGCCACGTCTGGTGCGTGATGACGACAAACGGCTTGACCGTGCCGGGCGCGCTCTCTTCGTCGCTGAAGAACCGGCCGCGCTCCGCTTTCAGCCCCAGCACGTCGAAGAACGATCCCGTCACGAACGTGCCGACGAGACGCTGCGGCTCGTCGACGCCGGTCAGGTTCACGCTTTGCGGCAGCCACAGCGCGACCGCTTCGAACGTGTCTGACTGCTTGCGGATCTCCTCGTATTCGCCATACGACAACAGCCCTCGTGGAAACGCCGTCGTCTGGCCGTAGACCGACACCAATTGATCGGCGTTCGGATACGGCAGCGGCCGCAACAGCACCGCGTTGACGATGCTGAACATGGCGGTGTTGGCGCCGACGCCCAGCGCCAGCGTCAGGATGGCGACGAAGGCGAATCCCGGCCGGCGCCGCCAGAGGCGGAAGGCGTAGCGAACGTCCTGCAGTAGCTTGTCCATGGCGGTTCGTCCCTGACGATCGTGCGGAATGTTTTGGTACGTAGTGTCCGGCTTCAGCCGCCCTTCGACGGGGCTCAGGGCGGCCCTGAGGCTCTCGAAGGGCCGGACCCTGCGAGCTTCATCGATCCATTCGGCGCCGGCGTTGCGCAGCGTATCGGCGATGGCGCGCGCCCAGACGGCGGCGCTGGATGCCCCGGCGGCGCGGCGGGCGCGCATGCGGTCGTCGAGCGCATCGACCAGCCCCTGGCCGACGTCGCGGCGAAAGCGCGGCGGATAGACCCAGACGAGCCACCACGCGATGCGGCGCGGCAGGTCCCCGTGTCCTGAAACCGCCTTCGCGCCTTCGCCGCTTCCGCCTTCGCCACGTCGCGGCTTCGGCGGACAGGTCGGCGGACAGGTCAGCCATGGGACAGCAGTCGGTGGGTGCGCGCCAGGCTGACCAGGCGCCACAGGCGATCGGCCTCGGCCGTTGCGATCCGCCTGCCGAGCGCGGTCAGACGGTAATAGCGCCGCCGTTCGTCGTCCAGGTCGGCGGCCGGCCGGCGGGTCGATTCGGCGACCCAGCCGTCCTTGAGCATGCGGTGGAGGGCCCGGTACAGCGTCCCCGGCTCCAGTTCGAGCCCGCCTTCTGTGAGGGCGGCGACCTCCTGGAGGATGGCGTAGCCATGCCGCTCCTCGGACGCGAGGGCCAGCAGGATGTGGAATTCAACGGGGCGAAGAGGCATCGGCTCGGTGTGCGCCAACTATATGCGCGGCACACCGAGTATAGACGAGAGGAGCGTCAAAAAAGTTGAACGACAGCTTGAACCCGGAACCCTGAACTCCGAACCCTAGACACGGCATCTGGACCACCGCCTTCTTGCTGCGGTGGGTGGAAATCATCTCCGGCAGGAGCTTCTTGCTCAGATAAACCTTCGATTCGGCGTTGTCGGCGGCGTTGCGCTCGTATTTGACGACTTCGAAGCGCAGATGGTCCAGCGTGCCGCGCATGTCGTAGAACTTGTTCTTCGTCTTGACGACGATCTCGTCGAATCCCTGCTCGATGGCCCAGAGTTCCTGCTGCTCGGTGAGCGCGCGGAAGAATCCCTGGCCGCGCCAGTCGCGGCGCGTGCCGCCGATCCAGGTATAGAGCACGCGGCGGCCCTGGAACTGCACGTAGTCGCTCAGCCGGTGCATGAGGTCCACGAGCTTCGGCTCGGTCTCCGGAATGCCGGATTTCGTGGGCGACCTTGAACGACACCGGCACGACGCTGCCCGGGTCGTCAGGGAGCGGTGCCGTCGCAATCAGGATGATGTGCGCACGCCCCTTCAGGCGCCGCATGATCTCGACCGCGCTTTTCTTACGCGGGAACTCCCCGAAGTATTCCTCGATGTACCTGGATCTCGAGCGCTCCCTGCTCGAGGTCATAATGCTGGATATGGTATTCCACGGAAACCGGCATTTTATATGATTTCCCGCCGGCAGTTCCTGCAGTTTGCGGCCGTCGCCGCTGGCCAACGCGCGGGAAAACCGCGCGGCTCAGAATTCGTGTTCGCGCGGCTGCGTTACGAATCGGGCGACTGGGACTACAACCCGAAAGTCGCCGCGAATGTCCTCGACTCCATCGTTCAGTACACGTCGATTCCCGTCTACAAAGAGGAAGTGGTGATTGCGGCAGGCTCCGCGGAGCTGCCCTCGTTTCCGTTCGTGTTCATGACCGGGCACAAGCTGGTTCGCTTCAGCGCCGCCGAGCGCGACAACCTGCGCCGGTTCGCGGACGCCGGCGGACTGCTCTTCTCGGACGACTGCAATCACGACGTCAACGGGCTGTACGCGCGATCGTTCGAGCAGGAAATGGCGGCGACCTTTCCCGGCGACCCGATGGCCAAACTGCCGTCGTCGCATCCGATCTACCGCAGCTTCTTCACGTTCAAGGGCGGACCGCCCCAGACGTCGCACGAGCTGAACGGCTGGGGCGACAACATCGTGCACGACTACTTGAAAGGGATCGAGCGCCGCGGCCGCGTGGCGGTCCTCTACAGCAGCAAGGACTACGGCTGCGAGTGGGACTACGACTGGCGGAACAAGCGGTTTCTGCGCGAGGACAACACGAAATTCGCCGTCAATATCGTCGTCTATGCGATGACATGAGGACGGCTATCAGCTTTCAGCTGATAGCTTGTAATCAGTGAAAACAGCTGCCCGGGTGGGCGACCGTCACCTGATACGTGATCTTGTCGGGCAGGACGCCGGTGGGATCCGATACCGAAATGCACAAGTTGCCGGCGAGCGCATTGCCGGCGATCTGCGGCGTGTTGCTGGGCGTGGCGTTGTTGACGACTTGGTTCTGTCCGTTGAACACGATCGGCGAGCAGAGCAGGCCGATGGTCGTCGCCGCCGGCGTGCCGATCACGATGGTCAGCGGTGGAATCGGATCGGTGCGCGTCGATGGAATGCTGGCGCCGGTGTCCGGATCCGTCGTCGGCGCGTACGCCGTGCTCCTCAGCGTGATGTCGACCTCGCCAGGCGTCTGGACACAGAACTGGTGATAATTTGTGCCGAGGACGTTCAAGGTGCCGGAGAACGTGTCGGTCGTATCAGCGGGTGCCAGAGGGATCGGGATGGGCGTCGGCGCCTGGTTACTCTGCGTACAGCCGAAGGCCGCGACTGCCAGAGCCAGCGCCCAGGGGAATACCCGCCTCATGGAATCCATGTTATCCCATATGACGATGTCGCCGGCCGTTAGGACTGAAGGATAAGGAATGCGAACCCTCTGGGCCTACGTCGCCGGGCCTGGGACCGCGTTCGTGGTGATTCTCCTGCTCGAGGCGGCTCTGCAGCTCGTGTTCGCGATGCCGTCGGGCTCGAGCGCGGCCGACCCGGCTGCGCTCGACCGCGCGATGCGCGCCATTCCCATCATCGCCCTCGTCGGCCTTCTCGTGGCGTACATGATCGGCTCGTTCGCCGGAGGCATGACAGCGGCGCTGGTCGTGGACGGCCGGAGCAACAGACCGTCGGTCGTTACCGGCATTCTGTTGACCATCGTGGGCGCCGTCACCGTTTTCGCGACGTACTACCCGACCTGGTTTCGGGCGGCGAGCCTGCTGACTTACCTGCCGTTCAGCTACCTTGGATGCCTCGCGGCGAGAGGACGCAAGGCGCGCCACTGACGAGCCGAGGGAACGGAGGTGGCGGAGCGAACGGGATAACCACAGAGAAACGGAGCAACAGAGACGAACGGAGAAGACGTGGGTGAGGTTCGACGGGTCGGCCTGCAACGCAGGCCGACTGGCGCGATCGGATCGATCGTGAAAACGAACACGACCCGATGAATGCCGACGTGTTCGTTTTCACGATCGATCCGATCGCGCAGCGTCGCTTCGCGGCGCCCGTCGAACCCGCACAGCTCCGTTCAATCTCCGTTGACTCCGTTGCTCTGTGGTTATACCGTTCTCCCCGTCATCTCCGTTGTCGGGACGGCTATACAGCCGGCGAGATCGACGTCATCCTGAAGTCTTCGATCTTCATCGCCGGCACCAGCGCGGTGCCCGGGAAATCGTAGGCCTCGCCGATGTGCATCGGCACGGCGCGGCCGAGCATCGAGATGTTGTTGAAGGCCCGCGCGGGACCGTCGTTCCAGCGGAAGTTCTGCACCGGCCCGGCGATTTCGCCGTTCTCGATCAGGAACATCCCGTCGCGCGTCATCCCGGTGTTGAGCAGCGTCATCTGCTCTACCGGCCGGATGTACCAGAAGAACGTGATCAGCAGACCACGCTTGGTCGACTTGACCATCTGATCGATGCTGGCGTCACCGCCGTCCATGACGAGGCTCTGCTGCGGCCCGGTCGGCGTGAACGCCTTGTTCTGCTTCTTCGCCCAGTACCGGTCGTAGAACAGGTTTTTGACGACCCCCTTCTCGACCCAGGTGATCGGGCGCGAGGCGAGGCCGTCGGGGCCAATCGGCGTCTGCCGCAGGATCGGATTGCCGACGTCGCTGCGAATCGTCACGTTCTCGCCGAAGATCTTCTGACCGAGCTTCGTGGTCCCGCGCTCGGCTCCGCTCATGAAGCTGCGGCCCTCCTCCGCCGGCCGGGCGTTCAGCGCGAACAGCATCAGCGACAGCAGGCGCGCCGCAGGGCGAGGTTCCAGGATGACGGTGTAGTTACCTGGTTCGATGGCGCGCGGCTTGCGCGACTTGAGGGCCTTGTCGGCCGCGACTTCCGACAACGCCGCGGCGTCGATCTTCGTCACGTCTTTCAGCCCGGTCGTCCCGGCCCAGCCGGAGCCCGTCCCATCGGGCGTCCGGCACGTCAGGATGAAACTCGCCTCGGCATAGCGGTAATACGCGAACAGGCCCTCGGAATTCGCCAGCGCATCGGTCCAGTGCAGCTTGGGGATGTAGCCGGCGCCAAGCACACCCTTTTTCTCGCACACGTCGACGCTCTGCTTGACCAGACGCGCGCGCTCGGCCGGCCCGAACGCAACCGCCGGCGGCAGCGCGCCGTCGACCGCGAGATACTCCTGCGGCGGTTTGACCGGCGGCATCAGCTCCGGGTTGTCGGGCCGCCGCTTTGCCAGTTCCTGCGCCTGCTCGATCGCCGACTTCAGCGACCCGTCGTCGAACTGGTGCGTCGACGTGCTCGCCGACTTCTGCCCGTAGAACACCGTGATCTGCACTTCCTGGTCGTGCTCGACGAGGTTCGCGGTGATCGTCGAGTTCGCATACCGGGTCGCCGACCGCTCGCCGCCGGAGAAGCGCACTTCCACGGCGTCGGCCTTCGCCATGTTCAGGACTTTGTCGGTGATCGCCTTCACTTGCTCGCGTGTGTAGCTCATATCGCTGCTCGCGTCGGGGCTAGGGGCTTGGGGCTAGCCGTCACTCGCTGGAGGGTGAAGCTAGCCCCTAGTCCTCAGCCCCGGCAGGTCCTTACGCGTATGCGGCCCCGACCATGATTTTCCGAATCAGACACGGCGCCGAGCCGTGCGACGGGTGATTCGACTGTACCGGCTGCCCTTTCGCGTCGCCGGTCAGCCCATGGTGCTCCCACGTTTCCGGCGGACCGACGGCATCGAGGTTCGCCCAGAAGTCGGTCGTGATGGCGTTGTAGGTGAAGTCCGTGACCATCCGCGTCTTCTTGCCGTTCTTGATTTCCCAGAACGCGTCGCCGCCAAACTGGCCGTTGTATCGCTGCTGGTCGATGCTGAAGCTGCCGGAGCCGTCGACGAGCACGCCGTCCTTGACGTCCGCGATCATCTGGTCCACGGTCGGCGATCCTTTCGGACCGGGCTCGAGCTGCACGTTTGGCATCCGCAGGAACGGATAGTTGCGCCAGTGGTTCGCGAACGTGCAGCCGCGGCTCTCCTTCTCGCCGATGAGATGCGCGGTCTCGCGGTTGGTCTGCAGACCGACCAGGATCCCTTCCTTCACCAGCGGCCATTTCTGCGCCTTCACGCCGTCGTCGTCGAACCCGACCGTCGCCATGCCGGTCGGGAACGTGCGGTCGGCGGAGACGTTGAAATGCTTCGAGCCGTATTTCAGCTTGCCGAGGTCGGCGATCTTCACGAAGCTCGTGCCGGCGTAATTCGCTTCGTAGCCGGCAATGCGATCGACTTCGGTGGCGTGCGCGACGATTTCGTGGATGGTCAGGCCGAGATGCGAAGGCAGCAGCACGAGATCCTTGAGGCCGCGCTCCACCGGCTTGGCCATCGAGTGCTCGACCGCTTCGGCCGCGACGCGTTCAGCGTGGCCCGGCATGTCGGCTTTCAGCAGGAACTCGTACCCCGCGGCGCCCAGCCGACCGTAGTTCCGCGTTTTCACCTGCTGCCCGGTACGCGCCGTGGCGTCCGCGTCGCAGGAGGTGAAATGGAACACCTGCTCGATGAACGATCCTTCGCTCGTCGCCAGGTACTTCCACTCGTGCTCGAAGCTCATCGACACGACGGCGAACATCACCGCCGGGTTCTTCTGCATCGTCGAACTGACCGTGCGCAGGTGTTCGACTTTCTCTTCGAGCGGGACCTCCCACGGATCCTTGTCGATAGGAACCTGCCAGAACTCGTCGTAGGCTGGAACGCCCGCGAGCTGCACGTCGCGCTTTTTCGCGATGGCGCTGGCGCGGGCGACGTCGGTGGCGATGCCGGTGACGCGCTTGATCTCCTCCGGGCGTGACCAGCGGACTGCTCGCGAACCCCCACACGCCGCCGTGAATCACGCGGACGCCGAACCCGTAGGTCTCGGTCGCATCGCCACCGCCGAATCCGCCGCCGCCGCGGAGGATTTGTCCGTTGCGCACTCCGATCGACTGCGCGCGGTTGCGTGTGAACCGGATGTCCGAATACGAACATCCGAGCCGTTTGGCTTCGGCAAGCGCGACCGTGGACCACTCGCGGTATTTCGGATCGCGCACCGGCGGCGCGGGTTCGCGCATCGGATCGAACGTGCGCGCAAACGCCCACGCCGGCGCGCCGGCGACGATGGCGCCGGCGCCGAGCGACTGCAGGAAATGGCGGCGGGATCGAGGCATAGCTTCTGGAGATTAGCAGATCCCCATGCTACGATGCCCTCCTTCACAAAGAGCCCCAGGATCCCGAAATGTCCGATCGATTGTTGAGCGACACCGCGCTGGCGCCATCTTCGCGCCTCGTGGGCGCGCTCGTCGCGGCGGTCATTGTCGTGGCATCGGCCGGTGTGTTCGCTCGTCAAGTCGCTCAGGCGGATACCGTGCGCGCGCTGTACGCGGCGGCAATCGAGGCGTACGACAAGAAGGACTACCCCGCGTACCTGAAGAACATGGAAGCGGCGATTGCGCAGCGGCCGGTGCACCCGACTTTCCTCCGCCGCCTTGCGGGCGCCTACGCGTTGAACCGGCGAGCGGCTGACGCCGCCGGCGTTCTGCGGAAGATGGCGACGCTGTCGCTGTATTACAACGCGCTCGACGATCCGGACTTCGGCGCTGTGAGCGGCGATGGCGCCGTACAGATTGCCGCGCGCGCACTCGAGGCGCTGCGAAACCGTCGAATCGGGTCGAGTGAAGTCGCGTGGACGATCCACGATCGCCTGTTCGTGCCGGAAGGCATCGCCTACGATCCGGCAACCCGGGCCTTCTTTGTCAGCAGCCAGTTCAAACGCAAGATCGTGCGCATCGATCCGTCCGGCGCTGTCCAGGATTTCGTCACCAGCGGCCGTGACGGCCTGTGGATGGTGTTCGGAATCGCCGTGGATCCAACGCGGCGCCTGCTGTGGGCCGTCAGCACCGCCGAACCGGTGATGGAACGGTATTCGATGGTGGACGAGAACGCGACCGGCGTCTTCGCGTTCGACATCCAGACCGGAGCGCTGTCGCACAAGTACGTCCTGCCGGATCGATCGCCGGCGCACCGCTTCGACGACATCACGGTCAGCGCCAACGGCCGCGTGTTCGCTTCCGACGGCGGATCGGGCATGGTGTACACAGTGGCCCCCGGCGGCAAGTCGCTCGAGGTGTTCGTGCCTGCCGGGACCATCCAGGGGCCGAATGGACTCGTCGACCACTCCCGACGGACGATGGTTGTACGTGTCGGACTATGCCGGGTTCATCTTCCGCGTGGACACGGCGACGAAGGCGGTAATTCGGCTGCTCACGCCGCCCGATATGGCGCTGTACGGCATCGACGGCCTCACGCTGTACAAGGGGTCGTTGATCGGCGTGCAGAATGGCGTCGAACCGGCGCGCGTGGTGCGGCTCGATCTGTCGACTGACGGCACGCGCGTCAGCGCCGTTCACATCATCGACATGAATCAACCGCACGTCGCGGAGCCGACCATCGGCGTGGTGGCCGGCGACACGTACTACTATGTCGCCAACAGCTTCGGTGCGCTCCTGCGCAGACCGAATTCCGTGCTCGCCAGTCAACCACTGCAAGAGCCGGTGATTCTCAAACTCAAGATCGGATAGGCGCCGGGTTCTCTACGCCAGCATCTTGTGCATGATGTGGGCGTCGACGAATCCCAACCGCGGATGGCGAAATCCACCTGGCACGGTGCCGATGATTTCGAACCCCATGTGCTTCCAGAGGCGGACGGCGCGCTCGTTGGTGGACACGACGAGGTTGTACTGCATCGCCCGGAACCCGCGCGCCGCCGCCTCGGCCAGCGAGTGCTCGCACATTCGGGAGGCAACTCCTTGACCTCGCGACTGTTCGGCGACGATGTAGCCGCAGTTGCAGACATGAGAGCCCGGACCGTCGAAGTTCGGCCTCACGTAGTACGTGCCCAGGAGCTGCCCGGTTGTTTCGTCGATCGCCACGAACACCTGCTTCGGTCTGCTCGTCCAGTATTCCCTGGCCTCGCCGGCCATGATGTCAGTTCGGATCGCGTACGTATCTCCCGCGCGGAAGACCGGCTCGAGGACGGCCCAGATCTGATCCCAGTCCTCGGGCCGGTACGGCCTGATGATCATTGGCATCTCCCTGCGAATCAGCGGAGTCCTTTGCGCCGTCGCAGCCACCATTCAGCGGAGAGACAGGCGGCAAACGGCACGATCCACCAGCCCGATCGCATCGGGTGGGCTGTCGTACGCACAGGCGGGGCGCTGACTTCGCGGCGCAGGTAGGCCTCGAGGTCAGCCAGCCGATCTGGTGAGACGTCGATGCCGCCGCGCGAAGTCGCGAGTAATGACAGCGGAACAAGGCGCTCCGCACGACGTGCGGTGGGATCGACCGCCATCACGGCCGATCCCGTCGTGCCCTCGGCCCCGTCCGCGCCAGCCGAGACGGTGATCCGCTGCACACCGGGCAAGCCGGCGGCGAACGATCCGCTGAAGACGTCCGCTTCCGCTTCGGGCCATAACCGAACCGGCTCGCCCGAATCGAGCCGTGCGGAAACCTGAAGCGGGGCCGTGCCGCCAGCAGCGAAGGCGGAGCGATGGACGCGGGCCACGACGCGAACTGATTCTCCGGGACGGGCGACTGCCGGCGCGATCTCCACGTCCACGGCCGGCGGCGTCGCGAGCGCCACGCCCGCAATCGCAGATCGCCAGAACCGATCGAATGCCGAGTCCTTGTCTGCCCTGTATCGCCACGCATCGAGAGCGCCCGACACGAGAACCCGGCCAGCCCCACGCGGAATCAGGCAGACGACTGGCTCGTTCGAACCCGCAACTCGCGCCAGCACCGTGGCACCCGGCACCGTGGCACCCGGCACCGCAGCACCTGGCACCGTAGCACCTAGCACCCTAGCACCTAGCACCGTAGCACCTGTGAAGGTCAGCAACTCCGATGCCTGGAGCGCCGGCAGGGGCGGAGCGACTGCGAGCACCGACGGACGCTCGAGAAGCGCCTCGCGAGTGGTTGCGCCAGACAACCACTCGGTCCACGGCGCGATGCCCGGCCGCGCGTCCGGCAGCAGAACCAGCGACCCGCCGCGCTCGCGCACGAACCAGTCGAGCCGATCGCGATCTGAAACCGTCAACCGATCGAGTCCACCGACAACGACGGCGGAAAACGCCCGCAGCGCCGTCTGATCGAGTGACGCGGGGTCGCCGCTGACGATGCGGATGCCGCGCGACGGATAGTCGAGGCCGCTGACGACGAATCGCTGGTCCGCCTCGATCGCGCGGCGGACGAACGTGGCAATCCACGACGGTCGCGGCTCGTAGAACAGCACGCGCTGCGGCGCAGCTTCCTCGACAAGGACATCGCTTGTGGCTGCCATCGATGGCTGGCTCGCCTCCGACACCCGCACGCGCAGGTGCCACGGCGGCAGATCGAGCGGCATGGCGTCGAGCGTCAGAACCGCCCGCCGGCTGCCAGCGGTCCACGTGTGCGACACCCGCGCGACCTCGACGTCCGGATGGCCAACCGGTCCGGCAACGACGGCGACCACGGATGTTGCCGCGGTTGCCGGGGCGGCGAGCGTGACCTCGAGCTGAATCCGCGTGCCGCGTGGCACCGCTCGCGGCGCCCGGACGCCGGCGATCATCGCCGTCCCTCCTCGAGGGTCGGCGTCAAGGGTGACCGTCGACGTCCGCGGAGGAAATGCGTCCGCTCGATCCGGATACTCACGGCCAATCACGACGGCCGCGGCGGCCTCGCGATCCGGACCGGCGACCTCGAAATCCGCACGCAGGTCGCGTGTCAGACGCTCGCGGACTCCCAGCGACACGGGATCGCCCGGCCGCTGCAGCATGATCGCGAGGCGCGGGAGCTGGCGGGCAGCGACTGTCAGCGGCGGATCGAGCAGCGCCGCAACTGCGATCGCGACGGCCGTCAGCCGGAGAAGCCGTTCGATCATCGTGCCCCTTCCGGTCGAGGCGGCGCGGGCGCGGCGCGAAGGGCGTCGGCGAACGGACCTGCAAGCGCCGGCGCGGCGGCCTGAATCGGCGGGTCCGCCAGGACGCGCGCGGCTTCTGCCGCCACGTCGGCGGCCGCCGCGTCCACCGTCTTCCGTCTCGCGTCTGCACTCGTCGTCGCCCACGTGCTGGCGAGACGCTGTAGTTCGGTCGCGGCTCGGCGCAAGGCAGCCGATTCGGGATCGATGGCGAGCACCTGCCGTGCGAGCACGGCCGCGCGCGGGGGGCCAAGGCTGGCCCCGTCACGGAGGAACGCACCGAGGCCGGCCATGACGTCCTGCAGTTGAGCGGCACGGCGATCCTCGGGTGCCGGAGCTCTCGTTCGTGCCCAGCTCGAAGCGTCCTTCAGGTCGCCGGTGAGACGACGCGCGGGATCGAGGTTGGCGCGGCTGGCAAAGGCGCGCAGGATGTAACGGTCGCGCGCGAACGCTCGCTGGAGCGCTGTCACCGCGGCGCGCTCGGCCACCAGCGCCTCGGCGGTGTTCGTTCCGGTCAGCAGTTTCTCCGCCTGGCTCATCGCGATGGTGGCGGCCCGAAGATCCCGCTGGCCGCGGTTCCGCAGCCGGCCTTCCTGAAGCTCCGTCGACTGCTCCGCCTCCACTTCCTCATCCTGGACTTCGCCGCCGAGCATGAAGACGAACTCCGCGCGAATCATGCGCTGCTCCACGGCCAGATTGAGCGCCGCGTCAGCCAGCTCCTCCGATGCCATCGCCGCCCGCCGCTGATGCAAACGCTCGGTCTTGATAATCAGCATCTGCTGGCTCAGCGCGTAGCGCGTCTCCTCCTCGGGAAGCGTGAACGCATCGCCCGCTGCGACACCGAGCTTCGAGATCTCGATGAAAAAGGCGTCCGAGCTCGCGCTGCCGTCGCCGGGCCGCCCGTCGGCGGCGACCGCTCGATACACCAGCATGTCGCCCTCCTTGAGATCGAGCTCGTCGAGCGACCGCGCGGCGCCACCCTGCCATTCGCGTGACGACGCACGGGTGAGCGTCAGCGGGATCTCTCCTTCCTGGAACTCGAACTGCTCGCCAGAGCCCGACACCTTGGTGTACTGAAGCGCCAGCGAGCGGAGGCCGTAATCGTCCGTCGCGCGCGCGTCGAACGTGATCCGCGGGTTGCCGCCGGCGTACACCAGGTCGCGCCCGGGGACGGTGACGCGCACGCTCGGTAACCGGTCCGGTGAGACGACCACCGGTATCGTCCGGCTGATGTCCCCCGCGGTAATGACGATGTAGCCCGTTCGCGTCAGCGTCAGCCGGCCAGTGAACCGTCCGTCCCCCTCGCGGACGAGCGAGGCGGCGGTGCCGTTCTGCTCGACTGCAACGTTCGCAGCCGTTGAATCCAGAGCCATCGTCAGCGCACTGCCCTGGACGGCGTCGATTTGTGCCGGGTCGGTCGACGTCGTGGCCGGGAGGCCGGTATACGCCGGCGGTTGAATCGTCGCGGTCAATCGGAGCGGCGCCGCCGGGACCTGCTTCGACGCGTCCACCGGCCCGCGGCGCGCTGCAGACGATCGCCGCCAGGTCGCCAGTCCCACGACGCTCCACGCGACCGCCGCCACGAGGACCACCTGCGCCAGACGCGTCGCCGGAACAATCCGCGCGAGGTCGATCGACTTCGTGCGCGACGCCGCCTTCGCGATGACCCGCTCGCGCGCCGAAGGAGTGACGGCGAGCGTTCCGTCCGAGATCTCTTTCCAGGTAAAGAGGAGATTCCGCAGCTCCGGATGGCACTGCTCGGCAGCTTCCACGATCGAGCGAGGCCGCGAGTCCTGCCAGCGCCACGCGACGTAGGAGATGGCAGCGACGAGACCCGCGACCCGCGAGGCTGCCGCCGCCGCGATGCCGACCGTGATGCCTTCCGCGATCGCGAGCAGGCGCGCGCGACGCATCGCGCTCCGGACGATGGCGACGATCGCCTGCTCGTCAGGCGACACGCACGTCCTCCTCGTAGGTCGAGGTCTTTTCTTCGGCCTTGGCGCGCCGGACCCAGGTCTCCAGCGCCAGCAGCGCGAGCACGAGGATCCACAACCCGCGCCGATCGTCACGCTCGACGCGATCGACACGCGGCGCGGTGACGGGCGCCGGCGGACGGCTCCACGCCCGTAGCTGCGATTCCGGAATCGGCAGCACTTCCGCCTGCCGCAAATCGGGCGGTCCGCCGAGCGCGTTGACCATCGCCCGCAACAGCAGCGGTGTGACAAGACTGGACGGCGTCGCCCCACTGACGACGACGAGGCTCGCTCGGGAGGCGCCGGCCACTGCCACGGGACGCCCGTCTGGCGCCAGGAGCAGCGGCTGCCAGGGCGTCGCGCTGAATCGAGGATCGCTCAGCCCAGCCACCGCCTGGGCTCCGGCCGCCTGCAGATCGCGATCGCGTGCGATCGACGCAATCGCATCGGCTATCCAGGATTGGGTGACTGGCCCTCCATCGGCGACCGCGGCCGGATCGATCGACGAGTCGAGCAGCACGAGACGGCCGCGCCGGTTCGCCGCCGGTGCCCAGACACGCTGCGAGCGCACGGCGGCAATCGCTGTGTCGACAATGGGTCGCGCGTCGGTCGAGCAGACGACGTCAACCGGGAACGGGTCGGGCGCGGCGGCGCCTGTCTCCTGCACGCTTGTATGGATGTCCTTCAGCGTCACCTGCTGCTGAACGACGATGGACCCGGATCCGGCCGCTCGGCTAAAGCCGTCGCGCTCCAGCTTCGGCGATGCAGCCGAAGGGTCGCGCTCCAGGGCAAGCACACGGCCGCCAGCGATGCTGCGCTCGGCTGGCAGGCCGCCGCTCTGCTCGAATCGAATGCCGATGCCAGGCGGTATACCTGCCAGATCGTCAGCAGTCACGGACCCCAGCGCCAGCGGACCGACGATCAGCAGCTCGCGCCGCGCGGGCGGAGCGTTCTCGAGCCACGCGACGGCGCGCGGGATGGCGTCAGCAACAGCGGGGGTTTCGAAGGTCTGGGAGAGAAAGGCCGAAGGTTGTAGCTTGTCCACCGTAGCTCGCTCAGTGGATTGCGAGCCAGGCGGACGCGGCCCGCGCTACATCGTCCACGACAATCGCGCGGGCGACGCGCGCGTTCCAGGCCTGACGCTGCGTCCGCGTGACGATGAGCGGCCCGGCCAGGGCGGCAACGGCGGCGGCAACGATCGCCGCGCGGATCGCGAGCAGCGGCACGTCCTCGAGCACGTGGCGCCGGATCGACGCCAGACGCCCCTGCTGCAGGAAGCGCAGCGACGGAAACGCCAGCCGCTCGGCCTTTCGCTGCACGAGGACGTGGATCACGATTGGTCCGGCGATCGCCAGGAGCCCGATCCACGCCGCGGGATTCAGCCAGATCACGACCGGTTCAGCGCTGGCGGGCCAGCAGGAAGTTGCGCAGGCCGTGTGCCGGGGGCGTGTCGGTGACGATCAGCGAATACTGAAAACCTTCGGCGCCAGCCCGGCGCCGGCATCGTTCGAGGAAGGCGGCGACCGCGTCGGTGTACTCGCGGCGCGCCAGGCCGGCATTCACCGAAACGGTTCGGCCGGTTTCCAGGTCCGCGAACTCGAAGTCGCGCCTGTAGGGAAACTCGACCTCTTCGCGGCTCATCATCTGAAACAGCACCACCTCGTGACCCATGCGCGCCGCGCGTGTGAGCTCGTTGAACGTCGCGTCTTCCTCGTCGTAGAAATCGGACAAGACCAGCAACAGTCCCCGGCGATTCAGCCGCTCGGCAGCGCGCCGGACGGTTTCAGCAGCGTTCCACTGGCCGGACGCCTCGACGCCGCTGAGTGCGGCCAGCAGGGCGCGAAGATTGTGGCGCCCCGCTCGCGCGGGAATCATGCGAGGGCCCGCGACCAGGCCGACGGCGTCACCCTGGCTGGAAACAATGTGCGCCAGCGCCGCCGAGAGAATCATCGCGTACCGATACTTGGACACCGCCTTCGGAAACGACATGGACGCGCTCGTATCGAGGACGAGCGTGGCCGCCATGTTCGTCGTCTCACGAAACTGCTTGGTGTAGAGACGGTCGGTCCGCGCGACCAGCTTCCAGTCGACGTATTTGAGGTCGTCGCCGGGACGATAGTGGCGATACTGGCTGAACTCGGCGCTGTAGCCATGGAACGGGCTGCGGTGCAGTCCCGACACGAGCCCTTCGACAACGATGCGCGCGACCAGCTCGAGGTCGGCGATCCGCGCGAGCACCTCGGGCGGACAGACCGCCGAATCCCGATTCCCGATCCCCGAATCCCGATTCATGGCGCGGGCACCGCCTCGAGCAGGCGGCCGACGATCTGATCGGCGTCGATACCGTCGGCTTCGGCCTGGAAATTGAGCAGCACGCGATGACGCAGCACCGGCAGCGCGACCGCGCGAATGTCGTCCGGAGAGGCCACCGCCCGGCCGTCGAGCAGCGCGCGCGCCTTCGCGCCGACAATCAACGCCTGTCCGGCGCGCGGACCAGCGCCCCACTTCACCCACTGCCGGACCGCCGGCGGCACGCCGTCCTCGGCGGTGCCACCGGGCCGGCTGGCTCGAACGATTCGCAGCGCGTAGTCGATGACGTTCGACGCCGCCGGCACTTCGCGGACCAGATGACGCATCGCTTCGATCTCTGCGGCGGTCGCAACCGGCGTGATGACCGGCTCGTCGTCGCCTGTCGTCGCCGTCAGAATCCGCTGCTCCTCCGCAGACGACGGGTAGTCGATGACGATGTTGAACATGAACCGATCGAGCTGCGCTTCCGGCAGCGGATAGGTCCCTTCCTGTTCGATGGGATTCTGCGTCGCGAGGACGAACAGCGGACGCTCGAGCGGAAAGCGCATGCCGTTGACGGTGACCTGGTATTCCTGCATCGCCTCGAGCAGCGCCGCCTGCGTCTTGGGCGGCGTGCGGTTGATCTCGTCCGCGAGAATCAGGTTCGCGAACACCGGGCCGGGAATGAATCGCGTATCACGGCGGCCGGTGGCGCGATCCTCCTCGATGACTTCCGTGCCGATGATGTCGGACGGCATCAGGTCGGGCGTGAACTGAATGCGGTTGAACTTCAGGTCGACCGCCTGCGCGAGCGTCTTGATCAGCAGCGTTTTCGCGAGGCCCGGCACGCCGCGCAGCAGGCAATGGCCGCCGGCGACGAACACCGTGAGGATTTCCTGGACGACCACCTGTTGGCCGATGATGGCGCGCCCAAGCTCGTCGCGGAGACGCGACGCGAGGCGCTGCGCGTCTTCGAACGAGAGCATCGGGGCGATTGTATCAGCGGACGGACGAGGGGCCGCGCCAGACCGGCTGCGTCCAGGCGAGCCGTCCGTTCGACTCGAGCACTTTCGCGCGCACGTACAGTTCGTCGCCGCGAAACACGTACTCGGCCGGACTCGATTCGGCCTCTTTCAGGATCTGACCGTTCCGGCCGATGAACTGGATCCGGTACTTGCTCTCGGGCCGCTGCTTGATCGTGATCGCGATGCGCTTCGCGTCCGCCTGGTAGTCGGTCAGCTCGACGCCGGTGGACGCGTAGAAGTCGCCGCGGTCGAGCGCCTCGACGATCGGCCGGGGCGCCAGCCGCTCGGCCCGGACGAACACCCATCCGCGGCCCGGGCCGGGGACGTCCGGGTTGCCCGGCTGCTTGAACACGTGCGCGTCGTCGTCCGCGATGCCGTACAGCACTTTGCCGCTCGAGAGCAGGCGATCCCAGACTTCTTCCATGCCGGGGACGCCGCCGCCGCCGAGGTTGTTGACCGCATGATGACCGTTGTAGATCTCGAACAGCTTCGTTCGCTCCACCTGCCTCAATTCGTCGGCGCTGATCGCCCAGCCGAAGTTGGGGTGGTTGATGTGCGGAATGCCGTTGGCGCTGCGGATGGCGTCGACGTTGCGCTGGACCACGTCGACCACGCTCGATCCGCTTCGGGGGTCGACTTTCCCCGACACGTCGAGCCCGTTGATATGAAGCGGCTTCCTGCCGAAGGTGTCGCTGACCTCTTCACCCTTGACGACGAGGAACCGATCGTCGGCGCCGTGCACGGCGTTGAGGCCGTCGACGCTCGTGAGGACGTTGTGATCGGTCAGCACCAGGAACTGATACCCGTGCTCGCGGTACCACCGCACCACGTCGTCAGGGGTGCTGTCGCCGTCGCTGTTGAGCGTATGGGTGTGCGTGTTTCCCTTGTACCAACGGCCGCCGCGCGAGCCTTCCTGGTCGGCAATCGCGCGTGGACCGCGCGCCGCCGCGATCGCGATTGCCGCGGCGGCCGCCGACACGATCGCCGCGCGGCGCGCGTCGAGCCATCAGCCGACCTTCTGGGAAATCTTGGCCCAGGTGTCGCGCAGCGAGACCGTCCGGTTGAACACCAGGGCATCCGCGGTGGAATCGGGATCCACGCAGAAATAGCCCAGACGCTCGAACTGCACGCGCGTGCCGGGGACCGCCCCCGCCAGACTCGGCTCGGCCTGCGCGCCGTGCAGGACTTCGAGCGAGTGCGGATTGATGCAGTCGAGGAACGTCTTTCCTTCAGGCACGTTCTCCGGATCCTCGACCGCGAAGAGACGGTCGTACAGGCGGACCTCCACCGGGAGGGCGTGCGCCGCCGACACCCAGTGAAGCGTCGCCTTTACACGTCGGCCGTCCGGCGAATCGCCGCCCCGCGTTGCGGGATCGTAGGTGCAGCGCAGCTCCTGCACCTCGCCGTGCTCGTCCTTGACGACCTCGTTGCAGGTGATGAAGTAGGCGCACCTGAGGCGCACTTCTTTTCCCGGGGAGAGCCGGAAGAACTTCTTCGGCGGCTGCTCCATGAAGTCGTCGCGTTCGATGTACAGGACCCGCGAGAACGGCACCTTGCGCGTGCCCGCCGCCTCGTCCTCGGGGTTGTTGATGACGTCGACCTCCTCGACCTGGCCCTCCGGGTAGTTCGTCAGCACGACCTTCAGCGGACGCAGCACGGCCATCACGCGCGGCGCGCGGCGATTGAGGTCCTCGCGCACGCTGTGCTCGAGCTGCGCGACGTCGATGACGTTTTCCTTCTTCGCGACGCCGATGCGGGCGCAGAAGTCGCGGATCGCTTCCGGCGTGTAGCCGCGGCGGCGAAGGCCGCTGATCGTCGGCATTCGCGGATCGTTCCAGCCCGAGACGACGCTTCTGCTGCACGAGCTGCAGCAGCTTGCGCTTGCTCATCACCGTGTAATTCAGGTTCAGCCGCGCGAACTCGGTACTGATGCGGCTTGTCGCCTTCGATGAGGTGATCCACCAGCCAGTCGTAGAGCGGCCGGTGATCCTCGTACTCGAGCGTGCAGATCGAATGCGTGATGCGCTCGATGGCATCGGACAACGGATGCGCGTAGTCGTACATCGGGTAGATGCACCACGCGTCGCCGGTCCGATGATGCGCGGCGCATGACGAATCCGGTACAGCGTCGGATCGCGCATGTTGAAATTGGGAGACGCCATGTCGATCTTCGCGCGCAGGACGTGCGCGCCGTCCGGGAATTCTCCCGCGCGCATCCGCGCGAACAGCGCCAGATTCTCCTCGACGGATCGATCGCGGTACGGACTGTTCCGTCCCGGCTCGGTCAGCGTGCCGCGGTAGGCGCGAACCTCGTCGGCATTCAGGCTGTCGACGTAGGCCTTCCCCTGCTTGATCAACGTGACGGCAAACTGGTAGAGCTGCTCGAAGTAGTCGGACGCATAGAGCTCGGCGTTCCACGTGAAGCCCAGCCACTCGACGTCTTCCTTGATGGCGTCGACATACTCGACGTCTTCCTTGGTCGGGTTCGTGTCGTCGAAGCGGAGGTTGCAGATGCCGCCCCGCTCCTCGGCGATGCCGAAGTTCAGGCAGATGGACTTCGCGTGTCCGATGTGAAGATAGCCGTTCGGTTCAGGCGGAAACCGCGTCGCCACGCGCCCATGGTGCTTCCCGGACGCGAGATCCTCGTCCACGATGGCGCGGATGAAGTCGATGGGTGGGGACGCGGCGGCCGTTCGATGGTCGTCGCTCATATGCTCGGATTATTGTATGTCCGCCTACGCCACTTCGTGGCTTCGGCGAGACAGAGCCCTAGCCAGCATCTCTCGCTAAGGCTCTGCCTTCCAGCGGGCGGCTATCTTCTTGCCCTCTTCTCCAGGCACCCAGACGACCACGGCCTTCGCGCCGGCCGGTCCCGTCTTGTGCCGGACCGAATCGGCGGCTTCACGTACCCGGTCATGCCTGGCTTGAGGACGTGGCTCTTGCCGTTGACGACGTGATCGAGCTCGCCGGACACGATGTAGAACATCTCGATCGCGCCGTGCTTGTGATCGCCGGAGTCGCTGTTCGGCGGAAACGTGATCTCGCCGAGCGTCACTTCGGACCCGACGTTGGTTTCGTCCAGGAACAGCTTCAGCGTGGTCCCGCCAGGGGCGCGATACGTGGGGCCATCGGCCTTTCCGGATTGCGCCTCGCCCCGCGTCACGATGCAGAGCAGGACCGCTGCTGCGAGCGCACGTGTGTCTCATCATGCCAACAGTGTAGCCAATCGCGCGACGCTCAGCTCGCCGGCGTGCGCGACGCGAAGGTCGGCGCCGGTCAGGTCGTGCCCTTCGGTCAACGGGTGCGGAATCGCCACGCTCTTCATGCCGGCTGCGCGCGCCGCCACGATCCCCGGGCCCGAATCCTCGATCGCGATCGATCGCGCCGGATCAGCCCCAAGACGGCGCGCCGCCTCGAGATAGCCATCGGGCGCCGGTTTTCGGCGGACGACGTCATCGCCGGTGACAATGGCGCCGAACAGCGGCGTCAGCCCCAGGCGGTCGATGCCCGGCGTGACCCAGCGTGCGGGTCCGGACGAGGCGACGGCGCGCGGGATGCCGGCGGCAGCCAGCGCGTTCAAGAGCTCGCGGATGCCCCGCATCGGTTCGCGCGGCACGAGCTCCAAGAAGATGCGCCGTCTCTCGCGGTCGAAGGTGTCGCGATCGAGCGGCCGCGGCGAGCGCTCGCACAGGACGCTGTGCCACCGTGCCGCGAGCCCGTCGGAAAAGAGGCCGATCTGATCGCACCACTCCTCGCGCGTCAGCTCTGCGCCGCACTGCTCGTAGATGCGCCGGTGCGATTCGAACTCGGGCGTTTCGCTGTCGAGGATGATGCCGTCGAAGTCGAACACGACCGCCGAGGGGAGCGCCACCACTCGATCTTAGCTCGCCTCGCCCAGGGAACGGAGAAGACGGGGCGAACGGGATCACACGGAGGCACAGAGCAACGGAGATTGAACGGAGACACACGGGTTCGACGGGCGTCGCGAAGCGACGCGCGGAACCGGATCGGATCGCAAAAAAACGAACACCGCAGCGAAAACGGGTGCTCGTTTTTTCGCGATCCGGTCCGGTCCCGCCAGTCGGCCTGCGAAGCAGGCCGACCCGTCGAACCCGTCAGCTCTGTTCGTCTCTGTTGCTCCGTTTCTCTGTGGTTATGCCGTTCTCTCCGTCTGCTCCGTTCACTCCGCGCGCAGCGCGATCATCGGATCGACGCCGGTGGCGCGCCGCGCCGGGATGTAGCTGGCGAGGAGCGCGACGAGCGCGAGGAACGCGGCGGTCGCGACGAAGCTGAGCGGATCGGTCGCGCTCACGTTGTAGAGCAGGCTGGTGACGACGCGCGTCACGCCGAACGCGCCGATGCACGCCGCACACGATGCCGGCCGCGGCGAGCCGCGCGCCGTGGCTGACGATCAGCGCGAACACGTTCTGCCGGCTCGCGCCGAGCGCCATGCGCACGCCGATCTCCTGCGTGCGCTGCGACACGGCGTACGACAGCACGCCGTAGACGCCGATCGACGCGAGCAGCAGCGCGATGGCGCCGAAGATCGAGAACATCCAGCCGAACAGGCGGAACTGCCAGAAGGTGTTCAGCCGCGCTTCTTCGCCGGTCTGGATGTTGAAGAGCGGCAGCGTCGGGATCGGATTTGCGGATCTCCTGGCGCACCGCGCTCGTGATCGCGGCCGGCGAGCCGCCGGCGACGCGAATCGTCAGCCCGGTGTTGCGCGCGGGTTCGTAGGGATACGAGACGAACGCGTACGGCGACGGCTTGCCGTCGCGCACCGAGAACAGCCGGAAGTCGCCGACCACGCCAATGACCGTGATCCACTGCTTCTGTTTGTCCTCGAGCAGGCGGAAGCGCTGGCCGATCACGTCGGTGCGGTTCGGCCACAGCCGCTTCGCGAACACGCCGTTGACGATCGCGACGGCCGATCGGCCCTGCCCCTCGGCGTCGGTGAAATCGCGGCCGGCGACCAGCGGCACGTTGAGCGTCTTCAGCAGGTGCGGCGTGACGCCGAAGTACGAGACGTTCGGCTCCTGGCCCGTCGGCGAACGCCACGCCTTCGGGAACGACCGCGCCACCCGATCCGCCGCTCGCTCAGCGGCACCATGTTCGACGCCATCGCCGACACGACGCCAGGCAGCGCTTCGACCCGGCGCACGATGTCGTCGACGCGGCGGATCATCGCCTCGGGCGGCTCGTACTGATCGCCCGGCATGTAGAACCGCAGCGTCATCAGCGGCGCGGTGTCGATGCCGGCGCGCGCGTCCTGCAGGTTCAGGAAGCTGCGAACGAACAGCGACGCGCCGACCAGCAGCACGAGCGACAGCGCGATCTCGAGCGACGACGAGCGTGCTGCGCAGGCGGCTGCGCGCCCCGCCGGCGCTGCCGCGGCCGCCGTCCTTCAGCGAATCCTGCAGGTTCGTCTTCGCCGCCTGGAGCGCCGGGGCGAGACCGAAGACGAGCCCGGTCAGCAGCGGCGACGGCGACGGTGTAGACGATGACGCGCGGGTTCATGCTCCAGTCGATGTAGTACGGCGCCTGGTTCTGCGGCGGAATCGACGCCGTCAGCCACTGCAGACCGACGTAGGCGATCGCGACGCCGAGCGGCGCGGCGGCCAGCGCAATCAGCACGCTCTCGGTGAGCAGCTGCCGGACGATGCGGCCGCGTCCGGCGCCGAGCGCGGAGCGAACCGCGATCTCGCGCTGACGCACCGTCGCGCGCGACAGCAGCAGGTTGGCGACGTTGGCGCACGCGATCAGCAGCACCAGGCTGACCGCGCCCATCATCGTGAAGACGACGAGCCTGATGTCGGACGGCATCATGTCGTCGCGCAGCGTCACGCGCGGTCGCGCCCCATCCCTGATCGTCGCGCTGCTCGTCGGCCAGCTGCGACCGCGACCGCCGCGATGTCGCGCCGCGCCTCGTCGAGCGAGACGCCCGGCTTCAGCCGCGCCATCGCCTGCGAGGTTCCGCGCCGTCCGCGGGCTGGTGTACTCGATCGGCGTCTGCGCGATCCAGAGCTGCGCGCTGTTCCGGGAACTGAAACTGCGGCGGCATGACGCCGATGATGGTGTGCGGATTGCCGTTGACGGTGATGGTGCGGCCGACGACCGACGGATCGCCGGCATACCGGCGCTGCCAGACGCCGTGGCTGAGCAGCACCACGCGCGGCCCGCCCGGCGTGTCCTCTTCGGGGCGAATCTGGCGGCCGAGGATCGGCTGCACGCCGATCATCGGGAACATGTTCCAGGTGACGGTCGCGCCGTTGAACCGCTCGGGCTCGTCGCTGTCCGACAGCGTCAGGCTGCGGCCCGGTGACGGTGGCGATGTCGGCGAACGATCGCGTGCGCGCTTTCCAGTCCTGCACGTCGAGGATACGACACGCCGCCGCGGTCGATGCCGTTGGCCTGGTGCGTCGTGTGGAGCGCGACGAGCCGCTCGGGGTCGCGGAACGGCAGCGGCCGGATCGCCACCGTGTCGACGACGCTGAAGATCGTGCTGTTGACGCCGATGCCGAGCGCCAGGCAGGCGATGGTCAGCGCGGCAAAGCCCGGGTTCTTGACCAGCGTCCGGCGGCGTAGCGCAGGTCCTGGAGGAAGCGTGTCCATCTGGGACTTAGACGGCGGCGGACGAGGCGAAGTTCGATAGAATCCGGCCGCATGCGAAGGGCTTGCTCGCCGTCGCTCTGCTGATCGCTGGCGGCCGCACGCGCGTGCTACTCAGTCGCCGCGGACGAGCTCGCCTGCCGCGATGATGGCGCGGATCGAAGAGCGCGCAGTCGCCGAACCGGCAGGGACTCGATCTCGCTGACGCTCCAGCAGGTGATGGATCGTTTCCACGTGCCTGGCGTGAGCGTCGCCGTCATCAAGGACTTCGAGATCCAGTGGGCGAAAGGCTACGGCGTCGCCGACGTCGAAACCGGCGCGCGGGTCGACGCCGACACCCTGTTTCAGGCGGCATCGATCAGCAAGCCGGTCGCGGCGATGGCGGCGACTGCGCGCGGTGCAGGACGGGACGCTTCTCGCTCGACGACGACATCAACACGATTCTGAAGTCGTGGAAGCTGCCCGACAGCGAATTCACGCGCGGCCACCCGGTGACGCCGCGCGCGTTGATGAGCCACACGTCCGGCCTCGGCGACGGCTTCGGTTTCCCCGGCTATCACCCGTCCGCGCCGCGCCCGACGATCGTCGAGATCTTGAACGGCAGCAAGCCGTCGAACGTCGGGCCGGTGCTCATGGAGCGCCCGCCGTTCACGGCCGAGAAGTACTCCGGCGGCGGCGTGACGCATGATGCAGCTGGCGATGAGGATGCGATCGGGCAAGCCGTTTCCCGAGATCATGCAGAGCCTCGTGCTCGGGCCGATCGGCATGACCAACAGCGGGTACGAGCAACCGCTGTCGGCCGAACGCGACCGCCACGCGGCGCGCGCGCACAGCGGCGGCGGCCGCGCGATGGACGCGAAGTGGCACGTCTATCCCGAGCTTGCCGCGGCGGGTCTGTGGACGACAGCGATCGATCTGGCGAAGTTCGCCATCGAGATCCAGAAGACCGCGCTCGGCCGATCGTCGCGCGTGCTCACGCAATCGACCGTGCGCGAGATGCTGACGCCGGTCGGCGTCGGCGACTACGCGGTCGGCCTGGCGATCGCGAAGCTGGGCCAGGGATGGTATTTCGCGCACGGCGGCTCGAACTGGGGCTTCCAGTGCGATCTCCTCGCGCATCGCCTCAAGGGATACGGCGTCGCCATCATGACCAACGGCGATAACGGCCGTCCGGTCATCAACGAGATCGAAGCCCGCGTCGCCGCCGCGTACGGATGGGACTCGCTCGACAAACCGGTATCTTCGCTGAAAATACACGTTAAGTTAGGAGGAGGATGTCATGCGAACGCGCCTCATGTGCCTGATCACCGTCGCCGGATCCTCGTGCCGGCGCGCTGCTGCCGGCGACGGCTGAAGCCCGCCGCTCACCGTGCGAGGACTATTACCGGATCGATCAGCGTTCAGGCGCCGGCGATGTCGCCCGATGGGCGATGGGTCGCGTTCATCCGCACCGCGATCGTCGAGGCGGAAAACCGCCGGCAGAGCGAGTTGTGGATCGTGCCCGCCGATGGCAGCGCCGCCGCGCGCCGCGTATCGGATCCGGCGCTGAACGCACGGGGCCGCGGTGGAGCCCGGATGGCCGGCTGCTGGCGTTCTCCGGCCGCCGCCGCGGCGACGCCGGCGCCGGACGATGGCGGCGGATCGATCTGGTTCCTCCGCGCGGATCGGCTCGACGAGCCGGCGATCCACATCCGCGGCGTCGAGGGGCGCCGATCTTCAGCCCGGACAACAAGTGGATTGCGTTCACGAAGCCGATCGCGAAGCCGAAGGCGCCGCAGTACGCGAACGACGCCGAGCGCCTGATCAACGAACGCTTCAAGGGCAAGGCCTACGAGTGGCTCGGACTACCGATTCGACCAGCGCGGCTATCTGCCGGACCCGCGCGATCCGGACGCCACGCCCGCCGAGGAGCTGTTCATCGTCGCGCGCGAGGGCGGCGAGGCGAGGCAGTTGACGCAGATCGAACGTCAACGTGAGCGGCGCGACGTGGCGGCCGGACAGCGGCGCGCTGGCGTTCGTCGCCAACGAGTTCCAGCGCGACGAATACACCTACGGCCGCGCGCGGATCTCTGGACGGTCGCACTCGATGGACGGCACGACAAGCGGCTGACCAACGACGGCTACGACCACAACTCGCCGGCGTGGTCGCCGGACGGCACGCAGCGTCGCGGTGCGGCGCGAGCTGGGCCTGAGCGCGGTGATCGCCGTCGAAGCAGATCACGGCGCGCCGACCGACGTCGTGACGTTCGCGGCCGACGGTGGAGCGCCGCCACGCATGACCAACCTGACCGCGGACTGGGACCTGCTGCCGGGCCCGCCCGGCTTGAGCCCGGACGGCCGGTTCGTGTATTTCGCGCGGGCATCGGCGGCAACGATCACCTGTTCCGCGTCGCGCTCGACCGGCGGCGCGGTCGAGCAGGTCACGACCGGCGAACGTCAGCTCGCCGGACTTCAGCCCGTCGGCGCGGTGGGACACGATGGCGTACATCGGCGGCGACAGCGCCCATCCCGACGAGCTCTTCGCGTCGGCGATCGACGGCCGCGGCGAGAAGAAGCTGACGTCCTTCAACGACGCGTTCGTGAAGGACGTCGAACGCGATCGCGGCGGACCGGATCCTCTACCAGAGCAAGGACGGCACGCCGAATCGAAGGGTGGGTGCTGAAGCCGCGCGGCTACGATCCGGCGCGCGCGTGGCCGTTGATTCTGGCGATGCACGGCGGACCGCACGGCGCGTACGGCAACGACTTCTCGTTCGAGCATCAGCTGTTCGCCGCCAACGGCTACCTCGTCGTCTACACGAACCCGCGCGGGTCGACCAACTACGGCGAGAAGTTCCTGTGGGCCACGTGGGGCGGCTGGGGCAACCTCGACTTCGAGGACGTGATGGCCGGCGTCGACTACGCGAAGACGAAGTACACCGTCGACGAGAAGCGGCATGGGCGTCACCGGCTACTCGTACGGCGGCTTCCTCACCAACTGGGTGATCGGCCACACGACGCGGTTCGCGGCCGCGATCTCGGGAGCCGGGATTTCCAACTGGATCAGCGACTACGGCACGGCCGACATCCCGCGCACGAAGGAGAGCGAGTTCTTCGGGACCGCCGTGGGACCCGCAAGGCGCAGCGAGATCCTGCGCAAGCAGTCGCCGATCGAGTACGTCGCGAACGTCAAGACGCCGACGATGTTCCTGGACGGCGAATCGGACGCGCGCGTGCCGATCGAGGAGGCGGAGCAGATGTATACCGCGCTCCGAAAGCTGCGCGTGCCGGCGCGGATGGTGCGCTATCCCGACTCGTACCACGGCGGCTGGAGCCCGTGGAACACGGTGCACCGCTACCACGAGGAGCTGAAGTGGTGGCGTCGGTACCTCGACGCGCCGAAGGGCTACACGAGCAGCGAGTCACTGGCTGACGCCAAGTAAGGGGCTGGGTGACGCCGGAACATCTCTTCCCAGCCGTTCGTCTATATCTAGACTACCAACATAGGTTGGTAGTAAAGATAGGCATGCGCAAACCGGCTCCGCTCTCATTCGGCCAGGTCTCCGTTCTCCACGCGATTGCCGACGGCAACCGGTTCGGCTTCGACATCATCGACGCCACCGGCCTGACGTCCGGCAGCGTCTACCCCACGCTCGACAAGCTCGAGTCGCTCGGCTATCTGACGTCGCGCTGGGAGGACGCGCAAGATCGCCCGCCGCGACAAGCGTCCGCCGCGCCGCTACTTCGACCTCACCGCGCAAGGAGCCACTGCGCTCGCCGCCGCGCTGACGCGGTACAAGAACCTGAAGCCGGTGTCACTCGCGGCTTTCCGAATACTGAAAGCTGATAGCTGAATAGCTGATAGCTGAAAAGGTGCCGCTCGGATTCGGCGGCAACAGCGACATGGGCGCGCGCATCGACGGTTACACACCGGCGCCGAACGAGGAGATTTCGATCTACTACAACCGTGTCGGCTCCGAGTACTTGAGAACGATGGGAATCACGATCGTTGCCGGGCGCGATTTCACCGATCTGGATACGACCGACCGCCCGGACGTCGTCATCGTCAACGAAACGGTGGTCAGGCGGTACTTCTCCGGTCGGGATCCCATCGGCGGTCGAATCCGGCTCGGCAATCGGACGCTCGAGGTGGTCGGGGTCGCGCGCGACGGCAAGTACAGCAGCATTACGGAAGCGCCCCGCTCGTTCATGTACATGCCGGTGCAGCAATGGTATCGGGCCGACACCGTGCTGCACGTCAAGGCGTCGGTCGATCCAGGCACGCTGGTTCCGCGACTCCACGAACTGCTGCGAACGCTCGATTCGAACGTGCCGCTGTTCGACGTCAGGACCATCGGCGAGCAGTTGAGCATCGCCGTCTTCACACAGCGGATGGTGGCCAGCCTGCTTGGCGCGTTCGGCGCGCTGGCGCTGCTGCTGGCCACCGTCGGCCTCTATGGCGTGATCGCCGCTGTCGCCGCCCAGCGGACGCCGGAAATCGGGATGCGCATGGCGCTCGGCGCCACGCGCCGCGACATTATCGCGATGATCGTGCGCCAGGGACTCACTCTCACGCTGACGGGCGTCGCCATCGGATTGATCGCCGCGCTCGGCGCGACCCGCCTGTTCAAGAGCCTGCTGGTCGGCGTCAGCGCCACCGACGCCCCCAGCTTTGCGGTGACGACGATTCTGCTCGTGACCGTGGCGCTGGCGGCCGCGTACCTGCCCGCGCGCCGCGCGGCGCGGATCGATCCGCTGCAGGCTCTCAGAAACGAGTAGGGATTGGGGAATAGGGCGTAGGGACTAGTCATCGTCCCCAGTCCCCTGACGCCTAATCCCTAATCCCTATCCCTACTCCACTACCGCTTCGGTAGTATACTGACCGGACCGGTATGTCGAAGCCAGACGACCTGCTCCCCCTCAAGCCGCTCCACTTCCTGATGCTCCTGACGCTGGTCGACGCCGAGCGTCACGCCTATGGGATCAAAAAGGACCTCGCCGCCCGGGGCGCGCATCGCGATATCGGGCCGGGGACTCTCTACCGATCGATCGAGCAGCTGATCGGCAGCGGCCTGATTCAGGAATCCGGCCGCCGCCCTGCCGCGGAACTCGACGACGAGCGCCGTCGCTATTACAAGCTGACGGCGTTCGGGCGCCGAGTCGTCGCGGCCGAGGCGGCGCGGCTCGACGATCTGGTCGCCGCCGCCCGCGCTCGAAAGCTGCTTCCGCACACCGGACGGGCGTGATGACGGTCCATTTTGCCGAAACCTGGTTCCGCTGGTTGATGCGCGCGTATCCGGCGCGGTTTCGCCGCATGCACGGCCTCGCCTTGTTCGAGCTGTTCCGCGACGAGGCACGCGACGCACATGACGCCCACGGCACGCTCGGACTGGTCTGGCTTCTTGCCCGGACCACGGCCGACACATTGAAGGCTGCCCCCGGGGCGTGGATCGCGCCCGCCTTCGCGCGGAATCAGGCGGACGGGCTTCCGCCTTCGCGCACTGATCATCCGCGCTTCGGCGGGACAGGTCGGCGAGGCAGGCTCAGCCACCTGCGCTCTTCCCGGGCCATCGGGCAGAAACGGCCCTGGCTGGATTGGTCCGGCTATTGGCAGGACGTGCGGATCGCCTTACGACATCTGCGCAAGTCGCCGGGCTTCACGATTGTCGCGGTGACGATGCTCGCAGTAGGCATCGGAGTCAACACGACGGTCTTCAGTCTGATGAACGCCGTCCTGCTGCGTCCGCTCGCCTTGCGCGATTCCGATCGCGTCGTGCGGGTCGTCGTACGCTCGACGACCGGCGGCGCGCAGCGGCCGGCGCTTCTCGGGTCCCGAGTTCAACGACTATCGGGAGCGCGCCACGACCCTCGAAGATCTGTCGGCGGTCAATCTCGCGACCTTCGGTCTCGATGCCGATGGCCGGACCGATCAACTCCTCGGCGAGATCGTCTCGGGTGGATACCTGTCGCTGCTCGGCATCCGCCCCACCCAGGGCCGTTTGCTCGCCGACACCGACGACAGGCCGGGCTCGCCGCCTGCGGCGGTCATCAGCGATGCCCTGTGGCGGCACCGATTCGGCGGCGAAGCGGTGCTCGGGCGATCCGTTCTCCTGAATCGGAACGCGTACACGATCGTCGGCGTCGCGGAACCGTCGGCGGTCGGCAGTTTCGTCGGCGTGCCGGTGGATGTCTGGGTGCCGATCGAGACATCCGGCCAGCTCCTTGGCGTCAATTGGCGGACCGATCGCGCGCAGCGCGATCTGATGCTGGTCGGCCGGATGCGGCGCGGAATCCCGCTGCAGCGCGCGCAGGCGGAGGTGCAGTCGATCGCGAACGCGATCGCGCGCGACATCGGCGACGGAGATCCCGGGTCGTCCACGGCGACCGTCCCCCCTGCGCGGATCATCGAGCTCGAGCCGGCAACACTCACGACCGGCGATCAGCGGCGCCTCCTCGGGATGTTTCTCTCGCTGCTGCTCGGGCTCGTGGCGCTCGTGCTCTTGATTGCGTGCGCCAACGTCGCGAACCTGCTGCTCGCCCGCGTGCTGGGCCGGCGGCGCGAACTGGCTGTCCGCGTGGCGCTTGGCGCGAGCCGGGGACGTCTCGCGCGCATGTTGATCGTCGAGGGCCTGATCCTGGCGGCTGCAGGCGGGGCCGGTGCGCTGCTGCTGTCGATCTGGACGAGCCAGCTGTTCGCGAACTTCCGTGTGCTGCCGACGCTGACACTCAGGCTCGATCTTCGACCGGATGCCCGCGTGATCGCCTTTTCGGCGATCGCGGCTTTGGCGTCGGCACTCATCCTGGGACTCATCGGCGGTCTTCAGGCGATCACGCCGGACATCGCGCCGGCGCTGAAGGAAGACTCCACGGGCTCGATTGGCGGCCGGACGACCGGGCGGGTGCGCGCGGCGCTCGCCGCGGTGCAGATTACCGTCTCACTGCTCCTGCTGATTGGCGCCGCACTTTTCACGCGGAGCGTGCGTAGCGCAGGCGCGATCGGCCTCGGTTTCGAACCGCGTGGAGTCGTCGCCCTCGACGTCGGCGCAGTCGGTGGACGGACCAGCGGGCAGACGCTGGCGCTGCTCGAAGAGGTCGTCCGGAAAGCCGCGACATTGCCCGACGTCCAGGCGGCGGCTGTGTCGACGCGCGCGCCGCTCGACAGCTCGACCCCGCTCGCCCGCGTCAACCCGCGTGAAGCATTGGTCTCAGGCGACCGCACGTCGCCGACCGTCACGTTCCTCGTCGTCAGCGCCGCGCTATTTCGATGTCGTGAAGACACCGATCGTCGCCGGGCGTCCCTTCGCGGACACCGACGACGCGCGGGAGATGCCAGTGGCCATCGTCAACGAGACGCTGGCGAAACGCTTCTGGCCAGACGGCGATCCAATCGGCCGCAGGCTGTGGGTCGAATCCGTGGCAAACGCGACGCCGACAACGCCGTGCATCGTCGTCGGCGTCGCGAAAGACAGCAAGTACGTGACGCTCGGAGAGGAGCGCCGGGGTCACATCTATTTGCCGTTCGCGCAACAGCCGCGGCGAGGTATGACATTGCTCGTGCGCTCACGCGGGCCCTCCGACCGATTACTCAATGAATTGCAGTCGTTGCTCCACGCCGTCGATCCGCAACTTCAGGGATTCTTTGGGCGGACGCTCACGGATCACGTTGGCGTATCGCTGCTGCCGATTCGCGTCGCCGCGTCGATGACAACGCTCGTTGCCGGGCTCGCGCTCGGACTCGCATTGGTCGGCTTGTACTCGCTCGTCTCGTTTCTCGTCGCCGAGCGCACGCACGAAATGGGCGTGCGGATGGCGCTTGGCGCCGGCCCGGGTGACGTGCTGCGTCTCGTGCTCGGCTACGGCATCAGGCTCGCCGGCATCGGACTCGCGATTGGCATACCGGTCGCCGCCGCGGCATCGCGGCTGCTGGGCAGCCTTCTTTACGGTGTCAGTCCAACCGATCCGCTCGTGTTTGTTGCGGTGTCTGTGACGCTCATGGCCGTGGCGACCGCGGCGTGCTACATGCCGGCGAGGCGGGCAATGCGACTGGATCCGCTTCAGGCTCTCCGAAACGAGTAGGGCTGGGGACTGAGCTCTGTCGAGGCGCTAGCGGGCTCTGGGTCGCTTAGTCCTGATCCAGACGGCGATCCACCACGTCACGACGAATCCGGCGAGCAGCTTCAGCATCTCGAGCGACGTGTAGGCGGCATGCAGAATCCAGAATCGTCTGCATGCCCGGCGGCGCGGGATCGCGCGGCACGAAATCGAGGCTGCGGCCGAGCGACACGATCTGCGGCGTGAGATACCCGAGCATCAGCACGACAACGCCGAGCATGGCGGCGACACCCCAGAGCGCGCGGCGTCGTTGCGCATTCTGCATTGCCGATGAAGCCGGCGAGGTCGCGAGGAGCCACAGCGCGAGGCCGCCGAGAACGAGCTGCGCGACATTCCACGCCTGGAAGTACAGACGATTGAGCTCGGACGAGAGATACCGCAGCAGGTCGCGCGCCGGTGCATGCCCAAGTTGTTGCACGCTGCGATGAAACTCCACGTTCGGCGACGTCTCGAGCAGCCGATCGATCGTGTAGAAGTTCTCGGTCGCCACCACCGACATGCAGATCGACCCCATGATCCACATGCCCATCACGACCAGCGCCCACCGCAGCTTCATCGGGATACCGCACTCGCGCTGAGTGCCTGATCGAGCCAGGTTTCGATGTCGCCCCAGACTGCGCCGCTCAGCGACCGGTTGTGCCCGGCGTCCGGCACCAGGATCAACTGCCTGGGACCCTGCAACGCGTCGAACACGCGCCTCGAGTGATCGGGCGGCGTATCGCGATCGATCGATCCGTGAATGATCAGCACAGGCGCTTCAATCTTGCGGGCGGCGGCTTCTGGACTGACAGCGTCAATCGTAAACCGGCCCTCCGCTTCCGCCAGCTGGAAGGCCCGCCGGATGACGTTCGGCGTGAAGAAAAACGGCGCGCGCTCGATGGCGACCGTCCGCAGATCGGAAAAGGTTTCCGCGGCGACGACCGCGCTGACCCGAGCGTCTTCCGCCGCTTCCTGCAGCGCCACGGCCGCGCCAAGCGATGTGCCCATCAGCACGACCGGGCCGGAGTCGATCGTGTCCACGACTCGGCGAAGATCCTGTTTTTCATAGAAGCCGTACGTGCAGGCGGCACCGCTCGACTCGCCATGCGCGCGGCTATCGTATGCGATGACGTCGAATCCGCGCCTGGAGAAACGGTCGATGATTCCGGCGGCGCTCGCGCGATTGTCGGCGATGCCATGCAGGTAGACCAGCGTGCCCCGGCGACCGGTCCCGCCGACGCCGTCACGTCGCGCACCGAGCGAAGGCGGATCGCCCGCGGCCCGGCATCGCCATCCCTTGAGCTGAACGCCGACACCGTCGAACAGCGCCGCTTCGCACGAGTCCGGCGGCCGGCCGACCGCTGAACGACGAAAGGGATGCAGCAGGCCGCCGGCGCCAATCGCAGGTAGCTGACTCTGCACAATCGCGCCGGCCGCGATCAGCACGATGCCCACGATCAGACCGACCAGCGTCCAACGACGACGGATCATGGTTCAGCCGGTGCCGCAGATCACAGATTGCGCGACGCGATGGAGCGCGCGACCCGGACAAAGACGTCCCCGAAACTGGAGATGACCCTCGGATCGATCGATTCCGGTCCGCGATCTGCAAGATTGTGAAACAGGGCATTTCGTCCGATCACGGACACGTAACGGCCACCGCCGCGGTGGACGACCTCCGCTTCACCGCCAGGGACAGTCCCCCTGGGAACCCTGCGGGTCACGGCCAGACCGGCCGCCGTCATCGCGTCTGCGAGCATCTTCTCGAACAGGTCGTCTGACGCCTGGACCGTGTTGCCGGGATCCTGCGCGGCGCCGATGTTGGCGCCGAAATGCATCCAGCCGGCGCTTCGCGAGACGATCCCGGGACGCCGGTCCACGAATGCGTTGATCCCGAGGTGGCCCAGTTCGTGGCCGCTGGAAGCGACGAACACGACATCGCGCGCCAGCGGGCCGGTCTTCAGCTCGCGCATCAGTTCGAGCCAGCAGGCGATGCCGCCGCCGCGTTCGCTTGCGCACGTCCACCAGCCGCTTCGCGGGGTCATCACGACCAGCGGCGGAAGCGAGCCGTCCGCGCCTGCCAGCCGCGCCGTCACGTTCACCGCCTGGACCGGCTTACGCTCGACACGCGCGACCAGGTGAACCGCGGCGCCCTGCCGCGCCGACTCCTCGAGAAAGCCGCCCTCTTCGCTCGACACTTGGAGCACGGGTGGACCGAATGGCTTCAGGAACGCATCGGCGTTACTCGGACACAGGCCCGGGCGGCCACCTCGCGTGATACAGACAATCGCCTTGTAACGTGACGTACGACGCGCGTCTCCGAGAGCGCCGGCAGCCGCAGCATTCGGTGCGGATTCGGCGAGCGCGAGCTCGGCCTCAGCGCCTAGCGGTCCGAAACGGCCTTCAATGCCGGCGGCGCCGGTGAAGGCGGCGTCGAACAGCGGCACGCCTGAAATGCGGCGCCCTCGGACGGTGAATGCGGCGTCAATCGGATCGACGCGGGAAAGTGGAAATGGCTCGAGGGATGGTGTCAGACCAGCGTCACGGACTCCGGCGGCGAGCCACTCAGCCGACGCGTGATCGACGTCGGTGCCGGTCCGATGAATGCCCTGGCTCTCGAATGCGGCAACCATCTGCGCGACGCGCTCGGCCCGGTCCGCCGCGACACGCCGTGCGAACGGCGCCGTCGACACCATGGCAAGCCATTCGCGGCGCGTCATCTCGATGTCAATACGCGATCAGCAGTCGCGCGGCACGCTCGATGAACGCGTCGCTCGGCAGATAGAACTCCTCGAGCGACGGCGAATACGGCACCGGCGTGTCGAGCGCGCCGACGATGCGGATGGGCGCGTCGAGCGCTTCGAAGGCTTCTTCCTGAATGATCGCGGCAAGGCTTTCGCCAATGCCACCGGTTCGCATGTCCTCGTGGATGATCAGCACCTTGTGGCAGCGGCGCGCAACCGCGAGGACAGCTTCGCGATCCAGCGGCGCCAGCGAGCGGAGATCCAGCACGCTCGCCTCGATGCCGTCGTGCGCCAGCTTTGCCGCGACCCGCAGGCCCGTATGTACGAACGCGCCATACGAGATGATGGCCAGGTCCTCGCCAGCGCGGCGCAGCGCCGCCCGTCCCAGCGGGATCGGCTCGGGCGGCGCGTCTGACAGCAGCTGTTTGATTCGCGGTTCCCGATAGAGCGCGATGTGCTCGTAGTACAGCACCGGGTCCGGATCGGCAACGGCGGACGCCATGAGCGCCCGCGCGTCGTGAGGCGTCGACGGCGCCACAATCTTGAGGCCCGCGGTGTGGTAGAACCACGCCTCCGTATTCTGCGAATGGTACGGCCCGGCGTGTCGCAGACCGCCCCACGGCATCCGGACCACCATCGGAGTGCCGTAAGACGTGCCCCCCCACCGGTACCGCATTTTGGCCGCGTTGTTGACCAGCTGATTGAAGCCGGTGGCGACAAAGTCGTTGAACTGCATCTCGCCGATCGGTCGCTGCCCGGCGATTGCGGCGCCGATACAGACGCCCAGCACGGCACTCTCGCCGAGCGGCGAGTTGATCAGCCGATCGCCGAACTCCTTGAGGAGCGGCTTCAGCAGCAGGAACGCGTTGCCGTAGTTGCCGCCGACGTCTTCGCCGTACACGAACACCCGCGGATCGGCGCGCAGCGCATCGCCGACGCCGAGCATGATGCCTTCGAGGAACGTCTTCCCCTTCGGGTCGAAGGGCGGCGACGGCTCGACCTGTCCACGTCTCACCGCCGAGACCGCGGAGCTCGCAGAGGAATCCTGCGCTGCGTTCTCGGCGCGCCCTGCGGTTAATCGGATTTCGGGGTCCAGCACCTCGACGTGCTTCCGCGGCGGTTCGTTCGCGAACACGCCGACGCCGGCCTGCGACGGCTCGGGCCACGGCGCCTCGATCACCGCCCGCGCTTCGGCTTCCACGATCGCTTCGGCTTCGCGCTTGAAGCGCTCGACATCGTCAGGTTTGACGATGCCTTCGGCCTGCAGGCGCGCAACGTACAGAGCGATCGGATCGCGCGCGGCCCAGTACGCGTAGAGCTCGCGGTTCGCGTAGCCCTGGTCCGACAGCGCGGGAATGTCCCATGACGTCTGCGGATCGCGGCCGAGATAGAGCATGTCGTCGTGGTGGGCGTGGCCACAGAGACGCATCGCGACAAGTTCGATCAGCGTTGGTCCCAGGCCGGCGCGGGCACGTTCGGCGGCCCAGCCAAACGCGCCGGCGATCGCCTCCGGATCGGTGCCGTCGAGCGTCAGACCCGGCACGCCGTAGCCAGCGGCCTTGTCCGCGAAAACGCGAACCGCTGACTGATCGCAGACGGGCGTCGACAGCGCCGTCTGATTGTTCTGCACGCAGAAGATCATCGGCAGGCGGCGCGCGGCGCAGAGGTTGATCGCCTCGTGCCATTCGCCCAGCGACGACCCGCCTTCGCCGATGAATGACACCGCGACACGCCTCGAACCGTCGCGCCAGAAGGCCATGGCCATGCCGGTCAGGGTGAGCGTCGCAATCGTCAGCGGCGAGGCTGGAAGAAGGACGCCCCAGTCGAGATCGCCGTAGCCGAAGTCCTTGCCCTCGGTCGGCATGCCAGCCTTGGCCATCTGCGAGTTGAGGACCATTCGGACGGTCGCCGGCTCGGGCCGCATCGCGAACGTGGCGCCCAGATCGCGAATCATCGGAGCGACCACGTCGCCCTGCCACACGTCTCGATCGGCTAAAAGCCTTCGCGCTCCGCGAGTCGCGGTCGGGCGCACGGTGGTACGTCGGCCCGCGGCGCAGCCGCATCGCGGCGCCGTAGATCGCTTCCTGGCCGAGCGATCGAAAGCCCTTTCCCTGAAAGGCGTTCGCCCCGAATCGCACTTCACCGCCGAGAAAGAGCGCCTTCAGGCGGTTGTCGGTGGCGCGCGTGAGGATCATCCCGCGGAGGATCTCGAGCCGTTCCTCGCGCGTGAGGGAGGCCTCGATCGCCAGCCGCCGGAGAAACCCGTCGCACTCGTCGAGCAGCGAGAGCTGCGCCTGCTCGATGCGCCTGGCGGCGCTCGTCCGCGGCGTGGTGTCGCAGAGCCCCTGAGGGACGGCGCGAGATCCAAGCCGTCTCGCGAGCTCGCGGCGAAACGCCGGCCGGAGCGCCTCGAACGCGGCCTCGCCCTTCGGTTCGCGCCCGCCGGTGGTCGCTTCCCAGGCGTCGACGGCCTCAATCAGGGCGAACGGATACCGCTCGGCGACAAACGCGCCGAACCGGCTGGCGACGCCGGTCAGCTTCTCGAGTTCCGCGGGCTTCGCCATGTGAGGCCGATCGTATCAAAGCGGGCCATGAACACGAAGACACGGGACACCCGCCGGTGGCTAGAATCTGACAGCGCCGGAGCGCTCCACGCTGACGCGCATGCCGGTCCGCAGGAACGCGGCGTCGCCCGGTTCGAGCGCGATCACCGGAAAGGCCTTCCCGTACATCACATCCGCGACGATCGAGGCGAGGGCGAAAAACGAGTCAACGCCGGTCGTCAGTATCGCCGCGGGCGCCGTGCCGGCCCGCACCGCCTCGAGCAGCACGGCGGTCGTCGTCGACGAGCCTTTGCTGAAGGGCACAACGAGGATGCGGCCGGCGGCACGAACGCCGGCGAGTGGATGATGCTTGTCGATGATCTCGCCGGTACGGAAATCGTAGCCGCCCCAGAAGGACAGCGCCTCCGTGGTGACGAGCGCTTCGCCTTCAGCCGCGCCTTCGACAATCGGGCGGCCCGCAATCACGCGGTCTGCCATACCGACTCGTCGCGGACGACGCGGCCCTCGATCGCGGAGCGCACGCAGTCGGCGAGGCTGCCGAACGTGACGCGGGTGTTCAGCAGGCTCGGCGCGTAATAGGCGTACTTCGCCGAGTTGGTCATCAGGGTCTGGATCTCCGCCGGCAGCATCGGCGAGGCGAGAATGCACGTGTCGAGCGTGATCTGCGCGCCGAACTCGACGATCGGCGCCAGCACGCCGGCTGCTTCGGCAAGCTCCTTCATCAACCGTCCGGAGGTGATCAGGAACTTCACGCGCGGGTGCGCGCGCCGGCCGGCGACCAGCGGCGCGAGCTGCCGGAATTCCGCCACCGAGAAGTGCGGGCTGCCGAGAATCACCATGTCCAGGTCCCGGCCATCGGCGGTCGTCAGCTCCTGGCGCGCGGCGCGGAGATCCGCGGTCCTGATCATCGTGGCGGCTGGGACGGTCCGGCCCTGAAAGGCCACGTCGAGCGTCGGGGCCTCGGGAGTGACGCCCACCATGTGAAACAGCGCGACGCGTCCCGACGACGCGGCGGCCGCCGCGAAGGCCTTGAGCTGATCCTCGGCCGGCTGCACCGAGACGCCGTCAATCACGGGAATCGAATCGCCGGCGAGCTTGCCGACCAGGTGCCCGAGGACCGCGAAGAACTGGTCGTCCTCCTGCAATGCCTGCGGCACGCGCTCGAGGCGGAGCAGCAGTTCCCCGGCGCGATTCTCCGTGAGATGGAGGCCGACCGCGGGAACACGACCGGTGATGGCGCAGCACACGTCCAGCAGATCCGGATAGCGCTCGGTGCGTGCCCCAATGACCGAGTTCGCGAACGCGATGGCATTCGATTCGCCCCACGCCACCTGCTGGCCGAACGCCGGACGCATCTTGGTCTGATAAGGCGCGCAGGTCCACGTCGGCGACGCGCCCATCCGCTCGTACGCGAGCATCTGCCGGGCGGCCTTCGCCGCCCACTCGGGCGACACCGCCCAGTCTTTCCACCCGCATTCGTCGACGCCGCTCACGTTCAGGCTGGTGGGCACGGCGACGCGCGCGCCGAGCGACGCGAGCCTTTCGGCGAACTCGAGCGTCGCGTCGCCGAGATAGATGGTGCTGTCGATGTGCGCCTGCGACACGTCCATCAGCTCGGACGCGCCGTACACGGCGGCCATCCTGACGACAATCGACATCGCCAGCTGCGCGGCGGGACCACGATCGCCGGCGAGCATCTCCCGGTCGCGCTCGCTCAAGGTGAGCATCAGCCCTACTATAATTCGCGAAATGCGAAAGACCTGTCTGACCGTAGCCGCCGCACTCCTGATCGTCGCGCCGTCTGCCGCTCAACGCGGCCAGTCCGCGGCCGCCGACGCCGTCACGATTTTGAAGCCCGCGCGCGTGTGGGACGGCGACGCCATGCACGAAGGCTGGAGCGTGCGCGTGAAAGGCGAACGCATCGACGCGGTCGGCCCCGAAGCGGCCACCGCCGCCGCCGGCGCAAGAGTGATCGACTTGCCGGGAACGACGCTGACGCCCGGGCTCGTGGAGGGCCACTCGCACATCCTGCTGCACGCCTACAGCGAGACATCCTGGACCGATCAGGTGTCGCGCGAGGGGCTCGCGCTGCGCGTGGCGCGCGCGACCAACCATCTGCGATCGACGCTGCTGGCCGGGTTCACGACCGTCCGGGACCTCGGCACCGAGGGCGCGCAGTACGCCGACGTCGAGCTGAAACAGGCCGTGGCGCAGGGGATCATTCCGGGTCCGCGTGTCCTGGCGTCCACCAAGGCGATCGTCGCCACCGGCAGCTATCAGCCGAAGTTCGTGGTCGAATGGAACGTCCCTCAGGGAGCTGAAGAGGCCGACGGCGTTGACAGCCTCACACGCGTCGTGCGCGATCAGATCGGCAAGGGCGCCGACTGGATCAAGATGTACGCCGATTACCGCTGGGGGCCGATGCCGGGCTCACGGCCCACCTTCTCGGTCGACGAATTGAAACTGGCGGTCGAGACCGCGAAAAGCGCCGGCGTGCCGGTCGCCGTGCATGCCAACACCGCCGAGGGCATGCGCCGCGCCGCGCTCGCGGGAGTCGAGACGATCGAACACGGCGGCGAGGGTACACCGGAGATCTTCAAGCTGATGGCCGAGCGTCACGTCGCGCTGTGCCCCACCATTACGGCGGGTGCCGGGCCCTGGCCGCCGGCGAATCCCGACTCGCCCGCCGCGCAGCGCAAGCGTGCCAGCTTCAAGGCCGCGCTCGACGCCGGCGTGACGATCATCAACGGCAGCGACGTCGGCACGTTTCCGCACGGCGACAACGCGCGCGAGCTCGACGCGATGGTCGCGTACGGGATGCCGATCGCGGCGGCGCTGAAGAGCGCGACGTCCGTCGCCGCGAAGGTGCTGCATATGGAAAACCAGATCGGCGCCGTCAAAGCGGGACTCTACGCCGACGTCGTGGCATTCGACGGCGATCCGACGAAGGATCTGTCAGCGCTGCGGCGGGTGAAGTTCGTGATGAAGAATGGGACGGTCTACAAGCAGTAGGGGCTTGGGGCTAGGGGCTAGCTGCATTTCCGAGAAGGGGCTAGTGGCAGTGGCTAGGGGCTAGGGTAGCTACTCGGCAACACTCGCTGAGGACACGCGACAGCTAGCCCCCAGCCCCCAGCCCCGACTGCCGTGACTCAGTAATTCAGCCAGTACGCCAGCTTCACGAGAAACACGTTGCGCGGCGCGACGCCGAAAATGTCGTGCATGTCGCGGCCGAACTGGAACCCTCCTGGCACCGCGTCGTTTTCGCGCGCCTGCTGCCAGACGACGAACAAGGTCGAACCAGGCTTGTATTCCCAGCGCAGCACGTTGGTCGTGCGGAACGACTTGACGTTGAAGTTCGGGTCGTCCGCGTAGGCGAACGGCGTGTAGCGCGCGCCGTAATCGAGACTGCGAGGGTTCGCCAGCTCCTTGAAGGCGCCGTAATCGCCCGACGACACGAACGGCTCCGCATAGAGCTGCAGCGACAGATTCGGCGTCATCGTGTAGTTGAAGCGCTGGGTGAGCGCGACGGTCGTCTGATCGATCCGGCCGAACACGTAGTGATCGCGCGAGTCGGTGACCAGCGCCGTCCACTGGGAATCGTTCACCGCGCGGTTGATGCGCACGCCGGTCGAGACCGTGATCGCCTGGATCGGGCGGTAGGTCGCGTAGTACCTCGTGATCGCGGAACCAGGACTTGATCCCGTCGCGGCCCATGCCGTTGAACCCGTTCACCGAGATCGGCTTGCGGTTGTCGGTGTTGAACCAGGACCAGAAGGTCTTGTATCCCTCGCTGTAGACGCCCGGCCCGCCGCGCGTGGCGCGATCGTCCAGGTTGCGGGCGTTGTAATTGCCGCCGCCGCCCGCCGACCAGTTATTGATGAAGTTGAAACTCCCGTTGATATTGCCACCGCTGTACAGCTTGTCGCCGTCGGAATTCCAAGCGGCGTACTCATTGAAGTTGATGTAACGGCTCCGGAGCCAGCGATTCGGCTTCTCGTTGCGGAGCTGCAGCCAGTTGCCGATCGACCGCTGGTCGGCCCGCCGCAGGAACCCGATGTCGTTGACGTCGAAGCCCGGAGACTTGAACGACGCGTTCGAGTTGAAACGAACGCGTTCGCCGGCGATCTTGCTGATCCCGATCATCGCGGCGCCGCCGGCCAGCACCGTCCGCGTGGGATCGAGCTCGGTGCTCGCGGAATCGGGACGCTGGAAGTAGTGCCGGCTGTTCTCTTGAACGCGCGAGATCGCCTCGGGCTCGCCGTGGAGACGGCTGCCCACCAGATAGCCCGTGACCGAGTATCGCTTCTTGAAACGCAGGTCCCAGTCGACGCCGCTGGTGTAGGCGCTGTCCGGCAGGAATCGAAGGCTGTCGCCGAGCTGACGCTTCACGCTCGTGACCATGAGTCCGATCGACGACTGGTTGGCGAATTCGCGCCGGATTCGTCCGACGGTGTAGCTCGAAAGCGGTTCGACCGGCTGCTTCGACGCGATGCCGTTGGTCAGGATCGTCGCCCGTTCCTGCTGCGTCGCCGCCTGCATGACGCCGATCGAGTACTTGCCGACACGACCGGTGAGCTTCGCGGCGCCGAGGATGGTCGATTGCAAGGGCGCCTCGGTGTAGATCCCATCGCCGCTCGGCAGGTCGTCCGAGCCCTGCGGCGACCGGCCGATCCGCCGTGAATAGAACAGGCCGGTGCACGCGCCGTCGTTGCAATCGAGACCGAAGTTGAACGTGCCGGAGCCCTCGACGAAAAATGGCCGCCGCTCGGAAAAGAACGTTTCGAAGGCACTGAGGTTGACGACCGCCGGATCCGCTTCGACCTGTCCGAAGTCCGGGTTCACGGTCCCCGTCAGCGTGAGCCCCGGCGTGAGCGCGAACTTCATGTCCAGGCCGACGGCGCCTCCGGGATCCGACGCGTTCACGAGGGGGCTGCCACCGCTCGGCTGCCTGGTCAGGTTGGCGACCGTGTATGGCACCAGCTCGAGCCGCTTGGGCGACGCGGCCATCGACAGTCCACCGAGCTCGCCGAACGACGACACATAGCCGGACGCCGCCCGCGACAGCAGCGGCCACGTGTCGGTTTCATTCAGCCGGCCGATGCGCCGCGCGACCGCGAAGCCAAACGTGCTCGCCTGCGACGGGTTGAAGCGGAGTTGGGAAAACGGGATGCGGAATTCCGCCGTCCACCCCTGCGGATCGCGCGATACCGCGACGTCCCACACGGCGTCCCAGCTGTCGTCGCGGTTGTTGTCGTTGTACCAGTAGCGATCGATCTTCACGCCGGAGGGATTGACCGCGAACTCGTAGGCGGTGCGCTGGTCGTGATAGGAGTCGATCAACACGTGCAGCCAGTCGCACGGCGAATCCTGATCGCGGCGCGTGAGATAGGTCACGATCTTGTCGGCGTCGTTGTCGAACGCGCGAACCTTCACGAACAGGTTGAAGGCGTCGTAGGCGACCCGGAATTCCGTGCGCTGGCTCGGTTCGCCGCCGTCGTGCGGCTCGCGCTGTCGGAAACCTTCCACAGGCGTGGCGAGACGCCACGCTTCCTCATTCAGCGCCGCTGACACACGGAGCGCAGTCGAGGTGGCGGCCACCGGAACGGCGTCGACGCGGGGCGTGGCAGAGGCGGCGGCAGACAGGGCGAGCGCGGCGAGGCTGATGAGCACGGCGATCAGGTCAGTTAGACGAGTCCGTCAGGATGTTGGTTGGCGGGAGAATCGGCCAGGTATTGCCCTAATATATCGTTCGGTTATGGCTTTCACGACGCTGATTTCCACCGCGGCGCTGGGTATGCACCTCGGCGATCCGGCCTTCGCGGTCGTCGACTGCCGCTTCAGACTCGACGACGAGTCATGGGGCGAGCGGGAATACATGAACCTGCACATTCCGGGTGCCGAGTACGCACACCTGGGTCGCGATCTCTCGGGTCCCATAACCGGGACGAATGGACGCCACCCCTTGCCGGATCCGAAAACGTTTGCAAACACACTGAGCAAGTTCGGCATCACCAGCGGCGATGCAGGTCGTCGCTTACGATCAGGACAACGGCATATACGCAAGCCGTCTCTGGTGGATGTTGCGCTGGCTCGGGCACGACGCGGCCGCGGTCCTCGATGGTGGATTCAAGAAGTGGATCACGGAAGGCCGGCCCACCGCGACTGGCGTCGAGACGCGCGAGCGAAAGCGATTCGTAGGCACGCCGCGCGTGGAGATGACGGCCGACGCCCAGCAAGTCGAATCGCTGGTGCGCCACGCCGACTGGAGACTCGTCGACGCGCGCGCGCCCGAGCGCTTCCGCGGCGAGACCGAGCCGATCGACCGAACCCCCGGCCACATTCCCGGCGCCGCCAATCATTTCTATCAGACCAACCTCGACGATCAGGGCATCTTCCGCTCGCCCGAGGATCTGCGAGAGCACTGGCGCGAGGTTCTCGGCACCGTCGCTCCGAGTCACATCGTCTGTTACTGCGGCTCGGGCGTCACCGCCTGCCACAACCTGCTGGCGCTCGAGCACGCGGGCCTCAAAGGCGCCAGGCTGTATCCCGGTTCGTGGAGCGAATGGTCGTCAGACCCTTCGCGACCGGTGGAGCGCGGCTGACCGCGTCAGGCGCTACCATACGGTGATGTCGCACAAACCCGTTCAGGCGGCTAATCTCCCGAAGCCGGTCGGACCCTACTCGCCGGGCATGGGCTTCGAGCGCCTGGTATTCGTCTCGGGACAAGCCGGCGTCGATCCCTCGACGGGTGCGCTCGCACCCGACACGCAAGCGCAGACCGAGCAGTGTTTGAAGAACATTCAGGCGATCCTGGAGGCGGCCGGCTCGAGCCTGCAACACGTACTCCGCTGCGGCGTGTTCCTCGTCGACATGAACGAGTTTCAGACGATGAACGCCGTCTACTCCCGCATGTTCGGTGGGCACCGGCCTGCGCGAACCACCGTGCAAGTCGCCGGACTGCCAGGCCCCGGACTGCGCGTCGAGATCGATGCGATAGCGTACGTTCCGTAAGCTACCGCACAAGGACACAACGGGTACAGAGGGACACCAAGGGAAACACCTGTGTCGTTGGTGTCCCTTGTGATGATTCAGCGATGCTAGAGGCGCAACCAATCGGCGACCAGCCGCGCCTTTGGGCGACGATCCGGGAAGCGATTGCCGGATCGCATCACGGCGAGTACACGGACGGTCCGATCGGCCGGGCGATCCTGTTGCTCGCGATTCCGATGATGCTCGAGCTGGTGCTCGAGTCGGTGTTTGCGGTGGTCGACGTCTTCTTCGTCTCCCGCCTGGGCGCCGACTCGGTCGCGACCGTCGGCCTCACCGAGTCGATGCTGACGATCATCTACGCGGTGGCGATCGGGCTGAGCCTGGGCGCGACGGCGACCGTCGCGCGCCGCATCGGCGAGCGGGATCACGACGGCGCCGCGATCGCGGCGGTTCAGGCGATTGCGCTCGGCGTTCTTGTGGCGGTGCCGGTCGGCGTTGCCGGCTTCTGGTTTGCCGGTCCGCTGCTGACGCTGATGGGCGCCCCGCCCGACGTGCTCGCGCACAGGTCGTACGCCGAGATCGTCCTCGGTCTCAACGGCATCGTCCTCCTGCTGTTCCTGATCAACGCGGTATTCCGCGGCGCCGGCGACGCCGCGGTGGCGATGCGTGTGCTCTGGATCGCCAACGCCATCAACATCTGTCTGGATCCCTGCTTCATTTTCGGGCTCGGCCCGTTTCCACAACTGGGAGTGACCGGCGCGGCGGTCGCGACCACGACGGGCCGCGGGATCGGAGTGATGGTGCAGCTGATCCTGCTCGCCAGGGGAAACGGCCGTATCGTCATCCGCCGACAGCATCTTCGACTGAATCCGGACGTGATGCTGAACATGGTGCGGTTGTCCGGGAGCGCGGTGTTCCAGACGCTCATCGGGATGACGAGCTACATCGGCATGGTTCGGATCTTCGCCTCGTTTGGCAGCGTCGCGGTGGCCGCCTGCACGATCGTGATCCGCATCATCATGTTCCTGGTCCTGCCCGCATGGGGACTCTCGAACGCTGCCGCCACGCTCGTCGGCCAGAACCTCGGCGCGGGCAGACCGGACCGGGCGGAGACGTCAGTCTGGCGCGCCACGGCCTACAACGTGGCATTCCTGTCGGTGACCGGCCTCCTGTGCTTCATCTTCACCGGCACGATCGTCGAGTGGTTCACCACCGATCCGCAGGTGGGCCCGATCGCCACGCGCGGCCTGCGCGTCATCGCCGCCGGCTTTCCGTTCTACGCCGCCGGCTACGTCCTGACCCAGTCGTTCAACGGCGCCGGCGATACGCTCACCCCCACGCTCATCAATCTGGGCTGCTTCTGGGCGTTCGAGCTCCCGCTGGCGTACGCGCTCGGTCTTCCGCTGGGATTCGGCCCGGACGGCGTATTCTGGGCGATGGCCATCGCGTTTTCGACGATGTCGGTGGTGAGCGGGCTGTTGTTCCGGCGCGGGCGCTGGAAGTTGAAGCGAGTGTAACGGGTCACCGGAAAAGCAAAGACCGCAAAGCCCGCAAAGCGTTTTTATCAACAGATCTTTGCGTTCTCGGCGATCTTTGCGTTCACCGTGGGCCGCTGCGCGCGGG
>CAWBVG010000025.1:0-57515 GCA_963792175.1 uncultured Acidobacteriota bacterium
CTACCTGCTGCGCGTCCGCGGCTTCGACCTTCAGCAGGCGGGTTTCTTGTCCGCGCTGCCGCTCGTCGCGATCGCGGCCGGCGTGTTCGCCGGCGGGGCAGCGAGCGACCGACTCGCGAAGCGCTGGGGAGCGCGGCGGGGCCGGCGCGCGCCCGGCCTTTGCGGCTTTCCGCTGGCGGCGCTGGCCGTCGCGGGCGGGGATCTTCCACCCCCGATCCATGGGGCTCGGCGCTGCTGCTCGCGGTCGCGGCCGGGCTGGCGGCCTTCGGCGTCGCGCCGGCATGGGTGGTGACGACCGAGATCGGCGGCATCCACGCCGGAGTGGTGAGCGGCACGATGAACACCTTCGGCAATCTCGGCGGCGCGCTCAGCCCGATCGTGATCGGCGTCTGCGTGGACCGCTGGGGCTCGTGGCACGCCCCGCTGTTCAGCGTGGCCGTCTTCTACGTGGCAGCCGCTCTGTGCTGGCTGCTGGTCGATCCGGCTCTGCGCATCGAGGCCGGCGACGAGCCGGAGCCGAGGCCTCCTGGTCCGGGACGGATGAGGATCAATTCTCGGCGGCGGAACGGAAAAGCGCCTTGGCGAACTCGATGATGGCCGGCAAGATCGAGAGGAAGACCACGATCGCGATCACCAGGTGGATGTGCTTATCGATGTCGGGAATGCCCCGGCCGAGCCCGTAGCCCAGGAGCGACGGCCCCCACACCCACGAGCCCGCCGACGACGTTGTAGGTGACGAAGCTTCCGGTACTCCATCTGGCCGACGCCGGCGACCACCGGGGCGAACGTGCGGATGATCGGGATGAAGCGGGCGAGGATGATCGTCTTGCCGCCGTGCTTTTCGTAGAAGCGCTGCGCGCGCCAGGTGCCGCTTTGAAGAACAACGAGTCCTCGCGGCTGAAGATCATCGGGCCGGTCTGGTGAGACCGATCGAGTAGCCGAGCTGGTCGCCGATGACGGCGGCGAGGCTGAGCACGACAGAGATCGTGCAGAGGTCGAGCGTGCCGGCGGCGGCGAAGACCCCGGCCGTGACGAGCAGCGAGTCGCCGGGCAGGAAGAAGCCGATGAGCAGGCCGGTCTCGGCGAAGATGATCACGGACAACATCAGCAACCCGCCCCACCGGATGAGCCCTCGGACGTCGTAGAGCTGATGAATGAGCTGGAGTAGCCAGTCGAGCATGGCGTGCCCGCATAGCAGGCGTACCCCTCTCGGTCCACGGCGCGCGTCGCATTTCGTACCCTCGATTGCTACGCTCGAGCCATGCGCTTTCGAGGCAGGCCACCGATTTTCGCCGTCACCGTGCTGGCTTTTCTCTCGGCATGCACCTCCGCCCGCCATGCCGCGCCGACCGCGGCGGCAAAAGCATCACCTCCAGCGCCGGCCCTGCGCCTCGCCCTCGACCCGGAGATCTCGCCCGTCGCCTTCCGCTGGCTCGCCGACGACGCGCTGCTCGTCGCGGCCGATGTCGGCCCCCGCAAGCTCGCGAGCTTCGGCAACTACCTCGAGCGCTCCGCGAAAGTTGATCGCGCGCGCCTCGCGGTCTGGGACGACGAGAGCGCCTGGCGCGCGAACACCGCCGATACCGCCGCGGACAGGCTTCACCGAGCACAAGCGGGCGCTCTACCCGAAAGACACGTCCTCGCCGGATCCCGTCGAGCACTTCATGGACTTCGGCAAGAGCGGAGCGTCGCCTACGAGCGCGACTTCCGCAGCTATCCGATCACCGCGTTCGACCGAGCGCGACCGCGGAGCGATCGCGGCCGGCTGCGCAGCGCACCTCGCCGTCCACCTCGAGATCGTCGACGAGAGCGCAAGCACGTCGGACACGCGGGGCGGCGGGCGGCGGCCATTTCTCCTGCGTGATCGTCTCCGACGCGTTTCGCGGCCGTTCCAGCCTCGAGCGCCATCGAGCCGTCTAGCGCGCTCGGCGATCTGCTGAGGCACGAGGTCCACGCGCTCGCGCTCCAGACGCTCGACCCCGACGAGTGGGCCGCGCCGTTACCTCGCGCGGCGGGTTGTTAATTTCGTCGCTCGGGTGGTATCCATTTCCACTTCCCATGCCGAGCAAGTACTTCGAAATCGCCAGCCACGCGGTAAACGTGCTGCACGCGCCGCCGACGACGCTGCCGGGGGTGGCGCCGGATCTGTCGCGCGGCAGGCCGCTGGTCTTCCTGCACGGCGCCGGCTCGACCGGAGCCGTCTGGCAGCGGCAGATCCGATACTTCGCCGCGCGCCACAGCCCGGTCGCCTTCGACTGGCCCGGGCACGGGCGATCTCGGGCACCGAGGCGCTGCCCTCGATGAAGCCTACGCCGACTTGACGCTCGCGGTGCTCGATCGACTGAGCATCGCGAGCGCCGTGCTGGTCGCGACGTCGATGGGTGGCCTGGTCGCGCTCGATCTCGCGCTGCGCGCCCCGACGCGCGTCGAGGCACTCGTGCTGATGTCGACGGCGCCCCGCATCACGCTGTCGGACGAGAGGTCGAGACCTGGCGAACGTCATGACCGGCCGCGCGCCGCAGCCGTTCAGCAATGCCGGCTACGGGGACGACGTGCCGTTCGAGGTCATGCGCGAGGGCTGGGAGCTGCAGGTCCGGACGATCCCCGCGTGCGCTATTTCGACCTCGTTGCCGTCCGCAGAAGGCGGACTACCGCCCTCAGCTCGGCGAGATCCGCAAGCCGACCTCGTCATCCACGGCTCGAAGGACACGATTCGTGCCGGCCGAGGGGCCGCGCTGGCGGCGGTATCCCCGGCGCCGAGCACGTCGAGCTCGCCGGCGCGGGCCACCACCTCTACCGCGAGCAACCCGACGCTGCACGCGGCGATCGACGCGTTCCTGGAGCGCCTGCGAGTGAGCCTTCGCGGCGAGATCGCGGTGGTCGGGGTGTACGAGCACCCGCGCCGCTCCGCGCCGGACAAGACGCAGTACCAGATCTGGCCGAGTCGGCGCGCGGCGCGCTCGCCGACGCCGGGCTCACGATCGCCGACGTCGACGGCTTTGCCACCTCGGGCGTCGGGCCGATCGGCGTGATGGCGCTGGCCGAGCATCTGAACCTGCAGCCCGACTACCTCGACTCGACGAACATCGGCGGCTCGTCGTTCGTCGCCCACGTCGCGCACGCCGCGGCGGCGATCGGCGCGGGCTCTGCGAGGTCGCTCATCATCTACGGCAGCACCGCGGCGTCGGAGCGCTTCGCGGTCGGCACCGGCGGCGGCGCTCGGCGACCCGCCCGACCACTTCGAGGCGCCGTACGGCCCGACGGTCGTCGGCGCCTACGCGATGGTCGCGCAGCGCCACATGCACGAGTACGGCACGACGTCCGAGCAGCTCGCCGAGATCGCCGTCACCATGCGCCGCCACGCGGGGCTGAACCCGGCGGCCAAGTACCGCGACCCGATCACCGTCGAGGACGTGCTCGCCTCGCGCATCGTCTCGTCGCCGCTGCATCTGCTCGACTGCTGCATCATCTCCGACGGCGGCGGCGCGCTCGTCGTGACCCGGCGCCGAGCGCGCCCGCGACTGAGCAAGAAGCCGGCCTTCGTCCTCGGCGCCGCCGAGGCGGTGCGCCACACCGGGATCGGCCGGCGAAGACATCCTCGACATCGCGGCCGAGCAGTCGGGCCCGCAGGCGATGGCGATGGCCGGCGTCCGCCATGCCGACGTCGACCTCTGCATGATCTACGACTCGTTCACGATCACCGTACTGCTGACGCTCGAGAACCTGGGCTTCTGCAAGACGGCGAAGGCGGTGCCTTCGTCCAGGGCGGCCGGCTCGGCTTCGACGGCGCTGCCGGTCAACACCGACGGCGGCGGCCTCTCCTCGAATCACCCCGGCATGCGCGGCATCTTCCTCGTCATCGAAGCGGTCAAGCAACTCCGCGGCGAATGCGGCGCCCGCCAGGTGAAGGATGCGAGGTCGCCCTCTGCCACGGCACCGGCGGCCATCTCCCGCCGCCACAGCGGCGCGACGCTGGTGCTCGGGAGCCAGACGTGAAAGCGCCGCGAAGAGCGGAGACCAGATCGGACTGCGCGCGCAGCGCCTCCGTGTGCACCGAGTCACAGGAACTGAATGGCTGCGAAGGAGCCAAAAAGCCGCTGCCGCGGATCGACGAGGAGAACCGCGGGTTCTGGGAGGCCTGCCCGCGCCACGAGCTCTCATCCAGCGCTGCCGCGCCTGCGGCACGCTCCGCTACTATCCCGCGCGCGCTCTGCCCCACGTGCCTGTCATCGAGACCGAGTGGCTGCGCCGAGCGGCAGCGGCACGGTCTACACGTTCACCGTCACCCACCAGAACCAGGCGCCGGGTTTCCGCGATGAGCTGCCCTACGTGATGGCCTACGTCGAGCTCGACGAGGGCGTGCGCATGCTGACCAACATCGTCGACTGCGCCCGCGAACCGTCAGGATCGGCATGCCGGTCGAGGTGGTCTTCGAGGACGTACGACGAAGGGTCGCGATTGCCGCACTTCCAGAGGGCTCGACTGATCCTCGACCTCCACGCACCCGAGGCGTCCGAGGACAGCCGTGCGCACCGTCGAGTCGCTATCTCAAGTGGCTGCCAAGAAGAAGCGACGAGCTGCCGATCGACGGCATCGTCCTCACCGAGCACCGGCAGTTCGACCCCGACAGCGACTACCGTCCCCTGGAGGACGCGTACGGCATCCGCATCCTCCGCGGCGCCGAGGTCGAGACCGACTACGGCCACGTCCTCGTCTACGGCGTCAACCGCGACATCCTCGCTCGCTTCGATTTCACCAACGTGCGCCTGAACGCGCAGGAGCTGGTCACCGAGGTCGAGCGGCTCGGCGGCATCGCCGCTCCGTGTCATCCCGGCCGGCCGACCGTCGGCCTCTGCGAGCACTACGAGACAAGCCGCCGCTCGAGGGCGTGCGCGCCGTCGAGGCCCTGAACGGCGGCAGCCGCAAGGGCGAGAACGAGCGCGTCCAGGAGCTCATCGAGAAGCACGGCTACCGCGCCTTCGGCGGCAGCGACTCGCACCTGGTCAGCTTCATCGGCATCTGCGCCACCGAGTTCGACGCGACGTCACCGACGAGGAAGACCTCGTCCGCGCGCTGCCCAGGGCGGCTACCGCGCGGTCGACTTCCGCGATCGCTTGAAGGGTCGATGAGCGAGAGACTCCCCTTGGGGATCGACCCCGCGTTGATCGGCTGCGAGTTCGACGCCAGCACCTCGGAACCGGTCACGGCGGAGGAGATCCGCGAGTACGCCGCTTCTCTCGGCGAGACCCATGCCGGCTATTTCGGTCCCGACCCCGTCGCGCCGCCTACTTTTTGCATGAGGTTCCGGGGCAACCGTTTCTCGCCAGAGCCGGCGCAGGGGGGCACCATGAAGAAAGAGCCCGAAGTCTCGCGGCGCGTGTTCCTCGCAGGCCTGGCCGCCGCAGCTGTCACACCTCGACTGGCGCACGGTTCGCCCGCAGACATCGTCGTGACGATGCCGCGGGTCGAGAAACTGTATAAAGTCGCCGGCTGCACTCAACCCAACGACCTGCAGTTCGTTCCGGACGGCTTGTGGGTTCTCGATCAGGTCGATCCCAACAAAGCTTTCAAGATCCGCCCGAAAGACGGCTCGATCATCGAGACGATCCAGACTGAATCGATTCATGGCAGCGGTATCACCTACGGACACGGCGCGTTGTGGATCGCCTCGACCAAGATGATCGATCCGGCCACGCAGCCGAGGACACTGAAGGTGGACCCGAAGACCGGGAAGACATTGAAGTCGTGGGTCACACCCGGATCCGGCTTCTACGGAACGATGACGCCGGCCTCGACGCCGTCAGGCGCGCACGGGCTGAAGTGGGTGGGCGAGAACTACTGGATGGCGGTCCCGGCATCAGGAAAGCTGTTCCTGATGGAGCCCGAATCGGGCGCGATCGTCCGATCGATTCCGGCGCCCGGCGTACGGACACACGGGCTTGCGTGGGACAACGGACTGCTCTGGTGCGTGGACTCGAACGAACGGGCCATTTTCAAGCTCAATCCGGCCGACGGCACACCTCTCACGAAGATTCAGCTGAAAAAAGACGATCCCGAGCCGCACGGGCTCGACATCGACAAGGGCGTGCTCTGGTACTGCGACGCGGCGAGCGGCTGGATTTGCCGGCTGGCGGGAGCCAGCGCCTCGGTCTAACCGCAACGTCAGAGAAGGAAGGCTTGCGATGGATACCGTCTCGCGACGCGAGTTCCTCGCCACCAGCACCATGCTCCTGTCGGCCCGCTCGTACTCCCGGATTCTCGGGGCGAACGATCGCATCCAAATCGGGCTGATCGGCTGTGGCCATCGATCGGCGGGGCACCGGCAGATGCTCGAGCTGTCGGCCGCGACCGATCCGAACTTCGACATCCGCAGCGTGTGCGATCTGTGGTCCGTGAATCGCGACCGCTCTGCAGACGACGCGCAGCGTCGGTTCGGACATCGGCCGAAGACCTATCAGTACTCCGAGGAGATGCTCGCCGACCAGGAGTTGGACGCCGTGATGATCGCGACCGGCGATCATCAGCACGCGAGGATTCTGGCGGAGGTGGTTCGAGCGGGGAAGGACTGCTATTGCGAGAAACCGATGGCGAATACGGTGGACGACGCGAGGCTGGCGCGCGAAGCGGTCGTTGCGAGCGGACGCGTCGTGCAGATGGGATCGCAGTGGCTCAGTTGTCCGTATCAGCAGCGCGTGCGGGAGATGATCCGAGGCGGAAAGCTGGGCAAGGTGGTCTCGATCAGCCAGAGCTGGAATTACAACGGGCCGCGCTGGCACGTGCCGAAGGACGAGAACGTCGCGGCCATCCGCGAGCGCGACACCGACTGGAAGCGATGGCTGCTCGGCCGGCCCGATCGCCCGTTCGACCCGCGCATGTACTTCGAATTCCGCATCTTCAAGGATTTTTCCGGCGGCATCACGGACCAGTGGTACAGCCACGGGTCGGGACTGGCGCATTTCTATCTCGACACGTTCGTCCCCGACGACACGGTGTCGAACGGCGGCATCTTCGCGTGGCACGATGTTCGCGAGAACCCCGACACGTTCCAGTCGGTCTCGACGTTTGCGAAGGGCGAAGTGCTCTATTCGTACAGCACCACCTTCGGCAACGCCTACGGCGATCACACGATCATTCGTGGCACGCGCGGGACGCTCTACTCTCCTGGTGGCGAGGGCAGCCCGCAGTGGTGGTTCCTCGCCGAGCCGCGCAGTCTGTGGGGATCGAACGTTGTCTTCGATCTACGCTCGGCCGCGGCAAAACCGGAACCGGTCCTGCTGCCCGGGACGACCGACGTCCCGCCGGTCAAGCAGGACGACAACCTCAAGGCGCACACCGACAACTGGCTGGCGTGCATGCGCAGCCGGAAGACGCCGAACGGGAGCATCGAGACCGGCTTTGCCCATTCCATCGCCGTGATCATGGCGACGCGCAGCTATCGCGAAGGCAAGAAAATCTACTGGGATCGCACGCGCGAGGACATCCTGGATCGCGCGCCTGCCGCCTCGGCGTCTGTCTGAGAGCTCGACGCGGCGCGGTCTCAGCCATTTCCCGCGATCCGTGGGTATCCGCCTTGCAACCCGAATCTCCTCGACATCGGATCGAAACCGTCAGAAGGGCGCGCGAAAGCCCAGGTGGTGAGGGCGATGCGCATCAGAATCATTTCGACGCCGCGCACGGCGGACATCGATGGCTTTCGCCTCGACTATTTCGGGTTGGCCATGAATACGACGTGGGGAGCTTACTCGGCGGAGTGCTCGTCGTCGAAGGATGGGCTGAGCTCGTGGACGAGCAATCGACGTCCGCGATCCACCGGCAGGCGTTCGACGCCCGCACCTGGGCCAATCCTCCGAATCTGATCCGCGAGTTCTTCCCGCCCTATTACGACGAGCCGCCGTCATTCGCGGTTGATCGACGTCGCCGCCCGCGCCGACGCGGCAAATAGCGACGCTTAGTCGGTGCCCCAGGGGTTGTCGATCACGAAGCGCCAGGAACCGTCTGCTTGGCGACGCAGAACGTCCGCGTTGTGTCCCGTCAGCTTCACCGGTGCGCCGTCCGGCCCCGTTCCCGAGAAGGACCAGACTCCTGCAACGAGAGCCAGACCACCTGCCTCGAGAACGCGTGTCACTTTGAGATCGAGCGTGCCCTTCATCGCCAGGAACGCGGCCAGTGAGTCACGAACACCGGCCAAGCCATGAGCGAGACTGCCAGGCTGCGTCGCAAAGGCGGCTTCGGGCTCATACAGAGACAGGAGGACGTCGAGATTCCCGGCGTTGATTCCATCGACGATCGCTTTGAGCACTTCTTCAGGCGTTTCTCTCGACATGACATCCTCGCTCTCATTCCACACGAATACTCGGAAGCACTACTCCCGGTTGCGCTCCGCGCCGCCGGGGGCGTCAATTCGCTGTGAGCTTTTCGTGAATCAACAACAAGAAAGGCTCGCGTGACGACGGCCCCGGACGATACCGTACAACCCGTAAAGAGCCGTTGGTGATCAGATCGTGATCGCCGATCGGCGCACCCGACCGAAGTGCGCGGGATCTGTTGCGGATCTTGATTGCTGGTGCGGAAGGGGGGATTCGAACCCCCACTGGATTGCTCCAACTAGCTCCTGAGGCTAGCGCGTCTGCCGTTCCGCCACTTCCGCAGTGGTGAAAACCCGGGGCAAGCCGGAACGTTCAGTATAACTGAAGATCTCAAAAGCGACCGCTGGGCGGCACGGATCAGCGGGGCAGTCGCACCTCGAGGTCGCGGATCCGGTATTCGTGCTCGTCAGCGACGCGAACGAATTGATCGCGCATCACTGTCGTCTGGGTCAACACCGCATCGATTTTCTCAGAGAGCGATTCGAACCGCATATCGATGCGCGCCGTCAGGCGGGCTTCGAGGTCATCGAACCGTCGGTCGACCGCCTCGAAGCGTCGATCGACCGACTCGAATCGGCGGTCGATCGATTCGAACCTCTGATCGATCGCGTCGAACTGTCTTCGCAAACGCCGATCGAGACGCGTGAAGCGCCGATCCATCGACTGTTTCAACGCCGCGATCGTCATGCGAGGGAGTCGGATCATAGCACCTGTCTCGCCGAAGCTCGCCGTCACGATTGTGGCGAGCGAAGGCGGATCGTCAAAGTGCGAAGACGATGCCGACGGCCGAGCCGTCGAATCGTTCGAGAAACACGCGAGAGCGAGCCGTCGTGTTGCAGAATCTGCAACCGCGATCGGGACGGGAATCGCAGATCTTACGGAGCGGGCGCCGGCGTCGCGGCCTTCCGGCGCCGTTCGAAACCGCCGTGCCGGCAGGAGGCGGGACCGCTATACTCAGGACTGGAGCGACATCTATGGCTCGCCGTGGTTTTGCCATCCTGTTCACGCTGCTCGGCATCGCGTTCTTCATCTCCATCGTCGGTTTCGCGCTGCTGTACCTCGCCTTCGGCCGCGAACCCGCCGTCGCGTCGAACTCGACTCTCGTGCTGCGCGTCGGCGGCGACCTCACGGAGGTGGCGCCGGCCGACGTCGTCAGCTACGTCCGCGGCGTCAAGACGCCAACGGTACGATCCGTGGTGGACAGCCTGCGCAAGGCAAAGGTCGACGGACGCGTGCGCGCGATCCTGCTCAAGCCGACCGGCTTCGAGTCGCCCTTCTGGGCCAAGGTGCAGGAGATTCGCGACGCGGTGATCGACTTCAGGAAATCGGGCAAGCCGGTCTACGCCTACATGGAAAACGCGGGCGACCGCGAGTACTACCTGGCCACGGCCGCCGACAAAGTGTTTCTGATGCCTTCGACCTCGCTCGACCTGACGGGCGTCGCCACCTACGAACTGTTCCTCCGCGGCACGCTCGACAAGGTCAACGTCTATCCGGATCTGCATCGCATCGGCGAGTACAAGACGGCCGTGAACACCTTTACCGAGAAGGGCTACACCAAACCGCAGAAGGAGATGGACGAGTCGTTGAACCGCGATCTGTACGAACAGATCGTGCGGGGCATCGCCGATAGCCGCAAGAAGAACGAAGCCGAAGTCCGCACGCATCCTCGACGACGGACCGTTCCTTCCGGAGGACGCGCTGCGCGCGGGACTCGTGGACGATGTGGCCTACGAAGATCAGGTGGAGGAGAGGCTGCGCGGCGGCGCGCAGCGGCGGCAAATCGACGGCGAGGAGTACAGCCGGATCAGCCCGTCGTCGGTCGGCCTCAATCGCGGACCGCGCGTCGCCGTGATTTACGCGTCCGGCACCATCACCAGCGGCAAGAGCGGCTACGACCCGGTGAATGGTCCGGTCGCGGGATCAGAGACGCTGGTCGAGTACATCCGGCAGGCCCGCCGCGACAGCCTGGTGCGCGCCATCGTGCTGCGCATCGACAGCCCCGGCGGATCGGCGACGGCCTCGGACGCCATCTGGCGCGAGCTGATGATCACCAGGAACGAGCGCGCCGATCGGCCGCTCGTCGTGTCGATGTCGGATCTGGCGGCGTCCGGCGGCTACTACATCGCCATGCCGGCGCAGGTGATCGTCGCGCAGCCCTCGACGCTGACCGGCTCGATTGGGATCTTCGGCGGCAAGTTCGTCACCGGCGGCGTCTACGAGAAGCTGGGCGCGCGGATCGAGTCGACCAGCATCGGCCGTAACGCCGAAATCAACTCGCCGGCGCGCCGCTACAACCCTGAGGAGCTCAAGAAACTACAGGAGCAGCTCCAGGCGTTCTACGACCAGTTCGTGGAAAAGGTGGCGGAGTCGAGGCACAGCACGCCCGAGAAAATCGACGCGCTGGCGCAGGGCCGGGTGTGGACCGGGCGGCAGGCGAAACAGAACAAGCTGGTCGACGAGCTCGGCGGCCTGGACCGCGCCATCGCGATCGCGAAACAGCGGGCGAAAATCGCCGCCGACAGCGACGTGGAAGTCGTCGTCTACCCGCCGCGAAAGAGCTTCTACGAATTGCTGTCGGAACAGTTCAGCGGATCGAGCGACTCGCTGCAGGCGGCCGCGCTGGCCGCCTGGATGCACGCCAATATGACGCGGGGCGAAATCGAAGCGCTGCGGGCGATCCGGGGGCCGATGTCAATGTTCCGGCCCGGGGAGGTACTCGCTCTCATGCCATTTACATTCTTGCGGTGAGATCGCTCGCAGATAAGGACACGAAGGTGAACAAAGGACACAGAGGCGGCGCCGCAGCGTGACGGTCCTTTGTGTCCTCTGTTCCCCTCTGTGTCCTTGAAGTCCGTCAACCGCTACCCGACCACCCGTTGCAGCGACTCGCGGTTGACGTCGATCTTCATCTTCTGCTTCGCCTTCACCATATAGGCGGAGAAGAATCTGTTCCGCTTCTCGGCGAGCTGTTCGTCGCGGAAGCGATCCTTGGCCGTCGACCACTCGTCCGCGGTCACTTCTTTCTTGTCGAGCACTTTGACGACGGCGGTGCCGTTGTCGGTCGCAATCGCGGTGCTCACGGCGCCGACCGGCAGCTTGAACGCGGCGTCTTCGACCGCTGGCGAGGCGCCGAGGTCCGGAAGCGGCGCATCCCGCGCAATCAGTTCGGTGGTCTTCGCTTCGAAGCCGGCGGCCTTGGCGGCCTTCTCGAAGTCGGGCGCCGCCTTCAGCTTCGCCGCCAGCTCCGCGGCCTTCTGAGTGCTCAGGTCGCGCGCCTTCTGCTTGATCACTTCGTCCCGGACGCGCTCCTTCACCTCGTCGAGCTTCGGCACGTACGGATCCTGTTTCGCGACGAGCGTTTCGAACACGAGGCCGCGTGACGCGCGCAGCGGACCGGCGACGTCGCCCGGTTTCATGTCAAAGGCCTTATTGGCGGCTTCGGGCGCCGGACCGAGACCCAGAATCGGTTCCTCGCGCGCGAAGAAGCCGGACTCCTGCACGGTGAGCCCTTCGGCCTTCGCAACCTTGTCGAGATCCGCGGGCTTGCTCACCTGCTTCTCGAGCTTCTCCGCCAGAACAGCGGCTTGCGCCTGCGCGCGTTCGTAGGCGAGCTGATCGGTCAGCTGCTGCCGGACCTCCGCCAGCGAGCGGGTCGCCGCGTTTTTCTTGTCCACCAGTTTGATGATGTGGTAGCCGTACTGCGTCTTGACGAGATCGCTGATCTGGCCCGGGCTGCATCGCGAACACGGCCTGATCGAACTCGGGCACCATGCGTCCGCGACCGAAGTAATCGAGGTCTCCGCCGTTCTTCGCGTTCGACTCGTCCTCGGAATTCTTCTTCGCCAGCTCGGCAAAGTCGGCGCCGGCCTTGGCCTGCTTGAGAATCGCCTCCGCTTTGGCCTTCACGTCCGCGTCGGTCTTGCCTTCGGTTTTGAGCAGGATGTGGCTGGCGCGCACCTGTTCGGGTGTCGTGTACTGTTCGATGCTGCTGTTGTAGGCCTTCTCGATGTCGGCCGGCGGCACCACTACCTTGCCGCGCATCGCCTCGATGTCGAGCAGCACGTAGCGGATCTTGCGCTTCTCGGGAATCTTGAAGTCGTTCTTGTGCGCTTCGAAATGGCTCGCGACATCGGCGTCGCTCGCGGTTGCCTGACCGCGGAAGCTGTCGGCGTTGAAGGTGACGACGGCGAGCTTGATCTTGTCGTTCCGGCGGCGGTACGCCTCCTCGAGCTCCTTGTCGGGTACCGCGAGCCAATCGGTGAGCGAGGCCCGCAGCTTTTCGACCGTCAAGCCGCGGCGGACGTTGGTTTCGAATTCGGAGGGCATCATCGGCGGCCGCTGCATTCGCAGCAGCTGCTGATAGCGCTGCTCGCCGATGAAGCCGCCGTTCTCCTGGAATGCGGGCATCGCGAAGATGCGCTGGCGCACTTCCTCGTCGCTGACGGTGACGCCCAGGCGCTCGGCTTCGGCCAGCGCGGCGCGCTCATCTACCATCTGCTGGAGGATCTGCTGCTCAATCCCCAGCTGCTTCAGCAGCTGGTCGTTCATGTTCGCGCCGTAGGCCGATCGATAGGCCTGCACTTGAGCCTGGTAGGTCCGCCGAAACTCGCCAGCCGTGATCTCGTGTCCCTCGACTTTGGCGATGGTGTCGGACGAGGCCGCATCCGCGCCGGTGCCTTTCAGGAAATCGGGAATGTAAAAGAGCACGAACGCCACACACACGAGGCCGAGGCTCCATTTGAGCCAGTCCCGGTGCCGGCGCATCCGATCCAGCATCGTCATATCTGCACTCAGTAGCTGTCAGCTATCGGATCTCAGGGTGGCCCAGAGCCCGCAGGACTCTTGTTGCTTGAGCTCCGGCTGAAAGCTGATAGCTGGAAGCTGGCAGCCGGGAGCTCCGGGAGACTCTGATCGTATGCCATGAACTTACGTTGTGGCAAGCAGTTACCGGCAAGCGTATGGTATATTTGCAGAGTCTAGTAGCACTTACGGATGCCACCAGCCAGTCGCGCTACGAGGATTCCGGTCGCGCTCTATCACGCGGTCGGACCCGCCGGTAAGAGCGGCACGAGACTTCGCCGCGCCAGCGAAATCTCGCTTTCCACGCCTGGGCTCGATCTCGCGACCAAGCTGCGCGTCTTTCAGCGTGCGCTTCGCGGCCGCGTCGAGCGTCGCGACGCGCTCCTCGATATCGTCCGCGCGGTCAATACCTCGCTCGAACCGCCGAAGGTCGCGGAAACGCTGGTCGACCGCGCGTCTACGTGGGTCCCGGCTCCCTGCTGGGCGGTCGTGTCGGCCGACCTCTCCGCTCAACTGTCCGTGCTCGCCGATCGTGGCCTCACGCCCGACATGGGCCCCGCGGTGTACGCCATTGCCACCTGGGTCATGAAACACGGCCAGGAGTTCGTCACCGCCGATCTGCGCCAGGACCCGCGGGTGCAGGATCCGTTCGTCGGCGCCGTGATGGCGTTTCCGTTGAGCTGCCGCGGCCGCCGCGTCGGGGCGATCGTGGGCCTCGATCGCCTGCCGTCCTCTCGCGAACCGCGTTTGGCGCCGAGCATGCTACGGCAGGTACGCGTGCTGCTGGAACCCGCGTCGGTAGCGCTCGACAACGCGCTCATCCTGAAGCGGGCGGAAGCGCTGTCGGTAACCGACGACCTGACGCATTTGTACAACTCGCGCTACCTCAACATGGTGCTCCGGAAAGAAACCAAACGCGCCTCGCGCAACGGCCGGCCGTTATCGCTGCTGTTCATCGACCTCGACGGATTCAAGGGCGTGAACGACACCCACGGCCATCTGTGCGGCAGCCGTGCTCTGGTCGAGGCGGCGGCGGTCATCCGCGGCAGCGCCCGCGAAACCGACGTCGTGGCGCGCTTTGGCGGCGACGAGTTCGCCCTCGTGCTGCCGGACACCGGCTGCGAAGGCGCCTTTGCCGTCGGCGAGCGCATCCGCGAGCGTGTGGCGGCGCACAAGTTTCTGGCCGGCGACGGCCTCGACATCCACCTCACCGTCTCGGTCGGGGTCGCCACCCTGCCCGACGTGGCGGCTTCGGCCGACGAACTGATGCAGGCCGCCGACAAAGCCATGTACCGGGTCAAGGACGCCGGAAAAAACGGCATTCAAGCCGCCAACGCTCCTGAAGGAAACGCCTAGAGGGTCGATAGTCAGTAGTCAGGAGCCGATGGTCGGAGTCGGTAGCCGCGTTGCCCATGACTGCACACAACGGCGAAACACTGCACGATACGACCACCGATCGTTGAAACGCCAATGACCATCGACCACCGACGCCCGACTGCCGACTACCGACCATGAGGTGCCTCGATTGAGCCTTCGTTCGATGCTTTCGTTGTTCTCCAGCGATCTGGCCATCGACCTCGGAACCGCCAACACTTGCGTCTATGCCCGCGGCAAGGGGATTGTCGTCAACGAGCCGTCGATCGTGGCCATCAACAAGGTGACCGGCCGCGTCGAAGCCGTCGGCAAGGATGCGAAGGACATGCTCGGGCGGACGCCCGGGAACATCGTGGCCATCAAGCCGATGAAGGACGGCGTGATCGCGGACTTCGAAGTCACCGAAAAGATGCTGACCTACTTCATCAAGAAGGCCCACAACCGCAACGTGTGGGTCCGCCCTCGCATCGTCATCGGCGTGCCGTCGGAGATCACCCAGGTGGAGAAGCGCGCGGTCAAGGACAGCGCCTACCGCGCGAAGGCCAGCGAAGTGCACCTGGTCGAGGAAGCGATGGCGGCCGCGATCGGGGCCGGGATGCCGATCACCGAACCGTCCGGCAACATGATTGTCGACATCGGCGGCGGCACGACCGACATCGCCGTCATCTCGCTCGCCGGCATCGTCTACAGCAAGGCGGTCCGGGTCGCCGGCAACGAAATGGACGAAGCGATCATCCAGTACGTCAAGAAACAGTACAACCTCCTGATCGGCGAACGCACCGCCGAGCAGATCAAGATCGAAATCGGGTCCGCGTTCCCGCTCGAGGAGCGGATGACGATGGAGATCAAGGGGCGGCACCTGATCGAGGGCGTGCCGAAGACGATCACGATTACCGACGAGGAGATTCGCGAGGCGCTGGCCGAAACGGTCAACGTCATCGTCGACGCCGTGCGCGTGGCGCTCGAGCGCACGCCGCCCGAGCTGTCCGCCGACATCGTCGATCGCGGCATCGTGCTCACCGGCGGCGGCTCGATGCTGAAGAACCTCGACAAGCGGCTGCGCGAGGAAACCGGCCTGCCGCTGGCGATGGCGGAGGACCCGCTGTCATCGGTCGTGCTCGGCGCCGGGAAGATGCTGTCGGATTTCAATCTCTTGCGAAAAATCTCCATCGACTAGCATGCTCGCGAGGCTGACTCACCACCAAGGACACCCAGGACACCAAGGTCCGGCAGACGGGATAACCCGGTGGCTGTGATCGATCTCCGGCAGCGCACCGGCATCCTCTTCGTGGCGGTGATGCTGTTGCACGTCGTCCTGATTTCCGCGCAGGTCAACTCCAAGAGCGGCGTGCCGGTGCTCGAGGCGGTCACGTTCGGGATCTTTTCGGAAGCGCAGCGCTCGATATCCGGCGTCGTCTTCGGCGTGCGGCGCGTGTGGAGCGGCTACATCGGCCTGCGGCACCTCAAACAGGAGAACGACACGCTCAAGCGCGATCTGGCGGCGGCGCAGATCGCCTCCCAGGAGCAGCGCGCCCTGGCGAGCCGCGCGCGCGGGCTGGAAAAGCTCCTCGAGCTTCGCGATCGTACGAGTCTGCAGACGGCGGCCGCCGAGATCATCGGGACGGCGCCGACGCAGGATTTCCGGACGGTCACGATCGACAAGGGCACGCGCGAGGGCCTGCGGCCTGACATGGCGGTGATTGCGCCGGCGGGCGTCGTCGGGCGGATCGTCGTGCCGAGCGCACGCTCGGCGAAAGTGCAGCTGCTCGTGGATCGCAACGCGGCGGCCGGCGCGATCGTCGAGCGCTCGCGCGCGCAGGGCGTCGTGGTTGGCGTTGGAGGCGATCGCCTGGAGATGGAGTACGTGTCGGAAGTGTACGACCTGGTCGTCGGCGACGTCGTCGTGACGTCGGGGATCGACGGGATTTATCCGAAGGGGCTCATCATCGGCCAAATCGAATCGATGGACCGCAGCGGCGGCGCCTACAAACGGATTGTGGTGAGGCCGGCCGTCGATTTCAACGCGCTCGAGGAAGTGCTGGTGGTCGTGACTCCGACGCCGGCACGCGACAGCGGCGGAGGGGGCTCGGAGTGAAAGCCGCCGGGGTCATCCTGGCGGTTGCCGCGGCCCTAGCTCTTCAGACCACCCTCGCACGGTTCATCGTGCGCGGAACGGTTGCGGTGGACCTGGTGCTGGTCGTGGTGGTGTACCTGGCGCTGACGATGGGGCCCACGACCGGCCTGTTGGCCGGGGCGCTGGCCGGGCTTGTGCAGGATGCGTTGTCGAGCAACGTGATCGGGATTGGTGGGCTGGCGAAGACGTTGGTGGGCTTTCTGGCCGGCATCATCGGTACCCAGTTCATCGTGGTCCACACGCTGCCGAGGTTCGTGGTCTTTTTTTCCGCCACGGTGCTCCATGCGGTGGTATTCATGGGGTTATACGTGCTGCTCGACCTCCGGCATTTCGGCACGCCGTACGCGGCGGTCACCGGACAGGCGGTCGGCAACGCGGTCGTCGGCGTGGTGCTGTTTCAACTGGTCGAGCTGCTGCCTGGCGCGATGGAGAAACGGCGGGCGCAGCGGGGCCGTATCCGGCGGTAGCAGGAACGCATGAGTAACGTAGAAGATCGCCGCGGCATCATCACCCGGTTGTCGGTCCTGCAGTACGTCATCACGGGACTGTTCTCGATCCTCGCGATCAGCTTCTGGGTGCTGCAGGTCGCGCAGCACGCGAAGTTCGAGGAGATGGCCGAGAACAACCATCAGCGCACCTTGGCGCTGCGCGCGCCGCGCGGCATCGTCCTGGACCGCGACGGCCGCATCCTCATCGAGAACCGGCCCTCCTTCAGCATCTCGATCATGCGCGAGCACAGCAAGGATCTGAATCGCACGATTCGGATGCTGGCCGCGATTCTCGGATACGAAGAATCGAGCGTTCGCGAGACCGTCGACCGGCATCGCCGCGAGCCGACGTACCGGCCGGTGACGATCGTGCTGGACGCATCGATCGCTCAAGTGTCCGCCGTCCGGGCCCGCCGCCTGGAGCTGCCGGACGTGCTGGTCGAGCCAATGCCGACGCGACGATATCCGGACAAGCTCGCCGCGCACGCATTCGGCTACGTCGGCGAGGTGAGCGACAAGGAGGTCAGCGAGGACGAGAGCCTGAAGAGCGGAGACATCGTCGGCCAGGCGGGCATCGAGAAGGTCTACAACGCGCAGTTGATGGGCATCGACGGCGCCAGGCGCGTCGTGGTGAACAGCGTCGGCCGCGAAATCCGGACGCTCGACAAACAGGATCCGGTGGAGGGCAAGCGGCTGCAGCTGACGCTCGACCTCGATCTGCAGAAGGCCGTCGAAGATGGCTTCCGGGTCGCCGGCTTCAACGGCGCCTCGGTGGTGCTCGATCCGCAGAATGGCGAAGTGCTCGCGTTCGCGAGCCTGCCCGAATACGATCCCAACGCCTTTGCGTCGGGCATCGATCGAGCCTCGTTCTCCATGCTCCTCAACGATCCGCTGAAGCCGCTGCAGGACCGGGCGATCCAGGGCAAGTATCAACCCGGATCGACGTTCAAGATGGCGGTCGCGCTCGCCGGCCTCGAAGAAGGCATCATCACCCCGGATTTCCGCGCGAGCTGCGCCGGCGGGGCGACGTTCTACGGTCACCACTTCGCCTGCTGGAAGAAGGGAGGACACGGCACGCTCGATCTGCGGCACGCGATCGAGCAATCGTGCGACGTGTACTTCTACACCGTCGCGAACCTGGTCGGCGTCGACAAGATCAACAAGTGGGCGACCAATCTCGGCCTCGGGGTCAAGAGCGGCATCGACCTGCCGAACGAGCAGCAGGGACTGGTGCCGTCGACCAAGTGGAAGCTCGAGAAGATGCACGAGAAGTGGTACGCCGGCGAAACGATTTCGGTCGGTATCGGGCAAGGTGCGGTGTCGCTGACGCCGGTGTCGATGGCCGTCTACATGTCGACGCTCGCCAACGGCGGCACCCGCGTCACGCCGCACCTGTTGAAGGCGGTTGACGAGGGCAAAGGTTGGGTGCCGGCACCGGTGCCACCGCCGCAGAAAACGGTGGACATCGATCACGACAAGCTGCAGGCGATTCGCGACGGGCTCTGGGGCGTGGTCAACGGCGGCGGCACCGGCGGCCGCGCGCGGATTGTCGGCATGGACATCAGCGGCAAGACCGGCACGGCCCAGGTGATTTCGAACGCTGGTCGAGTGGCGGCGGCGAAGAGCAACCGCGATTTTCGCGACCACGGCTGGTTCGTCTTCTTCGCGCCGCGCGACAAGCCGGAGATCGCCGGCGTGGTCTTTCTCGAGCACGGCATTCACGGCCCGAACGCCGCCTCGGTGGCGCATCACATCCTCGACACCTACTTCGCGAAGAAGGAAGGGCGTCCGCTGCCGGAACCGCCGGCGGATTTCCATCTCGACTACAAGGATCCGTACGCGCGGAAGTCTGCGCCTGAGCCGCAGAACTAGCAGTGTTCGAACGCCGCCTCTACTATCACATCGACTGGGCGCTGCTGATCGCGATCCTCGCGCTCTGCGCGCTCGGTGTGATGATGATCTACAGCACGTCGGCCGATCCCACGCGGGTCACGTCGCGCCTCTACATCACGCAACTCTACGCCATCGGTCTGGGCATGGTGGCGCTGCTGTTCACGCTCACCCTTGACTATCGGACGTTCACCGACAAGTCACACCTGATCTACATCGGCCTGCTCGGCCTGCTGCTCTACGTCATGTTCTTCGGCATGGTGCAGATGGGCGCCCGGCGCTGGATCGCCATCAGAGGCTTCAACCTGCAGCCGTCCGAGTTCGCCAAGGTCGGCGTGGCGCTGGTGCTCGCCAAGTTCTTCGGCGAGAACCGCGGCACGCCGGCCTGGACCGATCTCTTTGTGGGCGGCACGCTCACCCTCATTCCGTTCGCCCTCATCGCGAAGGAGCCGGACCTGGGCACGGCGGTCACGCTGCTGCCGGTGTTTCTGGCGGTCGCCTATCTCGCCGGCATGCGCATGCGCATCCTCGGCCTCCTGTTTCTGGGTTGTCTCCTCGCGGCGCCCGTCGCGTGGAGGTTCGCGCTCAAGGACTATCAGAAGACCCGGATTTCGACGTTCCTCGATCCCTCGCAGGATGCGAAAGGCGCCGGCTACCAGCAGATCCAGGCGCGCATCACCGTCGGGTCCGGGGGACTTCAGGGCAAGGGATTCAAGAAGGGGACGCAGGGCCAGTTGCGGTTCCTGCCCGTCGCCCACAACGATTTCATTTTCTCGGTGCTGGCCGAGGAGCAGGGGTTTGCCGGCGTCCTGGTGGCGCTCGGCTTGTATCTGTTCGTGATTTTGCGCACGCTCGAGGCGGCCCGGCTCGCCAAGGATCGCCTCGGCTCGTATCTCGTACTCGGCGTCCTCGCCAGTTTCACCTTCCAGGTGGTCTACAACATCACCATGTCGGCAGGACTGGCGCCGGTCAAAGGACTCACGCTCCCGCTCATGAGCTATGGGGGGTCGTCGATGATCGCGACGCTCGCCGGCTTCGGGCTGGTGCTGAACGTACGCATGCGCAGATTCACGAACTGAACTTTTGGCTGTCGGCCTTCGGCTGTCAGCTTTCAGCGATTCGCCGCTGAAAGCCGATAGCCGGGAGCCGAACGCTGCAGGAGTTCGTGAAATGAACAAGGAGATGATCGTCTCCTCCAACGGCCACGAGACCATGGTGGCCATCCTCGAGGACGATCTCGTCGCCGAAATCTTCGTCGAGCGCGAGCGCCAGCGCAGCGTCGTCGGCAACGTCTACAAGGGGCGCGTGTCGAAGGTCCTGCCCGGCATGCAGTCCTCCTTCATCGACCTCGGCCTCGAGCGCGACGGATTCCTCTACGTGGACGATGTGATCAACCCGGAGGAGTTCGACAAGCTCGACGACGAGGATGACGCCAAGGGCGACGGCGGGGGCCGGCCGCGCGCCGAGGGCGGGGCCGGCGCGGCCCCGGGTCGAACCGATTCGCGGGGCGATCGGGATCGGCCGAAGGCGAAGATCGAAGATCTGCTTCGCGAGGGCCAGGAAATCATCGTCCAGGTGGTGAAGGAGCCGCTCGGCACGAAGGGCGCCCGCCTCACATCCCACGTCACGATGCCGGGCCGCTTCCTCGTCTTCATGCCGACGGTGGACCACATCGGCGTGTCGCGCAAGATCGAATCGCGCGAAGAGCGAGGCCGGTTGCGCGGCATCGTGCGCGAGTTCCGCGACGAAACCGGGTTCAACGGTGGCGTCATCATCCGGACCGCGGCCAGTGGTCGCCCGAAGGACGACATCCTCAGCGACCTGGTGGCGTTCCACAAGATCTGGAAGGAAATCCGCCAGCGCACGGAGTCGTCGCGGGCGCCGGCCGTGCTCTACCAGGAGCAGAGCATCGTCAGCCGCCTGCTGCGCGACCTGCTCACCGAGGACTACCAGGCGATCCGCATCGACAACGCCACCGAGCACCAGCGCGTCCTCGAGCTCGTCGAGCGCATCATGCCGAGCCTGGCGCCCAAGGTGAAGCTGTACGCGAAGCCGTTCCCGATCTTCGACGAGTACGGCATCCAGGGCGAGATCGACAAGGCGCTGAAGAGCAAGGTGTGGCTGAAGTCCGGCGGCTCGATCGTCATCAACCAGACCGAAGCGCTGGTCGCGATCGACGTGAACACCGGACGCTATGTCGGCAAGAAGACCGCGGGCCGCCTCGAGGACACGATCGTCAAGACCAACCTCGAAGCGGTCAAGGAAATCGTGCGGCAGATCCGGTTGCGCGACCTCGGCGGCATCATCGTGCTCGACCTCATCGACATGGAGGACAAGAAGAACCGCCAGAAGGTCCTCCAGGCCGTCGAACTGGAGCTGAAAAAGGATCGATCGCCGTCGAAGGCGCTGCAGGTCTCGGACTTCGGGCTGGTGATCATCACCCGCAAGCGGGTGAAGCAGAGCCTCGAGCGCGTCCTCACCGAGCCGTGTCCGTACTGCTCGGGCAGCGGCGTCATCAAGTCGAGCTCGACGATCTGTTACGAGATTCTCAACGAAGTGAAAAAGGTGTCGCCGGATCTCAACGGCCACCGCCTGCTCTTGCGCGTGAACCCCGACATCGCGCGGGCGCTGAAGGAAGAGGAACAGGCGGTGCTAAGGGATTTGAAACAGTCGATCGGCAAGGACGTCAGCATCAAGGCCGACGTCCACCTCCATCACGAGCAGTTCGATGTGATGGCGGTCTGAGTGGGCGGGATGGGCTGGAAGGGCAGGAGAGGCGCTCGACATCGCCGGAGAAAACGTCAGACAGGACCTTGGAGGCGTCGGCGATTCTAGCGACCGTACAAAAAAGGGCCGAGGGTTCGCCCTCAGCCCCTCACTCTTAGCACGTCGAACGACGCGTTAGACCGCGAAGTACACGAGGTAGTATGTGCCCCCGCGATTGATCCAGAGCCGGAGGTAGTCGCCGCCCTTCAGGGCCTGCACCGTCGAGGAACCCGGCCGCGGCGGCGCGTCCTTTTGAATCTTCGGGACGTCGGTCTGCGGGACGATCGTCATCACCTCGCGCCCCGCCACCTTGCCGCCCTTGACGAACTCGACCCAGCGCTCGAGCGAGGCGGTCGCACCCTTGGCCACCGGCGACGCGTTGTCCGGCGTCAGCCGCACTTGATAGGTGCCGGCCGCCAAAGGCTGGCCGTTGGCTTTTACGGCTCTCGGGATGTGCACGGTGCCGAGCGCCAGGCTCCCGTCCGGGGCCGCCGGCGCCGCCTCGGTCAGCGGTTGCTGCTTCGGGGCCGTATGGCCTTCATTCGCCGTCTGCCCGCCCTTGCGCGGACGATTGCGCAAAGGCAGTGCTTGCCGCGAGCGCTCCCACGAGAGCTCCCACGAAAATCGTTCGCTTCATTCCTGGCCTCCGATCAAACCTGGCAACAGCCGAGCTGAAAACTGGTCCAATTATACAGACCTTCAGCAATCGGAGTGCCACAGCGTCGAAGCCAGCTCAGCGTTTGGTGATGACGATATCGCCGCTGAATGTGCGGATGTTCAACGTCGCGCTCCCGTCGCCATAGACCGCGTGTGTCGCGCGTCCGGGTCCGGACCGCCTTCGATCGTTACGGTCGCTCGTCCCGCCCAGCGTCACCGGAAAGTCGGAGCGAATCGAGCCGCTGAAGCTGTTGGCGTTCAGCTCGAACCCGGTGTTGCCCGCGAGCGCCAATCGAATGTCGCCGGAATGCGAGTTGATCTCGTAGCGGCCGCCCTTGCCGAGCGTGCCGGCGAATTCGACGTTGCCGCTGACTGATTTCACTCCAAGACGATCGCACGCGATGTCGGTCACGAATAGATCGCCGCTGACGCTGCCGAGGTCCAGCGTCCGGATCTTGAGCCCCTTCGCGCGAATGGTGCCGCTGACGGTCGCCGCGCTCAGGTCGGCGTCGGCCGGCGCATTGACGAGCTCCAGATCGCCGGACACCGTCTTGGCCGTCAGCTTTCCCGTCGCTGACGTCGTGACCGTCCCGCTCACCGTTTCCGCGTGGACGGCACCCTGAACGCCCGTCACCGCGACGTTGCCGGAAATCGATTTGACGTCGACTGTCGCCGTGGCCGGCACGAGGACCGTATAGTCGACCGACACGTCGATGTTGCGGTTCCGGTAGCTCCGGTCGTTCTCGTACTCGGTTCGCACCTCGACGCGACCGGGCCGATCGTCGACGATGATCTGGACTGCGCCGAGCTGGCTGCGATCGCCGCGCGTGCGCTTGACCGCTTCGATCGTCACATCGTCGCCGGAGCCGCCGGTGACCTTGATGTCGCCGGAGATGTTCGAGATGCTGACGCGGCCGTCCCGTCCGACCTTCACCTTCCGAGAGAAGGTTTCGGTCTGCTCGGGCCCGTTGTTCCTCGTCCGCCCTTGATAGGCGCGCGGCGTGACCGTCTTGACGACATCACGAACCACGATGCGGACGTCGTCAGGGCCCTGCGCCGCCACCGGACACGCGTCAAGCACCACGACGATGGTCAGGAAAGAGAAGATGCGTCGCATTATGAGTCGCCTTTTGGTTTGAGTCCGGAGACGATCCGCGCCGCCCCCGCGTCGTTGCCTTTGCGCATTTCGTTGATGAGCGCCACCGTGTCCTGCAGCAGCGCGATTTTCGCCTTGAAGTTCTCGACGAGGCTTTCCTGCGCCGGTTCGCTCGCCGGCTGCGTGCGCAGCGCCGCGCGGCTCTCGCTGATCGCCTGATCGATCACGGCGAGGTTCTTCTGCAGCGTTGCCGCCGTGCCCGGGTCGAGCGCGCCCTGTTCGGTCTTCGTAATCTGCTCGAGCCCCGTGATCGCCTTGGTGTAGTGCTCTTCAGCGGCGCGCAGCTCGGCTTCCACTGCCTGCGCCGCGTCGCCAGACGCGATCGACGCGCCTGGCGTCGCGGTCGACGAGGTCGGGGCCGCGCGCCGGCCGCCGCGGAACTGGAGGCCGACCGCCGTCGCGAGGATCAGGACCGCCGCCGCTGCGAGCCACGGCAGTAGAACGCAGAACTCGCGGAGCGCGACGGTTCGCCAACTTCGCCGCTCTGCGACGCTCTGCGAGGCTCGTGCGTTGCATCGTGATTCGTGTTCCAGCCGGATCGCGCGCTCGAGCCGTCCCCACGCCCGCACCGGCGGCTCGCGCAGATCGTCCTTGAGACCCGCAAAGGCTTTCCGGATTTCCCGGAGATCGTCGACGAGCCGGCGGCACTCGGCGCAGCCGGCGAGGTGGCGCTCGAGCTCCGTCCGTGCGCGCAGATCCAGCGCGTCGTCGAGGTAATCGTGGATGACCGTTTCGTTCGGATGCATGTCAGTTGCGACGCAGCATCGTGCGCAGCTTCGCGCGCGCTTTGAATACCTGCGACTTCGACGTCCCTTCCGCGATCCCGAGCAGCGCGCCGACTTCCTTGTGATCGAACCCTTCGACGTCGTGCAGCACGAACGCTTCCCGGCATCCTTCCGGAAGCCGTTCGAGCGCCCGTTCGAGATCCATGCGCGCAATCGGCGTGTCGCGGCGGGCCATCGGCTCGAACGAGGCCTCGGCGTCGAGCGTCTCGGTGAGCTTGTTCATCTTGGCCTGCCGGCTGCGGACATAGTCGAGGCAGTGGTTGAGCGCGAGCCGGTACAGCCAGGTCCCGATCGCTGCGTCCCGCTTGAAGCTGCCAATCTTGCGGTAGGCCTGCAGGAAGATCTCCTGGAGCAGGTCCTCGCCGTCCTCGACCGATCCGCCAATGCGGCACGCCAGGGTGTAAATCCGCGCCGAGTGCTGCCGGTAGAGCGTCTCGAAGGCATCGACGTCTCCAGCCTGGCAGCGTGCGACGAGATCGTTGGGATCGGCATGGGTTGCGCCCTGGCTCACCGTCGCTTCTTTAGACGGGAAGGGGATCGGCGGGCGTTGCTTTGGGGCGGCCACGCTAGGAGATACGAGAGTTCCTGGGCAATCGTTTGAAGCGGACCCGCTCGAGTTCGCGGACCCGCGAGCCCGATACCACCAGCCCCTCGGCCGCCAGCAGCGCCCGTTTCAGCCCCTCGTTCCCGCCGTAGCCGCCCAGCCGGCCGCCTGCCGCAATCACCCGGTGACACGGGACGTCGGGGCGTCTGCAGTCGCGCATGATGTTGCCGACAGCCCGCGCCGCGCGCGGCTGGCCGGCCATCGCCGCGACGTCGCCGTACGTCGCCACCCGTCCCGGTGGAATGCGACGCACGACCGACAGCACGCGGGCCAAAAACGGCACCGGCGGTTTCCGTTTCACTTGAGTGCGGCGCCCAGCGCCCGGCCCTCCGCTTGTGGCAGCGTGACTCCGCAGAGCGCGGCCAGCGTCGGTGCGATATCGGCTGGCGTCACCGGTTGATCGTAACGTCCGGCCTTGATGCCGTACCCCATCAAGAGAATCGGGACCCGCTGATCGTCGGCCGACGCCGTGCCGTGCGCCGCCGCCTCGGTGGAAGCGACCCAGCCGGGACGCGGCGCGAGCACGAGGTCGCCGCTCCGCCCCTCGACGTAGCTGAGCGCTGCCGCGCGCCGCCACGGATCGGCATCGTGGCGCGCGCCCTTCAGCTGCTTCGCTTCGAAACACGTGTGCGATGCCCGGCGCCGACGCGATGGCGCGCACCACGCTCGTCCAGCAGACGCGGTGACGCGCGCAGCCGATCGTAGACACCCTTCGCGAAGTACAGATTGCCGTCGCGGCCATCGAGCTTGGCGACGTGCGGCCGCGCCCGCCGAGAGCGGGCGCGAGCAGCGCCTCGACGCGCTCGACGATCGGCGAGGCCTGGATGCGTCCGGCGTCGGCGTGCTCCGCCACCAACTGCTCGGGAATCGGCGTGACGCCGTGATCGGCCGACAGGGCGACGACATAGCGCCCGCGACCGACCGCGCGATCGAGGTGATCGAGCAGCGCGCCGAGCGTCGCGTCCAGCCGCGCCAGGTGTTCGCGGACTTCCTGACTCCTGGGGCCGAACTTGTGACCAATGCGATCGAGACCGGTGAAGCTGACGCCGAGCAGGTCGATGCCCTCGTGGGTTCCCAGATCGGAACTGGTCGACGAGCGACGCGGCCATCGCCGCGAGATACGCGTCGGCGAACGGGCTGGTATCCCACTGCGCCCGGAACGGCGCGTCCGGCTGTTCGGATGTCCCCTTCAACACGTGAGGAAACGTCGACTTCCACCCGGCCGGTGGACGTTCGCCCGGCGCGGCGTCGGCGTTGGGTTCGCGGGTGACCGGCAGCGACGGCGTCCAGCTCTTGCCGAAGTCCGCTGCGACGGGATGGGCGGCGATGAAGCGTGCGACCTCGGGCACCGGCGCCGGCGCGAACGCAGACGACGTGAGCCAGGTGTCGCTCGCTTCACTCAGCCACGTCACGGCGTCGCCGCCATGGCCCGCCAGCATGATCGCGCTGCGCGCCTTGGCCGAGAGCGTCACCACATGCGCGCCGCGCTCCGCCCGCAAGCGATCGGCGAGCGTCTGAACCTTCAGTCGATAACCGCTGTTGTGATCCTTGCCGGGTCCGTCGTAGCCGAAATTGGTCGCTGACGGATCATCGGAGCACTGCACTTGCTGTCCGGACTCGCGGTCCCACCACTGATTCGAGAACACGCCGTGCGTGCTCGGGAACGTGCCTGTGGAGATCGTCGCGTGTCCGGGGCACGTGATGGTGAGCAGGTACGGATACGCCGCCCGCGTGAACCAGGCGCCCTCGGTGACCAGGCGTTTCAATCCGGCCGTCCAGTCACCCTTGAACCGCTCGACGTAATCGGCGCGCATCTGGTCGACGACGATGATCACCGCGAGCTTCGGCGGATCGACCGCGGCCGGGCGCGCCGCCGGGGCCAGCAGGACGAGAGACACGACGAGCGCGATTCGCTTCATATCAACGTCAACGGATCAAAGGAGTAATCGGCGGGATCGAGCGGCGCGACGATCGCCTTCGGCAGCTGCGGGTTGTCGGCCGTCTCCCACAGGTTGATATCGTACGGCAGCTCGAGCCGCGCGCCCTCGCGGCCGATGAGCACCCGCACGTGCGGCCGGTATGGATCTGGCGCATACACACGTTGTACGACGCCGACCTCGCCCGTGTCGAGCCGCACGATCGTGCCGACCGGATAGATGCCGATCAGCTGGACGAACCGCCGGACCAGGTGCTGGTCGAAATGCTTGCCGTCATTCCGTTTGAGCACTTCGAGAATGCGATCGGTTGGGAACGCCTGCTGGTAGTTTCGCTGCGAGCGCATCGCATCGTAGACGTCCGCGATACTGCACAACATCGTCCCGACATTGAGCGAGGCGCGGGTCACGCCGGCGGGGTAGCCGCTGCCGTCGATTCGCAGGTGATGCTCGAAGGCCACGACCGGCGCCAGCGTCGGCACGTCCGGCGTCTGGCGAAGGATTTCGGCGCCGTCGAGGACGTGCCGCTTCATGATTGCGAATTCCGCGTCGTCGAGCCGATCGGGCTTGTTCAGGATCTCGATCGGGGTCCGCACTTTGCCGATATCGTGCATCAGCGCGGCGAGTCCGAATTCGCGCAGCAGCGGGCCGTCGATGCCGAGTCCCCGCGCCTGGCCCATCGTCAACACCGACACGTTGACCATGTGCGTGAAGGTGTAGTTGTCGTAGTTCTTGAGCGTGGTCAGCGCGAGCAGCGCCGTCCGGTTGTGCGCGACGGCCTGGGCCAGGCCGTCGATCATCCCGCGCGCGATCGACATGTCCGGCTTACCTTCGGTCTGCGCGCTGTCGTAGACGCTGTTGGCCGCGGAAACGGCGTCGTTGTAGAGACGCTTGATCGTCGCCATGTCGGTGGCGCTGCCTTCGACGCGCTGTCCAATGGTGACGCGTCCCACCCGCACGTGCGCCATCGTCGGAAACGCGGAGGGGCGGTCGATGGCGTGGTCCTGCTCGACCGAGGTGAAGGCCTCGACGAACAGGACGAGCTCGTCCATGGTCACGCCGCGATCGATGGTGATGCGCTCGACGCCCGCGGTTTGCAGCCGCCGGACCAGCGGCCCCATGGTGTCGGCCTTCGCCATCGGCATGTCGTCGACGATGACTTCGTCGGCGACGAGGCCGACGACGACCGACGGCTGGAGACTGTGCAGGAGCTGCAGCGCGGTGGCCAGCGATTCCAGGTTCCGCGCGATGATCGGATGGCCTTTGGAATAGAGCTGCGCCGAACGAAGGGTCGCCGCGAAGCGGCGCAAGAGCTCGTCAGCCAGCTGCAGACGCGGCGGCGTCGTCACTGGGCGCTCCGGTTGGGAAGATGCGCGCGGGCCGCCGCGCGCATGCCGCGCGAGCCTTCGGCGATCGCTTGCTCGAGCACGGCAATGGCGTCCGGCGTCCCGATGCGTCCGAGCGCGGCCGCGGCCGCGTGTCTCAACGCCGCCGTCCGCCGCGGCGCCCACCATTCACCCTTTCTGAGGGCATCTTTCAGCGGTGCAATGCCTGCGGGATCCTTGAGCGCGCCCAGCGATTCGATGGCGCTCAGGTACACCGCCCTGAGCGGTCCGCGATGGTCCACGTGTTCGATGATGTAGGCAAACAGCGGCGTCGCGCGCTCGTCGCGCACCGTGCCGATGGACTGCATGATTGCGTCGCGTGACTGCAGCGTGCCGGTGGTCAGCGCCTGTTCGAGGATCTTGTACGCCGCTTCCGTGCCGATGTTGAGAATCGCCCGCACCGCTTCACGCTGCACCTGCGGCTCGTTGTCGTCGAGCAGTTCGGTCAGGTCCGGCAGCGCGTCGCTGCCGCCGAACTCCCGCATCATCTGGATGGCGGTACGCCGTACCGCCGGATTCTGCGAGTTCTTGAGCCGTTCGATCGTCCGGCGGGCGACGGCGCCGAACGCCAGCAGGATGGCGGTCAGCCGCTGGCGCGTGCGCGGCCGCGATTCGACCGACAGCGATTCGGCGAGCGGCCGCACCAGTACCTCGCCGAGCGACACGCAGAGCGCCTTGATGCGCTCGAACTGCGGCTCGTCGACCGTCGCCAGGTGGGTGACGATGTGCCGCATCATCGATCCGCCGACCAGCAGGTCGATCGCAATCGTCGCGTCCTGGCGGTGGGCCTTCGATCCGCCGCCCGACGCTTCACTGACCACGATCGCCAGCAGCTCCGACGCGGCGTCGAAGTCGCCGACGAGGAGCAGGTCTTCCAGCAGCGACACCACCGGCGCCATCAGCGCGCCCCATCGCTCGTCGTCGTCTTCGATCCGAAGGAGATCGAGGAACAGCTGGAGGTCGAGGCTGCGCAAGGCGCTGGTGGCGATCGTGCCAAGCCACGCGCTCACCCGTTCGGGCGGATCGTCGCTGACGCGCTCGACGTCCACTGCCTGGGTCCGGGCTCCCGAGAGCTCGCGGCCGTACTCCTCCGAGACGTAGGACTCGTCCGTGTACGACGTCAGCAGTTTCTGCGCGACGTGGTTCCAGACGTCTTCGAACCCTTCCGTGCTGCCGAGCGGCGAGGCGGCGACGTTGGTGCGCGCGAGCGACAACAGCCGCTCCTGCTGATCCGGGTCGCGGACCAGGGCCTGGAACGCCTGCGCGACGCGATCGGTCGGCGAGCTCTGAGCGATGACCTGACGCGAGACGAACGCGGCAATCGTGTCTTCCGACATGCGGCTGGTGACCGCCTGCACGACCTGCGCGCCTTCGTCGGCGGACCGCCGTTTCTCGAGCAGCCCCAGCAGCATCTCCGGCGACAAGTGGCCGACGGACGCCGCCATGTTCTGCAGAATGGGTTCGACGCGGTCCGGCGCGTTTTTCGACACGACGTCGATGATGCCGCGGAGCATCCTCAAGACGGCGGCGGTTTTTGCGCCGATGCCGCCGGCGGTCTCCATCTTGCTCTCCACCGTCGACATCAGATCGCACAGCTGGTCGGCGTTGCCGGCCAGGCTGATCAGATCGTTGATCGCGGCGTCGTCCAGCTCGAAGGCGTTGCCCTGCAGGCAGTTCGTGACGACGCGATCCCAGACGGCGTGCTGCCCGCTGGCCCGTTCGCGCAGTACCTCCGCGTAGTCGATTTCCCGCAGCTCCAGGTGGCGGCCGGCCATGGTCGTCCAGACCCGGGCGATCCCGCCGTCGGTTCGGACCGATTCCGGCGTTCTCCCGAGCAGCAGCAGGAACATCCGCCAGGCTTCGATGTCGCCGCCCGGATGGACCGTGAGTTGTCCAATCAGATGACTGTGGAGGAGAGCCGCCAACTCGCTGAGCGCGCCTTCCGGCCGGGCCGGCGCCCGCTCGTCGAGGAGCAGTCCGTCGGGCAGGACGGTGACCACGAGCGGCTCCGTCAGTGCGCCGGGCGACGTGATCTGGACGATGCGCCCGAGCGTCGCGGCGATCGCCGGGTGGCCCGCCGGATACAGCAGCACGGCGCGCGCGGCGGCCTTGCACGCGCGCGCGAACTCGACGAGGCGTGTGGCCTCTTCGGTCGTCAGCGTCGGGCGGGCGTCGCTCAGGTCCGGCATCACAGATACGTCAGCGGGTCGATGGCGAGCGGCTCGGGATCCACGGCTTCGACCACCGCGCGCAGGTGCTCGCCGCGGCTGTCACGCTCCCAGGTGTTGACGAGCAGCGGAGCCTCGAGACGCGCGCCGGTCTTGTCGGCGAGGATTTTGACCTGCGGCCGGAATGGATCCGTCGGATGCTCGGCCGACACGACCGCGAGTTCGTCGGTGTTGAGACGCACGAGATTCCCGACCGGAAACAGCCCCATCAGATTCACGAATCGCTTCAGCAGCGGCTGGTTGAACGCCGGATTGCCCTGTTCGCCCATGATGTTGCGGATGCGATCGGTCGCGAGCCCCTTCCGGTAGGGCCGCGTGCTGCGCAACGCGTCGAAGACGTCGGCGATCGACACGATCATCGTGCACAAATTGAGCTGGCGGCTGCCGATCTTCTCGGGGTAGCCGCTCAGATCCTGTTTGAGATGGTGCTCGAACGCAACAATCGGCGCCAGCGCCGGCATTTCGGGCGTCCGCCGCAGGATGTGGGCGCCGTCGATGACGTGCCGCTTCATGATCTCGAATTCGTCCTTCGTCAGCTTGTCTGGCTTGTTCAGGACCTCGAGCGGCGTGTTGACCTTTCCGATGTCGTGCATCAGCGCCGCGAACCCGAACTCCCGCAGCAGCGGCCCCTGGATGTTGAGCGCCCGCGCCTGCGCCATGGCCAGCGCAGAGACGTTGACCATGTGCGTAAACGTGTAATTGTCGTACTTCTTCAGCGCGGTGAGCGCCATCAGCGACGTACGGTCCTGGGCCACCATTTTCGCCAGGCCGTCGACGATCTTGCGGGCCGCCGCCGGGTCGGGCTGATCGCCGGCCTTGGCCGCCTGCCAGAGCGATTCGGCCGTTTCGACCGCCGTCGAGTAGAGGCGGCGTGCGGCGGCGATCCCGACCTGGTCATCGCTCGACTCCTCGACGACCACTTTCCCCAGCGCGATGTGCCGGACGCCCTTGGCTGCCAGCCGATCCGCGATCGGCGCCATCGACTGCCGATCCGCGAGAAACCCGATAAAACCGCGGAGCTCCTCGCGCGTCAGGCCGCGCGACAGCGTCACCTTCTCGATCTCCCGTTCCCGGAGATCGCGCGCGAAACCGACGAGCGCCGCCGTGCCGCGCGGCAGCCGCGTGGCGTCGACGATCACCTCGTCGCCGACGAACCCGATGACGACGGTCGGAGCGGCCTGCAGGGCCTCTGTCGCGGCGGCCGCGAGGCCGTCGATGCCCCGCTGTACCAGAGGATGGGTTGGCGAATAGAGCTCCGTGCCGCGCAACGCCGTCGCCAGGCGCCTCACGAGCTCCTCCGCCCTGGTCTGGTCCATGCCGTCTCTATTTATCGGCTCTTCCTATCTATGGGCGGCGGCAATTTTTCTGAGCAGCCGATCCCCGGTTTTTGCCGCATTCGCCAGGACAGTCTGCGCTGCGGGAGTTCCGATCCGGGCCAGGGCGCCCACGCCCCGCTCTTTGAGGGTCCGCAGCTTCCGGCGGCCGAAAAACCCGCGCCGGGCGATGACACGGGCCAGCGCCGAGACCCCCGTGTCACTCGGCACCAGGCCAAGCGCCTCGATGGTCTCGAGCACGACCTCGTGATCCTTGCCGAGCGGTTCGCTCTCCTCGATGATCCGGACGAGCATCGGGACGACACGAGGATCGCGCTCGGCCACCAGCGCCTCGATGACCGCCCGCCGCATCTCGCCGGTGGCGGCGCGAAGGACCGTGTGAATGGCGCGGCCCGCTGCCGGATCGGGGATCGCGGTCAATGCCGAGATGGCCGCCTGAGCCACCCGCGGATCGGCCTTCCGCAGGAGCGGCTGCAACAGCGGGACGCCCTCCGCTCGACCGATCCGGCCGACGAGCCGTACGCCCTGTTGCTGAACGTACCAGCGTGGGTCTTCCAGGAGCGATGGCAGGCGCTGGATCGCGGCGGCGCCAAAGGCCACGATCGCATCGGCGGCCAGGCGCGAGGCCTCGGAGTCTTCCTCGACCATCGTCACCGGTTTGAGGGCTTCGATCGCGGCAGGGCCGATGTGCTCGACAATTGCGCGGATCGCCGTGCGCGCGGGCGGGTCAACGTCGCCCAGGAGAGCCGCCGTATCCAGCATCGCCAGCGATTCGGCCAGCCGATCGAGCGCCTGCCGGCAGGCGTCGCGTCCGAGCGCCGATGGCGCCCGGCTGCGTGCGGCCAGCGCGGCCGTCACCGTCCTGGCATCGTCGTACGCGCCGGACATCAGCAGATCCTCGGCGAGCGCTTCCATGTCCTCCGCAATGCCGGCGGCGCGCGTCGCGTCGCGCTCGAGCGTCAGCAGATCGATGAGCAGCGTGACCGACAGCGCGCGCACGCTGTTCTGACCGAGCGTTTCCATCCAGGCCGGCAGCTCCGGCGGAAGGTCGGCTGCCGCCATTCGTTCGGCTCGTCCTCCGACGCCGTCGAGGGCGCCGCGATACGACTCCGACATGTACGGTTTCTCGTTGTACGAGACGAGCAGCTCCTCCATCGATGTCCACAGCACCTGGAATTGTCCGGAGCGGCCGAAGTCGGTCTCGCTCAACATGCTGCGCGTCATGGTCAGCACCCGGCGCTTGCGATCGGCGTCCGGCGCAATGGTGTTGAAGATGGTGGCGAGCCGGTCCGAGGCCTGTCCTTCGAGGGCCAGCGCCGTCGACAGCAGCTGGGCGACTCTCACGTCGTCGAACGCCGCGGTCATCCCCTTGACGACGGCGATCTGATCGACGGGATCCTCCTGCGTCTGCATCACCTGCATGACGACCTGCGGATTCAGGTTGACCGCCGCGGTGGCGATATTGCCCATGACGTCCGACAGCCGATCGGGCGCCAGGACCGAGACGATGCCCTTGAGGTGCCGGAACGCGGCGAGCACCGTCGCGGCCTGCGAGGTGATCATCGGCGAGCCGTCCGCGGCGCATTTCGGCGCCATGACGGCCGATGCGAGCTCGCCAATCTCGACCGCGCTGGACGCGATGTCGAGCAGCCGGCGCTGGGAGAGCTCGTCGAACGCCGTCTGTCCGGCGGTGATCGACAGCACGATGGAGCGCCAGAGGTCGTCGCGACCGGCCGCGGCGCGCTCGCCCGCGTGCTCGCGCGCGAGCAGCTGCTCGTAGTCGATTTGATCGAGCACGATCGAAGGGTCGCCTTCGACGGCCCATATCTTCGCGGGACCGCCGCGCTGACGCCGCTCCGCCGCATCCAGCGTGAGGACGTGCAGCAGGCGGTGCAGCGCGGCCTGCGACACCGCCCCGACGAACAGGATGTGGATCAAATCGCGATCGTGCAGCATCGCCGCGGCTTCAGCGATGGCGGTCTCGTCGCGGTTCGCTTCGGCGCCTTCGACCATCAGCGTTTCGGGCGTAATGCCCAGTGCGAACGCGGTGCCCTTCGACGCCTGCTGGATGGCGTCGGCGAGGCGTTCGACCGCCGCCCTCACCGACGGGTGGTCGGGCGGATAGAGCGTCCAGTTGCGAACGGCGGCGAGCAGCGTGCGCGCGAGTTGCAACAGCCCCTGGGCGAGCTCGGGGGACAGCTGGGAGGCCTGGGACACGCGGCGGATTATAGGGCGCACGAGTGCTGGGTGCTGGTGCTGAGTGCTAGGTGCCAGGTGTCGCGTGTCGAGTGCCTCGTGCTGTGCCGAGTGCTGTGCCTGGTGCCTGGTGCTGTGCCTGGTGCCGCGGCACCTGCACCCAGCACAGCACCCGCACCTGGCACTCGGCACTCGGCACGAGCACCCAGCACTTAGCACTCAGCACCCAGCACCCGCTTGCCCGCCGTAGCTCGCCGGTCGAGCGACCGAGCGGAGGCGGGATATACTCGCCGGACCGCATGCGCGCAGTTGACGTGATCATGAAGAAGCGGGATGGCGGCGCGCTGTCCCGCGAGGAGATCCGATTCTTCGTCGATGGTGTCACCGCCGGGACACTGCCGGAGTATCAGGCGTCCGCGCTCCTGATGGCGATTCTCCTTCGCGGCATGAGCGCCGAAGAGACCGCCTGGCTCACCGACGCGATGGTGCATTCCGGCGTGCGCGTCGATCTCGCCGATGTCCCTGGGGTCAAGGTCGACAAGCACAGTACGGGCGGCGTTGGCGACAAGACGTCGCTGATTCTGGCGCCGCTGGCGGCCGCGTGCGGTGTGCCGGTGCCGATGATGTCGGGCCGCGGCCTGGGCCACACCGGCGGCACGCTCGACAAGCTCGAAGCCATTCCCGGGTTCCGCGTGAATCTGTCGCTGGACGAGATGAAAGCCGCCTTGCGTCGGACGGGCTGCGCGATGATCGGCCAGACCGCGCAGATCGCGCCGGCGGACAAGAAACTGTATGCGCTGCGCGACGTGACCGGCACGGTCGAGAGTATCCCGCTGATCAGCGCGTCGATCATGAGCAAGAAGATCGCCGAGGGCATCGACGCGCTGGTGCTGGATGTCAAGACGGGCAGCGGCGCGTTCATGAAAACCGAAGCCGACTCCCGCAAGCTTGCCGAATCGCTGGTGTCGATCGGCAACGCATCCGGCGTGAAGACCGAGGCGGTGATCACGGCCATGGACGCCCCGCTCGGTCGCGCGGTTGGCAACGCGCTCGAGGTGGTCGAGTGCATCGATGTGCTGAAGGGCGGGGGCCCCTCGGATCTCGTGGACGTGTCGATCGAGCTCACCGCGCGCATGCTGGTCCTCGGCCGCGTGGCCGACGATCTGGCGGACGCCGAGGAGCAGGCGCGCGACGCCATCGCCTCTGGCGCCGGCCTCGATCGCTTCAGGAAGATCATCGAGGCCCAGGGGGGCGACCCCCGAGTGGTCGACGATGCAGCCCGGCTGCCGCACGTGGCTGACCGGCATGTCGTCACCGCCACCCGCGGCGGCTACGTGACACGCGTCGACGCGGAACTGGTCGGCCGCGCGTCGGTCGCGCTCGGCGCCGGACGCGATCGGGTCGAGGATCCGGTCGACTTCGCGGTGGGCATCACGATCAGCGCGAAGCCCGGCGACGAGGTGCGTGCCGGCGACGCCGTGCTGGAACTGCATTACCGCGATCGCGCACGGCTCGAGGCGGCGATAGCCCTGGCTGCGCGCGCGATCACAATCGGCGACGGACGGCCGCCTGCAGCGCGCCTGATCGTCGGAGAGGTGCGTTGATGATCGGGATTCTCCAGCCGCTCTTTGGCGCCGTCGTGATTCTGTCGATCGCGATTGCCTGTTCGACGAACCGCCGTGCCATCAACTGGCGCACGGTCGCCTGGGGCCTTTCATTGCAGGTCGTATTCGCGCTCCTGGTACTCAAGACCGCCGCCGGTCAGCGCGTGTTCTCGACGCTCGGCGCCGGTATCAACAAGCTCCTGGGTTTTGCCGGCGTCGGCTCGGCGTTCGTGTTCGGGCCGCTCGGCGACAGCTCGGTGTGGGGACGCGTCATGAACGGCGCGCTCGGCCCCGAAGGCGCCGCGTACGGCGTCATCTTTGCCTTCCAGGTGCTGCCGACCATCATCTTCATCGCCGCGCTGTTCGCGATCCTCTACTACTTCGGCGTCATGCAGATCGTGGTGCGGATTTTCGCGGTCGCGATGCATCGCGTGATGGGGGCGAGCGGCGCCGAATCGCTCAACGTGGCCGCCAGCATCTTCATGGGGCAGACCGAGGCGCCGCTCACGATCCGTCCCTATCTGCCGGAGATGACGCAGTCCGAGCTGATGACCGTCATGACTTCGGGCATGGCGCACATCTCGGGCGGCATCATGGCCGCCTACATCCTGTTCGGCATCGAGGCCAAGCATCTGCTGACGGCGGTCATCATGACGGCGCCGGGCACGATCATGATGGCGAAGATGATGGTCCCGGAAACCGAAGTGCCGAAGACGATGGGCACGGTGAAGCTCGACGTCGAAATGACCGACGTCAACGTCATCGACGCCGCGGGGCGCGGCACCGGTGAAGGGCTGCACCTGGCGCTGAACGTCGGGGCGATGCTGATTTCATTCCTTGCCCTCGTGGCGCTGGTCAACTACCTCCTCGGCTTCGCGCACCTGAGCATGCAGCAGATTTTCGGCTGGGTGTTCGCGCCGGTCGCCTGGAGCATGGGCGTGCCGTGGAGAGACGCGCCGATCATCGGCAACCTGCTCGGCACGCGAATGGTGCTCAATGAATTCGTCGCCTATTCACAACTGGGGCCGCTGAAGGCGACGCTGGATCCCAAGTCGTTCACGATCGCCACGTTTGCGCTCTGCGGCTTCGCGAACTTCAGCTCGATCGGCATTCAGATCGGCGGCATCGGCGCGTTGGCGCCGAACCGCCGCCACGACCTGGCGCGCCTGGGGCTCCGCGCGATGTTCGCGGGGACGCTGGCGAACTTCATGACCGCGACGATCGCGGGGTTCCTGCTTTGAGCGACGGTTCATCACGAAGACGCGAAGGGCCACGAAGAACGCGAAGACGTTTTGCAAAGATTACTTCGTGATCTTCGTATTCTTCGAGACTTCGTGATAAGCCGTCAGACTGTATGAGCTACTACGACGAAGTGAAGGAAGCCGCTGACGCGATCCGTGCGCGCGTCACCGAAGTGCCGCAGATCGCCGTGGTCCTCGGATCGGGTCTCGGCGATTTCGCGAACTCGCTGAGCGACGCCGTGACGTTTCCCTACGATCAGCTGCCGCACTGGCCGGCCTCGAACGTCATCGGCCACGAAGGGAAACTCGTCGTGGGACGCGTCGCGAAAGCCGGCGGCCGCACCATCGCCGCGCTTGCCGGCCGCTGTCACGTCTACGAAGGGCACGACCTCCACACCGTCACGTTCGGGATTCGGGCGCTCGGCCTGCTCGGCGTCAAGACGCTGATCCTGACCAATGCGGCCGGTGGGGTGAACACCGGCTTCCGGCAGGGCGCGCTGATGGTCATCGACGACCACATCAACCTGATTGGCGGCAATCCGCTGGTCGGCGCCAACGACGAACGGTTTGGCCCGCGCTTCCCGGACATGACCGAAGTGTATTCGGGGCGGCTGCGCACCATCGCGGATCAGGCAGGCAGAGCCATGAACCTGGCGCTGCCGCATGGCGTCTACGTCGCGCTCCTCGGTCCGAGTTATGAAACTCCCGCCGAGATCCGATATCTGAGGACGATTGGCGCCGACGCCGTCGGCATGTCGACCGTGCCGGAAGCGATCGCCGCGCGCCACATGGGCATCGAGGTGCTCGGGATTTCGTGCATCACCAACATGGCTGCGGGCGTGCTGCCGCAGCCGTTGAACCACGACGAAGTGATGGAGACGGCCCGGCGCATCCGGGGACAGTTCATCGCGTTGCTGGAGGGGATCATTGGGCAGCTCTGACCGCCGTTTGTCGGTGACGCTGGTGGACGTGCGGCCGGGCAAGGAAGAGGAGTTTCTCGCGCTGGCGACGCGGTTCGAGGCCCTGCTGATTCGAAAAGAGTACGGCCGCGCCGAGACGATTCGTGACGAGGCCAACCCGCGCCGCTTTTATGCCGTGCGCCACTGGAGCGATATCTCGGCCGCCGAACGCTGCCACGGCGATCCGGAAGTGCAGCTGCTGACGGCGCAGCTGTACCAACTGGCGCGCATCACCCACGTCGTCAACGGCGTCCGCAGGCCGGACGCGGCCAAGCTCCTGACCGGCGATCGTCGCGCGCGTGTCGAAGCCGACCGGCGCACCGGATTCGATCGCCGGCACCACAACCTGGGCCGCTCGGCCGGCGACCAGCGCAACGGCGTGGAGCGGCGGCTCGGTCCGCGCCGCCTGCGCGATCGCGGCGGTGAAGGACCGATCGATCTGGTGGCCGCTGCCCGCCGGGCGCGTGAGAATGCCGACGCCGCCTTCTCGCATTTCAAGGTCGGCGCCGCGCTCGAGGCCGCCGACGGCACGGTCGTCGCTGGCTGCAATATCGAGAACGCCACCTACGGCCTGACCATCTGCGCCGAACGGGTGGCCATGTTCAAAGCGCTGTCCGACGGCCACCGCGCCTTCACGAGAATCGCCATCGTGGCCGACACCGACTCGCCGACGCCGCCATGCGGCGCGTGCCGCCAGATCCTCTGGGAGTTCGGCGGCAACCTCGAGGTGCATCTGGCCAACATGCACGAGCACAAGGGCGTCCATCAGCTGAAGGACCTCCTGCCGCTGCCGTTCGACGCGCGGCTGCTCTAAGGGTTCTAAAGTTCTAGGTTCCAAAGTTCTAGGGTTCAAAGTCCTAAGGTTCTCAGCTCTGATCGAACCGAACCGAGACCTCTAGAACCCTAGAACCTTAGAACCCTACGGTACAATTCACGATGCTCCCGACAATCGCCCGCGAGGCGGACGCGGTCGTGATGATCGACCAGCGCAAGCTTCCGGCGGAAGAGGTCTACGTCCGCTGCAAGACCGCGCCTGAAGTGGCGCGCGCCATCAAGACCATGGTCATCCGCGGCGCGCCGGCGATTGGCGTCGCCGCCGCCATGGGGATTGCGCTCGGCATGCGCAAGAGCAAGGCGACCGGCACGCAGAAATTCGCCGCCGAATTCCACAAGATTTGCGAGCTGATGGCTGGCACCCGGCCGACCGCGGTCAATCTCTTCTGGGCGATCGAGCGGATGCGACGGACGTTCGCCGCCGCCGCCCTCGCCGGCGAATCGGTCGATCAGATCAAGGACCGTCTCGACGCCGAGTCGGCCGCCATCCACGATGAAGACGTGGCCAGCTGCCGCGCGCTGGGGGCGTTCGGCGCGGAAGTGGTGCCCAGTGAAGCGAGGATCCTGACGCACTGCAACGCCGGCGCGCTGGCGACGGCCGGGTACGGGACCGCACTCGGTGTCGTTCGCGGCGCCGTCGACGCCGGGAAGCACGTGGTCGTCTTCGCCGACGAGACGCGGCCGTTCCTCCAGGGCGCGCGCCTCACGGCGTGGGAACTGGTGCGCGACGGCATCCAGACCACGGTGATCACCGACAACATGGCGGCGGCCCTGATGCTCCAGGGCAAAGTCGATCTCGTCGTCGTCGGCGCCGACCGGATTGCGGCCAACGGCGACACCGCCAACAAGATCGGGACCTACGGCGTCGCGGTGCTCGCGCGCGAGCACAACATCCCGTTCTACGTGGCGGCGCCGTTGTCCACCATCGACCTGAACACGGCCGACGGCGCCGGCATCCCGATCGAGGAGCGCAGCGCCCGCGAAGTCACGCATGTCGGCGGCTCACAGATGTCGCCCGCCGGGGCGCTGATCTGGAATCCGGCGTTCGACGTCACGCCGCATCGTTTCATCACCGGCATCATCACCGAGCGCGGCATCTTCCGGCCGCCGTACAGCGAATCGCTGAAGCGCGCGTTCGAGAACGAGGCCGTTGCTCGAGTCCTAGGGACGGCTTTTCAGCGAAGGCTCGAAGGCCGCTAGCTTCGCGAGCAGACCGTGATAGAGCGAACTGATGCTGATCCTGGGAATCGAAACCTCCTGCGACGAGACTTCCGCCGCCGTCGTCGAAGAGACCGGCGACGCGTCGAAGCCGTGGGCGGTGCGATCCAACATCGTCGCCTCGCAAGTGGCGATTCATCGCGAGTGGGGCGGCGTCGTGCCCGAGCTGGCGTCCCGCCAGCACATCCGCGACATCTGCGGCGTCGTCGAACGCAGCCTCGAGGAGGCCAAAGCCGCCTGGTCGGACCTGGGCGCCGTAGCCGTGACGCAAGGTCCAGGCCTCGTCGGGTCGCTGCTCGTCGGCGTGTCGTTCGCCAAGTCCGCGGCAGCGGCCGCCGGCCTTCCGCTGGTGGCCGTCCATCACCTGGCTGGTCACATCGAGTCGCTGGTGCTGCAGAACGGCGAACTGCCGCTGCCGGCCATCGTGCTCGTCGTGTCGGGCGGCCACACCAGCCTGTATCTCGTCGAGAAACCTGGTCACTACGAAATGCTCAGCCGGACGCGAGACGATGCGGCGGGAGAGGCCTACGACAAGGTGGCGAAGCTCCTCGGTCTCGGATATCCAGGTGGGCCGGTGATCGATCGGTTGGCTCGAACCGGCAACGATCGCGCGGTCCCACTGCCGACGACGCGCCTGACGCACGCCGATCGAAACGCGCCCGAGCTCAAAGGCGATCTCGATTTCAGCTTCAGCGGCCTCAAGACCGCTGTCTTGCGTCACGTGAGGAAGGACAGGGAGGGTGCGCCGTCCGAGCGGGAGATCGCGGACATCTGCGCCAGTTTTCAGCGCGTCGTGGTGACCGGCCTGCTCGATCGGCTGTTCGATGCCGCGCGGCGCTATCAGGCGAAGAGTGTCGGCGTCGCCGGCGGCGTGTCCGCCAACAGCCGCCTGCGCGCCGAGCTCGCGGACCGCGGCGTGCGGCGCGAGATGCCGACGTTCCTCCCCAGTCTCGCCCTGTCGACCGACAACGCGGCGATGATCGCGGCGGCGGGGCTTCGGAAGTTCCGCGCAGGCGTGACGGCGTCGATGGATCTCAACGCCGACGCCGCGCTGGTCCTATGATCGTCGTCACCGACTATCTCGTCTTCAACACGAAGAAGCGGCAGGAGTTCGTCCGCATCACGGACGAGATCGCCGCGATCGTGAAACGCAGCGGCGTCAAGGAAGGCACCGTGCTGGTCTCGGCGATGCACATCACATCCGGTGTGTACGTCAACGATTGGGAAGACGGGCTGATTCACGATTTTCAGGTGTGGCTCGAGAAGCTCGCGCCGGCGGGTCTCGACTATCGCCACCATCAGACGGGGGAAGACAACGCCGACGCGCATCTGAAGCGCACGATCATGGGTCATCAGGTCGTCCTTCCGATCACCGATGGCGCGCTCGATCTCGGGCCGTGGGAGCAGGTCTTCTACGCCGAGTTCGACGGCCAGCGCAAGAAGCGCGTCGTCGTCAAAGTGATGGGCATCTGAAATCGGTCGGGGCTGGGGGCTAGGGGCTAGCCGCTTCAGGTCGGGACCAGGGACTCGGGGCCGTGGGGCTAGCTGTCGGCCAAGGAAATGTCGAAGGTGTCAGGACGTGAGGAAATACCCGGACCATCCGATCGTCGGCGTTGGCGCCGTGATCATCGACGGCGACCGTGTGTTGCTCGTCAAGCGCGCTCATGAGCCGTTGAAGGGCGAATGGAGCCTGCCGGGCGGCGCGGTGGAAGTGGGTGAGTCGCTCGAGGCCGCTCTGGTCCGCGAGGTCCGCGAGGAGACCTGCCTCGACGTGACCGTCGGACCCGTCGTCGAAGTGCTCGATCGAATCGGCCGGGACGCGAACGATCGTGTCGAGTATCACTTCGTCATCGTCGACTATCTGTGCCGGGTGGCTAGCGGAACGGCGACGTGCGGTTCGGACGCCGAGGAAGTCCAGTGGGCCCAGCGCAGCGACCTGGCGAGGTATCGCCTGACAACCGCCGCAACGCGAGTGATCGAAAGAGCCTTCGAGATTGCGAGACAGCTGGCCCCGAGCCCCGACTCTGGCCTCTGACAGCTAGCCCCGAGCCCGACTTCAGCCCCGAGCCCCGACTGTCCGCCTAGTCCCCGCTTTTCGGCCGCCACGCAAAAAACACCGGCACGCCAAGCAGCACGATCGCGAGCCCCGGCCACGTCGTCGCCGGGCGGTAAATGAACAGGACGAGCAGAATGGCGGCGGCGCCGGCGATATACAGCGTGGGAACGATGGGGTATCCGAACGCCTTGTACAGGCCGATCGACATCCGGCCGGGTCTGTCGCAGGCGGAAAATGCCGGCGATCGTGAGGATGTAGAAGATGAGGGCGGCGGAGATCACGTAGTCGAGCAGGTTGTTGTACAGATTGCCGTAGGCGCGCGTTGCCGGGTCGTAGGTACGCGGCAACACCAGGAACACCGCCCAGATGCCCTGGAGCACCAGTCCCCACGCCGGCACTTTGGCATCGTTCAGCTGACCGGATGCGCGGAAGAAGAGGCCGTCACGTGCCATGGCGTAGTAGGCGCGCGCGCCGGCGAGAATGAGACCGTTGCAGCAGCCGAACGTCGACACCATGATGCCGATCGCCATGATCGTCGCGCCGAGGCCCGGAAAGATCGCGTTGAGCGTCGCCGTCGCCACGCGATCGCCGGCCGCGTGCTGGATCTGATCGAACGGCAACGTGACGAGGTATGCGACGTTGGCGAGCAGATACAGGCCGATCACGACGAAGGTCCCGAGCGCCAGCGAGAGCGGAATATTCTTGCGCGGGTCCTTCACCTCGCCGGCGGTGAAGGTGATGTTGTTCCACGCGTCGGCCGAGAAGAGCGAACCGGTCTGCGAGACGCAGACGGCGACGAACAGCCCGAACGCGGTCACCGCACTCAAGCCCGGCACAATCTCGACCGTCCCCCGCGCCGCCCACAGGTTGCCGAAGTTGTCGGCCACGGCCGTGTGGTTCCAGCCGAGCAGCACACCAACGAGGATCAGCCCCGCGAGCGCGCCGGTCTTGGCGGTCGTGAAGACGTTCTGGATGATCTTTCCGTATTCGAGCCCGCGCGTGTTGGTCCACGTGAGCAGCGCGATCAGAATGATGCCGACCAGCTGCGTCGTCGACAGCGACAGTGCGTACCCGCTCGACAGGTGGACTGGCGGCACGAGATAGCGGTCGTCCGCGATCCACGGGACCAGGGCGCCAAAATAGCGCGCGAACCCGACCGAGACCGCGGCGATCGTCCCGGTCTGAATCACCAGGAACAGCGTCCAGCCGTACAGGAAGCCCCAGAGCGGCGAGAACGCCTCGCGCAGGTACACGTATTGGCCGCCGGCCCGCGGCATCATCGCCGCCAGTTCGCCGTACGACAGCGCGCCGACCACCGTCAGGAGGCCGGTCAACACCCACGCGCCGAGCAGCCATCCGGGGCTGCCGATGGTTCGCGCCATGTCGGCCGACACGATGAAGATGCCGGATCCAATCATCGAGCCGACGACCACCATGGTCGAGTCGTAGAGTCCAAGCCCGCGGTGGAATTCGGTGTCGAGCGTCGTGGCTCGCGACTGGGGACTCGGAACTCGCGCGGTATTTGGCATAAGATGCGGAAACTTACCATGAATCGAGACGACGCCTGGGCCCTTCTGACCGAGTACACCAAGGGCGACAGCCTGTTGAAGCACGCGCTGGCCGTCGAAGCCGCGGTGCGCGGCTACGCCAGGAAGTTCGGCGAGGACGAGGACGGCTGGGGCATCACGGCGCTGCTCCACGACTTCGACTACGAGCGCTGGCCGACGCTGGGCGATCATCCCAACAAGGGCGCCGAGATCATGCGCGCGAAAGGGTATCCCGAGTGGATGATCAGGGCGATCCTGTCGCACGCCACGGAGATCACCGGCGTGCCGCGCGACGGCCTCCTCGAGAAGACGCTGTTCGCGTGCGACGAGCTGGCGGGATTCATCACGGCGGCGTCGCTGGTGCGTCCGAGCAAGAGCGTGCTCGATCTGGAAGCGAGCTCGGTGAAGAAGCGGATGAAAGACAAGGCGTTCGCGCGCGGCGTGAAGCGCGAAGACCTGACCGCCGGCGCCGAGCTCCTCGGCCTGCCGCTCGAGGAGCACATCACGAACGTGATCGGCTTCATGCGCGAACGGGCGGATCTTCTTGGACTGCGAGGAACGCTGTAGGCGGGATGCGCGGACCTTTTCGGTCTGCCCGACCGTATATCAAATCGGATGCCTGAAACCGCCTCGGTCGTCACGCTCGACAACGTCACCGTCACGTACGCGAAGAACGCGGCGCTCCGCGACGTGACGACGGCGTTTGCGCCGGGTGCGGTCGGCCTGCTCGGGCCCAATGGCGCGGGGAAGAGCACCCTCATCAAGACATTGCTCGGGTTCATCGTGCCGGACCGCGGGCAGATGCGCGTGCTGGGCCTCGACGTGGCGGTGTCGCCGCTGGAGATTCGTGCGCGCGTCGGCTACATGCCGGAGAACGACGCACACATCCCGGGCATGAACGCCGTCTCCTTCGTCGCCTATTGCGGCGAGCTGGCGGGACTGCCGCGGGTGGACGCGATGCAGCGCGCGCACGAGGTGCTGTTCTATGTCGGTCTCGGCGAGGCGCGGTATCGCAACGTCGAGACCTATTCCACCGGCATGAAGCAGCGGATCAAGCTGGCGCAGGCGCTCGTCCACGATCCGGACCTCCTGTTCCTCGACGAGCCCACCAACGGCATGGACCCGAAGGGCCGCGACGAGATGCTGGAGCTGGTGCGCGACCTGGCGCACAACAAAGGCGTGAATCTGATTCTCTCGTCTCATTTGCTGCCCGACGTCGAATACACCTGCGATGCCGTCGTTGTCATGGACAAAGGGGCGATCGCGACCGCCGGCCCAATCGCGGCGTTGAAGCAGCCGCGCGGCCGCGTCTACGAGCTGCGGGTCAAAACAGCGACGGGTGACGTCGAGTCGTTCCTGGAACGGCTGCGTGCGGCCGGCCTCGAGTGTCACGCGACGGACGAGGATGTCATGCGGGTGTTCGTGCCCGGCGAAGGCGGCGCTCGGGAACTGTTCGCGCTGGCCACCGCGGAGCGCGTTCAGGTGCGCCACCTCCGTCCGAGCGTCCCGACGCTCGAGGACGTCTTCGCGCACGCGGTGGGTGAGGAATGAGGTCGAACCACAAAGAGTGCTATGCCGATTCATGATCAGGGCTACCGCCGCTATGGCGGTCTGAAGGCGCGGACCGGGACCGGCTGGATGGTGATTACCCGCGCCGGCATCCGGAGCCAGTTGGCGAAGCGCGCCTTTCTCGGGCTCTTGTTACTGTCGTTCCTGCCGTTCTTTGCCCGCGCGATTCAAATCTACCTCGCGGTGAATTTTCCGCAGACGGGCGATTTGCTCGCGGTGAAGCCGGACTTGTTCCGCCAATTCCTCGATCAGCAGCAGATCTGGGTTTTCTTCATCACGGTGTACGTCGGTGCCGGATTGATTGCCAACGATCGGCGCGCCAACGCCCTGCAGATCTATCTGTCCAAGCCGTTGACACGCGCGGAATACATCTTTGGCAAGCTCGCGATTCTGATGGCGTTCCTGCTGCTCGTCACGTGGGTGCCGGCGCTCTTGCTGCTGATTGTCCAGATCGCATTCGCCGGCAACTTCACGCTTTCTCCTGAAGAACCTCTACCTCTTCCCGGCGATCACGGTGTTCGCGTTCATCCAGGTCACCATGGTGGCAGCGGCGATGCTGGCGCTGTCGTCGCTGTCGAAGAGCAGCCGCTACGTCGCCATCCTGTATGCGGCGGTCATCTTTTTCTCGCAGGCGATTTACGGGGTGCTCACGGTGGTCACTCGCAGCACGCAGCTGTCGTGGATCTCGTTCCCGGCGAACCTCTCGCAGCTGGGCGACGTGATCTTCCGGATGCCATCGAAATACGAGACGCCGTGGCCGGTCGCGCTGTTGATGATCGTCGGCCTGATCGCCGTGTCAGGCTTCATCCTCGAGCGGCGCGTGCGGGGCATCGAGGTCGTCGCGTGACGGCAGCCGGCATCGTCGCCGCCGACCATCTGTCGAAGTGGTACGGCCAGGTGATCGGCTTGAACGACGTGTCGGTGTCGGTGCCGCCCGGCATCACCGGTCTGCTCGGCCCCAACGGCGCCGGCAAGTCGACGTTCATGAAGCTGATCACCGGTCAGCTCAAACCGAGCAAAGGGACGGTGAGCATCCTCGGGGCGCCGATCTGGAACAATCCCGCCCTCTACGCGCGCATCGGGTTCTGTCCGGAACAGGACGCCTTCTACGAGCGGATGACCGGTCTCGAGTGGGTGACGGCGCTGGTCCGGCTGAACGGTGTCAGCGAGACGCAGGCGGCCGCCATGGCCGGCCGCGCCCTCGAACAGGTCGAGTTGACCGACGCGGCACAGAAGAAGATCGGCGCCTACAGCAAAGGCATGCGCCAGCGCGTCAAGATGGCGCAAGCGCTCGTGCACGATCCCGAGCTGCTCATTCTCGACGAACCGCTGTCCGGCATGGATCCGATCGCTCGACGCAAGTCGATTCGCATGATCAAGGACTGGGGCCGCGCCGGCAAGAGCATCATCGTGTCGAGCCACATCCTGCACGAGATCGAGTCGATGACCGCGAACATCCTCCTGATCAACCAGGGGCGAATCCTCGCGGAAGGCAACGTGCACCAGATTCGCGATCTGATTGACGAGCATCCGCATACGGTCTACATCAAGGCGGACCAGACGCGGGCCCTGGCGCGGGAATTCCTCGCGCAGGACGACGTGTTGAGCCTGAAGTTCGAGGACGAGGCGGTGGTGGTGCAGACCGCGCGGCCGGATGCGTTCTACGCGCGGCTCACCGAACTCGCGGCGTCGGGCCAGATCGGCGCCATCCATGAAGTGACGTCGCCCGACGACAACCTGCAGGCGGTTTTCCAATACCTGGTCAAAGCATGAGCACCCCCACGCTCGGCGCCTCGGCGCTCCGCATCTTCGATCTGTCGCTCGGCCAGATGCTGTGGTCGCGGCGGTCGGTGTTCCTGGGGATCCTGCTCGGCGGACCGGTCGTCCTGGCGGCGCTCATCGCCATCCTCACCAGGACCAGCCTCGGCGCCTTCCGCATCAACGGCGCGGCCGTCGGCGGCGCGACCATCTTCGGCATGATCATCTGGCTGCTCTACATCCGGTTCATCCTTCCTATCCTCGGCGTGTTCTACGGCACGTCGCTCATTGCCGACGAAGTCGACGACAAGACGATCACCTATCTCTTCACCCGTCCCATCCCGAGGAGCGCGGTGCTGCTGGGCAAGTACCTCGCGTACCTCGCGTGCACGGTGCTGCTCGTGCTGCCCTCGGTGATGCTCGTCTACTTCCTGATCGTGCCGGTCGGGGGAGGAAGCATCGCCGCCGCTTTTCCATCACTCGTGATGGATTTCGGCATGCTGATCGTCGGTCTCGCCGCGTACGGCGCGGTCTTCGCCCTCGTCGGCGCCCGCATCAAGCGGCCGCTCGTCGTCGGGCTGGTGTTCGCGTTCGGCTGGGAGCCGACGGTGTTGCTGTTCCCGGGATACCTCAAGCGGGCGACCGTGGCCTACTATCTGCAGGCGCTGGTCACCCACGAGATGCCCCAGGACTCTGCGGTCAGCCTCCTCATGCAGGTCTTCCACGAGGTGCCGTCAGTGGCGACCAGTCTCCTGTGCCTGGCGGTCATCGTGGGGGTGACCCTGTGGCTGGCGGGCCGGGCCGTCGAGGGCCGGGAATACGTGCTCGAGCAGTAAAATATGGGGGGATTGAGCCTGCCCGCCGACTTGTCCCGCCGAAGCCCAAGGGCGGAGGCGGAAGCCCGTAGGGCGAAGGCGGGAACAGACGCCAACAGCCGTCCGTATAACACTTTGAGGCTCTGTCCATGACGAAAAGACCCGGTATTTCGTGATTGCTTCGCTTCTGGTCCTCGGGGTTGGCCTTGGGACGGGGCTGGTCGCGTATTACGTCGGGTTCCCGGCCGGCGCCGCCACGCGCGCTGGCGGCCCCGAAGAGCTCCAATACATTCCTCACGACGCCACCGTCATTGCGTTCGCCAACGTCCAGGACGTGATGAACTCGCAGCTGCGTCAGAAGCTGCTGCAAGCCCTTCCGATGCACGAAGCCGGGCAGAAGGAATTCGAAAACCAGACCGGCATCAACATCGAAACCGACATCGATCGCATCGTCGCCAGCCTGAATCCCGATCCGTCGAACAGCAACACGCCCGGTCAGGGCCTGGTGCTGGCGCGGGGCCGGTTTGACGAAGTGAAGATTGAGGCGCTGATGCGCGACCACGGCGCCGAGATCGAGCAGTACAAGACGAAGCGCATGATCGTCGTGACGCACACGCGCGAGGGCGCGACTGCCGACGGGCGCTACCCCAGCGAGAGCTTCGCCGTGTCGTTCGTCGAGCCGGGCTTCGTGGCGCTCGGTCACGCGTCATTGGTTCGTTCCGCTATCGACCTCCACCAGGGTGGCAACAACCCGCAGGCCGGCCTGTCGAGCGTGACCGGCAACGACGAGCTGATGGCTCTGGTGCGATCGCTTGATTCCGGAAACGTCTGGGCTGTCGGCCGATTCGACGCGCTCGCTTCCAGGGCGCGTCTACCCGACTCCGTCACCAGCCGTCTGCCAGCCATCACGTTGTTTGCTGTGAGCGGCCACATCAACGGCGGACTGCGGGCGACCGTTCGCGCCGAAGCGCGCGACGACGAGGCCGCCAACAATCTTCGCGACGTCGTTCGCGGGTTCATGGGGCTGGCGAAGATGCAGGCCGGGTCCAACCCGAGCGCTCAACTGATGATGCAGTCGCTCGAACTGGGCGGCACCGGCAAGACCGTCGCGCTGTCGTTCACGGTGCCGGCTGAAGTCTTCGACGCGGTTGGCGGCGCGCTGAACAAGGGCTTTCCGAAGAATCACTAAGGTAAACGTTTGTCTCCGCCGGGACGCGCGCCTTGACGCGTCCCGGCCGCCCTCCTACACTCCCGCCATTCGCCAGAATCCGCCTTCCAGGTCTTCTCGAGGGGCACCCATGACGCTGACACAGATCCGTACGGTCGCAGTCGTCTTTCTCGTCGCGTCCACCCTCGGTCGGCCAGCGTTTGCGCAAACGGGCGACCTCGACCCGCGCATCGTCAACCTCGTTGGCAGCGTGTCAGAAGAGCGGCTCAGCAACATCCTGCGGAAGCTGCAGAGTTTCGAGACGCGCAGCTCGCTGTCGTCGACGACGTCGACCACCCGCGGTGTCGGCGCCGCGCGCGAGTGGATTCTCCAGGAGATGCGCAGCTACAGTCCCAAACTGCAGGTCAGCTTCGATACCTATCTGGTCGCGAAGCAGGGCCGCATCCTGCGCGACGTCGAAATGCGCAATGTGATGGCGATTCTGCCCGGCCGCAGCCCCCGGCGCATCTACATCAGCGGTCACTACGACACGGTGGCCCGGCCTGGCGGCCAGAGCACATCGAATGCCGGCGGCGCCGCCGCCCGATCCCGACGCGCGCGCGGCCGCGCCGGCCGATCCCAACGCGCCGCTCGACAACCTGGCGCCGGGCGTGAACGACGACGGCAGCGGCACCGCGCTCACCATCGAGCTGGCACGCGTGTTCAGCCAGAGCGGCATCGACTTCGACGCAACGCTGGTGTTCATGTGCCACGTTGGCGAAGAGCAGGGTCTGGTTGGCGCGCGCCTGCACGCCCAGAAGGCGGTCGCCGAGAAGATTCCGATCGAGGCGGTCCTCAACAACGACATCGTCGGCAACGACAAGGGCGGCAACGGCATCATCGACGGGGCATCGATCCGGGTCTACTCTGAAGGACCCGAAGACTCGCCCTCGCGATCGCTCGCGCGCTTCGTTGAGCGGTGGGGCGGGCGGTACGTCCCGTCGCACAAGGTACGGCCGATGTCGCGGCCCGATCGATTCGGCAGGGGCGGCGACCACTCCGCCTACAACCAGCTGGGATTTACTGCCGTCGGCTTCCGCGAATCACGCGAGAACTTTGTCCGGCAGCACGACGTGCGCGACACCTTCGAGGGAATCTCGCTGCCGTATCTGGCGCAGAACGCCCGCGTCAACGCGGCTGCGGCGGCGACGCTGGCACTCGCACCGCCGCCGCCGGTTGTCACAAACGACCGCGGGCAACCCCAGATTACGCGGGCGCCGTCCGGGTACGACGCGACGATGAAATGGACCGCGGCGCCCGGCGCCGTCGCCTACCGCGTGTTCTGGCGCGAGGCGTGGGGCGTCGACTGGCAGCACGACATGCTGGTGGGTAACGTGACCACCTTCGTCATGCCCAACATCCAGATCGACGACTATGTCTTTGGGGTGGCGGCGGTGGACGCCGCCGGCCACGAAAGCTTCGTCAGTGCTTACGTGACGCCGCCGCGAACCGGGACGGAGATCAAGACCCTTCCGCAAAAACCGTAACCGCGGAGGACCCGCCTTCGCCCACGGGCTTCGGCGCGGCAGGGCGCAAGGACGCAGAGCAGGGATGCTCTTGCGGTCGCCGCGCACGCTGCGGTCAAGGCGCCTGGCGGCCGGTCCGGACGGCGTCGATGAAGCCATCGATCACGCTCGTGAAGCGCTCGGACGGCTCTACGAATTCGACGCCCGATCGGTAGAGCACGATTTCCTGATCGATGTCGCTGATGCTGCAGTGGACAATCCGTCCCTTGACGACAACCGACCGTTCGCCGAGGGTGAGGCGGAATTCGTGAAGGGAATCGACGTGCAGCGGAAACGCCGTTTCGACCGTCGCGCCGCCGTGGCTCAGCACCTTGACGGCCATCGGCTGGAAGACCATCACCTCGCCATGCAGGTCGCCGAGAATCTGAAGCCGCTCGGCCTCGCGTTTGTGCTCGCCCGCCATCCGGCGCGACTATAACACGTGGCTGCAGCGTGCCCGCCGTTCCGCCGCAGCGGAATCCGGAGGCGGACGCTCGCGATTCGTTCTGAGCGCGAAGTGCGTCTGAGCGCCGATGTCGCGGTGTTCTGGCTAGTGGGAATAGTGTCTGCCCGCCGAAGCCCGCGGGGTTGTTCTCCCGCGTACTTCGGCGAGTCAGTTCATCCAGACGGCAGGAGGCTTCGACACGAAGATCGCCGCGTCCGAGGGCTCCGGCGTTTCTTCCTCGGCATCGTCGCTGTCGCCTTCGGTGGTGTAGGTCAGTACCGGTATAGTCCGAGTCTCGTCGTCCAGCTTCAACATCGAGAGCACCTGGAATCCGTCGGCGTCTTCGATCCGGACGCACAGGATGACCAGGTTCGGCTGGACGCGCTTGATCTGCGAATATGCATGCTGACTCGACTCGACGAACACGACGTCGTAATGGCCGGCGTCGAGGACCGTTTCGAGCAGCTCGAGTATCTCCGCACTGCCGTTGACGATGACCACTTTCTGGGCGGTCGTCGTCGGCATGGACTGCCGGCGTTCGAGTCGGAGCAAATCGGCGGTGGTCGAGACGTTGGTCAGCATCGTTGGTCCGTCTCCACGGACACTTCGGACTAATTCAGGATTCGTGCCACGGCAATATTCGTGGATCCCCGCCAATTCCGGTGTGTTCGGCTGGCCACACCCGAAAGTTCGTTTAGCTGGCCACAAAAGGTTCCAGCTGGGGTGGCCGCGTAACCCCATGCGTTCACGCCGTTTCTCACCGATGTTGCAGGGGGTGTCCACAGTACGGCACTCTCAACGCCATGCCGAGCAGTACCGGAGAAGATCACCAACCACCACAACTTTATTGACGGCGGCTGGGTGCCGTCGGTTTCAGGACAAACGTTCGAAAACCGGAATCCCGCCAACACGGACGACCTGATCGGCATTTTCCAGAAATCGACCGCGGCAGACGTGGCGCGGGCGATCGACGCGGCCAAGCGCGCCTACGAGCTCTGGCGCCTCGTGCCGGCGCCGCGGCGCGCGGAGCTCCTGTTTCGCGCCGCGCAACTCATCGCGGACCGCAAAGAGGCGCTCGCCCGCGACATGACGCGGGAAATGGGGAAGGTGCTGGACGAGACGCGCGGCGACGTCCAGGAGGCCATCGACATGACCTTCTTCATGGCCGGCGAGGGGCGGCGGCAGTACGGGCAAACCGTGCCGTCCGAACTGCGAGACAAGTTTGCGATGTCCGTGCGGCAGCCCCTGGGCGTGAGCGCGATCATCACACCGTGGAATTTCCCGATGGCGATTCCGTCGTGGAAGATCATCCCGGCGCTGGTATGCGGCAACACGGTCGTTTTCAAGCCGGCCACGCTGACGCCGCTTTCGGCGCTGAACTTCGTCCGGATTCTCGAAGAGGCCGGTCTCCCGGCTGGCGTCGTCAACCTGGTGACGGGTGGCGGTGGCGATGTTGGCAGCGCGATGCTCGTCAACGACGACGTGCGGGTCGTCTCGTTCACCGGATCGACCGACGTCGGGCGCACGGTGTCCGAAAAAGCTGCGCCGTCGTTCAAGAAGGTTCACCTGGAGATGGGCGGCAAGAACGTCATCATGGTGATGGACGATGCGAATCTCGACCTCGCCGTCGAAGGCTGCCTGTGGGGTGGGTTCGGGACGACCGGCCAGCGCTGCACGGCGGCGAGCCGCGTCGTCGTTCACGAGCGGGTGTATCGCCCGTTTCTCGATCGATTCGTGACGCGCGCGCGGGCGCTCCGCGTCGGCGACGGCCTCGATCCCGGTTCGCAGATGGGACCGCTGGTCAGCGCCGAGCAGCGGGAGACGGTCATGCAGTACGTCGAGATCGGCGCGAAGGAGGGTGCGACGCTCGCCTGCGGCGGCCACGCGCTGACCACGGGGGCGTACGCCAAGGGCTTCTTCCACGAACCGACGATTTTCGCGGACGTGTCGCCGCAGATGCGCATTGCCCGGGAGGAGATCTTCGGTCCGGTCGTCAGCGTCATGCGATGCCAGTCGGTCGAGGAAGCTGTCGCCATCGCCAACGGCGTGCAGTACGGCCTCTCGGCGTCGATCTACACGCAGGATGTCAACCGCGCCTTTTCGGTCATGCGCGATGTCTACACGGGCATCTTCTACGTCAACGCCCCAACGATCGGCGCCGAGGTCCACCTGCCGTTCGGCGGCACGAAGGCCACCGGCAACGGCCATCGCGAGGCCGGGACGGCGGCCCTCGAGGTCTTCTCGGAGTGGAAGTCCGTCTACGTCGACTTCAGCGGCAAGCTCCAGCGTGCGCAAATCGACACGGCAGAACTCTGACGGACGCGCTTCGCAGGAATTGGTAAATTGGAAAATCTGGTAATTGGGTAATTTGGTTGGTGCAACGATACTCATGAGTCGCAATCTTCAATCAATGACCCACTTACCCAATCACCCAATTACCAGATGCGCGTAGCCGTCATCCCCGGTGACGGGATCGGCGTTGACGTCACGGCCGAAGCCGTCAGAGTGCTGCGCACGGTCGCCGACGTGTTCGGACGTGAAATCGTGCTCGAAACGCTGCCCTGGGGCGCCGATTACTATCTGGCCACTGGCATTACGATTCCGGCCGACGGCTATGCCATGCTGCGCAACCAGTTCGACGCGATCTTCATCGGCGCGCTGGGCGACCCGCGCGTATCAGACAACCGCCACGCCCGCGACATTCTGCTGGGCACCCGCTTCGAGCTGGATCTGTACGTCAACCATCGTCCGGTGACACTGCTTCACGAGCGGCTGTGCCCGCTGAAAGGACAGACGCCGGCCGATGTGAACTTCGTGGTGTTTCGCGAGAACACCGAGGGCTCCTATGTCGGCATCGGCGGCCGCTTCAAGGCCGGCACCGAGGACGAAGTGGCGGTTCAGGAAGAGATCAACACCTACAAGGGCGTGCACCGGATCGTGCGACACGCCTTCGAGTACGCACGCGCGCACCGGCGCACGCGCGTCTGCATGGCCGACAAGAGCAATGCGATGGCGCAAGGGCACGCGTTGTGGCAGCGCGTGTTTCACGAGGTCCGGACGCATTATCCAGACATCGAGGCGCGGCACCTCTACATCGACGCGCTCGCGCTGCTGATGGTGCAGAGCCCGTCGCAGTTCGACGTCATCGTCACCAACAACCTGTTTGGCGACATCATCACGGATCTCGGCGCCGCGCTGCAGGGCGGACTGGGGCTGGCGGCGTCAGCGAACCTGCATCCGGGACGAACCTCGATGTTCGAGCCGGTGCATGGATCGGCGCCGGCGCTGGCGGGCAGGAACGTCGCGAATCCCATGGGCGCCATCCTGTCGGTCGCGCTGATGCTGGAATATCTCGGGCTCGAGAACGAAGCCGCGGCGGTCGAGCACGCCGTGCAGGAGGCGGTCGCGTCCGGTCAAGGCACCAAGGAGATCGGCGGGTCCCTCGGGACTCGTGAAACCGGCGATTGCGTCGTCGACATCATTCGGCAATCGCGCAGCGGACACAGAGGTTAACAAAGGACACGAAGCACGATGGCGATCACGACTGTGGGAGTACTGGGGTGCGGACTGATGGGATCGGGCATCGCCCAGGTGTGCGCCGCCGCCGGTTACAAGACGATCGTGCGCGAGGTCGATGACATCGCGCTCAACAAGGGGTTGGGCCGCATCAGGAAATTCCTGGACGATGGCGTGGCCAAGGGAAAGGTGAGCGCTGACGCCCGCGACAAGACGCTTGGCGGCCTGTCCGGGACGACGACGTTTTCCGGCCTCGGCGAGTGCGACCTGATCGTCGAGGCCATCATCGAGAACCTGGAAGACAAGCGGCAGGCGTACGTCGCGCTCGAGAAGATCGTACGGCGCGACACCATCTTCGTATCGAACACGTCGTCGTTGTGCATCACGGAGCTGGCGGCGGCTTCGTCACGGCCGGATCGATTCGGCGGACTGCACTTCTTCAATCCGGTGCCGCTGATGAAGCTGGTCGAGGTGATCAGGGCGTTGACCACGAGCGATGAGACTTACCAGACCGTGTTTGCCTTTGCCCGGTCGCTGGGCAAGGAGCCAATCACGGCGCCAGACCGTCCCGGATTCATCGTCAATCGGCTGCTGGTGCCGTACCTGCTCGATGCCATTCGCGCGTACAAGAACGGCCTGGGCTCGCTCGACGACATCGACAAGGGGATGAAGCTCGGATGCGGCTACCCGATGGGGCCGTTCACGCTGCTCGACTTCGTTGGCCTCGACACGACGTACTACATCGCCAACATCATGTTCGAGGAGTTTCGCGAGCCACAGTACGCGCCCCCGCCGCTGCTCAAGCGCATGGTCCTCGCCGGCCGGCTGGGGAAGAAGACCGGGCAGGGGTTCTATAGCTACGCGTAGGGGCTGGGGGCTAGCTGAGCCTGCCTCGCCGAAGCTCGCGAGAACACTGCGAGCGGAGGCGGGGGCTCGCTGTCAAAAGCTAGTCGGGCTGGGCTGCGCGATGCCGGTTGAGAGCCGTTCGAGCGCGAATGTCGCGAGGGCGTCCGCGGCTTTTGGATCGGGTCCGAGCTGGCCGTCGATCGCCAACATGGCTACGCCATGAACGGCGGCCCAGATGTATTGGGCCAGCGTCTGGGGTGGGTCTGCGCGTAGCAGGCCGTCCTTCTGCAGCATCACCACCGCGTCGAGCAGGACCTGGAACGACGCCTGCGCGTCCGCTGCCAGTTCGGCATCGCGCTCGCACAGATCCTTGAACGCGCCGAACATCACGCGATAGTGCGACGGGTTCGCGATCGCGAACGTGATGTAGGCCGTGCCCATGGCTCGGAATCCGTTCCGTCCGCCGCCGGCCGCGGCCCACGCCTGCGAGAGCTCCCGCGTGAACGCCTGGAAGCCTTCCCGGGCGACCGCCGCCAGCAGCGCCGGCTTGTCGGCGAAATGGCGGTAGAGCGCCGTACGCGACACGCCCAGGCGCTTGCCGACGGCCCGCAGCGTGACCCCGTCGACGCCCTCTTTTCGAATCGTCCGCGCGGTTTCGGCGAGAAGCGCGCGGCGAAGGTCGCCGTGGTGGTAGGCGGCGGCCGGTTTTCGCTTGGCGGCGCGTGTGGCAGCCATGGCTCGAGTGTAAGAAAGAGTGTTGACATTGTCAACATGACATCGCTATCATATGTTGACTATGACAACATTACGTCGCCTCTACGCGGCCGACGCGCCGCTCACCCTGACCGGCGCCCTGATGGCGGCCGCCCTGATCCCGGCTCTGGCCGGTCTCTGGCTCGATCCCCGCCTCATCACCGGCGCCCCCGCCTGGCTCAAGCCGGCGAAGTTCGCGGTGTCGACCGCGATCTACACGTTGACCCTGGCGTGGATATTCACCTATCTCCCCGAGTGGATCCGCACCCGCCGCATCGTCGGCCGGGGAAGCGCCGCCATTCTCATCTTCGAGGTCGGCGCCATCTACGTCCAGGCGTGGCGCGGTACGACGAGCCATTTCAACGTCGCGACGCCGGCTCGATGCGGCGCTGTTCGCTGCGATGGGGCTGGCATCGTGATCCAGACTGTCGGGCCGCTGTCGTCGCGGTCGCGCTGTGGCGGCAGCGGTTTGGCGATGCCGCGCGTGGATGGGCCCTGCGTCTGGGGTTGACGGTGTCGATTGTCGGCGCGTCTACCGGCGGCCTGATGACCACGCCCCGCGCGTCCCAGATCGCGGATGCGCGCGCAACCCACCACATGCCGGTGCCGGGTCGCATACGGTCGGCGCGCCTGACGGTGATCCGGGACTGCCGGGTACGGGTTGGAGCCGCGCGACACGGCGACATCCGCGTGGCGCACTTCCTCGGCCTGCACGCCATGCAGGTGCTGCCGGCGGTGGCCTGGTTACTGACGCGCAGACGCCAGTCAGACGTGCGGGCCTTGCGCCTGACGTTTGTCGCGGCAGGAAGCTATTTCGCGTTGTTCGCGCTGCTGTTGGTGCAGGCACTCAGCGGGGAATCCGTGGCCGCGCCGTCGCCGGTGTTCGTCACGGCGTTTGCTCTCTGGGCGCTCGCGACGGGAATCGGCGTCGCGGTCGCGGCGCGGCGTCAGGCGGCCGCGTCTCCGCAGATGGTGTTGATCGCCTGACGCCCGCTCAGTTCACTGGTTTCTGCGGCCGAGCACAACCCTAGTCGGCTCGCAGCACGCTGATCGGATCCATGCGCGATGCGCGGCGGGCAGGCAGGTAGCTGGCCAGCAGCGCGATGGTGGCCAGCAGTCCCACCACGGCCACGTAGGTCGACGGATCTCCGGCGGTCACGCCGTACAGCACGTTCTGCAGCGCTCGCGTACCGGCCCACGCGAGCGCGAGTCCAATCGACAGGCCGATTCCGGTCAGCGCCAGCCCGCGCACGACGACGACCCGCATCACCGATCCGGCGGTCGCCCCCAGCGCGATGCGCAGGCCAATTTCACGACTGCGCTGCGCAACCGCATACGACAACACGCCGTACAGCCCGAGCGAGGCGAGGAGCAGCGCCAGCCCCGCGAATGCGCCGAGCAGGACCATCTGCTGGTGCCGATCGGCGACGTCGAGGTCGACAATCTCGTCCATCGTTCGCACCGCCGATATTGGCTGATCCGGGTCGACGCGCGCGATGACATGGCGAATCGGTTCCACCAGATCGGCAGGCGCGCCGGCAG
>CAWBVG010000026.1:0-19713 GCA_963792175.1 uncultured Acidobacteriota bacterium
GGTCGGGACGGTGAGCTTCGAGACGTCGTGCAAGCCCGCCGTGAAAGAGGACTTCAACCACGCAGTGGCGGAGCTGCACTCGTTCTGGTTCCCCGAAGCGCGTGTCTGGTTCGAGGGCGTGCTGAAAACGGATCCGGACTGCGCCATCGCCTACTGGGGTATCGCGCTGACGCACTGGGGCAATCCGTTCGCCGGCCTCCGATCGCCTCAGGTGATCGCCAATGGAAAGGCGGCGATCGAACAGGGGCAGACCACCGGATCGCCGACGCCGCGCGAGAAGGGCTACATCGACGCCGTCGCCGGACTCTTCTCGAGCGCCGACCCGGGCACGCAGCGCGCGCGCGTTCTGGCGTACGAGAAGGCGACCGAAGCGCTGGCCGCCGCCAACCCGACCGATACGGAAGCGCGCATCTTCTGGGCGCTCGCGATCGATCAGACGGCGCTGCCGACCGACAAGACGTTCGCGCAGAACCTGCGCGCCGCGGAGATCCTGGAGCCGCTCTACAAGAAGATGCCGAACCATCCGGGTCTGGCGCACTACATCATCCACACCTACGACGCGCCGGCGCTCGCCGAGAAAGCGCTGCCGGCGGCGCGCGCGTATGCCGACATCGCACCGTCCGTGCCGCACGCGCTCCACATGCCGTCGCACACGTTCACGCGCGTCGGGCTGTGGAAGGAATCGGTCGCCACCAACATCAAATCCGCGGCGGAGGCCGAAAAGACCGGCGGTGTGGCCGAAGCGCTGCACGCCATGGACTATCAGATCTACGCGTATCTGCAGATGGGGCAGGACGCGCAGGCGAAGGCGGTGCTGGATCACGCGATGACGGCCACCGCCGCCGCGGCGGGCGGGGCGTCAGCGGGCGGCGCGATGGGCGCCAACACGTTTGCGATCGCCGCCATTCCCGCACGCTACGCGATGGAGCGACTGCAGTGGGCCGACGCCATGGGCCTGACCGTACGACCGGCGCCGAACACGCCGTACACCGAAGCCATCACGCACTTCGCGCGCGCCATCGGCGCGGCGCGCGCCGGCAAGCCGGCTGACGCGGCGCCCGACATCGCCAGGCTTGCCGCGATTCGCGATCGCGAGCTGGAGCTGAAGGACGGCTACTGGGCGGAGCAGGTCGACATTCAGCGCAAGGTCGCCGAGGCCTGGGTCGCGTACGCGAGTGGTCGCAAGGACGAGGGGATCAAGCTGCTCGCGGCGGCCGCCGATGCCGAGGACCTGACCGACAAGTCCGCGGTGACTCCGGGGCCGCTCGCGCCGGCGCGCGAGTTGTACGGGTTCATGCTGCTCGAGGCGGGCCGCGCCAAGGACGCGCTCGCGGCGTTCGAAGCCGTGACGAAGAAGGAGCCCAATCGCTTCCTCGCGCTCTATGGCGCTGGAAAGGCCGCCGAGGCCGCGAAGCAGCCGGCCAAGGCGAAGAGCTACTTCGCGCGGCTGGTCCAGATCTGCACGGACGCCGCGGCCGATCGGCCGGAGCTCGTCTACGCACGGAAGATGGGGAAATAAGGACGGCAAAGGCGCAAAGACCGCACAGACTTGTTTTGGGAGGGCACATGCGCCGAGGCATCCGGTTCGCCGTCGTGTTGGGAGTTGCGCTCGCCGGCGCCACGCTGACGGCGCAATCGACCGGCGCGCGAAAGACATGGACGCCGCGGCTGACCGCCGATGGTCAGCCCGACCTCCAGGGCATCTGGACCAACGCCACGATCACGCCGTTCGAACGTCCGGCGAGCCTGCGCGACAAGCCGTTTCTCACCGAGGCGGAAGTCGCGGCGATCGAGCGCCAGGTGGCGACGAATCGCGCCGACGACCCGAAGCGGCCCGGCGACGTCGGCAGCTACGACCAGGTCTGGTTCGATTCAGGCGATCACGTCGTCTCGACGCGGCGGACGTCGCTCGTCATCGATCCGCCGGACGGCCGCGTGCCGCTTCGTCCGGAAGCGGAGGCGGCGCGCGACTACAACAGCGCGCACGAACGCGACTCGTACGAGTTCATGAGCGTCTGGGATCGGTGCATCACGCGCGGTGCGCCGGCCGGCATGTTTCCGGCGGGTTATAACAACGCCTACCAGATCATCCAGACGCCCGGATACGTCGTCATTCACTCCGAGATGATTCACGAGGCGCGAATCATCCCGGTCGACGGCCGTCCGCATGCGCCGGCTCAGGTCCGGCAGTGGAACGGCGATCCGCGCGGGCGCTGGGATGGCAAGACGCTGGTCGTCGATACGACGAACTACAACGGCAAAGGGTGGATCTCGACGTCGGCCGCGGGCGGACGCATCAAGGGCATCCTGCAGACCGAATCGCTGCACGTCGTCGAGCGATTCACGCCGATCGACAAGGACACCATCGACTACGAGGCGACGATCGACGATCCGAAGATGTTCACGCGGCCGTGGACGGTGTCGATTCCGCTGCACCGCGATCCGTCGTACCAGATCTACGAGTACGCGTGCCACGAGGGCAATCGCTCGGTCGGCAACATCCTGAGCGATGCGCGCGCACCTGGAAAACAGAAAGCAGGAGTAATCATCACAGGAGATCAGGAGCTCCTGCTCTCCTAACCTCCTGTTGACAAGCTGATATGCGCATCGCCTGCCTCGGCGGGGGACCGGCCGGTCTCTACTTTGCGATCGCGATGAAGCGCCGCGATCCCGATCACGAGATCGTGGTCGTCGAGCGCAATCGGCCGGCCGATACGTTCGGGTGGGGCGTGGTGCTGTCGGACGAGACCCTCGCCAACCTCCGCGCGAGCGATCCCGACAGCGCGGCCGCGATTCAGCGTGCGTTCGTGTACTGGGACGACATCGCCGTCTTCTACCGCGGCACCGTCACACGCTCGTCGGGCCACGGCTTCTGCGGCATCGGCCGCAAACGCCTGCTCGGGATCCTTCAGGACCGCGCGCGCGAACTGGGCGTCACCCTGCAGTTCGACACCGAGGTCGAGAGCGCCGATCGCTATCGCGAGTACGACCTGGTCGTCGCCGCCGACGGCGCCAATTCGAAGACGCGCACGGCCCTGGCGCACGTGTTCAAGCCGGATATCGACGTGCGGGCGTGCAAGTACATCTGGCTCGGCACCCGGCAGCGCTTCCACGACGCGTTCACGTTCATCTTCGAGGAGACCGAGCACGGCTGGATCTGGGCGCACGCCTACCAGTTCGACGCCGAGACCGCGACGTTCATCGTCGAGTGTTCGGAAGCGACGTGGCGCCGGTTCGGCTTCGATGCCATGAGCCAGGAAGACATGCTCGCGTCGTGCGAGCGGGTGTTTGCGGCCCATCTTGGCGGCCATCGTCTGATGGCCAACAGTTCCGGAAGGCTGTACGCGCCGCGGCGTGGCTCAATTTCCGTCGCGTGCTGTGCGAACGGTGGTCGCACGAGAATCTGGTGCTCGTGGGCGATGCGGCAGCCACCGCGCATTTCTCGGTCGGCTCCGGCACGAAACTCGCGTTCGAGAGCGCCATTGCGCTGGCCGGTTACGTTCACAGCGAGCCGACGCTCGCCGCCGCCTTCCAGCGTTACGAACAGGAGCGTCGAACCGAGGTGCTGCGTCTTCAGAGCGCGGCACGGAACTCGACCGAGTGGTTCGAGCACATCGACCGCTATCTCTGCCTCGACCCGGTGCAGTTCAACTATTCGCTGCTCACGCGCTCGCAACGCATCAGCCACGAGAACCTGCGGGCGCGCGACCGGATCTGGCTCGAGAGCGCCGAGATGTGGTTCGAGGAGCAGGCGACGACGAAAGGCCGCGGCACTCGCGGCCGCCGATGTTCACGCCGTTTCGCCTGCGCGGCCTGCGTCTGAAGAACCGGATTGTTGTGTCGCCGATGGATCAGTACCGCGCCGTAGACGGCGCGCCGACCGATTGGCACCTGGTGCACTATGCCGAGCGCGCCAAGGGCGGGGCAGGGCTGGTCATCACCGAGATGACCTGCGTGTCGCCAGAGGGCCGGATCTCGCCCGGTTGCACCGGCCTCTACGCGCCCGATCACGAAGCGGCATGGAAGCGCATCGTCGATTTCGTCCACGCGGAGACCGACGCGAAGATCGGCATACAGCTCGGACACTCAGGGCCGAAAGGATCGACGCAGCTCGGCTGGGAAGACGCCGATGCTCCGCTGCTGGAGGACAACTGGCCGGTCATCGGCCCATCTCCAGTGGCGTGGTCGCCGCGCAATCAAGTGCCGCGCGAGATGACCCGCACCGACATGGACACAGTGCGGGACGAGTTCGTGCGGGCGGCGATCATGGCGGCGCGCGCCGGCTTTGACCTGCTCGAGTTGCACTGCGCGCACGGCTACCTGCTGTCGGCGTTCATCTCGCGCCTGACCAACCGCCGGGCCGATGCGTACGGCGGCTCGCTCGAGAATCGGATGCGGTTTCCACTCGAGGTCTACCAGGCGGTGCGCGAGGTCTGGCCGTCGGAGAAGCCGATCTCGATTCGGATCTCAGCCCACGACTGGGTCGGCGACGAAGGGACGACCCCTGAAGAAGCCGTCCGGATTGCGCGTCTGCTGCGCGACGCCGAGGTGGACATCGTCGATGTCTCGGCGGGGCAGACCTCGACGCGCGCGCGTCCGGTATACGGCCGCATGTTCCAGACGCCGTTCTCCGATCGCATTCGGAACGAGAGCGGCATCGCCACGATGGCAGTCGGCAACATCTACGAGGCCGACCACGTGAACTCGATTCTGATGGCGGGCCGTGCGGACTTGTGCTGCCTGGCGCGGCCGCATCTCGCCGATCCGTATTGGACGCTCCACGCCGCGGCGCGACTCGGGTATCGCGGCGAGACATGGCCCAAGCCCTATCTCGCGGGACGCGATCAGCTGTACCGGCTCGCCTCGCGCGCTGAAGCTGCAGCGGTGAAAGTGTGATGTCAGCCTTTAACCGCAGAGACCGCAGAGACCGCAGAGAAAAAAGGATTTTCTCTGCGCACTCTGCGTTCTCCGCGGTTAATGACAGCGAAGATTGAGCAGCATGCCCACGCACTTCAACTGGCGAGTCGACGGACGGGTGGCGGTCATCTCACTCCGCCGGCCCGAGCGAAAAAACTCGCTGACGTTCGACTCGTACGCCGAGCTGCGCGACACCTTCCGGGCGCTGGCGGCGGATGACCACGTCAAGGCCGTCGTCTTCGCGTCGAACGGCGGGAATTTCTCGTCAGGGGGCGATGTCCACGAGATCATCGGTCCGCTGCTCTCGCGCGACGTCAAAGGGCTGCTGGCGTTCACGCGCCTGACCGGCGAGCTGGTCAAGGCGATGCGCGCGTGCCCGCAACCGATCATCGCCGCCGTGGACGGCGCGTGCGTCGGCGCCGGCGCCATGATCGCGCTGTTTTCGGACCTGCGGCTCGCGACGCCTGCGGCGAAGACGGCGTTCCTCTTCGCCCGCGTGGGCCTCGCTGGCTGCGATATGGGGGCGTGCGCGATGCTTCCCCGCGTCATCGGCCACGGCCGCGCGGCGGAGCTGCTGTTGACCGGTCGCACGATGTCCTCGGAGGAAGGCGAGCGTTGGGGGTTCTTCAACCGCATCGTCCCGGCCGAGGCGTTGGAGCGCGACGCGATGGCGCTGGCCGAGAGTCTTGCCAACGGTCCGACCTTCGCGCACATGATGACCAAGACGATGCTGAATCAGGAATGGTCGATGACGCTCGACCAGGCGATCGAGGCCGAAGCGCAGGCTCAGGCGCTCTGCATGCAGACGCAGGATTTCAAGCGCGCCTACGACGCGTTCGTCGCCGGGCAGAAGCCGCAGTTTTCGGGTGACTGAATCCCGACCCAAAGACATGAACCGCAGAGAACGCGAAGAACGCGGAGCAATTCATGGAAAAAACTGCGTACCAACAGCGGTACAAAACCCTGTGACCGCCACGATCTCGAAGGAAAACGCAGGACAGCGAGTTGTCAATGTCTTTGCATCTAACGCAGGACATGGAGAACGAGGCCGCGCGGCTGAACGCGTTGACAGAGCGGATCATTGCAGCGGCGATCTCCGTGCATCGCACTCTGGGCCCCGGACTCCTCGAGTCTGCCTACGAGGCGTGCCTGTTTCACGAGTTAGTCGCTCGTGGATTGAAGGTGGAGCGCCAAAAGCCCCTGCCATTGGTCTACGAAGGGGTCAAACTGGACTGCGCGTACCGCATGGACCTGCTCGTAGACGATTCAGTGATTGTGGAGGTCAAGTCAGTCGCGAAGCTCGATCGAGTGCATGAGGCGCAAATGCTGTCGTACCTGAAGATCTCCAAGAAGTGCGTCGGCTTGGTGCTGAACTTCAACGTCAAGATCCTTACGCACGGTGGCATCATGCGCAAAGTAAACGGATTTCCTGAAAAATGACTTTTCTCTGCGCCCTCAGCGTCCTCCGCGGTTAAATGGCGAGCCGCGCGTCGCCCTTGGTCCGACGGCTCACGTCGATACGTTTACCCGCGACAATCTTCCGCCCATTGACCAGTGGCCCGATCTGTTGCTGGATCGGCCGGAGTTTCAATATCCGCCGTACCTGAACGTCGCCGTCGAACTGACCGACCGCATGGTCGAGAAGGGGTTCGGTGACCACGTCGCGCTCATCGGCAACGGACGGCGGCGCACCTACAAGGAGCTGCTCGACTGGACCAATCGTCTGGCGCATGCCCTGGTTGAGGATTTCGGGGTCAAGCCCGGCAACCGCGTGCTGATTCGATCCGGCAACAACCCCGCGATGGTGGCGGCGTGGCTGGCCGTCACCAAGGTTGGCGCGGTCGCGGTGAACACCATGCCGCTGCTGCGCGCGGGCGAGTTGACCGCGATCGTCAACAAGGCGCAGATCGGCCTCGGCCTCTGCGACAGCCGCATCGCGGACGAACTGGTGTCGTGCGCCAAGGACAGTCGAGTGCTCCGCAGTGTCATCTGCTTCGATGGCACCTCGAATCACGATGCCGAGCTCGATCGTGTCGCGCTCAACAAGCCGGTCACGTTCGAAGCGGTGCGAACCGGACGAGATGACGTCGCGCTCCTCGGATTCACGTCCGGCACGACCGGCGAGCCCAAGGCGACCGCCCACTTCCATCGCGATCTGCTGATCATCGCCGACGGCTACGCGAAGGAAATTCTGCGTCTGACGCCGCAGGACATCTTCGTCGGCTCGCCGCCGCTGGCGTTCACCTTCGGACTGGGCGGCCTCGCCATCTTTCCGCTCCGCTTCGGCGCGACCGCGACACTGCTCGAGAACGCGTCGCCCGCCAACATGATCGACATCATCGAAACCTACAAGGCGACGATCAGCTTCACGTCGCCGACCGCCTACCGCGCCATGATGGCGGCGATGGACGACGGTGCGGATCTGTCGTCCCTGCGGATGGCCGTTTCCGCCGGCGAAACGCTGCCGGCGCCGGTCTTCGAGGCCTGGACGGAAAAAACCGGCAAACCGATTCTCGACGGCATTGGCACCACGGAACTGCTGCACATCTTTATCAGCAACCGCCTCGAGGAGGCTTCGGCCGGCGCGACCGGCCGGCCGGTGACCGGGTACGAGGTCAGCGTCGTCGACGACGAGATGCGGGCAGTGCCCGACGGCACGGTCGGACACCTGGCCGTCCGTGGACCCACAGGCTGCCGTTACCTGGCGGACGATCGCCAGACGACCTACGTCCGCAACGGCTTGAATGTCACAGGCGATGATTTCGTTCGGGACGCGCGCGGCGTCTTCCATTTCGTGGCGCGCGCCGACGACATGATCATTTCCGCCGGCTACAATATCGCCGGGCCCGAGGTCGAATCGGCGCTGCTGTCGCACGCTGACGTGGTCGAGTGCGCCGTCATCGGCGTACCAGACGACGAGCGGGGCCAGATCGTGCAGGCGCATGTCGTCCTGAGGGAAGGCGTCGAGCGGGACGAGGCGTGTGCGAAGCGGCTGCAGGACCACGTCAAAGCGAAGATCGCGCCCTACAAGTACCCGCGTTCGGTGCGGTTCGCGAACGCGCTGCCCAAGACACAGACCGGCAAGATCCAGCGCTTCAAACTGAAGGTCTAACCGCAGAGAACGCAGAGATCGCCGAGAATAATCAGGGTCTTCTCTGCGGCGTCCGCGGTTTCGGCGGTTAACGGGGTTCACACATGCAGCTGCTTCATCCCAAGCACTGGCCGCGCGCGCAAGGGTTCTCACATGGTGTCGCCGCCGAGGGCCGGCAGGTGTTCGTGGCGGGTCAGGTGGGCTGGAACGTCCGCCAGGAGATCGTGGGCGACGATTTCGTCGCGCAGGTCGAGCAGGCGCTGCGCAACGTGGTCGACATCCTGGCTGAAGCCGACGCCCGGCCCGAACACCTCGTCCGTCTCACCTGGTACGTCTGCGACAAGCAGGAGTACCTCAAACGTTCGAGCGAGGTCGGCGAGGCCTATCGGCGCGTCATCGGCCGCCATTTTCCCGCGATGACGCTGGTGCAGGTGGCCGCGCTTGTCGAGGACCGCGCCAGGGTCGAGATCGAGGCCACGGCGGTCGTTCCGAAGTCAGAAGTCTGAAGTCAGAAGTCTGAAGCTTCCGACTTCCGACTTCGAACTTCAGACTTCAGATGCATAATGCACGACCCGAGAAAAGAGCACATCACGCACATGTCCGATGACTTGTTCGAGCGCGGCATGGCTGTCCGCAGGGCGGTCCTTGGGGACGAGCACGTCGCTCGTGCGCAGGCGAACACCACCGCTTTCGATGCCGACTTCCAGCGCTTCATCACCGAGGTCGCGTGGGGCCGCGTCTGGGCGCGCCCGGGTCTCGATCAGCGCACGCGTCATCTGATCACGCTCGCCATGCTCGCCGCGCTCGGCAAGCACGACGAGCTGGCGATGCACGTGGCCGCCACGGCCCGTACCGGAGTGACTGAGGACGAGTTGCGGGAAGTGTTTCTACAGGTGGCCATCTACGCCGGCATGCCGTCCGCCAACGCGGCGTTCGCGCTCGCGAAACGCGTGCTCGCCGGCCGGAGCTCGGTGCCGGGATCGGTGCCGGGATCGGGGCCGGGCGAGACGTGATATGAGTGCCCCACCCGTTTCCAAGCGCGACTGGACCATTCACCCTCCCTATCTCTACGAGCCGTACGCGTCGACGGTCCGGCGTTCACCGCGGAAAGCGCTGGTGCCGCTCGAGCCGTCGTTGTCGGAGCTCACCGGTCCGGCGTTCGGTTCGGATGCCGTGCGTCCCGAGGACGCCGATCTGACACGCATCCCGGGCGGGGCAGGGCAGGCGATCGGCCAGCGCATTCACGTGACCGGGCGCGTGCTCGAGGATGACGGCCGCCCGATCGCCAACGCGTTGGTCGAGGTCTGGCAGGCGAACGCGGCCGGCCGCTACTTTCACGACGTCGATCGCCACGATGCGCCGCTCGATCCGAATTTCACCGGCGGCGGACGCTGCATGACGAACGAACGCGGCGAGTATCGCTTCATGACCGTTCACCCTGGCGCCTATCCGTGGACCAACCATCACAACGCGTGGCGTCCCTCGCACATTCATTTCTCGCTGTTCGGCAACGCGTTCATCTCGCGGCTCGTCACGCAGATGTATTTTCCCGGCGATCCGCTGCTGCCCCTCGATCCGGTCCTCGGCGGCGTGCCCGAAGAAGGGCGGCCGTTGCTCATCGCGCGCTACGATCACGACGTGACGGAACCGGGCACGGCGCTCGGCTACCGCTTCGACATCGTGCTGCGCGGCCGTCACGAGACCCCGATGGAAGCGCGCTGATGCCGTCGCCGCGGCAGACACCGTCGCAGACCGTGGGCCCGTTCTTCGGGGTTGGCCTGACGCGGCCCTCGCAGTCGCAGCACGTCCTGGTGAGCGAACGCACGGACGGCGAGCGCATTCGCATCGAGGGACGCGTGCTCGACGGCGTCGGCAGCCCGATCGAGGACGCGCTCGTGGAGATCTGGCAGGCCAACGCGCACGGCCGGTATCGACACCCGCTCGACACCGGCCCCGCGCCGCTCGATCCGGCGTTCTTCGGCTTCGGCCGCTGTCCCACCGATGCCCACGGCACCTTTCGGTTCGACACCGTCAAACCCGGTTCGATCCGGGCCGCGAACGGAACCGCGCAGGCGCCGCACATCAGCGTCACGGTGTTCGCGCGCGGCATGCTCGTGCACGCGTTCACACGGATGTATTTCGGAGACGACGCGCTCGACGCGGATCCGGCGCTGGCGCTGGTCGACAGCGCCCGGCGGCGTACGCTCGTCGCCGAACGTACCACCAATGGCAGCCTCGTGGTCTATCGCTGGGATATCCGCCTGCAGGGCGAACGCGAGACCGTGTTCTTCGACGCATGATCTCCGTCCTCGACTCGGCGCTCTTCGGAGATCTCTTCTGCGTCGACGACCGTATCGCGGCCGTGTTCGCCGACCGCCAGCGCCTGGCCGATCTGCTGGCGGTCGAAGTCGCGCTGGCCCGCGCCGAAGCGGCGGTGGGTGTCATTCCGACGGCCGCGGCGGACGCGATCGCCGCCGCAGCCGCCGCGCTCGAGGTTGACACCGCCGCGATCCGCCGCGGCGTGGCCGCGTCGGGCGTGCCGGCCATCGAGCTGGTTCGTCAGCTGCGCCGCGCGGTGGGCCCCGACAACGCCGGGTTCGTCCATCGCGGCGCCACCAGCCAGGACATCGTCGACACGGCGGCGATCCTGGCGATTCGGCGCGCCACGGCGCTGATCGAAGAACGGCTGAAGGAGGCGATCGACGCGTTGATCGCGCTCGCCGATCGCCACAAGAACACCGTCATGGCCGGAAGGACGCACGGCCAGCAGGCATCTCCGATCACGTTCGGTCTGAAGGCGGCCAACTGGCTCGCGCCGTTGCCCCGGCACTGGCGGCGGCTGGCCGAGCTCAAGCCGCGGCTCCTGGTGGTGCAATTCGGTGGGGCGGCCGGCACGCTTGCGGCGCTTGGCGATCGCGGCCCGAAGGTTCAGGAGGCGCTGGCCCGCGAGCTCGACCTCGGCCCGGCGGTCCCGTGGCACACGCAGCGCGACGCGATCGTCGAATACGGGAGCTGGCTGGCGCTGGTCGCGGGCAGCCTCGGCAAGATGGGTCAGGACCTGACGCTCCTCGCGCAAACGGAAGTCGGCGAGATTCTGGAATCCTCGGACGGAGCCCGCGGCGGCAGCAGCACGATGCCGCACAAGGCCGAATCCGATTCGGCAGCGAGATGATGGTCGTCGCCGCGCAGGCTACCGCCGCGCTGCTCTCCGCGCTTCACGCCGCGGCGCTGCAGGAGCACGAGCGCTCGACGCACGGATGGCCGCTCGAATGGCTCGTGGTGCCGCAGATGATCGCGCTGACGTATGGCGGCGCCAGTCATGCCGCCGTCGTGGCTCGCGAGGTGACCGTCAACGCGGCGCGGATGCGCGACAACCTGCGTCTGGACGGCGGCGCGGCCCTGGCCGAATCGCTGTCCCTCGCGCTGGCCGCGACGATGCCGCTCGAGGACGCGCAGGCGCTCGTCAGGCACGCGGCGATCGAGATGCGCGGCTCTTCCGATTCGCTCGTCGCCGCGGTGCGGCGCGCCGCCGCGAGTCGAGGCCTCGAACCCGCGATCGACTGGGATCGCCTGAGCGATCCCTCGGCCTATCTCGGGGCGGCCCGCGAAATCGTCGATCGGATCCTCGACGACGCGAAGCAGTCGGTCCGGTGATACCGGATTCATGAAGACCGTCGACATCGCGTCCGTGCTCGACGAAGGACGCTGGAGCGCCTACCAGAAGCTGCTCGTCGCCGGCACCGCCCTCGCCATCATCCTCGATGGCATGGACAACCAGCTGCTCGGCAACGTCATTCCGGCGTTGATGAAGGAATGGTCGCTGCCGCGGGCACCCTTCACCACCGTGCTGGCGCTCGGTCCGCTCGGCATGATCCTCGGCGGCACAGCGGGCGGGGTGCTCGGCGATCGGATCGGCCGGCGCACCGCGCTCGTCTGCAGCGTGCTCGCGTTCGCCGTCCCGACGCTGGCGATCGCGACGGTCGATGGCGTGACGATGCTCGGCGTCTTCCGGTTTCTCGCCGGGCTCGGACTGGGCGGGGCGATGCCGAATGCCGCCGCGCTCGCCTCGGAGTACGTGCCGAGAAAACAGCGCCCCTTCGCGGTGACGCTGACGATCGTCTGCATCCCGCTCGGCGGCACGCTCGCCGCGCTGTTCGCCGGCCAGGTCCTGCCGCGCTACGGCTGGCGCGCGCTGTTCGTCATCGGCGGCCTGCTCCCGCTGCTGATTGCCGTCGCGCTCTTCAAGCTTCTGCCGGAGTCGCCGCAATTCCTCGCGATCAGGCGCGAGCGCTGGCCGGAGCTCGTCGCGCTGCTTCGCCGGTTCGGTCAGGAAGTCAGCGCGGAGTCCACGTTCGTCGTTCCGACAGCAGCGGTCGCCACCGTCAAGCCGCGCGCGTCGATCCGGCAGCTCTTCGCGCCGGCGCTGCGCCGTGACACGGTCGGCCTGTCAGCGGCCTTCTTCTTCTGCCTGCTCGCCAACTACATCGGCTTCAACTGGATCGTCGCGATGTTGATCGGCGCGGGCTTCGCGCAGGTCGACGCGAGCAGCGCGCTGGCGGCGTTCAATTTCGGCGGCGTCGGCGGCGCGGTGCTCGGCGCGCTGGTGATTCAGCGTCTCGGCTCCCGGATCACGTTGATGGGCATGTCCGCCATCGCGGTCGCCAGCGCGCTCGCGATGACCGCGATGCCGCTGGCGCCGCCGATGTCGGCCGGGCTCGTCGCCATGTTCGCCCTGACCGGCGGCCTGCTCAACGCCGTCCAGACGACGATGTATGCGGTGGCGGCGCACGTGTATCCGACGGACATTCGCGGCACCGGCGTGGGGACGGCCGTCGCCGTCGGCCGCATCGGCAACGTCGTCGCGTCATACGTCGGCGCCTTCGCGCTGGACAGGGGCGGCGCGCCGGCCTTCTTCGCCGCGTGGGCGCTGGCGATGGCCGTCGTTTTCGCGTCGCTGGCGCTCGTGCGGCGGCACATTCCACCGGCCGTGCGCACCCAGGTCATTCACGCACTATAACCGTTGCGCGCTACCGCGGTCCGAGGTGTAAAACGTGCCGCATGACTGCGAAACACCTTCTCGTCGGCGCCGGCCTCGTTGCCGCGGCGGCCCTGCGCTTTGTCCGCCCACCATTCCTTCGCCGCTGAATTCGACATCAACAAGCCGGTGAAGCTGACCGGCTCGGTGACGAAGCTCGAATGGATGAACCCGCACATCTGGGTGTACCTCGACGTGAAAGACGATCAGGGCGTCCCGCAGCACTGGCAATGCGAGGGCGGCGCGCCCAACACGCTGACGAGGAACGGCTGGAACAAGGATTCGCTGCGCTATGGCGATCAGGTGACCATCGACGGATCGATGGCCAAGGACGGGTCGAAGACGTGCAATATCCGGCAGGCGAAACTGCCGGACGGCCGCAGCGTGTTTGCCGGTTCGTCAGGCGGTGATGCGCCGCCGCCGACGCCGAAGCGATAAGGCGCGCCGTGACAAACAGATTCGCGGCGAGCCTGTTGACGGCGCTGGCGCTGGCGACCGCCGGGTCCCGGCCGATCGCGGGCCAGGACAGGCGACTATCGGCCGCCGGCCGGACCGGCGCCACGCCTGGCCTCGGGCAAAGTGGATTTCAGCGGCGTCTGGCAGAAGCCGTACGCGCCGGACCTGGCCAAGGACGGCAAGGATTTCAAAGGCGTCGCCGAGCTGCCGTTCACGCCCTGGGGAGCGGCCGAGTGGAAGAGCTACGACGCCGCCGACGGCGACTACACCGGCGCCTGCCTGCCGTTCGGGATGACGCGCTCGATCAACACCCCCGAACCGATGCAGATCATGCAGAGCGACACCTACTTCGCGTTCCTGTTCGAGCAGAATTCCTGGTTTACGGTGGCGCCGATCGACGGCCGTCCGCACCGCACGGGAATCGCCACGTGGTTCGGCGATTCAGTGGGTCATTGGGAAGGCGAGACGCTGGTCATCGACACCGTGAACTTCAACGGCAAGACCCGCCTCGACACCGTCGGCCACCCGCACAGCGATCAGCTGCACCTGGTGCAGCGCTTCACGCGGCCGGACCTTGGCCACATCACGCACGAGATGATCATCGAGGATCCGAAGACGTTCACCAGGCCGTGGAAGACGACGCGGACGTTCACGCTGCGCCCCGACTGGGAAATGATGGAGTACTCCTGCGAAGAGAACAACAAGAGCCTGTGGGAGGGCCGGATCAAGATTCCGAAACGGCCGTAACGTCATCGCAACGGCTGACGCGTCGACGAGCGCTGACGTCACGGCGATCCCTGGCTGAGCCGATGTTCAGGCCTCTCGATCCGCGGCGTACACCGCAGTACCAAACGGCGATCGACCGGCGAGCGCGACCACGAAACCGTAGACGGCCAGGCCGCCGATCAGCACCATCGTGAGCATCGACAGCGGGAAATACCAGGACCGCGCGCTCAAGGTGATCGGCAGCCGCGTCATCAGGTCCGTGAAGAAGAGCATCACCGCCGTCGAGAACAGCCCGAAGCGGAGGAGCACGAAGACGGCAAAGGCCGCCAGCGCGACGGCGAACACCAGATCCCAGGGCATCGCGCCAACGCCCAGATTGAGCGTCGCCACGCTCAACACCCAGATGATCACGCTGACGCGCTGGTTGCGAACGATGACGCGAATCAGCAGCAGCGTGCCGAGCATGGCGAGCGCGAAATTCAAGACGTCGATCCCGAAGTACACGATCAAGCCGAAATAGGGCACCAGCCGCAGCGCCTCGAGCGAATACGCCTGGTCGAGCGGGCTGACGACCACGCCGAGTCGGCGCGAGACCTCCACCCGCGCGATCAACAGTGCGACCATCCCGATGCCGGCCAGCAGTCCGGCGAGGATGTCGCGGCCGACCAATGGATCGCGGACGCGCCCGGAGAGCAGCCGCGCCCACGAGATCAGCGTATGCGGCCACCAGCGTCGCACGTAGGGCTCGAGGCTGATGTAGATCAACCAGGCAAACGCCGTCCAGACCAGGGCCCACCCGGTGGCGATCAGGAGAAAGATCCACTCGTCGACCACCAGCGGTACGTGATGCGCGCGCAGGACCGGCCACAAGACGCCGCCGCTCGCGATCCAGATCGCAAGCCGTCGGCCGCCGCGGGTGTCGCCGTAGCCGAGGCGCAGGTTCCGCCGCGCGAGAATGCCGCCGCCGATGAACAGCGCGATCGAGAAGATCACGAGCAGCACTTCATTGGTCGGCGATCGCGCGCCTCGCGAAAACCACGTCTGCCGGACCGGCGGCGCGGCATTCACGGTCGCGACGTCGAAATACACTGGCAGGCCAGCGAGCGACGCACCGACCACGCGAAGCCTGTCCGGCGAATTACCAGGCTGTTCCCACATGATTTGGCTATCGTGCGGCACCATCACCATGGGTTCTGCGCCGACCACGTCCCTGGCTCCCCCGTTCTCCGCGAATGCTCGGATGTCCAGCTGCGCTTCGGTGAACAACGTCGCCCAGGTTGGCGCCTCCTGCGTGGGCGAAGGAGGCGTCACACGCTCAGGAGTCGCGTTGAAACGAATCAGCTTGCCGGTCGGATCCAGAACCACGGTCGCCATCCCCGGCACATCGTTCGGCGGATCGCGCTCGATCAGAACGTGCATCGAGTTTTGTGAGATCAGGTATTGCGGACTCTGGCGATACACGAAGCGGACGCCCGGCTCGAACCAGTATTCGCTGTCGCGTGCTTCCGCGACGTGCCCGATGCGCGACAGGATGGCGCGGGCGCGCTCAGCGAGCACCTCGCCCGGCTTCGGGACTCGCGCCGGATCGATCTGCGTCACATCGCTGACGCCCAGCCCGACGCCGAGGGTGCCGGCGACGATGGCGGCGAGCAACGGCCAGGCCAGGGCCGGCTGCAGCGCGCCCTTGTGTCCAGCCGCAGCGATCATCTCGGGTGATGGCATGCGTCCGGCGGCCAATGCCGCCGACAACGCGTCGCCGCCGGGCAGCGCGGCGGCGACCGACCAGGCCGAGTCGGGTCGATCCGCAGGGTCAGCCTCGAGGCAGCGCCGGATGACTCTCTCGGCGGCCGGGTCGATGCCCGACAGGCGCGCGAGCGCGGCCGGCCCCGGCTCGCCCGCCACGGTGCGCTCCGCGATCGAGCGGACGTGGAACAAGCGTCGGCCGGTGAAGACTTCGTACAGCACGACGCCGAGCGAATAGAGGTCGGTCCGCTCGCCGGCGTCCTGTCCAGCCGTTTGCTCGGGCGCCATGTATGCCGGCGTGCCCGCGATGGCGTTCACGGAGTCGCCGAGCGGTGTCGCGAAGCCGAGATCGACGATGCGGACCTGTCCGCGGCCGTCCAGCATGATGTTGCCGGGCTTCAGATCGCGGTGCAGGACGCCGCGGTCGTGCGCGGCGGCCAGTCCCGCGCACAACTGCCGCGCGACATCGAGCGCCTTTTCGGCCGGCAACGAGCCGATGCGGCGCAGCAGCGATGCGAGCGTCTCGCCGTCGATGTATTCCATCGACAGGTAGTGCCAGCCGTCGGCTTCGCCGATGTCGTAGACGCGGCAGACGTTCGGGTGCGCGATGTCGCGGGCGAGGCGGACCTCGGTGATGAAGCGGGTGACGAAATTCGGGTGCGGCCCGCTGCTCGGCGACAGCAGCTTCAGCGCGACGCGCTGACCGAGCTTGAGGTCGTCGGCGCGGTACACTTCGCCGGTCGCGCCGCGGCCGAGCAGGCTGACGATCCGGTAGCGCGCCGCGAAGATCCGGCCGGGCGGAAATCTTGCGTCACCGAGCGGCTGGACGTCGGACACGCGCAGCCCGCGCTCGCTGTCGAGCCGCGTGACCGTCGAATCAGCGTCGGCGGGTGTGCGGGGTTTGGTGTCCGTACTCGCATTGTACGGCGTCCGCCAGAGGCTTCGTGCCGATCCGCCGGTATACTGCATCCCTCGGCCCGATATCCCGACATGCTGGCGGCAGGAACGCGTATCGGCAGGTATGAGGTCCTCGCCTTTATTGGCGCAGGCGGCATGGGCGAGGTCTATCGTGCGCGTGACATCGGGCTCGGTCGTGTCGTCGCGCTGAAGATCCTGCCAGACACGCTCCTGCAGCATTCAGAATCGCTGGCACGCTTTCGCCGCGAAGCGCAGTTGCTCGCCTCACTCAATCATCCGCACATCGCTGCGGTCTACGGTCTCGAAGAGGTCCCTTCGACCCCTCCGGGAAGATCAGGACCAGCGGCTGTCGTGGCGATCGCCCTCGAATTCGTCGATGGCGAGGGACTGGACGCGAGGCTGGCACGCGGGGCGATCCCGATGGACGAGGTCGTCCGCATCGGCCGACAGATCGCCGAGGGACTCGAGGCCGCGCACGAGCGCGGCGTCATTCACCGCGATCTGAAGCCCGCGAACGTTCGCCTGACGTCCGACGGCAAGGTGAAGATCCTCGACTTCGGTCTTGCCAAAGCGATCGAACACGAGGCCAACAGCGGGACCACGAGTGCGGCCAGTCCCACCGTTGCACCGCTCGCGACGACGGCGGGGATGATCGTCGGGACCGTTGCCTACATGGCGCCGGAACAGGCGCGAGGCAAAGCGGTGGACAAACGGGCGGACATCTGGGCGTTCGGCGTGCTCCTCTTCGAGCTGATCAGCGGCCAACGCCCGTTCGAAGGCGAAACGGTGAGCGACACGCTCGCCTCGGTCCTGACGCGCGATGTCGACCTTGACCGTCTGCCGCCCAGCACGCCAGACGCGCTCCGCACGTTGCTGTCGCGGTGCCTCGAGCGGGACGTCACGGTGCGGCTGCGCGACATCGGCGAGGCGCGCATCGCGCTCTCGGGGGCGCCGCGCGCGATGACCGCAACCGCGGCACCAACGACGAACGACAGCAAGCGTCGACTCGGGGCGGCCGTGCTATTCGCTGCGGCGATCGGAAGCCTGATCGTTGGCGCAGCGGGCCACGCGGTGTGGTCGACCTGGCGAACGGCCTCACAAGAGGAGCGTGCGCCGCTGACTCTCGGCATCGACGCCGGAACCAACACGCCGATTGCCGGCGCCGGCTGGGTTGGCCTCAACTGGATCGGATCCGTCGCCGTGCTGTCACCCGACGGCCGGATGTTCGCATTCGTCGCGCGCGGCGCTTCAGGCGGCCGGTGGCAGCTGTACCTCCGCCGATTCGATGAACTGACGGCACGACCACTCGCCGGTACTGAAGATGCCTACGCACCGTTCTTTTCGCCGGACGGCGGCTCGATTGGCTTCTTTTCCGGCGGTCGACTGCTGACAATCGCACTGGGCAGCGGCACCGTCACGCCACTGGCGAACGTCTTCGAGGCGCGCGGCGGCACCTGGAGCGAAGACGGCACCATCGTCTTCGCGCCGCGCCCCGACGGTCCGTTGTACCGCATGGCAGCGACCGGCGGCGAGATGACGCAGGTCACCACGCTCGATCCCAAAACCGGCGAGACGACGCACCGCTGGCCACAGTTCCTCCCCGGTGGCAAAAGTGTGATCTACACCGCACACGGCCTCGCCGGCACCGCCAAGGCTGGCGACGTGATCGTCCAGACCGGGACCGAACGCCGTACGGTTCATCGCGGCGGCCTCTTCGGACGCTACTCGCGAAGCGGACATCTCTTGTATGTCAACGGGGGCAAGCTGTTCGCGGCGCCCTTCGACGCGAACCGCCTCCAAGAGACTGGCCCGAGCGTGGCGGTCGTCGACGACATCGCCTACTCTCCGCTCAATGGCACGGCTCGGTACTCGCTCTCCAACACGGGCACGTTGGCGTATCGACGCGCGCGCAGCCCGAACCGGAGGCTGGTGTGGATGGATCCGTCAGGTCAGCTGCAACCGCTGCGAAATGTCGCCGCCGAGTACCAGGAGGCGCGGATTTCGCCTGACGGCAGCCGCATCGCGCTGGACATCAGCGACGGAACGCAATCGGACATCTGGATCTACGCGCTGGCGCGCGACGCCATCACCCGCCTCACGTTCTATGCGGACAACGACGTGTCGCCCGTCTGGTCAGCGGATGGCCAGCGCGTCGCGTACTCCTCATGGCGGCCGGATGTCGGAACGTTCAACCTGTTTCTGGTGCGCGCCGACGGCAGCGGTGAGCCGCAGCGTTTGACGACGAGCAAGAATCGCCAGAATCCAATCGCCTGGCATCCCGGCGGGAAATACCTGCTGGTCTCCGAGGATTCCCACGCCACCGGAGGGGATCTCATGTTGCTGCCGATTGACGTCGCGGCCAGCGGCGCCGTGACAGCGGGTTCGCCGCAACCGTTCCTCACGACGTCGGCCAACGAGGTGGCCGGCCAGTTCTCGCCGGACGGACAGTGGATCGCCTACACGTCCGATGAATCAGGACGCAACGAAGTCTACGTGCGGCCCTTCCCGAGCGGTGCCGGGCGCTGGCAGGTTTCCACCGAAGGCGCCGAGTGGATCGAATGGCGGCGCAATGGGCAGTTGTTCTATGGGCTTTCGGAGGACGTGGTGATGCGGGTCCCGTACCGCATCGGGGGCGCGACGTTCATTGCGGAGAAGCCTCAGGTCTGGCTGCGCATCCCGCCAGGGACCATTTGGGTGGATCCGTCCGCCGATGGCACCCGCGCGATCGTGATTCGATCGGAGACGCGCGCACGGAGTCGGTCGTGCTCATGGTGAACTTCTTCGAGCACCTCCGACGGAAGCTGCAGGGTGGAGGCTGAGCCACACA
>CAWBVG010000027.1:0-21158 GCA_963792175.1 uncultured Acidobacteriota bacterium
TTAGCGCGGGATTTTTCGATCCAGGTTCGCCGCGTTGTAGGCAAACGTCGCCATGACGATCGCCGCCTGACGAAGGTCCTCGACGTTCAAGCGTTCCACCGTGTCCATGTTGGTGTGGTGGGTGCGGACGTCGTAGTCGGCGTAGTTCTGGATTGCCTGGAACCCGGGAACGCCGACAGCCTTGAACAACAGGTGGTCGGTGTCCCCGATCGGCTGGATCACATTCTGCCGCGCACCGAATTCTTGAGCGGTTTCAACCAGGCATCCACGATCGGCCGGAAGGCGTCGTCGTTCCATGTAGAAGCCGAGATCGGGCGGTCCCAGGGTCGATTGAAATACACCGACAATTGGTCCCGCTCGCCCTGCTTCTCCTCCCCGGTTAGTGCTGTGTGACCAGGCCCGCGACCCGACAAGCCCTCTCCTCCCCGCCCCACAGCGCCAGGCGCAGGGTGCGCGCGGCGGGCGCCCAGCGCCTTGAGGATCCGGATCGCTTCGATCACGGTGGCGGCGCCGTCGGCATTGTCGGTGGCTCCATCGGCGGTGTGCCAGGAGTCGAGGTGCGCGCCGAGCATCACCACCTCGCCGCCGAATTTCGGGTCGCCGCCGGGAATCTCGGCGATGACATTGAGGCATTGGTGTCGGTCGAAGAACGTGGCCTTGACATCGATGCCCAGTCTGACCGGCACCTCTGCTGCATCAGGCGCGGGCGATCAGGTTGTAGTGCTCGGCCGCCAGCACCACCGCTGGCACCGGGCCGTTGGCGCCCTGGTCACGGCCGGTGACGAACACCGTGCCGTGCTCGCCGACGCTCGGCTTGATGACCACGGCCGCGCCGGCGTCCTTCAGCGCAGACGCGACGCGCTGCGCGCGCTGCTGCGGCGTTTCGCCGGCGTGCCGCGGCCCCGCGGCCGCGGCCGGCCGAGGAGGTTGCGTAGGCGGCCGACATCGGCACGTAATCGGGATCGCTCGGCTGCGGCCGATCCTTGCGCACGAAGTTCGTCATCATCGGCTGGGACAGGACGATGGCCCCTTTCAGCTGTGAAACCGAGCGCGGCAATCTCCTCGGGGCTCTTCCCCGTCGACCAGCACGGGCGCACCGGCGATGTCGCCGGGGGTCGAGCGGGGACCAGGCGTCGGCGTAGCCGAGCAGCGGCAGATAGCGCGGCTCGATCATCTCGATGGTCAGCTTGTCGAGCGTCCACCCCATGCCGAAAGCCCAGGGCTCGACATGCACGTTGGCCAGGCCGTAGACCGCAGCCGGTCGCGAGTCCAGTCGACCGCTCGCTTGTGCGCCGGCGATGCCGTCAGACGCGGACCGATATCAATCGTCAGGTGATTGAAGACCGCCGCCGCCTGCGAGCGTTCCATGCCTTCCGCGCGGATGCGCGCCAGGACATCACGGTCGGTTGGCGGCTGCGCGGCGGCGACGACGAGACACGGCAGCGCAAGGATGGCAATCCTGTTCATTCGTGCCATGTGAATAGCGGTCTCCTGCACCGCAACGTCATTGTAACGACGCTCGCTGCCAGTGAATCGGACATATCGAAACAATTACGCTTGAACATCGCGGGGGCTGAGCGATAATTCGGCGTCTCACGCGGTTCGTTATCAGATCCCTAGAGGTAGACATGAGAAATGGGCTTCTCGGTGCATGCCTTGTGTTTTTCGTCGCCACGACTGCTGCGGCGCAAGCGCCAGTCGGGACCATCTCGGGCACAGTTCGCGATCAGACGGAGGCGGTGGTTCCCGGCGTCACGATCACCATCCGTCACGCAGCGACCGGCGCCGAGCGCCACCTGATCTCCGGCAGCGATGGCGCGTTCGCGGCGCCGGCGCTGGCTGCCGGCGAGTATCGGATCACCGCGGAGCTGTCGGGATTCCGCACGCTTCAACGCGAGGTGACCGTCGCCACGGGCCAGGTCCTGACGGTCGACCTGAAGATGGAGATCGGCCAGGCGAACGAGGTCGTGAACGTCGCCGCCGCCGCCGTGCACGTCGACGTCGAAACCCACGGCATCAGCGGGGTGATCACGCGGCAGAAGATTCAGGAGCTGCCGATCAACGGCCGCAGCTTCCTGCAGCTGGCGTTTCTCGAACCCGGGGTCTCGGCGAGTCCAGGCTCGACGTCGCAGTACAACTCACTGTTCTCAGTATCGATTCTCGGCGGCGACTCCAACAAGACCGCGATCACCGTCGACGGCGGCAACGTCCGCAATTCGATCGAAGGCAACACCGGGATGAACTTCTCGCAGGAAGTCGTCCAGGAGTTCCAGCTCTCGTCGTCGAACTTCGATCTGTCGACCGGCATCACCAGCGTCGGCGCGGTCAATATCGTGACCCGGAGCGGCGGCAACGATCTGCGCGGCTCGGGCTACTTCTTCTATCGCGATCACAACATGGCGGCGTACCCGGCGCTGCGGCGCGATCCGCTGAATCCGGATCCGTACTTCGCGCGCCGCAATCCCGGCGTCTGGTTCGGCGGACCGATCATCAAGGATCGACTGTTCTTCTTCAGCAACTACGAGTACACCAGCCAGGAAGGGGTGGTGGCGTTTCAGCCGAACCTGGCATCCGCGAGCGGCCTGACGGGGACGTTCCCGAATCCTTACAACGGACACCTGTTCAGCACCCGGGTCGATTGGAAACCCAACACGAAGCACACGGCCTTTGTCCGCTTCTCGCACGATCAGAACAGCGGGTTCGGGCCGAGCGGCGGCGCAGTCCTGCCGTCGAACTGGCTTCGCAACACGAACAAGTCGGACCAGGCGGTGGTCGGCCTCACGTCGATCCTGACTTCGGCGATCGTGAACGACTTCCGCTTCAACTTCACCTACTGGAACAACCGTAACCTCTTCGCCGATCAGGCCACGTGCGGCGACTGCATCGGCCTGAATTTCCCGCAACTCAACATCAACGGCACCAACGTCACGGTCGGCAACACATCCAACGCCACGCAGGGGCGCGATCTATACCGTTACACGTTCGTCGATACGATGACGTGGCAGAAAAACGCCCATCGTTTCCGCTTCGGTACAGAGATCGAGTACGCGCCTGGCACCGGCTTCTGGGGCTTCTGCGACCCGGCATGCGCCGTCGGGTTCTCGCCGGAATTCATCCGCACTCTGGGGATACCGGCGGCGACGCTGGGTTTTCTGTTTCCGAACCTGCCGACGGCGATTCGCACCAACCAGGACTTCATGAACCTGCCGTTCGCCGGCGGTGTGGTCGGTGTCGGCGATCCGGGACAGCCGCCGCCCTACAACGTCGACAAGGCGAAGGTGAACAGCCGGATGCGCTTCTACAGTCAGGACACCTGGAGGATCAAGCCGCGCTTCACGCTGAACTACGGTCTGGCGTGGAACTTCGAGAGCACGCTGGTCAATCGCGATCTCGACAAGCCGCGGTATCTGGCGCCACTCTACGGCAGCGATCTCGGCCCGACCGAGAACAACTACAACAATTTTTCGCCGGCGCTCGGCTTCGCCTGGAGCCTCGACAAGGCCAGCAAGACCGTGCTGCGCGGCGGTGCGGGCCTCTTCTGGGATACCGAGCTGTTGTGGCGACGGCTGGAGGAGCGGGCAGCGATCGGGCCGGTCGGCAACGGCCGTCTGCAGGTGCCGCACACGAGCTTTACGAACATCTTTCCCGGCATCGTGAATCTCAATACCGGCCTGCCGGTCCCGATCGGCGCCCCGCTCCCGGCGAGCGGTCAAGTGACGAACATGACGGTCGGGCAGTTCATGCAGATCTACAACGCGCAGATTGCCGCGGTGCAGGCGCAGCTCGCGCCGAAGGACCTCAACGACCTGTCCGTGCGCAACATCCAGCTCAGTAAGACTGCCGCCGATCTGTATCCGCACGACTATCCCGTGCAGCACAGCGTGCACATGAACATCGGCATCCAACGCGAGCTGCCGGGCAACATGATGGTGGCGGTCGATTTCGTCCGGCGCAGCTTCGAGGACACGCTCATCGGCGCGCTGGATCTGAACCGCTTCAACCGCTTCATCAACGGCGTGCAGACGCCCGTCATTCCGCAATGCACGAACGCCGCCCAGCGCAGCGATCCGAACGCTCAGTGCTCGACCGGCGCCATCTCCTTCTGGACGCCCGGCGGCCGCGAGCGATACAACGGCCTGCTGGTCAAACTCGACAAACGCTTCTCGCACCGCTACCTGTTTGGCGCGTCGTACGCGTTCACCGATCGCGACGTCATCAACGGCATCGGCAGCGCCGGCATTCCCAACCTCGACAATTACTTCGAGAGCTACGGTCCCACCGGCGCGCGCCATCTCTTGAACATGTCCGCGCTGATCGACTTCCCCGGCAACGTCCAGCTCAGCGTCATCTCGGCGATATCGAGCCGATCTGCGGTCATGCCGTACATCGCGAACCTCGACCTCGATGGTGACGGCACGACAACGACGGCAATTCCGGGGCTCGCGTTCAACTGCTTCAACCGCGGCTGTGACAAAGCGGATCTGGCGCAGGCGGTGACCCAGTTCAACGCGCAGTACGCCGGCAAACGTGACGCGCGGAATCAGGCGATCCCGTCGGTCGCTCTACCCGCCGACTACGAGTTGGGCGACAACTTCAGCTCGCAGGACATGCGGGTGACGAAGACGTTCAACTTGAGCGGCGTCCAGAAGCTGGCGGTCTTCGTCGAGGTCTTCAACATCTTCAACGTCGCCAACCTCGGCGGCTACAGCTTCAACCTCAGTAACACGGCGACGTTCGGCTTGCCGACCAACCGCGCGTCGCAGGTGTTCGGCTCCGGCGGGCCGCGCGCGTTTCAGGTCGGCGGACGGTTTACGTTCTGAGGGGTTCCGGGTGCCGACGAAACGACGGCGCCCGGCGACCCGTTCCACTGACGTTCCCGACGGCTGGCACACCGTCACGCCGCGGCTCTTCGTCGGCGACGCGAAGCGGCTGGTCGCGTTCCTCACGCGCGTCTTCGGCGCGACCGGCACCTACCAGCGCGATCGACCTTCCGAGATCAGGCTCGGCGACTCCGTGATCATGGTCACCGACGCCGGCATCCGGCCGCCGACCACCTCGATGCTCTACGTGTATGTCGGCGACGTCGACGCCGTGTACCGGCGTGCGGTCGCCGCCGGCGCACGGACTCTCGAAGAGCCGTCGGTGATGCCATACGGCGACCGGCGATGCATGGTGGAAGACCCGTGGGGCACCACCTGGCAGATCGCCACGCGCATGAAGATGCGATAGTCAGCAGGGTGCGGCGGCGGGCGTGTCAGCCTTCGGCGTCGCCCGCGGTTGCCTGGCCGACGAGACGCCCACGAAGGCCGGACCTCGTCCGCGTGATGACGTTGGGCACTCGACATGCCGCTCCGCGGCGGGACTGGGGGTTGAATTCGATCGGCGGCATACCGGGATCGTCGTTCTGTGGATTGTGCGCGACGAAGCCCGGCCTCCGCGTCGCGCTTGGCCCAGCGAGCCGTCGAGCAACACGTCGTGCGTCGGCGGGGTCGTCCAGCTCGTAGACCTCGCGCGCACCGGCGTCAGTCGTACACGCGTCCGCAAGCGCCAGGGACGTCAGACGCCAGACGATGACGCCGGCTGGATGCGGCGCGGCGTCTTGACGCGCGAAAGCCAGTTCCTCCAGCCGCGGTTCAGCGCCGTCTGCTCGAGCGCGTCGAACTTCACGTACGCGACCGGCACCAGCAGCAGCGTGAGGAACAGGCAGAGCGACTGACCGCCGATGACGGTGACGGCGATGGCGGCGCGGCCGCCGCCGCCGATGCCCAGCCCGAGCGCGGTGGGAATCAGCCCCGCGATGATCGCGAAGGTGGTCATCAGAATCGGCCGCAGCCGGGTGCGGCACGCCTCGATGATCGCCTCGCGCAGCGGCACGCCTTCGGCGCGCAGCGTGTTGGCGTAGTCGACCTGCAGAATCGAGTTCTTCTTGACGATGCCGAGCAGCAGCAGCATGCCCAGCGCGCTCCACAGATTCAGCGTCCGCCCGGTCGCCCACAGCGTGAACAGCGCGAACGGCACCGAGATCGGCAGCACCAGCATGATGACGATCGGCTGGATGAAGCTCTCGAACTGCGCCGCGAGCACCATGTAGACGAAGATCATCGCCAGGCCGATCGCCATGATCAGGTTCGTCGTGGTCTCATCCAGGATCTTCGACTGGCCCTGAAGCCTGAACGTCATGTCCGGCGGCAGGTTGAGGCCGGCGAACATCTTCCGCACGTCGTTCGACGCCTCGTCGAGGGCGTGTCCGGGCGCGACGTCGGACGTCATCATGACGGTGAACTGCCGGTTCGACCGCTGCAGCGCGCTCGGCCCGAGTCCGCGTTCGATCTTCGCGATGTTGTCGATCCGGACGAGGCCGCTGCGTCGACGGCACGGTCAGCAGGCCGATCTGCTCCGCGTCGCGCCGCTGATTCTCGAGGACGCGGATCTTGACCGGGTACTGCTCCTGCCCTTCCTTGTAGAACGAAATCCGGTCGTCGCCGGCCACCGCCAGCCGCAGGGTGTTGCCGATCGTCGCCATCCGCACGCCGAGGTCGGCGGCGCGCCGGCGATCCACGGCGACGTGAATCTCCGGGTTCGAGATGCTCAACATCACCTTCGGTTCAGCGAGGCTCGGCACACGCTGCGCGGCCTCGAGCGCCTTGAGCGAATAGTCGGCCAGCTGCTTCAGGTCGGGACCCATGATGTTGGCCGAGATCGCGAAGCCGCCCTGCCCTTCGCCGCTGCCCAGCGCGTTGCGCGCGCTGATGCTCGGACGGCTGCCGGGATACTTGGCCAGCCGCTGCCGCACCTCCCTGATGATCTCGCTCTGCGCTGCGCTTGCGGTCCTCGGGCGGCATCGCCCGGAAGTTGAAATGAAAATGCGTCGCGGAGCCGCCGCCGCCGCCGCCGGCGCCGGCCGCGCCGCTGCCGCCGGGGTTGACGATCGGGTCGATCGCGGCGACGCCCTCGATGCCCTGCAGATCCTTCAGGACGCGAAAGGCGAGCTCTTCCGTCCCTTCGAGCGAGGTCCCTTCGGGCGAGTCCATGTGCGCGGTCCACTCGCCCATGTCCTCGTTCGGCACGAAGTCGCGGCCCACCATGCGATTCAGCGGAAACGTGAGCAGGAAGGTGATCGCCGAGATGGCGATGATGACGCCGGAGTGATCGAGCGCCCAGGTCACCTGCCGCGCATACCAGCCGTCCAGCCAGTGGAAGAAGCCGCGCTCCTTCGTCTTGTGATCGGCGACGCCGTCCGAGACCGTCAGGAACCGCGAGCTGAGCATCGGCGTGAGCGTGAAGCTCACGAGCATCGACACCAGGATCGAAAACGCCATCGTCCAGCCGAACGGGTTGATGAAGCGCTTGGCGTAGCCGTTCATGAAGGCGATCGGCAGGAAGATCACGACCAGCGACAGCGTCGTCGCCATGACCGCCAGCGCCACTTCGCGGGTGCCCTTGATCGCCGCCTCGAACGGCGTCGCGTTCTTCTCCTCGATGTAGCGGAAGATGTTCTCGAGCACGACGATCGCATCGTCGATGACGATGCCGACGGCGAGCGTGATGCCGAGCAGCGTCATGTTGTTCAGCGTGAAGCCCATGACGCGCATCAGCGTGAACGTCGCGATGATCGACGCCGGAATCGCCAGCGACGCGATGATCACCGCCCGGATGTTCCTGATGAACACCATCACGACGATGGCCGCAAACAGACTGCCGAAGATCAGATGCTCTTCGAGCGACGCCACCGATGCGTAGATGAACTTGGAGTCGTCGCGGACGACCGTCATCGTGACCGCCTTGGGCAGCGTCCGCTCGATCGTCTGCAGCCGCGCGCGAACGCCTTCGATGACGGCGACCGTGTTCTCGCCCATGGCGCGCCGGATGTCGAGCAGCACCGCCGGCTTGTCGCCCTGCCACACCGACGACGTCGGCCGCTCGGAGCTGTCTTCGGCGTAGCCGAGATCCGACACGCGAATCGGCGTGCCGTTCTTCGTCGCGACGACGATGTTGTTGAAGTCGTCGGTCGCGTCGATGCGGCCCATGGTCCGCAGCAGCAGCTGGCCTTTGCCCTGCTCGACCGCGCCGCCGGGAATCTCGACGTTTTCGTCGATGATGGCGTCGCGCACCTGCGTCATCGACAGCCCGTACGAATTCAGCTTCTGGATGTCGACGACGATGTGGATCTCGCGCGCGCGGCTGCCGGCAATCGTCACCTGACCGACGCCATTGACCGTCTGGATCGACCGCGAGATCTGCTTGTCGGCCAGCTCGGTGAGCGTACGCAGGCTCATCGTGCCGGAGGACACCATCAGCGACATCACCGGATCGGCATCCGGATCCACTTTGGTGATGACCGGCGGCAGCAGCTCGGGCGGCACGCTCTTGATCGCGCCGGCGACCTTTTCTCGCACGTCGTTGACGGCTTCGTTGAGGTCGCGCTCGAGCACGAATCGAACCGTGACGCTGGCCTTGCCCTCGCTGATGCGCGCCTGGATTTCGTCGATGCCGGAGACGCCGCTGATCGCCTGCTCCATCGGCTCGATGACCGACGACGACATCTCGTCGGGGCTCGCCCCGGGCAGCGACAGCGTGACGTTGACCGTGGCCGGATCGGCGCGCGGGAAGAGATCGACGCCGAGATCGCGGAACGAGAAGATGCCGAGCACGACCAGGGACATCACCAGCATCGTGGCGAACACCGGCCGGCGGACGCAGAGTTCGGACAACATGAGCATCTACTGCCTCGTTATCTGACCGTCGACCTTCGCGCCGTCGACCAGTTTCTCCACGTCGGTGACCGCGACGCGGTCGCCCGCCTTGACGCCTGCCAGAATCTCGATCCGCTCGTCCAGGCGATCCCCGACCTTCAGCTCCCGCACGGTGAGCTTGTCGTTGTCGACGACGAACACGCGATTGACGCCGTATCGGTACTGCAGCGCGCTGTACGGCAGCGTCAGCACCTGATCCTCCCGGCCGCTCTCGATATGGACGCGCGCAAACGTCCCCGGCTTCAGCACCGCGTCCCGATTGGGCACGAGCGCCTCGAACGGAAACGCGCGCGTGGCGGTGTTGACGGCCGGGCTGATGCGCGACACCTTGCCCTCGAACGTCCGCTGCGGATAGGCGTCGACGTGGAGCTCCACCGGCTGGCCGTCCTTGATCCACGGCGCCATCTTCTCGGGGATCTCGGCGATGACCTTCAGCGGGTCGACCCGAACCACGGCGATCACCGGCATCTGCGCCTTGACCAGCTCGCCGAGGTTGACGAGCCGCTTCTCGACATAGCCGTCGAACGGCGCGCGAATCTGCGTGTCGCGGAACTGGCGATCGGCCAGCTTCATCGTCGCCTCGGACGCCTGGATGCTCGCGCGGAGGTTTTTCGCCGTCTGGAGCGACGCATCGTAGCTGGCCTTCTTCGACTGCAGCGCGGTCTCGGCGTCGTCCAGCGCCTGGCGCGGCACGAGGGTCCGTTTGAAGAGCTCGTTGGCGCGCTCGTACGACTGTTTCGCCTGCTGGAGGTCCGCGCTTGCTTTCTGAACGTCGGGGGTCTTCTCGATGTCAGGCAGATGCTGCGGGTCGTTGGCGCCGTACTGCGCGAGCGCGCGCGCCAGCGCCGCTTTCTGCTGATCGAAGTTGTATTGCTGTTTCTCGTTGTCCAGTTGGATCAGTGCCTGGCCCGCCGTCACGCGATCGCCAAGGTCCGCGAGGATGCGGCTGACCTTGCCCTCGGTTTCGGACGACACGGTCACCTGATCGACGGCCGCCAGGGTCCCGACGACTTCGACGGCGCGACGGACCGTTTCCTGGCGGACCTCCTCGACACTGACCGGCTTGACGGCGGTATCGCGCCCGCGCGCCTGAGCCGTTTCGGTTTTCGAGCAGCCGGCCGCGATCCAGGCCAGACACACCATTCCCAGAGCAGAAATTGTTCGACTCACAGTCTGCCGATTATACGATCGCGAACCGGCCGTATCCCCGTGTAAACGATTGTCTCGATAGGGCTTCGCGACCCTGAAAGGGTTCGCGCTACATTCCGGCGCACGTCGCGCGGGCCTTTGAGGCCCGCGATCACAAATCCACGCGGCGCAGACGCAGCGCGTTGGCGATGACCGACACCGAGCTCATCGTCATCGCCGCGCTCGCCCACACGGGGCTGATCAGCAGGCCGAAGAACGGATACAGGACGCCGGCCGCGATCGGGACGCCCAGCGTGTTGTAGATGAACGCCAGAAACAGGTTCTGCCGAATGTTGGCGAGCGTCGCGCGCGAGAGGCGGCGCGCGCGGACGATGCCGCGCAGGTCGCCCTTGACGAGCGTCACGCCGGCGCTTTCCATGGCGACGTCCGTGCCGGTGCCCATCGCGATGCCGACCGCCGCCTCGGCCAGCGCCGGCGCGTCGTTGATACCGTCCCCGGCCATCGCGACAACGCGGCCGCCCTGCTGCAGCTCCGCGACCACGGCGCGCTTGTCGGCCGGAAGCACTTCCGCCCGCACATCGGTGATACCAAGCGTGCCGGCAATCGCCAGCGCCGTCTCCCGGTGGTCGCCGGTCAGCATGATGATCGACAGGCCTTCGCGCCGCAGCTCCTCGAGCGCGGCGCTGGTCGTCGGGCGAATCGGATCCGCGATGGCAATCGCGCCCGCCTGCTGTCCGTCGACTTCAACGACGACGATCGTTTCGCCCGCGGCCCGGCGCGCGAAGAGGTCCGCGGCGGAGCCTGCCTCGCCGACTTGTCCCGCCGAAGGCGAGCGCGAGGCGGAACTCGGACGGCGACGCGAGTCGAAGGCGGGGACGGAGGTTCCGCCGGTGGCTTGCCGACGACGACCTGCCGGCCGCCGACCCGCGCCGCGACGCCGTGGCCCTCGGTCGCCGTGAACGCTTCCGCGGGCGGAACGCTGACCTGTCGAGCCTCGGCCGCACGGACGATCGCCGCGCCGAGCGGGTGCGCGCTGCCGCGTTCGACGGCGGCGGCCAGCATCAGGACCTCGCTCTCGGTCCAACCCGGCGCGGCCGCGAGCGCGGTCACCTGGGGGCGCCCCTCGGTCAACGTTCCCGTCTTGTCCACGACCAGCGTGTCGACCCGCGCGAGACGCTCGAGCGCATCGGCGTCCCGGATCAGCACGCCGACATTCGCGCCGCGGCCGGTGCCCACCATGATCGCCATCGGCGTCGCCAGCCCGAGCGCGCAGGGACACGCGATGATCAGCACCGCGACGGCGTTGACGAGGCCGTGCGCGACACGCGGCGGCGGACCGGCGAGCGCCCAGACGATGAAGGTCAGGACGGCCACGGCGACGACCGCCGGGACGAAATAGCCGGCGACACGATCGGCGAGCCGCTGAATCGGCGCGCGCGAACGCTGCGCGTCGCCGACCATTCGCACAATCTGCGCGAGCAGCGTGTCGCGGCCGACGCGCTCCGCGCGCATCGTCACGCTGCCGTTGACCGCAATCGTGGCGCCGATCACCCGATCGCCCGGCGCCTTGTCCACGGGCATCGACTCGCCGGTCACCATCGATTCGTCGACCGCCGCCTTCCCGTCGACGACGACGCCGTCCACGGGAACCTTGTCGCCCGGCCGGACGCGCAGGAGATCTCCCGGCCTGGACGTCGTCGAGTGGAACGTCCTCCTCGCCTCCGTTCCGCACACGGCGCGCGGTTTTCGGCGCGAGACCCAGGAGCTGCCGGATCGCCGTTCCCGTCTGATGGCGCGCGCGAAGCTCCAGCACCTGGCCGAGCAGCACCAGCACCACGATGACGACGGCCGTGTCGAAGTACGTCTCCATGCCGCCGGTGACGACGACCGCGGCGCTGTAGACGTAGGCGGTGCCGACCCCCATGCCGATCAACGTGAACATGTTGGGGCTGGCGTTGACGATCGAACTCCACATCCGATGAAAGAACGGCCAGCCGCACCAGAACACGACCGGCGTCGCCAGCACGAAGCCGAGCCAGTTCACCGCGGACATGCCGATGCGGTGGCTCAGCGTGCCGCCGCTCACCATGTCGCCCATCGTGAGGAGAAACACCGGCGCGCCCAACACGACGCCGATCCAGAACCGCCGGGACATGTCCACGAGCTCGGGGTTCGGTGCGTCGGACAGATCGGCGACGCGGGGTTCGAGCGCCATGCCGCATTTCGGGCAGGGACCCGGGCGGTCGGAGACGACCTCGGGGTCCATCGGGCAGACCCACTCAGTCGGGGCTGGGGGCTCGGGGCTGGCTGCAACGGGCGTCGGGGCTGGGGCTCGGGGCTCGCGGCGGAGCCGGCTCGCGACTGCGACCGTCGTGCGCGAGCGAAGGCGGGGGGCTAGCTGGCCCCTTCTTCAAGCCGCCGAGCGTGATCACCTGCGGGGCGTGCATCGGCTCGCGCGTGCCCGCGAGGTATTTCTTCGGGTCGGCCTTGAACTTGGCGACGCAGCTCTTCGAGCAGAAGTAGTACGTCGTGCCGTCGTGGTCGACGGTGCCCGCGGCGCGGTCGGGATTCACCGTCATCCCGCAGACGGGATCGACAGCCATGATGTCAGCGAACCGGCGACAGTTGCGCGGCCGCCGTGAATCGCGGCTCGATGTCGACCGGGACCTCGACCAGCTTGTCGAGCGCCTTCTGGACCGGCGGGCGCACGATGCCGAGCCGGTCGCCGAGCGCCTTGGCCTTCGCGTAGTCGCCTTCCGCCTGGATCGTCATGATCTCGCGCGTCAGACCGGTCACGCCTTCTTTGATACGGTCCGGATTCACCCTGAAGGTGCCGTCGCCGTTGATCTCGAACCCGCGCTGATCGAGCAGGTAATTGAGCTGGATGGCGATGCCCTTGCCGTGCGCCTCGGTGACGCCGAAGCGGATCGATCGAAAGGCTGATGCGAGGAAGGTGGTGTACAGCGACCGCTCGAGCGACCGCGGCAGCACGCCTTTGTCGATCATGTGCTGGATGGCGAACAGCCCCGAGATGTCGGCCTTGGCCTCTTCGAGCACGCTGTAGGTGTCCTTCAGCTGCTGCCGGACGGTCGTCTGCTTGCCATCCACCATGATGTTGTGGGGCCCGAGGCCGTGCATCAGCTCGTGGACCAGAATGTGCGTGAAGAACGCTTCGAACGACAGATCCCCCTGATCGCCGGTCCCCAGGACCACCTTGGAAATCGGCTGGAGCGTCTTCGCGAACTTCGCGTCCTGGACGTTCTTGAGCATGACGCGCTTGGTGCCCTTTTCGCGCACGACGCGCTCGTCGTTGGGCAGGTTGAACGCCGCGGTCTGAACCGCGCGGTTGCCATCGCCCGCGGCATAGAGCTCGTTGACCACCACGATCGGCGCCAGCGCGCCCAGCTTCGGGTTGCGTTGCTTCGGATCGATTGGCAGGTGATCCTCGATGTCCTGCAGCTCTCCCGCGAATCGCTGCAGCTTCGCGGTCTCCGCCTCGTCGAGCAGCGTGATGTACGCCTCGAATCCGGCCTTGTAGTTGAAGAGCTCGTCCTCGTATACCTCATACGGCCCGATGGTCGGCTGAACCACGCCGTTCAGCTCCATCCAGGCGACGTCGCTGTCGTAGTAGTCGTTCGACGAGCAGCGCGTCGGCGCGCCGCGTCAGAAAGTTCTTGAGGGTGGCATCGGTGGTTGCCTGCGCCGCTTCGCGGAGCAGGGACGCCATCCGCGCCAGTTCGGGCTGGTACTCCGCACTGTAGGGCACGATCGTGAAGCCCGTCCCGCCGCGGCGAATCGTCGTAAAGAACCCCGTGGCACGCGCCCGTTCGGGCTCGGACAGCGACTGCATCCAGCGTTCGAGTTCCGCTTTCGTCGCTCCATCCGGGTAGTAGCTGGCGCCCGCCGGCTTCGGCGGCACGCCGGGGATGAACGGCTGGTTGTGATCCAGCCGCGACCATGGCCCCTTGTTGATCAGGAAGTAGTGCAAGCGTGCCCGTCCGGCGGGCGAATCGTCGCGCGCCAGGTCGACGAGCATCGCTTCGTTGCCCGACCACGCCTGGCGGAGGAACAACGCGTCGACGATCTTCGCCGCTTCAACCAGCGTGGCGACGACGCGTCGATCGGCGGCGGACAGTTTCGACAGATCGGCACCAATCTCGGTAGGCGCGAATCGCGCGGTCATGCGCACCAGCGTCGATGTATCCGGCACCACGATCTCCTGCGCCCGGAGCAATGTGAGGGCACTCGCGACAGCAATCAGCAGCGCGCTGGCCGTGAATTTCTGTGTCATATCGAGACTAGTCTACAACTGTGATTGACGTACGAAATCTGTAACCAGATCGGGCCGTATCGACGAAAAAACGTGGTCAGGATCGTGCTGTACGAGCGGCACAGTTTAAGCATTACGCGGCGGTATGGATCCAGCATTCGTCTCTGCGGCCCCGCCCGTCCCATTGACGTTCGAGGATGGCCTCGGTGAACGCCGTCTCGTCGTCGATCGCGGCCGCAACGAACCCGTGGAGATGCTCTGCCTCCGCGGCGAGCTGACCTCGGTTCCATCGTTCGAGTTCGCGTTGCGCGAACGCGTCAGCCGGCTGGCGGCCTTCCGCCACACCTGTTACGCGCACGTGCGGACCGTCGAGCGGCTGAAGGATTCCGGATCGACGCTGGCGCTGGTCTCCGACGCGACGGCCGGCGTGCGGCTCTCCCGGCTCCTCGAATTCGCGGAGCAGGACAACGTCACGCTCGACATCGACGCCGCGCTCTGCCTGCTGCGCCAGCTCGTGCCGGCGGTGGCGCTGCTGCACGAACACGCGCCCGACGTCTGCCACGGCGCCATCGCCGCCGAACGCGTGATCGTGACGCCCGGCGCCCACGTCATGCTCGTCGAGCACGTGCTTGGGTCGGCGCTCGAGCAGTTGCGGTTCCCGATCGAGCGCTACTGGAAGGACCTGCGCGTGGCCCTGCCGCGGACGGCCGGCGCGCCGCAATTCGATCATCGCGCCGACGTCACGCAGGTCGGCGTCATCGCGCTCGCATTGATTCTCGGCCGGCCGATTGCTGCCGACGAGTACCCGTCCAAGCTCGGCGAAGCGGTGTCGAGCGCGTGGGCGATGTCGGCGAGCGGAGGGCTCGAGCCGCTGCCGGCCGGCCTGCGCAACTGGCTCGCGTGCACGCTGCAACTCGATCGGAAGAATTCCTTCGAATCCGCCGTACAGGCCCAGGAAGAGCTCGAACGCGTGCTCGGCGAAAGCGACTACATGGCGGCGCCGGCAACGCTGGAGGAATTCCTGGCGCAGTACCGCGCCACCCACGAGCCGCCAGTCGTGCCGGTCGTCGCCGCGGCGCCTGCGCCGGCGCCCGCGCCAATCGCGGTGACGCCGATCGCCGTGGTCAATCCGCCGCCGGCGACGACGCCCTTCGCGACCGTGACACCGGCGGCGGCGCCGTTCGTCAACGTGACGCCGCGCTTCGTACGACGCCGGCGCCGGCACCCGCGCCCCTGCCGGTTGCCGTGCCGGAACCGACGCCCGCGCCCGTCGCCAGTCACGCTCCGGCACCCACGCCGAAGTGGGTCCCCGATCCCGTTCCTGCCGCGCCGCCAACGGCATCTGTCCCGCCGCCAGCCGCGCGGGTCCCGACGTGCCCCGCGTGCGGCGAACATCGACGAACCGGTGCGCCGTGCCCAGCGTCGCGGCGAGACATTCGACGAACCAGTGGCGCCGCGTGCGAGGACATTCGACGAACCGGTGGCGCCGCCTGCGAGGACATTCGACGAACCGGTGGCGCCGCCTGCGAGGACATTCGACGAACCGGTGGCGCGGCCTGCGAGGACATTCGACGACCTGGTGACGGCGTTCGGCAACCCGCCCGATGAACCGGATACGCAGGACGAGACGACCGCAAGGAAGTTCGACTTCAAGAAGCGATGGCCGATTGCTGCCGCCGCCGTTGCGGTGATCGCGATCGCGGGCGCCGGCATCCCGGCCGTGCGCCATTTCGGCGGCGGTGCAGCAGCCGCGCCGACCGCCGACGGTACGCTGACCGTCAATACGAATCCTCCGGGCGCTCACGTCTTCGTCGACGGCGTCGAACGCGGCATGACGCCGCTGTCGGTCGCGCTCAAGCCGGGCACGCACGCGCTCGAGTTGCGGGGTGACGGCACGCCGCGATTGATGCCGATCACCGTGACGGCCGGCGCCGCAGCTCTCGCAGTACATCGAGCTGCCGAAGACCGCCGCCACGTTCGGACAGCTGCAGGTGCGCACCGAACCTGCCGGCGCGCGCGTCAGCGTCGACGGCCTGCCGCGCGGCACCTCGCCGGTCACCGTCGGCGACCTGACGCCGGGCGAGCACGCCGTGCAGCTCGAAAGCGACTTCGGCGCGGTCAAGCAGATCGTCACCGTCGAAGCAGGACTGACCGCCTCGCTCATGGTTCCGCTCGCGGCGCCGGAAGGCGCGCCGGTCTCGGGATGGATGTCCGTGACCGCGCCCGCCGACGTGCAGATCTTCGAGAACAAGCGCCTGATCGGCACCAGCCAGAGCGATCGGCTGATGGTCTCGGCCGGCAAGCACGACATCGAGATCGTCAACGATCTGGTCGGCTATCGCACGACCCGCACCGTGCAGGTGGCGGCGGGCAAGGTCACCCCGATCAAGGTCGAGTTCCCCAAGGGCAACATCGCGCTGAATGCGGTGCCCTGGGCTGAAGTGTGGGTCGACGGCGAGAAGGTCGGCGAAACGCCGATTGGCAATTTGTCCCTCTCGCTCGGTCCGCACGAAGTCGTGTTCCGTCATCCCGAACTCGGCGAGCAGCGTCATGCCGCGTTGGTCACGCTCAAGACGCCGGCCCGTCTCAGTGTTGATCTGAGGAAAAAATGAAGTCCCTGTCTTCGCGTGTCTGGATCGGTGCGGTCTTCGTCACCGGCCTGCTGACGGCGGTGAGCGCCGCGGCGCAGGAGAGCGGCGACCTGGCTGCAGCTCGCGATCTCTACGCCTCCGCGGCCTATGACGACGCGCTGGCGGTCCTGAACAAGCTGCGCGCGACGGACCATCCGGCCGGCCAGGCGCGCGCCATCGAACAGTACCGCGCGTTCTGCCTCCTCGCGCTGGGCCGCGCGACCGACGCCGAACAGGCGATCGAGGCGGTCGTCGCCGCGGAGCCGTCGTATCTGCCGAGCGACAGCGATGCGTCGCCACGCGTCCGATCCGCGTTCACCACCGTCCGCCGACGGATGCTGCCGAACATCATTCAACAGCAATACGCGATGGCCAAGGCCGCGTTCGATCGCAAGGAATGGGCGGTGGCCGCCGACGGGTTCAAATGGGTGCTCACCGCACTCGCCGATCCGGACGTCGCGAACGAGGCCAAGCAGCCGCCACTGGTCGACCTGAAGCAGCTCGCCGCCGGCTTCGAAGAGCTCAGCTCGAAAGCCGCGGCCCCGCCGCCGCCGCCGCCTCCGCCGCCTGCGCCTGCGCCGGTCGTGGCCGCCGCCGTGGTCCCGTCCATTCCGCCGCCGCCGCGCATCTACACGGTCAACGACTCGAACGTGACGCGCTCCCGTCGTGCTGAACCAGGTCCTGCCGACCTATCCCGGACAGGTCATGATTCCGCGGTCTGGCAGGATCGAAGTGGTGATCGATGAATCCGGCGCCGTCGAATCGGCCGTGATGACGGGGTCCGTGTCCGTCGCCTACGACCGACTGGCGATCGCAGCGACCAAGAGCTGGAAGTTCAAGCCGGCGACGGTCGACGGAACGCCCGTGAAGTTCCGCAAGATCGTTCAGGTCACGATCAGGAAGACCACATAAACGCCAAGCTATCAGCTATCGGCTATCAGCTGTCGGCGGCGTTCAGTCCGGATCTCGCTCTCAGCCCGAGAGCTGAGAGCTGAAAGCTGTTTTAGGCGAGCCTGCGATCGGCTGCGTCCGCGGACCGGGCGGTCCGAGCCATCATCGCGAGTTGCGAGGCGAGGATGACGACCAGGGCGCGGATCGATTCACGCTGCGCGCAGCCGTGCGGCAGTTCGACGGCGAGCACGCCGGCACAGCCACCCGGCGTCTGCAGCGGGACGACCAGCGCGTCACTGGCGAAATTGCTCCCCTTGACCACGCACGTCTGCGCCGACCTGAACGCGGCCGCCGTGGCGTTGTCCGCGTCGCGGCGGACGCGCGGCAGCTGCGCGAGCACCCGATCCGAGTAGCCGTGGGTCACGGCCGGCGAGAGCTCTGCCGCCTGCGGATCCCAGAGCCAGACGATGACGCCGAGCGCATCGAGGATTCTCGCCGCCTCCTGGAGCATGGGACCGGCGTCGCGGACGTCGTCGAGTCGCGCGAGATTGGTGCACAGCTGCGCCGCGCCGAGGAGATCGGGATCCGACCAGGCGGGCGGCTTCGCCGGCTGCTCCTCGGGCGCCGACGGCTCAGCAACCTCGGATTGGTCCTTTCGAACGTTCGTCTCCCAGAAGCGATTGAGCGAATCGACGACTTCGCCGACGAGATAGCGGAATCGCATCGGCGGTCCGCCGCTCGTCGCCGGCGCGTCGGCACCCGGCGCGGTGGACGCGGTCGCCGGCACGGTCGACACGTCCTCGACCGGATCGGGATGGACGGCGAGAAAATCGCGTACGACCACATCCGGCTCGAGGCCGATGGCGTGGGCGTAGGCGCGGATGAAGGCGCGCCGAAAGATGCCCGACGGCCAGTGCGAGACATCGTCCCGCTCCAGCGCTTCCAGGAGCGACAGTTTTATCTTGGTCTGCTCCGCAATCGTGGAGAGCGCGATGTGTTGTCGTTCGCGACGTTGACGGAGCCGCGCGCCGAAACTCTCAGGCAATGACGCCGAGAGTAGCAACATGTTCGATGCAGTTCAAGGCTAGAAACGCTGCGCATGAGCGATCGGCGGCGCGGATCAGCTGAGCCGCCACGAAGTCTGAAGGTGGAAGTCTGAAGTTGGAAGCCTGTTCGACTTCAGACTTCCAGACCTTCAACTTCCTACTTCTTAGCTGCCAGGGATCATGAGATGAGCGGTCGACGTGCCCGCGTTCATGATCCAGATGCCGCCCTGCCGGTTGTTGTCGGGCAGGCCCATCGTCTGCGCGGTCGCGCCCGGGACAGCGACGGTGGTATGGATGCGCGCATGCTCGCGGTCCGGTCCATTCATCGTCAGCCACACCGAACCGAATTCCGGCTTCACGCGCGTGCCGTCCTTTTCCGCCGCATCGATCGCCGCCTGCTTCGCGGCCTTGTCGGCGATCGCCTCGAGCTTGCGATTCTGGGCGACGCGATCGAGGTTGGCGAGACTGGTGCACTGCACGGAGAACGGCTGCTGTCCGGGGTCGCCGGATCGGTCGTAGCACACGAGCTTGTTGGTGCCCTTGCGCAGGGTGTCGTAGGTGTTGTCGGCCTTCCACTTGACGACCGTGGCGCCTTCCTTCAGCTGGCGAGGCGCGGGAGCGAGCGCCCGCTCGATGGCTTCGTCCGGAGTTTGCGCACGCGCGCAAGGTGCAATCGCGACGACACCGAGGACGAACAGAACTACGCGTTTCATTTCGCTGATCCTCCGTTTCAGAGTGCGCGCCGTGCCGCACCGGGAAAGACGGTGCGGGGACGTGCGTCGGCGGTTATGTTAGTTCGAATTGCGGAAGATTGCTCAGGTGGAAGGAGCGGCGTGTGGGAGAAGTGCGTGTACACGCCGCAGCGCCCCAGACGAAGGCCTGCCGCTCGCTGGTCGAAAACGTTTGCACGTTTTCTTTTCGAAGAACCTCGGTGTCTCGCTCGAACCGACGCTTGACTTTGTTACCCCCAGCAACGCTTTCGCATCGCTGTTGACAAAAACGCTCGGCGTCGACCGATCGAACCCTTGTGGTCCTCTTTCCCGGAACTACGCGTGCGTCTCGCTCGGCAACGTCGCGACATGTCTTCTTGCGAAAACTCGTCGCAGGTCGCCGACCAATCCGCCTCGCACTCCCGGACCTTCGAGTGACTTGCCTGCGTCCGGCGCGCTCGCAGCGATGGACAATGTAGGCGGTGATCCGCGTTTGTCAAGCGCGCCGCGCGATCAAAATACGACGGCGCATTTTTTCGAGCGCTTCGGCTGGCAGGCTTTCGCAGGGCACGTCCCCTAAGTTTTTCGACGGCGCGAAGGGCTCTCGCGCATCAGGCTGGACTGTCGCGCCGCGCGGCTTGCCGAGCTCACCGGGATCCAGCCGAGTCCGTGGTACAATCGTTGCCTCCCCTACAAGTTACGGCCGCTCCGCGATCGCTCGTCGCGCGGAGCCTTGTACTCAACATCGGGGTCACAAGATATGAGACATGCAGTTCTCAGACTCGTTCTCGCGATTGGAGTCGCCACCGGTCTGGCCGTAAAACCACAGGCGCAGGAGCCTTCAGGCCAGAAGCGGGAGACGTTTCGCAGCACTGTCGACCTGGTCACTATCCAGGCTTCGGTCAAGGATTCTCACGGACGCATCGTCAACGGTCTCACGACCAACGACTTCGAGGTCCGTGACAACGGGCAGTTGCGACCGATTCTGTCGCTGCGCTCCGACCGTCAGTCACCGCTCAGCTTGGCCATCCTCGTCGATATGAGCGGAAGCATGCGCGTCGGTTCCAGGATCGCGCTCGCGCGCCAGGCCTACGAGGCCATCCTCGCGCAACTCCAGCAAGACCGGGACGAAATGGCGGTCTTCACCTTTGACTCGTCGCTCCACGACCGCCGCGACTTCACCCACGATCTCGCGTCGCTGCGCGGTGCGTTGTCGGAGTTCGAACCCTTCGGCACCACGTCCCTGTACGACGCGACAGCCGCCACCGCGCGGCAATTGGCCGCCCGATCCGCGACGCACAAAGCCATCATCGTGCTCACCGACGGCATCGACAACAGCAGCCACATGACGGCGCGCGAGGTGTCGGCCGTGGCCAGCTCGATTGACGTGCCCGTCTTCGTCGTCGCGACGGTGCCATGGTTGGACCAGCGGTTCATGCTGGACGCCATGGAACGCGGGACGCCCTCTGGATTCTGCGGATCTGCGCGACCTTGCGGAATGGACCGGCGGACAAGTCGTGCTAGCCGCGACGTCCGCCGAGACGGTCCTGGCCTCGACGCGTCTCATCGACGGGCTGCGCCAGCAATACGTGCTCGCGATTGAAGCGGCGAACGGCGGCGAGTGGCGACGGCTCGACGTCAGGGTCAGACGTCCGTCGACGGTCGTCAAAGCCCGTAGCGGATACTTCGCCGGATAAGCGTAAGCCGGG
>CAWBVG010000028.1:0-72154 GCA_963792175.1 uncultured Acidobacteriota bacterium
AGCGGTGGTGGGGACTCCGATGGTGCTGCTGTACAAAACGTCACCGTTGACGTATCAATTGGCTCGGTGGCTCATCAACGTGAAATGGATTGGGCTCGTGAACTTGGTGGCCGGCCGATCGGTCGTGCGCTGGTCTATTTCAGGACCATGTCGTGGAGCTTCAGGCCGAGTGCCTGCTTCGCGCTGAATGTAAAGCGCGCTGGTGCCGCGAAACGGCCAGAGGTTATCAGGATCATTGCTGCCGCCGAGCGCGACCGGCACCAGGTGATCCAGCTCGCCCGAGAATTGTTCCGGCCGGACGCCGTAGCGCTCGAGCGCCTCGTTGCGCTGCCAGTTGGCGACCGGTTTCTGCGACGTCGCGAAGTCGGCTGCACAGAGCTGCTCCATCTTCACTTTCGCCGTGGCGCCAGGGGTTTTGTAGCTCGGGAGCTGCGCGGTCGCGATCGACGGCGCGGCCAGCAGCCCGGCCACGAGACATCCGTACACAAACGGTCTCTTTCCGATCATCCGTAGGCCTCCGAATAGCGATCTGGTTTCAAAACGCGTTGAGGAATAACAACTACGTCATCGCACGCGCTCGCAAACGCGCGCTGCGGTCGGTAGTAGCAATCGGCGCACCGCCTCGGCCCGATCGACGGTTTCTCGACGTCTCGCGGCTGCGGGGCGAGGCCCGAACACAGCGTTGCACAACGCATCTCCACACAATTGTCGGCGACCAGAAACAATCAGACGGAAATGTTCCGACGCGTGCCGAAGCGTACGCCGACGTCGGCGAAGAAGGCGGTCGCCGCCGAATCGATCAGACAGGAATGTCCGATCGCAGATCGATCGCCGCATTTGTGTCGGACGACACGGCGCCAGTACTCAGATCCGCGCGATCGCTCCGGGCAACAAGCCTCGCGCGATCGCGAATCGCGGGCACAAGGCTTGCTCCATCGACCGCGGAGTGTAGACACCAAACGATGAAGACCGACCGCGCAAAGAAAGCCAAGCCATCCCGCCGCCGTGCCAGCGTCACGCTGGCGTCCACCGAATCGCCCGCGGCGACGGCGGACCAGATCGCCCGCCGGGCCTACGAGCTGTTCCAGCAGCGCGGCGCCGCCCACGGACACGACTGGGAGGATTGGCTCTCCGCCGAACGCGAGCTCGGGTCCCAGTCTGATCGCGGGTCCCGCGTCCCGGATCCGATGTCTACCGGGACAAGAAGTAGGGATTAGCGGATTAGGGCCGATTGGCCGGATTAGGGATCAGCGAACGGCGGGCCGGTTCCGCATAGCGCTCAACAAACAGCCAGACCATGATATGACTGGGGTGCGGTGCCTGCCTCCGGCTGTGAGATGAGTGCGTATGATCCGGGTCCTCCCTTCTGGAATCCTCGTCGCATGTGTACTGGCGGGCCTGAGCGCGGCTGCGCAGCAACCCACCTTCCGCAGTACCGCCGACAACGTCCGCGTCTTCACGACAGTGACTGATCGCGACGGCCGGCTCGTCACGACGCTCGAGCAGAAAGACTTCGAGATTCGCGACGAACACAAGCCTCAGCCGATCACGCTGTTCGACAATGCACCGCAGCCCATCCGCCTGATCGTGCTGCTCGACGTCTCTGGCAGCATGGAGGGCAATCTGCAGCTGCTGCGCGAGGGCTGCGAAGAGCTATTCAGGCGGCTGCGCGCCGACGACGGCGTACGCGTCGGGACATTCGGGCATGACGTCAGCATCAGTCCGACCTTCACCCGCGATCCCGCGTGAGCTTCGCGCCTCGCTGCCTCGCGCGATTGCTCCCGATGCGCCGACGCCGCTGTGGCGGGCCATGGACGAGGGGCTCGAGGTGTTCAAGAGCCGCAGCGAGGACGATGGCCGCCCGGTCATTCTGGTGTTGAGCGACGGAAAGGACAGCGGACCAACCGGCTTCCGTCAGAAGTTCGTCAGCCAGGTCGAGGTGATCGAGCGCGCGCGCGTTCAGGGCGTGATGATCTATGCGATCGGGATGCGCAGTCGCGGGCAGCGGCCGCAGATGCCCGGCCTCGGAACGCGAGGGCTGCAGGAGGCGCTGATGGCGGACTGGCCGGACCCTGGTCTCGCGCGCGTGGCAGAGGAAACGGGCGGCGGCTATCTGGAGATTCGCTTCGGTCAGGATCTCGGCGCCGCGTTCGCGCAGGTCGCCGACGAGCTGCACAGTCAGTATCTACTGGGTTTCGCGCCGCCGAAGCGGGACGGCAAGGTCCACGACATCGAGGTCCGCACCGCGGTGAAGGGCCTCAAGCCGCGCGCGCGCAAGAGTTACGTCGCCCCGAAAGAGCGCGGTTGAGCGGCGTGTCCCCTCTTGATCCTTCGGCTCGTCGGGCATAAGTTTAGCGATCACTCGAGAGGGGATTGCGATGACGACGATGAGGCGGAGGGAGTGGTTGCACGCCGCGGCCGCCACGGCAGGCGGGGCCGTGCTCGTGGGGGCTCGCCCGTGGCCCGCGGACGCCGGCCAGGCGAAAACACCTGCCGCGCCGAAACCCGGGTATCCAACCCGTCCGGCCGGATCGATCGAGATGCTCTTCAAGGCCCCGGGCCAGTCGGCCAACGGGATGCAATGCACCGACGAAGGCATCTGGACGATCGACGTGGCCGGCAGCCGTACCAGCACGCCCGGCCGATGCAAGGTGTACCTCTCCAGTTACGAGGGAAAACTGCTGCGCGAGCTCGCGCCGGAGGGGACCGGGCCAAGCGGCATCGGTGTGGACGCGGACAACAAGACGATCTGGATCGGCTCGACCTACGGCCGCGAGATCATCCGCGCGGACGCCAAGACCGGCGAGACGATCGAAAAACACTTCACGCCCGGGGCGGGTGTCATCTATCGCATGACCACGGACCTGCCGCCGCGTCCAGACACGTACGGCCGATCGGTGCGGCCGCCGACCGCCAACAACCAGAGCGCTGGACAGGCCGCGGCCTCGACGACTGCAGGTGGGCGGTCGGCCGGAAGCCCGGCGGACGGACTGGGTGTGGGACGGGGTGGCGCCGTCGCCGGTAATCCCGGCCCGCCTGCACCGGGCACCGGCGCGCACGGGATCCAGACCCAGGCTGGCAAGCTCTGGATGGCCGTCCCGCCGGCGCGAATGGTCTATCGGATCGACCCGAAGACCTGGACGGTCGAGCACATGTTTCCAACCGTCGGCTACCGCCCGCACGGCGTCGGGATCGAGACGCCGGACGCGCGCTATCTCTGGGAATCCGACACCAACATGGGTGCGTTCTTCAAGCGCGACATGGTCACCGGCGAGGTCGTCGATTCCATGCAATTGCCGGAGGGCAGTCCGTTCCCGCACGGCATGTCGGTGTGGAAGGGCTATATCTACTGGACCGACGACATCGGCGGCGGCATGGCGCCGGTGTGCCGCACAAAGATCTAAGGTTCTAAAGTTCTAAGGTTCTAGGGTTCTAGGTTCTAGAACCCTGAATCTAGAACCTAAACCTGAACCCTGATCACATCTCGAGGTTGTACGCTTCCTCGCCGTGCTCGGTCAGGTCGAGGCCTTCGATCTCCTGATCCTCGCTCGCGCGCACGCCGACGAGGAGATCGGTGATCTTCAGCAGCACCACGGTGCCGACCAGCGCGAAGGCCCACGCCATCGCGATCCCCACGAGCTGATAACCGATCTGCGACGGGTTGCCGTCGAGCAGGCCGACCGGCAGCGGCTGGCCCTGCGCATCTTGAAAGATCGGGTTGACGTAGCGCGTCGCGAACACGCCCGTCAGCAGCGCGCCGATCGTGCCGCCCGCGCCGTGCACGCCGAACGCGTCCAGCGCATCGTCGTAGCCGAACAGTCCCTTCACGAAGGTCACCATCAGAAAGCAGCCGACGCCGGCGACGAGGCCGATCAGCATCGCCGGCATCGGCGTCGACGAATCCTGACGCCGGCGTAATCGCCACCAGTCCGGCGACGGCGCCCGAGATCGCGCCCAGCGCGCTCGGCCGCCCGCGCGTCGATCCATTCGGCGCCGAGCCAGCCGAGCGTCGCGGCCGCGGCGGCGAAGTGCGTCGCGACGAACGCGCTGGTGGCCAGGCCGTTCGAGGCCAGCGCGCTGCCCGCGTTGAATCCGAACCAGCCGACCCACAGCAGGCACGCACCGATGAAGCTCAGGACGAGACTGTGCGGCGGCATCGGTTCCTTCGGATAGCCGGTGCGTTTGCCGAGATACAGCGCGCACACGAGCGCCGACACGCCCGACGTGATGTGGACCACGGTGCCGCCCGCGAAGTCGAGCGTGGGGAAGCGGCCGCCGAGCGCCGCGTTCAGCAGGCCGCCCTTGCCCCACACCATGTGCGCCAGCGGCGCGTACACGCAGAGCGACCACAGCGTCATGAAGACCACGCGTGCCGCTGAACTTCATCCGTTCCGCGGTCGCGCCGGTGATCAACGCGGGCGTGATGATCGCGAACATCAGCTGGTAGACCATGAAGGTCTGATGCGGGATCGTTGCCGCCGTAGTCGGCGTTGGGATCCGACGCCGACGCCGCGCAGCAGCACGTGACTGAACCCGCCGATGATCGGCGTCCCTTCACCGAAGCAGAGGCTGTAGCCGACGAGCGCCCAGAGCACCGTGATGAGCGCCATCAGCGCGAAGCTCTGCATCATGATCGCCAGCGTGTTCTTCTGACGGACGAGCCCGCCGTAGAAGAGCGCCAGGCCGGGGCCCGGTCATCATCAGGACCAGCGCCGCGCTGACGAGCATCCAGGCGTTGTCGGCCGACGACTGCGCCGCGGTCACGCGTTGATCGAGCTTCGCGAGATCGGCCTGCGTGACCGCCGCGCCGGGTGCGCCGTTGGCCGGTTGCGCGCGAGCCGCGGCGACGGGGACGAGCAGCCAGAGAGCGACGATCGCAACCGCGATTCTCACATGTCGCTCCGTTCGCCGGTCCGGATGCGATAGCTCTGCTCGACCGGAATCACGAAGACGCGGCCGTCGCCGATCTCGCCGGTCCGCGCCGCCTGAATGATCGCCGCGACCGCATCGTCGACCACGTTGTCCGGCACGACCACTTCGATCTGCATCTTCGGCAGCAGGCTGACGTCGTACTCCTTGCCGCGATAGATCGCGGTGTGGCCCTTCTGCTTGCCGTGGCCGCGGACCTCGGTCACGGTCATGCCCGGGAGGCTGACGCGCCCGAGGGCTTCCTTCACATCGTCGACCTTGTTGGGCCGCACGATCGCCTTGATCAGCTTCATGTCATGCCTCCAGCATCCGATGGAAATCCGCGGTCAGGTCGGCAATCGCCGCGTCGGTGAGCTTCGCGCCCGCCTTCGTGATGTGGAACACGTCGATCGCCTTCTGACCTTCCGTAGAAATCAGCACGAGGTCGACGTCGCAGCCGTGCCGCGAGATGACGCGGCTGACGCGGTGCAGCAGGCCGAGCACGTTGTTGGCGACGATGTCGAGGATCGTGTACCGGCGCGACGACTGGTTGTCGGCGTGGATCACCGGCGGTGTCGCGGTGACGCCGGCCCGCCGCCGGTAGAGCACGCTCTGTTCCCGCGCGCGCAAGCCGCTCGGTGACATCCGTGGCGCCCGAGATGACGGCGCCGAGGACGGTCAGGAACTGCTCTTTGCCGCGCGCGTTGAGCTCGAGGAATCGCTCCTGATCCGTGAACTGGAAGACGTCCAGCACCAGGCCGTTCGGGATTGGTCATCGCGTGACCGCGCGCGATGTCCATGCTGAACGACGACAGCGTGCCGCAGATGTTCGAGAACAGGAACGGCTTGTCGAGCGTGACGACGGTCAGCTCCCACAGCGATCCCTTGCGCTCGAGATCGGCGTGGACGTCGTCCGGACGGATATCGCGCGACAAGCCGCACGTGGCGGTAGATCGCGTCGTGCGGGAAGAGCTGGAGATACCGGCGCGGCAGGCCCTCGGCGAACCGCGTGATCTCGGCTTCCGCGACATCGTCCGGGCGGCCGGCGACGAGCGCGCGCAGTCCGGACTCCTGGTGCTCGATGCGCTCGTCGGCGTACTCGAGCGTGAGGTGGTTGTAGGTATCCACATACAGGCGCCAGAGCAGGTCCTCGCGCCACGGTGTCAGCGTCTCCGGGTTCACCGCCTCGACGTCCACCAGCGTCAGCAGGCACAGCATCTTCAGCCGCTCTTCGATGCCGACGAGATCGGCCAGCTGCCGCACGATTTCCGGATCCTCGGTATCACGGCGGAACGCGATCAGCGACATCTTGGTGTGATGGCGAATCAGGAACTCGACGAGCGGCGACGGACTCTTCCGGCAGCTGGAGGCGGCGCATCATCTCCATCGCCATGCGGACGCTTTCCTCGGCGTGGTCGTCATCGCGCCATTTGCCGACGTCGTGGAAGAGCAGCGACAGCACCAGCAGCTCCGGGTGCGTCAGATCGGCGACCAGGCCGCCGAAGCGCTCGCGGCCTTTCACCGCACCCGTCGCCAGCCGTTCGAGATTCCTGATGGTGAGGAGCGTGTGCTCGTCGACGGTGTACTTGTGATAGAAGTCGCGCACGACCCGGCAGAAGATCGCCTGGAACTCGGGGAACATCCGCCCGAGCAGCCCGCAGTCGTGCATCTCCGACAGACGCGCGTAGAGTCCCGCCCGCGGCTTCAGGAAGGCGAGCAGCGCCGTTCTGTCCACCGGCCGCGGAAAGAACGCCTCGGGCGTGTGCCGATCGACGCGCTGCTGAATCCACGTCAGCGCCTCGTCCGCCACCGGGGTGTCCGAATCGATCGCGGCCTGAAACAGCGACAGCCAGCTTTCGGGATGGGCATCGGCGTGATCGGCGTCGACGAATCGGATCCCGTCGCGCGACTCGCACGAGATTGGCGCGCCACCGGCACCGGCGCGGTCTGCCGCACCCACTGCGAGCGAGCGGCTGACGGCGCGCGCGTGACGGAAGTAGTCGCCCATCAGCCGCTCCACCTGATGGCGCGGCTCGCCGGTGTATCCCATCAGCAGCGCGGCATGTTCCTGGCTCTCGTGGTTCAGCACGTTCTGGTTGCGCTTGTGCTGGACGTGCAGGATCGACCGCAGGCGCAGCAGGAATTCCTCCGCCTCGTCGAGACGGGCGCGATCGGTCGGCCCGCGATCGATCAGCGCCGGATCGGTCAGCGCGGCGATGGTGCGCGCGGCCCAGAGGTCGCGCAGCGCGCCGGGGGCGTCCTTGATGTCCGGCTCCAGCTGGTAGAACGTGTCGTTGAAACGCGCATGCCGCTCGTCAATCAGGCGCTTCAGCGCGTCGAGGATTCGCGCGTGCGCCGCAGGCGTGCGGACGCGCGCGGCGATCCGCTTCGAGCAGCACCCGGTCGCCGGCGACGGCGCGCGCATCGAGCAGGGCAAGCAGGAACTCGGGGTTGTCGATTTCGAGCTCGGCGAAGTCGTCCATCTGCCGAATCTGATGGCCGACTGAAAAGTGCAGGTCCCACAGCGGATGCAGGATCGAGCGCACGCGTCCTTCTTCGGCGGCGCCGATCGGCCCGTCGAACAGCAGGAGGATGTCGATGTCCGACTGCAGACACAGCTGCCGCCGTCCGTAGCCGCCGAGCGCGACGATGAGGCTGGCGCGGCCGGAGCCGGGGGCTTCGTCGAACAGCCGCTGCAGGAGGTGGTCGACGCAGTCCGAGAACTGCTGGAGCGCGGCGCGCCCACCCTGTCCACGCGCCGCGGCCGCGGACAGCGCGTCGCGGGCGCTTTCGACGCCGGAGAGCGACGTCGTCATCTAATTGCCGCTGCGGGGATGGCCACGAAAACACGAAGACACGAAAAAGATCAACATTGTTTCGTGCTTTCGTGCTTTCGTGGCTGGCGTGAATCGACGCTGGATCATCTGCGCACTACGCGACCGGAGCCGGAAGCGACGACTGCCCATGAGATAGGCATCGACGCCGCGCGCGCAGCTCCGGCCGTCGGCGATCGCCCAGACGATGAGCGACTGGCCGCGCTGCATGTCGCCGGTCGCGAAGACGCCCGGGACGTTCGTCATCCAGTCCGCATTGCGGGCGACGGTGCCGCGCTCGGTCAGCGCAATCCCCAGCTCGCTCGATCAGGCCGTTCCGCTCGGGCCCGACGAATCCCATCGCCAGCAGCACGAGGTCCGCGTCGAACTCGATCGGCGCCTTGGTGTCGACGTTCCGTGGCGTGGAGGCGCGCCACGCGGCCGTCGGCGGTGCCCGCGAAGCGGTCGGTCGCGATCGCGTAATGCCGCTCGCCGCCTTCCTCGTGCGCCGACGAGACGCGGAAGATGTTCGGCCAGGTCGGCCAGGGATTCTGCGGCGCGCGCGTGTCGGGCGGCCGCTGGAGCAGCTCGAGCTGGCGCACGCTGCGCGCGCCCTGCCGGTGCGCGGTGCCGAGGCAGTCGGCGCCGGTGTCGCCGCCGCCGATGATGATCACGTGCTTGTCGCGCGCGCTGATCGACGTCGACGCGCATCGCCCTCGCAGGCGCGATTCTGCGGCGTCAGATACTCCATCGCGAAATGAATGCCCGCGAGCTCGCGGCCCGGCACGCGCAGATCGCGCGGCACCGTCGATCCGCCGGCCAGGACGATCGCGTCGAAGTCGCGCTGCAGCTCCTGTGGCGTCCCGGTTCACGCCGATGTGGCAGCCGGTCCGGAAGGTCACGCCTTCCTCGCGCATCAGCGCCAGCCGGCGCTCCAGCCAGCGCTTCTCCAGCTTGAACTCCGGAATGCCGTAGCGCAGCAGGCCGCCGATGCGATCGGCGCGCTCGAACACGGTCACGAGGTGTCCGGCGCGGTTCAACTGGTCGGCCGCCGCCAGCCCCGCCGGTCCCGAGCCGACGACCGCGACGCGCTTGCCCGTCCGCGAGCGGCGGCGGCTGCGCGACGATCCAGCCTTCGGCGAACGCGCGCTCGATGATCGCCGCCTCCGCCGACTTGATCGTCACCGGCGCGTCGTTGATCCCGAGCACGCACGATCCCTCGCACGGCGCGGGACACAGCCGTCCGGTGAACTCGGGAAAGTTGTTCGTCGCGTGCAGCCGATCGATGGCCGCGCGCCACCGATCGCGATAGACGAGATCGTTCCAGTCGGGAATCAGGTTGCCGAGCGGGCAGCCCTGATGACAGAACGGGATGCCGCAGTCCATGCAGCGCGCCGTCTGATCCTTCAGCGCCGGCTCGCTCGTAGGGCAGCGGGACTTCGCGCCAGTCGCGAATCCGCTCGGCAATCGGCCGCGACGGCGGCTTCTGCCGCTGGATTTCGAGAAAGCCGGTGGCCTTACCCATGGGCGACCTCGCAGGTCCGTGCGGCGCCGGCACCGGTGCTCGACCGTCCGCGCCGTCGCGAGCGCGCGCTTGTAGTCGCGCGGCATCACCTTCGTGAACTGCAGCGACGTCGACGCTCCACGTCGGACAGCGAGGCGCGCGCCGAGACGGCTGCCGGTCAGCTCGACGTGGCGCGCGATCAGATCGTGGACGAACGCGAGGTCCTCGCGGTCGAGCGGCTCGAGCTCCACCAGTTCCGCGGTTGCAGCGCCGCTCGAATTCGTGCGCCGCGATTGAGCACGTAGGCGATGCCGCCGCTCATGCCGGCGGCAAAGTTGCGACCCGTCCTGCCGAGGACGACGACGCGTCCGCCCGTCATGTATTCGCAGCCGTGATCGCCGACGCCCTCGACGACGGCGGTCGCGCCGGAATTTCTGACCGCGAAGCGCTCGCCCGCGACGCCGCGGATGAACGCCTCTCCGCTCGTCGCGCCGTAGAGCGCGACGTTGCCGGCAATCACGTTGTCCTCGGCGGCGAACGTCGCGCCGCGCGGCGGCGCGACGATGATCCGCCCGCCCGAGAGCCCCTTGCCGACGTAATCGTTGGCGTCGCCTTCGAGCGCGAGCGTGATGCCGCGCGGCACGAACGCGCCGAAGCTCTGGCCGGCCGAGCCGGTGAACCGCACGGTGATCGTGTCGTCGGGCAGGCCCGGCGCCGCCCCAGCGCCGCGTCACCTCGTAGCCGAGCATCGTGCCGACGGCGCGGTGCACGTTGCGGATCGGCCGGCTCAGCGCCACCGGCCGCCGGTGTTCCAGCGCGTCGGCGGCACGCCGCGATCAGCTCGTTGTCCAGCGCCTGCTCGAGGCCGTGATCCTGCGGCTGCGTCTTCCGGCGGGCGCGCCCGGCGCCATCCTGGGCTCGTGCAGGATCGCCGAGTAGTCGAGGCCCTTGGCCTTCCAGTGGTCGATCGCGGCGCGAACCTTCAGGCGATCCACGCGGCCGATCATCTCGTCCATCGTGCGGAAGCCGAGCTGCGGCCATGTACTCGCGCACTTCCTCGGCGATGAAGCGGAAGAAGTTGATCACGAACTCGGGCTTGCCCGAGAACTGCGCCCGCAGCGCCGGATCCTGCGTCGCGATGCCGACCGGGCAGGTGTTGAGGTGGCAGACGCGCATCATGACGCAGCCCGACACGACCAGCGGCGCCGTGGCGAAGCCGAATTCCTCCGCGCCCATCAGCGCGGCGACGACGACGTCGCGGCCGGTCTTGATCTGGCCGTCGACCTGCACGATGACGCGATCGCGCAGCTTGTTCATCAACAGCACCTGCTGCGCTTCGGCGAGGCCGAGCTCCCACGGCACGCCGCCGTGCTTGATGCTGGTCAGCGGCGAGGCGCCGGTGCCGCCGTCGTGGCCCGAAATCAGAATCACGTCGGCGTGCGCCTTCGCGACGCCGGCCGCGATCGTGCCGACGCCGGAGACGGCGACGAGCTTCACCGAAATGCGCGCCTGCGGATTCGCGTTCTTCAGGTCGTAGATCAGCTCGGCGAGATCCTCGATCGAGTAGATGTCGTGATGCGGCGGCGGCGAGATCAGGCCGACGCCGGGCGTCGCATAGCGGACCTTCGCAATCCACGGATAGACCTTGTGGCCCGGCAGCTGACCGCCTTCGCCCGGCTTGGCGCCCTGCGCCATCTTGATCTGCAGATCTTCGGCGTTGACGAGGTATTCGCTGGTGACGCCGAAGCGCGCCGACGCCACCTGCTTGATCGCGCTGCGGCGCCAGTCGCCGTTCGCGTCGCGCGTCTGGCGCGCCGGATCCTCGCCGCCTTCGCCGGTGTTCGACTTGCCGCCGATGCGGTTCATCGCGATCGCCAGCGTTTCGTGCGCCTCCTGGCTGATCGATCCGTAGGACATCGCGCCGGTGGCGAAGCGCTTGACGATGCTCTCGACCGGCTCCACCTCGTCGATCGGAATCGCCGGGCCGTCCGACGCGAGCTCGAGCAGGCCGCGCAGCGTCGCCTGACGCCGTGCTCTGATCGTCGACGAGCCGCGTGTATTCCTTGAAGACCGTGGTACTGGCCGCTGCGGGTCGCGTGCTGCAGCTTGAAGACCGTGTCCGGGTTGAAGAGGTGGTATTCGCCGTCGCGGCGCCACTGGTATTCGCCGCCGTTGTCGAGATCCCGCGCGCCGCCGCTGCGCGACGGAAACGCGTGCGCGTGACGCCGCTGGACTTCCGTCGGCGACGACGTCGATGCCGACGCCGCCGATCCGCGACGCGGTCCAGGTGAAGTAGCTGATCGATGAACGCGCGATCGAGGCCGACCGCTTCGAAGATCTGCGCGCCGCAGTAGCCCTGCAGCGTGGAGATGCCCATCTTGGACATCACCTTCAGGATGCCCTTGTTCAGCGCGTGGATGTAGTTGATGACCGCCTCGTCGTGCGTGACGCCGACCAGCTGCCGCTGCCGGATCATGTCGTCGAGCGTCTCGAACGCCAGATACGGATTGACGACGCCGGCGCCGTAGCCGAGCAGCAGCGCGCAGTGATGCACCTCGCGCGCGTCGCCCGATTCCACGACCAGCCCGCACTGCGTCCGCGTGCCCTGGCGGACGAGATGGTGGTGCACGCCGGCCGTCGCCAGCAGGCTCGGGATCGGCGCCTGATCGCGATCCGCGCCGCGGTCCGAGAGGATGACGATCGTGTAGCCGGCGGCGACGGCGTCGCTCGCGCTCTTCTTCAGCCGATCCATCGCGGCGGCCAGCCCGCGTCCGCCCTTGCTGCGCGTCGTACAGCATCGGCAGCGTCGATCGACTTGAACGCCGGCTCGTAGACGTAGCGCAGCTTCGCGAGCTGATCGTTGTCGATGATCGGGTACTTGATCTTGATCTGCCGGCACGACTCGGGCCGCGGCTCGAGCAGGTTGCCCTCCGGCCCGACCGTCGACTCCATCGTCGTCACCAGCTCCTCGCGGATCGCGTCGAGCGGCGGGTTGGTGACCTGCGCGAAGAGCTGCTTGAAGTAGTCGTAGAGCAGCCGCGGGCGATCCGACAGCACCGCCAGCGACGTGTCGGTGCCCATCGAGCCGATCGGCTCTTCGCCGTTGGTCGCCATCGGCGCGAGCAGGATCGCGAGATCTTCCTGGGTGTAGCCGAACAGCTGCTGGCGCTGGACGATCCGCTCGTGGCTGGGCGGCGGCAGGTGCGGCGCCGCCGGCAGATCCTCGATGTCGATCGAGATGGTCGGCGAGCCAGCGGCCGTAGGGCTGCGCGGCCGCGAGCTCGCGCTTGACCTCCTCGTCCGACACGATGCGTCCCTGGACCGTGTCCACGAGGAACAGCCGGCCCGGGATGCAGGCGCTCCTTCAGCAGGATGTCTTCGGCCGGGATGTCGAGCACGCCGACTTCGGACGCCATGATGACGAGATCGTCCTTCGTCACGTAGTAGCGCGACGGACGCAGGCCGTTGCGATCGAGCACCGCGCCGATCACGCGGCCGTCGGTGAACGCGATCGACGCCGGTCCGTCCCACGGCTCCATCAGCGAGGAGTGGAACTCGTAGAACGCCTTGACCTCGGGCGTCATCGTCTCGTGGCTCGACCACGGCTCCGGAATCATCATCAGGATCGCGTGGGGCAGCGATCGGCCGGACATCACCAGCAGCTCGAGCACGTTGTCGAACGTCGCCGTGTCGCTGCCGCCTTCGCGGATGACCGGCAGGATCTTCTTCAGATCGTCGCCGAGCAGCGCCGAGCGCAGCAGCCCTTCGCGCGCGCGCATCCAGTTGATGTTGCCGCGCAGCGTGTTGATCTCGCCGTTGTGCGCGACGTAGCGGTAGGGGTGGGCGAGCGGCCACGACGGGAACGTGTTCGTGCTGAAGCGCTGGTGCACGAGCGCGAGCGCCGACTCCATGTCCGGGTCGGTCAGGTCGGGGAACGTCGGCGCGATCTGATCCGCCGTCAGCATGCCCTTGTAGATCAGCGTGTTCGCCGACAGGCTGACGATGTAGAAGGCGCTGCCGTTCGGCGAGGGCCAGGCGGTCGCCGGCGTGCTCGACCTGCTTGCGGATGACGTAGAGCGCGCGCTCGAAGCGCGCCCGCGCGGCTGCGTCGTCGTCGCCCGGCGGCGCGCTTGCCGTCCGCGATGAACAGCTGTTCGATGACCGGTTTGGCCGCGCGCGCCGAGGCGCCGAGGCTCGAGTCGTCGCCCGGCACCACGCGCCAGCCGAGGACGGCGTGCCCTTCCGCGCGGACGGTCTGCTCGATCAGCTGGCGCAGCTGCTCGCGCTCGGTTCGGTCTTTCGGCAGGAAGACCAGCCCGGCGCCGTACTGGCCCGCCGGCGGCAGCGTGAAGCCGAGGTCGCGCCGTCGCCTTCCGCAGGAACCGATCGGGCATCTGAATGAGGACGCCCGCGCCGTCGCCGGTATTCGCCTCGCATCCGCAGGCGCCGCGGTGCAGCAGGTTGAGGAGGATCTGCAGCCCCTTCTCGATGACGCCGTGCGACTTGCGGCCCTTGATGTCGACGACGAAGCCGACGCCGCAGGCGTCGTGCTCGTTGCGGGGATCGTAGAGGGCGAGTGGGCCGGGCGGGGCGGCAGACATGGCCTGCCAGTTATCACTTGCCGCGAGTCAGAAGTAAAATACAATGATCCGATTGGATCCATTCGTTCTGGGAATGGCAGATGTTTCGGCGAGATCGGAGCAATGCTCAGGTGCCTCTCTCCGCCGGACCGGTTCGATTCGCGCGCCACATGAGCGAGTAGGGAGCCGATGCGCAACATCTTCGAATCCACCGACGCATTTGAGGCCTGGATGCGAAAGCGGACGGACGTCTCCAAGCGGCTGCTCAAGAAGAAGCACAGCCAGATGGCCGATGGTCCGTTCCCGTTTCTTCGGTCGACGTTCTACCGGTGGGCCGAGCAGTGGCCGAAGGTTTGCCCGGAGCTCGCGGAGCGCGCCGAGGACGTGCTGCTGGCGGTGGGCGATCTGCACGTGGCGAACTTCGGCGTCTGGTCTGATTCGCGAAAACGCCAGGTCTGGGGGGTCAACGACTTCGACGAGGCGTGCGAACTGGCTTTCACGAGCGATCTCGTGCGGCTCGCGACCAGTGCCCTCCTCGCCGCAGCCGAGGCGAAGATCGACGTCGAGGCCGAATCAGGTGTGCGATCCGCTGCTCGCCGGGTACCGCGCGGGCCTCCGTACCGGTCAGCCAATCCTAGTCACCGAGCGTCACCCCGCGCTGGTCACGTTGACAAGACGGACCCAGGAAGATCCGAAGACGTTCTGGAAAAAGAAGCTCGACCCAAAGAACAACCCCACGGTCGACGCACGAGAGCTGCCTCGGGGGCTCGAGGACATGTTCCGCGCCTCGTTTCGACCCGGCGCGAACCTGACGTTCCTCGAGCAGCGATCGCCGGGCGGGCTCGGCAGCCTGGGCCGGCGGCGCTTCACCGCCGTGGAGACAAGGAAGGGCGTCCACGATGCGCGCGAGGCCAAAGCGCTCGTGCCGTCCGCGCTGTATTGGTGGACGGAACAGGACGACATGCCCTCGCAGACGGCGACGCTGTTGCAGCATGCGATCCGCATTCCGGATCCGTACTTCCAGGTGCACGACCACTGGTTGATCCGCCAACTCGCGCCCGACATCGCAAAGATTGAGATGCCGCATCCGAAGGACAAGCGGCTCGGGCTGGCACCGCGACTTGCTCCGGCTGATGGGTCGAGAGACGGCGAACATTCATCTCGGCAGCCGCACCACTCAGGACCTCGCGGAGCGGCTCGGTAACCTGGATCAGAACCTCCGCGGCTGGTTTCCGGCGGCGACCGATCGAATGGTCGCCAGCGTTCGCAAGGACCACGCGAAGTGGGCCGAACGACACCACGACTGATTGCGGCGGTGGGCGACGACGTTTAGGTCTGTCGTTGTACCATCCCCACATGCGGCGAACGCGGACATCGGCGCGATGGATGCGGTTCGCGCTGGCCTTTGCGCTGGCGCTGGGGCTGGCCGTCACGAGCGGTGCGGCGCAGCAGCACATCCTGACGAACGGACGAAACCTCCAGATACCGATCAACCACGGACTCCCCGACAAGCCGCTCGGCTTCACGTTCTGCCGCCTGCGGTACCGAGAACGTCCGCCGGGCGCGAAAGTCCGGCTGGGGCGACGACTATCCGCAAGCGGACTACAACTTCATGGTGCGTCTCGCTGAGCTGACCAGAACGACGATCAGCCAGTGGAACGATGGCTACCCCGGCTTTGCGAACTTCACGGCCATGGATCCCAACCTCTTCCGCTGTCCGTACCTGCGCATGCAGAATGCGGCCAACTACGAGTTCACACCTGAAGAGACCGCCCGCATGCACGACTACCTGCTGAAAGGCGGCTTTCTCTGGATCGACGACAACTGGGATCCGGACTTCGAATACATCCGTCCGAATCTCATGCGGATCCTGCCCGGCGCCAAGATCGTCGACCTGCCGGGCGAGCACCCGATGTTCTCGATTGTCTACCGCGTCGACCCGCTCCCGCAGATCCCGTCGCTCGGCTCGTGGCAGCGCACGCGTCAGGATTCTGAGATCGGGCCGTCAACCGTGCACTACTACGGCGTGTTCGACGACCACGACAGGCTGGTTGTGCTGGTCAGCATGAACTCGGACGTGTCAGACAGCTGGGAGCGGGAAGGCGACAACCGGGACTACTTCGAGACCTATTCGGCGAAGGGCTATGCGCTGGGTGTGAACGTGGCCGTCTGGGTCATGACGCACTGAGGTCGTTCACGCGAACTGCGCGGCGCGCTGGAAATCTGACCCAGGACCGGAGGATCTCAGATGCAGGGCTCGGCCTGTCGGACATCGGCGCTGGCGGTCACGATGCTCTTCGCGTGCTGCATTTCTGCGGCGGCCCAGGACTACGCCGGGCGCGAGAAATTGCGGGCACAGTCGAGCGAGTTCCGCAGGGAGGTGATCCGGGTGACGGACGGCGTCTACGTGGCCGTTGGTTACTCAGCCAGCAACGTGATCCTGATCCAAGGGGACGACGGGTCGATCATCGTGGATACCGCCACCGACCCAACTGCCGCGCGCACCATCAGGACTGCATTCGGGAATCTCCTCGGCTTGCCGGTGCGCGCGATCATCTACACCCACTCCCACCCGGACCATACCGGCGGGGCGCGTGTGTTTGCCGGAAATGATCGTCCGGAGATCTACAGCCATCAGCGGCTGCTCGAGGCCGTTCCGGACATCGGCCGCGCGGCGCGCGACGGCGCCGACCAGTTCGGCATGGCGTTGCCGGATTCGCAGTACATCAACGCCGGCGTTCAAATGGAATATGGACGGGTTACGCCGCCGACTCGGGAAGGCTACCTGCCTCCCACCCGCACGTTCAGTGGCGACCAACTGTTGCTGACCGTTGCCGGCGTGCGACTGCAGCTCCTGTACACACCCGGCGAGACGATGGACGCGATCTCGGTCTGGCTGCCTGACAAGCGCGTGCTGATGCCCGGAGACGACTTCTTGCGCGCGTTCCCGAACATCAGCCCGATCCGTGGCGCGCGGCTGCGTATTCCCGAGGGTTGGATCGCCAGTCTCGAGAAGATGATCGAGCTCGGACCGGAGTTCGTGGTGCCGAGCCACACGCGGCCCGTCGTGGGTGGCGCTACGGCGCGCGCCGCACTCACGGCGTACCGCGACGGCATCAAGTCCATCCTGGACCAGACCATCCGGGGCATGACGCAGGGCGAGCGTCCCGACGAACTGGTGCAGCACGTCAAGCTTCCGCCCGATCTGGCGGGGAACCCGTACCTCCAGGAGTTCTACGGCAGCGTCGAGTGGACCGTGCGGGGCATCTACGCCGACCGCGTGGGCTGGTTCGATGGAAATGCGACCAAACTGTATCCGCTTCCGGAAAAGGATCGCGCCGCAAAGCTGGTCGGCCTCATCGGTGGCCCCGACGAGGTATTGGCACGCGGACGCGAGGCACTGAGTGCGCGCGAGTTCACATGGGCCGCCGAACTCGCCGACTACGTGCTGGCGAATGACGGCGCAAACGCTGCGGCGAAGCGGATCAAGGCGCAGGCGCTCGTCGAATTGGGCGAGCGTCAGATCAACGCCATCGCCCGAAACTATTACTTGTCCTCGGCCATCTACCTGTTGAAGGATCTTCCACCACAGTGAGCCGTTGACGCCGGCCGGGCGCGTCAGCCCTGAGAGCGTTCAAGGAGCCTTATGAGAATGCTGGCGGGTGGCCTCCTCGCGCTTGCGATCGCGCTGTCGGCCATGCCGGCTCAGCCCGCGGCTGATACGTGGAAGGCACCGCGCACGCCTGATGGCCACCCGGATCTTCAGGGCATCTGGACGATGCACACGTTCACTCCTCTGGTACGGCCGGCGCGATACGCCACCCAGGAGTTTCTGACTGAAGCAGGAAGCGGCGGAATTGTCGACGCTCCTGACCCAGGACGACGTCGATCCGCTCGCCGCGGGCATCTTCGGCGCCAGCGACGAGGAGCGGCGTAAACGCGTCGTGCAGAACGATCCGACACATTACGACAACGCGCTCTGGCTCACGACACCTGATCTCAAACCCCTGTCGAGCAACCGAACCTCGCTCATCTACGATCCGCCGGACGGGAAGATTCCTCCGCTGACATCGGACGCGGTTCAGCGCGCGGCTGCGAGGCGGGCCGCCGCTGGCTTCGACAGCTACGAGACCCGTCCGCTGTCCGAGCGCTGCATCATGTTGGCGAACGAAGGTCCACCCATGTTGCCGCCGGCCTACAACGACGTGCTGCAAATCATCCAGACGCCGGGCTACACCCTCGTGATCAGAGAGATGGAGACCGCGCCGCGCCTGATCCCGACCGACGGGCGACCGCACGTCTCTGAAAACATCCGGCAGTGGGGGGGCGACTCGCGCGGCCGGTGGGAGGGCGACACGTTCGTCGTTGACACGACGAATTTCACCGACAGGACGCCGTTCCAGGGATCCAGTTCCGCCCTGCATGTCGTCGAACGCTTCACGCGCGTGAGCGCCGACACGATCCTCTACCGATTTACGGTTGACGATCCCAACACGTGGACCAGGCCATGGAGCGCGGAAATCCCAATGACCGCGACCAAGGGTCCGCTGTTTGAGTATGCGTGCCACGAAGGGAACTATGGCCTGCCGGATATCCTCAGGGGCGCTCGCTTCAGCGAGAAAGAGGCCGCGCGGGATCCACGCCGGTAACGGAGATAAGTATGAGCAAGCCATCGAATGTCACACGTCGAACAGCGATGCGCGTCGCGATTGCCGGCGCGGCGGCGGTCGCGACCGGTGCGGCGCGTGCGCCACGCCAAGGGCCCGGGGAGATGGAACGTGTGCAGGGAATTGGCGGGTTCTTCTTCCGTGCCAAGGATCCCAAGAAGCTGGCCGCGTGGTACGAGGCCAATCTCGGGGTGCCCGGCATCCCCAGCACTTGGCGGACCAGCGCAGGCACAACTGCCTTCGCACCGTTCAAGGAGGACACGACCTACTTTGGCGACCGGCGCCTCCAATGGATGATCAACTTCCGCGTCCGCGATCTCGACAAGATGGTCACCCAGCTTCGCGAACGAGGCATCACCGTCGAACTGGATCCTGAGGTTTACCCGAACGGGCGCTTCGCCAGGCTGTCCGATCCCGAAGGCAACCCGATCCAACTCTGGCAACCCGGCGGCAAGGATCAAGGCTGAGTGTGGAGGCGAACGGCGTGGTCTGCGCGAGACAACACTGCGCGCCACGCTACTTCGGAGCGCAGCGATCGGTCCCGTCCTGACCCACCTGGCAGAGGCGGACCTTCTCGTAGAGACGCTCGCCGTCGATGAAGGTCACGCCGTTGAAGCCGGCATTGAGCAGACCGTAGTAGAACAGCTTGTGCTCTTCGAATTCTGACCACCGCACGATCAGGCCATCCGCCGGGGTATCAGCGAGTCGAACGCCGAGATCACGGGGCCACAGGTACTTGGGACCAGGTCCGAGAGCCGCAAACTCCGGAGTCTTGTCGAGGTCCATCGGCTCCACGCCCTGCGTCCCGTCGGACCGCATGACGCTCCGCACGGTCCGCGCCTGGCTCGCGCGAAGCGCGGTCGCGGCGTCCTGGGCGTCTGCCGCCTCGCCGGGTCGAACCGCGCGTGCGGCGCCAGTTCGCAGGAACAGTCGAGCGCTCGACATCGCGCGCGCTTTCAGAAGATTCATGCGCTCGATCACCGGCGCGAGTGCGGGCGGCGGTAAATCCATGAGGACGAGCTGGTAACGAGCAGCCGCGAGCAGTAATCTCGAGCCCGACATGCCGGCCGCGGCGTCAGGAAAAGCCGGAGCGGTATCGATGGATGCTTCGCCGAATGCCGCGAGCAGCTCCTTCAACTCGTCCGCCGAAAGGCCTTCCCGCGCGAACACCTGGCCATGTTGCGTCGGTACTGAATGCCGCCGTCGTTGTACACGGTCAGCAGACCGCCCGCGAGGCCGTTATACACGATTAGCCGGCCGGATCGGTTCTCGCAGTTCGGGGTCGCCGGCACGGGATGGAACCAAGTCGCCCGCCCCGTCACCTTGCGCAGCTCACTGACCACGAAGCGACCGTGGAGAAGGTTATCTGGCTTCTGGGGATCTCGCTGCAGGATCGACGCGCCCGTCACGAGATCGTTGAAGCGGAGCGTCGTCAGCAGGGATTTCACACCGGCGGCTACTGCCATCGCTCGCCACACATCGACACCGCACGTGCCCGGATCCTTTCCCCCGTCGACATCGTCCATGACGACGGCCATCTTACGATCGACGTGTTGTGCGCGCGAGTCGAGCATCTCGAGGCGCAACGGCGACGTTCCGAGCACACGGGCGATAAACAGTATCCTGAGCGTGGCCTCCGTCTCCGCGCCCCTGGTCAGCGCTTCGGAGAAGAACACAGGCTCGACGCGCGGCACGACGTCGTTCTTCGCCGGATCAAACGGCTCTAACTTCTGCCCTGTCAGCGCGCAACTCTCGCAGCGGATCGCTCCAGTGGTCGCCGGAGACTGAGCCGACACCGTTGCAAAGGCGAAGACTGCCGTCAGGGGCAAGCCGATGATGAAGCGGGAGAACATAGGGAAGCGCTCGGCTACATTCGTGCCAGGCGGTCTGGCCGGGTCAGACTCAGAAACTCGAAGCTTATCCCGTGTGTCGGCTCGAGGTGTGACGGATCACGGATTTCAAGATCGTGCGCGACACTCATTACTGTAAGGCCCAACGGACGCGTCGTCGTCCGCGGCGCGACCTTCTTCGCCGAAATCGGCCGGCGCGGCATGCGTGTCAGCGTGAACCGTGAGGAGCCGCTCGGTAGAGCCTGACGGCGATGCGGCTCACCACTCTGCTCGCAGCACCACGAGTGGCTAGCGCCGCCATCACCCCGCCGGCTGCGACGCGTCGCGCCTGATCCACTTGTAGGCCGCCACGGAGTTCCTCCAGAAGTACTTCTCCGCGACAGCTCGCGGTTGCGCCAGGAAGTACTCCTTCGCAATGGCGAAGACCTTGTCGACCGGCGCCACGCCGTCGCTGTTGGGCCAGTCGCTGCCGAAGAGGATGCGGTCGGTGCCGAACACCTCGACCAGCCTGTCGAGCCGCGCGCGATAGGCGCCGAGGTCGGTCGACACCTGTCCGTTCACGCGGTGAATGATCTCCGAGAGCTTGACGAAGATCTGCGGGCGCTTTCCGAGCTCCTGCAGGGCTGCGTCGTAGGCGCCGCGCTCGGCCTCGGCGGGGTCGAGCGCCGGCAGGTGATCGAGCACGATGCGCAGGGTCGGCACCGCGTCGCTGATGCGGATCATCGCCTCGAGCAGCGGCACGCGCGGATTCGCCGTGTCCAGCACGAGGTCGGCCTCGGCGAGTCGTTTGAGCCCGCTGATGAAGTCCGGGTTCGCGGACTGCTTCGTGATGTCGCGTCCCCAGAGGTTTCCGTAGCGGATGCCGCGAAACAACGGGTTCTTGTGGTAGCGCTCGAGGTACTCGGGGAACTCGGGCTTGTCAGGTTCGAGATTGCCCACCACGCCGACGATGATCGGATCTTTCTGCGCGACCTCGAGGACCCACAGGTTGTCCTCGATCCACGGGCTCGCCTCGACCTTGATCGCGCCGACGACGCCGAGCGGAACCGCGAGCTTCCGATAGCGCTCCGGGTAGGCTGCCACGCGTGGCACGCCGGGCGGACCGGCATAAGGCGCGCCCTGGGGGCGATCCGGGTCGTACAGGTGAATGTGGGTGTCGATGATGGGGATCGCCGCGGTCTGGGCCTCCTGAGCCGAGCGACGGCAGGCGCGGCGGCGGCTGCTGCGGCCGCGGCCGCGCGCGACAGGAAGTCTCTGCGCGAATTCCTAATTCCTAATTCCAAATTCCTAATTCCCGCGGTTCCATGGGTGTCGGACCGTCGGCGTGTTCGCGTAGCGCTTCATCTCGAGCACCAGCTGCTGTCCGCATCCCGGCCCGAGTTGGACTGTCAGAAGCGGGGCGTCGATCGGCGTCGTCTTGCCGCCCGCGGTGACGCTGACCAGCTGATGCTCGCCGTAGCCGCCGCCCTGGACGATCAGCGTCCGCGGCTGCGATGTGTTGAGATTGACCAGCGTCACGACCGTGCGCGTATCCGACAGCTCCGACACCAGCGCCGCCACATCTTCCGGCACGCCGGCGCGTTTCCGATCGGGATCGAAATAGCGCAGGCGCGCGTTCAGGAGTCCGCCCTCGCGGCCAGGCAGCAGCGCGCCCCACATCAGCTGCACCAGCGCATCGGTCGCCGCCGGGTTGTAGTCGAGCATGTTGTCGGCCAGCCGCCGTTCCGGTGGGGTCTTGTCGCGGCGCATCGCGTTCAGCCGCTGGTCGATCGTTTTCAAGTCGCGCTCGAGGACCTGTTCGGGATAGGCGGGGTTCTGCCCGCCGAGAAAGCGAACCCAGCCGGTCGGGCCGAGCGGCCCCGCCGCCGTCTCGCCGGTGATGCGCTCCAGGTCCGCTGGTTTCTGCGACCAGTACCAGACCTCCAGCGCACCGACGTTCCATGGTGTATTGCGCCAGCCATACCAGCCGTCAGCGCCGTACATCGAGGGATATTGCCGGCGGCCGTCGATCGTTTTCGCATTCGCGTTGACCGCGTCGATCATGGTGCGCCACGCGTCGACGTACTTCTGATCGCCGGTGACGAGCAGCGCGTTGCTGAACCCGACCAGCGCCCGCGGAATGCGATTGCGATCCTCGCGGCGCCCGGTGACCGGATTCACCGGGCTGAAGCCCCAGCCGTAGGCGTTCTTCCACCATGCTGCCTTCGGGGCCGCCGATGGTTCCGTCGAGATCCACGAAGCTGGGGATGATCCCGTGGTTCTGCGCCATCCGGTCCAGCCACGCGTTCATGTACTCGACGATCCATTGCTTGTACTTGGACGCGCCGTCCAGCAGGTAGGCGTTGGTCGGCAGCGTGGTGGCGACCAGATTCAGAAAGTGATCGCCCACCACGTCGCCGTACTCCTGGTAGTGGGCCAGGAACTGCTCGAACGTCGACTCGCCGTGCAGCGCGTCGAACCCCTTGACGTCGAACGGATCGCCGACCCAGTCGAGCGCGGTCGCCTTCCGCAGCATCGGTCCGCGGCTGCCGTTCTCCATGCTGCGAATGATCTTGTGGGCCGGATCGTAGTTGGGCGCTTCGGGATCCTCACCCATGTAGAAGCCGGCGAACCGCCGGGCGCGCTGCTGGTACTTCGCGTCCATCGGCATCGACAACCCCATGCGGTTGAAGAGCTGCAGTCCCTCTCCGTGGTGCATCCAGTCTGACTGGACGATGAACTCCTTGTAGTACATCCCCTGGCGCGCGATCGGCACATCGGTCGTCTTCGCCGCGGTGTACTGCTCGATCAGCCCGTCGTGGCCTTTGACGAACATCTGCAGCACGTCGTCGCTCGCGCCCAGGGCGTGCAGCTCCGGCCAGTGATTGAAGTTCTCGAACGCGTCGTCCGGTCCGTCGTTCGCGCCCCAGCGCACGAAACACTGCAGGTGACCGCGCGGATCGAAGTACTTGTCGTAAAACTCGCGGCACGCCGGCACGTTGGCCGCCAGGAGCTGACGTTCGAGCGTCGCCCACCGGGGGGCATCCATCGGCGTGTTGACTCGAACGACGACGCCGCTCGCATCGGCGCTCGTCAGCTCTCGCGTCGTCACCGTGCACGAGACGCACACGATCGACGCCAACGCGCAAGCCAGGATCTTCATCGCTTGTTCACCTCGACCGCGAACACGTGAGTCGGTCCGAACATGTTCGAGCGGAAGACGATCCATCGCATGTCCGGCGTGAATGTGACGTTTGGTTCGAGACTGTAGTCGTGCCTGGCGAGATTGACCAGCTTCTCCGCCTTCAGCACCCCGGGCTGGATGAGATCGTTCGAGTTGGGCAGCGCGTTGTCGGTGCGGTCGCGAACGAGCTGCGGACGAAACAGATAAATCCATTGACCGTTGCCGGGGGCCGCGACGCTCGACGGTCCACCGCCGTCGCCCGCGAACAGCGTTCCGTCCGGGGACACGTTGAAGTGCACCGACCACTCGGCGCGTTCGAGGTGATACCAGGTCCGCCGCCCTGTCGCCAGTTCATAGCCGGCGAGCCAGAACACTTCGCTGCGCGGCGTCTGCAGGTCGTACCAGATGTGACGGCCGTCGCCGCTGAAGAACTCGTGGCCCTCGATTTCCATGTTCATGGTCCGGCGGTGAATCTGCGTCAGGCCCGTGCCGTCCGATCGAATCGTCCACGTGCGATCGACTTTGTGCCACGGTCCTTCGTGGCAGAACAGCAGCAGCGCCGGATCGGTCGGCGAAAACTGCAGGTGATTCAGCCAGTCGGTGCTCCGGAGAATCGTCCTGGTCTGGCCCGTTCTGACGTCGACGACGAACAGCTGCATCGGCAGGCGGGCGGCAAGGCGCCGTTCCATCATGTCGCCCTTGCCGGGATAGCTGTCGCGGCCTCGCGACTCGGCGGCGTTGGGCACCGAGCCCTCGGTGATCGTTCCGGCGAGCAGCGTCTCGTCGGCGTTCACGGTCGCGATGGAGGCGCGCGGCGGCAGCGTCGCGATCTCCGTGCTGACTTTCGTGCCGAGATCGACGGCGTGCACGGCGCCGGCCTTGACGTAGTACGCACGTCCGGTTCGGCGGCCGGTCATGATCAGGTTGACGCGGCCTTCGACCACTCTGTCGATGGCGCGTGTCTTCAGATCGATCGTCGCCAGGCCGGTTGGCGTCGTGATGATCAGCTTCGAACCGTCGGGCGTGTACGCGTTCTGATGAAAGTAGAGGCTCTGGCTGCCCGGTTCGTCCGACAGGCGGACGACGCGATGACCGGTGTCGGGATCAGTCCACTCGCGCGGCGGCTCTTTCGAAGGCGACTGCGCGGCCGGCAGCGCGGTCAGCAGAAACAGCGACGCCGACAGCGCACAGCTGCGAAGGTTCGCCATTCAAGTAGTCGTAGCCTAAACTACCACCGGGTGATCGGCCAAACCATCTCGCACTATCGCATCCTGGAAAAGCTGGGTCAGGGCGGCATGGGCGTCGTCTACCTGGCCGAAGACTCGCGGCTGGGACGTACCGTCGCGTTGAAATTCCTCTCCGAGGAGCTGTCGAGGGATCCGCGTGCGGTCGAACGGTTCCAGCGCGAGGCCCGCGCCGCCTCGGCCCTCAATCATCCGCACATCTGCGCGATTTACGATGTCGGAGAGCACGCCGGCCGCCATTTCATGGCGATGGAACTGCTGGAGGGCACGCCGCTGCATCAGCTGATCGCCGGCGGGCGCGCTCCCTCCCGATCGAGTCCTCGAACTCGGCATGGAACTCGCCGATGCGCTCGAAGCCGCCCACGCCAAGGGGATCATCCACCGCGACATCAAGCCGGCCAACATCTTCGTGACCGATCGCGGTCACGCCAAGCTGCTCGATTTCGGGCTGGCGAGGCCGCCGCTGGATCGCCAGGGGATGACGGCAGGACCGACCCAGGAGCCGTTGACCGATCCCGGCGCGGTGATGGGAACGCTGGCGTACATGTCGCCCGAACAGGTTCGCGGCGAAGACCTCGATGCCCGCACCGACCTCTTCTCGCTCGGCTGCGTGCTCTACGAGATGACGACCGGCCGGCAGGCGTTCGCGGGCAGCACGCCAGGGACGATCCACGAGGCGATCCTGAACCGGACGCCGATTCCGGTGGGACGCGTGAATCCCGAGTCGCCGCCGAGGCTCGAAGAGGTCATCAACAAGGCGCTGGAAAAAGACCCGAAGCTGCGATACCAGCACGCGTCGGAGCTGCGCGCCGACCTGCAGCGCCTGAAGCGCGACAGCGATTCCGGCTCGCTCGCGTCGCGCCGAGAGGAAGCTCCACTCGCCGGAACCAGTGGCTGGCGACGCAAGTGGCCGCTGATCGCTGGCCGGCGCCAGTCGCCGTCGTCGCGCTGCTTGCGGCGGGCATGCAGCTCTCCGGTCTGCGGTCGGGAGAGGCGAGGCGATCAATTCGGTGGCGGTGCTGCCGTTCGTCAACGGCAGCGGCGACGCGGACGGCGATTACTTGAGCGACGGCATCACGGAAAGCCTGATCGCCAACCTGTCGCAGGTCAGGAGCCTGCGCGTCACCGCGCGCAGCACGGTGTTTCGCTACAAAGGGAAGGAGATCGATCCTCAGAAGATCGGACAGGACTTGCACGTCGGCGCCGTGCTCTCAGGACGGCTGCTGCAACGGGACGGCACGCTGGTCGTCCGCACGGAGCTCATGGATGTGACGAACGGCTCGCAGCTCTGGGGCGGGCAGTACAACCGCAAGGTGGCCGACGTCTTCGCGCTGCAGGACGAGCTGTCGAAGGAGATCTCCGAAAGGTTGCGGCTGCGGCTGACCGACGACGAAAAGCAGCGACTGACGAAGCGTTACACCGACAACGCCGAAGCCTACCAGCTGTATCTCAAGGGCCTCTTCTACTGGAACAAGCGGAGTCCGGACGGCCTGCAGACGGTCGATCGAGTACTTCAACCGCGCGGTGGAAGCCGATCCGCGTATGCGCTGGCGTATGCGGGCCTGGCCGACAGCTACAGCGGCATGTCGTTCTTCAACATCGTTCCCCCGAGCGCGGCGATGCCGAAGGCGAAAGCTGCCGCGGCAAAGGCGCTGGAGATCGACGGCAGTCTGGCTGAAGCTCACATTTCACTGGCCTACGCCAGCTTCACGTACGACTGGGACTGGCCCGCGGCGATCAGCCATTTCGATCGGGCACTGGCGCTCAATCGTGAGGCGGTGTTGAATCACTCCTACTATGCCTTCTATCTCTCGGTTGCCGGCCGCTTCGAGGAAGCCGTGAGCGTCGCACGACGAGCCCTGGACCGCGACCCGGTTTCCGCCGTCGCCAGCCACACGCTGGCGGTGCAGTTGGCCCTGTCCAGACATCTCGACGATTCGATCGAGGAATGCCGCAGGACGATCGAGCTCGATCCGAGCTTCGCGGTGGCCCATGACGTGCTCGGAATGATGCTGGCGTCAAAGGGGGCGTACGCCGAAGCGCTATCCGAAATAGAGAAGGCCGTCGCCTTGACCCGAGGTGCCGCGATACCGACGGCCGATCTCGGCTACGTGCGTGCCCGCCTCGGTCAGCGGGAGCGAAGCGCGACGGATTCTGCAGCAGCTCGCCGAAGCCGCGAAGGAGCGATACACGCCCGCGCTGGCCTTCGCAATCGTTCATCTCGGTCTTGGTGAAAACGATCAGGCGTTGAACTGGCTCGAAAAGGCGTCACGAGGAGCGCTTCAATCGCCTGGCCTATCTGAGACGTGAGCCGGTCTGGGACCCACTGCGCTCGGATCCGCGATTCGTCGATCTGCTGCGCCGCATCAACCTGCCGCAATAGGTCTCGACCGCGGGTCGTCAAGGTTTGTCGATGGCGACCGCATAGACCTGCCGCGCCGCCTGCGCGAACTGGCCCGTGAAGATCACCCATTTCTTGTCCGGTGTGATGTGGACGTTCGGCTCGACGCCGCCGCGGCCCGTCACGTAGTTGTGCCGCGACATGTTGACCAGCCGTTCGCGCGAGACGGTTCCGCCCGTCTGCACGCGCAGGAGATTGATCCACATGCCGTCGGTCGCATAGGCCACCTGCGACGCGTCGCCGCCGTCGCTGGCGAACAGCGTGTCGTCGCGCGAGCTGTTGAAGTGCACGCCCCACCAGCTGCGTTGCAGGTGATAGCGCGTGCGGGCGCCGGTCTCCATGTTCACGCCGGCGATCCAGAAATCCTGGCTGCGGGGCGTCTGCAGATCGAACCACACCGTCTTGCCGTTCCAGCTCCACCACTCGTGGCCGTTGATCTCCATGTCCATCGTGCGCTTGTGCATCAGCCGCATCTGGCTGCCGTCGGTGCGGATGGTCCACGTCCGATCGAGCTCGTGCCAGGTGCCTTCGTGGCAATACAGCAGGAGGTTCGGATCGACGGGGTTGAACTGCAGGTGATTCAGATCGCCGTACTGAAAACCCGTTTCCGTGGAGCCGCCGGTTCGCAGGTTCGTGAACACGAACGACTGCAGCGACGGGTTGACGGCGCGGCGCGCCAGGCCGTCCTCCTTGGTCACCGAGAACTGCTGATCCGGCGTGAGGTCCTCCATTTTCTTACCGGGAAACATTCGCTGAAGCTGGGGGAGGAGCGTGCGGGTTGGCGGCTTCGGGTGCGTGCCGTCCGGATCCGTCGCGTTCGCGTTCTTGACCACCGACAGCGTTTCGTCCGCGTTGATCAGGCCGCGCGCGTGCGGCACGTCGCGGGTCGCCTTCGTGTCGACGTTGAGCGCGACGATCGCCCCGCGCGCGTTGTCGTTGACGTAGATCTCGCGCGTGCGCCGCGCGAAGTAGCCGCCTCGCGCGCGCGGCGCGATCACCGCCACCCGCGCCCCGTCCGTTCCGATCTTCGCCACGTCGATCATGGCGATCCCGTCCGGCGTGTTGACAATCAGCCGGTCCCCTTCGGGCGAAAAGGCGTTGTCGTGAAAGTACAGCGTCGATCCGCCCGCATCGCCGGTCAGCCGGACCACGCGATGGCCGGTGTCGGCGTCGATCCAGTCCTGCGGCGGCGCGTCCTGCGGCAGCCGAAGCAGTCCGGCGGCGAGCAACGTGACCAACACGACTCCTCTCATCGCGGGGATGGTACACCTCTCGCGGCCGGCCGACGAGACGCGCGTCGTGGTCGGGGTCGGATACAGTATCCGACCCCGGCACTCGCTCTTGGCGACCGGCGGTTCGCCAGGTGAAACGGCGCCTGTGATGGTCGACTGGTCCTCCCGGCACGGTTGGGCGAATCAGGCCAAAACTCGGCCATTCCCGCCGGCACGCCGGTGGCCGCACGTTTCTCCCACCGAAACAACGGCAAAACCCGGCGATGGTTTGACTGGCGCATGACGCAGGCGTAGGGTTCCCCCGTCCGGATCGAACCAAGGAGTCGTCATGCCCCGAGTTGTCAGGTTCGTCGTCTGCTTTGCGCTCTCGATGCTCGCGCCGTCGGCGGCGACCGCCCAGCTGGGCGGCAGCGGATCCATTCAAGGAACCGTGCTCGACACATCCAACGCCGCCGTGCCTGGCGCGACGGTGACCGCCACGAACGTGGCGACGGGGATCGCGACGGTCCGGCAGACGACCACTGCTGGGGTATACGCGCTGACGCCGCTGCCGCCGGGTGAGTACCGCGTGACGGTCACGCTCGACGGTTTCCAGACGTTCGTTCGCGAACACGTCGTGGTCGACGCGTTGAGCGTGATCGGGCTGAACGTGACGCTGCAGGTCGGTGCGATCACGCAGGAAGTGGTCGTGACCGCCGCGTCTCCTCTGCTGGCGACGGCCGACGCGCGGCTCGGGCAGACGATCCGGAACGAGGTCTACACGGCGCTGCCGCTCGTGCTGAACACCGGCGGGCCGCGCGATCCGACCGCGTTCATGTTCCTGATGCCGGGCGTGCAGTCGGTGGGACGCTGGGGCAACGTCATGGGCGGCCAGGACTTCACCACCGACATGTACGTGGAAGGGATCCCGATCACCAACGCCGTCGTACAAGGAGAAGGCCGGAACCTGTCGTTCGGCATCTCGGTCGACGCCGTCGATCAGTTTCAGGTCGAGACCAGCGGCACGGCGGTCACGTTCAACGGGCAGGGCGCGTCCAACTACGTGATCAAGTCGGGCACGAACAACTTTCGTGGCGCCGGGTTCGAGTACTTCCGCAACAAGGCGCTCGACGCCAAAGCGTTCTTTGCGACGACGAAGCCGGACGACAACCAGCACGAGTACGGCGCGACGCTCGGTGGTCCGATTCGCCGGAATCAGATGTTCTTCTTCGCCGCCTACGACGGCTACCGCGACCGCCGGCAGACGGCGTCGGGGCTGGTCTCGATTCCGACGCTCGCGCAGCGCAACGGCGATTTCAGCGCGCTGCCGGTCGTGATTTACGATCCGCGAACCACCCGGCCGAATCCGGCGGGCACCGGCTTCGTGCGCGATCCCTTCCCGGGCAACATCATCCCGCAGGATCGGATCTCGCCGATCTCGAAGAACTTCCAGTCCTCTCTGCCGGATCCCACGAACGCCGGGCTGCAGAACAACTATCTCGGAGGCGGCCTGCCGATCGGGTTCAACAACGAGAGCGTCACCGGCAAAGTCGACGTCAAGCTGAGCCCGCGGCAGCAGATCTCGGTCCTGTTCTCTCACGGCAAGCGCAGCCAGGCCACGCCGTATCGAGGCGGCACCAATCCGCAGACCTTGTTGCCGCTGCCGTACAGCGAAACGCGACTCGTCGAAGAGATTCCAACCAGCGCCCAGGTGAAGCACACGATCGTGCTGGGACCCCAATGGGTCAACCAGGCGAGCGTCGGCTTCTCCCGTCTGTCGGTCCCGATCTTCAACGCGACGATCGACGGGCAGTACCCGATCAAAGCCGGGCTGCGGGGGCTGCCCGCCGGCGAAGCCGATTCGTCGTTTCCGGAGATTTCGTTCGCCGGACCGAACGCGATCACGCAGTGGCGCGGCACCGACGCGCGGGCGTTCACCGAATACCTGAACAACTACACGGTGCAGGACAACCTGAACTGGAGCCGCGGCCGGCACACGATGACGTTCGGCTTTCAGGCGCAGCGGATGGACGCCGACGAGCGCGAGCGCACGTACGGCAGTCTCGCGACGTTTGGCTTCAGCAACGCGCAGACGGCCGGGTTCAATGCGGCCGGCACGCTCCTGACGACCACCGGCAACGCGTATGCGAGCTTCCTCCTCGGCGAGCTGAATGCGACCACGGTGGTGCAGGACTCCCAGGTTGCGACCAGCGGGCGGTTCTACGCCTACGCCGGGTGGGCGCAGGACGATTTCAAGCTGCGGCCCAACCTGACCCTGAACCTCGGACTTCGCTACGACATCATGAAGCCCTATACCGAGGTGTACGACCGGTGGTCGTTCATGGATCCGACGCTGCCAAATCCCGCCGTGGGTGGCTATCCGGGCGCCTTGGTGTTCGCGGGCGACGGTCCGGACAGTTGTCACTGCCGAACGCCGATCAACACCTACTACGGCGCGATCGGACCGCGGCTCGGCCTGGCGTACGGGCTGAACGAACGGACCGTGGTGCGGGCGGCGTACGGGATCAACTATTCCCGCCGCGGCGCGGTCGGCGGCCGCGCCGGCGCGCGCAACGGCACCGGCACGCTTGGCCTGTCGGCGAACGCGAGTTTCCCGAGCGCGAACGGCTTCGATCCGTCTTACAACTGGAACAACGGCGTGCCGGCCTATCCGCTGCCGCCCTTCTTCGACCCGACGCTCAACACCGGGTTCGTCACCGGCCGCGGCACCGGCGGCACCGTGACCTACGGCGATCCCGAGATTGGCGGCCGGCCGCCTCGCTATCAGAACTGGAATGCGGGGGTGCAGCGCACACTCTGGCGCACGCTGACGCTCGGCGCGACCTACGCCGGCAGCCGCGGCGATTTCCTCGGCGGCAGCGGCCGCGGTTTCTATTCGAATCAGATGGATCCGCGCTTCCTGGTGCTCGGCAATCTGCTCACGCAGCAGGCCTCGGCGGCCAGCATCGCCGCCGCGCAGGCGATCGTGCCCGGCGTGAAGCTGCCGTACACCGGCTTTTCCGGAACGATCGGTCAGATGCTGCGGCCGTTCCCGCAGTATTCGGGGGTGACGGACGTCTACGGCGACCTCGCACGCTCGACGTACCACTCGATTCAGTTGACGCTCGAGAAGCGGCGGTCAGACGACGGGCTGATCGTGAACTTCAACTACACCTACAGCCGGACCGAGGACAATCTGGCGGCGCGGACCGGCTACAACTTCGACCAGGACTGGGCGGTCGGCGTCAACGATCAGCCGCACGTCTGGAACGCGATGGTGGTCTACAACGTGCCGTTCGGCGCGGAAGGCAAGCCGGGCAGCAGCAACCCGGTGCTGCGGGCGATTGTCAAAAACTGGCAGCTGTCGGGCATCACGCAGTTCCGATCGGGCCGGCCGCTGGGCTCGATTCTCGCCGCCTGCAACCTGCCGAACGCCGGGACCTGCTACGCCGATTTCGCTCCCGGCTTCTCGGGCGATGTCCGCATCAACGGCGACTACGGGGATGGTGACGTGCTGGGTACCGCGCCGCCCACCTACATCGACCGCACCGCGTTCCAGTCGCCCGCGGCGTTCGCCTACGGGAACACGCCGCGGACGCTCGCGTTCGACCTGCGCAACCCGAGCTCGTTCAATCAGGATCTCAGCGTCCGGCGCGACTTCCGCATGTCGAAGCTGAAGCTCGGCCTCGGCGTCGACGTGTTCAATCTATTCAACACGGTCGTCTTCGGAGGCATCCAGGCCAACATCACCAATGCGAATTTCGGACGGGTGAGCTCGCAGACCAACACGCCGCGCGTGGGGCAGATCAAAGTGCGCGTGGAGTTCTGACGCCGAGCCCTCGATAACGGAGCATACGGAGGGAACGGCTTAACCACAGAGCCACAGAGCAACGGAGGTTGAACGGTCGATTCGACGGGTCGGCCTGCGAGGCAGGCCGACGAGCGCGGACGGATCGGATCGCGGAAAAACGAACACCAGTCAAAGTGGTGTGGGATGTTCGTTTTCCACGATCCGATCGTTCGCGCCGCGTCGCTTCGCGACGCCCGTCGAATCGTCATCCCCTCGCCATCACGCCCGCAGCGTGCGGCTCTGTTCGTCTTCGTTGCTCCGTTTCTCTGTGGTTAGACCGTTCGCTCCGTCATCTCTGCGATCTCGGCGCGCTCAGGTGGAACACCTCGCGGAGGTCGCGCGATTCCGGGCTGTCGTCGGGGTTTGAGGGCATCAGCTCCCGCATCGATCGCCACCAGCGCCGGCAGACCTCGGTGTCGGCGATGGCGGCCCAGCGCTCGTCGCTCTCCACCTCCGCGTATCCGAACAGATCGTTGGTGTCGGGGTCGAGAAAGATGCTGTAACTCCGGACGCCATGGGCCCGCAGCACGTCGTCCAGCTCCGCCCAGATCGGGTTGTGGCGGCGCGTGTACTCGGCCTGACCGCCGGGGTGCAGCGACATTCTGAACGCCTTGCGAATCACGACGGCTCCCTGTGTTATGGTCTGCGGAACACAGCCATGGCGCGGACGCCTTCCGACCGGTACATCGTCAAAGCGCTGGTGCATGCCTCGGAGATTCTCGACGCGTTCGAGTCGTCCGGCGAGGTGCTGCGGCTGCGCGATGTCGTCCGGCGGACCGGGTTCAGCAAGGGCATGTGTTTCCGGCTGCTGCACACCCTACATCACTGCGGCTTCATCGAAAAGGTCGACGAGCTCCGTTTCCGGATGACCGCGGAGATCCGCCGGCGCAAACGCTACCGGATCGGCTATGCGGCGCAGGGACAGAACAGCTCGTTCGCCCGCGAGGTCCATGCCAGCCTGGTCGCCGCCGCGCCGCGCTCCGACATCGAGCTGATCGTCGTCGACAACCGCTATCAGCCGAAGATCGCCCTTCGGAACGCCGATCACCTCGTCCGCCAGAACGTCGACCTCGTCATCGAGTTCCAGACCGACGAGGCCATCGCGCCCGAGATCGCCTCGCGCTACCTCGAGGCGGGCATCCCGATTATCGCCATCGACATCCCGCACCCCGGCGCGACCTACTTCGGCGCGAACAATTACCAGGCCGGCGTGCTCGCCGGACGCTATCTGGGCCGCTGGGCGAAGAGCAAGTGGCGCGGCGAGGTGGACGAGATTCTCCTGCTCGAGCTCGCGCGTGCCGGCTCGTTGGTGCGTGCGCGATCGAGCGGCATCCTCGCGGGCATCGTCGAAACGCTCCATCGGGCCGCGGACGCGCCGGTCGTGCGCATCGACGGCGACGGACAGTTCAAGACCTCGCTCGAGCGGGTACGCAGACATCTCCGTCAGTCGAAGGCGAGACGCATTCTGGTCGGCGCCGCCAACGACCCGAGTGCGCTCGGCGCCGCGCGCGCCTTCCAGGAGGCCAGCCGCGACGCGCATTGCGCGATTGCCGGGCAGAACGCCGAACCGGACGCGCGCGCCGAACTCCGCGATCCGCGGACTTCTCTGGTCGCCTCGGTTGCCTACTTCCCCGAGCGCTACGGCGACGATCTCGATCCGGCTCGCGCTCGACATCCTGGCGCGGCGGCCCGTTCCGCCGGCCGTCTTCGTTCACCATCAGGTGATCACGGCCGAAAACGTCGACCAGATCTATCCGAACGACTCGCTGCTTCGGGCGGCGTCGCTCATCGCGCATGCGTAGAGCCAACCAAGACCGCAAAGACCGCGAAGATCGCCAAGCATTTGTTTCAAAACTACTTCTCTGCGTTCTTGGCGCGCTCTGCGCCTGCCTAGCCGAAGCTCGGCACGCCGAGCGAAGGCTGGTTCTTGACGTTGGCGCTGGCGTCGGTGCCCAGTCCTCGGGCAGTCAGCGCGACCGTGGCTGGTGGGACTTCGGCGGCGGCCCGAGCGCTTCCAAGTTCGTCGATCTCGATCAGATCAAGAAATCCAACGTCGGCCAGCTCCAGGTCGCCTGGTTCTATCCCTACGCGCTGCCCGGCTTCAATCCCATCGTCGTCGACGATGTGATCTACGTGGCCGGACGGAACAACGCGTTGATCGCGCTCGACGCCGCCACCGGCAAGGAACTCTGGATCCACGACGGGCTGGCCGGCATGACCAGCCGCGGCGTCAACTACTGGCAGAGCGAGGACGGCCGCGACAAGCGGCTGCTGTTTGCGATCGACGGCTATCTCCAGGCGATCGACGCGAAAAGCGGCGAGTCGATTCGCGGCTTCGGCACCAACGGGATCGTGGACATGCGCGTCGGCCTCAGGCGCGCCGAAGGCACTGACCGCCGCGTGCAATCGCGGAGTCCCGGCAAGGTGTGGAAGAACCTCCTGATCATGGGATCGGCGTCGGGCGAAGGGTGGGTGACGCCGCCCGGCGACATCCGCGCCTATGACATCGTCACCGGGAAACGTGTCTGGCAATTCCACACGGTGCCGGAGCCCGGCGAGTTCGGCTACGACACCTGGCCGAAGGACGCCTACAAGTACGCCGGCGGCGCGAACAACTGGGGCGAGATGTCGATCGACGACGAGCGCGGCATCGTCTACGTTCCGACCGGGTCGGCGACCTACGATTTCTACGGCGCGGATCGCCACGGGACGAATCTCTTCGCGAATTGTCTGCTGGCACTCGACGTGCGCACCGGCAAGCGCCTCTGGCACTTCCAGACCGTCCACCACGATCTGTGGGATCTCGACAACGTCTCGGCGCCGCAGCTGGTCACCGTGCAGCACGACGGCCATCGTGTTGACGCGGTCGCGCACGCGGGCAAGAACGGCTTCCTGTATGTCTTCGACCGCGTGACCGGCGCGCCGCTCTGGCCGATCGAAGAGCGTGCGGTGCCGAAGAGCGACGTGCCGGGCGAACAGGCATGGCCGACGCAGCCATTTCCGACCAGGCCGCCACCGTTCGCCCGGCAGACATTCACCGTGGACGACGTGAATCCGTGGCTGCTGTCGCCTGACGAACAGGCGCGGATGCGCGAGCGCGTCGCGAAGGCGCGCAACGAAGGGATCTACACACCACCCGCGCTTCGGGACACGATCTCGATGCCAGGCAATCAGGGCGGATCGAATTGGGGCACCACCGGCTCCAACCCGAAGACCGGCACCGTGTTCGTCGTCAACGTGAACGAGCTTGCGATTCTCAAACTGGAGGACGTGAAAACGCGCGCGGGGCGGACCGTCGGCGCCGCCGCTGGTCAGCAGGCGTATCAACAGTTCTGTCAGCCGTGTCACGGTGCCATCCAGCAGGGCGGCCTCGGCGGCCGAGCCCCGGCGCTGGTCGATATCGCGAATCGCATCGGGGAAGACGCGGTGCGAGCGACGGTCACCGGCGGCAAAGGCGACATGCGTCCGGTCACCGGCATCACCGGCGCGGAGCTGACCGCGGTCGTCACCTTCCTGACGAATCCAGTTCAGGGCGGCGGCCGTGGCGCCGCGAACCTCGGGCCGTTGCCGCCCGGACCGGTCGTCGCGTCTGGCGGGGTGCGTCTGCCGCCGCGTCCGCTGTTCACGCCGCCGGTGCCCGCGTACGGCGGTGTCGGCGGAACCGGAGGAAACGTCGCATATCCCGATGACGCCGCCGTGCCGCCGGTTCGGTACGTCACCGAGTACGGGGTCATGGCATCGGCGACCAAGCCGCCTTACACGACGCTGACGGCGTATGACTTGAACGCGGGAACCATCAGATGGCAGGTGCCGCTCGGCGACGATCTCGCGACGCTGGCGGCGGGCGGTCCGCCGAACACCGGCGGTCTCGGCGCTCGCAACGGCATGGTCGTGACCAAAGCCGGGATTGTGTTTGTCGCCGGCAGCGATCGAAAAGTTCGCGCCTACGACGAGGACGACGGACACGTGTTGTGGACGGGAGCGTTGCCTGGAGGCGCGAGCGGCATCCCGGTCACCTACGAGGCGAAGGGCCGGCAGTACGTGGTGATCTCGTCGCTGGCCACTGGCGCGAGAGGCGCCGCATCAGACACGCCGCCGGAGACGCCGCGAGGTTACATCGCGTTCGCGCTGCCGAGGTAACAGAGATTACAGAGCGAACGGGATCACCACAGAGAAACGGAGCAACAGAGACGAACGGAGCTGACGATTCGACGGGTCGGCCTGCCGCGGCAGGCCGACTGGCGCGGCCGACCGGATCGCGGAACGAACATCACCACGACTGGGAAGGATGTTCGTTCCACGATCCGATCGGTCGCGCGCGTCGCTTCGCGACGCCCGTCGAATCGCTCCTCTGTTCGTCTCCGTTTCTCCGTTTCTCCGTTTGTTTAACCGTTCGCTCTGCATCCTCCGCTTTCTCTAATACCTCAGCGGGAGGCGGTTCAGGAACGTAGAGCGTGTAACCTACAATCGATTCAGCTGGCGCTTCATGCCGTTGTCCGCCGGAACTCGCCTCGGCCCGTACGAAATCGTCGCGCTGATCGGCGCGGGCGGCATGGGCGAGGTGTATCGCGCGCGGGACACCAGGCTCAATCGAGACGTTGCGATCAAGGTTCTGCGGGATCTCGCGCGGAATCCTGACCGCGTCGCACGTTTCACACGCGAAGCCCAGACCCTGGCGTCGCTGAACCATCAGAACATCGCCTATATCCACGGCCTTGAAGAATCCGGTGACATACGCGCCCTCGTCATGGAGCTGGTCGAGGGCGAGGATCTCGCGCAGCGGTTGTGGGGCGGCGCCATCCCGCTCGACGACGCACTGAGCATCGCGAAACAGATCGCCGAGGCGCTCGAGGCGGCGCACGACCATGGAATCATCCACCGCGACCTGAAGCCGGCCAACATCAAGCTTCGGCCGGACGGAACGGTGAAAGTCCTGGACTTCGGCCTCGCAAAGCTCACGCACCCGGAAACCACGGCCGACCACGCCAACGTCACGGCATCTCCGACGATTACGACGCCGCCGTTGATGACGAGCATCGGCGTGATTCTCGGTACGGCCGCCTACATGGCCCCCGAACAAGCGAAGGGACGCGAGGCGGACAAGCGTTGTGACATCTGGGCGTTCGGCTGCGTCCTGTACGAGATGCTCACGGGCAGGCGCGCATTCGACGGCGAGGATAAGACGGACGTGCTCGGCGCGGTGGTCCGCCTCGAACCGAATTGGGAAGCGCTCCCGTCCGACGTGCCGCAGCCGGTGCGAACGCTGCTCCAGAGTTGCCTGGTCAAGGATCGTCGGCATCGTGTGGCCGCCATCTCGACCGCGCGGTTCGTCCTGGAGAAAGCTGCGAGCCTCGCGGCACCGGCCGGCGCGGCATCTGCCGCACTGCAGCCACGCACATCGTGGTGGCGGCGCGCTGTCACGCCCGTGGCCGCGGCGTTGGTGGCCTCCGCTGTGGTTGGCGCCGGAGTGTGGCTGCTTGTGCGGCCGACCGCCGGCCGCGTGACACGCACGACCATTTCGGCCTCCGGTACCGCCGCGCTGACCGTCGTCGGCGGCGACCGTGACCTGGCGATCACGCCCGACGGTTCCCGCATCGTCTATGTGGGCAACCAAAGCAGGCAGCTCTTCGTCCGGGCGCTCGACTCGCTCGAGCCGGTGGCCGTCTTCTCCGGCGCGCCGCGCGGGCTGTTCGTCTCGCCCGACGGCCAATGGATCGGGTTCGTGGACAATGTCACCACGTTGAAAAAGGTGGCGGTGACGGGCGGTCCAGCGGTGACGCTGGCGACGCTCGATGGAAGCGGTCCTCGCGGTGCGACGTGGGGGCCGGATGACAGCGTCATCGTCGCCACCAATAGCGGGGCGACCGGTCTGCAGCGCGTCGACCTGGCGAGTGGCCGGACGACAATCCTCACGCGGCCCGACCGTTCGAAAGGCGAAGCCGATCATCTGTGGCCCGAACTACTGCCCGGTGGCCGTGCCGTGCTATTCACGATCGCGGCGGTGACAGGCGGTCTTGATGCTGCCCAAGTGGCCGTCCTGGACCTGCAGAGCGGGACGCGCACGATCCTCGTGCCCGGCGCCAGTCACGCGCACTACGTGCCAAGCGGCCATCTCATTTACGCGGCGGCCGGCGCGTTGTGGGCGGTCGCGTTCGACCTGACCCGTCTCGAGACGCGCGGCACGCCGGTCCTGGCCGTCCGTGACGTCGTGACGACCGCGACGGGTGGCGTGGACGCCGTCGTGGCGGGCGACGGCACGCTCGCCTACATTTCGGGGCGCGGCGGGGCCGGGTCGAGTCGCGCGCTCGTGTGGGTGGACCGGCAGGGCCGGGAGACGCCGATCCCCGCGCCGCCGCGGGCGTACTCGCAACCGCGGCTGTCGCCGGATGGCACTCGCATCGCTGTCGCTGCGCAAGACCAGGAGATCGACATCTGGGTCTGGGATCTTGGACGCACCACGCTCACTCGCGTGACGTTCGACCCTGATTTCGACCACTATCCTGTGTGGACACGCGACAGCCTCCGCGTGATCTTCAGTTCGCAGCGCGCAGGTGCCCGGAATCTTTTCTGGCAGGCGGCGGATGGCACCGGCACGGTCGAGCGGCTGACCGATAGTCCCAACCAGCAGAATGCCGTGTCCGTGTCACCCGACGGCCGACGGCTGATCTTCACCGAGACCTCTCCGAAAACCGGCGAGGACGTCATGCAGCTGGAGTTGGACGGGAGCCATCGTGTGACGCCGCTCGTCCAGTCTCCGTCCATCGAGCGGAACGGGATGGTCTCGCCCGACGGCCGTTGGCTCGCGTACGAGTCGAATGAGTCCGGGCGGTTCGAGATCTCCGTGCGGCCGTTTCCCGACGTGAACCGTGGTCACTGGCAAGTGTCGACGGGCGGCGGTACACGGCCGCTCTGGGCGCCCGGCGGGCAGGAGCTCCTCTATGTCTCGCCGACCGGCGCGCTGATGCGGGTTGGCGTCGACCGCGGTCCGACATGGGCGGCGACGCCGGCGACGCTGGTGGTCAAGGAAGGTTACGTCACGACGCCGGGGAGCCTCTCCGGCCGTTCGTACGATATCGCTCCCGATGGCCAGCGGTTCCTCGTGATCAAGGAGGGCGGCGGCGAGACCGCCGCGCCACCGAGCCTCGTCGTGGTCCAGCACTGGCTCGAGGAGCTGAAACGGCTCGTGCCGACACGTTAACGGAGATCACGGAGCGAACGGTTTAACCACAGAGACACGGAGCAACGGAGGTTAAACGGGAAGCTGCGGCGGTTCGACGGGTCGGCCTGCTGCGCAGGCCGACGGGCGCGATCGGATCGATCAGGAAAAACGAGCACCTCAGAATGACGAGGTGTTCGTTTTTCCCGATCGATCAGATCGCGCCGCGTCGCTTCGCAGAGACGCCCGTCGAACCCGCAGCAACTCCGTTCGTCTCTGTTGCTCCGTTGCTCTGTGGTGATCCCGTTCGCCCCGTGTCCTCTGTTTCCTCTAATACCCCAGCGCCAGCCCGTCCTTCCGTGAGTCCGACGCGCCCAGCAGCGAGCCGCTGGCGGGGTCGATCATGATCGCCTGACCGCCGCCCATCAGCGCGCGGTGCGTGAGTCCCGGCCCCGGCAGCACGCGCTCGTGGCCGCGCTGCACGAGCTCGTCGATCACCGGCGCGGTCAGCTCGTCGTCCATCATCACGCCGCGGCCGCTGATGTAGCGGACGCGCGGCGCGTCGATCGCCTGCTGCAGGTTCAGTCCGCGATCGATCAGGTTGACAGCACCTGCAGCGTGCCCCTGCGCCTGGACGTCGCCGCCCATCACGCCGTACGACCAGCAGCAGCTGACCGTCCTTGAACACCATCGCGGGAATCAGCGTGTGGAACGGGCGCTTGCCCGGCTCGATGCGATTGGGATGTCCGGGCTCGAGCGAGAAGCCGGCGCCGCGGTTCTGCAGCACGATGCCGGTGTCGCCCGCGACGATGCCCGATCCGAACGCGTTGAAGATGCTGTTGATGAACGAGACGGCGTTGCGATCCTTGTCGACGACGGTGAAGTAGGTGGTGTCGCTGCCCAGGCGGACGTCGCCGTACGCCGGCGGGTCGATCGCCTTCTGCGGATCGATCAAGCGCGCGGCGGCCGGCGGCGTAGTCCTTCGACAGCAGCTCCTTCACCGGCACCTTCGCGAACGCCGGGTCGGCGATGTACCGATTGCGATCGGCGAAGGCGATCTTGGTCGCTTCGATCAGCGTGTGGTAGTAGAGGCCGGGCCGCGTCCGCAGCGATCGCCAGGTCGATGCCGTCGAGGATGTTGAGCGAGGAGCAGCGCCGTCAGTCCCTGGCCGTTCGGCGGCAGCTCGTGGAGCGTGTGACCGCGATAGGTCGTCGAAATCGGCTCGACCCACTCCGACTTGTGGGCGGCGAAGTCCTCCATCGACAGGAAGCCGCCGTTCTTCTGGCAGTAGTCGACGATGGCCCGGGCGATCTCGCCGCGATAGAACGCGTCGCGTCCGCCGCGCGCCAGCGTGCGGAGCGTGCGGGCCAGATTCTTCTGATAGAAGATGGCGCCTGGCTTCGGCGCGTCGCCGTTGACGAGGTAAGTGGCCGCGGCCGCCGGCGTCTGCTTGAGCTTGGCGATTCGGGACCCAGTCGGCCGACGATCTTCTCCATGACGGGAAGCCGTTCTCGGCGTAGTCGATCGCCGGCGCCAGCAGGTCCGCGAGCTTCATCGTGCCGTGCTTGTCGAGCAGCGTGACCCAGCCGTCGAACGCGCCGGGCACGGTGATCGGTTCCATGCCGGTCATCGGCATCTGCGCGATCTTGCGCGACGTGAAGTAGTCGAGATTCAGCGCGCGCGGCGCGCGGCCGCTGGCGTTGAGCCCTTCGAGCTTCTTGGTCTTCGCCGAGTAGACCATCATGAACGCGTCGCCGCCGACGCCGGTCATGTTCGGCTCGGTCACGTTGAGCACCGCGGCCATCGCGATCGCGGCGTCGACCGCGTTGCCGCCGCGCTTCAGGACGTCGAGGCCGACCATCGACGCCAGCGGCTGGCTCGTCGCCACCATGCGCGTGGCTGGCGCGGACGACCGATCGTCCGGCCGGGACGTTCGAGAACCATTGGTCCGATCCCTTGGCGGCGAGAGCCTGCCTCGCCGAAGCTAGCGTGCCGCGTTTGACGCGAGCGCAGGCGGGGCCGTGACGAGCGCCACCGCGGAAGCGCCGGCGGAACGCTCGAAGAATTGCCGGCGGCTGACTTTTCTGACCTTGTCTGTCATATCGACCCTCGCTGCGCATACTTTCTCACGTCTCCGCTGGCAGAGCTTGGACTTCCAACCCCGATCGACCGGGGGGCGTCTAATCCACGTAGAATCGTTGAACTGTAAGGAGGAGGGGTGGTTCAAAGGCTCTTCTTCGCTTCCGTCTTCGTTGGCGCACTCCTGGGGATCGGTCACCCGGCGCTGCGCCCAGACACCGCCGCCGGACGCTGCCGCGGCAGCCGCCGCGGTCGCCGAGATCCGTCAAACCATCGACACCGCCTGGAAGGACGTGCAGGCGTATCGCACGGGCGGCGGCAAACCGGGCGCACCGGATCACCCCGCGCTGAAGTGGCACGCGACGCTTTGGGCGTACCGCGAGCAGCATCAGGGGACCGAGGCCGCCGCGCGGGCGACGGCCGACGCGATCCGATTGCTGGTCCGCGGCGAGTTCTGGGATCAGGCCCACATGCGAATCGACGCGGTTGGCGTCGACGACCCCGCGTGGGAGCGTCTGTCCGCGGCCATCTACGAGGAAGGCAGCACCCGCAAGGACTTCGCGTACACCATCGCGACGCTGTCGAAGGTTGCCGCAACGACCACACGTCCGACCAACAAGTCGGCGGTGCTCCTCGACATCGGCCGTGCGCAGCGGCGGCAGGGCGACGTGGCCGCCGCGACGCGGTCGTTCGAGGCATCGCGATCCGCCGCGCCCGGCTCCGCGCCGGCGGAGGAAGCCGGCGGCCTTCTCTACGAAATCGCCCACCTGAGCGTGGGCCTTCCCGCTCCCACGTTTTCAACCAAGGCCCGGAATGGCAAGACCGTCGACCTCGCGGCGCTGAACGGCCGTGCGGTGGTCCTTGTCTTCTGGGCCACGACTTGAACGCAGTGCGTAGCGGAGGTTCCGCTACTCATGCAGTTGAACGCGAAATACGGGAAGGATGTCGTGTTCGTCGGTATCTCCGTTGACACGAATCTCGATCGGCTCGACACGTTCGTGAAGGAGAAGGCGATACCCTGGGCGCAGCTCGCGGACGGCAAAGCGTTCGACGGTCCGATCCCGAAGCTCTATCGCCCGAACGGCACGCCGACGCTGTTCGTCCTTGATCGCGCAGGCAAGATCGCCGCGAAGCTTGGAACGGCGGAGAAGGTCGAGGAGAGTCTGCAGCTCGCCAGAAATTCAGGAATGTAGGAATGGGGAATTAGGAATTCAGCAGCCATTCCTAATTCCTAATTCCTATTCCTCATTCCTAATTTCACTCACGGCAGCGCGAAGGCGACGTACGCGCCCGGAATCGGCGCCGTCGACGCCGGATGTCCGGGAATCGAATGCGTGTGCGTGGTGGCGCGCGCCGCCGCGCAAAAGACGACGTACTGCTTCCCGTTCACTTCGTAGATTGCGGGAATCCCTTCGAGCGCGGCGTCGACTTCCGCCTTCCACAGCACCTTTCCCGTGTTGACATCGAGCGCCCGGATCTCGCGATCGCGGCTGCCGGTGAAGATCAATCCTCCCGCCGTCACGACCGGTCCGACTTTCGGGAAGTGTCCACCGGTCTGCGTGAAGCCCTTCGCGGCGAGCTCCGGAACTTCACCCAGAGGGATCTTCCATGTGATGGTCCCGCTGTTCAGGTCGTAGGCGGTCAGCGTCGTCCAGGGCGGTGCGATCGCCGACAGCCCGCTGCTGGTGACCATGAAGCCGAAGCCGTTCATCGAGTAGCGCAGCGATCCCGACACTGTGGACGGCGACAGCTTCAGCAAGCAGGGAAAATCCTTGGAGACGATGAACATCGTGCCGTGCTCGGGGTCGACGGCGGCGCCGCTCCAGTTCGCTCCGCCGTTGTTGCCCGGCATCTCGATGGTGTTGCGCAGGCCGGGCGGCGTGAACAGCCCTTCGTTCCGCGCGCCTTTGATGTCGTCGAGAAAACGGGCGCGTTCCTGCGGATCCTCGATGAAGGGGCTCAGATCGTCCGCCGTGAATGTCTGCCGCGCGAACGGCGGCGGCGCGGTCGGGAACGGCTGCGTCGGCCAGGCTTCTTCGCCGGGCAGGTCGGAACGGGGAACCGGGCGTTCTTCGATCGGCCACAGCGGTTCGCCGGTCACCCGATCGAAGACATACAGGAAGCCGGTCTTGCCGGCCTGCGCGACGACGTCGACCATCTTGCCGTCGTGCCGCACGGTGAGCAGCTTCGGCGCGGTGGCGTTGTCGTAGTCCCAGATGTCGTGGTGCACCATCTGGTAGTGCCAGAGGCGCCTGCCGGTCCTCGCGTCCAGCGCGAGCAGGCAATCGCCGAACAGATTCGCGCCCTTGCGATTTCCGCCGTAGAAGTTGTACTTGGGGCTGCCGGTGGGGATGTAGACGATGCCGCGCTTCTCGTCGACGGACATCTCGGCCCACGCATTCGCGCCGCCGATCGTCTTCCACGCATCCTTCGGCCACGTGTCGGCGCCGAATTCGCCTTCACGCGGGATGGTGTGAAACGTCCAGGTCAGCTTTCCCGAACGCACGTCGTAGGCGCGAATGTCACCCGGTGCCGAGTCGTACTCCTGGTTGGTGGCGGAGCCGAGAATGATCAGGTTCTCGAACACGCGGCCGGGCATGGTGGACTGCACGGCGATCGTCGACGGGTCGCGCTCGAGGCCGGTGCGGAGATCGACGAGGCCGCTCGCGCCGAATGACGGGATCAACTGGCCGGTCCGCGCGTCGATGGCTTTCAGCTGCTCGTTGTTGGCGAACAGGAGCCGGCGATCCGAGCGGTCCTTGCTTTCCCAGTAGTTGATGCCGTGGGTCGTGATCTTGCCGCGCCGGTTCTCGTGCAGCCACAGCTCCTTGCCGGTCGCCGCGTCGAGGGCCACGACCGCGTTGTTCTTGGCCAGCACGTAGATGACGCCGTCGACGACGACCGGGTTGAAAGAGTAGGCGGCCTGATCGAGCGTCGGATACGTCCAGGCGACCTTCAGCCTCTGGACGTTGGACCGATTGATCTGTTTGAGCGCGGAGTACTGCGCGCTGTCCGCGCCGCCCGAGTAGTCGCTCCACGTGGTGCGGGCACTCTGAGCCCGGGCACCCTGCAGGGACAGCCCAATCGCGAGAACCAGGATCGAGCCACGAAAACACGAAAACACGATCTCGTAAGCTCTGAGGCGCTGCCCTGAGCCTGTCGAAGGGTGCTTTCGTGCTTTCGTGACTATCAACAAGCGGTGAAGGCCAAGAATCATGCGGCGGTCACATGTTCGGGAGCAGCACGTCATAGATGTTCTGCACCGCCTGATGAGGATCGGTCCCGGCGCCGCCGCCGGCTTCGATCGAATAGAGACCGGTGTATCCCAGCTGCTTGACGACGGCGAGCGCCGCGGGGAGATCGTACCGCGCCGGGTTCAGCTTGACGTGGCAGTTGCCGTCGGTCAGCGGAAACATGCCGCGGATGCCGGCGTGCTGCGTTTCCTGATCGGGGAAGTTGCCGAGATCGCAGTTCGCCCACGTCCCGGAGCCTTTGATGATTTCGACGAGCAGAATCCAGGCGGCGGGGGCAGGAGGGGCAGGAGGGGCTGGAGGGGCGGGGTTGGCATTTGGCGCCGCGCTCTGCCGTCCGCCGCCGCCCCCGCGGTTCTCCATCGCCACCTTGATGTTCTTACTCTTGCCGTAGTCGCCCATCGCCTTCAGCGCCGCGATGGCAACCTCCTTGTTCTCCTGCGTCGGCTGACCCTGATTGATCATGACGCGGGGACAGCCGAGCGCCACCGCGTGATCGATCCACTCCTTGGTGCGATCGACGGCCTGCTGCCGCAGCGCCGGATCGGCCGCCGAGATGTTTTGCGGTCCGAACTCGAGGTTGATGTTGGTCACCTGCGACTTGGTTTTCGCCAGCCGCTCGCGAAAATCCTTCAGGTAGGCCGCGTCGGTGGCAGGGAAATGCGCGTGCTGCATCTCCACGTTGTGGACGCCGTAGCGGTCGGCGAGCATCTGCCCGAGGTCCATCACGTCGAGGGTCCGCGCCGGCGCGTCGGGCTGCGACGGGTTCTTGAGAATGCTGTTGAAGCACAGGCTCATGATCGCGACGCGACGCAGCTTGGCTTCGTCCCGGGCTTGCGCCCATCCCTTCCGACTGCTGACGAGTCCGGCGGCCGCGGCGGCACCAACGAGAAACTCCCGGCGCTTCATGCGCACTCCCCGATCCTCCTGGATCTATTTCCCGAGGTGCTTGTCGAAAAAGCGGGCGATCTCCTCGAACGCTTCCCTCGTTTCGGGCGCGGCGCCGTCTCTCAGATAGTGCGCGTGCGATTGACCTTCGTAGACCTGGAGCTCCGCCACGACACCGGCCTGACGCAACTTGCGGTGCACCCGCACGGTATTGCTGAGGAGCAGGTCGCGCGTCCCGGTGGTGAGCATCGCGGGCGGAAATCCATGCATGTCGCCATAGACCGGCGAGAGCATCGGATCCTTCAGATCGTGACCGTTCGCGTAGAGCCGGGCCATGGCATCGCAGCGGCCGTCGCTCCCGACGAGGACGTTGTCCACCATGAAGTTGGTATGAAAGGAGTCGCCGGTTCCGGTCAAGTCGGACATCGGTGTGCCCGGCGCGATCGCTCCCGGCAGGGGCAGCCCTTCCTGCTTCGCGCGCAGGATCATGGAAAGCGTGAGCGCGCCGCCGGCTGACGTGCCGAAGATCGCCATGTTCTTCGGTGGCGCCATCTTCAACGCGCCCTTCCACACCGCCACGGCATCGTCGAGCGCGGCAGGGTAGGGGAACTCCGGCGGCCGGCGATAGTCGACAGAGAGCACCTTGAAGTGCCCGAACGCTGCCATGTAGATCGCCTCGCTCGTGGCGGCTTCGCCACCGCCCAGAACATAGCAGCCGCCATGCACGTGCACCAGAAGCCGGTTGCGGTTCTCTGGCGGGATGACCCGAGGTGTCACCATGTAAGCCTGCACGCCGTTGACCGTGAGCGACTCAGAGGTGACACCGAATCGTTCGCGGATGCGCCGGAAGACCTCGGCCGGCGGACGGTGCGGACATCGCTTTCCATTCGTCAGCCGATTTCGGCACGACGTTCCAGGTCGGGCTGAGCGGCGCCGAGATAATCGCCCGCATCTCCGGGCTGACGGTGTCGGGTACGGGTAGCGTGCGAGCGGGCACCTCGAGTGACGCGGCAGGGCGCCGACGCCGGCGTTTGGGCGATGCCCACCGGCAGTGCGGCGGCAATCAGGAGTGCGCCGAGGGCGAGACCGCGCACCAGCGATCAGTGAAGCGCAGACCACCCTTCACGCCGCGCTCCTTCTAGACCTTTCATGGCCTTCAGTGCGGCGACGCTCGCCTTCGTCAGCTCCATGTTCTGCTCGACGAAGTAATTCTTGACGCCGCCAACTTTCGCGGCCGCGAACGTCTTGGCCCAGTCGATGCTCCCTTTTCCCACCGGCGCCTGGACACTGCCGCGTCCGCCCGGCGGCGGTGGCGCGTTGAGGTCCACGTCCTGGACGTGCATCGAGAAGAAGCGGCCAGGATACTTCGTGAAGTAGTCCGCCGCGACGAACCCCTGGCTGATCGTGGACATCTGGAACTGAAACTTGACGAGCGCCGGGTCGAGCAGCCGCATCAACACATCGTAGGTGCGCTGGCCGTCGACCATCGACACCTCGAAGCCCTCGTTGTGCAGCCCCTGCTGGATGCCGGCTTTCGCCGCCACCGCCGCGATCGTGTTGTATTCGTCCGCCGCCTTCTTCACGGCATCCATCGTCGGACTGTTGCCCGCGCCGAGGCTGGCCGTGATCATCTGCGTGATGCCGACGTCCTTCGCCCAGGCGATGCTCTCGGGCTGTTTCTCCCGCAGCTCGCGCATGCTGAAGTGCGAGCTGATGCACGAGAGCCCGTGATCCGAGAGGATTTTCTTCGTCGTCTTGCCATCGGCCAGCGGGGCGAAGTCGGCATACCCCAGCGGCGAGCAGAGCTCGACGCTCTTGACGCCGATGTCGGCCAGGATCTTCGCGAGCCCGGCGAAATCGCCGTCCTTGATCATCTGGCGGTGGGGATAGGTCTGGCTGCCAATCGGCAGTCCCAGCGGGTTGGCGCGAAGCTGAGCCTCGCGGGCGGCGAGCACGCTGGTGACGAGGGCGCTGGTGGCAGTTGTCCGAAGGAACTCGCGTCGCGAAAGATCGGCCATGCCTTCTCCTCGTTGGTGCGGTATCGTCTCACAACTCGGAATAGAATGCGCCCCATGAAATCTCTCGTGCTTGCGGGCTTGTCGCTGGCGCTGTCGGCGCAATCGCCGATGGCCTGGCGGCCACTCTTCAACGGCAAGGATCTGACCGGCTGGACGCAGACCGGCGCCGCCCCATGGAAGGTGGAAGACGGTGCGATCGTCGGTGGACAAGCCGAGCCCGGCAAACGGGGAAGCAGTCTGGTGTCGACGGAGCTGTTCAAGGATTTCGAGCTCGAGCTCGAATTCATGCTCGCCGAGCAGCCGGACGCCGCCGACGGCACCTGCGCGACCTGCACCTACAACAGCGGCGTCTACATGCGCACCGGCTATCAGGTCAACTTCGGGCGTCGCGAGGCGGGCGAATTCATCGGGGTCGTCGTCCATCGCGTGCATCCGAAAGCCATCAGAGGCAACGTCCTGTGGCTCGACACCGGCGACGAAAAGTTTCCGGGCCTTCGCAAGAAGCAGGGCTGGAATCGCGTGCACATCTCGTTCAGTGGACCTCGACTGCAGGTGACGCTGAACGGCACGAAGATCTGCGACGTCACGGACGATCCCACCGATCCGGCTGAAGCGAAGTGGAAGGACGCGGGACCGATCACCTTTCAGTGGCCGCCGGCGGGCGAAGCCGGAGGCTTTGCCGGCTTCGTGAAGTATCGAAATATCCGGATTCGCGAGGTCCACCCATGATCCGCCTGATCGCTGCGACGCTCACCCTGTTCATGCTGCAGCCGGCGACCCCTCGGCCGCTGCGGATCATCGCCTTTGGCGCCCACCCGGACGATGCGGAGCTGAAAGCGTCGGGCGTGGCCGCGCTGTGGGCCGCGCGCGGTCACAAAGTGAAGTTCGTCGCGATGACCAACGGCGACGTCGGACACTTCGAGATGGCCGGCGGTCCGCTCGCCAAGCGCCGCAAGGCGGAGGTCGCCGACTGCGCGCGCATCCTCGGCATCGAGAACGAAGTGCTCGACATCCACGACGGCGAGCTGACGCCCTCGCTCGAGAATCGCAAGACCGTCGCGCGTCTGATCCGCGACTGGCAGGCCGACATCGTGCTGAGCCATCGGCCGTACGACTATCACCCGGACCATCGCTATACAGGCGTGCTCGCCGACGATTCGGCGGTGCTGGTGGTGGCGCCGTTCTTTACGCCCGACACCAAAGCGACGACACGCAATCCGGTGTATCTGCATTACTCCGACGCGTTCCAGCGTCCCTATCCGTTCAAGCCGGACATGGTCGTGGCGATCGATGAAGCGGCGGAGAAGAAATGGACCTGCGTGGCGGCGATGCCGTCCCAGTTCGGCGACAAGGACTCGTGGCAGGGCCGCACGCGGCCCGATGTCCCGCCCGGTGATCGCGAGCGCCCCGCGTATCTGCTCGACCTGGTGAAACGACAGAACGTCGCGATCGCCGATCAGTATCGCGAACGCCTGGTGGCGCTCTACGGCGCGGATCGCGGGAAAGCCGTCAAGTACGCCGAAGCGTTCGAGCTGTGCGAATACGGCCGCCAGGCGCCGGCAGACGAACTCAAGAAGATGTTCGTTCCTTAAGCAGGAGTGTCCGGCTTCAGCCGGACCGCGTCCGCGTGCTTCTGAAGGGCACTCGAGTTGCCGCTCGGCGACGCCCGTTTGCCCTAGGGCCGCGCACGCAACACCGGTACAATTCGCGCGGTCACCGCACAGTTACTGAATGGCTCTCTCCGCCGGCACGCGCCTCGGCCCCTACGAGATCCTCGCGCCGCTCGGCGCGGGCGGGATGGGCGAAGTCTACACGGCCCGCGACACGCGGCTCGATCGCACGGTTGCCGTCAAAGTGCTGCCGCCCGACGTGGCGGCCGATCCGGAGCGGCGCGCGCGGTTCGAGCGCGAGGCCCGCGCGGTTGCCACGCTCCAGCATCCGAACATCTGCACGATCCACGACGTCGGCGCGGCCACCGAGAGCGTGTCGTTCCTGGTGATGGAACTGCTGCACGGCGAAACGCTGCAGCGGCGGCTGGCGCGCGGACCGCTGGACGACGGCGAATTCGTCGAGATCGCCACCGCGCTGACCGGCGCGCTCGATGCGGCACACACGTCGGGCATCATCCACCGCGATATCAAGCCGGCCAACATCTTTCTCACCGGCCACGGTCCGAAGATCCTCGACTTTGGACTCGCCAAGGCGATGGTCCACCAGCCTGTGGCGGCCGCGACTGTGCTGCCGACGAAGCTCGCCGATGGCGCACTCACCGAGCACGGCCATACGGTCGGCACGGTCGCCTACATGTCCCCGGAGCAGCTGCGCGGCGAAGACGTCGACGTCCGCACGGATCTGTTCTCGCTCGGACTTGTGCTGTACGAGATGGCCACCGGTCAGCCGGCTTTTTCCGGCGCAACCAGCGCGGTGATTTCCGCCGCGATCCTGCACGAGCAGCCCCGCCGGCCGCAACAGATCCGGCCGGCGCTGTCCGCACGGCTCGAAGAGATCATTCTGAAAGCGCTCGAGAAGGATCGCCATCTCCGCTATCAGCACGCGTCGGAGATACGCGCCGATCTGCGCCGGGCGAAGCGCGACACCGAGTCGATGCCGATCGCGCCGGCGACGCGGCCGTCAGCGGCTCGGACGATGCGGCGGGCCTTGTCGCTGGGAGCGGCAGGCGTGGCCCTCGCCGCGTCGGTGATCTGGCGGTTACATGTACCTGCATCGCCCGCCGAAGCTGACCGACAAGGACACCATCGTCCTCGCCGATTTCGCGAACACGACCGGCGACCCGGTGTTCGACGAAACGTTGCGTCAGGGGCTCGCGGTGCAGCTCGAGCAGTCGCCGTTTCTGAGCATCGTCCCCGGGGAACGCATCCGCAAGGCGCTCCAGCTGATGGGGCAGCCCTCCAGCGCGCGACTGACCGACGATATCGCGCGCGACCTCTGCGTCCGTACTGGAAGCACGGCGGTCGTCACGGGATCGATTGCGAGCCTCGGCACCCAGTACGTGCTCGGTCTCCGCGCCGAGAACTGCGGAACCGGAGATCTCCTCGACCAGGAGCAGCTCCACGGCGGCGCGGAAGGAAGACGTGCTGAACGTCCTCAGCCAGCTCGCGATGAAATTCAGGACGCGGGTTGGCGAATCGCTGGCGACCGTCCAGAAACACTCGACGCCGCTCGAGGAAGCCACCACGTCATCGCTCGACGCACTGAAAGCGTACAGCGCTGCGCTGAAATTGACGGTCGACGCACGCACTGTCCCACTCTTCAAACGCGCGCTCGACATCGATCCGAATTTCGCGATTGCGCATGCGCAGCTTGGCCTGGCGTACAGCGGCCTCGGAGAATCGCTCCTCGGCGAACAGAGCACGAGCAAGGCGTACGAGTTGCGCGATCGTGCCAACGACCGGGAGCGCTTCTTCATCACGACGATTTACGACCGGCAGGTGACGGGCAATCTCGAAAAGGAAGCCGAGACGTTGCGGCTGTGGGAGCAAACCTATCCGCGCGACCCGATCGCACCCGGGCTGATGGGTGGCTACGCCGCGGCAGGCACCGGCAAGTACGAGCTCATGATCCAAAAGTCCCGGGACGCCATTGCCATCGACCCCGACCTGGTTCCGCCGTACTTCAGTGTGGTCTGGGGTTATGTATGCCTGGGCCGTCTGAACGACGCTGAGAAAGCCCTTCGGCAGGTGACTGGCCGTGCTGCCGACCTGCCAGAGGTCCTGATCTTCCCCTTTCACATCGCGTTTCTGAAAGGTGACGCAGCCGGAATGGAGCGCGCTGGCGGCGCTGGCCAGAGGCAAACCGGCCGCGGAAGACTTGATCTCGCACCTCCAGGCGCTGGTTCTCGCTCGCGCGGGCCGCCTCGACGCCGCCAGGGCAGTCGGCGCGCCACGCGATCGAGCTGGCATCGGCGGCCGGCCAGCGCGAACGCGCCGCCGTGCGGGAAACGGCCGTGGCCGTGTGGGAAGCGTTGTACGGCAATGCCGCCGCCGCGCAAGCGGAACGCGATGCACGTCCTCGAGGTCGCGAACGGACGACACGTGACGTTCGCCGCGGCGTTGGCCCTGGCGATCGCCGGCGAGCGTTCGCGAGCGCAGGCGATCGCCGACGATCTCGACCGCCGATTCCCCGAGGACACATCCGTCCGGTTCAACTACGTGCCGACACTCCGCGCGCTGTCGGCGCTGAGCGCGAACGACCCGTCGCGAGCCATCGAGCTGCTGCAACCGGCCGCCACATACGAGTTCGCCCAGCCCGGCATCAGCTTCTTCGGTGCCGGCGGCGGTTCCTTCGGCGCGATGTATCCCACCTATGTGCGCGGCAAGGCCTATCTCGCACTCCATAAACCAGCCGAAGCGGCCGCGGAATTTCAAAAGATTCTCGATCATCCAGGCGTCGTGCTCGGGGATCCGATGGGCGCAGTGGCGCGGCTGCAGCTCGGTCGCGCGCTCACCCAGGCGGGGGACATGACGAAGGCCAGAGTGGTGTACGAGGACCTGCTGGCGCTCTGGAAGGACGCCGATCCCGATCTCCAGCTGCCGAAACAGGCGAGAGGCGGAATTCGCGGCACTCCGATAACGCCGTCGGCGGTTTCGGGGCGGTGCCTGCTCGTCGTCCTCGTAATACAAACCGAACGCGAGGATCGTCGAGCCGGCCGCGACGGCGATGTACTGCTGGCCGTCGACGGTGTAGGTCATCGGCCCGGCCTTCCAGCGCTGACTCGTGTTGAACTGCCAGAGCGGCTTGCCATTCTTCGCATCGGCGGCGATGAACGCGCCCGTGCCGTCGCCATAGAACAGCAGACCGCCGGCCGTCGCCATCAGACCGCTTCCCAGAATCCCGCTGCCGACTGCCGGCACTTCCCACGCGGCCTTCCCCGTCTGGATGTCGATCGCCTTGAGAGACTTGGTGGTTGCCGGATCGCCGGGGGCGCGGCGCGTGGTGCCGCCGTAGAACGACTTGCCCGCCTCCCACCATTTGTCGTTTTTCGTGTAGACCGAACACGACTCGTCGGCGAACAGATAGAACAGCTGCGTCGCCGGGTTGAAGGCGGTGGACGTCCAGTTCGCGGCGCCGGCGACGGCGGGACAGACGCGCTGGCCCTCCACGCTCGGCTCGTTGCCGGGCAACAACTTCGGCCGGCCGTCGGCGCCGATGCCGCTGGCCCACGTCAGGTTCTTGACGAACGGCTCGGCCACCAGCACCTTGCCTGTCAACCTGTCCAGCACGTAGAAGAACCCGTTGCGATTCCCTTGCAGCAACAGCTTTCGCGGCTGACCACGAAACTGGGCATCGACGAGCACGGGCGTCTCGTTCGCGTCCCAGTCGTGCAGATCGTGCGGCGTGAACTGGTAATGCCAGCGCAGCTTCCCGGTGTCCGGGTCGAGCGCGACGACGGAGGCGCTGTACAGGTTGTCGCCTTTGCGCTCGTCGCCGTTGTAGTCGGGACACGGATTGCCGGTCGGCCAGTAGAGCAGACGTGCATCCGGATCGTAGGTGCCGGTCAGCCAGGTCGCTGCGCAGCCGTGTTCGATCGCCCGCCCGATCCACGTTTCCGATCCCGGCTCGCCGCGTGCGGGAACCGTCCAGAACCGCCAGGCGCGCTCGCCCGTCGACGCGCGGTAGGCGTCGATGAATCCGCGGATCCCTTCATCGCCGCCCGAGACGCCGGCGATCACCAGATCGTTGACCACCAGCGGCGCACCGGTCGCACCGTAGTTCTGCCGGGAGTCGGCCATCTCGACATCCCAGAGCAGCTTGCCGCCGGCGCGATCGAGGGCGACCACGTGCGCGTTGTCGGTGACCATGAACACACGGTCGCCGAGGATCGCCACCCCGCGGTTGATGCCGCTGGCGGCGTCGCCGGCCAGACCCGGCGTGCGGGGACGGCTGAAGTGCCAGATCTCGCGTCCGGTGCGCGCATCGAGCGCGATCGCCTCATTCACCGACGTCACGTACATCACGCCGTCGACGACGACCGGCGTGCCCTCGAGCGCGCGCGGCGCGTCCTGCAGCGTGAACATCCACTTGGGCGCGAGCTTCTGGACGTTGCCGATGTTGATCTGATCGAGCGGGCTGAAGCGATTACCGCTCAGGCTGCCGTCGTAGGTCGGCCACGCGCCCGGTTTCGGGCGCGCGATATCTTCGAAGCGAATCCCCGGAGACTGGGCGTGCGAGGCCGGCGACTGCGAGAAGGTCAACGCAAAGGCCGCAAAGATCGATCGCGGTCTTTGCGCTTGCCAGCCGGCGCTCGCGCGTCGGTGCGAGCGAAGGCTGGGTCGTCGTGGACAGCGGCGCGGCTGTCACCGTGGCTGCCGGACCGGCGCCGGCGTGATGGCGTCCCACCGCGCATCGCCGGTCTGCCGGTAACCCTTCGGCAGCGTGGTCCAGTCCGGGCGCGTCATCCCGTTCAGGTCGTAGACGACCTTGCCATCCCGAAGCGTCAGCTCGCAGGTCAGCTTCTGCGTGCCGTTCATGCGCGCGCCGTACATGTCCACGAAACCGAAGGTGCCCTTTTCGAGCCGGAGGACCGTGATGTCGGCGGGCGAGCCGACCGACAGATTGCCCAGTTGCTCCTGCCGGATTTCGCGTGCCGGATTCCACGTCGAGCGCGCCACCACATCGTCGACCGACATGCCCATCGCCATGAACTTGTCCATGACATTGAGGATGTCTTTCATGCCCGAGTTCATGCTGCCGATGTGGAGGTCGGTCGAAATCGAATCGGGCAGGAAGCCTTCTTTCATCGCGGGAACGGCGATCCGCCACGCGAAGCTGCCGCCGCCGTGGCCGACGTCGAAGATCACGCCGCGCTTGCGGCCTTCCCACATGCCCGGGTTCACCTTGCCCGAGTCGAGGAGCTCGTCGCGAAGACCGGAATAGGCGTGCGTGTAGATGTCGCCGGGACGCAGCTTCTTCGTGACGAGCTCGGCCATCGGCCGCTCGGGTCGATTGGCGCCGAAGTCGATCATCACCGGGACGTTGGCCTGGGTGGCGGCTTCGACCGCGCGCTCGACCGGCGCCCACTCCGGTCCGGAGTAGTGTGCGCTCTTGATGCCGACGACAACGCCCTTGTGACGCAGCGCCATCTCCGCGGTCGGCTTCGCTTCCATGTCGGCCAGATTCTGCTCGAACTTGTCGCCGCGCATGCCGGCGCCGACGATGTTCAACATCGCCAGCACGCGGGTTCGCGAGCGATCGATGATGCGATCCTTGAAGTCCGGGAAGCTCCTCCAGCCCGAGGAGCCGGCATCGACGATGGTCGTGACGCCCGATCGCAGCGTGAAGCCGTCGGGATAGAGGCTGTTGTCGCCGGCGTAGGATCCGCGCTCGCCGGTGCCGGCGTAGACGTGGACGTGAATGTCCACCAGTCCCGGCGTGACGTAGTAGCCGGTGGCGTCGACGACCTTGAAGGCGTCGGTCGGCGCGATGTTGGCGGCGACCGCGGCGACCTTGCCGTTGGCGATCGCGACGTCGCGAACCGCGCTGATCTGGTTCCGCGCGTCGATGACGTGTCCGCCTTTCAGCAGGAGGTCGTACTTCTGCTGCGCGGAGAGACCAACGATCGAACCGACGATCAGAGACGTCGCAGCGGCATGAAGTTTCAGTCTCATAGCTCAGCCCGTCTCATTGCGAAGCCACGAAGCCGTCGGGAATGGCATCCTTCGACGAGACTCATGGGCAGGCGCGCGGTCGGTGAGCCACGATGCGCAATCCACGTCTTCGCTCGTTTTCGTGGCGATCATTACCCTCGCCGATAGTCGTGCCGCTTCGCCGTCCATTTCGCCGTCAGGTACTCGCCCATGTCGAGCGTCCCCGACATCGTCTCCGTCGCGACGGTGCCGTTGAACCTGAAGCTCAGGGCGTCGCCGTGCCGCTCGGTGACCGAGCTGTTCATCTGCACGCTGTTGCCGTCGATCGTGCCTGCGAGATCGCGCGACACGAAATCGCCCTGGTGCGTGCCTTCGAGCCGATTGCCCACCTGTTTCACGTGCAGCGTGTGGCTGGAGGTATTCGCCGCGTAGTCGATGCGCACATCCCATTGCCCGGTCAGATCCGCGGCCGGCGCCGCCGTTCGCGCGGGCGCGTCCTGCTTCGGCGGATTCGACAGGATGGCATGGAGCCGCTCGGCGACCACCTTTTCCTCTCCAGCCGCCATCATGTACGGCGTGATCGAGATGCTCGACTGGCCATCCCGGTCCCGGCCGCCCGGCGTCGCGATTCGCGGCTCACCCTCCAGCAGCAGTCTCGCAACCGCCGCTCCGGTAATGCCGCGCCGCTTCGGATCCCACTGAATCACCAGCGTTGGCGTCCGGTTGGACAGCTCGGTCGTTTCCGTCACCGACGTCGTCACGCCGTCGACGGTGGAGACTTGCTTCGCGATGGTATCGAGCCACGACAGCCATCGGGCCGACTCGGCCTTGTGGTCGCGCTTCATCCACATCTCGACGGCCATCAGCATCGCGACGGCTTCTTCCTTGCCCACCTTCATCGAGCGCCCGAAGCCATGATGCGGCGCGCTGTGGACCCAGGCGGCCTGCACCAGGTCCTTCCGTCCGAGCAGCAGGCCGGCGGTCTGCGGCCCGCGGATGCACTTGCCGCCGCTGTAGGCCACGAGCGTCACGCCGTTCTGCAGGTGCACGTTCGGCACCGTCAACACCTCTGCCGCGGCGTCGACGAGCACCGGCACCCGGCGTTGATTGGCCATCCGCGCAATCGCTTGCGTGCTGAGCGGACCCTTGTCGGCCTGAGGGCCGGCGAAGATGTAGATCATCGCGGTCCGCGGGCCGAAGGCGGCCTCGAGCTCCTCGGCCGTGCTGACCTCGACGATGCGCACGCCGACGGCGCGAACGGCCGCGTCGTACACGTTGCGGGAATGCGTCGGGATGATCACTTCATCCTTCGCAAACCCGTCGAGATGGGGAAGCCGCACGTGCAGATCGGGGTTGCCGCCGGCGACGCACGCCGCGGTGGCATGGGTCAGCGCGGCAGAGCATCCCGAGGACACCATGCCCCACTCCGCTTTCGTCAGCTCCGCCAGCCGGGCGCCGATCGCCGTCATCAGCTCGTCGATGTGGACGTGATGCTGCGCGGCGGCGTTCATCGCCTCGCGGACCTCCGGCAGCATGCGCGACCCGCTGATGATGGTAAAGGTGCCGCGCGCGTTGATCACCGGCCGCACGCCGATTGACTGATAGATGTCCTGGCCGACGCGAAGGCCTTCGGCTCGCGGGCCTGAAAGGCCGGCGCTACCGACCGCCGCCTGCGCCGCGGCTGACACGTCGTTCCCGCGGAACAGCGCCGGCAGCGTCAGCAGCGCCGAGCGTCGAAACAGCTCGCGGCGACTCAGCGGGTCGGGCGCTTCACTGAGATTTGAGCGACTGCAGCATATGGTGTCCCTCTGTTCTGGCAATTGCGCAGGCGTAGATTAGCGCAGTTTCGATTTGAAATTCACCGTCCATTCGATTAGGTTGAAGCCGCTTTCACCACAGGAGGGAATGTGCATCATCGCATTCTGCTGCCGGCCGTTTGCTGCGTCGCCACGCTCGGAGCCGTCGTCTTGGCGCGCCACGAACGCGCCCAGACAACCGCGACCGCGCGCGCCGGCAGCGCCCCGACGCGCCAGGAGATCATCGTCGAGTTCACGAAGGCGAGCACCGGCAACGTCGCTGATGCGGTGGATGAAGCCACGGGACAGCGAGGGTTCATGTATCGCGACATGAAGCCGGTCTTCAAGACCAAGATTATGGGCCCTGCGACCACCGCCGTACTGCGTCGCGTCCTGAAAGGCGATCAGCGCGATTACCCGAACCGTCAGCTCGAGATCCTGGACGAGTCGGCGTCGGGCAGCGTGCTGGTGTACGTCCTCGAGGACGGCCTGGAGACGGCGGGAATCGGCAACCTGATGGCCACGACAGGAAAAGTGCGCGGTCTGGCTGGCGCCGTCATCGACGGTGGCGCCCGCGACGTCGAGGAGCTCGAGGAGATCGGCTTTCCGGTTTTCAGCCGCAGCCTCACACCTTCGACGTCCGTGGGCCGCTACGTGAGCGTGACCAAGAACGTGCCGGTCACCTGCGCCGGCGTGCTCGGTGCGACCCGGGGACTGGATCGTGGGCGATCGCACCGGAGTGGTCGTAGTGCCGGTGGACAAGATGTCCGATGTGTTGACGCTGCTCCGGCAGTACGACGAGAAGGAAACCAAGATGGTGTCGATCATCAAAGAAGAAAAATCGATGCTGAAAGCGCTCGCCAGATACAACCGATACTGATCGGCGCCTTGCATCGATCCACAGTGTGGGCCGCATGCTGAACTGGCAACAGAATTACGACCCGTTCAATTTCTGGCCGCTGTCGACGTTCGTGTCGGCGCTGCCGGTCCTCACGCTGTTCTTCGTTCTGATCGTGATGAAGAGTCGCGTCTGGGTGGCCGCATTGAGCGGGATGATGGTCGCGATCGCCTTGGCGGTGACGGTCTTCAACATGCCCGCGGCGATGGCGGCGGCGGCGTGCGTGCATGGATTCATCTTCGGCGTGCTCCGCATCGCGTGGATCGTCATCTCGTCGATCTTCCTGTACAACATCGCCGTGGAGACCGGTCAGTTCCAGGTCATGAAGGAGTCGATCGCGGCGCTTTCTGCCGATCGCCGACTGCAGCTCGTGCTGATGGCATTCTGCTTCGGCGCGTTTCTCGAAGGGACCGGCGGGGGCGGCGCGCCGGTTGCGATCGCCGGAGCGTTTCTGATCGGCTCTGGGCTTCGATCCGTTTCAGGCGGCCACGTTATGCCTGGTCGCGAACACGGCGCCGGTCGCCTGGGGCGGCGTCGGAAACCCGATCCGCACCCTGGCCGGCGTCACGGGATTAGCGGAAGGCACGTTGAGCGCGATGACCGGCCGGATCCTGCCGCCGATTTCGTTAATCCTTCCGCTCTGGCTCGTTCGCAGCATGGTGGGCTGGCGCGAAACATTCGAGGTCTGGCCCGCGCTGGCGGTCAGCGGCCTGTCTTTCGCCGCCATGCAGTTCTACTGGGCGAACTTCCAGGAGAACGGGCTGGTCGACATCGTCGCCGCTATTTTTTCGCTGCTGGTAATGGTCGTGTTTCTGAAAGTCTGGCAGCCGAGGACCATCCTGACGACGGAGAATTCGCAGGCAGCGCGCGGCGCCGCCCCGCAACATTCAACTGCCGCGGTGCTCAAGGGTTGGTCGCCGTTCATTCTCGCTTCTATCCTGATCTTCATCGTGGGGCTGCCGGCGCTGAGCAGACCGCTCACCTTCGCGTCGCTCCGGCAGCCGGTCCCGTACCTCCACAACCTGGTGTATCGGATGGCACCCGTGGTTTCGGCGCCGTCGCCCGAAGCGGCGATCGCCGACTTGAACTTCGTCGCACTCCCGGGGACCGCGGTGTTCACCGGTGCCGCGATCGCCGCGATGATTCTCGGCATGCGGTGGCGCCGCATGCTGCAGATTCTCGGACGAACGTTGATCGACCTGACCCCGTCGCTTCTCGCGATCAGTTTCATGGTGGGGTTGGCGTTCGTGACGCGCTACTCGGGCATGGACACGGTCCTCGGTCTCAGCCTCACGCGGACCGGATGGGCATTTCCATTCTTCGGGACGCTGCTCGGGTGGCTTGGTGTGGCGCTGACGGGTACCGATGCGGGATCGAACGCGCTGTTCGGCAATCTTCAGAAGGTGACCGCCGAACAGCTCGGCCTCAGTCCGATTCTGATGGCTTCGGCGAACTCGAGCGGCGGCGTGATGGGCAAGATGATCGACGCGCAATCGATCGTCGTCTCAGCGTCCGCGACGCAGCAGGTCGGCAAGGAGGCCGCGATCTTCAAGGCGGTATTCCGTCACAGCATCGTGCTCGCGTCGATCGTCGGCCTCATTGTCATGTTGTACGTGTACGTCATCCCGTGGATCATTCCCAAGTGACGCATCTCTTCAGATGAACGCGATCACGTCGATTTCGACGAGCGAGTTGCCGGGAATGCCGCCGGCCGCCGCGATGGTGGTGCGCACCGGCGGCTCGGCGCCGAAGCGGCCCTGGAACATCTCGTTCATGCCGGCGTAGTCCTTCAGGTCGTTCAGGTAGACGTTGCACTTCACGACTTTCTCCATCGACGATCCGACGCTCTCGAGCTGCTGCTGAATTTGATCGAGCACCGCCTTGGTGTGCACCTTGATATCGCCTTCGGAGTGATACCCGACGCCGGCGATGAACAGCAGGTTGCCGTAGGACACGGTGCCGTTGAAGAGCGGCGGTTTCTCCGGCTTCCTGCCGTTTCGATAGTGGACTTTCTTGACCGGCTTGTCGCCGGTCTGTGCGGCCGCCGTCGCGGGAATCGCGGCGGCCGTCACGGCCGCCGCCGCGGTCACGCCGCGACGGATGAAGGCGCGTCGATTCGATTTCTTCATACAGGGCTCCTGTGATGAACGAAGGTCAGAAAAAGAGCTTGCCGCCCAATTGCACCTGCCGCATGGCCCCGCGCGGTGCTGATGCGGCCAAACGTCGCGGCGCCGAACGTGCCGCCGGGGTTGCCGTAGTTGACGGTGTTGAATGCGTTGAAGATTTCCGCGCGGATCTGGAACTGCATCGTTCCGCCGAGCGGGACATTTTTCATCAGCGACAGGTCGGTGGACGGCGAACTTGGGACCTCTCAGCACGTTGCGCGGCGCGTTGCCGAAGGTGAACTGCGCCGGCATCGCGAACGCGGACGCATCGTAGCAGTTGATCAGCTCGAGGGTCGTCGTGATTGGGCTGGCAGTTGAGCGACGGAATCGGCTCCGACGAGATTCGGGCGCTGGAGTCCCGAGATGCCCGATGTTGGCGCGATCGGCGCTGATGACGACGTTGACCGGCGTTCCACTCTGGATGGTGCTGACGCCGCCCACCTGCCATCCCGCCACCACGTACCTCAGGATCGGATTCGACGACGTCTTGAGGAACGGCACGTCGTAGATGTAGCTCGCGACGAACCGGTGCGGGATGTCCCAGTTCGCCGGGCCATAGTCGGCCCAGATGTCGTAGTTGTCCATCGTCTGGCCGCCGCCGTTGGAGTGGGTTGACATGTCGCGCGTGCGCGACCAGGTGTAGTGCAGCGTCGGCCTGCAGACCGCGGCTCATGCGCTTGCGCAGGATGACGCTGACCGCGTCGTAGTCGGCGATGAGATCGTTCTGGATGATGCGGCGGCTGCGGAACTTCTGGCTGGGCCGCCGCGGATCCACGGCGCCCGGACCAGGCTGCGGCGTGTTGTTGAAGAAGCTGCGGTCCAGGTGGCTGGTGTTCGAGCCGAGATACTGGAAGTCGAGCGCCATGCCGGCCAGCAGCTCGCGCTGCAGGTCGACGCTCCACTGATCCTTGCGCGCGTTGGGCAGGTCGCGCGTCGGCGAGATCATGTCGGGCGTGGCCACCGGGGCCGCCACGCCGGTCGGGCTCGCGAAGGACAGAGTCGGGTTCGCCGGATCGGTACTGAACGTGGACACCGCCGCCAGCGGCGGGTTGTTGGTCAGGAACGTGAACGAGTTCATCTGGTTCGGGTTGTAGTAGATCCCGAACCCGGCGCGCAGCACCGTCTTCTCGCCGAGCCGATAGGTGGCACCGAGCCGCGGCGCAATGTCCTTGTAGTTCGGATTGGTGAACTTGAAGCCCGGAGCGGGAAAGCTCGCCGGGATGATCGTCTCGAAGTCTTCGGCCAGCATCGAGGCGAGTCCCGCGTAGGTCTGCACCGGCGTGTTCAGCTCGTAGCGCAGGCCGAGGCTCAGCGTGAAGTTGCGCGACGCCTGCCAGACGTCGTTGACGAAGAAGCCGTTGCGCCAGCCGCCGACGTGACCCTGGATCTGGTCGGTCGGCGGAATCACCGTGCGCGGCAATCCCAGCATGAAGTCGGCGACGGAGTATCCGGTGATGTCGCCGGTGAAGTCGAAGCGCCCGCGCGGATCGTTGGCCGCTCGCCGGCCGGTGCGTCATCCGCCGCAGGTCGAAGCCGAATCGCACGTTGTGCGAGCCGCGGTTGTAGGCCATGACGTTCGACATCTGGAACGTCGTGTCGAACTGGTACCAGTTCGCCCCCGCGGTGCCAAGCCCGCTGAACGCGCTGATGTTGATCGTCGGGATGCCCGGATTGTTGTAGCGGACGTCGCCGTTGAAGCCGGGAATGCCGAGGTCGGCGCCCGCTGTCGCGATGCCGCCCACCGAGAAGGCATTCAGGGTGTCGAAATCGATCCGGTGATAGCCGATCCGGAAGTCGTTGTACAGGTTCGGCCGCAGCGTGTGCGTATAGGAGAACAGCGTGTTCTTGTTGACACGGGGCTGCGTGACCACCTGGATCGGAATCGGCGTTGGCGGAATCCCGATGTTGTTCGTGAAGCTGTCGTGCCAGTTGTAGCGGAAATACAGGCGAGCCTTGTTGCCGACGTTCTGATCGACGCGGAACAGGACCTGGTCGACGTTGTCGTCCGAAGCGGCGTTGGCCTGCAGGTTCGACGCCGTCCCCGGCTGGTTTGCCGCAGGGTAGTACTCCAGCAGCTTGCGCGCGATCGGCGAAATCTGCGACTGGGGGATGATGTTGCCGGGAAACGGCTGGCCGGTCAGCGGGTTTTTGATGGCGGTGGCGACTTCGGAAAAGTTCCCCTGGCGCATCAGCGCGGTCGGCACGGAAATGAAGCCGGCCGTCAGGCGCGTCCGCGCGGACCCCTTCGTACGCGCCCATGAAGAACGTCTTGTTCCGGCCGTCGTAGAGCTTCGGGATCATCACCGGGCCGTCCATCTGCGCCCCGAACTGGTTGCGCTTCCGCGGGATTCTTCGGGTTCGCCGGATTCTCGAAATATCCGCGGCTGTCGAGCGCAGGCATCCTGCGACGAACTCGAACAGCGATCCGTGCGCGCTGTTGGTTCCGCTCTTGGTCACCACGTTGATGTGGACGCCGAGATACGAGCCGTACTCGGCCGACGTGCTGCCGGTCTGGACCTGAATCTCGGTGACCGCGTCAGCAATCGGACGCATGCTGGTCGCCGCCAGCAGGTTGGACGAGGAGTTGATGCCGTCGAGCGACAGGCTGTTCTGGATCTCCCGCTGGCCCGCACCTCTGAAACTGAGGCCGATATCGCTGTTCGGCGCGGCGACGACGCCCGGCGTCGTGGTGGCCAGACTCCAGACGTTGCGGCCGTTCAGCGGCAAGTCGGCGACGGCGCGCTTGCCGATGGTTTCCGAAATCTTGGCGCTGTCGGTGTCCAGGATCGGCGACGCGCCGACGACGGTGATCGATTCGTTCAACTGGCCGACCTTCATGACGACGTTGGTGCGGACGACCTGGTTGGAGGCCACCTCGATGCCGGTCACCCGCGAGGTCTGAAAGCCGGTCAGCGTCACGCTGATCTCATAGGTGCCGGTGCGAACGAACTGAATGTTGTAGTACCCCTCGGCGTTGGTCGTCGCTTCGTAGGTATCGCGCGTGCCGGCGTTGACCGCCACCACCTGGGCCCCGGGCACCGCAAGCCCGTCGCTGTCGGTGACCGTGCCGACGAGCGCTGTTTGCGAAGCCAGCTGCGCCCATGCGCTCGTCGTGAGAAACAAGCCGAAACTCAGTGACAACAGAGCTCGACGCAGCATCGTGACCCCCTTATGTGAACGTCATGCGTCGGCCACGTAGCCGACCCCACGGGCAGAACCGTCGATCAGAAGAAGAACTTGAACACCAGCTCCACGGTCCGCGCGGTGCTGACCGTGCTCGTGATCGTGCCGAAGGTGTTCGGCACGGTAATGTCTCGCGCCGGCGGACTGAAGCTCGGCGTGTTGGTCAGATTGAAGGCTTCGAGCCGGAACTCGAAGCTTCGCGCCCCGCCGATGCTGACGCGCTTCGCCAGCGCGGCGTTGAGGTTCTTGAAGCCCGGCGCTCGCGCGACGCCGATGCCGCAGTTGCCCCAGGTGCCGCTGGGCGCGCGCGCGAACGCGTTGATGTCCAGCCAGTGATTGAGCGTCTGATTCGCCGGCGTCGGGTCGCCGACGCAGTTCGGCCGCTCGTTGCCGCGTGTGCGCCTGAAGCGAAGAGCCGCTGCCGTCGATGACCGTGATCGGGAAACCGGTTCGCGCCTGGAAATGCCGCTCACGCCTCCAGCCGCCGATCAGGGCGTTGCGCCGCCGGAAGCGCCGCCCCGTCCCGAACGGCAGCTCGTAGCTTGGCCGAGAGCACGAAGTTGTGGCGGACGTCGAAGAACGCCGGCCCGTAGTTCCATTCCGGCTGGTAGGTGTTCATCCAGTACGCGCCCTCAGCCTGCACGCCGCCCGAGCCGTAGTAGCCCAGGTTGTTGGTGCGGACCTTGCCCAGCGTGTACGACGCCAGGTACTCGAGACCCTTCGAACTGCGCTGGCGAACGCTCGACCTGCAGCGCGTTGTAGTCGCTGCGGCCGCGCGACGCGGTCGTCGAGATGTTGGTGATCAGCGGCGCGGTCGCGAACAGCGGACGCCGTCTGTCCAGCGGCGCCCAGGTCGACGGATCGCCGACGCCGGGCAGCGGCTGGTTGCCTTCGACTGGCGTGACCAGGTGCTTCGCGTTGTGGCCCGACGTATCCGATATTCGACGGACGTGGAATCGGTGAGCAGATACTCGGCGAAGACATTCCACTGCTGGGTGAACTGCGGCCGCAGGTTCGGATCCCACGCGCGCACCTGGCCCGACGGCTGGTCGAGCGGCTTGAGATCGGCGAAACCCGGCGCGAGCGTCCCGCCGCCCGTCGTCGCGTCGTAGTGAACGTCCGACTCGAAGAAGAACGGCGGATTCAGCGGCAGCCGCAGGTTGGCCCCGGTGCCTTCCATGTATTGGGAAATGCCGTAGCCGCCCCGCATCGACCCAGCGATCGTTCGAGCCGCCAGGCGGCGCCGAGACGCGGCTCGAAGCCTTTCTTGTAGGCGTTGTACAGCGGCTTCACTCTCGCGAGAGCCGTCCTGGGCGAAGATCTGCCGCCCCGTCGTCGAGATCGAAATTCGACTGGCGGTTGTCCTTCTCGATGACCGGCTGCGTGTACGCCCAGCGCATTCCGAGGTTGAGCGTGAGCGCGGGGATCACCTTGAAGTCGTCCTGGACGTAGAGCGCGACCCGGTTGTGGAGTTGCGTCCAGGGCTCCGAGACGCTGCCGCGTCCCTTGTTCGTGACCTGATCCAGCAGGAAGTCGGAGAACGCGAAGCCGGTGAACGTCCCGCCGTAGCCGAACAGGCCGAGCGCGCCGTTGTTGCCGGCGTAGTACCGCTGCTGAACGTAGTGCAGCAATTGCCCGCCCGACTTCAAGGAGTGGCGTCCCTTCAGCCAGGTGAGCTTCTCGTTGATCTGATAGGTCTTGTCCAGCGTGTCGGTGTTGCTCGCGCTGCTGCCGATGTTGGTGAGCGAGCTGCCCCACGGATCGAGCTGAGCCCGGGAATCGGTTGGCCACCCGCAATCCCGAACGTCGCGTTGGCGTTTCCGAGGCCGGCCCAGTCGAGGGCCTGAAGTGACGATGGTGATCTGGTTGTAGCCGACCAGAACCTCATTGACGAGCGACGAATTGACGACGCGGTTCCAGTTCAACGCGAGATTGCGAAACGGCGCGTCGGTCAGGCTGCCGAGCAGCAGGGGAAAGCGCCCGCTTGTCGTTTTTCGATTGGTACAGGCGACCGAAAGGCGTCCGAAGATCTTGTCCTCGGTTCGACGCGTTCCAGTCGATTCGCCCATCGCCCTGGTGCGCACGGATGGTCGTCAGCGTTTCGCCGACGAAGTTCCCGATCACGCCGCCGCTCACAGTCCGGTTCGGCAGCGGATAGAGCGAGGCGTTGGAGAGGATCGCGCGAGCGACCGGGCTGATTCGACCCGGCTGGGATTTGGTTGCCGGCAAACGTCTGTCCCGTCAGCGGGTCGCGGATGACCGAACTGATGCTGGACAGATCGCCGCGCCGCCAGGCTTCGGGTGCGACGGAGAGCGTCTCGAACCCGGGCGCGTTGATAGCGCGTGCCCTGATAGTCGCGCGAAGAAGAACAGCTTGGCTCTTGACGAGCGGGCCGCCGAGCGTGCCGCCGTAAATGTCCTGCCGCCGCTCCGGCTTGGCCGCGCCAGAGCGGTTGTTGGCCCAGGAGTTCGCGTCCATCGCGCTGTTCCGATAGAACTCGAAGCCGTTGCCGCGGCACGTTGTTCGATCCGGATTTGATCACGTTGCTGATGACGGCACCGGCCACGTTGCCGGTATCGGCGGCGTAGTTGTTGGTCTCGACACTGATCTCGGCAATCGCGTCGGGACTCGGCTGATACGCGACGAGGTTGTCGATCGACTCGTTCATGTCGACGCCGTCGATCATGTAGTTGTTGGTCTGTTCGCGGTTGCCGTTGACGTACGGCCGCCCACCGCCGAAGTTGCGGATCTCGCTGAAGGTGCTCGGGTTCGGCGACACGACTCCGGGGAGCAGCAGCGACAGCGCTCCGGTATTGCGGCCGTTGATCGGCATCTGCTCGACGGTCGTGCCCGAGATGACCTCGCCAACCGTGGCGGTCTCGGTCTGCAGCAGCGGCGATTACCGACGACGACGACCGTTTCCTCGATGGCGCCCAGCGTCAGCTTGAAGTCGATCCGGACCGTCTGCTAGCGCTTCCACCTGGGTCGGCTGCGTCGCCGCCGTCTTGAACCCTGACAGCTCCGCTTTGACCACATAGACGCCGACGGGCAGCGAGGTCACCGTGTAGTTGCCCGCGTTGTTGGAGGTCGCGGTGTAGACGACGTTCGTCGCCTGGTTGGTCGCGGTGACGGTCGCGCCCGGCACGGCGGCGCCGCTTTGATCGGCGACGATGCCGGTCAACGAACCTGCGCCGGTCTGGGCAGCCGCGCTGACCGGAAGCAGGATAGTCGCGAAGAGCACGAACGCGTTCAACAGGAACGGGCGCCTCATGGTTCCTCCCAAGGGGTAAATTTGCCGTAACGATGGCGCAGCCGCCGAGCGGAGTCAAGGGAGTTGGGCGGCCAACATGCGCACTCATTCATGTAGGATGAGGCCCTGCTCGCGACGACCGGACGAGGAACGCAAAGAACGCCAAGAGCGCAAAGATAGGGAATCCGAAACGCTCTTGCGGTCTTTGCGTCCTTTGCGGTCATCGTGGACGAGGAGGCGTGCCTATGCATCGCAGATCGTTCGTCCGACTGCTCGCCGCGGCCGCTTATGCGAAGCGGATGACCGCCTCGGCCGCGGCAAGCCCGCAGAAGCCTGACGGACTCCCGGCGCTCCGCGTCGTCTCGAAGTACGCGCCCGCCGCGAAACCGGGCATGCCCGGGCCGTATCCGGGACGAGTCGTGTCGGTGAAGTCAGATAAAGCCGTCGACACGACCACCGGGAAGGCAGACGAAGCGACCGTGCGCGAAATGATGGCGCAAGGGATGCGCACGTTGACCCGCGCCACAACGACAGCTGACGCGTGGCGCCGGTTCTTCGAACCCTCGGACATCGTCGGCATCAAGGTCAACTGCGGCGGCTACCCGCACTGCATCTCCGCGTACGAGATCGTGGGCGAAGTCGTGCGCCAGTTGACGGCCGTCGGGGTCCCGGTCACGCAAATCTACGTCTACGAGCGGTTTCAGAACCAGATGGACGAGTGCGACTACGCGGCGCATCTGCCGAGCGGCGTGCAGACGGTCGCGGCCGAGCGCGCGAACCGGAACGTCGACAACAGCGGCTACGATCCGGCGACGTATCTGGAAGCCGATCTGTTCGGCGAAGAGGATACGCGGTCGAACATCATGCGGCTGGTCTCGCAGCGCCTGACGAAGATCATCAACATCCCCAACATGAAAGATCACGGGGCGACCGGCGTGACCGGATGCCTCAAGAACATCGCCTACGGCAGCTTCTCCAACGTGGCGCGCACGCATGCCGGCGGGAAATCGCACACCTACTCGGTCGTCGGCAGGCTCGCCGCGATGGAGCCGCTGCGCTCGAGAACCGTGCTCCAGATCATGGACGGTTTGCGCGGCGTGTGGCATGGCGGTCCGTTCGCGCGAACGACCCGCTACGTCTTCTATCCGCGCCAGATCATGTTCGCGACCGATCCGGTGGCCGTCGATCGCCTGCTGCTCGACATCATCGAGACCGAGCGCCGGGCGCACGGCGCGATCTCGATCTGGGACCGCTCGCCCGCCTCGCTCAAGATGGACGACACACGGGCGCGTGACGCCGATCCCAACGTGAACATCATCATTCGCGAGCCGGGCCACGTGGAGTACGCCGCGACGCTCGGACTGGGCGTCTACGACATCAAGAAGATCACAGCTCGATCAGCTGACGGTATGACGGGACTCGCGCTGCTCGCGCTCTCAGTGCCCTGCGTCTTCTGGCCTGCGCACGGTCGAGAGCCGATCGGCCCTCGAGGCGGCAGGCATCAAGCAGATCTGTGTGGCACCGGACCGCGCCGATTCCTGGCGCGCCGCCGGTTTCACGGTCACGCCGCTCACCGACGCCGAACTCGCCGCTCGTGAACGCCTTCCCGCGCCAGGGACCACGCCGCGGCCGGGGGTCGCGTCGCCGACGCGCGCGCCGTGGATTGACGCGAGCGGCTGGCGGTTCACGCGGCACCCGGTGTCGAAATACGTGTACGACGTTCCCGCCGGAAAAGCGCCGCTCGCGGCCGCGGAGGCCTTCGCGTACGGCGCCGATGCCGTGCTGAAGATCGATGTCGCGGACGCCGGCGCGCCTCGGCCAGATGCTCACGTTTCTGGCGGCGCTGCCGCCGCTGGATCTGCCGGCGGTCGCTGACCTCGCAGTCGTGGACGACGGATCGGCGGTGACCGGTGAAGTGATGAACCTGCTCGCGCGCCGGAACCTGCTGTTCCAGGTGGTCCAGGCGCCGTCCGCGCGATTTCCGATCAACATCCGGATCGGCACCCCCGAATACCCGCGAACGGAAGCGGCCGATCCCAGCGCCTTTGCGCAGAAGATCCGCCGGCAGCTGACCGACGATCGGCGCGCGTTGCGGGTCTACGGCAGCGAAGTGGTCCTCTGCCGCCTGACCGCCGACGCCGGGCGCGCGCGGCTGCACCTGATCAACTACGGCGGGCGCGAGATCGAAGGGCTCCGCATCCGGCTGCGCGGCCGCTACGCCGACGGCGAAGTCCACGTCGCCGGCGCCGGACGTCTGGCGCTGGAGGATCGTGTCGTGACGGACGACGCCACCGAGTTCACCATCCCGCGCATCTCGACCTACGCGGTCGTCGATCTCAGGACCGCGCGCTGAATCGCTAAAGAGTTCGACACCAACCAATCGGATAGATCCTCATATCCGCCTGGATAGGGATCCGCGTGTCGCGGTCCCGTCGAGACACGTCATACGCACGCTTTTGCGCAGCGTTGCTGCTGGCTCGCCAATTGCTCTGCCCTCGGACAAATTCAATCGGGGATTCAGCGCAGGAGGCTAGTTATGGCGAAGCAGATCAGCGGCAAACCGGTTCGAAAAGTCGCAGCGGGTGCCATCGCCGGAGCGACGATGACGGTGATCTTGTTCGGGATCAAGTCCGTGTTGAAGGCCGATGTTCCTGCGGACGTCGCGAGCGCCATGACGGTGTTGCTGACGTTCGGCATCTCGTACATGACTCCCGCCGCCGACGATGATCCGTTGCCGCAGGCGGAACAGCCCGAGCAGCGCGCCGCCGCGTAAGCGCTTCGCCGGCACGCGCGGTGGGCTCGAGGTGAAAGCGGGTCTTGACGACTAATTTGTGGTATCAACATTGCGTAAACACCACAAAACAGGCCCCGCCGGGCATCATGCGCATCAGAATTGTTCAGCGGCCGACCGTGGAGTTCATTGATGGCGTCCGTCTCGACCAGTTCCGGCCCGGCCACGTGTATCAGCTTGGAAGCCTGATGGCGGGCGTGTTCCTCGCCGAAGGGTGGGCGGAACCGGTGGACGATCAGGAGACCCGGACGCCGGGATGCGCCCGCAATTCCTCGAAACCTGACCAGGGAGTTCTTCCCGCCGTACTACGACGGATCGCCGTCCGCCCTCGCCGCCGAACAGGCATCCCGCCGCCGCGCTCGCCGCCGCCGCAAGTAACCCATCCCGCGAACACGCTCACCCATGACCGACATCCGGTACACGCTCCGACAACTCCTGCGATCGCCCGGGTTCACCGCCGTCGCGTTGCTCACCCTGGCATTGGGGATGGCCGCCAACACGGTGTTCTTCAGCGTTCTGTATGGTGTCGTCCTCCGTCAGCCCGCCTATCCGGACGCCTCACGCCTGGTGACGATTCACAATCTCTCGAGTGGGGGGATCGCGACTGGTGGGCTCCTCTCCCGCGCCGAGTTCCGCGACTATCGGGAGCGCCAACGCGCCTTCGAGGGTCTGGCCGCGTCAGACCTCGGGCGGATGACACTGACGTCAACCGGCGACGCGGACGCGCATGCCGAGCGGGTCAAAGTGTCGAGCGTCACCGCGAACCTGTTTCAGGTCCTCGGCGTTGGTCCCGCGCGCGGTCACGCCCCGCGCGCCGGAGACGAGCGCGGGGCGCCGGTTGCCGTGCTGAGCCACGAGTTGTGGCGATCGCGGTTCGGTGGCGTCGACGACATCCTCGCACGCACCATCCGCCTCAACGGCGTCGAGTACACCATTGTTGGCGTCATGCCCGCCGGCTTCGCCTATCCCGAGCCGGACATGGGTGCCTGGGTGCCGATCGACGTCAGCGCGCGCGGCGATTCCGACCGCAGCGACCACTACCTTGCGGCGATCGGGCGACTGGCGCCGGGGGCGAGCGCGGACGGTGCGCGCCTCGACTTGCAGCGCATCGCCGGCGAGCTGCGGCACGATCTGCCGGGAGCGTATGGAGCGGACGCGCGGTGGAACATCGGCGCGCAGTCCCTGCGACAGACCCAGTTCGGCCGCATGCTGATGCCGCTCGGGTTGGTGATGACGGCGGCGACGGCCGTGCTCCTCATTGCGTGCGTCAACGTCGCGATCATGTCGCTTCTTCGCGCCGTCGCCCGGCGACGCGAGCTCTCGATCCGTTTCGCGCTGGGTGCGGCGCGCGGCGACGTGATTCGGCAGCTCCTGACCGAGGCCGCCGTCCTCTGCGTCCTCGGCGCGAGTGGCGGACTCCTCTTCGCGCAGGTCGGGCTCGGGATCGTAAAGGCGTTCGCGCCCGGTGACATTCCTCGGCTCGCCGAGGCGGCCATCGACGTTCCGACGGCACTCTTTACAACCGCGGTCCTGGCAGTCGTCACCCTCGTTGTCGGTCTTGCGCCCGCTGCCGTGGCGACGCGCATGAGCGCCATCGAAGGACAGATTCCGACGGGTCGGTCGTCGGACGGCCGTACGAGCCGCGCGCCTGCGCGACGTCCTGACGGTGATGGAAATCGCGCTCGCGGCATCGCTGCTCGTCTGCGCCGGTCTCACCCTCCGCAGCCTGCACGCACTGGTGGGCGTCGATCTCGGCTTCGCGACCGGGCAGCGCTTCGCCTTCAAGACGAACCTGACCGAACGCGCCTACCCGGACGCGGCGCGCGTCGAGCGCTTCTACCAGCAGCTCGCCGAGAAGCTCGAGGCGCTGCCGGGCACGCGGTCCCTGGGCGCGATTTCGTATCTCCCGCTGAGCGGCGAGGGCCAGGCAGTCAGTGCCGCGCCGACCGCCACGCGTGGACGAGAGCCGGCGGAACTCACCGTCGGCTGGGGCATTGTCCGTGGGAATTATTTCGAGACGATGGGGATCACCCTGTTGCGGGGCCGGCTCTTCTCAACCGACGATCGGTCGTCGTCTCCGGCCGTGGCGATCGTGGACGACGTGCTCGCGCGGCGCCTGTGGACGACAGAAGATGCCGCCATCGGCCAGCAGGTCCGACTGGGGACCGGACCCCGGGCGGAGACGCGAATCGTGGTCGGTGTCGTCAACCACGTCAGCCACGTCGAGCCGGGCAAGACATCGCTGCCGATGACATACGCCCCGCAGTCGCAGGTGTACCAGCGGGGGATGTACACCGTGATCAGAACCACGAGCACACAGCAGGCGGTGATGTCGGCAGCCAGGGCCGCCCTGGCGTCCGTCGACTCGTCGATACCCATGTACTTTGCCGAAACCGTTGATGCGCGGTACGACCGAACCATCGCGCTGCCGCGCTTTACCGCCGGATTGGTGAGCGCGTTCTCGACGCTCGCCCTCGTGCTCGCCGGCGTCGGGATTTTCGGCGTCACCGGTTACGCGGTCGCGCAGCGCACGCGCGAGTTCGGCATCCGGTTCGCCCTCGGCGCCCAACGCAGGCATGTCGGCGCCCTGGTCCTCGGTCGTGTCGTCCTGCTGGCCGGCATCGGGCTCGCAATCGGTACGGCGGTCGGCCTCGGGCTGGGCTCGCTGATGTCGGGCATCCTGTTCGGCGTTGAACCCGGCGACCCGCTGACAGTGGCGCTCGTGATCGGCGCGATTGGCGTCACGGCGATCCTCGCGAGCGTGTCGCCGCTTCGCCGCGCGATCGTCGTGAGCCCGGCGGAGACGCTTCGGGCCGAGTGACCCGGGCCCTAATCCCTAATCCCGTGTCACGGCTCAGAAGCTCGCGTATTCCAGAATCTCC
>CAWBVG010000029.1:0-42506 GCA_963792175.1 uncultured Acidobacteriota bacterium
ATCCTGATCCTTGAGCATCGTCTTCGGGTCGGGGCAATGCAGCATCAACCCGTTGTTGCGGTGGGCCCACGCGAGCGAGGGACCCGCGCCGGTCACCTGCTCGCCGATGAAGCGGTACTCGGCGGCGACCAGGTAGTAGGAAAACGGCTGCTTGTAGAAGATGTGCCCGAACTCGCGGTCGAACCCCGTCCACTTGTCGTAGCGCACCTTCAGCAACCCATCCTCGACGCGGAACGTGTCGTTGACGTTCTCGCCCAGGTCGTGGCGCGCGAACTTGATCGACCAGTCGTTCAGATCGCGGCCGTTGAACAGCTGCAGCCAGTCCTTGCGGCTGGTGTCGTCCTGGCGGGCAGTGGTTGCTGGGCCGCGAACCAGCCAGTCCCGAGAGAGCCAGTGCGCCGAACGTGCGGGCGAAGGTGCGGTGCGTCATGCCGCTAATGCTACGCCTTGCAACAGGTCGCCGTGAGGCCGAAGTTGGGCCCGCCCTTTTTTGCGAGCGTCGAGATCAGGGACTCGGGCGGCCTTCAGAATCTTGATCGGCGGCGTCAGGCGCTGGGCGTCCGTATTCGGAGCCTGCTGAATCCTTCGCACTACATCCATCCCTTGCACCACACGCCCAAAGGCGGCGAATCCCTGACCATCGGGATTGCGCCCGCCGCCGAAGTCGAGCGAGGGCTGATCGTTGATGCAGATGAACCATCCCGACGTGGCGCTATCAGGCTGCCCACGCGCCATCGAGATCGCGCCGTCGGTGTGGCGGAGGCCGGTCACGCTGGTGCGCTCGATCGGAATCGCCGGGAATCCTTCCTTTGCGCGATCGGCGTTCACGCCGGCCTGGATGACTTCGATCTTCACCGGGCTGTCGGGTTGATTGTCCATCTTGACCGTGCGATGGAACATGCCGCCATCGAAGTGGCCCGCGTCGAGATACCGGAGAAAATTTGCGGCGGTGTTGGGCGCGCGCTTCGTGTCGACCTCGAGCACGATGTCGCCGAGCTCGGTCCGCACGATCACCCGGACGGGGCTCTGAGGCGCAGGGCGCCGATCAGAGGCCGCCCGCGATGGCGGCAATCGCAACGACAGTGGCAATCGAACGAGGTGGTCGCAGCCCTGACGGGCTGCGCCATCGAGCTGTCGCATCGTGCTCAGCCGATCAGAAGCGATAAATCGCGCCCAACTGGTATTGCCGGCCCGGATACGCACCGCTCGTCGGCTTGCCGAAATTGGCGTTGCCGATGATGCCGATGTAGCCGTCCGCCGTGAAGTTCGCGTTGTTGAACATGTTGAACACGTCAGCTCGGACTTCCACGCGGGTCTTGCCGGCCAGCGTGAACGTGCGGGTGGGCGTGAGGTCCGCGTACCTGACCGGGGCGCTGCGCGCGGTATTCCGCCCTTCAGGCGTCGTCACGTTGCACGTCCGCTGGGCGGTGCAGAAGACCTGCGTCGTGCCGGTCAGGTCCTGCGCATAGCGGATCGTGTAGGGATTGCCGCTCTGCGCGTGCACGACCGTGCTGACGCGCCATCCCTCGAGCGCGACGCCGCGTCCCGGGAATGTTCCACGTGGCGGAGGCGACGAAGTTGTGCGGCGTATTCGACGCCGAGTCCGCGTGATCGAGCTCAGGGTTCGAGCTGTCTTCGGGAATCTCCCAGTGATTCAACCGATCTTCCGCGTCGGAGTACGTGTACGACAACGAGACCAGGAGCGGGTTCGTGCGGTGCTGCAGGCCGAATCGAATGCCCTGGTACCACGTCCGGCCCTCGTTGGTCAGAAGCTCGATGCGTCGGAATCCATTCGGCCCCGGTGTGATCGGCCGCGTGAGGTCGGCTTGCGCGGAGGTCCGCACGACCTGGCCGCCGGCGGCGTTGATCACCGCCTTCGAGATTGGCGTTGGATAGTTGGTGTCGAGGAAGCCGTGCTTGTGGCTGCGGTTCACGTTCACATCGACGGACGCGCTCGTGCGCGCGCCGAGCTGCCGCTGCGCGCCGAGGCTGTACTGCCACGCGAACTCGTTCTCCAGATCCGGCGAAATCTCCTGGATGTTGCGCGCCGGCAGCACCGCGCCCGGAGGGAAGCCGGGCAGCGTGTTCGGGAACTTCGGGAACGCAGGGTCGCTCGGCGGCAGGGCGAGCGTCACGATGCCGTTCCGGCCGAGCACCGCGCCCTTGACGATGGTGAAGATGGGGTTCTGCTGCGTGAAGCGACCCGCGCCGCCATGCACGGACCAGCGCTGATCGCCGAACGGATCCCAGTTGAAGCCGACGCGCGGATCGACGTTGTTCTTGTCGGTCGGTGCGGGCCAGTCCGGAATGTCGCGGACGAGCTCGACGTCGTAGCGGACGCCGTAGTTCAGCGTGAGGTTGTGGCTGACGCGCCAGTCGTCCTGCGCGAAGCTGCTGAAGACCCACGCCTTGGGATAGATCACGTCCTGGCCGGGGACGAGCGCGAACGCCTGCGTGAACAGATTCGGGTTCGGTGCCACCGCGGGTCCGCCGGCGAAGTTGTAGATGCCGTTCTGATTGGGCAGGTACCGCTGCGTCGTCACGTCGTAGGTGGCGCCGCCGCCCATCTTGAACGAATGGTTGCCGCGCCAGAGCGACACCGTGTCGGACACGTCCCACGTGTCTTCCGGGATGACGCCCCACGTGCCGGTCGCGACACCGCCGGTGACCGAGTAGCCGGTGCGGTTGAACTGCACGCAGTCGCACTTGGCCGCCCGGAGGTCGTAGTAGCGCGACCACTGTCCGCGTACCTCGTTGAGCAGGCGGTCGGAGACGATCGACGTCCACATGTTGTGCACCGTGTCGACGTTGTTCGTCCAGATGTAGCCGGTGCCGGGCAGCTGCAGGCCGCCGCTCTCGTTATCCTGCTTCCACCGCACCATGTTGTAGCGGACCGCCAGCGACTGAGACGGCGAGAAACGGAAGTCTCCGCGCACGTGTCCCTGGTCTTCATCGGCCGGCGTCGGAATGATCGTGCCCGGCGCTTCCGGCGACGTCACCGATACCTGGCTGCGCTCGCGCCGCCGCTCGTAGCTGCCGAAGAAGAACGCCGGTCGCGGACGAGGGGGCCGCCGACATTGCCGCCGAACTGCTGCTGGTTGAACGGCACCTTCTGCGTGGCGAGCGGCGGGATCGAGTCGAGGTCGCCGGGTCTGACGACCAGCAGCGCGGCGCCCGCGTACTTGTTGGAGCCGCTCTTGGTGATCATGTTCATCACGCCGGCCGAGTGTCCGCCGAACTCCGCCGAGAACTGGTTGGTGATGATCTGCACCTGGCTGACGGTCTCGAGCGCGAAACCGGCCGATCCCCGCTGCGGCGCGCGCTGCAGCGTGAGCCACTTCGAGAAGTTGCTGGTGCCGTCGACGTAGGTGCCGAAGTTCCACACGTCTCCGCCGCCGACGTACAGCCCGTTGGTGCCTGGCCCGCGCGCGACGACGTTCGAGTCCAGCGTCAGCAACCGGAAGTAGTTGCGCTCGGGCACGGGCAGCGACACGAGATCGCGACTCTCGATCGTCTTGGTCACTTCCGAGGTCGTCGTCTGGACCACCGGCGAGTCGCCGGCGACGGTGACGGTCTCCTGCACGTTGGACAGCTTGAGCGTGATGTTCAGCACGACGCGCTGGCCGGCGTTGAACGTCAGGTTCTCGCGGCGCTCGGTGGCAAAGCCGGCGAGCGTCGTCTGCAGCACGTACTGTCCCGCGGGTGGGAGCGCGGTGAAGACGTAGCGGCCGTTCTCATCGGTCGCGATCTCGCGCGACAGCCCGGTCGCGACATTCTGCAAGGTGACCGTGGCGCCTGGCAGGACGGCCTGCTGAGCATCCGTGACGATGCCCTCGATGTCGAAGGTCGGCTTCTGGGCGGCCGCCGGCGCCGCGATGGCCAGGACGAACGCGGCCAGGATGAGAACACGACGAGCAACGGCGCGCGCGCCTTCAAGAATCATAGCACCTCCAGGAGAGCCGACGACGCACACGGTGAGAAAGCAGGCCGCACGAGGGCTTCGAAAAACGGATTCGAACACGCGGTCCGATCCATGTCAAGGCACGGATCACATTGAACGTCAGGTGACCGGGGTGGGCGCGGTCAGCGCCGCCAGCACTTCCTTGTAGAGATACTTGGCGCCCTCGACGCCGTTCAGCGGCCCCGCTTCGTATTCGAGCGCGAACGTCCCCTTGAAGCCGCCGGCCAGCATCACGCGGACCGACCGCTGGACGTCGTTCTTGTCGCCCCAGCGATCCCAGTATTTCGCGTGCACGTTCGACGACGAGTACGGCGCCAGCGCCTTGAGGCCGTTGAAGAGCATGTACTCGTGCTCCCAGTTGCAGAAGTCCGGCGTGGCGTCGCAGTACGGATGGTTGATGGTGTCGATGATGATCCGGAGGTTCATCGGATCGGCGGCCAGTCCCCAGTGATTCTCGAAGGTGACCTTGATCCCGAGGTTGCCGCCGAAGTCGGCCATCTCCTTGTAGGACTCGATCGCCGCGTTCATGAGCGCCACGATCTCCAGGTTCCGCGGATATCCGTCGCCGCCGTTCGCGGTCGCGTTCGGCCGGATTTCCGGACCGAGAGCCGACGGCGAGTTCATGCGCATCGATTTCACGCCGAGCACGGCGCAGCCCTCGAGCCAGCGCTTGGCCATCGCCACGCCGGCTTTGCGTCGGGCGTCGGCTTCCGCGGGATCCGTAGTCCGCGAGGCCGAATGGCGCGTTGTTCGAGATGTGCTGCACCTTGGTACCCGTCTTGACCAGAACGCCGGCCAGCTGATCGAGCCACTTGCGTCCGGATGGACTCGTCGGATTGAACCCAGCGCCGCCGCCGCCGCCCTCGGCCGCGGTCATGAACATCGTGTCGTCGGCGACGTCGCCAAACAGGCCGGAGAACAAATCCATCCGCGTGACGCCCGGAAAGTGCTCCTTCATCCACTGCGGGAAGTCCAGCATCGTGATCTCGCCGTACTTCTGCTTCATCTCCGCCGCTGTCGTCCGATCGCGATTCGCGGGAGTCGACGGCGCGCCAGGGGACGGCGCCGCAACCGCTCCGGCGCGAAGGCTGAGCGGCGCGTTTCCCCGGCCACTGCCCGCGCGCGTCTTGAACAGCTGACGGATCGGCCAGGTGCACCCGGCGATGCGCTCGGAGTCGCGCCTTCTCCTCGAGACCCTGCGCGACGGCGCGCTCCTGCGGCGTCAGCAGTGCCGCCGCCGCGGTGACGCCGGCGCCGGCCACTTTGAAGAAATCGCGGCGGCCCACCGCCGACGTGTCGTTCATGTTCTCGTTCATCGCCTGCTCCTCAATCGCTTTGGCTTCGCCTTCGAGCTGGAGGTTCGACGGCGGGGTTGCGTTGCTGTCGTCTTCCGCGCCGCCAGCTTGTCAGGCAGCTCGTAGGCTTCCTGCAGCCAGTCGGTGAACGGCGGCTCCACTTCGTCGCGGTGCCTGATCTGGACGATGTTCACGAGTTTCGACGCCGACTTGCGCTCGACGCGACGGACCTGGGGGCCGCGCACGGCGCGGCCGAGGAAGACGCACACCTCCAGGAAGCTTCGGCGCGGGCGCACGAAAAAATAGCAGGAGTCGCGCGAGAACATGATCGCGGTGCCCGACGCGTAGATCCGCTGATCGCCAAAGGCGGCCGCGGTTTCGCGCACGCGTTCCCACGCCTCGCGCAAGTCGTCGGACAGATGCTCGGTCAGCGCGGCTTCGGTCGTCGTCCAGCAATCGTGCGCCTCGCCTTCCTCGATCCATTGCTTGCAGTGATAGCACTCGCGGCCGGCCATCGGCTCACTCGACCTTCACGTCAACGCTGCTCGATCCGCTGGGCGGCGCTGATCTTCAGCCTGGCGGTGCCGGCCGGTCCGGTGTTGACCGTGACGCGCAGCTTCGAATCGCTGACGCGTTCCGGGGCCTTCGAGTGGTTCTGCGGCTGGTCGCCCCGGCTGGAGTCCAGTCGGCCGCGAGCGGCTCGCTGAACGCGGAGCCGGTCACCTCCAGCACCACGTCGGTGGTCTGGGCGCGAATCGGCCCTCCGGCGCTGTTGGTCACCGTGGCTATCTTCACTTCAGGAATGGAAAACGGCGACTCCGCGAACTGGGCGTCGCGATTGACGACACGGAAAAGGTGGCCGCCCGGGCCGAGGGTGACGCCGGCCTGCTGCTCGACGATCGTGATCTGCAGCTCCGAACAGAACGAGCGATCGCTGGCGCCCGCCTGCGTCGTGCCTGTGACGAGCGACGGTTGCTTCGCCGGGTCGATCCCGCTCTCCTTGAGTTGATCTTTCGTCACAATCGGCAGCTTCTTGTCGTCGAGGAAGAAATCCGCCTCCTTGGACAGGTTTTCGCCCTCGACGATGACGACCGGATTCCTGTCGCGGGTCACGCGCGATGTTCTTGATGACGGGTCCTGGCGATCGGGTGCACCTTGCCGCCGACGTAGGTCGCGGCGCTGACGCCCATCACGTAGAGCAGCCCATCGGGAAAGGTCGGGAACCCGTCGACCGCGGCGGGATCTTTGGACACCAACAGCGCGAGGAAGCCGAAACACGCGATCAGCGTCCAGACGAAATACTGAAACCGTTCCGGCACCACCTGGCCGCCAACGCTCACGAAATCGGCGACACTCGGATACTGCTCGCCCGATCCTTTCGAACCACGCGTTTGGGTCGCCCCGGCCGCAATCAGGGTGGTCCCGCCACTGATCGCCAGCATCGCCGCAAGATTCGCGGGCACGTCCGGCAGGACGAACAGCCACTGCACGAGCCAGCGGCACAGCAGCACGTAGAGGTAGCCGAAAATGAACGCAAACGAAAAGGCGAACAGCTGGAACTTCGAGAGGCTGTAGGTCTGGGTCTGGCCGTCGAGGAAAAACGCGTGGAGCGGTGAATACCGAACGCCATGGATCGTCGTGCCCTTCATCCCGCGGGCGACGAGGTAATAGATGGTGTAGGCCATGACGCCGAACAGCGCCACCGTCGCAATCAGAACGCCGGCTGCAGACATCCGGGCGAGCACCAGCTTCGTCGGATTCGACAGCGTGTCGCCGGCGCGCACCCGCACGTTGATCGGGCCCTGGTAGGCGCGTGCCTGAGGAGAATAGCCACGGACCACGATGCGGCGCCCCGGGTCGTCGATCGACACGCAGGGCAGCGGATCGCCCTTTCCGCGTTCGGCGCACGCTTTGGCGCCGACCGCGGCGGCGCTGGCCGAGAGAATGTTGCCGAGGCCGTCGACGACCACGGCCAGTTCTGCCGGCTCCTTCGGAAGGTTCTGACCGTTCAACGCAAACGTAAAGCCGCCCGTATCGTCTCGATACGCCGTCGTCGGGTACGCCGATTCGAGCTTCGGCTCCGGGCGGCCGATGCGCACTTCGCCGGGCACGTAATAGTCCTGCAGATCGCCGATGGAGACCCGGAGGACGTAGCGGCCCGGGGCGATGGCTGGAGGAAGGCGGAACGTGACCGTCCTGTCGGAGACGACGGTTCCGGAATCCAGCTTCGTTTCCTTCTGCGACAGATCGAACAGGGATCCGGATACCGGTCCCGCGAAGCCGCTGCCGGTGATGGTCAGCACCCCGGAGGGGTCGATCGGATCCGGGAACATCGGCTTGTCGTCGACTTTGACTGCGGCATCGAGCGCCAGCGGCAGCGCGAGCAGAACCGCAAGGAACAGCGCGGCGGCGGAAGATTTCATAGTGGTCATCATCGTGGAATGGCGGCGAAGCGCCAGTGCGCGCACGGCAGGATGGTAACACCCGCCGACGCGGCTGTTGCCCCGCGATCAAACCGGGAACGCTCGTCTATAGTGTCTGCATCCTGTTGGACTCTGAGAGGGACCCTCTGATGGCTAAGAAGCGCACTCGTCGCAGGAAACCGGTTCGCGCGCAGTCGCGGCGCTCCGTGAAATCGACCCGGACCCCGAAGGCGGGCGCCGCGGGACCGGTCACGCTGGCGCAGGCGCGCGCGCTGGCCAAGGTGCGGGCACCGCTCGAGAGAGGCGCCAAGGTGGCCTCGAGCCGGCGTCGCCGGCGACGGTCGGTCTGGCGCGGCGCAAGCTCGAAGAGAAACAGAAGCTGGAACGCCGCAGGCGCATCAAGGAGTACAAGGCGACGCTCGCCATCATGAAGAAGCGCGGCGTCAAAGGGCTGGCGCCAGGGCCGTCAAAGGCGGACGCGCGCCGAAGGCGGCGGCCCGGCCCCTGCAGGTGTTCGCCGAAGGCGACTCCTGGTTCGACTACCCCGTGCCGTTCTTCGGCGGCGGCATCATCCCGCGCCTCGAAAACAAGCTCGGCGTGCCGATCCTGAATCTCGCCAAGGCGGGCGATCAGGCGCGCTACATGCTGGGCGTGGCGGAGCGCAAGATCCTGATCGAGCAGTTCACCAACGGCTGTCCAGCGGGCGGGCCGTGGGACGCGATGCTCTTCTCGGGCGGCGGCAACGACATCGTCGACAACCCGATGGTGCTGTGGATCAGGGACTTCAATGCGACGCTGCCACCGGCGGCGCTCATCCACCAGGCGCGGCTCGACGCGGCGCTGGCGCTGGTGCGCGCGGCCTACGAAGACCTGATCGGCTTCGCGACAGCCTGAGCCCGCAGACCCGCCTGTTCTTTCACGGTTATGACTTCGTCATCCCCGATGGCCGCGGCATCTGTTTCCTCGGGCCGTGGCTCAAGCCGACCTTTGACTTGCGCGGCTTCCCCACGCAGGCGTCGAGATTTGACGTCACGAGGATCATGCTCCTGCAGTTCGCGGCGATGCTGCAGGCGCTCGAGTCGTCACACCCCAACGTCACGTTCATCAACGGCCAGGGCACGCTCGCGCCGCAGACGAGTTCCTGGCACAACGAGCTGCACCCGTCGAAAGACGGGTTCAATCAATTTGCGACGCTGTTCCACCAGGCGTTGAAGACGGCGTTCCCGACACAGGTGTTGTAGCATGCGGCGAATTGCGAGGCGTTATGGCGAAGGACCGGGACAGAGTACCATCTGTGGCAGCACGAGGTCAAGCCGCCGAAGAAGTCTGAGCGAACGGTCATCGCCAAAGTGTCGGGCCGACGCGGCGGCGACCACGCGATGCCGGCCGCGATGATGTCGCCGGGGGGACGCGCCGCTCACCGCGCCGGCGTGACGCACGAGTCCGGGTCTGGCTCGCCTGCTGGACAACGGCCATGTCACGAGCATCCAGAACGTGTTCGACGAGGGACGGGGACGGCGACCGGCGCACCCTCCATGTTCGCTGCCGTCAGCAGCACCGGCCGGGGCGCCCGACGCCGGTCGCCGCGCCTCGTGGAGCTGAAGGTCGGCAAAGGCACGAGCGCCTCGCAGCTTGCGGCGCACGTGGCCCGCATGAAGGATGTCGAGTACGCGTTCGTGCCGCCGGTGCGGCAGGCTGTTCGCCACGGCGGAAGAAAGCCGGCGTCGATCCGCTTGCCTCGCGGCAATGGGGACACGGAGCGATTCGCCTCGGTCACGCGAGGGCCGCGAGGGATTCAAGAACGCGACGAATATCACGATCGCGGTCGTCGACAGCGGCATCGACACGCGACATCCCGACTTGAAGCAGGCGATCGCCGAGTACAAGAATTTCCTGCGCGGGTCGGACAAGGATTTCGTCGGGCACGGCACGCCACGTCGCGGGCATCATCGCCGCGACCGCCGGCAACGGTCTCGGCATCTCGGGGGTGTGCGGCGGCCGGATCCTCGCCTTGAAGGTGCTGCCTCGTGACGGACAGGAGTTCGACGCGCCCGCCTACTATCGCGCGCTGCGCTATGTGATCGGCAAGGCACAGGTGCTGAACCTCAGCCTCGGCGGCGAAAAGGATCCGGCTGAAATCGACGTCCTTCACGACGTGATCGCCGCGGGCGTCGTCGTGATTGCTGCGATGGGCAACGAGCACGACGAGGGCAACCCGACCGAGTACCCCGCGGCGATTCCTGAGGTGTGCGCCGTCGGCGCCACCGACGAGCTCGACAAGCGCGCCGGCTTTTCCAATACCGGCCGTCACATCGATCTCATGGCGCCCGGCGTCTCGATCCTTTCGACAACGCCGACCTTTCGATACGACGGCGACGGCGAGATGGAGTACACTCGTGGGACGGCACGTCGATGGCGACGCCGTTCGTCGCCGGCGTGGCGGCGCTGGTGCTGGCGAAGTGGCCGGACCTCACGCCCGCGCAGGTCATCAGGAAACTGACATCGTCCGCCGACCGCGTCGCCGGCGCGAAGAAAGGGAGCACGTCATACGGCGCGGGCCGGCTCAATTGCGAGAAGGCGCTGCGCTGAGCGGCGGTAGAATGGAAGTGGAGGCGAGAGCGATAGTGAAACTCATCGTCAAAGTCGACCCCAAGCGCTCGAAAGATCCCGCGAAGCACGTGAGCAAGGTGCTGCGCCACGGCGGAGAAGGCGGCCACGTCGAAGAGGTGTTTCCCGGATTACGCAGCGGCTCCAGCGCAGGCCTGGTCGCGGTCACGCTGCCAGACCCGAAGTCGCGGCGGGCGACATTGAAGGCGCTGCGCGAAGACGACGCGATCTCCTACGTGGATACGCCGAAGACGCGGCGGCCGCTCTAACCTGCAGACCGTTCCGGAATGATGGTTTCGCCGCGCGCCAGCATGGCGACCAGCGCCGCGATCTTCTTCGCGCGCCCGGCTGGCGTTTTCATGTTGTTGGTCCGGAACGCCAGCGCGAACAGGTTCATGCGACCGAGGGTGCGGAACGTTTGCCGAGCGCGCGGGTTGGCCTCGATGGCGGCGCGGAGATCCTCGGGAATCGTCGCGTGGTCGTGCTGCGGATCGGCGCATAGGCCGCGTCCCAGCGGCCATCGGCCTTGGCGGCATCCACCTGCCGCTGGCCGTGCGGCGTCATGCGGCCGGCCGCGGTCAGGCGCGCCACGTGATCGCGATTGATCTGGCTCCAGATGCTTCGCGCCCGCCGGGGCGTATAGCGCTGCAGAAACGACTGCTCGTCGAACGACTTGCGGATGCCGTCGATCCATCCCCAGCACAAGACCACGTCGAGCGCCTGTGCGGGCGTCACCGTTGGCAGGCCCGAACTCTTCTTGTGGATCTTGAGCCAGATCTCGGTCTCGCGGGCATGGTTCGCCTTCATCCACGCCGCGAACGCCGCCTCGGTGCGAAAGCTTTTGATCTTCCTGGGATCGGGAACGATCGGCGCCATGGATTAAGTATCCTACGGTGGGTGAACGCTGCCCGCTCGAAAATGTTTTAAAAAGAGCGTAGAATTGCAAGGAGCAGAAGACGAGGTTCTGTGAGTGCCCCCGGCATCTCATACGGCTGGTTGTCAGACGTGCTTCGTGACGCCCGATATGCCGTGCGGAGCTGGACCCGCCAGCGCACGTGACATGTGTCTAGACGGCACGCCATATCGCGTCGCTAGGCATCCTCGCACGCCACTTCGCCGTACCTCTGGGACGACATCGACATCTGGCTGCCAGCATCGTTCAACGCGATCAGCAGTCGGACGCTCCGCCAGCAACAACTGGGCCGATGCGCCGGCTCGACCGGGTGCGTGAGTTGAACAGGCACAACGGGAAATCGACGAGCTGAATGACCGCAACGATGAGCGCCTTCCGCAGTTCAGAACGCTGATCTGCGACGGCGGTTATCGGACAGCCGTGGTCCGGCTGCAGGAAGAAGTCGTACGTGACGTGCGAGCGACGCTGTATCTCCTGTGGGCCGGCACATCTCGGCTCCTGGTAGGCGCCGTCAACCTCGTGAATCTGTTCCTCATGCGATCGGCCGGCCGCTGGCGCGAGCTCGCTACGCGTCATGCTATCGGCGCCAGCGTGGCGCGAGTCGACCGCCAGGTGCTGACGGAGACCACGCTGCTGGCCGTCTGCGGCGGCGCGATGGGAGGCCGGCGGGTGGTGGCTGCTGAGTTTGCTCACGAGCCTGGATCTGAGGTGCGCCGCGACGCTATGAAATCGGGCTTGATTGGCAGGCGGCCGGCGCGATGATGGCGCTCGCGGCCGCCGTCGGCATCATCACCGGTGATCCCGCTGGTGCGGCTATCACGGGCGAATCTCCACGATGTATGCGCGATGCGGGCCGCAGTGGCACGGCCGGGATCGCCGGCAAGTGCGCCGCCTGCTTGCACTGCACAGATCGCGTTCGCCTTCGTGCTCTCATCGGCGCCGGATTGCTTCTGGCGAGCTTCCGCGCCGTGCTCGCCATCAATGCCGGATTCGAGCCGGCCGGCGTGTTGACCGCGTCGATGACTCTGCCGGCGTAGACATACCGCGATGGAGCGGCGCTCACGCAGGTCACCGGCAGTTTGCTAGAGCGCACGCGCGCACTGCTAGGCGTAGCGCCGCTGGACTGACGACAGCGATCCTCGGCGGCAATTACAGCAGCAGCGTCGTGCTCACCGAAGAGAGCGAGCCCAAAACCGGAGAATCAGTAGTGGCGCGCGCTTGATCACCGCGAGCGATGGGTATTTCGAGGCGATGCACATTCCACTCGTGCGCGGGCGCTGCTTCGTACAACGCGGATGCAGCCACCGCACCACCAGTCGTCATCGTCGACGAACGGCTCGCCCGGCGCTTCTGGCCCGGCCGCGATGCGATCGGTCGCCGGCTCTGGAGGCCCAGCGACCCGCGCGGCATTCTCGATCTCCTGACGCGGGGTCCAGACACCCGCTACCTGACCGTGGTCGGCGTCGTCGCAAACGTGCAGCTGACCGGCCTGACGCCGAAAGATCCACCCGTCGGCGCGTTCTACCTTCCGTACGCGCAGCAGCCCGCGCGATCGATCATGCTGGCCGTCAGGAGCGCTCGGGATCTCGACACGCTCGTGCCGGCGCTGCGATCCACGCTCGCGTCGATCGATCGGGAGCTCCCGCTGTTCGACGTGCGGACGATGGAGCAGCGGCTGGATCGAACGCTGGTGCCGCGGCGACTGCCGATGGTCATAGCGATGGCGTTCGGGCTGGTCGCGCTGTTTCTCGCGTCGATCGGCGTGTACGGTCTGCTCGCCTGCCAGGTGACCGAACGCCGCCGGGAGATCGGCATCCGGATGGCGCTCGGCAGCTCCGCCGCGGACGTCTTCGGGCTGGTGATGCGGGACGGCGCACGCATCACCGTCCTCGGCATCCTGGTCGGGCTCGCCGGCACGGTTGGCATGACGCGGTTGATGACCGGGCTGCTGTACGGCGTAAAGGCGACGGACCCTGTCGTCATCGGCGCCGTCGCATTCCTGCTCGCGACCGTGGCATTCGTCGCGACGTGGCTGCCGGCGCGCCGCGCTGCCCGAGTGAACCCTGCAGAAGCACTCGGCGAATAACCTGCACGAGTATGACGGAATGCTGTAAGCAATGAGGGCGCGCGGGTCAGATGCGATGATGGGTCATGACCTCCATCGCCATCCTCGGCGGCACCGGCCAGCAGGGCCGCGGCCTCGCTCAACGCTTTGCGGCCGCCGGCATCCACGTCACCGTCGGATCGCGCGATCCGCAGCGCGCGCGTGACACCGTCGCGTCCTGGGACCACCATCGCGAGCCTCGTCGAAGTCGCGGACAACATCGCCGCCGTCGATCAGAGCGATCTGACCGTGTTGGCGATCCCGTTTTCATCCGTCGACGCGATCCTGGCGGAGCTGCACGACCACTTCAAGAACGGGTCAATCGTCGTCGACGTGACGGTACCGGTTACGTTCGTTGGCGGAAAAATGGCCATGCTCGAGGTAGCTGAAGGATCGGCCACCGAGCACATCCGCGCGCGCCTCCCCGGCCACGTGCAGCTCGCAGCCGCCTTCAAGACGGTTCCCGCGCATCTTCTCGGGTCGTCGGGCGAGTCGCTCGATTGCGACGAGTTCGTCTGCGCCGATTCCGACGAGGCGCGGGCGCAGGCGATGGCGCTGGTCCAAAAGCTACCTGGGCTGCGACCGGTCGATGTCGGGCCGCTGTCGCGTGCACGTTTCGTCGAACATCTGACCGCGCTGGCGATCGCGATCAACCGCAGACACAAGATTCACGATGCCAGGTTCCGCGTCGCCGGACTACCATGAATCGAGGTGTTCCGATGGCGACGATTCCCGCATCCCACGCTGATCTCCTGACCAAGCCGGCGTTCGCGAATCTCGCGACGCTGAATCCCGACGGCAGCCCGCAGGTCACGCCGGTCTGGGTCGACTTCGACGGCAGCCATGTGATCGTCAACACGGCCCGCGGCCGCGTCAAAGCGAAGAACCTCGCCCGCGAACCGCGCGTCGCCTTGTCGATTGCCGACCCCGAGAATCCCTATCGATATCTGGGGATTCAGGGGCGCGTCGTCGAGATGACGGAGAAAGGCGGCGACGCGCACATCGACAAGATGGCGAAGAAATACCTCGGAAAGGACAGCTACCCGGCCCGCAAGGCGGGCGAAGTGCGGATCGTCGTCAAGATCGAGCCGGACAAGGTCCACACGAACGGTTAGTGATCCTCAGTGGATCTGCACGTCTTCGCCGTTCACGGCATTCCCGAGGTCACGCGCGACGCCGATCTCGCCGGGCTGATCGCTGACGCCGTCGGCCGCGAGGGCCGGCCCGTCAACGGCGGCGACGTCTTCGTCGTCGCCCAGAAGGTCGTCTCGAAGTCGGAAGGCGCCATCGTCAGGCTCGACGAGGTCGCGCCGTCGCCGATGGCGGCGACGGTGGGCGAACGAGCACGGCAAGGACGCCCGGATCGTCGAGGTGATCTTCCGCGAGTCGCGCCGCGTCGTCCGGATGGATCGCGACATTCTGATCACCGAAACGCATCACGGGTTCGTCTGCGCGAACGCCGGCGTCGACGCGTCGAACGTGCCGCCCGGGTTCGTCACCGTGTTGCCCCGCGACCCGGATGCGTCCGCCGAGCGCCTGCGCGTCGCGCTCTGCGCCGCATTCGCGTGTCCGGTTGCGGTCATCGTCTCGGACACGTTCGGGCGGCCGTGGCGCGAAGGCGTCGTGAACGTCGCGCTCGGCGTTGCCGGACTGCAGCCGCTCCTCGACTACCGCGGTTCGGCGGACTCGTTCGGCCGCCGGCTCACTTCGACAGTGGTCGCGTTGGCCGACGAAGTCGCCAGCGCCGCGGAAATCGTCACGCGAAAGGCCGCCGGCACGCCGGTCGCGATCGTGCGCGGCGCGGCCGAGTGGACGGGGACCGGCGACGGCCGCCTTCTGGTGCGGGACGCGCAGCGCGACCTGTTCCGCTGAGCATCGAACCCATGAGCCTCCGGACACCGCAGAACGTGATCGTTCACCGGATCGGCCCGGTCCTCGTCACGGCGGCGATCTTCGCGTTCATCCTGCGCCGGGTGCCGTTCGCCGCGGTCGAAGCCGCGCTTCGCGACGCGAACCTGCCGTGGTTCCTCGCGTTGATGATTGCGAACACCGTCTTCTATTTTGCGTGGGACACACTGGTCCTGGCGGTCGCGGTTCGGTGGTTCCACGGCCCGGTGCCGTATCGCGAGCTGCTACCTGTCCGCGCGGTGTCCTACGTCGTGGGATTCTTCAACACGAACCTGGGACGTGGCGCGCTGGCCGCGTATCTGACGCGGCGGCTGCATGCGCCGTTCCTGGAACTGGGCAGCACCGTCCTGTTCCTCGTGCTGACCGAGTACACGCAGCTCGTGCTGTGGGCCATGCTCGGCTTGCTCGGACTGCGGGCCGAGGTCTCGCGGAGTCTGCTCGCCGTGGCGGCGGGCGTCACGATGCTCTGGCTGTTCGTCCGATGGCTGCTCGCGCCACGCGCGTGGTCGATCGCGCGCACCTTCCGTCTCGCCACGCCGCGGCGCTACGCCACGATCGTTCTGCTGCGTGCGCCGATGTTCTTCGTGTCGCTCGTCCTGCACTACCAGGCGGCTCACGCGTTCGGCTTCCACATTCCGTTCGGCCACCTGCTGACGTTCCTGCCGGTCATCTTCATGGTCGCCGCGCTGCCGGTGACCGTGGCGCACCTTGGCAGCACCCAGGCGGCGTGGATCTTCTTCTTCAGCCAGTACGCACCCGCGCCGCAGCTGCTGGCGTTCAGCCTCGCCGCCCATCTCGTGTTCGCGTTCACGCGCGCGGCGCTCGGCGTGCTCTGGCTGCCGGTGGCCTATGGCGATCTGCTGCCGCGATCCGACCTGCGTGTAAACAGCGTGTAAACATTCGCGACGGCGGACCAACTGTCATCGCCCACACGTCATAATCGCGCCTCTCTCGCGAGGAGCCTTGTGACGACGACAGCGACTGCCAACGCCTTGCGCCTGCCACGTGGGCGGAAGACGACCTGGAGCGGCACGCTCATATTCGGATGTGCCATTGCGCTGGGAACCCTGTACGTCGTCACCCATCTCATCCGCGACCTGCAGGATGTGCACAACCCGAGCATCCTGCCCTTCCTGCTCCTGGGTCTCGCCTTGTTCGTCGCGCTTGGCTTCGAATTCGTCAACGGCTTTCACGACACCGCCAACGCCGTGGCGACCGTGATCTATACCCACTCGCTGGATCCGCAGATCGCCGTCGTGTGGTCGGGCGCCTGGAACTTCGCCGGCGTCCTGTTCTCGTCCGGCGTGGTGGCCTTCGGCATCGTTTCGCTGTTGCCGGTCGATCTGATTCTGCAGGTCGGGACCGCGTCCGGTTTCGCGATGGTGTTCGCGCTGCTGGTCGCCGCCATCATCTGGAATCTGGGCACGTGGTACCTGGGCCTGCCGTCGTCGAGCTCGCACACGCTGATCGGCTCGATCATCGGCGTGGGGATCGCGAACCAGTTGATCGCGCCGGCCACCGGGACGAGCGGCGTCGACTGGACACAAGCCGTCGGCGTCGGCAAGTCGCTGCTGCTGTCGCCGCTGGTCGGTTTTGTGTGTGCGGCTTCGCTGCTGATGGTCGCGAAGGTCGCCATCCCCCGCCGCGAGCTGTACGTGAGTCCGGTGGGCACCGCTCCGCCGCCGCTGTGGATTCGACTGTTGCTCATCTTGACGTGCACCGGTGTCAGCTTCGCCCACGGATCCAACGATGGCCAGAAAGGGATGGGCCTCATCATGCTCATCCTGATCGGCACCGTTCCGACCGCCTATGCGTTGAATCGCGCGGTGCCGGCGACGCACGTCCACGACTTCGTCGCCGTGTCGGCGCAGGCCGTCGACGCGCTCGCGTCGCGCGACGATGGCACGGTGCCGGTTGGTGAGCCACGGAATCACCTGACGGCGTACGTCCGCAGTCACACGCTGGCGCCGGAGACTGTGCCAGCGCTCCGCACGATGATTCGCGACATCGCCCGCGACCTGGGCGCCTACAAAGAGCTGCGCGACGTGCCACCCGAGCTGGTCCGCAATTTCCGCAACGATCTCTACATCGTCAACGAAGCGCTGCGGCTGCTGCAGTCATCGCCGACGCCGCGTATGGTCGCCGCGCGCGACGCCGACGTGATTCGACAGTATCGGCGGAACGTGGACGTCGCGACGAAGTTCATCCCGGATTGGGTGAAGGTGGCGGTCGCGATCGCGCTCGGGCTCGGCACGATGATCGGCTGGAAGCGGATCGTGGTGACGGTCGGCGAGAAGATCGGGAAGGAACATCTCACCTACGCCCAGGGCGCCGCTGCCGAACTGACCGCGATGGCGACGATCGGCGCCGCGGACTCGTTCGGACTGCCGGTCAGTACCACGCACGTGCTCTCGTCTGGTGTCGCGGGCACGATGGCGGCCAACCACTCGGGACTTCAGTGGAACACGATCCGGAACCTGCTGATGGCGTGGGTGCTGACGCTTCCGGTGTCTATCGTGCTGTCCGGCACGCTGTTCTGGCTCTTCAGAACACTCGTGTCGTAGACCGCGAGGCCGTTTGTCACTGGCCGCCGAGCCCCGCCTGCCACAGGCAAGCAGGGCCGTCGATTCCGCAGCATCAGTTCTTGTCGCTGTGTATCGGTGTCCTTGTCCTTATCCTTGACCTTGAATCCCGAGATCATCAGCAACGACCCTCGATGGTTGGCCGCATCGACAGCACGATGCTGCAGATGCACAAAGGCGGCTTCGCCGGACGCGAGGAAGATGAATCCGGTCGGCTCCGCATGTCGTGTCGCGCAGCGACGCGAACCGCAAACATCCGTCCGACTGGGTGTCGTCATCGTCGCCGTCCGGCAGGCACGATCCACAGGTCATTGCCTCGCAGTTGGGAAGTGCCGTTCGGCAGCACGCGGCTGTTCGGTCCGTCTTCGAGAATCACCAGGTTGCCGGTATGCGGCTGGAACGCGACGTTGTCCTCATCGCGAAGTACCGGGTGCCGGGGACGAAGCGCTCGACTCCGGGATCGTGCCGGTCGGCGGTCGCTGGCACCGCCGACGCTGGGGGCCTTCGGTCAGGCACATGATTTCGGAATTCACACCGGAATTCTCAACCGTGCTGACGCCGACGTGGCTCATGCGGCCGGTGTTGGCCCGCACGCACGGAACACGACCCTTCTCCGCGGCGACGGATCGATGTCCATGTCCTCGGGTCGGTAATAGCCCGTAAATCTCTGAGCAGTCTGCGCGTTGCGCAGAATGATGTTGCCGGTGGCATTGATGACGCCGGCTGCGAATCTGGTTGACCAGCGTCCAGCTGCCCTTCCCGGTTTCCGCGCCCTGGCCGTTCGACGAATTCCCGAGGCGCTTGCCGACGCGAAGGCCGAAGATCGTCCCGGACGCCAACGGCGACTGGGCGGGGATCGTCACGGTCGGGACCGCCCGCCAAAGGGCACCGCCGGAACGAACTTGTAGATACCGCCGCCGGCGTTGCCGCCGTTCGGCGCCGGTTCGTCGCCGTAAATAAGGATGCCGTCCGGCTTGCATGGCAAAGCCCTCGAACGCCAGGCTCCCGACCGCTGACGCTTCACGATGCGGCGGATCGCTGGTCAGTGCCGAGATCGCGATTTGACATTGATCGGCGGTCGTTGATGCGAGCGGATCGAGGATCTCGAGAAGCCGCCCTGTCTCCCGCTTCTTCCGCGAAGATGATGGTGCCCCACGGCGTGCGGCGAACCGGGTCGCAGGAGATGAGCCCGGTGAGGAGTCGTCGCATTGGCGGTGAACCGGTCGTGAGATCGACGCGCTGCACGGCCGGGACCGACGTCTCTTCGTCGCAGACGAACAGATGCGTCGGATGCTCGTCGTCGGGCCACATCGCAATCTGATCGGCCGCGTTCTCGACAGCGCTGGAGATCAGGTGGCCTTCAGCCCGTCGGCCAGATCGAGCGCGTCGACGCTTGGGCCATCGAACGGACCAATGGCGCTGTCGTCGAGCGGGTGGTGGAACCCGAACAACTGCTCAGAATGAGCGCGCAGCTGATCGGCGACAAACTTTCCGAAGTCTCCATGGGGACTGTCCGCAGCCAGCCGAGCCCCGAGAGTGACGGCCGCGACACCAACCACACCGACACAGATACGCACGAAAGATCGTTTCATGAATGTCTCGCCTCCGGTGCGTATGCGTCTCTGATGGGTGTTACTCTCGGTACAAATACCAGGTCACATCGCCACAACGCAGATGTCTGTCACAGGGATGTCACAAGGCGTGAACAAACCGTAATAGTGACGATCGCGACGGTTAGAATACGCTCAATCGTGTCCGAATCGCCCCAACAGCGACGCCTCGGCGAGGATCTCGGTCTCGGCGGAAAGCTCGCCGCAGCGCAGTCGCGCACGCGGCGAACGCCGAGCGGGAAGATCAATGTCCGTCGGAAGGATTTCGGTCCATTCCTCCTCAATGGATGGCGAACGTTTTATGCACAGCGCGAAGCTCGTGCTGCGCGTTGCCAGTCGACTGCTGGGATTGTATGGCACGGGTTTGAAGGCGGGGTGAACCGGCGCAACGAGGTGTGAGAAATCGGCTGGCCGGACCGGAAGCGCTCTCAAGGTGCCGCAATTAACAACTTACGTGGGGTCCGAACCTAGCTGAAGGACGGCGTGCACGCTTTGGGCGATTGCAGTATGCCGGGACGAGAGGGCGGCGTTGATCGGTAGAATACTCGCACGTCAATCGTGTCCGAATCGTCCCAGCAACAGCGCCTCCGCGAGGATCTCGGTCTCGGCGGAAAGCTCTCCGAGCGCAGCCGCGCACGCCTGCTGAACCACGACGGGACGTTCAACGTCCGCCGGAACGATCTCGGTCCGTTTCACCCCTTCAACGCCTATCACACGCTGCTTTCGCTGCCGGTCCCTCGACTGCTGGGCTTGATGGCTGCGTTCTACGTTGTGGTCAACGTGATCTTCGCGACGCTGTACTGGCTGGCCGGATCGGACGCGCTGGCCGGCGCCGCGAGCGCGCCGCTTGCGCGCTTCGAAGACTCACTGTTTTTCAGCGTGCAAACGCTCGCGACGATTGGCTACGGCCGGCTGGTGCCGAACACGCGCCTCGCGAACATTCTGGTCGCGCTCGAGGCGCTCGTCGGCCTGCTGGGGTTTGCCATCCTGAGCGGGTTGCTGTTCGCGCGCTTTACGCGTCCGACGGCGAAGATCGTCTTCAGCCGGAACGCCATCATCGCGCCCTACGACACGGGATGGGCGCTGATGTTCCGCCTCGTGAACCTCCGGAATCACGACCTCACCGATGTCCGCGCCGTCGTTTCCTTCGCACACTGGGTCGAGGAGAACGGATCCCGCCGGCGACGATTCGACCTGCTGCCTCTCGAGCGGCAATCGATCCTCTTCATGCCGCTGCACTGGGTCATCGTGCATCCGATTGACGGCCAGAGCCCGTTGCGCGGCCTGTCAATGGACTCGCTGACCGCCGCCGATCCGGAAATCGTCTGCCTGATCACGGCCGATGACGAGACGTTTGCGCAGACCGTGCATTCGAAGACCAGCTACGACAAGGCGGACATCGTCTGGGGGGCGCGCTTCCGCGACATGTATACGTCCGACGTGGACCATGTCGCGATCGATCTGACACGCCTTCACGACCTGGATCGCGTCGACGGTCCCGTCATGGTGTGAGCCGTTGCGCCACGGGCTGCTAGTGAGCCTGTACCGGATCGTTAGGATCGCCACGAAACACAAACACGAAAAGACCAAAGGGTTTCGTGATTTCGTGTTTTCGTGGCGGCCATAGCTGGTACCGATTCAGCGAGACGTCCACTAGGCGAGGCGCTTGCGGTACTGCCGAACCGCCAGCGTCAGGATCACCACGGCGGATATCGCCAGGATCGACAGCGGCTCGACGATCGCCGCCGGGCCGGCGCCTTTCATCAGAATCGCCCGCGAGATCGTCACGAAGTGACGAACCGGGTTGATCTGCGACACCGCCTGCACCCACGGCGCCATGCTGTCGATCGGCGTGAACAGGCCGCTCATCAGCAGGTAGATGATCACGATGAAGAACGTGACGAACATCGCCTGTTGCTGCGTCTCGACCAGCGTCGAGATCCAGAGACCGATGCCCAGCGCCACGGCCAGGTAGACCGCGGCCGCGCCATACAGCAGCAGCAGGCTCCCGACCATCGGGATGCCGAACACGAGCTTGCCGACGATGAGTCCGAGGGAGAGTTCCAGCAAGCCGAGCACCCAGAACGGCAGAAGCTTGGCGGTGATGAACTCGCCTCGCGTGATCGGCGTCACGTTGAGCTGCTCCAGCGTCCCCAGCTCTTTCTCGCGCGCGATGTTCTGCGCTGACAGCAGCGTCCCGATCATCGTGACCAGCGCCACGAGGATGCCGGGCACCATGTAGTGCTGGTAGTTCAGCGTCGGGTTGTAGCGGCCGCGGACGCGCACATCGATCCGCGGCACGCCCCGCACCGGTATCGGCATGCCAGCTTTTGCGGCGATGACGCTGGGCCTCAGCCGAGCCGTCAGTTCGGCCGCATAATCCGCCAGGACGCGCGAGGCGTACGCCTGCACGATGCCGGCGGCCGATCCCTTCTCCCCATTGACCGACAGTTCAACCGGCGCGACGCCGGTGCGCACCAGCGAGGCCTCGAAGTCGTGCGGGATCACCACGACCATCGTGACGGTACCGGCCAGCAGGCCCTCGTTCGCCGCATCCAGCGACGGCGCGGTGCCCACAATCTGGAAATGGCCAGACGCCGCCAGGTGGCTGGCGAGACCGCGTGACGTGCTCGTGCGATCGAGATCGACGATGTGGATCGAGGTGTTGCGAATCTGGAACGTCGCGGCGTTCGACAGGATCAGCAGCTGGACGATGGGGACGACGAGGATCTGCGCCACCAGAATGCGGTCGCGCACGATATGCAGGACCTCGGCCTGGGCCAGGAACAGGATGCGGCGCATCGCTACTCCAGCCGTTCCTTGAACGAGTGCACGCTGGCCGCCAGCAGCACGGCGGCCATCACCGCGAGAATCAGCGTCTCGCGCCAGACGTAGGCCAGCCCGACGCCCTTCAGCATGATGCCCCGCGCGATCGCCACGAACCACCGGCCCGGCACGATGTTCGACAGGATGCGCAGCAGCCACGGCATGCTCTCGACCGGAAAGATGAAGCCGGACAGGAGGACGTTCGGCAGCATCGTTCCCAGGAGCGCAGCCATCATCGCCAGGCGCTGTGACGAGGTCCGCGCCGAGACCAGAATGCCGAGGGAGAGCGACACCAGAATGAAGAGCGCGGCCTCGAACAACAGCAGCAGCAGGCTGCCTCGCAGCGGCACACGAAACACCAGCCGCGCCTCCACGATGATGGCGATCGCGCTGACGAATCCGATCGACCAGGTACGGCGCGACCTTGCCGACGATGATCTCCAACGGCCGCAGCGGCGAGACGAGCATCGCTTCCATCGTCCCGGTCTCCTTCTCGCGCGTGAGGGAGATCGCCGTCATCATCGACGACACGATCGTCAACACGAACGCCATCAGGCCCGGGACGAACAGATTCGAGCTGGCGCGCGTCGGGTTGAAGCGAACGCGCACGTCGGGCGCGATGACAATGCGTGATGCGCGAACCCCTGGCGACGTGGCCGAGGCGCTGAGCTCACGCTGGTAGCCGTCGATCACCGCCTGCGCGTAGGCCTGGAGGAGGCTCCCGGTATTCGGCTCGGTCGCGTCGGTGACGATCCGGATCTGCGCCGGTTCGCCGCGGGCCAGATCGGCGGCAAAGCCCGGCTTGAACACGATCGCCTGCTGCGCCTGTCCATTCTGAAACAGCGGTTCGAGATCCGCCGTGCGAGCCACGACGGACACCGTGCGGAAGACGCCCGCGGACGCAAACCGATCCCGCAGCGCCATCGTGGCGTAGTCCGGCGCGGCATCGACGACCGCCAGGCGCACGCCGTCGACATCCGTGCGAATGGCGAATCCGAACAGCACGACCTGCACGACCGGCAGCGCGATCAGCACGATCAACGTCCGGCGATCGCGCAGGATGTGAAACGCCTCCTTTTGCAGCAGCCCCTTGAGCGCACTCATGCCGGCGTCTCCGACTGCGGACGCGCGCAGCCGGACGAACAACTCGTCGATCGAGTCGACGCCGAACTGCCGCTTCAGATCCGCCGGCGCACCGATCGCCGCGATGCGGCCGCTGACCATGATCGAGATGCGGTCGCAGTATTCCGCCTCGTCCATGTAGTGGGTCGACACCAGCACGGTCGTGCCCGCTGAAGCCGCCTCGTAAATGAGCTCCCAGAACTGCCGGCGCGTGATCGGATCGACGCCGCTGGTCGGTTCGTCGAGAAACACGATGCGCGGCTCGTGGATGAGGGCGACGGAGAACGCGAGCTTCTGGCGCCAGCCGAGCGGCAGCCGCCGCACGGCATCGTCCGCGACTCCGGCAAGACCCAGACGCGCGAGCACCCGATCGCTACGCTCGCGAATCTGTTTGCGCGTCAGGCCGTAGATGCCGCCATACAGGCGGATGTTCTCGCGCGGGGTCAGGTCTTCGTACAGAGAGAACCGCTGGCTCATGTAGCCGATGCTCTGCTTGATCGCCTCGCTTTCGGTGTAGATGTCGTGTCCGGCGATGCGCGCCGTGCCGCCGCTCGGCTCGAGCAGGCCGATGAGCATGCGAATGGCGGTCGTCTTGCCCGCGCCGTTGGCGCCGAGGAAGCCAAACACCTCGCCCGCCCTGACGTCGAAGGAAATGCGATCGACGGCGGTGAAATCACCGAACCTGCGCGTGAGCTCCTTGACCTCGATGGCGACGTCGCTCACGCGGCACCGTCCTCGAGCTGATCGCCGGACGAAGCCGTGCGGGCGATGAAGCTGTCTTCAACCGTCGGCTCGATCGGCTCGGCAGAGGCGTCGGCAAAGCCCTTCGCCGCGAGGAAGGCGCGAACGTCAGCGGCCAGCGTCTCGGTCGGCGCATCCGTGCGCTGGTCCGTATAGTGGATGACCTCGCCGAACGGATAGACGCTATGCGCGTGCTGGTAGGCGCGAAGCGCGAGCAGCGCCTTGAATCGCTCGCGCGCACGAACGCCGAGCAGCGGGCGGTCGAAGGCGCGGACGATGCCGGCGGGTGTGTCGACGGCGAGGAGACGGCCGCGGTGGATCAGCGCGATTCGATCGCAGCGCCTGGCCTCGTCCATGTACGGCGTCGACACGACCACGTTCAGGCCGCCTTGCTTCAGTTCGCCGAGCAGCTCCCAGAACTCGCGGCGTGACACCGCGTCGACGCCGGTCGTCGGCTCGTCGAGGATCAGAATCTCCGGGCGGTGGACCAGCGCGCAGCAGAGCGCGAGCTTCTGCTTCATGCCGCCCGACAGCGCTGCCGCGCGCCGCGCCTTGAACGGCTCGAGCTGCGAGTAGATCGGCGCGATGCGGGCGCGTTCGGCGTCGATCGTCGTGCCGAACACGGACGCGAAGAACCGGAGGTTCTCCTCCACGCTCAAATCGGGATAGAGCGAGAAGCGCCCGGGCATGTAGCCGACCCGCGCGCGCAGCGCCCGGAACTCCTTCACGACGTCGCGCCCCAGCACCGAGGCGCGCCCCGCATCCGGCTCGAGCAGCGTCACCAGAATGCGAAACAGCGTGGTCTTGCCGGCACCGTCCGGACCGATGAACCCGAACAGCTCGCCCGGCGCGACCGTGAACGACACGCGATCGAGCGCCACGCTCCCGGCAAATCTCTTGGTGAGACCCTCGACCGCGACGGCGTTCATTTCGCCGGACCAGCCGGACCGAACGTCACGTCCACGGGCATGCCGATCTTGAGGACGCCATTCGCGTTGGCCACGCGGATCTTGATGGCGTAGACGAGATCGGCGCGTTCTTCCCTCGTCTGGATCGGGGTCGGCGTGAACTCGGCCTGGGTCGCCACCCACGACACCGATCCGTCGAGCGTCTGCCGGGCGTTGCCGGCGTCGACCGTGACGCGCGCCTGCTGCCCCACGCGGACCAGCGCGAGCTGCGTCTCGTTGATGTAGGCGCGCACATCCACGGCGCTCAGGTCCGCGATCTTGTAGAGCGGCTGACCCGGCTGCACGACCTCGCCTTTTCTCGCATAGGTGACGAGCACCGTGCCGGCCGATGGGTTGACGATCTGTGCTTTGCGGATGCGCTCGTCGACCTGTCCGATCTGCGCGGCCGACACCGTCACCTGCTGAGCGGCGGTCTCCTGCTGCGCCCGTACCGCGGCGATCTGTCCGGTATGCGCGGCAACCTGCCGCGCCTGCGCCTCGATCTGCCCGCGCTGCGCCTCGAGTTGGTGTTCCAGCGTCCGAACCTCACGTTCGGCTTGATCGAGTTGCTGCGCGGTCGCCGCCTGCTGCGCGAACAGCCGCTGCGTGCGCTCGCTGCGCGCGCCTGGCGATCTCGAGCTGACTGGCCAACGCCGCGGCCTGGGACGTCGCGGCGTCGCGCTGCGCCTGCGCCGCCGCGCGTTGCGCTTCGATCACGGGAACCTGCCGGGCCAACCTCCAGCACGCGCGACGCGTTGGTGGCGCGCTGCGCCGCCGCCTGATCTCGCTGCAGCGCGAGATCGCTGGAGTCCACCGCGCCGACAACCGCGCCTGCGCCGATCGTCTGGCCCTCCTGCGGCGCGAAGGCCGTGAGCTGCCCGCCCGCCTGCGCCGACACCACCACCTCGGTGGCTTCAACGTTGCCGTAGGCGTCCGGTCCGGCGGGCTTCCCGCAGGCCGACACCGTGAACGCGAGCAGGCCGGCGAGGGTCGATGCGCGCATCACTGCACCTCCAGTCCAAGCGTGGTGAGCAGGCGTGCGCTCGCCTGCGCAAGCTCGACCTCATGTCCCGCTCGTGCGAAGCGCGCCTGCAGCAATTCCGCCTGGCGATCGAGGTATTCCGAGGCGGTCACGACGCCCTCCTGGAGACGAATCTGCGTCGAGCGCGCCACCTGCTCGCGCAACGCCACGATCCGTTCATCGACCGTCAGCGCGTGCTGCAGCCGTTCCATCGACGCGCGGTCGACGGCCGTCGACTCCAGCAGGCCCCGGTCGAAGGCGGCCTGGTCCGCCGCGACAATCTGCTGGCCGATCGCCAGCGCCTCGCGCTCGCGCGCGGCAGTTCCCCAGGTCCACGCCTTCCACTCAACGCGCACGCCGCCGAAACCGTAGAATTCCCACTCGCTCTCGATGAAGTTCAGTCCAGGCAGACCGTAGGCGACCTTGCCAAAGGTCCCGACGCGAGGGCGCTCCCGCGCCTTCGTCAGGTCCGCCTGCCTCCCGAGACGATCGCGGGTGCGGGCAAACTGCTCGTACTCGGGACGCGACCGGACGGCGGCGGACGCCTGCTGCGCGCGCGCCACCGTCTCCGCCACATTCGGCAGCGGCAGCACATCGCCGTCCCGCAGCGGCTGTCCGATGAGGATCGCCAGCCGCGCGAGCGACGCCTCGCGATTGGTTCGCAGCTCGTCCTCGTCCTGGCGCCGCTGCAGGAGCGTCGCTTCGACCGCGGCGGCCTCGGCCGGCAGCGCCGTGCCCTGGGTGACGCGCGCATTGACCTCGTCGAGGCGCGCCTGGAGATCGGCGACGGTGGCGGCGAGCGCTCCGGCCCGGGCCTGTAACGCGGCGGCAGCAAAGAACGCGTCGTTGACTTGCTGTCGCAGGCCGAAGAGCGCGGTGCGCACGCGCGCCTGCTGCTCGGCGAGCTGCGAGCGTTCGAGGGCGCTTTGTGCATCCAGGGTGGCATCGAACAAGGATTGCTCGATGCGAATGCCGGCGTCGACGGTCGCCTTCGGCGGCGAGAAGAGGATCTGTCCGCCCGGCAGGGGGAACGCCGCATGCACCACGTCGGATTGATACTGGGCCAGACCCTCAACGCCGACAGCCGGCAACCGGCCGACCGCGATGTTGCGCAGCCGCAGCTCGGATTGCTCCATCAGCAGTCGCAGCTGCCGCATCCGTGGATCCGATTCGATGGCGGCCCGTTGGAGCGCGGCGAGTTCGAACGTGCGCGGCGCCGTTGCCGCCGGTTGTGCCGCCATCGAGCCAGGAATCAGGAACACGAATCCGAGAACGACGATGACGAAACGGCGAACGGCGCGCGAAGCACTCATGGGCGTAAGGCTCTCAGAAAGAATGGCGCCAGCTCCCGGCGGCGTCGGTCGATGAACTGCTCGAATCCCTTCTCATCGATCCCGAACAGCGCCATGAACAACGGCCGCGCGGCAAACGGGAAGACGCAGAGCGCGAGCAGGTTGACGGCGAACTGATCCGGTGAAATCGGGTGCATCGTCCGGTCGCGGACGCGGGCGTCGATCTGTTTCGCGAGCACGGTCCGCAGGTGCGTGCCGAGCGCGACCGGCACTTCGCCGGTGACGGCGGCGATGAGCTGCGGCGCGCGGTCGGGGTGATGCGCAAGCTCGCTGAGGATGTACGCCGGCAGGTATGGAGCTTTGGAGAGGAACTGCAGCTCGACCTGCACAACCTGCTCGACCTTGTCCTCGAGCGTCGCGTCCGAGCCGAGGATGCGGACCACCGCCGGCAGCAGCTGTCCCGCCGCCCGCCTGAAGACCGCCTCGGCCAGGCGCTCCTTGGTGCGGAAGTAGTAATGCAGGAGCGCCGGGTTCACGCCGGCTTCCTTCGCGATCTCGAGGGTCCGCGCGCCGGCGGTGCCGGCGCGCACGAACACCGCGTGGGCCGCGTCCAGGATCCGCTGTTCCGTCTCTTCCGTCGAACCGGCGCGCTTGACGCGCCGGCTGCGGGCCTTTCGCGACCGTCGGCGCTGACCGGCCTTGCGTCGCCTGCCTTGACTGAACGATTTAACCATTCACTTAACGATTACTGTAGATCAGGCTGGGCGATTTGCAAACCGGGTGTCACGTGAACGGATCGAGGCAGGTCAGGCGACATCGCCAGTGGCGGATGGCGGGCGTTTTGATTTGGTGCTGGGCATCACATGTCACGCGATCTATCACGCCGGTCAGATTCAGCTGATCAAGCGCCTTCGAGAGGGCGGGCAGATTTCGGCTTGAACGTGACACCGGTCCGTTCGCGCGCCATCGCCGCGGTTCGACGCGCCTGTTCGTGCAGCGCCTCCTGGACGCGGAAGCGCGGTTCGTCCGCGTGCGCGGTGCGCCGGCGGTAGGTCCCGTCTGCCTGTAGCCATCGACCCTTCTCGGTGTCACGGAACATCGCGCGAAGCGCGTCGAGGACCTTGACCTTGTGTTCGGGCTGCTCGATCGGGAACATCAGCTCGGCCCGTTTGTCCAGATTGCGGGTCATCCAGTCGGCGCTGGCGAGGTAGACGTCCTCGTCGCCGCCGTTGAAGAAGTAATAGATGCGTGAATGTTCGAGAAACCGATCGATCACCGACACGACTTCGATGTGGTCGCTGACGCCCGGCACACCGGGCCGGAGCGCGCAGATGCCGCGAACATTCAGGCGAATCCGCACACCGGCGCGCGAGGCCGCGTACAAGGCTTCGATGATCTCGTCGTCGATGAGCGAGTTCACCTTGGCGGTGATCTCCCCGTCCTGGCCCGCCGCCGCCCGGCGGCGCTCGCGATCGATCAGCTTGAGAAACCGCTGCCGAAGGCCGGTGGGGGCCATCGTCAGTTTCTTGAGCCGAGGCGGGTCGGAGTACCCGGTCAGCGTGCTGAAGAAGGCGCTGGCGTCCTCGGCGATCGCCTGCGAGGTCGTGAGCAGGCCGAAGTCCGTGTACTGGCGAGCCGTCTTCTCGTTGTAGTTGCCGGTGCCGAGATGGACGTATCGCCGCAGACCCTGCGGGGTCCGCTTGACGATCAAGCACATCTTCGCGTGCACTTTGTAGCCGCGCACGCCGTAGATGACGTGCGCCCCCGCCTCCTCGAGGGCGCGGGCCCAGCGAATGTTGCGCTCTTCGTCGAAGCGCGCCGTCAACTCCACGATCACGGTGACCTGTTTGTTTCGCTCGGCGGCGCGCTGCAGGCTGGCGATCAACGCGGAGCCGGCGCTCGTGCGATACAGCGTCTGCTTGATCGCGAGCACATCGGGGTCGTCGGCAGCCTGCGCCAGAAGGGCCACGATCGGGTCGTAGGACTCATAGGGATGGTGCAGCAGCAGATCCTGGTCGTCGAGAATCGAGAAGATATCCGTTTGCTCTCCGGTCAGGACGTCGACCGGTGGCAGCGGACTGTCACGCAGCTCCTGAAAACCCGGCAGCTCCACGAAGCCCATCAGGACTCGGAGATCGATGGGTCCCTGCACCGCGAAGGTATCCGCCGGCGTGACCGCGACCTGGTCGGCAATCAGGTCGACCAGCTCCGGCGAAGACGACGCTTCCAGCTCGAGCCGGACGACATCGCTCCGGCGCCGCCGTTTCAGCTCGCGCTCGACCAGCTCCAGTTGTGTGCGTCCGCCTTCGTCGTCGAATTCCATTTCGGCATCGCGCACCAGGCGCATCACCGTTGACTGCAGAATCGTCTGGCCGGGGAACAAATGCGGGAGATGCGCGCGAATGATCTCCTCGAGCGGCACAAATGCCGCGCCGTCCGCGCCGACAATCCGCACCAGCCGGGCAAGACCGGCCGGCACCTGCACGATCGCCAGCCGATGGTCCGATTCGGCCGGCGCCGCGCCCAGCAGGACCGCCACGTTCAGGCTCAGCGACGACAGCAGCGGAAAAGGCCGCGAGACGTCAATCGCCAGCGGCGTCAACACCGGCAGGACCGCCTCGGCGAAGAACGCGCCGAGCACCTTTCGCTGCGCATCGTTCAAGTCGGAGTAGGCGAGCAGCCGGATCCCGTGTGATGCGAGCGCCGGCAGGAGCTCCGCGGTGACGAGACGGTAGAGAGCCGCCACGAAGGCCTGCGACCGGACGCGAACCGCGTCGAGCTGTTGGGAAGGTGTCAGGCCGCTCAGGTCGGGCGACGTTTCGCCATCCTCGACCGCTTGCTGGAGCCCGGCGACGCGAACCATGAAGAATTCGTCGAGGTTCGACGCGGCGATCGCGGCGAACTTGACGCGTTCGAGCAGCGGGGTCTTTGAATCCAGCGCCTCCTCGAGGACACGCTCGTTGAACGCCAGCCACGACAGTTCGCGGTTGATGAACAGGCTGGTATCGTGCGGGTGTGGCGGCGTCACGCGATGACCCCCGCCAGGCGGATCACCAACTGGCGGCCGAACACTTCGGTGAACATGTCCGTCCGAGCCTTCGCCGCCATCTGTTCCATCGTGATGTCGCCAATACTGTCCACCTCGAGCACCCACGACGCCTCGCCGCGCGCCAGCCTGAGGTCCCGCACTTTTTGAAGATGTTCGGCATCGAGCGCATTCGCCAGGCGAAGGATCGCGGCCAGCTTGGTCACCCGGATCCGGTCGCCGCGATCCAGGGCGACATACGGCAGGTGGCTCTGCTGAGGGCTTCGTCCGCGGTGATAGCGCGCGATATTGGACACCACCGCGGTTTCGTCGTCGGACAACCCGAAAATCTGCGAGGCGGCCAGCAGGTACTGCGAATGCTTGTGATGCGCGCGCAAGCTGACGTAAATGCCGACGTCATGCAGGATGCTGGCGGTCTGCAGGAGCAGCCGATCGCGATCCGTCAGACCGTGTTCGTCGCGCAGTTCGTCGAAGAGCCGCGTCGCCAGCATCGCGACGTGATGACCGTGCGCCCGGTCGAATCGAAACCGATGCCCGACCGCTTCAGCACTCGCGAGAACCTGACCTTCGAAGTCGTCGGCGCTGAGGCGGCCAGCGGGTTGAAGCAGATCCAGGAGCATCCCGGCCCGCAACGAGGCATCCAACACCACGATCTGCCGCGCGGCCGTATGGGCCAGCACTGCCCGGTACACGAGCAGCGCCGGCAGCAACGTCTCGGCATCAGCCACCGGCAGGCGAAAGCGGTTCACCAGGCCGTCGTCGTCCAGCCGCTCGACTTCGTCGCAGAACGCCAGGAACGCCTCGCCGGGAATCTCGTGGACGCCATCGTTGTCCTCCTGTTCCAGAATCTGGGCGGCGGCCAGCCGCACGTCGCCACCGATCGCCACCACCTGCGTGACGCGTTCGAGCGGCATCGACACGGCAATTTCCTCGACGACGTTCGCGATCGAGCGTTTGAGCAGCGACACCTGCAGCTCGTGGGTGTGCCGCCGGAGATCCAGAACCTGGCGCAGTCTGACGGCACCGAGCGCGTAGACACCGGACCGATTGGGCCGGCCGCGGCGCAGCAGCATCAGGCTCGTGCTGCCGCCGCCGACCTCGACGAGCAGCGTCCAGGCACCCCTTAGCGCGGCGTGGCCACGCAAGGCATCACGCGCGGCAAGATAGACGAGCCGGCTTTCCTCCGCCTCGTTGATGATGTCAAACGCGAAGCCGGTCCGTCCGCGAACGCGATCGAGGAACAGCTCGCTGTTGCGCGCTTCGCGGACCGCGCTGGTCGCCACCGCGCGGATTCGCTGCACCTTGTAGGTGTCGATGATGTGGCGAAAGCCTTCGAGGGCGGCAAACGTGGCGTCGGCGGTTTTCGGCCGGATCACACCGCCTGAAAACGTGTCTCGACCCAATAACACGCCGCGCGAGGCTTCTTCCACGACCCGGATCGACCGCCCGGCCGCCACTTCGGCGATGACCAGTCGAATGGCGCTTGCCCCCATGTCGAGCACCGCGACGGCCTCAGGCGCGGGCTTGTCAGCGGTCATGTCTGGACAGGCGCATCGGTGGTCTCACGATCAGGTCCTCCGTCATTTGACTGCAGGACCTCTATCAATTTCCACTGGCCGGGCGTACGCTTCCTCCAACCGAACGATGGAAGACAACTGGAGGGTCTCGCGATGAAAGTGGCCCTGCTGCTCGCTGCGCTCCTGGTGCCCTCACCCCTCGAGATCGCCGTCCTGGCGCAACTGCCGGCCTCCGACGTGACCGATGCCGACGTCGAGCGCTTGTTCGCCGGCGTGGATCAGGCTCGCGGATACAACGACCTGGTGACCGTCCTGACGCGGCACGAGCGCGCGCTGGTGAGTCAGCGCCTTCTCGACTCGATCGACCGGCAATTGCGGAATGCGTCGCTGAACGAGAACCAGCGCGGCACGCTGCTGTTGGCGCGTCAAGCCGCGCTCGACGGCCGCGAACGCGGTCCGCGAGAGGCGGCGCAATTGCTTTGCGTGCGGATGATCGCCGGCGCCGCGCTGACGGCCGACACGCCGCAGCAATTCGCGGCGACGCTGACGACGTTGTCAGAGTTCGCGCCCGTCATCAGCGCCGCACTGGTACGGGCGGCGCTCGACACACCCGGAAACACCTGGCCCAAACCACTCTTCCCGCTCATGGAGCAGCTCGCGGCCGACTGGCCACGGCTCGGGGCGGTGGCTGCCGCCACGCGTCTGGCCGATACGGCGAAACGCGCACAGGGTTCGCCGCAAACGAGCGCGCCGGCGCGGGGCGCGACCGACTCGACCCTGGTCGGACACTGGCGAACCACGCGAATCGTGTTCGAGAGTTCGCGTGACGACCATCTCGTGCTCCGTGTCGACGGGACGGCCGAACGCTGGAGCGTCACCGCGTCGGGTGCGGGGGCGAAGACCGTGGGCCGATGGGCCGTGGCGGGCTCGGTACTCACCCTGACGTGGACCGGCGAGACTCAGACGTCGCAGGCGTTCACGATGTACCAGGGTCAGCTCGTGCTGCCAAACGTTCCGGGCCGGCGGGTCTTCTGGGATCGGCTCGATCGTTGACGCCAACAGACATGGGGCGAACCCAGTTTCGGACCATTGGTTCGATCCAGCAAGGCGTTCCCGGCACGCCAGCGATGAGCGATACTCTCCGGTAGCCGCCCGTCCCGGAACACTGATTAGCGACAGTCCTTGAAACTTACGAGGAGGTGTCATGCCCACGCCACGAATTGTGATCTCCATATTCGGCGCCTGCGCGCTCTTTCTATTGACGGCGTACAGCAACCCCGACTCACGCGCGACGTTGTCGGCGCAGTCTGCCGCGAAGGTGGCGAATCCGATCACCGGCGAGGGGCTGCCGAACCCGGCCCCGAAAGTGACGCGCAACTGGGGTGAGCTGCCTGCGGGGCGCAAGTGGGGCACGTCGGCCGGCCTCGACATCGATCCGAAGGACGGCAATATCTGGGGCTACGAACGCTGCGGCGCGGGCACGGCCGGCGGCGGCCCTGTCGATTGCGACAACACGCCGGTCGACCCGATTTTCAAGTTCGATCGCCACACCGGCAAGGTGCTCGCCAACTTCGGCAAGGGTGTGATGGTGACGCCGCACGGGATCTCCGTCGACAAGGACGGCAACGTGTGGATTGCCGACTTCGCGGCCAACAAGGAAGGCACCAAGGGACACCAGGTGCACAAGTTCAGCCCGAAAGGCGAGAAGCTCCTGAGTCTCGGCGTCGCTGGCAAGGCGGGCAATGCCGATGGCCAGTTCAACCAGCCCAACGACGTCGTCGTCGGGCCCGACGGCAGCATCTACGTATCCGACGGCCACGACGCCCAGGGCATGACCACCGCGGCGGCGATCGCCGACGGGCTCAAGCGCGGCGCCACGTCGCGCATCAGCAAGTTCACGCCGGACGGTAAGTTCATCAAGTCGTGGGGAACGATCGGCGTGCGCCACGGCGAGTTCCGCACGCCGCACGCCCTGATGTTCGACGCCAGGGGCCGTCTCTGGGTGGCCGATCGCGGCAACCACCGGCTCGAGATTTTCGATGAGGACGGCAAGTACCTGGAGTCGCGCTACATGTTCGGGCGCACCAGCGGGTTCTTCATCAAGGGCAACCTGCTGTACGCCATCGACTCGGAGTCGGGTCCGCTGAATCACCCGAACTGGCGCGACGGCGTGCGCATCGGTCCGGTCGACGAAGATCGCATCACAGCGTTCATCCCGCCGTTCGAGCGCGAGGACCGGGTGTACCAGGGCACCGCCGGCGAGGGCATCGCGGTCGATGCGGACGGCAACGTCTACGCGGCGGAAGGACCGAATTCGCTGGTCCAGGCTGGCGGCGCGTTCACAAAATACTCCGTGAAATAGAGCTGACAATCGGACGAAGGAGTCGGGCGAGCCATCGTGGTGATGGAGGGTTCATGAACACGCGATTGACGGTGTCCGTCTGCCATCCGCTCTCTCTGGGCCCTCGTCGCCTTCGCTCCGCGAGCGTCCGCTCAAACCGTTGGTCAGCTGGTTCCCCACAAGGTGAAACTCGAGTCCGTCGACTATCAGGGCAAGCGGGCGGTGAAGATCACGGAAGAGGGCGAGGTGGCCAATGGTGAAGCCTACGCGGTCGTGAAGGATGCCGCCTTTCACAATGGCGAAATCGCGGTGGAACTGGCCGGGCGTCCTGCCGGCGCGGCCGCCGCCGGCGGCGCACGCGGCTTCATTGGAATCGGGTTCCGTCTTCAGAACGGCAAGTTCGAGTACATCTATCTGCGGCCGACCAACGGCCGCGCCGACGACCAGGTCCGTCGCAATCACTCCACGCAGTACAGCGCGCACCCCGACTTCAGCTTCGCCGTCTCGCGCCAGCAGGCGCCGGAAAAGTACGAGAGCTATGTGGACCTCGAGCCGGGCGTGTGGACGCGCTACCGCATTACGGTCGAAGGGACGAAAGCCCGCCTGTTTGTCCACGGCGCCGCCGAGCCCTGTTTGATCGTGAACGATCTCAAGCTCGGTGATTCCTCTGGCGGCGTGGCTCTCTGGATCGGACCAGGCACAGAAGGTTACTTCACCGGTCTCGAGATCAAGAGCGCCAAGTAGCGCGCGGGCCGGGGAGAGGGTGATCCAGCTTGCGACGACATACAGCTTCTCGCGTGCGCGTCTGGAACGATGTGATGGGGCTGGTATGGCTTGCCAGCGTTGTCCTGTGTGCGTCTTCCATCTCCCTCGCGGCGCAGATCGGTGCGCACGCAGCAGAACGCTCGATCGATGTCGTCCGTGTGGGACGGCGTGTACACCGCGGCACAGGCCGAGCGCGGCAAGCAGGTATACGTCGGGCACTGCGCCCGGTGCCACGGCAACGACGCGAACTCGCAGAATCCGCTGTCCGGCGATCGGTTCGCGGAGCATTGGGAGTCGCGGACCCTCGCCGATCTGTTCCGCAGAATCCGCGACACCATGCCGGCCGGCCAGGTGGCCGCCGTCGAGGATCTTCAGAAGCTCGACGCGATGGCCTACGTGATGCAGCAGAATGGATTTCCGGAAGGCCGCGCGGAGCTGACGCCTGACGCCGATGCGCTCGCGACGATTCAGATCACAGGAAAAGGTGGGCCGATTCCGGTTCGGACCGGCACGCTCGTCCGAACCACCGGCTGCCTGGAACTGCGCGACGATCGCGAGTGGCAGCTGACCAGCGCGACCGAACCGGAGCGCACCGCGCTCGACACCGCTTCAAAGACGAGTCGCCGTCAAGATTCGCCGCCATCCGAGGCACGGACGATCGTCCTGCTGAATCCGTTTCCGAGTCCGGCCGCCCATCGCGGCCACCGTGTCGCAGCGACGGGGTTTCTCGTGCGACGCGCCGACGGCGATGCTGTCAACGTCGTCTCGCTCGAAATGCTCGCGCCGTCGTGCATGCCGTAACTGATCAGGACGGACCAGAACCTCTAGTAGGGGTAACCTTTGAGCCTTGGCGTCCTGGGCTTCCAGTCAGGTAGGGAAGCGTATTTGTCACCGATTGGCATCTTGACCTTCGGCAGACTCTGGGCGTCCAGTGTCTCGTCCTCCGGGATGACATCGTTGATGTAGAGCAGATACGCCGTCAACGCGTAGACCTCATCGGCCGTTAGCGTCCCCTCTCTATTGAGGGGCATCCCGCGATTGATGTAATCCCAGACCGTCGTCGCGAACGGCGCGCGAAGCGGCAGGATTCGTCCTCGCGCCCAGACGTCAGGATTCTTGGGATCTTTGCTTTTCAGAATGGGCGCCGTACCGCCTATCCCCGCCGCGCCGTGGCATCCCGCGCATCCCTTCGCGCGATAGACCTGCGCGCCCTCCTTGGCCGTGCCTTTTCCCGGCGGGAGTTCTTCTCCGGTCGGGCCGATGGAGATATCCAACGCGCGGATTTCCTCGGCGGTCGGCGTGCGTCCCACTCCATAGGTAGGCCCCTGCGCCAGCGCGGAGACGCCGATCAGCAAGGCGAACGCGAACGCAATCAGGAGAACCCTACGCGTTCCCATTGGTCACGCTCCCGTCCTTGGCGATCCTCCAGGGCTGAATGCTGTTGTCCAACCCCGGCACGCTGAATGTTTCATCGAAGGGCTTGTTCCAGTACTTGGCGATCTGTGCGCGCGACGGTTGAACCTGACCGATCTCGTCCGTGCAGCGCGACTGGAGCTCCGTTTCGTTTCCGTCCCAATTCCACTGATAGGCAAAACGGGTATGGGCCATACGCTGTGGCGTTCCCTTGAACTCGGCCTTGTTCCATTTCTTGCCGCCGTCGGTGGACACTTCCACCAGCTTGATCGCGCCGCCACCGGACCAGGCCAGGCCGCTGATCTCGTAGAAACCCTTGCCGGGCAGCTGTTGTCCGCCCGAAGGGAACGTGATGACCGACTTGGGCCCGATCTGGTAACTCAGTGCCGCCTCTTTCTCTTTGTCGTCCTCATGAAGATGCCCAAAGTCGTTGTAGTTCATGTAGTACCGATCGACGACCTTGATTCGTCGCAGCCACTTGGTGTGAAAAATTCCCTCGAAGCCGGGGACCATCAGCCGCAGCGGAAATCCGTTCTGAGGCCGCACGGCCTCGCCGTTCATGCCGTAGGCCACGATGCAGTCGTCCATCGCCTTGGCGATCGGCATGCTCGACGCGCCCTTCACTTCCTCCACCCCTTCTGCGACGAACCAGGATGCCCCGCCTTTCAGTCCGCACTCCTTGAGCAGCGTCGAGAGGAGCACGCCGGTCCACTCGGCGCAACTCGTCATGCCGTGCGTTTCTTGAACGGTTTTCGCTCTCCGCGACGATCGATTCCCCGCGCACTCGATGAAATGCAGGCGGGTGACGGACGGGAGGCGCTTCAAGTCCTCCATGGTGAAGGTCAGCGGACGGTCGACCAGGCCGTGGATCATGAGGCGATGCTCCCGCGGATCGACGTCCGGGAGAAAGGCTCCACGAGTCGTCGCGAAGTAGTGGAGCGAGGATGGCGTGATCACCCCGACGGAGTCCTGAAGCGGCGTTGCCACATGAAACGTCAGCCCGAAGTTATCGGGCGACGGCCGGCCGCCGTGGGGGATGCGGACCGACTTCACATACTTGGAGCGATCGCCGTAGGCGATTTGACCATCGGTGTCGCCCTTGATCATGGGCGGGGATGCATGTGTCATCTGTTCCTGGCCGAGCGCGGGTGCCGCGGCTCCCAGGGTGAAACCACCGGCTAACGTGGCGCCGCTCTTCAGGAGATTCCCGCCGATTGCAAGTCGTTTCGAACCCATCGGTCTCTCCTTCGCAGATGAGCCTAAGAGGAGATCGCTTCCCGAAGTCGAAAGTATACGCCCGTCTCGGGATCCAATCGAGCACAGTCCGGAGTGCCCTTGGACCTCCCTTGTCAGGGCGGCACGCTGGCGAGTCGTCTCGAGCGCGGCGCGGTACCGCTGGACGAGGCGATCGAAATCGCGCGTCAGATCGCGCTCGCGCTGCAGGCGGCGCATGACAAAGGCATCGTCCATCGCGATCTGAAACCTTCGAACGTGGCGTTCACAGAGGCCGGCGACGTGAAGGTGCTCGACTTCGGACTGGCCAAGCTTGATAACCGCGCGGATGCCTCCGCAACGGCGGCCTCACTCACGCCGACGATCACGAGCCCCGCGCTGATGACCGGCGTGGGTGCGCTCCTCGGTCTATGCCGCCTATATGTCGCCTGAGCAGGCGCGAGGCAAACCCGCGGACAAACGCTCGGACGTATGGTCGTTTGGCTGCGTGCTGTACGAGATGATGACCGGCACGCGCGTCTTTGAAGACGACGACATCGCGGACACGCTGGCGAGCGTGCTGAAGCGCGAGCCAGACTGGAATCAGCTTCCTGATACCCTGCCATCTGCGATCAGCGTCCTGGTGCGACGATGTCTGGCCAAGGATCCCCGACAGCGATGCGGCGACATGGCCGCGGCGCTGATCCTGCTCGAAGAATCGATACCGCTCTCAGCGGTTCCTACATCCGCCGACACCGCGGCCGAACCGTGGTCTCGCGCGGCGCCTCGCGATGCCGGCTGCAGTAATCCTCGCCGCGGCGTTTGCTGGAGTGACGACGTGGTGGGCGACGCGACCCGAAGCACCGCGCATCGTTCGCACGTCGATCGTGCTCACCGGTATCGTGGGACCGGCAAGCCTGATTGCGATCACCTGACGGCACTCGCATCGTCTACATCAGCAGCAACCGGGCGCAACTCCTGGTTCGGGCGCTCGACGAGCTCGAGCCGCGGCCACTCGTCAGCGGAAGCAACATCGTGTTCCCGCTCGTCTCCCCCAACAGTCAATTCGTGGCGTACACCGGACGGCACCACGCTCATGAGAGTGGCGTTGACGGGGGGCCCCACGATCGCCGTTGCCAAATCGATGGGCAGGTGCGCGGTGCGACGTGGCTGGACGACGACACGATCGTGTTTGCTACCGCAACGGGACGACAGGATTGCAGCGTGTCGCCGCCACTGGCGGCGAGGTGAGCGTCCTGACAACGCCCGACCATGAACGCGGGGAAGCCGACCATATCTCGCCCGGACGCCTGCCCGGCGGACGGCCGTGCTGTTCACGACGACCTTGAGCACCGCCATGCCGCAGATTGCGCTGCTGGACCTCGAGACCGGCGACCGGAAAATCCTCGTCCGCGGGGGAACCGCCCCGTGGTACGTCGAAAGCGGTCACCTCGTGTTCGTGGCAAACGGAGTCTTGCAGGCCGTGCCTTTCGATCTCAAGACGCGGACGATCGCCGGCACACCGGTGCCAGTGCTTCAGCAATTCGCGATGCTCGGCGGCGTCATTCCGGTCCTGGACGTGGCGGCGAATGGCACGCTCGTGTACACCCGCGGAAGCGGCGCATCCCGCCTGCCGGTGTGGGTCGATCGCGATGGCGGCGAAACGTCAATCAAGGCGCCAACGGCCATGTACCAGGCGCCGAGGCTCTCGCCTGACGGCCGTGGTCTCGCATTTTTGACATCACCAGCAGCGGCGAGTATGACGTGTGGATCCTGGACCTCGAACGAGGAACCGTGGACAGGCTGACCACGGATCGGGGCCGGGACAGCGAACCGATTTGGTCGCCGGATAGTACCCGCATTGCCTATCACTCCGGCGGACAGCCTGGTGGACCTGGCATCTTCATACGCCGCGCTGACACGACGGGTAGCGTCGAGCGCCTCACCACCGGCACACACCTGCCCGTGGACTGGTCGGCCGACGGGAAATGGATCGCGTACACCGATTTCGGTGACCGGGGCATCTCAATCGCCACCGTGACCGGACTGATGAGGGTTGATATCGAGGGGGACCACACCCCGCGTGCTGATCAAGGGTGGCAACGGCCGAGTCTCTCCAACAGAGAACTGGGTCGCCACCACGAGCCCGACCACCGGGACTGACGAAATCTATGTGCTACCGTTTCCGGACACCTCCCGTGGGCGCACGCGCATTTCCACCGACGGTGGCCAGAACCCGAAATGGGCGCCCGACGGCAAAACGCTGTTCTATCGTCGCGGACAGGCGGTGATGGCCGTGGCCGTTGGCGGCGACAATCCCTCAACCTGGCCGAAGCCGAAGAAGCTGTTCGAAGGTCCGTATGAGCTCAACGTCGGGCCGACGCAGTTCGACGTCGCGCACGACGGCCGCCTCCTGATGATCAAACCCATCGACGCAGATGGCCAGGGTGCGTCCAGGCAGCTCGTCGTAGTGCAGAACTGGTTCGAGGAGTTGCGCCGGCTGGCGCCGCGGAAGTGAAAACAATCGCGAGCAAAGCGAGAGGTGGCGGGCCGCAGAGGAATCGTTAGCGAGTGAACCAAAAAGAAGAAGCGTCTCCAGTCGCGCCGGGTACGGGCATACTGGGACCCGGTTCGAAATCGCAAGCGCCATCTCGCGGCGGAGTCACATGACGAAGCTTTTCCCTTTCGCGAGAGTGTTGACGGTGGGGTCCGTCGCAGTGACGGTCACCCTGTGCGTTTGCCTCCAGTCACAAACGTCTGCACAGCCGGCAAGCCCAGCCCCCGGTGCGGTCACGCCCGCGTCGAGCCCCCGTCGTCTGGTCGATCGCTACTGCGTCACGTGCCACAACGAACGCCTCAAGACCGCGGACCTGAGACTGGACCGGCTCGACGTCGACCACCCCGGGGCTGACGCCGAAGTACTGGGAAAAGGTGGTGCGCAAAGTCCACACGGGCACGATGCCGCCAGCCAACATGCCGCAGCCGTCCCCGGACGACAGGCGCGCGCTGCTGACTTGGCTGGAAACGTCGCTCGACGCTGCGTCTGCCGCCAGACCGAATCCCGGCCGCACGGACACGCTGCGCCGCCTGAAATGGACCGAGTATCAGAACGCCGTCAGAGACCTGCTGGCGCTCGACATCGACGCCGCCTCGCTCCTGCCAGCCGATGACAGCGGTCATGGCTTCGACAACGTGACGGTCGGCGACCTGCCGCCGACCCTGCTCGATCGCTATATCTCGGCCGCGCAGAAAATCAGCCGCCTGGCGATTGGCCGCACGGATTCGTCTCTCCAGAACGACATCATTCGACTGCCGGCCGACCTCACGCAGGAAGATCAGCTGCCCGGCCTGCCGCTGGGCACGCGCGGCGGCGTGTCGGTGTCCCACACATTCGCCCAGGACGGCGAGTACGAGATCCAGATCTGGCTGGCGCGCGATCTGGAAGGACAAGGTCAGCGGGTTGCGAGAGCCGCGTGCCCACGAGCTGATGGTGCTTGTCGACCGGCAGCCGGTCGCCAACTTCAAGGTCGAGAAGCCCACCGGCGCCGACGCCACAGTGCTGGACAAGAATTTGAAAGCGCGCGTCACCGTGAGTGCAGGCCCGCACGAAGGAATCGGCGTCACATTCGTCAAGGATGGCGCATCGCTGCTCGAAACGGCCAGGCAGCCCCTGCAAGCGCACTTCAACGAGCGGCGCCATCCGCGAAGCGCACCAGCCATCGATGGGATTTTCGCTGACCGGACCCTACGAGGCGAAAGGCGCGGAGAACACACCGAGCCGCCGCCGGCTGTTCGTGTGCCGGCCTCAAGCGGAGCGACCCGGCAAGGACGGCTCCCCGTCCTCCCACAAGGAAGAGGCGTGCGCCACAACGATTCTCACGACTCTCATGCGGCGCGCTTATCGCCGGCCGATGTCTGAAAGCGGAGGTCGAGGGCCCAATGGCGTTCTACCGCGAGGGCCGGGCCGAGAAGGATTTCGACGCGGGAATCGGCAAGGCGTTGAGCGCCGTGCTCATCAATCCTGAGTTCCTCTTCCGAGTGGAAAGCGAACCGAAAAACATCCACGCCAGCGGTGTCTACCGCATCAGCGATCTCGAGCTGGCATCCCGCCTGTCGTTCTTCTTGTGGAGCAGCATCCCCGACGATGAATTGCTCGCTGCGGCGATAGCCGGCAAGCTCGGTCGCCCGGAGGAGCTCGAAAAGCAGACGCGCAGAATGCTCGCCGATCGGCGCTCGTTCAACCTCGCGACCAACTTCGCCGGCCAATGGTTACGGCTACGAAATCTCGAGGCGGTCAATCCGAACCAGCGTCTCTATCCGGACTTCGATGACAATCTCCGTCAGGCGTTCCGCCAGGAGACCGAGCTCTTTTTCGACCACGTGTTGCGCGAGGATCGCAGCGTGCTCGAATTAATCAAGGCGGACTACACCTTTCTGAATGAGCGCCTGGCCAGGCACTACGGGATTCCGGATGTCTACGGCAGCCGCTTCCGCCGCGTGACCCTGGGACCCGATAGCCAGCGTGGCGGCCTGCTGCGGCACGGCAGCGTGCTGGCCGTGACGTCGTTCGCCACGCGAACGTCGCCGATCATTCGCGGTGTGTGGGTCCTGGGCAGCATCTTCGGTGCGCCGCCGCCGCCTCCGCTCCCGAACGTGCCGTCGCTCGATGAAAGCACCGTGTCCGCCAGCCTTCCGATGCGCGAGCGGCTGGCCGCGCACCGCAACAATGCCGTGTGCGCCAACTGTCACCGTACGATCGACCCGGTGGGCTTCGCGCTGGAAAACTTCAACGCCATTGGACAATGGCGCGACCACGAGGCCGACGACGTCGCGATTGACGTGTCGGGAGCGCTACCGGGA
>CAWBVG010000030.1:0-185817 GCA_963792175.1 uncultured Acidobacteriota bacterium
GGCGATCTCGGCATCCGCCTCACCGCCGTCCTCGGCATCGTCGTGCTGTCCGCGATCAACTACGTCGGTGTCCGGCCGGGCAGCGCGGTGCAGACCGCCCTGACGATGGCGAAGCTCGGGGCCATCGTGCTGCTGCTCGCGCTGCTCTTCGGCGCGGGAGTCCTGCATGCGCCGGCCGCCGCCGGCGAACTGCAGATCGGCGGCTTCTTTCGGGGTCTCGTCGCCGGCCTGTTCGCATTCGGCGGCTGGCACATGGTGACGTACGCGGCGGAAGAGACGCGCAATCCCGAGCGCACGATTCCGCGCGCGTTGATGGTGGGCACTGCCGTTGTTGTCGTCACCTATCTCGGCCTCAATGCGGCCTATCTCCTCGGTACTGCCCTTCAGCCGTGTTCTGACGTCCACGCACATCGCATACGACGCGACGCTGACCGCGGCGGGGCCGGCCGCGGCCTCGGCGATCTCGATCCTGGTCATCGTGTCGTCGCTTGGCGCCAACAGCGGAATCATCCTGGCGGGGCCTCGCGTTTACTACGCGATGGCGGAGGACGGGCTGCTGTTTCGCTGGATGGGAGCCGTGCATCCGACGTATCGCACGCCGTACATCGCGATTGTCGCCCAGGCGATCTGGTCGTCGGTGCTGGTGCTGACCGGGACCTACGGAACGCTGGTCTCGCGAGTGGTGTACACGGAGTGGATCTTTTTCGGGGCGCTGGCGCTTGGAACGCTCGCGCTGCGGCGCGGCGCCGGCTACGCGCCGGCATTTCGCGCCGCGGGTTTTCCAGCCGCGCCGGTGCTGTTCGCGATCGTGTGTCTCGTCATGGCGATCACTCAGATCGTGTCGGATCCCTTCAACGGCCTGTGGGGACTCGGCCTCGTGCTCCTGGGCCTGCCGGTTTACTTCGTCTGGAGACGTCTTCATGCGCGTGATCGACTTTCACAATCACTATTACCCGCCGAAGTACATGCAGGCGCTGCAGTCGGGACAGAGCAGCGTCAAGGTCACGATCGATAAGGACGGCAACCCGAACCTGCACTATCCCGGCGACTACAACGTCGCCGTCCGCGGCCATCGCGATCTGGCGTACCGGCAGGAAGTGCTCGACACACACGGCGTCACGCGCCAGGTCGTCACGCTCACGACGCCGGGCACGCATGTCGAGTCGCCGGCGACAGCGGTGAAGCTGGCGGCGCTCGTGAACGACGAGTTCAAGGAGGCGATGGATACGCGCGGTCACCATTTCACCGCGCTGGCCACCCTGCCGCTGAACGATCCGGCGGCGTCGGCGAAGGAATTCGAGCGCGCCACGCGTCAGCTCGGCATGCCCGGCGCCATGCTGTTCAGCAACATCAACGGCGTCGCGCTGAGCGACGCGCGGTTCTGGCCGATTTACGAGCGGGCGAACGAGCTCGGGGCGGTGTTGTACATCCACCCCGCGCATCCCGTGAACGTCGACATGATGCGGGAATACTGGCTGATGCCGCTGTGCGGCTTCCTCTTCGACACGACACTCGCCGCCGCCTCGCTCGTGTTCAGCGGCGTCGTCGAGCGATTTCCGAAGATTCGATGGGCGCTCTGCCATCTCGGCGGAACGATTCCGTATCTGGCCGAGCGTCTCGACCGCGGCTTTCACGCGTTCAAGGACTGCCGGGCGCACATCGATCGGCCGCCGACGACGTACCTGCGGGAGTTCTACTACGACACGGTCAACTTCGATCAAGGCGCGCTGAAGCTGGCGATCGACTTCGCCGGCGCGGATCACATTCTCGCCGGCAGCGATTACCCGCACCAGATCGGCAGCATCCCGTCGATGCTCGACGCGATCGCCAAACTGCCGGTCACCGAGGAGCAGCGTGAGGGCATCCGGTACGGCAATGCGGCTCGGTTGTTGGGGCATACGCGCTAGGCGGGATGGGCAGGATGGGCGGGAAGGGCTGGATGGGCGGGAAGGGCAGGAACACCATGAGACGACAGGCGGTTGCGATCGGCATTGGCTGCGCGTTAGCGGCGAGTAGTAGTGTCCGGCTTTCGAGCGCCGAAGCCTTGGCGAGGCGGTCAGCCGGACCTTCGCGCAGGCGCAGATGACCCGCGTGCCGCAATTCGAGAACGATCGCGCCGTGTCGTGGAAGAGCGTCATTCCTCCGCACACCGAATCGACGCTGCACCGCCACGATCGCTATCGCACCATCGTCGCGATCGTCGGCGGCGATCTGACCCTCGTCGGCGCGGACGGCAAGAAGACCGTCGTGCACTATGAAACCGGGAAAGCCTATTGGCAGGCGCCGATGCCGGCGGGCGAGATGCACAAGGACGCGAACGAGACAGGCAAGACCATCGAGCTCGTCGTCATCGAAATGAAGTAGCGCGGCGCATTACTTCGGATTGTCGACCGTGAGCTGACGGATCCACAGCCCGCGAGCGGTTTCTTCAGTTTCGCTCAACGGGATGCGGAACATCTGCGCAAGCCGCAGCGCGTTCGCTTTCGGCGCAGGCGCGGTCAAGCCCCCCACGCTGCGCAGGCGGCTGAGCGACTCGGTCCCCAGGCGCCGCGGACGCACCGGTCTACCGGGTTCCGGCCGCGGCAGGTTGGCAAACATCTCCTCGAAGACCGGCTGCCGCTCGGGGCTGGCGAAGATCGAGGAAGTGCTCGCGCCCGCCCGCGCTGCTGACCTTGCCAGTTGACCTCCGCGTCACGCGTGCCCGGAATCCGGTTGCTGACGCCGGCTGGAAGAGGGTTCGTGATGGTCTGACCAGGCAGTGGGAACAGGAGGTACGATTCGCCCTGATCGTCTTCGTTGACGATGTAGACGTACGCAGGGATCGAGACGCGGAGCTTCACGAACAGTCCGTCGCCAGGCGCGACACGTTCGCCAGGGCGCAGCCGCTGTTCGCTCGTGCCTTGAGCTCGATAGAGCGCCGTGTCAATCTGGTAGGCAGATTCGGCGGCGGTCGCCGGTGAGCCGGCCGCGACGGCGGACGCGGCGCCGGGCGTCGACGTTGTCGCCGCCGTCGGCGCCGACGCTGGGGCGGTCGGTCGTTTTCCCAGCCAATAGGTCGCACCCGCCAGGCCCGCGGCACCGATGAGGGCTGCGGCCACCAGCAGAATCGGCTTGGGCCGCGGCGCGGGTTGCGGCGCTGGCCGCGCGTCACTGAGATGCGCCAGCGCTGCCTCGAAGGCGCCAACGGTCGCATACCGCTCCTGCGGGTTGACGGAAAGCGCTCGCTCGACCGCATAGACGAAGTCGTCCGGAAGATCGGGACGTGCGTCGCGCAGAAATTTGCGTTCGCCGTTCCGGTGCGCGCGTTCGAGCTCGGCTCGCGTTTTTCCTTCGACCGGATACGCGTCCGTCACGAGATGGTAGAGCAGGACGCCGAGGCTGTAGATCTCCGAGCGCTTGGTGCGCGGCTGCCCTTCGAACACTTCGGGCGCCACGTACAGCGGAGTGCCGGCGAAGTCGTCTCCGCCCGATCCGCTCACCTCCGCTTCGGTCACAAGATCTTTGCCGGTGCCGAAATCCATCAGCACCGTGCGTCCGCCGGCCGCGCGCATGACGTTGTGGGCCTTGACGTCGCCGTGCACCAGTCCTGCCGCGTGGACCGCGGCGAGCGCCCGGCACAGATCCACGCCGATGCCGGCGGCTTCGCGCGCGCCGTATGGTCCATTCGACTTCAGCAGGCTGCCGAGCGTGCGGCCGTTGACGAACTCCATCCAGATGCCGATGCGTCCGTCGATCTGATCGGTGCCGTACACCGTGACGACGTTGGGGTGCCGCACACGGGCGAGATTGCGCGCTTCGGTGGGGAGTTCAAAGGCGGAGTTGAGGAGCTTCAGCGCGACTTCCGAGTCGAGCTTCGTATCCCTGGCGCGATACACGACGCCGAACGTGCCTTTGCCGATCTTTTCGAGCAGGCGAAAGTGCCCCCACACCTCGTGTTCAAGTCGCCTGGGTCTCGTTGCCGCGGCGCACGTCGGTCGGCGTTTCGGATTCGATCTCCTTCCGATGAAACTGCGCGATGCGGTCCAGGACCGCCATTTCCCGCAGAACAGCCGTGGCCTGACTGGGCGCCTGCGGCGTCGTGAGGTGGGCCCAGTCCACGGCGACGCCATCCGAGATGGCCGTCGCGACCTGGAGGAGGTCGTGTTCGTCAGGCTTGTCCACGGGCCATCTCCTCTGCGAGCCGCACCAGCGCGCGGCTGACGGCCATCTGCGCGGCGGCGATGCTCGGCTTGCCGAGCGCCGTGGCGATGTCCGCGTACGGGTAGTTCAGTTCGATGCGCAGCATGATTGCTTCGCGGTCGGTGGGCCTGAGACGCTGGAGGGCGGACTCGTAGCGTTCGAGCGTCTCGCTCCCGATGGCTTCCTCGAGCGGCGACGGATCGGAGCCGGCCTTCGCGGGATCCAGCGGCTGCGGCGGCGCATGCCGGTTCGCGCGCCGGATTTCGTCCCGGACCCGGTTGATCAGCGCCTGCCGCAAATAGCCGTGAAAGGCGCCCTCGTGCCGCGGCTCGAAGTCGCCGATGCGTTTGAGCACCTGGATGAAGGTGTCCTGCACGAGGTCGTGGGTGTCGAGCGCGCCGCGGGCCCAGGCGGGCAGCCGGCCGTGGGCCCAGCGCTGAAGGCGCGGGAGGTAGCGGGCGCACAGCTCGTTCTGCGCGGCGGGGTCGCCGTCGCGAGCGCGCACGAACCAGGGTCGTACGACGACTCGGCGTCCAAGCCGCTCGTAACCGCTTGGGTTGGCTGCAGATTCGGCCATTTCCGGGAGCTGACGGACGGTCAGTTCAAGCGTGCCTATCATACGCTCCTCGACCGTCGCAGGCGGGTGCATTCAGAGGTAATAACGATTGGGGACAGCAAACCTCACAGGACGGCGCGATTGGTTTGTATTCGCGGCTCGTTCGTACACATCGGTAACGGGCGTCCGTCATGCTGGCGGCTCAACCTGAACGAGCTGGGCGTGTCGCGGATCAGTGCCAGTCGCCGGCCGCGACGAAACTAGCCCAATAGAACGGGTTGGTGGTCTGACGCCGTGCACGTCGATGACCGATAACCGTAAGGCTCGCCTGCCGGACGGCATCGGCAGTGTCTAGGTGATCATGAAGGCGGGCTCGGTAGAGCGCCTCCATCCAGTCACGAGCTGCGCGATCATCCACGGCCCAGAGACTCATGATCACCGTCCGCACGCCGGCGACTTGGAAGGCACGTCGGAGTCCGAGGACGCCTTCTCCGGCGGCGACCGTCCCCCGACCGGTGTCGCAGGCGGACAAGACGGCCCACTCGACACCCTTCGAGGTTCAGCGTGGCGACTTCCTCCGCGGTTAGAAATGCCGTCGTCCTCGTCGAGCCTCGCCGCCGAGCGCCGATTGAGGCCTGCTCAACGCAAGTCCCGAAAGCATCAGCGGATCTCGACGCCCACATCGTGAGCCGCCTGGAGCCACCGACGCCTGGGGCGCGATTTGGAACCTTTCAGTATTGGCGATAATCCGCCCACGGCTCGCGTCCCTTATACTACTGCACCGCATTCATCTGCGAGGAAAAAGCCGTGCGTGGCTAGATGCAGGATCCTTCGTCCCTGGATCTGGAGCTTTTGCTTGAACGCCCCCTCATGGTCGCCAGCCCTCCCGTTAACACTCGGGCGTGGTCCGCTTCAGCCGACGTCTTGACTCCCATCTGATCCCACAGTCCGGCGATTGATTTCTCGGCCTCGACTTTCGAGGCGGGCAGCGCGGGGAAGCGAATCGACCGGAAGCTTGCGCAGCCTGACTCGGTTCCGCGACGTTGTCGTTCGTGCTCGGCAGTGGCCGCGATCGCGCCGGACGCTGCTGGCGCGCGCGCGGTGTATTGCGCATGCGAGGCCGACAGTGCGGCGAACGAAGAGCCATCTGCGAAAGCCGGGCCGCCAATAGCGAGCAGTCCGGTCGACCCTCGGAGCGGTTCCTCAGTTCGAATGACGTCACGTTCGGCTGACAGGTAATGGATCACAGGAAGCTGTTCGACAAATCTGCTGTCTGTGGGCAAGGCCCCGATTGGCACGAGGTTCAGCGCGCCGTCCGGAACGACGAACACGCGTGTCATTTCCGCGATGTGGGTCGCAAGCGGATCCCAGACCCGCTTCCGCAGCTGCCTGCTCAGCGCCCGTAGAGATGGGCCGGCTTCAGGGCCGGTTGTGCGGCGGTCTCGCCGAGCATCTGGCGACGCCAGCGCGCGACGAGCTCGTCGATACTGCTCGCAGCACCGAGCGGAACGAGCGATGGTTCTTGATCGCCCGATCGCATGACGAACGCGATGTAGGAGGGCACGATCCCGGCGGTCATCAGTGAGCGCTGTCCCGAGGCTCGGGGAGTCTCGGGTGTGCTATCGACCTTGGTGGTCCTGTCGTAGCGCACGAATGAGACAAGCGCGGTGCCGGCCGGCAAACTGCGGCGGACTTCTCCGAAACCCACATCGGCGCGCGCGAGCTGGGAGCGAAACGAGACGTTCCGTTCGGCCAGTGCCTGTTCTGCTTCTTCTCGTTCTTGTCGCGCCGAGTTCAGCGTTGTCGTGATGTCGGGTGACGATTCTTCCGACATGCTGCGCAGCATCAGGTTTCGGAAACCGCTGTCGCGCGATGTTCAACCTCTCCTGCATCGTCGCGATCTCTGGACGGGGATCGCTGAGAACGTGCTGGTGCGCCGAGCTCGCCACCACATCTCCGCGATCAACACACCATTCAAGCATGATGTCAGGGCAGACGTCGGTACCGCCGCGAGGGAGAGTTCCAAGCCGAGCCCCTGCACCGTTCTGGAGGCATAGGCAAGGGCCCGCCGTTCGGGAAGGACCTGACGGTAAACTTCACGTGGTCAAGCCCGCTTTGTTGGGCCTGCCTCGCCGAAAACAACGCGTCTTCTTTTGTAACTCTCCGAGCGCGAAGTCGGCGGCTGCGACCCGTAGACGTGACTCCGCGGTGAGGGGGTGATCCGAGCCATATAGGTGTTCACGAACGTCGAGTGCTTCCATGAAGTCCGCACGGGCCATGAAGTTGACTCGCGACGCCGCGCCCGAATGTCGCCCCGCTGCGTGATGGTTCTGGCCAGATGATCGGGCTCGCTCGAGGTGCCACTCGTCCTGTAAATGGCGGTCGCCTCGGTCAGATGACGCAGTGCCAATGGCAAGTCGCCCGACGCGGCAGCGACGCGTGCGATATTGGTCAGCGTCCAGGCGACGTCCGGATGATCGGATCGGATTTTTCGGCGAATCGCAAGGGCGCGCTCGAATAGCGTCCGCGCGCCGGTGAAAGCTCCCCTGCGTTCGAACACCTGGGCGAGGCCGTCGAGTCCCTTCGCGACGTACGGATGCTCCGCCCCGAGGGCCGACCACGCCTTGATGGCGCGCTCGTACAGACGCTCGGCTTCAATGAAGTCTCCCATTTGCGCTGTGAGCGAGGCGAGGTTGAATACGACGGTGGCGGTATTTGAATTGTTCGGACCGAAGCACTTCTGGCTAAGTTCCAGCGTCCTCGGAACCGTTTCCTTGCCTCGACGTATTCGCCGTCGAACATCATTGAGCTCGCCGATGAGTTGATGATGCCGATTAGCTCGGGGTCGCACCCTGTGCGTGTTCGCTCGGCGATGAGTAACGCTCGCTCGAGCCTTCGCCGCCCCTCTGTACGGTTGCCAAGCGCATTCGCACTGGACGCGAGCCGGCGCTCGAGCGCGGAGATCACCGGATGCTCGCTTCCGAAAACGCGCTCCGCAAGGACAAGCGCCTCCTGCCAGCTGCGCGTGCCCGACATGATGTCGCCCTCCAGCGCCAACAGATCGCCCTTCACTTCGATCATTGTGATCAGATCTGGATGTTCCGGTGCCAGCCGACGGAGAGTGGTGAGGGCTGCGTTGAGCGGCGCTCGAGCCGCGGCGTAGTCACCCTTATAGCGGTGGAGCCATCCGATCAGCTCAAGAGTGTGTGCCAGTTTCAGCGGTTCTTGATTAGTCCGCTTAATTCGAATGGCCTGGGCCTTCTCGACATTCTTGGTGCGCCATTGTAGCAGTCCATTCTCATCTGAGTGTTTGCAAGCTGCTCTAAGGCTATCGGCGATCGCTGGATCGTCGGGCGCCACAATGTTGGCACGTATATCCAGACCGGCCTGATGGGAGATCGAGGGCTGTCGTGTACTCGCCTCGCTGAAAGTGGACCTCGCCGAGGTTGTGAAGAGAGATCGCCACTTCCAGGCTATTTGCTGCGTCAATTCGCTTCCTAGCCTCGAGGTTGCGCTGTGCGAGTTCGAGGCGTCGTCGGTTCGCCGGCCTTACCGCAGCCCAGCAGCGCGTCTACGAGGAGATCGCGAATGTGGGCAAGTTCCCTCGAATCCGAAGACGGATTCCGTTCAATAGTCGCAATCAGCGCGCGCGCCGTTCGTTCCGCACCGCCGTAGTCACCCTGGGATAGCGACACTTCCACCTGGGACGTGGACACGGGATGAGCTTGTTGCACTCAGAGTGCGCTCCAGCCAAGAGCCACACCGCCAATAGCAACAGCCTTGCACGTAAGCCCTTTTGGCCAGCGCGTGCGACCCGGTTACGTTCCGCCATAGACTACAAACTCTGGCGTCGGGCAGCCTTGGTAATCAAGCGCTTTCACAACGCCAGTGAGTTCACGAAATCGAGCACTCGCCCAAAATCAAATTCCTTCGGAAAGTCGAACTCCTTCGGGAAATCGAACTCCTTCGGGAAGTCGAACTCCTTTGGAAGGCCGAGCTCGTCGGGACGACCTAAGATATCGCCCAATGCCGACGCCTTGCTGAGCTCTTCCAGCGCCTTGAAGTTGAGTGTCTTACCGTTCTTGAAACTCTCCAGGATGCTGGCGTTCCAGCCGCCCATGCGCTCCAGTGCAATTGATGTCCAGTTCGTTGCATCGCCGAATCTCAGAGACGTATAGCGCTCTGGGTGTCTCGCAATCACCGGGGCGATGAAGGATCCGCCGATGCGGACTGGGCCCAACGCGTCAAGCGGACCCGGGAAGTAGACGAGACCGAGCCCACCGAACGCCGAGTTGGGGCGCGCCAGCCTCACCGCGGGCGGTCTCCCGTCACCTCCCTCAAAGATCTTCAACAAGGTCGCCGCAGCGTCGCGAAGCCCCTGGCTGGAGTCTCCGTCGATTCTGTACGAGATTCCCGCAGAGCAGCTTGAGATCCAAGAGTGCGGCATCGCCGAGTGCCGAGTGGTCAAAGGCGTTCTGGATAGCCGCGCTTTTAGCCCTAGTTTTGCGGTCCGAGTCTCCGGGTGCGCGGAGCTCTCTGACAAGCGATCGCACCGACTCCTCAGCTACCTTCACAACTTCAGGTACATTGATCAGCCGAGACAGGCACCTCGTCCTTGCCGCGGCGGTTTCTCGCGACCTCATAATAGTCACCCAGTTCGTTCAAGATCCGGGCTGCTGCCTGCACGCCGTCATCGCTCTCGGCGAGAGATCGGAAGATTTTCTTATAGGGCCATCCCAACCTTGGGACTTTCCCCTGGGAGGCGATCAAGAACTGGACCCCATCCAGTTCAAACGCCGTCTCGAGCGTGCTCATGAAACATTCCTTGAACAGCACGATGTCGACGAGCGTATTGCTTCGAAGCTGTTGGTTTTGGTGCTGTACAGTAACTGTCTTTCGCTTCCTTGAAACTGCCCTGGTTGCCTCTTATCGCTGCGCCAAAGCGCTTCATGACCCCGCTGAGATTACCGACTCCTAATCCAGTCGCCTTCGGCATCTCTGATGCAATCGCCTGCGGCATCTCCGCGGTGCCCTTCGTCTGGAGTTTTCGCTTGGGCGCCTCGAAGTCTCCAACAAACACCACGGGACCGGAGCTATGGCCCCAGAACAGCAGGAGGTAGTGCTCGGATTTACTTCGTTTGGTCACCCAGGCGAGGAACTCGTCCAGCGTATCCGCGCTCGCCGCGTTCCTTTCTGTCAGGAATACGCCTCGCGCATTGTTGTCGCCTTGTACAAGCAGGCGCAACGTCCCCTGAATGCCATGCAGGTCCAGTTGGACCGCGACATTGACGTTTTCGATTTGGCTTCCCGCTGCCTCAACGATTTCGGTTAGCTCGCGGATGGCGACCTGATCGAGGTCGGAAGTCCCACTCCGACCATCTGCGACCATGTAAATGGCGACGGTCCAGCGTTTATAGCTCTCTTCGTTGTCGACGACCTTTTGGCGTGGATCCTCTGTGATTGACGGTTGAGTGGTTTTAGTCATGACGCCAATCTCCCACAGGCTGCTTAGTTGACGAGAGCAGGGACCCACCGAAGAACAAACTGCATGCGGTTGCCGAAGCCGTTCCCCTTCGCCAGGCCGGCCCCTTCAATTGATATCAACGGTTCCGACGCCGAATTCAAACACAGCAGTCACTCGTTCCATGCACTGATCAAACGAAATGTAAGGGTTAACTCACTCAGCGTCGCGCTAGGGGGCGTTGGGCGTGGACAACCCTCGGTGATAGAGCCGATTAGCGTCGGACAAAAGGAATGGCTGGGATTATGGCTCAACGAGGAACGAAGTCAACCGTCAACAACACGATCGAAGAGCCACCTGAATACCGCCGACGCCATGCGCCAAGCCAGCATCAGCGAGTTGCGTGCTCGACACGCGCGGGGAGAGAGAGCACGCCTCCATGTCGACTGGGCGGGGTTTGTCGCGGCGGGCGACTGGCGATAAGCCGCGGAGCGGCGACTTGTCGGCCCGGCGAGACTCGTGGCTAACCTCGCCGGGCTCCAGGTCCGCGGCTAGCGCGGATAAATGAACTGACGTCCCATCCGATCGCCCTTGCGGGTACCACGCCAGAATGGGCACGGCTTTTCCCGGGATCGGCTTCGCCCAGCAGCACCGGCCAATCGCCCAGGTTTTCCGGCCGCTCCACCATGTTCGTGAACCCGGCGTAGTACACCTGCCGGTAGTCTTCCTTCGCGCGCACCCGCACGACGTTGCTGCCGGACTCGGGGTTCGCCACCTCGAACACGTACGTCCCCGGCTCGAGGGTCACGCCGGGGAGGCTCACCGTCCGTTTGAACGTCAACGCCGTCTGTCGATGCATCGGATCCCACGGGATCTCCGGCGCCGCTGCCGCCGCGACCACACCGAGGATCACACCGCACGCCGCCAAGACCGCCTTGCGCCTGGTCATTGGACATCTCCTTTTCTGAACAGAACAACGTCCGCAGGAGACAGAACCAACAGCCGCCGAAAGCGCAGGAGGCGATCGCGGAACGAAGCAGACGATTAGCGCTGGAGCAGGGAAAGGCCGAGCAGGCAGAGCACGACACCGGCGACTTTGATCGCCGTGATCGATTCGCCGAAGAGCGCCGCGCCAATCGGCATCAGCAGGATCGCCACCAGACCGTTGGTGATCACCGAAGCGATGGAGACAGGCCACGCGGCGCGGTAGGTGAGCAGAAACCCGAGTTCAATCAGGAGCGCGCCGAGTCCGACCGCGACGACGGCAGGATGCAAAAGCGGCGCGCCGGCCGGTACGACGCCGGGTCGTGCCAGGGCATAGATGACGACGCTGGCGAGCAGCGCCGCTGCGTACACGCCGATGACCGACGCCATCGGGTCGAACGTCCTCGGCACCGATTTCGCCGCGACGTGATACACCAGGCTGCCGCTGACGACGAGGATCAGCGGAGCGACAACGGCGAATCTCGACATCACCGGCGAGACCTCCTCTCCGACGGATGGCGCGCGTCGCGGCCGCGCGTGTGCCACTCCGCGACGACCATCATGAAATGTGCGGGGTGGCGGCCTTCGCACGCGTACGCATGCGGGCGATCGGTATGCGCGACCGCCGAGCCGCCGGTTTCGATCACGTAGCTGACATCGCCAAACGCCAGCGCGAGCCGGCCGCGCACGACGTGCAGCAGTTCCTGCGTCCCTTGTGGATGGGCGGGCGCGTCGTACCGTTCGCCTGGCTTCAGCTCCCAGCGCCACAGCTCCAGCATGTCCGGTCCGGCGGATCCGACGAGCAGCGTCGCGGAGCCGCCCTTCGGCCCCCGCCACAGGAGCCGCGGCGCCGACGCCGGCATCACCTCGGCCGGATGTTGGCCGGCCACTTGAACGAGGTCCGCGACCGATGCGCCGAGCGCGGCCGCCACCTTGCACAGCGTGGCGATGGAGGGATTCGCCTGGCCGCTTTCGATCTGGACGAGCATGCCCTTGCTGACGCCGGCGAGCGTGGCGAGGCGATCGAGCGACAGCCGCTGGTCGCGCCGGCGGTCGCGGATGCGGCCGGACACGATCTCGAGCAGCTGGCGTTCCTTCACAACCCGATCAATACAACATACTGACCGTTTCGGTCAATATAATGACCGTCGGCGACGGCCTGCCGCGGCGGGGCGAACCGCGCGCGGCACTCGTCGTTACTGTTTGGGCTGGCGCTGATACACGCCGACGGTCTCGGCGGTGCCGATGACGTGCCCCTGCATCGCCTTTTCGACGTCGGCTTTGGTGGCCCCGGCCTGTAACCCCAACGTCGGCACGTCGAGCGCCGAGAGCATGAAGTGATAGTGATGCGAGCCGGTTGGCGGACACGGTCCGCCGTAACCCGGGCGCCGGAACCCGCTGTTCCCCGACACGCCGACCGAGCCCGCCTGGAAGTTCTCGGGCAGTTGCGTCGTCGCCGCCGGGATGTCGAAGAGCACCCAGTGCGTGAAGCCGCCGGGCATCGGCGCGTCGGGATCGTGCATGATCAGCACGAACGACTTCGCGCCAGCTGGCGCGTCTTTCCAGGCCAGCTCGGGCGACGGGTTTTGTAGACCCGCGTCGCAGGTGAACTTCGACGGGATATTGCCGCCCTCGGTGAAGGCGGGACTCGAAATCGTAAACACGGCTGCCACCATCAGAAAGCCGAACATGCGACGCTCCTCGACAGCCCTCGAGGGCTGCGCTACTCCGATTGCAGCGCGCGAGTCGGGTCAACTGTGGCGGCGCGCCGTGCCGGTACGGCGCTCGCCACGAGCGCCACACCGAGGAGTGTCGCCACGACCGCGGCGATCGTCAAGGGGTCGGTGCTGCTGACCTGGAAGAGCTGGCTCGCCAGTACCCGGCTGGCCGCCGTTGCGGCCAGGATGCCCAGGACCGCGCCGACCGCGACGGGACGCATGGCCTGCGACAGGATCAGCCGGACGACGCTGCCGCGCGTCGCTCCGAGCGCCATCCGCACGCCGATCTCCTGTGTGCGCTGGCTGACGTAGTAGGCGATGACCCCGTAGATCCCGCTCGCGGCGAGGAGCAATCCGACGCCGCCGAGGAGGCTGAGCAGTACCGTGTTGAACCGCGCGGTCGCTAACGATCCGGAGAGGCGCTGCTCCATGGTCCGTACGTCGAACAGCGGCAAGTCGCGATCGACGGTCATCACCGCGGCGCTCAGCGGCTTGATCAGCGCGGAGGGATCGCCCGGGGTCCGCGCGACGATGTACAGCGTGCGGAACCAGCTCCAGACGACGTCCGGCACCTGCGCCAGCGGGAGATAGAACTCCGGTCCTGGCGACAGCGCCGGCCCGCGCGATCGGATGTCGCCGGCGATGCCGACGATAGTCTTCAGCGCCTGCGGGCCCGGCTCACAGCAGTTGATACGCTTGCCGATGGGATCCTGTCCGGGAAATGCGAGCGCGGCCAGTCGTGCGCTGACGATCATGACCCGCGGCCCATCACGCCGATCGCCGTCGTCGAAGTTGCGGCCTTTGACAATCGGTACGCCCATGGTGGTGAAGAAGTCGGGCGTGATGACGCGCAGCGTGCTCGAGATCTGGTTCGCCGCGTTCGGCTCGCGGCCTTCCGGGACGAGACCGTTGGATCCGCCGCCGCTGCCCATTGCGGCAAACGACGTGATGGCCGCGGCCGAGACGCCCGGGATGGCGACGGCGGCATCGTGAATCTGCCGCAGCGTCTCGGCCACCCGTGCCGGCTCGTTGTAGACGGTGACCGGCAACGTGATACGAGCGCTCAACACGCCGCGCGGTTCGAATCCGGTTGCCGTGTGCTGCAGCGCGATGGCGCTGCGAATCAACAGGCCGGCGCCGACCAGCAGCAGCAGCGACAGCGCCACTTCGGCGACGATCAGCGCGGCTCGCAGGCGATCGCGCCGTCCGCCGGTCGATCCGCGCCCGCCGTCACGAAGGCCGTTCTGCAGGTCGCGGCGCCGCGACAATCGCAGCGCGGGCGCCAGGCCGCACAGCACGCTGCTGGCCAGCGCGATCGCGATCGCGAAACCGAACGCCACTGGATCGATGCGCGCCTGTTCGAGCCGGGGCACGTCGCTCGGACTCCACGCGACGACCGCCGTGACGAAGGCGCGCGCGATGAACAGCCCTGCCACCGCTGCGCTCATCGCGAGCACGAGGCTTTCGGTGAGCAGTTGGCGCACGATGCGCCATTGGCCGGCGCCGAGCGCGGTTCGGAGGGCAATCTCGCGCGCCCGGACGGCGCCGCGCGCCAGCAGCAGGTTGGCGACGTTGCCACAGGCGATGAGCAACACGACGCCGACGGCAGCCAGCAGCGTCAGCAGCCGTTGCCGGTAGTCGCCGATGAACTGTTCGACGAACGGCACGGTGCCGAAGCTGATTGTCTCGTCGTCTTTTGGAAAATCGCGCCGCAGGCGCATCGCGACAGCGTCGAGTTGACTCTGGACCTGGCGTCGCGTCACGCCCGGCTTCAATCGTCCATAGACGGTGAGATAGTGCTCGTCGTGCGTGGCCCGCTGCTGCGGTGTAAACGCGATCGGCGTCCAGAGCTCTTCGCTGTCCGTGGTCAGATCGAACGACTCGGGCATCACGCCCAACAGATGGTAGGGAACGCCGTTCATTCGGACCGTCCGTCCGACGACCTCACTCGTCGCGCCAAAGCGCCGGACCCACAGGCGATGGCTCAGCACGACGACGCGATCGTTACCGGGTTGATCCTCGTCTGCCGTGAAGGTGCGTCCCAGGATCGGCTGGACGCCCATGACCTCGAAGTAGTTTGCCGTGACGCGCGCGCCGACGATGCGTTCCGGCGTCGACTCGTCGGCCAGGTTGAAGTTCGCGTAGTTCAGCGCCGAGAGACCATGTTCGAAGTCCGGGATGGCGGCGTTCGTGTCCACGTAGTTGCCGACCGACATCACGTGCGGCGCGCCCTGGTAGATCTCGCCGACCAGCATCAACCGCGACGGATCGCGTAGCGGGAGTGGCTGCAGGACGACGGCGTAGACGGCGCTGAAGATGGCGGTCGTGCCGCCGATGCCCAGCGCCAGCGTGAGAACGGCGACTGCCGCGAAGCCGGGATTCTTCCGGAGCTGGCGAATCGTGAAGGCCAGATCCTGCATCAGCTCGCCGAAGTACTGCTGGCGTTCCATTTGGCGGTTTCTCCTTGTGCCAAGCGAGTGGAGGGTCGTCCGCATCCGGCCGAGGTCGCCGAACCGGCGCTCGGCGGTCCGGCGCGCCAATTGCGGATCCATGCCGTGTGCGATGTACTCGCGGGTGCGCATCTCGAGGTGGAAGGCGAGTTCTTCGTCCACCTCGTCGCCAACCCGCGGCCGCCAGAACACACGGTTAAAAACTTCAAGGGTCAATCCTAGGTTCTAAGGTCAGTTCGTCAACAGCACGCGCGAGATGGCGGCGGCAAAGCGGCTCCACTCGGCGGTTTGCGCCGCGAGATGCCGGCGCCCTTTTGGAGTGAGCCGGTAGAACTTCGCGCGCCGGCCAAGTTCCGACAGCCCCCATTCGGCCTCGATCCAGCCCTTCTTCTCCATGCGGTACAGGGCGGGATACAGCGACCCTTCCTCGACCGCCACCACCTCCTGTGTCGTTTCTTCGATCGCGCGGGCAATCGCGTAGCCGTGGCGGCGGCCGCCCGCCAGGGTCTTGAGGACCAGCGCGTCCAGGGTGCCGTGGAGGAGTTCGGGAGACGGGTTCGCCATGCCTAGATAATCAAGGTATCACGTCATGAGACGGGCGGTCGTGACAATTGGTTGCGTTCGCCTTTTCGGTTGAAACGGGAAAAGGATGGGCGTAGCCTTCCAGTCGGAGCGCAGGCCTCGAAGCCTGCCCGGCCCTCAGTCTGTCCGTTTCTGGAGGTCACATGGAGATCGATCGACGAGCGTTCATCGCGAGTCTCGGAGGTCCTGCCGCGGTCGCCCTCATGGACCATGAGGCGAAGGCCGAAGCGCTCGAGCACTACATGGAAGACAAGCTGGACGAGATGGTCGCGGCCCAGCAGCCCGAGAAGTTCCCGACGGTGGCCGAGATCGAAGCCCAGATCGAGACGCGGCCGTTCCGGCGCGGCACCGGCTCCGTGTTCACCGGCGCCCGTGGACAGAACGTCAAGAAGATTGAGCCGATGCCGGACAAGCCGACGTTGCAGGACTTCTTCCGGCTGCGTTTCGCGCCGGCGAACCACGTCCTGCAGAGCGCGACCCGCGCGATGAAGACCGGCATGTCCGAGGAGATCATCCTGGCGTGCCTCCTCCACGACTGCGTCCTGTCGCTCATCAAGCCGGACCACGGCTGGTGGGGCGCGCAGTTGTTCGAGCCGTACATCCCGGAGAAGAGCGCCTTCGCCATCCGCTATCACCAGACGCTGCGCTTCTATCCGGATACGGAAGCCGGCTACGAGTACCCGGATCAGTACTACCGGATCTTCGGGCACGACTACACGCCGCCGAAGTACATCGAAGACACCTACAAGATGCTGAAGAACCACAAGTGGTACATGGAGCCGCGACTCGTGACGGTGAACGATCTCTACGCGTTCGACCCCAACGCGAAGGTGTCGATCGAGCCGTTCGAGGACATCATCGGCCGCCACTTCAAGCAGCCGAAAGAGGGGCTCGGCTACGACAACAGCTCGAGCGCGCACATGTGGCGGACGCTCGCTCGTCCGGACAATCCGCTGTAAGAACTCTGTCGGGACTGGGGACTAGGGGACTGGGGACTACCGGTCTGCTGTAGTCTTGAGTCCCCAGGTCCCCATGTCCCCAGTCCCCTGCTGGATCACCGATGCTGAAGGCGTTCAGTGCATCTCTTTTGCTGGCAGCGCTCGCGGCGGCCGCCGCGGCGCAGGCGGGCAAGGCCCAGACGGTCAACGGGCTGCAGATGACCGTCGCCGGCGTCAAACTGATGGAGAAAGCGGGCCTTCGCGACTGTCCGCCCGGGACGAATACGGTGAATGCCGTGCAGCGTCCCGGGGATCAGTTGTCTGTCGTCACCGTCGCGTTCAAGGTGCTTCCCGATTTCAAACCGCGTCCGCCGGGCACGATGAAGCGCCCGGTGGCGACCTCGGCCGATGGCACGGCCTACAACACCTCGGTGCAGTTCGTCGACGTCGGGTCGGTGCCGGAATATTCGTGCGATTTTGTGTATCGCGTCCCCAGCGGTACGGTCCTCAAGACGCTGCAGATCGAGGACGCGAAGTTCGACCTCCCTGCCCTCGACAAATGAAAGCGTCCGGGCTGAAACCGGACAGACCGTACCCGCCACTCACCTACAAGGCGTACGCCTTGAGGATTTGCGTGCTCCGTGCTGGTTGCGTACGGCATCACTGACAAAGGGCGCGTGCGGCCCACCAACGAGGACTGCTTCGCGATCCTCGAGCCTCTTGGCTTCTGCGTGATCGCGGACGGCATGGGCGGTCACAATGCGGGCGAGGTCGCCTCCCGTCTTGTGGTCGACACGGTGGTCGAAGTCGTTCAGCAACGGAGCGCGGCGGCTTCAGCCGAGCGGTCGCGCGCGCTCGAAGGCTCCGCGCTCCAGGCCGTCGACAGTGCCCTTCATCCGTTCGGCCGCGATCCCGCAGTCTCCGAAGAGGGCAACCTCCTCCGCACCGCGATTCTCCTCGCGAACGCGCAAGTCCTCGAGACCGCGACGATGGCGACGCAGTATGCCGGGATGGGCACGACCGTCGTCGCGGCCCTCGCGGTCGACGGGCGGCTCATCGTCGCCTCGGTGGGCGACAGTCGTCTGTATCTGTATACCGGCGATCGCCTTCGCCAGCTGACCTCGGACGACTCGTGGGTGGCGACCGTGCTGGCGAGCGATCCCAAGGCCGATCCGCTGCTGCTGCAGCATCACCCGATGCGCAACGCGCTGACGAACGTCGTCGGCGCGCGGTCGCACACCGAGGTGCACGTGGTCGAGGAGCCGCTGACCGCCGGCGACCGTCTGCTGCTCACGACGGACGGTGTGCACGGCGTGGTGGCCGACGAGCAGATCGAGCGGATGATGCGGGAAAACGACGACCCGCGCGGGGCGGCCGATCGGATTCTCGCGATGGCGCTCGCGCAGGGCAGCCGAGACAACTGTACGGTGGTTGTCGCGCGCTACGAGTGACGACGTCTCACCACGCGGCAGCACGCGGAGCACGCGAGCAGAAGAAGACTCTTTGCGATCTCTGCGACCTCGGCGGTTACGCGTGTTTTACCCGACGAACTTATATCCCGCGCCGTGCACGGTGAGGATGTGCTCGGGTTCGTGCGGTGACTTTTCGATCTTCTGCCGCAGCTTCGCGACGAAGTTGTCGATCGTCCGCGTCGTCGGCGACTCCTCGTAGCCCCACACCTGATTCAGGATCTGTTCGCGCGTGACCACCTGGCCGGTGTGGCCGACCAGGTAGCGCAGCAGGTCGAACTCGCGCGCCGTGAAGTCGATGCGCTGCGCGCCGCGATGCGCCTGGTGCGTCCTGAAGTCGATCTCGATGTCGCCGATGCGGCAGGTCTCGAGGCCGGAGGGCCGTCCGCCGGCGCGGCGCAAGACGGCGCGGACGCGGGCCAGCAGCTCGGTGATGCTGAACGGTTTGGTGACGTAGTCGTCGGCGCCGAGCTCGAGCCCCAGCACCTTCTCCGTCTCCTGCGATCGCGCGGTCAGCATGACGACCGGCGTCGGGTTGGCGCGGGCGCGCAGCTCGCGGCAGACCTCGAACCCGTTCTTGCGCGGCAGGGTGATGTCGAGGATGACCAGGTCCGGCGCCGTCGAGATGGCCTTGGCCAGCCCGTCCTCGCCGTCCGCCGCCGTGACTACCTCATACCCTTCGAGCTCGAGGTTGTCACGCAGACCGAGCAACATCTGCGGCTCGTCCTCGATCACCAGAATGCGTTTCGTCACCGTGGCTCTCTCCTGCATGAAGCGGGAAGTGGAGCGTGAACGTGCTGCCGCGGCCCGGCTCGCTGTCGACGCGCACGAAGCCGTTATGGCCCCGCATCACGTGGTCGACGATCGCGAGACCCAGCCCGGTCCCATGCGGTCCCGAGCCCGCATCGGTCTGAATCCGAAAAAACTTGTTGAAGATCTTCCGCTGCAGACGTGCGGGAATCCCGATCCCGCGATCGTGCACGCGGACGACGCCGTACTGATCGACCTGGTCGACTTCGACCAGGATCTCGCGGTGTTCGGGCGAATACTTCATGGCGTTCGAGAGCAGGTTTTCCAGCGCCTGTTCGGCGGCTTCCTTGTCGATCAGGACCGGCACGTTGGGAGCCAGCTTGGTCGACACCGCGAACTGATTGTGCTGGAACTGGCTCTCCAGCGACTCGAGCACGCTGGCGGTGAGGTCCGCCAGGTTCACGCGCTCGAGCTTGTAGGCGCGAAGTCCCGCCTCGATCTTCGAGAAGTCGAGCAGGTTGTTGATCAGGCGCGTCAGCTTGCGCGCCTCGCTGTTGATGATGCGGTAGTACTCGTTCGCGCGCTCGGTGTTTTTCAGCCGTCCGAGCTCCAGGGTTTCGGCGAACAGCTGGATCAGCGCGAGCGGCGTTTTCAGGTCGTGCGACACGCTCGACACGAAGCTCGATTTCAGCTCGGCCACGCGCACTTCGCGGGCGGCCGCTCGCGCGACGAAGAAGACGCCGATCGCCATCACGCCGGCCAGCATCGCCATCATCGTCCGCTGCGGCCGGGCGCGCGCCGCCACGATTTCCGGAATCGCCTGGTTGCCATAGCCGGTGCGCAGGCGCCACACCTCCGGCTTGTGGCCGTCAGGCGCGATGAACGGCTGCAGCCCCGGCTCGAAGAAGACGAGAGGGAACGTGCGCTCGTCGACGTAGCGCGCCGGTGCGCTGCCGCCCGCCGGGAACAGCACGCGGCCCCTGTGATCGAGCACGGTCAGCGTGAGCGGCGGGAACCCGGTCGGCCCTTCGACCGTCTTCATGTGGCTGGTGATGAAGCCAGGGATGAACTCCTCGCGCAGCTGATTCGCATCCACGCGCAGCGCGACGAAACTGGTCAGCTGATCGCGCGAGGGCGACTTGAATCGGAGCTGCGCCTGGAAATACGTCGGGCGGCCGTCGATCGTTTCCTCGAAGACCGAGATCGCGTGCTTCTGCGGCGCGAGCTCGCGCACCCGCTTGACCATCAGCGGCCCTTCGGGAACTTCGGTGGTGAAGCCGTGATGTCGCCGGTCGTAGGCGAGCACCTCGCCGCGGTGCGCCTCGGTCTGCTCCGACCACACGTAGAACCGCATGACGAACGGCTCGGTCTCGAGCCCCTGCTCGAACGTCGGCGAGATCGCCTGCAGGTCGAGCGGTTCGGTCTGCACCTGCGTCACGCGAAGGAGGACGTTGATATAGGGCGCGCGCAGCGCATCCTGCAGCCCCTGCGTCATGCCGTCCGCCGTTTCCTGGCTCAACTGGCGCAGCACGACGGCGGACGACTGACTGAGGGCGGCGATCGATCGGAACTGAAAATAGAACAGGACCGCGACCGGGATGGCGACGGCGACCGCAAGTCCGGCGGCGAGGCGCAGGCTCCGGTCGCGCACCCACCGGCTGACGGCGGACGGGCCGACGCCGCGGTTGGAGTCAGAGGGGCCGGCGTTGCTCATAGGTTCGTCGACCCCCGACGTTACTGTTGCGCAGTCGTTTTCCCCTGGTTCGCCAGGAAGCCCTGGATCTGTTTCACCGCGTAGTCGATCTTGATGTCGAAGGCCATCTTGCCGAGCGCCGCGGTCGAGCGGCGCGCATCGCCGGTAATGCCGTTGTTCTTGCGGGGCGGCGCGTTGGGATCGGCCTGCCCGCGGCCGCGACCGCGTGCGCCGGGCGGCGGTGCCGGATCGCCCTCGGCGGTCGGGATCAGTTCCTTGCGCACCCAGCCCTTGTCACCGCCGAGATACAGCATCGTGGAGGTGTCGGGGATTCCGGCGTGCGAGCTGCGTGGGGTATCCCTTCTCCTGCAGCCATTTGTCGAAGTCGCCCTGCGCCTTGGCGTAGACCTCGTCGCAGAAGTACACGTGCTTCCCTTCGGCTGAGTACTTCGCGTCCATCTTCTTCGCCACGTCGGCGTAGGTCGCTGGCTGACCGCCGCCGTGATCCCCCATCAGGACGACGTTCTTGAAGCCGGTCGCCATCGCCTGGTCGGTGACGCGTTCGAGAATCGCGCCGAGCAACTCAGGCGTCAGCCCAATCGTGCCCGGCAGATCCGCGCTCGCGTTGTTCGGGGTGTAGGGCAGCACCGGCATCGCGATCGCGTTGCCCAGCCGCAACGCGATGGTTTTCACGATTTCGCGGCCCATCAGCGTGTGGCCGCCGTTCACGTTCTGCGGGCCCGCGCTGTTCGGTGCCGCCGGTGTAGAAGAGCGCCGTCGTTTTTCCTGCGGCCATCGCGGCCTTCACCTCCGGCCACGTCATCATCTCGAACTCGACCAGATCCTTCTTCGGCGCGGCCGGCTTCGCCTGGGCAAAGGCAAGCGTCGACGCCGCGAGAACCACGATCGGAAGAAGCGTCTGTTTCATGGCTTACTGTCCTTTGAGCTGCTGCAGCTGCGTTTTCGCCTGATTGTTGTTCGGGTCGAGCTCCACGGCTTTCTCCAGAGCCTTGATCGCCGCGTCCTTGTCGTTCTTCTTCTGGTGGGCCTGCGCCATGATTTGGTACGTGCGCGACGACTTCGGATAGAACTCGAGATTGAGGTTCAACCACGCCAGCGCGTTGTCGGCGCGGTCGGCGCCGAGTGCGGCTTGCGCCATCGCAATCAGCCCGTTCTCGCTGAGGTCGTACGCCATCGTGCCGGTGTATTTGGTCCGCAGCTCGCGATACTGAGCGACCGCGCCGTCGAGGCCCTTCGCGTTCACCGCCTCGTTGAGCACCTGGGTCAGCTGCTTCGGAATGGCGAGGCCCCGGTGGCACGTCACGCACCCGACGCGCGTCGTCTCGTTGCCCGCCTTGCCAACGACCGCGGGCAGCTTCTCGTTCAGCTCGCGCGCGAACACCATCATCTGCCGCGCCGTTTTCTTGGTCGGCTTGTCGTCAGACGCCATGTCGTTGCGGCCGCCGCGGCCTTCCATCACATGGCAGTAGTTGCACTGGACTCCCAGCGCCGCCGAGATGCTCTGCATCGTCGCGAGGACCTGCTCGCGCGGCGCCTCTTTCGGGATGATCTGCAGGTTGGTCATCGGCGGCGGTCCGCCGGCGCGCTGTCCCGCTCCGGGCGCGGCGCCCGCAGGAGGCGGTTGCTGCGCGAATGCTGAAGACGCGACGACCAGACCCAGTCCGCTAGCCAGTGCGGCGAAACGTGTCATGAGCAAGACCTCGCTGGACTCTCGGTTCTACGGTTGCCGGTCCTACGGTTACCCGGCCCTAGGTTAGCGCGACGTACGGGTCGGTCCGCTTCGCCCGTTCACCTGCCGGAGCGGCTTACGCGGAAGACACCGGTTGGCGGACGAACGACAGCCAGCGTCGATACTGCGGCAGCTGACCACGGACCGCCTGATTGAACGTCTCCTGAATACGACGGGTGACCGGGCCGAGTTTACCGTCGCCGATGACGGTGCCGTCGACCTCGCGAATCCGGGTGACCTCGACCGCCGTTCCGGAGAAGAACAGCTCGTCGGCACCGAGGACGTCTTCCATCGAAATCTGCGCCACGCGCGTCTCGATGCCCAGATCGGCAGCGATTTCGAGCACGGACGCCCGGGTGACCCCCATCAGGATGCTGGCGTCCTTGTCGTTGGTGACGAGCGCGCCATTTTTCACGACGAAGAGGTTCTCGCCCGAACCTTCCGCGACCAGCCCTTGAGAATTGAGGAGCAGCGCTTCGTCGAACCCGCGGCGCTGGGCGTCGTTGACCGCCCGCGCGGAGTTGATGTACTGGCCGCAGGCCTTCGCCCAGGCGGGAATGGCGCTGTTGTCGAATTTGCGGATGGGGGACACGGTGACTCGAACCCCCTCATCGGCGTTGGCCAGGTACTTGCCCGTCGGAACGGCCGCGATCGCGACGGTGACCGGACACTCCTTGGTCCAGACGCTGAGCGTGGCCGCGTCGAAGAAGGCCACCGGCCGCAAATACGAGGCTTCCAGCCCGTTCGCTCGAACCACGTCCAGGCTCGCCTCCGACAGGGCGTCGATCGAGTACGGAATCTGTAAGTCATAGAGCTCGGCTGACTTATAGAAACGCTCGAGGTGGGCGTCGAGCCGGAAAATTGCCGGTCCGTCGGCCGTCGGATACGACTTCATCCCCTCGAAGACGCCCGTACCGTATTGGAGCCCGTGGGCCAGCACATGAACTTTCGCGTCGTTCCAGGGAACGAGCTTGCCGTTGAACCAGATCGATTCGGTCGGGGTGAATCCCATCAGCGTGTCTCCAGACTGGAATATATATCGAGACCGAGGTCCGGGTCCGATATCTCGCATTGAAGTGTCTGAGTTCCGAATCGAGAAGCGGCGGACGCAGGCTGCGGTGACCCTGGTACGGGGGCGGTCGTTCACGGCTGTTTCTTTCTGGCCGGCTCCCGTGCCAGCCACGCTGGGCCCGAGCGCGTGGCCGACCTGCTCAATGCCGAAAACGGCTTTTTCCCCTTCGAATTCATGTCGGGTGACGGCTTACGGACCGCGTTGATCAATCGTGCACAGGTCGTGGAGATTCGACTCCTGGAAGGCGAGGACGAGGTGCAGTCGGACCCCGGGTATGCCGTGGCGACGGAACGGGAAGTGCGCATGCTGCTGTCCATCGGACGCATGGTCACGGGTCGCGTGCGCGTGCAGCTGCCGACCGGCAGGGATCGCTTGAGCGATTACACCCGTGCCCCGGAGGCCTTCCGGTACGTCGAGACGGCAGAAGGCACCGTGATCGTCAACAGCGCGCACATCGTGGAGCTCCAGGAGGCGAGCGATGCCGCACGAGATTGACGCGTTGTTCCGTCAGATGTGCGCGGTCGGCGCGTCGGACCTGCACCTGTCCGTCGGCACGCCGCCGCTGGTCCGCAAGGACGGCGTCATGCAGCCGCTCGATGCCGCGGCCCCGGTGCTCGACCCCGAGCGCGTCGTCCAGCTGCTCGAGCCGATTACCCCGGAGAAGAACAAACACGATTTCACGGAGCGGCACGATACCGATTTCGCGTACGAGATCCTCGGCCTGGCGCGTTTCCGCGCGAACATTTTCATGGACCGCAAAGGGCGCGGGGCGGTCTTCCGTGTGATTCCGAGCAACATCCTCACGGCCGAGACGCTGGGTCTTTCACCTGCGATCCTCAATTTGTGCAAGTTGAACAAAGGGCTGGTGCTCGTGACGGGACCGACGGGTTCCGGCAAGTCGACCACGCTCTGCGGGATGATCGACTACATCAACCGCACCCGGAAGGATCACATCATCACGATCGAGGACCCGATCGAGTTCGTGCACGAGAACAAGTCGTGCGCGATCAACCAGCGTGAAGTGCACAACCACACGATGTCGTTCAAGAACGCGTTGCGCGCGGCGCTGCGCGAGGATCCGGACATCATCCTGGTCGGAGAAATGCGCGACCTGGAGACGGTGGCGATCGCGATCGAGACGGCCGAGACCGGCCACCTGGTCTTCGGTACGCTCCACACCACGACGGCGGCCTCGACCGTGGATCGGGTCATCGACCAGTTCCCCGCGGACCGGCAGTCGCAGATCCGCATCATGCTGTCCGAATCGCTGAAGGGTGTCATCTCTCAAACGCTCTGCCGGAAAATCGGTGGGGGGCGGGCCGCCGCCTTGGAAGTGCTGATCGTGACCTCCGCGGTCAGCAATCTCATCCGGGAATCGAAAACATTCCAGATCCAGTCGATGATGCAGGTCGGCAAGGCCGTCGGGATGGTGACCCTGAACGACGCGCTGATGGATCTGGTCAATAAAAAGATCGTCGCGCCAGAAGAGGCCTACGCCAAGGCGATCGACAAATCTGGTCTTGAAGCCCAGATGAAGCGCTTAGGTTTTGACCCATCAAAACCTGCGCCCGCTGGCGCGCCCGGGGCAAGCCCCGGCGCACCCGCTCGGCCGGCCCAACCGACTCCAGCCGTTCCCGCGCGTTCCTAGGCGTCGGTCGGTTGCGCGTCCGAAGAAGCCCGTGCTATATTCGTCAGGTTCTGTTGGAGCTAGGACCACCCTATCTAGCTTCACCGCTTAGGAATAACGTCTCCGGCAATACCCGGAACGATCAATCCGTCGCGATTAACTAGGGTTTTCAGGCGCCAAGCCTCAGGGCTTCTAGGCCTGAAACACGTGCGTGCGCCGCTGTCGCGGCGCCGTTGTCATTTGGCGAATCGGAGAATTCGGAATTGGTGATGGCCGTTCATCAATTCTTCAAAACTCTCTCATTCACCAATTGCGAGAAGCCACTGATGCCGACTATCAGCCAGCTCGTTCGTGCAGGGCGCAAGAAGATCGTCAGCAAGACCAAGAGCCCGGCCTTGCAGAACAGCCCCCAAAAGCGTGGGGTGTGCGTCCGCGTCTTCACCCAGACGCCCAAGAAGCCGAATTCCGCGCTGCGCAAGGTCGCGCGCGTGCGGCTGACCAACGGCATCGAGGTGACGACGTACATCCCCGGTGTGGGGCACAACCTCCAGGAACACTCGCTGGTGCTGATTCGCGGCGGCCGCGTGAAGGACCTGCCGGGCGTTCGCTATCACGTCGTGCGCGGCACGCTCGACGCCGTCGGCGTGCAGGGGCGGATGCAGGGCCGATCGAAGTACGGCGCGAAGCGACCGAAGAAAGCGTAGGGGCTCTCCCCACTGTCGGGGCTAGGGGCTAGGGGCTAGCTGATTTAGGAACCACAGATGCCGAGACGAAGAGAGATTCCAAAGCGCGACATTCCGGCGGACCCGATTTATCAGAGTCCGCTCGTGAGCAAGTTCATCAATTGCGTGATGAGCGACGGCAAGCGCAGCACCGCCGAGCGCATCATTTACAAGGCCTTCGACATCGTCAAGGAAAAGAGCGGCGACGATCCGTTGAAGGTGTTCAAGAAGGCGATCGACAACGTCAAGCCGAGCCTCGAGGTGAAATCGCGCCGCGTCGGCGGCTCGAACTACCAGGTGCCGGTGGAGGTGAATCCGAACCGCCGCCTCTCGCTCAGCATCCGCTGGCTGGTCGGCTACGCGCGCTCGCGCGGCGACGGCAAGACGATGTACGAGAAGCTCGCGAACGAATTCCTCGACGCCGCGAACCTGCGCGGCGGCGCGGTGAAGAAGCGCGAAGACACGCATCGGATGGCCGAGGCGAACAAGGCATTCGCCCACTATCGCTGGTAGGCGAGAACTTTAGAACTTAGAACCTTAGAACTGAGAACTTTAGAACTTAGACCTGTGCCTAGACAGTCACCTCTGAGCAAGACGAGAAACATCGGCATCATGGCCCACATCGATGCCGGGAAGACGACGACCACGGAACGGATCCTGTTCTACACCGGGATTACGTACAAGATCGGCGAGGTCCACGAAGGCACGGCCGTCATGGACTGGATGGAGCAGGAGCAGGAGCGCGGCATCACCATCACGTCGGCCGCGACCACCTGTTTCTGGCGCGATCACCGGATCAACATCATCGACACGCCCGGCCACGTCGACTTCACGGCCGAAGTCGAACGGTCGCTGCGCGTCCTCGACGGCGCGGTCGCGGTGTTCGACTCGGTCGCCGGCGTCGAGCCGCAGTCGGAAACCGTCTGGCGTCAGGCCGACAAGTACCGCGTGCCGCGCATCTGCTTCGTCAACAAGATGGATCGCATCGGCGCGGACTTCAAACGCACCTTCGACCAGATCATCTCGAAGCTCGAAGCCAATCCCGTCGCCATCCAGCTCCCGATCGGCTCGGAAGACAAGTTCCTCGGCGTCGTCGATCTCATCAAGATGAAGTCGATTACGTACAAGGACGAAACGATGGGCGCCGATTACATCGTCGGCGACATTCCGGCCGACATGCTCGAGGAAGCCAAGCATTATCGCGAGCAGCTGATCGAGAAGGTCAGTGAAGTCGACGACGCGATCCTCGAGAAGTACCTGCACGGTCAAGCCGAGCAAATCACGGAAGACGAAATCAAGTCGGCGCTCCGCAAGCGCGTGAACAGCTCGGTCCGGAACAAGAGCGAGGGCGCGTTCGTGCCGGTCATCTGCGGATCGGCGTTCAAGAACAAGGGCGTGCAGCCGCTGCTCGACGCCGTGGTCGACTTCCTGCCGTCGCCGCTCGACGTGCCGTCGATCGCCGGCCTCGATCCGGCGAAGAAGGAAGAAACGCTCATCGAGCGTCCGGCGGCCGACGATGCGCCGTTCGCGGCGCTGGCGTTCAAGATCATGACCGACCCGTTCGTCGGCCAGCTCACGTTCTTCCGCGTCTACTCGGGCGTGCTCACGTCGGGTGGAAACGTCTACAACGCCACCAAGCAGCGCACCGAGCGGATCGGCCGCCTCTTGAAGATGCACGCGAACAAGCGCGAGGAAATCAAGGAAGTCTACGCGGGCGATATCGCCGCGGCGGTCGGCCTCAAGAGCGTCTCGACCGGCGACACGTTGTGTGACGAGAAGCATCCGATCGTCCTCGAGTCGATGGATTTTCCGGAGCCGGTCATTTCGCTGGCGATCGAGCCGAAGACGAAGAGCGATCAGGAAAAGCTCGGCGTCGGTCTCCAGAAGCTGATGGCCGAGGATCCGACGTTCCGCGTCAACACCGACGTGCAGACCGGCCAGGTGATCATCCGCGGCATGGGCGAGCTCCACCTCGAGATCATCGTCGACCGCCTGAAGCGCGAGTTCAGCGTCGAGGCGACGGTCGGCAAGCCGCAGGTCGCGTACAAGGAAACGCTGACGCGCCCGGCGGACGGCGAGATGAAGTACGCGAAGCAGACCGGCGGCCGCGGCCAGTACGGCCACGTGAAGATTCATCTGTATCCGGGAGAACCGGGCACCGGCTACGTGTTCGAGGACGAAATCGTCGGCGGCGCGATCCCCAAGGAGTTCATCAAGCCGGTGAACGAAGGGATCAAGGAAGCGCTGACGCGCGGCGTGCTCGCCGGCTATCCGATCGACGACGTGCGGATCGAGCTGTACGACGGCTCGTACCACGACGTCGACTCGTCGGAAATGGCGTTCAAGATCGCCGGGTCGATGGCGTTCCAGGACGCGGCGAAGAAAGCGCGTCCGGTGCTGCTCGAGCCGGTGATGCGCGTCGAGGTCGTCGTGCCCAAGGAATACATGGGCGACGTCATGGGCAATCTCTCGAGCCGGCGCGGCCAGATCCAGTCGCAGGAGGATCGCGGCGGCACGCAGATCATCGCGTCGCGCGTGCCGCTGTCGGAGATGTTTGGCTACGCGACGGATCTCCGTTCGCGAACGCAGGGGCGCGCCACCTACTCGATGCACTTCGATCGGTACGAGCAGGCGCCTCAGAACGTGAGCGAGGAAGTCGTCGCTCGAATGCAGGGGAAGTAACGCAGGTATCGGGGCTAGGGTCTAGGGGCTGGCTGTCGACGGCTAGCCCCAAGCCCCGAGCCCCAACTGAGACACAGATATGGCAACTGCCTTTAACGAGAAGATCCGGATTCGCCTGAAAGCCTACGACTACCGCGTGCTCGATCAGTCGACGACCGAGATTGTCGATACGGCGAAACGCACCGGCGCGCGGCTGGCGGGGCCGATTCCGCTGCCGACGGCGAAGAACAAGTGGACGGTGCTGCGCTCGCCGCACGTCGACAAGAAGTCGCGCGAGCAGTTCGAGATCCGCACGCACAAGCGGTTGATCGACATCTTCGAGCCGACGCCGCAAACGGTGGACGCGCTGATGAAGCTCGATTTGCCCGCGGGCGTGGACGTGGAGATCAAGGCGTTCGGCAAGGAACACAAGTAGGGGCTAGGGACTAGGGACTCAGGGACTAGCCGTGCAGACAGCTAGCCCCCAGCCCCGAGCCCCGACTCCGCGGAGTCTCAAGATGGTGACGGGAATCATCGGCAGAAAAGTCGGCATGACCCAGATCTTCGACGCGGATGGCACGGTCCATCCGGCGACGGTGATCAAGGCCGGTCCGTGCGTCGTCGTCCAGGCGAAGAACAAGCAGACCGACGGCTACGAATCGGTGCAGCTGGGGTTCGTCGAAGAGACGCCCGCCAAGGCGAACAAGCCGACCGTCGGCCACTTCAAGAAGGCGAACGTGCCGGCGACGCGCGTGCGCCGCGAAGTCGGCCTCGCCTCGGGCGCCGAGGCGCCGAAGGTCGGCGACCAGGTGCTGGCCTCAATCTTCGCGCTTGGCGATCGGGTCGACGTGGTGGGGACCGGGCGCGGCAAGGGATTCCAGGGCGTCGTGAAGCGCCATCACTTCGCCGGCGGCGCGGCCACGCACGGCTCGATGTTCCATCGCGCGCCAGGGTCGATTGGCGCCTCCTCGTTTCCGTCGCGCGTCGTCAAGGGCATGCGCGCCGCGGGACGGATGGGCGGCGGCCGGGTGACGATTCACAACCTGAAAGTGCTGCGCGTCGACACCGACAACCACCTGCTCATCGTCGAAGGCGGCATCCCGGGAGCGCCGACGAGCTACGTGATCATCCGCAAAGCGGTCACGGCGAAGAAGCTGAAGGTCGCGCAGGTGGAGAAGCCGAAGAAGGGAAAGAAGTAGCCGTCGGCCTTCGAGCTAGGGGCGAGCTGTCAGCAGCTGATAGCCCCGAGACGCCGAGAGCCGACGAGATACTACATGCAGATCGATGTCGTGAACAACGAGAACGCGAAGGTCGGGAGCGTCGAGCTTCGCGACGATGTGTTTGGCGGTCGGGTCAACACCGGACTGATGTGGGAATCGGTCGTGCACGCCAACGCCGCCGAGCGGCGCGGGACGCACGCCACGAAAAACCGGGCGCTGGTCAGCGGCAGCGGCAAGAAGCCGTGGCGGCAGAAGGGCACCGGCCGCGCGCGGGTCGGGTCGTCCAGGACGCCGTTGTGGCGGCACGGCGGCACCGTGTTCGGGCCGCAGCCGCGAAGCTACGACTTCAAGCTGTCCAAGAAGGTCGAGCGGGGCGCGCTGCGCGCGGCGCTGGCGACGAAGGTCAAGGACGGCGCGCTGGTGGTCGTCGACACGCTGGCGGCGAGCGAGGTCAAGACCAAGGCGGCCACGGAACTCCTGAAGCGACTCGGCTGCGAGGGCAAAGCGGTGCTCGTCGACGTGACGCCGTCGACGAAAAGCTCGTCGCGGTCGGTCCGGAATATTCCCGGCGTGTCGTTCGTGCCGAGCTCGCGGCTCACCGCGCGCGAGGTGGTCGACGCCGCCGCGTCGTGGCGACGCAGGGGGCTTTGGAGAAAGCTCCAGGAGGCGCTCGCATGAAACTGACAGACGTGATTCGCAGGCCGCTATCACTGAGAAGACGTCGATCCTGCGCGAAGACGGCCGGACGATCGTGTTCCAGGTGGCGACCGGCGCCAACAAGATCGAGATCAAGCGCGCCGTGGAGCAGCTTCTCGGCTCGAAGGTCGAGAGCATCCGGACCAGCATCGCGCACGGGAAGATCAAGCGCCAGGGGCGATTTGCCGGCCGCCGCTCGGACTGGAAGAAGGCCTACGTGAAGCTGCGCGAAGGCGCGAAGATGCCGGAGTTCTTAGAAGGAGCGTAGTTGGTAAATGGCTAAGTTGGTAAGTTGGTAAATCAATTACCAAGTTACCCAATTACACAATTACCAATTTCGAGAGATCACCTATGCCGTTTCGCAAACTCAAGCCGACGTCGCCCGGCACGCGGTTTCAGACCGTGCCGACGTTCGACGAGATCACGACGCAGGAGCCGCACAAGCCGCTCATGGAGCCCATTCGGAGCACGGGCGGCCGCAACAATCAGGGGCACCTCACGTCCTGGTGGCGCGGCGGCGGTCACAAGCGCATGTACCGCATCATCGATTTCCGCCGTGACAAGCGCGACATTCCCGCCAAGGTGACGACGGTCGAATACGATCCGAACCGCTCGGCGCGGATTGCGCTGCTCACCTACGCGGACGGCGAGAAGCGCTACATCCTGCACTGCGTCGGCCTCAAGGTTGGCGACACGATCGTCGCCGGTCAGAACGTCGACATCCTGCCGGGGAACTGTCTCCCGCTGAAAAACATCCCGCTCGGCACGCAGCTGCACAACGTGGAGCTGAGGCCCGGACGGGGCGGCCAGATTGCGCGGAGCGCCGGTTCCTCCGTGCAGCTGGTGGCGAAGGAAGGCGACTACGCCTCGGTCAAGATGCCGTCGGGCGAAATCCGCAAGATCAGCATGGAGTGCTTCGCGACGATCGGCCAGGTCGGCAACATCGACCACGAGAACGTGTCGATCGGCAAGGCGGGCCGCAGCCGATGGAAGGGGATCCGTCCGCACGTCCGCGGCGTCGCCATGAATCCGGTGGATCACCCGCTGGGCGGCGGCGAAGGGAAGACGTCGGGCGGCCGGCATCCGGTGTCGCCGTGGGGCCTGCCGACCAAGGGCTACAAGACGCGCAATAACAAAGTCAGCCAACGGTTCATCGTTCAACGGAGACAGAAGTAGCTATCAGCTTTCAGCTATCAGCCTTCAACGCTGATAGCCGGGAGCTGACAGCTGAGAGCTACAGCTTATGGGACGTTCGCTAAAGAAAGGCCCCTTCGTCGACACGCACCTCCTCGAGAAGGTCGAGGTGATGAATCGCGGGGCCGAGAAGAAGGTCATCAAGACCTGGTCGCGTCGCTCGACCGTGGTGCCCGAGATGGTGGGGCATACGCTCGCGGTCCACAACGGGCGGAAGTTCATCCCGGTGTACGTGACCGAGAACATGGTGGGCCACAAGCTCGGCGAGTTCGCGCCGACGCGGATATTCAAGGGACACACGACGAAGGTCGCCGAGAAGGCGGCCACGGTGGGCGGCGCACCGGGCGCGCCTGGCGCGGCGGGGGCCGGGCGCGTCGGCTCCGGCGGCGGGCGGCGGCGGCAAATCGGGCGGCGCCAGCTAGTAGGGAGCGATCATGATCATTCAGGCGCAGGCCACCGCGCGTTACGTGCGCACCTCGGCTCAGAAGGCGGGACTCGTGCTCGATCTGATCCGCGGCAAGGACGTGAATCGTGCGTTGGCCACGTTGAAATACACCCGGAAGGGGATTGCCGAGGACATCTCGAAGGTGCTGCGCTCGGCGATCGCCAACGCGACGAACAAGGAAGGCTTCAGCGGCGACGTCGATCGGCTCTTCGTGTCGGCGTGTTACGCCAACCAGGGACCGTCGGCCAAGCGCGTCCGTCCCGCGCCGATGGGCCGCGCGTTCCGCGTCCTGAAGCGCACGGCGCACCTCACCGTGCACGTATCCGAGCGGCCGGAGAAAGTCGTCGCCGTCGCGACCGATGCGGCGGAGAAGCGGCCGCGGCGTCCGCAGGGCAAGAAGTCTGAAGGTGGAAGTAAGAAGTCGGAAGCGGGACGCAAGAAGTCGGTAACGAAGGCGAAGGAGTAGCTGTGGGTCAGAAAGTTCACCCGTTTGGATTCCGCCTCGGCTTCAACAAGACGTGGCGCTCGCGCTGGTACTCGGACCGCGATTACGCGAAGCTGCTGCACGAGGATCTCGCGCTGCGCTCGACGCTGAAGAAGCGGTTCGCGCACGCCGGCGTCGCGAAGATCGAGACCGAGCGCGCCGTCAACCGGCTCAAGATCGACATCTACACCTCCCGGCCCGGCATCATCATCGGCCGGAAGGGGACCGAGGTCGACAAGCTGAAGCAGGAAATCCAGAAGAAGACCAGCCGCGAAGTGTTCATCAACATTCAGGAGATTCAGAAGCCCGAGCTCGATGCGCAGCTGATCTCCGAGTCGGTGGCGATGCAGCTCGAGAAGCGCGTGGCGTTCCGCCGGGCGATGCGCAAGGCGGTGGAATCGGCGCTGCGGTTCGGCGCCCGCGGGATCAAGGTGCGTGTCTCGGGCCGTCTGAACGGCGCCGAAATCGCGCGGTCGGAGTGGTACCTGCACGGGCAGCTGCCGCTGCAGACGCTGCGCGCCGACATCGACTACGGCTTCGCGGAAGCGAACACGACCTACGGACAGATCGGGATCAAGGTGTGGCTCTACAAAGGCGAGCGCCTGGTGCCACAGCGAGGCCGCGAGGAAGAGTACCGAGAACGCGCGCCGCGGCGGCCGCAGGCGCGTGCGTAGAAAGACGGGAAACGCGGATAATCGGGAACAGGACAGAGACTACACGCGGTTCTGCGATTCCGGCCTCTGAGCCGATTAAAGGGATTTTCGTCATGTTGATGCCGAAGAAAGTCAAGTACAGGAAACAGCAGCGCGGCCGCATGGCTGGGCAAGGCGTGGCGCGGGTCCGACGTGTCGTTTGGCGACTACGGGCTGAAGGCGCTCGAGCCCTGCTGGCTGACCGATCGCCAGATCGAGGCGGCGCGGGTCGCGATGACGCGGTTCATCGCGCGCGGCGGCAAGATCTGGGTGCGGGTGTTTCCCGACAAACCGATTACCAAGAAGCCGCAGGAAACCCGCATGGGCAAAGGCAAGGGCGCGCCCGAGCAGTGGGTGTGCGTCGTGCGGCCCGGACGCGTGCTGTTCGAGATGGAAGGGATCAGCGAGAAAGATGCGCGCGAGGCGATGAAGCTGGCCGCCGCCAAGCTGCCGATTCTCACGCGGTTCGCCACCCGGTTCGCGCAGGAGAAGATGCTATGAAGGCCGCGGAACTGCGCAGTCTCGGCGACGACGAGCTCGGCGTCAAGGAACGCGATCTCGCCGATCAGCTGTTCCGCATGCGCATTCAGAAGTCGATGGGGCAGCTCGAGAACCCCGACAAGCTGCGCACGGTGCGACGGGACCTGGCCAGGGTGAAGACTGTTCTCCGACAGAAACGGGCAGGATAGGCAGGAAGGGCCGCCCCTCCCGCCACGGGATATTGACATGGCAGAAAAGTCTGAGAAAGTCGGCGTGGTCGTGAGCGACGCGATGCAGAAGAGCTGCGTCGTCGCCGTCGAGTGGCAGGTGCGGCACGGCCTCTACGGCAAGACCGAGCGGCGCACGTCGAAGTTCATGGTCCACGACGAGAAGAACGAAGCGAAGACCGGCGACATGGTCGCCATCGTCGAGACCCGCCCGATGAGCCGCCGCAAGCGGTGGGCGCTGACGCGGGTCGTGCGAAAAGCGATCGAAGTGTAGCGGGGGCCGGAACGGCAGGACAGGCACAGCCCGCCCATCCAGCCTGGAGATGCAGTCATGATTCAGATGCGGTCGATCCTGGACGTCGCCGACAATTCCGGCGCGCGCAAGATCGCGATCATCAACCCGATCGGTGGATCGACCGGCCGCTACGCGCGGCTGGGCGACATCGTCACCGCGTCGGTGAAAGAGGCGGCGCCCGAGGGCACCGTCAAGAAGGGACAGGTCGTCAAGGCGGTGATCGTCCGCACGGTCAAGGAGCAGCGTCGCCGCGACGGCAGCTACATCCGCTTCGATCGCAACGCCGCCGTGTTGATCAACGACAACAACGAGCCGATCGGCACGCGCGTGTTCGGTCCGGTCGCGCGCGAGCTGCGCGAGCGCCGGTTCATGAAGATCATCTCGCTCGCGCCGGAAGTGCTGTGAAACATAGCTGAGAGCTTGCGAAGCATATGAGTCGTTTAGCCACCCCTCTTCGTAAGAACGATAGTGTTCTGATCATCACCGGCAAGGACCGCGGCAAGCGCGGCCGCGTGCTGAAGGTGCTGCCGGACAAGAACCGCCTGATCATCGAAGGCGTGAACATGATCAAGCGCCACACGAAGCCGAACCCCGGCAAGAACATCAAGGGCGGCATCGTCGAGCGTGAAGCGTCGCTGCACGCGTCCAACGTCCAGCTGGTGTGCCCGGAATGTGGAGCGCAGACCCGTGTCGGCCACAAGATTCTCGGCGACGGTCGCAAGGTCCGGATCTGCCGCAAGTGCGAGGGAGTCGTCGACAAATGACGCGCCTGAAAGAGAAGTATCAGAAGGAAGTGGTGCCGGCACTCCAGAAGGAGTTCGGCTACAAGAACGTGATGGCGGTGCCGCGGATCGAGAAGGTCGTGGTCAACATGGGTCTCGGCGAGGCCACCGCGAACGCGAAGCTGATCGACACCGGCGCCGACGAAGTGGCGCGCATCACCGGCCAGAAACCGGTGACGCGCCGCTCCAAGAAATCAATCGCGGCGTTCAAGGTCCGCAAGGGGATGCCGATTGCGACCATGGTCACGTTGCGCGGCGAGCGGATGTGGGAGTTCCTCGATCGGCTGATGAGCATCGCGCTGCCGCGCGTTCGCGACTTCAAGGGCGTATCGCCCCGCGGGTTCGACGGACGCGGCAACTACACGCTGGGCCTGCGCGACCAGCTGCTGTTTCCGGAAATCGACTACATGAAGGTCGACAAGGCGCGCGGGATGAACGTGTCGGTGGTCACCACCGCCAAGACCGACCAGGAAGCGCGGAAGCTGCTGCAGTTCATCGGCATGCCGTTCAGGCAGAACTGAATCGGGGCTAGGGGCTAGAAGAGACGCTTATGGCAACAACCGCCAAGATTGCGAAAGAACTGAAGAAGCCGAAGTTCAAGATCCGACTGCGCAACCGCTGCCATCTGTGCGGCCGCCCGCGTGCCTACATGCGGAAGTTCGCGCTCTGCCGCCTTTGCTTCCGGAAACTCGCGCTGGAAGGCGACATCACTGGCGTGACAAAGAGCAGTTGGTAATTGGGTAAATGGGTAAGTGGGTAATGGAAATTGCCAAATTACTAAGTTACCAACTTACTAAATTCGAGAGTTCAGAAATATGACAGATCCTATCGCAGACATGCTGTCGCGGATTCGCAACGCGGTAACCGCCAAGCACACGCGCGTCGACATGCCGGCGTCGCGCTTGAAGGCCGACATCGCGCGGATTCTCCAGGACGAGGGTTACATCCAGGGCTTCAAGCTGCTGGACGAGGCGACGGCCGTCACCAAGACGCTGCGCCTGTTCCTGAAATACGGCCCGCACGGCGAGCGGCTCATCACCGGCGTCGAGCGCATCAGCCGCCCGGGGCGCCGCGTCTATTTTGGCAAGGAAGAGGTGCCGGAAGTGCTCGCCGGACTCGGCACGAGCATCCTGACCACGTCGCGCGGCGTCATGACCGGTCGCGCGGCCGTCAAGGCAGGGGTTGGCGGCGAAGTGCTCTGCAACATCTGGTAAAGATCAACGCTCAACTCTCAAGGTTCAAGTCTCACCGTCAGTGAGATTTGAGAGTTGAGACTTGAGACTTGAAAGTTGACGGGAATCAGATTATGTCTCGAATCGGAAAGAAGCCAATCACGATCCCGAAAGGCGTCACCGCGAAGGTGGTGGACGGCGCGGTGGAACTGCAGGGACCGAAAGGCAAGCTGCGTCAGGCGGTGCCCCCGGGCATCGACTTCGAGCTCGCCGACGGCCACCTGCACGCCAAGACCAGCGGTCCGGAGCTGGGAGCGTTTCACGGCCTGGCGCGCAGCCTCGTCGCCAACGCCGTGACCGGCGTCACCGACGGCTTCAAGCGCGAGCTCGATATCGTGGGCGTCGGCTACCGCGCGGAGCTGAAAGGCAAGCAGGTCGTCTTCGCGCTCGGCTATTCGCACGCGGTGGTGTTCGACGTGCCCAACGGGATCGACATCGCCATCGACAAGCAGACGCATATTACGGTCACGGGCGTGGACCGGCAGCTGGTCGGCCAGGTGGCCGCCAACATCCGTCGGCTGCGCAAGCCGGATCCGTACAAGCAGAAGGGCGTCAGATATACCGGCGAGGTCCTGAAGAAGAAGGCCGGGAAGACAGGAGCCAAGTAGCTTTCAGCTATCGGCTCTCAGCTTTCAGTGCGATGCTGAAAGCGTAGGCTGATAGCTGACCGCTGAGAGCTGACCGCTATGAAGATAAAGACGAAGAACGACCGCCGCGTCCGCATTCAGCTGCGGCAGCGCAAGCGGATTGCCGGCAGCAAGGAACGGCCGCGCCTGAGCGTGTTCCGCAGCGTCGCGCACATCTACGCGCAAGTGATCGACGACCTGAGCGGCCAGACGCTCGTGTCGGCGTCGACCGTCGAGCCGTCCGTCAAGGGGACGTTCGGCAAGGGCGTCAGCGGCGGCAATATCAAGGGTGCGGAGGCGATCGGCAAGACGATCGCCGAACGCTCGATCGAAAAGGGGATCAAACGCGTCGTGTTCGACCGAAGCGGCTTCCTCTATCACGGCCGGATACGCGCGGTCGCCGACGCGGCGCGCAAAGCGGGACTGGAATTCTAGGAGCAGTATGCGAACTCGCGAACGAATCGATCCCTCGCAGCTCGACATCAAGGACAACGTGGTGTCGATCAACCGCGTGACCAAGGTGGTCAAGGGCGGCAAGAACCTGAGCTTCAGCGCCCTGGTCGTCGTCGGCGACGGCCACGGCGTGGTCGGCTTCGGCATCGGCAAGGCGAAGGAAGTGCCCTCGGCCATCAAGAAGGGCATCGAGGCGGCGAAGAAGAATCTGATCCGGGTGCCGCTGCAGGGCAGCACGATTCCGCATCGGATCGTCGGCAACTTCGGCGCGGGCAGCGTGCTGCTCAAGCCGGCGCCGGACGGCACCGGCATCATCGCCGGCGGCGCGGTGCGCGCGGTCGTCGAGGCGGCGGGCATCACCAACATCCTGACGAAGTCGCTTGGCTCGGCGAACCCGCACAACGTGGTGCGCGCGACGATCGCCGGGCTCGACGGCCTGAAGGATCCGGCCTTGATTGCGCGGCTGCGCGGCAAGGACCTCGAGGAGCTCGCGCAATGCCTAACCATCGAACGGACACCAAAGGCGCCACCGTGAAGGTGACGCTCGTCAGGAGCCCGATTGGGTTCAAGAACAATCAGGCGACCGTGGTGAAGGGGCTCGGTCTGCGGCGCATCCGCCACAGCGTGGTGTTGAAGGACACGCCGGACGTGCGGGGCATGATCCACAAGGTGCGACATCTCGTGGAGGTGACGGAGTAGTTGGTGAATGGGTAAGCTGGTGAATTGGTGAATGCATTCGCCAACTTACCAATTCCTAAATTCACCAATTGCAGGGAACACTGATATGAGTCTGAGCGATCTGAAACCTCCCCGCGGGATGAAGCATCCCAAGAAGCGGATCGGCCGCGGACAGGGTTCCGGGAACGGCAAGACCGCGGGGCGCGGCCACAAAGGCGCGAAATCGCGTTCGGGCTTCAAGTTCAAGCGCGGCTTCGAGGGCGGTCAGATGCCGCTGCACCGCCGCGTGCCGAAGCGCGGGTTCCACAACCCGTTCCGGGTGGAATACGAGGTCGTCAACCTCGACGCGCTCGGCCTGAAGTTCGACGCCGGCGCGACAGTGACTCCGGACCTGCTGCGCGAGCGCGGCCTCGTGCCGCGTGGCACGCAGCGGATCAAGGTGCTCGGGCGCGGTGAGGTGGGGAAGGCGCTCACCGTCCACGCGCACAAGTTCAGCGGCACGGCGGCCCAAAAGATCGCCGCGGCGGGCGGCGCGACGGAGCAACTCCCGTGAACGACAGCCTGAAGAACATCTTCACCGTTTCGGACCTGCGCAAACGCGTGCTCTACACGCTGGGGCTGCTGGCCGTGTACCGCGTGGGGCACAACATCACCACGCCTGGGGTGAATCTGGCGGCGCTCGACGAGCTGGCGCGTCAGGCCCAGAACACGATGTTCGGGCTGTACGACATGTTCTCGGGCGGCAACCTGTCGAAGGTCACCATCTTCGCGCTCGGCATCATGCCGTATATCAGCGCGTCGATCATTCTCCAGCTGCTCACCGTCGTCTGGCCGTACCTCGAGAAGCTGTCGAAGGAAGGCGAGCTGGGCCGCCGCAAGATTACCCAGTACACGCGCTACGGGACGATCGTGCTGAGCGTCGTGCAGGCGCTCGGCATCGCGATCTTCCTCGAGCGCCAGACGCAGATCGCGGGCGGTCTGCCGCTCGTGTATCACCCGGGGCTCGGCTTCCGGTTGATGACGGTGCTGACGCTCACGACCGGCACCTGCCTGGTGATGTGGCTCGGCGAGCAGATTACCGAGCGCGGCATCGGCAACGGCATGTCGCTGATCATCTACTCGGGCATCGTCGTCGGCCTGCCGCGGGCCGTGCTGCAGACGTTTCAGCAGATGTCGACCGGGCAGATCGGGCTGATCCAGATTCTGATCCTGATGGTGGTGATGGCGTTCGTCGTCGCCGCCATCGTCTTCGTCGAGCGCGGGCACCGTCGCGTGACCGTGCAATACGCCAAGCGCGTCGTCGGCCGGCGGATGTACGGCGGATCGAGCACGCACATTCCGCTGAAGGTCAACACCGGCGGCGTCATCCCGGTGATCTTCGCCTCGTCGATCCTGGCGTTCCCGGCGACGATCGCCCAGGCGATTCCGGGCAAGTGGAGCGAAGCGTTCGTGACGCAGCTGGCGTTCGGGATGCCGCTCTACAACCTGCTCTACGTCGCCGGCATCATCTTCTTCACCTACTTCTACACGGCGATCATCTTCAATCCCGATGACGTCGCGGAGAACATGCGGAAGTACGGCGGGTTCGTGCCGGGCATCAGGCCGGGCAAGCGCACCGCCGAATACATCGACACGATTCTCGACGAGGATCACGCTGGCCGGCGCCGTCTACCTCTCGTTGATCGCGCTGCTGCCGAACTTCCTGATCAGCGGTTTCCGGGTCGCGCCGATTCCGTTCATCGGCGAGTGGCTCGACGCCAGCCTGCCGAAGTTCATCACCGAGGGCCTGGGCGTGCAGTTCTTCTTCGGCGGCACGTCGCTGCTGATCGTCGTCGGTGTCGCGATGGACACCGTGCAGCAGGTCGAATCGCAGCTGATCATGCGGCACTACGACGGCTTCATGAAGAAGACGCGGATTCGGGGCCGGCGAGCCTAGGAAGTGGCTTTGAACCTTCTGATGCTCGGTCCGCCAGGGGCGGGCAAGGGTACACAGGCGGAACGCTTCGCGCAGAGCCGGGGGATTCCGAAGATCTCGACCGGCGACATCCTCCGCGAGGCGGTGCAGGCGGGGACCGAAATCGGCCTGCGGGCCAAGGCGATCATGGATCGCGGCGAGCTGGTGAGCGACGAGGTCATGATCGGGATCGTCCGCGAACGCCTCGAGAGAAGGGATGCCGCGAACGGATTCGTGCTCGACGGCTTTCCGCGGACCGTCGCCCAGGCAGAGGCGCTCGACGGCATCATGGCCGGCCGCGATCCGCTGATCGTGGTCGACATCATGGTGCCGGAAGACGAGCTGGTGCGCCGGTTGAGCTCGCGGATGATCTGTCAGGACTGCGGCCACAACGCGCCTCTCGGTCACGGTCCGGTCTGCGCGCTGTGCGGCGGCAAGCTCGTTCAGCGCGCCGACGACAACCAGGCGGTGGTGCTGGACCGCCTGAAGGTGTATCACGGGCAATCCGAACCGCTCGTGAAGTACTACCGCGTGCGGCCGACGTTCCGGTCGATCAACGGCGCGCAGTCGACCGATCAGGTGGCGAGCGATCTCGCTGCGGCGATTACGGAGGCGTGTGCGCACACCGGGCCGCTGCCGGGACTGGGAACGACGACGCCGTCCGGAGTGCAGCCGTGATCGTCTGCCGTTCAAGCGCCGAGCTCGAGCGGATGCGCGAAGCCGGACGACTGGTTGGCGAGGTGTTGACGGAGCTGGCCGGGCACGTCGCGCCGGGAGTGACGACGGCGGACCTCGATGCGCTGGCGGAGAAACGCATCGCGCGGGCCGGTGCGACCCCGGCGTTCAAGGGTTATCACGGTTACCCGGCGACGATCTGCGCGTCGATCAACGAAGAGGTGATTCACGGGATTCCGTCGGGCCGCCGGGTGCTGAACGAGGGCGACGTGATCTCGATCGATGTCGGCGCGTCGCTCAACGGCTATTACGGCGACAGCGCGATTACGCTGCCGGTCGGTCAGGTATCCGAGGAAGCGGCCACGCTGCTGCGCGTGACGGAGGAGTCGCTCTACAAGGCGATTGACTGCGTGCGTCCGGGCGCGCGGATCTCGGACATCGGACACGCGGTGCAGCACCACGTCGAGGCCTACGGGTTTTCGGTGGTGCGCGAGTTCGTCGGACACGGGATCGGCCAGCGGATGCACGAGGAGCCGCAGGTGCCCAACTACGGAGAGCCGGGCCGCGGGCCCCGCCTGGCCGAGGGCATGGTGCTCGCCATCGAACCGATGGTCAATGCCGGCAAGCCGGCGGTGAAGGTGCTGGCGGACGGCTGGACGGCGGTCACCCGCGACGGCGGCCTGTCGGCGCACTTCGAGCACACGGTGGCGGTGACGGCGGACGGACCATGGATTCTGACGGCGAGGGAAGTGCCGGTCGGGCGGATCGCGGCGCATCGGTAGTGGGGACTGTCACCGAGACGTTGCCGCATGCGATGTATCGCGTCAGGCTGGAACAGGGCAGCCTGGTGATGGCGCACATCGCCGACCGCATGGATCGCAACTTCGTGCGGATTCTGGTGGGCGATCGGGTCAGGCTGGAACTGTCACAGGTCGACGCCGGCCGCGGGCGGATCGTGGAAAAGATTTGAGGGTGCGATGAAGGTTCGAGCGTCAGTGAAACGGATCTGCGACAAGTGCAAGGTCGTGCGCCGTAAGGGCGTCGTGCGCGTGATCTGCAGCAACCAGAAACACAAACAGCGGCAGGGATAGTGATTAGTGATTTAGTGATTTGTTGATTGTCGAGTGATTGTGCGATTTGATGATTGGGTGATTGTTCGGTCGATAGCGCGACGCAATCACTGAATCATCCAATCCACCAACAATCACCAGATCACCAGATCAGCAAGTCACCAGATGGGGTAATCAGTTTATGGCTCGTATTGCTGGCGTCGATCTTCCGCGGACCAAGCGCGTCGAAATCGGACTGACGTACATCTACGGCATCGGGCGTTTCCGCTCGAACACGATCCTGAAGGACGCCGGTGTCAGCCCCGACATCCGCGTCAAGGATCTGTCGGAAGACGACGTCCGGAAGATCAGCCGCGTCATCGAGGAACAGGGCGGCGTCGAAGGCGATCTCCGCAAGGATATCTCGATGAACATCAAGCGGCTGATGGAAATCGGCTGCTTCCGCGGGCTCCGGCACCGGCGCGGGCTGCCGGTGCGCGGTCAGCGGACGAAGACCAACGCCCGCACGCGCAAGGGTCCGCGCAAGGGCGCGATCGCGAAGAAGAAAGTGATCTGACGCCTGTCGGGGGCTAGGGGCTGGCGTTAGGGATTAGGGATTAGCGTTTATGGCAAAAGCTGAAGCGGCGTCGACACCTGAAGGCGCGACACCAGAGAAAAAAGAAGGCGCCGGCAAACGCAAGAAGACGTTCAAGAAGCGCGGCGAGAAGCGCGTCGTCCACCATGGGCTGGCGCACATCCACGCCTCGTTCAACAACACGACGGTGACCATCACCGACACCGAAGGTAACGTCGTGGCGTGGTCGAGCGCCGGCGGCATCGGCTTCAAGGGGTCGCGCAAGGGCACGCCGTTCGCCGCGACGCAGGCCGCGCTCAACGCCGGCAACGCCGCGAAGACGGTCGGCATGCGGTCGCTCGACGTTCGCGTCAAGGGCCCCGGCTCCGGCCGCGAGTCGGCGATCCGCGCGCTGCAGACGGTCGGCCTCGAAGTGAAATCGATCCGCGACGTCACGCCGATCCCGCACAACGGGTGCAGACCACCGAAACGAAGACGTGTGTAATGAGCGAATTCGTGAAGTGGTGAGTTGGTGAATGGCTGTCACCAATTCTCGAATTCACTGACTCGCAAATTGTTCTGAGGTTACTGAATGGCTCGTTATATTGGTCCGGTTTGTCGTCTCTGTCGCCGCGAGGCGATGAAGCTGTTCCTCAAAGGGGAGCGGTGCTACACGGAGAAGTGCGCCATCGAAAAGCGCAATTTCCCGCCCGGGCAGCACGGCAAGACGCGGAAGGCGAAGCTCGCCGGCTACGGCCTGCAGCTGCGCGAGAAGCAGAAGGTGAAGCGCATCTACGGGGTGCTCGAGGATCAGTTCCGCGGTTACTTCGAGGCCGCCGAGCGCGCCCGCGGCATTACCGGCGTGACGCTGCTCCAGCTCCTCGAACGGCGGCTCGACAACGTCGTCTATCGGCTCGGCCTGGCGACGTCGCGGCCGCAGGCCCGTCAGCTGGTCCGCCACGGCCACTTCCTGGTGAACGGCAAGAAGGTGGACATCCCGTCGGTACTCGGTGAAGGAAGGCGACGTCGTCACCGTCCTCGGACGCACGCAGAAGAATCCGACGCTCGAGCATGCGATGGAGGAAGTGAAGGGACGCGGCATCCCCGAGTGGCTGTCGTTCGACGCGAACACCATCAGCGGTCGCGTCAACTCGATGCCGACGCGCGAGCAGATCAATCTGCCGGTGCAGGAACAGCTGATCGTCGAGTTGTATTCGAAGTAGTCAGCCGCCGGCCCGCAGCCTTACACAGACCTGCGGCGGGAGGTCGGCGGTCACTTGCAGGTCTGGAGGCCCGTCTGCGGGCCCGTTGGCGAAAGGACAAGCATCATGTTGTGGAAAGGTTTTCAGCGCCCGAAGAGACTCGAATTCGAGCGCGAGACGCTCACCGACCGGTTCGGCCGCTTCTACGCGCAGCCGTTCGAACGCGGTTTCGGCACGACCATCGGCAACGCGCTGCGGCGCGTGCTGCTCTCCTCAATCGAGGGCGCGGCGATCACGGCCGTGAAGATCGACGGCGTGCTGCACGAGTTCTCGCCGATTCCCGGCGTGGTCGAGGATGCGACCGACATCATCCTCAACCTGAAACAGATCCCGGTCAAGCTGCACAGCGACCAGACCAAGTCGTTGATCATCAAGGTCGACAAACCGGGTGAAGTGCGCGGGCGCGACATCCAGGCGGACGGCGACGTCGAGATCCTGGAGCCGGACGCGCACATCGCGACGGTCGCCGATCACGGCAAGCTGCACATGGAGATGCGGCTGAAGCGCGGGCGCGGCTACGTCTCGGCCGACAAGAACTTCGACGAGGACCTCGGCATCGGCTGGATCCCGATTGACTCGGTGCATTCGCCGGTGAAGAAGGTGAACTATCTCGTCGAGGCGGCCCGGCTCGGACAGACGACCGACTACGACAAGCTCACGGTCGACGTCTGGACCAACGGCTCGATCAACCCGCGCGACGCGATTTCACTCGCGTCGAAGCTGGTGCGCGACCACCTCAACATCTTCATCAACCTCGAAGAAGGCGCCGAACAGCAGGTGGAGGCGATGGCCGACCAGCCGCGCGCCGGCGCCAGCAACGAGAATCTCGACAAGAGCGTCGAGGAGCTCGAGCTGTCGGTCCGTTCGTACAACTGCCTCAAGAACGCGAACATCCGCACGATTCGCGAACTGGTGCAGAAGACCGAGGCCGAGATGCTCAAGACGAAGAACTTCGGGCGCAAGAGCCTGAATGAAATCAAGGAAATCCTGACAACCATGGGCCTTGGCCTCGGCATGCGGGTCGATCAGGGCGCCGCGGCTTCACACGAATAGAGAAGGGACCAGGGACTGGGGACTAGGGGACTGAGGGAGAGGCGGGATACCCCGCGTCAGTCCCCCAGTCCCCAAGTCCCCGAGTCCCCGCTGTAACCACATGAGACACCGAGTCGCACATCGAAAACTGGGACGCGTCACCGACCACCGCATCGCCCTGCTGCGGAACCAGGCGACCGCGCTGATTCGTTACGAGCACCTGACGACGACCGTGCCGAAGGCGAAAGAGCTGCGGCCGTTCGTCGAACGGCTCATCACGGTCGCCAAGCGCGGACTCGCCGGCGGCGACAAGAACGGGCACACGCTGAACGCCCGGCGGCTGGTCATGCAGGATCTGCAGGATCGCGAAGTCGTGACCAAGCTGTTCGACACCATCGCCCCGCGCTTTGCCGCGCGGCCCGGCGGCTACACGCGACTGCTGCGAGTGGGCTTCCGGAGGGGCGACAGCGCGGAAGTGGCGCAGGTGGAGCTCGTCGGCAGCGAATTCGATCCGAAGGCAAAGGCCGACACGCCCGCGGGAGAAGAACCGAAGCCGAAGGCCAAGGGAGTCGGCGGCCGTCTCCGCGCCGCGGCCGAACGGCTGCGCGGCAAGAAGGACGACAACGAGCCGGGGGGCGGCGGGAAGAAAGCGACCAAACCCGCGAAAGGTACCGCCCGGCGCGCCACCACTCCGCGGAAAGCGGGCGGAAGTTAGAAGTTAGAACTTAGAAGTTAGAACTTAGACGTTAACTTAGAACGACAGTCAGAAGTACGGAGGGCCCCGCCGATCGCGCGATCGGCGGGGCTTTTGTTTTCCTCGGCTATACTCCTGGCGATCTTCGAGGTGCGCTGACATGTCGCATGACGTCTCCCGTCGGACGCTGTTACGGCAGGCGGCAGCCGGGGCGTTCGCGCTCTCGTCGGGCATCCGCGGCGCGTTCGCGCAGCAGGCGTCGCGTCGCCCCAACATCGTCTTCATCCTCGCCGACGATCTCGGATACGCCGACGTCGCCTGTTACGGCCGGCCCGACCTTCGAACGCCGAACATCGATCGTCTCGCCGCGACCGGCGTGCGCTTTCTGCAGGCCTACGCCAATTCGGCGGTCTGCACGGCCACTCGCGTCGCGCTGATCACCGGCCGCTATCAGTACCGCCTCCCGATCGGTTTGGAAGAGCCGCTGGCCGCCGCGGGAACGGTTGGACTCCCGCCCGAGGAGCCAACGCTGGCGTCGCTTCTCCGGAAGGCTGGCTATGGCACGACCCTCGTCGGGAAATGGCATCTCGGCCGCCTGCCGACATTCGGTCCGCTTCTGAGCGGTTATGACCATTTCTACGGGTTCCGCGGCGGCGCCGTCGACTACTACTCGCACGCGGGCACCGATCAGAAGGCCGATCTCTGGGACGACGACGTGCCAGTCGAGCAGGCGGGGTACCTCACGGACCTTCTGGGCGCGCGTGCGGAAGACGTGATCCGGCGCTACGTCCAGTCGCGGCAGCCGTTCTTCCTGAGCCTCCATTTCAACGCGCCGCACTGGCCCTGGGAGGCGCCGGGCGACGAGGCGGAGTCCACGCGGATCCGCGGCACGAACCTTCAGCATTACGACGGCGGGACTCAGAAGACCTACCAGCGCATGATCGAACGGATGGACGAGCAGATCGGGCGAGTTCTCGCGTCGCTCGAGCGAGGCGGCCTGCTCGACAACACGATCGTCGTCTTCACCAGCGACAACGGCGGCGAGCGCTTCGCCGACACCTGGCCGTTCACGGGCCGTAAGACGGAGCTGCTCGAGGGCGGACTCCGGATTCCGTCAATCGTCTCCTGGCCGGCGCGGCTGCCGAAAGGGCAGACCTCGAATCAGGTCGCGATCAGCATGGACTGGGTGCCGACGCTGCTGGCCGCGGCCGGCGCATCGCCGGATCCGACGCACCCGACGGACGGGATCGATTTGCTGCCGGCGCTGACCGGCACAGCGCCGACCGTTCCCCGAAAGCTGTTCTGGCGCTTCAAGGCGAACGCCCAGCGCGCCGCTCGCGACGGCGACTACAAGTTCCTCAAGATCCTCGACAACACCTTCCTCTTCAACGTGGTCGAGGATCCGATGGAGCGCGCGAACCTGAAGCGGCGATTGCCGGCGGTGTACGACCGCCTGGTCGATGACTGGCATGCCTGGAACGAGACGATGCTGCCCGAGATCGACGAGAGCAACACCGGCGGCATCTCGGGCGAACAGCTGGCCGATCACCCGGGCGCGACCAGGTCCAGCGGCAAGGCCGACAACCCGCCGCCGCGGAAGAAAGGCTAAAACAAGTTTCAGTTTCAACTCTCACTCTGAGCGTGAGACTTGAGACGTGGTCAGTGGCTACGTTTCTTCTACTTCTGCTCCAGCGCGCTCGGCCTTGGCGGCGGCGATGATCTTCGCCTGCAGGTGCGCCGGCACCTCGTCGTAGTGCGAATACTCCATGTGATAGGAGCCGCGGCCGCCGGTCGCCGACGTCAGATGCTGCTCGTAGGTGAGCATCTCGGACATCGGGACGACCGCCTTGATGATCGTCATCGCGCCGCGCGTGTCCATTCCGCCGATCCGGCCGCGGCGGCTGTTGAGATCCCCCATCAAGTCGCCGGCGAAGTCCGACGGCGAGTAGACCTCGACGTTCATGATCGGCTCGAGGATCGTCGGCCGCGCCCGCGTCATCGCGTCCTTGAACGCCAGCGATCCGGCCAGCTTGAACGAGAGCTCGTTCGAGTCGACGTCGTGGTACGAACCGTCGAAGACGGTCACCCGGAAATCGACCATCGGGAAACCGGCGAGATAGCCGCGGGTCCGCGCGTCCTGAATGCCTTTCTCGACCGCCGGCACGAACTGCCGCGGAATGGCGCCGCCGAAGATATCGTCGACGAATTCGAAATCGGCGCCGCGCGCCAGCGGCTCGACCTTGATCTTGCAGTCGCCGAACTGTCCGTGTCCGCCGGTCTGTTTCTTGTGGCGGCCGTGCGCTTCGGTCGATGCCTTGATCGTCTCGCGGTACGGGATCCGGGGCGGCTTCAGGTTCACGTCGACGCCGAAGCGGCGCTTCAGCTTCGCGACCGTGACCTCGATGTGCAGCTGTCCCTGGCCGGCCAGCAGCAGTTCCTTGGTCTGCGGATCGCGGCTGTAGCGAATTGACGGATCCTCTTCCTCGAGGCGATGCATCGAGGTGCTGATCTTGTCCTCGTCGCCGCGGCTCTTCGGCTCGATCGCGTAGGCCAGCACCGGCTCGGGGAACTTCACGGCCGGGAACGCGATCCCGTCCGACCTGTCGCCGAGCGTGTCGTTGGTGAGCGTGTCCTTCAGTTTCGCGACGGCGCCGAGATCGCCCGCCTTGATCTCCGGCACGCTCGACTGCGTCTTGCCCTGGAGCAGCAACAGGTGTCCGAAGCGCTCGGCGGTATCGCGCGTCTTGTTGTGGATGCCGGAATCGGCCTTGAGCGTGCCCGAGGCGACGCGGAACATCGTGATGCGGCCGGCAAACGGATCGGCGATCGTCTTCCAGACGAAGGCGGCGGCCGGTTTCTTGTCGTCCGCTTCGCGGACGGTCTCGGCGCCGGCCTTGTCCAGCCCGCGCATCGGCCGATCGACGGGCGATGGCAGACAGGCGAGAACCGAGTCGAGCAGCTGCTGCACGCCGATGTTGAGCGTCGCCGACGTGCAGACCAGTGGAAAGATCTTGCCGGCCATGGTGGCGGCGCGCAACCCGGTGACGATCTCGTCGTCGCTGAGGGTGCCGGCCTCGAAGAACTTCTCCATCAGCTTCTCGTCGTTCTCGGCGACCATCTCGATCAGCGCTTCGCGAGCGGCGTCGACGGCGGCGGTCATCTCGCCGGGAATCGCGCCTTCGGAGAACTTGCCGCTCTCGTCGGTCTGGAAGAGAAAGGCCTTCCTCGAAACGAGGTCGACGACGCCGCGGAAGTTCTTCTCTTCGCCGATCGGCAATTGAATGGGAATGACGGTGCGATTGCACGCTTCGTGCAGCGACGCCAGCGTTCGCTCCAGGCTGGCGCGTTCGCGGTCCAGGCGGTTGACGACGACGAGGCGTGGCAGGGCGAGCTCGTCGGCCGTCGCCCAGATTTTTTCGGTCTGCACCATCACGCCGCCGACCGCATCGACGACAACCAGCGCGGCGTCCGCGACGTGAACCGCGGCGGTGGCGTCGGCGAAGAAATTCCCCATCCCCGGCGTGTCGATCAGGTTGATCTTGTGTTTGTTCCACTCGGCATAGGCGAGGCTGGCCGAGAGCGTGTGCTTGCGGGCGACTTCTTCTTCGTCGTAGTCGGTGACGGTCGTGCCATCGTCGACCTTGCCGAAGCGATTCACCATGCCGGCATCGGAAAGCATCGCCGATGCGAGCTGCGTCTTACCTGATCCACTGTGACCGACGAGGGCGACATTGCGGATGCTGGCGGCGTCGTAGACCTTCATAAGGGGGTCCCCTGCGTTTGGTGATTGGGTGATTTGGTGACTTGGTGATGGGGAACCAATTCACCCAATCACCAAATCTCCAAATCACCCAATCCGTGTATCTGTCATAGGCCGCATCATATTTGCGGCCGGGGCGCATCGCAAGGGTGTGTACCGTAAGGGAGGAGGGTGGGCGGAGGAGAATCAGCGCCGCCGGCGTGGATCTTCGAGCTGGGGAAGGTCGCCGTCCTTGTCTTCGGGATCGCGCGCTTCGGCTTTTTCTTCGACGATGATTTCGATCGCCCGCCGCTTGTCCTCGTTCAGCATGCCGTAGACCGCGCCGGCGCCGCCGGCGCCGACACCGAGGCGTCCGCGCGTGTGCCGCATCTTACGGACCGCGATGATGAGGAGAACGACAGCCGCGAGCCAGATCGTAGCGGTCAGCATGACTCTCAGCTAGCCCCTAGCCCCGAGCCCCGAGTCCCTACTCGTATCTGAGCGCCTCGATCGGGTCGAGGCGCGATGCCTTGAACGCCGGATACATCCCGAAGAAGATGCCGACGGATGCCGAGAACCCGAGGCCGATCGCGAACGACCACCACGGCAATGAAATCGGGAAGCCCGAGGCGGCGTGCACGCCATAGCCGATGCCCGCGCCGAGGGCGATGCCGATGAGGCCGCCGAGCGACGTCAGGAACGCCGCTTCCATCAGGAACTGAAACAGAATCTCGGCCCGTCGCGCGCCGAGTGCCTTGCGCACGCCGATCTCGCGGGTCCGCTCCGTGACCGAAATCGACATGATCGCCATCACGCCGATACCGCCGACCATCAGCGCAATCGACGAAATGACGACCAGCGCGAAGAAGGTGCCGCTGCTGATCCGATCCCACAACTTCAGGAACGAGTCCTGCGTGCTCAGGTCGAAATCGTTTTCCTCGTCGAGCTTGAGGCCGTGACGGATGCGCATGATGCGCTCGACGTCGGCCATCGCGGCGTCGCGCGATACGCCTTCGCGCGGCAGGACGGAGATCATGATGTTGGTGATTCGGCCGCTGCGGCCCATGCGGCCGACGCGCAAGCCGAAGACGCGCGAATACGTCGTGTAGGGCACCGCCGCGAAGTCGTCCTGGTTGACGTTGAAGCCGCCGGGCGACGGCCGCTTGTCGAAGACGCCGACGATTTCGAAGCGCTCGCTGCCGATCCGGACCATCTTTCCGAGCGGGTCGGTGCCGGTCGGCTCGAACAGCAGCTTGTATGCCGTGTAACCCAGAACGCACGCATTGCGCCGGTACTGGATGTCGATGCCGTTCAGGTATCGGCCCATCAACATCGGCAGCCTCGAACCGACGGCAAAATTCTCGCCGGTCCCGAAGATGATCAGATTCTTGGTCTTCAGGTCGCGGTAGAAGATCCGACGATTCGTCGTCGGACCGGGGCCCGCGCCGAACTCGATGTCCACGTACTGCAGCGTGGTGTTCTGCGTCTCGACGGCGCGGGCGTCGCTGACGTTGAGGTCCGGCCGCTTCATCAGCTTGCTGAACTCGACCTGGTTGGCGAAGCTGGCCACGCCGAACTTCTGGAGATAGACGATGTTCGGGCCGCTTTGCGCGATGAGGTCGCGCAGCGACTGGTCGAAGCCGCGAATCAGCGCGGTCATGCCGACAATCGACGTGATCCCGATGACCACGCCCAGCACCGTCAGGAATGAGCGCATCTTGTTGGTGCGCACCGTGTCGAACGCCATGACGACGACTTCGATGAGCAGCCCTGCCCTGAACGCCATTACTCGCGCCTCAACGCTTCGATCGGATCAAGCCGCGCGGCGCGCATCGCGGGATAGATCCCGAAGAACAACCCGACCAGCGCCGTGATCGTGATGCCGAGCATCACCGACCACCATTCGACCGACGCCGGTATCGGCGTGAACTTCGCGATGGTGATGGCAATCGCCGCGCCGAAGATCGTGCCGATGACGCCGCCGAACACCGACAGCACCACCGACTCGGTGAGCATCTGCGACATGATGTCCGATCGTCGCGCCCCGAGCGCCTTCCTCAGTCCGATTTCCCGTGTGCGTTCGGTGACCACCATCAGCATGATGTTCATGATCACGATGCCGCCTACCACCAGCGAGAGACCGACGACCCCGACCAGCACCGCGAAGATGCCGTTGGTCGCCGAGTGGTAGATGTCGAGAATCGTGTCCGACGTGAAGACGCCGAAGTTATCAGCCTGCTTCGGCTTCAACCGCCGGGCGCTGCGCAGTGCCACGGTGGCCTCGTCGATGGCCTCCTTGATCAGCGAGACGTCCTTGGGCTTGACCGTCATCGAGAGCTGGCGCCGCGATCCGAAGATCATCTGAAACTGCCCGAGCGGGATCACCGCGAACTCGTCCTGGGACTGGCCGAGGAGCGCGCCGCGTTTGGCGCTGACGCCGACGATGCGGAAATGGACGCCCTCGATCTGGATGATCTTCTCCAGCGGGTCGATCTCCGTGCCGAACAGCCGGTCCGCCGTGCCCCAGCCAATGACCGTCACGGGCCGCGCGGTGTCGACCTCGGTCGGGCTCATCAGTCGGCCGCGCTCCGCGTCGTAGCTCGAAAAATTCACGTAGTCGCCGGTCACGCCCGTGATGCGCGTCTGCTCGATCGACCGATCGCGATACGTGATCCGCCCGCCGCCGCCCGAGTCGAGCATGACCGCGCTCGACAGCTCGCTATAGCGGCGAACGGCGCGGGCGTCGTTCGGCGTGATCCGCGGGTTGCCTCGAACCTTTTCGAACTCCTCGTCGCTGCGCGTGATCGGAAACTGCTGGATGTTGAACGAATCCGCGCCGGCTTGATTGAGGATCGCCTCTTTCACCGACGCGTTCAGCCCCTGGATCAGCGACACCACCGCGATGATCGACGTCACGGCCACGATGTTGCCGAGCACGGTCATGAACGACCGCAGCTTGGAGGACCAGATCGCGTCGAGTGCGATGAGCGCGGACTCGATGAATTTGTTCATAGCACCGGGTTTGGAAGGGCGGAGGTCCCGCCTATCCCGCCCTACTTCTTTGCCTTGTTGTCCACTTTCACCAGATCGCCGTCGGTCATGCCGCGAACCGAGTTGTACGGTCCGGTGATCACTTCGTCGCCGCTTTTCAGGCCGCCCAGCACCTCGAAGTACTTGTCGCCCGCGATCCCCATCTTGATGGGGACGAATTCGGCCTTGCCCGCGCGCACCAGGAACACGCCCTCGGTTTCCTTGCGTGTCTGGCCCGGTTTCAGTTCCGCGGCGACGGCGACCGGTTCGGGTGTCTTGCGGCGCTTGTCGGTCTTGGGCTCTTTCACCACCTGGCCATTCGCGTCATATACGAGCTCCCGCACCGCGACCGCCGGAATCGGAACCGCCGTCACCTCTTTTCGCGTCGCCGTCGTGACGTCGGCGGTGCAGGTGAAGCCTGGACGCACGCTCGGCACCGGTTCGTCGAGGATCACGACGACTTTGAAGTTGGTGGCCTGCGTGCCGGCGGTTTGTGTGGCCGCCTGGATCGGGCTGTTGCCGATCTCCGTCACGTGTCCCTTGAACGACTTGTCCGGGATCGCGTCGATGGTGATCTTCGCGATCTGGCCGATCTGCACGTTTGGCAGGTTGGTTTCGTCGACCTCCACTTCGGCCTGGATCACACCCATGTCCGCCAGCTCCAGTAGCACTGTGCCGGCATTGTTCATGGTGCCGATCACCGCCGTCTCGCCTTCCTGGACGTTGCGGCGCGTGACGATCCCCTCGATCGGCGACTCCATGCGGACCTTGCTGAGGTCGTAGCGCGCGCTTTCGAGCGTCGCCCTCTCCTGATTGATGCGGCTTTCCTGCGGCTTGATCTGCTTCTCGCGCTCCTGCACCGACGACTCGGCCACCTTGACGTCGTTCACGGCTTTGTCCAGCGCTTCTCGCGTCGTGAGCTGCTGTTTCCACAGATCCTGCTGGCGCACCAGGTTCTGCTGCGCCTGGATCAGCTGGGCGCGCGCGGTCTCGATCGACTGGCGCATCTGTTCGATCGACGCCTCGGCCGCCTGCAGCGACGCCGAGTTGCCTTCGACGCGCCGCTGCAGCGACTTCGGATCGATCTGCAGGAGGAACTGGCCGATGTGCACGCGATCGCCTTCATTGACGGCCAGGTTCACGACGCGGCCCGGCGTTTCGGCGCTGATCTTGACGAGGCGCTTCGGCTGAATCTTGCCCGAGGCCGACACGACCGCTTCGAGGTCGCGGGCCTTGATCACGTCGGTCGTGACCGACAGCCCCTTTTCCTTCTTGAAATAGAAGTTCGCGCCGACGACGGCGCCGGCCACGATCACGACAGCAAGGGCGATGAGTACGTTCTTGCGCGACATCTAAGCTCCTGATAGCGCTGACTGGATAGCGGCGACGACGAGCGCGATGACCGCGTACACCACCAGCATCGTGACCGCGATGGGACCGGTGCGCTTTCGGTACAGAACCGCGAGACCGATCGACAGGCTGACGAACCACCAGACGCGGATGAGATCGATCGACCCGAGGAACCGCGCCAGGAACGAATTCTCCTCGAGAAACGGCAGAAACACCGACAGCGTCGTGGGACTCGACATCGTTTCGCGCGCGTAGTCGAGCGGCAGCACGAAGATCGCCCCGAGCGCGAAGATGACGCCTGAAAACACGACAATCGCGAACACCTGCTTGAAGCGCGCATCGCCGCCGAGAATGGCGTTGAAGACCGCCAGCACGATACCCGCGACCGCCAGCGCCGCCACCGGCAGGAACACCGCCTGGCTGATCACGGCGAAGTAGGGGGCCCGGCCGGCCCCTTCTTCCATCCGCTGCATCGCTTGCTCGTTCAGCTTGACGCCGAAGGACTCCATCGTCTGGCGCTGCTGATCGAGCATCGCGTTCTTGCCGATGTCGGTGGAGAGGAACGCGAACGTGGATCCGCCGGTCAACACCAGCACGACCAGCATCGCCCCGAGCCAGGCCGGCCTGGCGGCGACGTCCGCGTACGTCGCCCGGGGCGCGAAAATGATGCCGAGAATCCGCGCGGGGAAGCCCTTGGCGGCGGTTCCTGAAACGGCGGGCGTTGCGGTTTGCGGCATGTCAGGCCTCGGTTTTACACATCTGGAAGTAGACGCCTGAAGTCATTTTCGGTTCCGCCGCCGGCCGGCGGACGCCGATCCGGCGGATGTCGCGAAGACTTTCCGGAGCACACCGAGACCGCCCTGCAGCCGGCGCCGCGACGGCGGATCGAGTGGCGTGAGCACTTCGGCGAGGTGCACCTCGGCACAGCGACCGACCCGCTCGAGCGCCGCGCGGCCGGTCGGGGTGACCTCGATCATCACGACGCGGCGGTCGTCCTCAGGCGAGCTGCGCCGGACCCACCCGCGATCCACCATCGCGGTGATGGAGGTCGACATCGACGGCAGGCTCACGCCCTGGAGCGCCGCCAGCTCGGTGAGCGAACGCCCGCGCGTGCTCAGGATCGACAGCAGGCCGAAATGCGCCGGCGCGGGCATTTCGCCCGCCGCCCGGAGCTCCGCCGCCACCGTACGCATGACGAGCGGAATGATTTCAAGAATGTCTCGCGCGCTTTCGCGCGCCTGATCCCGGGTCATTGTTAGGAGACCTAACCATTATACGCGTCTGATGGCTCGTCGGTTCCTTGACAGTGGGAAACGGGGTGTTTACCATGCACTGCCTGCGACAAGGAGTGTGAGCGTGGTCGGATTCGTGCCCAAGGAGATGTTTTTTACGAAAGGGGTCGGCAAGCACCGGGAAAAGCTGACGTCTTTCGAGCTGGCACTCCGATCCGCCGGCATCGCGGCCTGCAACCTGGTTCGCGTCTCGAGCATCTTCCCGCCGAAGTGCCGCATCCTCTCGCGCGCGCAGGGGATGAAGCTCCTCGAGCCCGGCCAGGTCACCTTCGTCGTCATGTCGGAGGCGGCCACCCGCGAGCCGCACCGCCTCATCGCGGCGACGGTCGGCGTCGCCATTCCTCGGGATCGCGATACGTACGGGTACCTGTCCGAGCATCACAGCTTCGGCGAGAGTGAAGACATCGCCGGCGACTACGCCGAGGAGCTGGCTGCCGAGATGCTCGCGACCACCCTTGGCCTCGAGTTCGACCCCGACAAGAGCTGGGACGAGAAGAAGGAAGTGTACCGGCTGTCGAACGAGATCGTTCGCACTCAGAACGTCACCCAGACCGCTGTCGGCGACAAGAAGGGGCTCTGGACGACGGTCGTTGCCGCCGCGGTGCTGGTCGGTTAGCGTCAAAAACCCGCCAAGGACACACGCCAAAAACCCGCCAAGGACACAAAGGGTACAAAGGACACAGAGGGTAAGGTAAGGGGCATGCGTATAGCCCCTCGGCTCGTCGTGTCTCCACGTCGTCCGCTGCCTTCCCTTTCGGCGCTGTCTTGCCCGCCGTCCTCATCACGTCGCTCCGATGGTGGCTGTCCTTTGTGTCCTTTGTGTCCTTCGTGACCTTTGTGTCGTTTGTGCACGCACGCCCCGCGGAGGCGCAACCCGCCGACGCGGTGGGCGTGCGTGCTCAGGGCATGGGTGGTGCGTTTACGGCGCTTGCCGATGACGCCTCGGCAACCTGGTGGAACCCGGCGGGCCTGGCCGGCGGGTCCTACTTCAGTAGTGTCCTCGAATACGGCCAATTGCCCAATCCGACCGATAAGACGGTCAAGGGCGTCGCCATCGCCTTTCCTGCCTTAGGTTTGAGCTATTACCGCTTGCCAATCAGTGAAATGCGGCCAGCCACCTCTACAGGACAGGGTGCGGCGATCCGACAAGATCAAGGCACCCTCAGCGAGCTCGGCGTGACGGTCGGACAATCCCTGGGCAACCACTTTGTCGTCGGCTCGACGCTGAAGGTCCTGAACGCCGGCCAACTCCGCGGGGGGCTGGATTTGGGCGGCATGGCCACTTTCGGCATGGCCAGAATCGGGCTATCGGTGCGAAACGTCACTGAGCCTACGTTCGGCGACGGCGTCGATGCGCTCGCGCTGAAACGGCAGGCCAGGGCGGGTTTTGCGTTGAGCACGGGCCCGCGCGGCGTCATTGGGACCGGTGCGGTGGCGGTTGATGCTGATTTGAACACGATCGTGACAGCGAATGGCGAGCAACGGCGGGTAGCAGTCGGCGGCGAAATCTGGACCGCGCAGCGAGTGCTCGGCCTGCGCGGTGGAGTAAGTCGAAACCTCGTCGGCGGCGAAGAAACGTCGCTGAGCGGAGGGGCCAGCGTGGCGTTTCGACGGCGGAGAAGCCTGACCTCTTACGTAGATGGGCAGGTGACGGGCGGATCGGATGAGACGCCCCGTAGCTGGAGCGTTGGGTTGAGACTGACGTTTTAAGTCACATTTGACGATTTTTGTCACATTCGGATAACGTTTAAGATTCATGGCCGTTCGCATAGGTGAGCTCCTTCTCAAGGAGAAACTGATTACCGCCGAGCAGCTTCAGCAGGCCTTGAGCCAGCAGAAGTCGAACGGCGGCAAGCTCGGCTACAACCTCGTGAAAATGGGGTTCGTCAAGGACGAGCAGATCACCTCGCTCCTCAGCAAGCAGTACGGCGTTCCCGCCATCAGCCTCGCGCAGTTCAAGATCGACCCCACCATCGTCAAGCTCGTGCCCACCGAGACGGCGCGGAAGTACCAAATGATTCCGCTCAGCCGCTCCGGCAGCACGCTGACCATCGCGATGACGGACCCGACCAACGTCTTCGCGATGGACGACATCAAGTTCATGACCGGCTACACGGTGGAGCCGGTCGTCGCATCCGAAGTCGCGATCACCGACGCGATTGAGAAGTACTACCCGAGCGCCAAGCCTGGCGCTGGCGGAGCGGCGGCGGGCAAGGGCGGCAAGCCGGGTGCGCCGGGGGCGCCGACCGGCAGCACGCTCGAGATGGCGAGCCGCGGCCTCGAAGAGCTCCAGGCGTCGCTCGGCGGCGGCGACGCGGACGGCGTGGAAGTCCTCGAGGAGATGCAGGAGATCTCCGCCGAGGCGCTCGCCCGGCAGGGCGAGGATGCGCCGGTCGTCCGGCTCGTGAACGTCGTGCTGATGTCGGCGATCCAGAAGGGCGCCAGCGACATTCACATCGAGCCGTACGAGAAGGAGCTCCGCGTCCGCTACCGCATCGACGGGATCCTCTACAACATCATGGCCCCGCCGATGAAGTTCCGCGACGCGATCGTCTCGCGCGTCAAGATCATGTCGAAGCTCGACATCGCTGAGAAGCGCCTGCCGCAGGACGGCCGCATCAAGATTCGCTACAACGAGAGCGGCGAGCCGAAGGAAATCGACTTCCGCGTCTCGGTGCTGCCGACGCTGTTCGGCGAGAAGATCGTTCTTCGTCTCCTCGACAAAGACAAGTTGATGCTCGACATGACGAAGCTCGGGTTCGAATCCGAGTCGCTCGCCAAGTTCGAGGAGGCGATCGCGCGGCCGTGGGGCATGGTGCTCGTCACCGGCCCGACCGGCAGCGGCAAGACGAACACGCTCTACTCGTCGATCGCCAAGATCAATACGCCCGAAACCAACATCATGACCGCGGAAGACCCGGTCGAGTTCAACCTCGCCGGCGTCAACCAGGTGCAGGTGAAGGAAAACATCGGGCTGAACTTCGCGGCCGCGCTCCGCTCGTTCCTGCGGCAGGACCCCAACATCATTCTGGTCGGCGAAATCCGCGACTTCGAAACGGCGGAAATCGCGGTCAAAGCGGCGCTCACCGGACATCTGGTGCTGTCGACGCTGCACACCAACGACGCGCCGAGCACGATCAACCGGCTGATGAACATGGGCATCGAGCCCTTTCTCGTCGCCAGCTCGGTGCATCTGATTTGCGCGCAGCGCCTGGTGCGGCGCGTCTGCGCCAACTGCAAGGAGCCGCACCCGATGGCGCCGCCGGCGCTGATGCAGGCCGGCTTCAACGAGGAGGACGCCAACAGCGTCACGCCGATGAAGGGCGTCGGCTGCGACACGTGCAACAGCACCGGCTACAAGGGCCGCGTCGGCTTGTACGAGGTGATGGCGATTGCCGAGGAGCTCCGCGAATTGATTCTCGTCGGCGCGTCGGGCATGGAGCTGCGCCGCAAGGCGGTGGACGAGGGGATGTTGACGCTGCGCATGAGTGGTTTGCGCAAGGTGAAGGACGGCGTGACGACGGTCGAGGAAGTCGTTCGCGAAACTGTCAAGTGATGTGGATGGCTCAGGGCTGAGGGCGAGGGGCTCCAGCGTGGGGCTTGGGGCTAAGGGCTAGCTGAGGACTGATTATGGCAACACTGCCTGAACTGCTGAAGACGACCGTCGAGCTGAACGGCTCGGACCTGCACATCGCCATCGACACGCCGCCGCAGGTGCGCGTGCACGGCGAGTTGCAGCGCATGCAGCTGCCGCCGATGGTCGCGTCGGAGACCAAGCAGCTGGTCTACAGCGTGCTGACCGACAGCCAGAAGAAGCGCTTCGAAGAGAGCAACGAACTCGACTTCTCGTTCGGCATCCGTGGCCTGGCGCGCTTCCGCTGCAACGTCTTCCAGCAGCGCGGCGCCGTTGGCGCGGTCTACCGGCTGATCCCCGAGAAGATCCGCGCCTTTGGAGAACTGGGTCTCCCGGCGGTGCTGGCGACCCTCGCCGATCGCCCGCGCGGCCTGGTGCTCATCACCGGACCGACCGGCAGCGGCAAGTCGACGACGCTGGCGGCGATGCTCGACAAGATCAACTCGGAGCGGCATGGCCACATCCTGACGATTGAAGATCCGATCGAGTACATCCACCAGCACAAGAACTGCCTCGTCAACCAGCGCGAAGTCCACAGCGACACCGTCAGCTTCTCGGCGGCGCTGCGCGCGGCGCTGCGCGAGGACCCCGATATCGTCCTGATCGGCGAAATGCGCGATCTGGAAACGGTGGAATCGGCCCTCAAGATCGCGGAAACCGGCCACCTGACGTTCGGGACGCTGCACACGAACTCGGCGGCGCAGACGATCAACCGCATCATCGACATCTTCCCTGCGAACCAGCAGGCGCAGATCCGGACGCAGCTGTCGCTGGTGCTCGAGGGCATCGTCTGCCAGTCGCTGCTGCCGCGCGCCGACGGCAAGGGACGCGTCTGCTCGCTCGAAATCATGGTGCCGACGCCCGCGATCCGGAACCTGATCCGCGACGACAAAATCCATCAGATTTACGGGGCGATGCAGGCCGGGCAGGAAAAGCTGGGGATGCAGACGGCGAACCAGTCGCTCGCCAGCTTGTATATGAAGCGGCTGATTTCGCTCGAAACGGCGATGACCGCTTCGTCGAACAAGGACGAGCTGCAGGACATGATCAACCGCGGCGTCGGCGTCGTCGCCGGCGCCGGCCTGACGCGCACGGCCGGCACGGTCGCGCGGCCGGCGCGTCCGTGAAGACCAGTCGGGGCTAGGGGCTAGGGACTAGGAGATCGAGGACCAAGATATGCCAACGTTTGCTTATTCGGGTCGCACACGCGCCGGTCAGGATGTGAGCGGCGAGCGGGCAGCCGACACGATGGATGCGGCCGTTGCCGCGCTCCGCCGTGAGCAGATCAACGTGACGCGGATCACTCCTGCGAAGGCGGCCAAGGAAGAAACGGCCAAGAAGGACAAGGCGGGCAAGACCGGTAAGAAGGTCTCCGCCAAGAACCTTGCGGTCTTCACCCGCCAGTTCTCGGTGATGATCGACGCCGGCCTGCCGCTGGTGCAGTGTCTCGATATCCTCGGCAGCCAGGAAGAGGACAAAAACTTCGCCGCCGTCATCCTCTCGACGCGCACCGACGTCGAGTCCGGGGCGTCGCTGGCCGACGCGATGCGCAGACATCCCAAGACCTTCGACCCGCTCTTCACGAACATGATCGCGGCGGGCGAGGCCGGCGGCATCCTCGATACGATTCTCAAGCGGCTCGCCACCTACATCGAAAAGGCGGTCAAGCTCGCCGGCCAGGTGAAATCGGCCATGATCTACCCGGTGGCGGTCATCGTCATCGCCGGCGCCGTCGTCGGCGTCATTCTGTGGAAGGTGATTCCGACGTTCGCGGCGTTGTTCTCGGGGCTCGGGGCCGATTTGCCGCTGCCCACGCGGGTCGTCATCGGGCTCAGCGACAACCTCGTTCGGTTCTTTCCGTTCCTGCTGGTGGGCGCCGGGCTCGCCGGGTACGGCTTCAAACAGTACTACGCGACCGACAAAGGACGCCGCGTCGTCGACGCGACGACGCTGAAGATGCCGGTGCTCGGCAACATCATGCGAAAGATCGCCGTCGCCCGGTTCTGCCGCACGCTGTCGACGCTGATCAGCTCGGGCGTGCCGATCCTTGACGGCCTCGAGATCACCGCGAAGACCGCCGGCAATTCCATCGTCGAGGACGCCATCATGGTCACGCGCAAGAGCATCGAGCGCGGCGAGACGATCTCGGTGCCGCTGAAGGACACCAACGTGTTCCCGCCGATGGTCACGCAGATGATTGGCGTCGGCGAAGCCACCGGCGCGCTCGACACCATGCTGGCAAAAATCGCGGACTTCTATGAAGAGGAAGTGGATACCGCGGTCGCCGGGTTGCTGACGCTGCTCGAACCGATCATGATCGCGATCCTCGGCGTCGTCGTCGGCGGCATCGTCATCGCCATGTATATGCCGATCTTCGATCTCATCTCGAAACTCACGTGATGGGCGATGATTGAGTCAGGGCTGCGGCGGAAGATCGCGTGGCTGATTGCCATCCGCGCGATCATCAGCACGATTCTGCTGGGGTCGGCGATCGTCACGCAGATCACCGCGCCGGGATCGTTCGCCGTCGATCCGTTCTTCTTTCTCATCGGCCTCACCTACGCGCTGACGATCACCTTCGCGCTGACCGTCCGCTACGTGGACGACTACCGCTGGCTGGTCGATGTCCAGCTGGCGGGCGATGCGCTGATCGTGTCGGCGTTCATCTATGTCACCGGCGGCATCACCAGCTACTTCACGTCGCTCTACGTCCTGCCGATCGTCGCCGCCAGCACGGTGCAGTTCCGGCGCGGCGGGATGCTGGTGGCGACGCTCAGCACCGTGCTCTACGTCGGGCTGGTCGTCGCGCAGTATCTGGCGGCCTCCGGGCTGCTGAACGATCCGTGGCCGACGCGATATGCGCTCGCGCTGCCGTCGCCGTCGGTGGCGCGTTACACCGTCGCACTCAATGTCTTCGGGTTCTTCGCCGTCGCGTTCCTCAGCGGTTCGCTGGCGGACAGCCTCAAGTCCGCCGGCGCCCGGCTGCAGCAGGCGTCGACGCAGATCGCGGACCTGCAGGCGCTCAACCAGCACGTGATCGACAGCCTGCCCAGCGGTCTGGCCACGACCGATCAATCCGACCGGATCCTGACGTTCAATCGCGCGGCTCAAACCATTACCGGGGTGCCGTTTCAGTCCGCCGTCGGGCGTCCGATCGGCGAGGTGATGCGCGTGCCCGCGCCGGTGAACGATGCCATTCATCACGGGCTGCGCCAGCCGGGCACGCGGCGCCACGAGTTCTGGTTCCGATCGCCCGACGGCCGCGGCGACATCGAGGTCGGCCTGAGCGCCACGCACCTCGAGACGCCGGGCGGGCGCGCGGGGTTTCTCTTCACCTTCCAGGACGTCACGAGCATCAAGAAACTTGAACGGGACGCCGCCATCCAGCAGCGCCTGGCCGCGGTCGGCGAGATGGCCGCCGGTATCGCGCACGAGATTCGCAATCCCCTGGCGTCGATGTCGGGCTCGATTCAGATCCTGCGGCAGGAGCTGCCCTTGAGCGCCGAGCAGGAGCAGTTGATGGACATCGTGCTGCGCGAATCGGAACGGCTCAACACGACGATCCGATCGTTTCTGGCGTACGCGCGGCCGCAGCGGTTTCAGATCCAGCGATTCGACGTGCGACGTGCCTTGAACGACACGGCGCTCCTGCTGCGCAACAGCGCCGAACTGCAGGACGGCCACGAGATCGTCCTCGACGTGCCATCGGGCGAGCTCTGGTACGAGGCCGACGAAGGGCAGATCAAGCAGATCATCTGGAACCTGGCGACCAATGGCCTCCGCGCGATGCCCGATGGTGGCCGGCTCCGTCTCACGGGGGCGATCGAGCCCGCGTCGGAAGGCGTCGCGCTGACAGTCGAGGACGAGGGGATTGGCATGCCCGCCGCGGAGCTGGAGGGCCTCTTTCAGCCGTTCAACGGCCGGTTTGCCAAGGGCAGCGGTCTCGGCCTGGCGATCGTCCACCGCATCGTCACCGACTACCACGGTGAGATTCGCGTGAACTCGCAGCAAGGCGTCGGTACGAGCGTCTCCGTGCGGCTGCCGGCGCGCGCCGCGGTCACGACATGAGGATGACATGAGCAGCGCCGCCCAACGCGCCGAACCCGCGCCCGATCGCCGCCCGCCGCGCATCCTCGTCGTTGACGACGAGCGGTCGATGCGCGAGCTGCTGGCCATCGTGCTGCGTCGCGAAGGCTACGAGGTGATGCTCGCGGAAAACGGCCGCGCCGCGATCGACCTCATCGAACGCGAACCCGTTGACCTGCTGATTTCGGACATCAAGATGCCGGATCTCAGTGGTGTCGAGGTGCTGCGCGCCGCCAAGAAGGTCGATCCGGACATCCTCGGCATCATGATCACGGCGTTCGCGTCGACCGACACGGCGGTGGAGGCGATGCGGCTCGGGGCCTGCGACTACTTGAGCAAGCCGTTCGACATCGATCTCCTCAAGATGAAGGTCCGCGAGAAAATCGAGAATCGCCAGCTGAAGCAGGAGAACGTCCTGCTCAAGCGCACGCTGGGGCTGGCGCACCAGTTCTCGAACATCATCGGCCGCAGCGAATCGATGCTCGGCGTGTTCAAGATGATCGAGACCGTCGCCCGCACCAATAGCACGATTCTGCTGACCGGCGAGTCGGGTACGGGCAAGGGCCTCGTGGCGCAGGCCGTCCATTTTCACTCCCTGCGCCGCGACAAGCCGATGGTGTCGCTGAACTGCGGGGCGCTGCCGGAAAACCTCCTGGAGTCGGAGCTCTTCGGACACATGCGCGGTGCGTTCACCGGGGCCGACAGCAACAAGAAAGGGCTGCTCGAAGTCGCCGAGCGCGGCACCGTGTTTCTCGACGAAATCGGCGAGATGAGCGGCGTCATGCAGGTGAAGCTGCTGCGGGTGCTGCAGGAACGGCGGTTCCGGCGCGTCGGCGGCCTCGAGGAGGTCCAGGCCGACATCCGGGTCATCGCCGCCACTAACCAGGACCTGACGCGGCTGGTCGCCGAAGGGCGGTTCCGCGAGGACCTCTTCTACCGCATCAACGTGATTCCGATTTCGCTGCCACCGCTGCGCGAGCGGCGCGAGGACATCGGACTGCTCGCCGAGCACTTCCTGTCGAAATACAACGAGGTGATGGGCAAGGACATCACCGGCATCTCCCACGAGGCGATGGCGCTGCTCATGGAGCACGACTGGCCCGGCAACATCCGCGAGCTCGAGAACGTCCTGGAACGCGCGGTGGCACTGGAGGCGACGCCGGCGATTCTGCCCGATAGCCTGCCGCCCAACATTCGGGGCGAGGTTGCACGGGGTGGCACCGCGCCGGTGGACGCGCTTCCCGAGTCAGGCTTTGATCTCGAGGCGCACGTCAAAGAAATCGAGATGAGCTACATCGCCGAGGCGCTGAAACGAGCCGGGGGCGTGCAGGTCAAGGCGGCCGAGCTGCTCGGCATGAGCTTTCGGTCCTTCAGGTACTACGTGAAGAAATACAACCTGCGATAACCGGACAGTGTCCCGGGTCCCGCTCCTCATCGTTCGTCTGGGATCGGCGCTCGCGCTGGTGCTGGTGGCGACGCTGTACCTGCTCGCCTCCATTCCGTTCGCGTACTACCACTTCCTGCAGTTTCCGCACTTCTCGTGGATGCCGGCCTTCATCCGGTTCCATCCGATCGTTCTGGCAGCGGCCGTCGCCAGTCTCGTCGCGACGCTGCACGATCTGCCCGGCACGCTCCGGCCGTGGATCCGCTACGTGGCCATCGCCGGCGTCACGGCCGCCGTCTGTATGGGCGCGACGGTCTGGCTTCCCGTCCTCCAGTCGTACGAGATCTCGGCGGCGTTCTGCTTCGTGCCGATCGGACTTCTCGGGATGGTCGGCGGCCTCGATCTCGCGGCGCACCGCACGGCCATCCTGGCTGCCGGCCGCCGGCACGACAACCTCGGCCTGATGGCGGCCGTCGCCTGCGCTGGTCTGCTCTCCGCGGCCGTCTACCTGCTGTACGCGGGCTTGCTGGAATCATCGGCGGGGATCAGTCTTCAGCCCGTGGAGATCGCCGCCGTCGTCGCCGCATCACTCGCCGGCCACCTGGCGGTCTTCATGCTTGCCGCGCTGGCGATTCTCCTCCCGCGCGTCGCCGCTCGGCGACGCGGCTGGTCGCCCTGGTGCGAGCTCCTCTGGGTGCTTGGCGGTACCGCGTCCGTCGTGGCCATCCTGATTCGCCGGGTGTTATTGACCTCCTTGATCTTGAACGACGTTCGCGCGATCGCCATTGCCGCCGCGCTGGCGGTCGCCATCGTCCTGTACGGTGCCGCGCTGATCGTCCGCGGGACCATGCGAACCACGGTGTCCGCTGAGGCAGCCGTTTCGGAACCGCGACGCCAGACCACACGCTGGCCGCTCGTGATTGGTTGCGCGCTGGTCATCATGGTGTGCGTTGGGATGGCGCCCCGGCTGCTGCGGCTGGCCGACTGGGGCACGACGCTCCAGAAACTCGTGGTCTTTGCGACCTGGGCTGCGTCGATCAGCCTGGCGGTGCAGCTACAAGCGGGGCGGCTACGGCGGTTGTCACGGGCCGCCATTTCAGTCCTGGTTGTTCTGGGGGTCGCCGCCGCGACGATCGGGGCTCGTCAGCGCGGGCGCCGCGCCGAGTGCAGGCACGCGTCCGCCGGACATCGCGCTGGCGATTGAGCGCTACGCCACCGTCGATACGTCGCTTGGCGTCGTGCTCGATCTGGTGCGGCCGATGGTGACCGACACCCAGTTCTTCGATGAACTCCGCCGGGCGGGCGACGTGACCGACGATCGGGCCCTGCGCGCCGTTCCGCTCCGCGTCGTCGAGCGCCCGGGCCCCGACCCGCTCTATCATCCGAACATTTTCATCATTGTCATCGACAGCCTGCGGCCCGACTACCTGTCGCCGTACAACCCTGACGTCACGTTCACCCCGTCCATCGGAGCATTCGCCGACGACAGCATCGTCATGCGTCAAGCGTTTGCACCGTACACCGGCACGGCGTTGTCGCAACCGGCCTTGTGGGCCGGCGGACTGATCCCCCGCCGGATGTACGTGCAGCCGTTCTCGGCGGTGAACAACCTCGAACGGCTCCTGCAGCTCGGGCAGTACCGCCGCTACATCAGCGTCGACGAAATCCTCAGCGTGATTCTCGGCGATCGGTCAAACGTCGTACGCCTCGATGCACGTCTCGCGCACCCCGAACGCCTGGACGAGATGTACAAGTTCGATCTCTGTTCGACGTTGACTGAATTGACGGGGCGTCTGGATCAGGATGTCCAGCAGCGCGCGCCCATCTTTTTTTATTCGCAGCCTCAGAGCCTGCACATTCGGGTGCTGTCGGGCGACAAGTATCCTCGCTACGAGGGCCTCAGCAGTGGCACAAGCTCATTCTTCAAGCCGGCGGTTGCCGCACTCAGTCGCGTGGACGCCTGCTTCGGCCAACTGATCGCCTACTTGAAAGCCCGCGACTTGTACGACGACAGCATCGTGATTCTGACGTCAGACCACGGCGACTACTACGGCGAGCAGGGTCGATGGGCGCACGCGTTCTACCTGGCGCCCGAGACCATCAGAATCCCGCTCATCATGCATGTGCCGCAGAGGCTGCGAGAGGGCCGCCGTTGGGATCCCGACGCGGTCGCCATGCTGACCGACGTGACGCCGACGCTTTATGAACTCCTTGGCTACGGCCCGGTGCCGCCCAGGGAACTTATTGGCCGGCCTCTTCTCGAATCAACCGGCGGTGCGGCTGATGGCGGCCGCGACATGTACTTGATGCAATCCAGCTACAGCCGCATCTTCGGGTTGCTCGACGGGCGTGCCCGGTGGCTCTACGTCGCCAACGCCAACGAGGCGCGCGAGGAGTTCTTTGATTTGCGGGCGGGCCAGGAGCATGCTCGTTCACTTGGCCACGCCGAACGACTGCAATACCGTAAATGGCTCCTCGATCGGATCGCCCGCGTGAACGCCTATTACCGTCCGGCCGAGGCGCCAGCGGTTCGTTCTTCGCACTGACATTCCCCGACCATTACTTGCGCCAATAATTGTCAAGAGTTGGTATCGGCCATACGATTTCATTCTTCGTCAAAACCGGAAGTTATAGAACATAAAGCACTTCTAGCAACAGACACAAATAGACGAGCCGTGGCATTGCCGTTGCTCTAAGACCGGTGACACGAACGGCATGCGGTTTTTCTTTTGAAGGAGTTGTGATGAAGATTCGTAGCGCAAAAGGTTTCACCCTCATCGAGTTGCTGATCGTCGTGGCGATCATCGGCATCATCGCGGCGATTGCGATTCCCGGGTTGCTGCGCGCCAGAATGGCGGGCAACGAAGCCTCGGCGATCGGCTCGCTGCGCGCGATCAACAGCGGCCAGGCGGCGTATTCTTCGAGCTGCGCGGCGGGCGGCTACGCCACGACGTTGGCGGATCTGTTCAAGGCGCCTGCCGGCGGGAGCGGGCTTCATCAGTCCTGACCTGTATGTCAACGGCGTCGTCAAGAGCGGCTATACCGTGACGCTCGCGGCGGGGGCTGGTTCGGCCGTGGTCACCACGGCCGGTGGGACGTGCAACGCTTCGGGCGCCGGAGCGGTGAGCGTCTATTTCGCCAAGTCGGATCCGCAGACGCTCAACGGCACGGGCACCCGGTTCTTCGCCACCGACACGCGCGGGACGATTTTCCAGGATACGGCTGCCACGCTGGCAGAGCCGCTCGCGACCGCCGGCACCGTCAAGCCGGTTCAGTAGCAACGGCGACGTTTGAAGATTGGAGGTTCACGGTTTGGGGTCTGAGGATCCCCAACCGTGAACCTTATTCGTTTTCAGCCGCCCAATCCCGATCGCTCGTCATCAAACTTCCAGTACAACGCAGGAGATGAAAGCTCGGTCGGAGGTCGGCTCGTTACAAACCTAGCAACACACGGAGCCGCTCGCGCACATCGGTCACGACGTCGGCCGGAGCCTTCGCTTCGAGCGCGACGTGGCGCGCCTGCCAATCGAGGTTCTCGACGGGATCGGCGAGAACGACCCTAGATCTTCCCGCCCGCCGGCAACGGAACTTCGAACGGGTAGCCCTTCACTTGACTGGTAATGGGGCAGGCAATGGCAAGAGGCGCTTTGGCGTTATAACTGCGCGGCGAGAGGATCAGTGCAGGACGCGGACCGCGCTCCTCATGACCAGCCTGCGGATCGCACGTCAACCAGACCAGATCGCCGGCGTCCGGCACGTATGCCCGGGTTACCACGCCTCGTCGCCAACCGGCGTGCCCCAGACAGGGGGCCAAGCCGCCTCACTGGCGTTGACATTCTCTGTCGCCCGGCGGCGCCAATAATTGTCAAACTTGGTACCGGCCAGGCGACTTCGTTGTTCGTCCAAACCAGAAGTTATAGAATATAAAGCACTTCCTCCAACGGGTGCTAACGGACGAGCCGTGGCATTTCGGTTGCACTCGTATCGGTCACACGAACGCGGCCAGTCAGTTGTGATTCCGTTGGGCGGGCTATTCTCTTAAGGAGTGTGTGATGAAGATTCGTAGTGCAAAAGGTTTCACCCTCATCGAGTTGCTGATCGTCGTGGCGATCATCGGCATCATCGCGGCGATTGCGATTCCCGGGTTGCTGCGCGCCAGAATGGCGGGCAACGAAGCCTCGGCGATCGGCTCGCTGCGCGCGATCAACAGCGGCCAGGCGGCGTATTCTTCGAGCTGCGCGGCGGGCGGCTACGCCACGACGTTGGCGGACCTGTTCAAGGCGCCTGCGGGCGGGACCGGCTTCATCAGTCCTGACCTGTATGTCAACGGCGTCGTCAAGAGCGGCTATACCGTGACGCTCGCGGCGGGGGCTGGTTCGGCCGTGGTCACCACGGCGGGTGCGACGTGCAACGCTTCGGGCGCCGGAGCGGTGAGCGTCTATTTCGCCCAGTCGGATCCGCAGACGCTCAACGGCACGGGCACCCGGTTCTTCGCCACCGACACCCGCGGCACGATTTTCCAGGATACGGCTGCCACGCTGGCAGAGCCGCTCGCGACCGCCGGCACCGTCAAGCCGGTTCAGTAGCAACGGCCCAGGCTGAGGCCTGCGCGGTTCAGGGTTCAAGGTTCAGGGTTCGTCGGCCCTGAACCTTGAACCTTCGTTTTTTCGGCGTGCTTGACGCCGACGCCCCGCTCAGTTACTAATCGTACCGTCCATGAGTAGACGCGCGGCGCTTTTCGCCCTTCTCTGCGCCCTTGTCGGTCTTGGCGCATCCGGGGCCGCGGCCTACACCCACTACCACATGCTGTACGACCCGTCGTACCGCAGCTTCTGCGACGTCAGCGAAACCATCAGTTGCACGCAGGTCTACCAGAGCCGTTTCAGCACGGTGCGTGGCGTCCCCGTCGCCATCTTTGGCGCGATGTGGTTCGCGGTCGCCGCGCTGCTCTCGGTGACGGGCCTCACCGCGCGGCAGAGCGTGCGGGAAAGCGTGCCCGGCTATCTCTTCGTCATGTCGACGGTCGCGCTCGCCGTCGTCCTCTATCTGGGCTACGCGTCGTTCTTCCTGTTGAAGGCGGTGTGCGTCCTGTGTGTCACCACATACGCCGCCGTGATTGGACTCTTTCTGGTCGCTGGTGCGGCCTTTTCATTCCCTATGACCACTTTGCCACGCCGCGCAGCCGGGGATGTCCGCGTCCTCGTCACCAGTCCGCTCGCGATGATTCTCGTCGTGCTGTTCTTTGCCGGAGCCGCCTCGACGCTCGCGTTCTTCCCTCGCGAAGGGAGCGTCGCCGCCGGCGCGCCGCCCCAAGCGACGCAGGACCAGCGATCCGAGCTCGAACGCTTCATGGCGACGGCGCCGCGAACGCCGCTCGTGATCCCGGCCGACGGCGCCAAGGTGCTGGTGGTCAAGTTCAACGACTACCAGTGCCCCGCCTGCGGACAGTCGTACCTGCAGTACAAGCCAATCCTCGCCAAGTACGAAGCGACCGCGCCGGGCATGGTCAAGGTCGTCATGCAGGACTACCCGCTGAACCCGGCCTGCAACGCCAACCTCACCACGATGATTCATCCGGCTGCGTGCGATGCGGCGGTGGCCGTGCGCCTCGCGAAACAGCACGGGCGCGGCGAGGCGATGGAGGAGTGGCTGTATACCCACCAGCAGGGGATGACCTCGCCGATCGTCCGGCAGGCCGCCCGCGACATCGGCCAGGTGACCGACTTCGACGCGAAGTACGCGTCGACGCTCGAGGCCGTCAAAGCCGACGTCGCCCTCGGCCGGCAACTGCGCGTGCAGCAGACGCCCACGTTCTTCATCAACGGCATCAAGATCGAAGGCTCGTGGCAGCCGCAATTCTTCGATCAGGCGATCGCCTACGAGTTACAACACGCCGCGAAATGACGTGCTCGCGCTTGCCACACACGAACTGACAAAGGACTACCCGGTCGGCTTCTGGCGAAAGCGCCCGTATCGGGCGCTCGATCGCCTGACGCTCAGCGTCGAGCCGGGTGAGGTCTTCGGCTTCCTGGGCCCCAACGGCGCCGGCAAAACGACCACGCTGAAGCTGCTGATGCAGCTGGTCTTTCCGACTGGCGGCCGGGCCGAAATCCTGGGCCGTCCTCTGGGCGACCTCGACGTCAAACGCCGGATCGGCTACTTGCCGGAGAACCCGTACTTCTACGACTACCTCACCGCGGAGGAACTGCTCACGTATTTCGCCGGCCTGTTCGGCTATCGCGCCGCCGACCGCCGGGCGCGCGCGTCGCGATTGCTGGACGAAGTCGGCATTGGCGCGGAGCGCCGTCTGCAGCTCAGGAAATTCTCCAAGGGCATGCTGCAGCGCGTCGGGATCGCGCAGGCGCTGGTCAACGACCCGGAGCTGGTCATCTTCGACGAGCCGATGTCGGGTCTCGATCCGCTCGGCCGGCGCGACGTGCGCGCGCTGATTCTCGCGCTGCGCGATCGCGGCTGCACGGTGTTTTTCAGCTCTCACGTGTTGAGCGATGCCGAAGCGCTGTGCAGCCGGGTCGCCATTCTCGCGAAGGCCCGCCTCGTGGCCGCCGGCCGGTTGAGCGACATCCTGGCGTTTCGCGCCCGCGGGTGGGAGCTGGTGGTGGCCGGCGTGAGCGATGCCGCGCTGGCCGCCGTCGAATCGCGCGTGCGGCGCGCCGTGCGAATCGGCGAGGGGCGCTACATGCTCGATTTACCGCTCGAACCGGCACCCGAGTACCTGCTGGCCGACCTGACGCGGGCCGGTGCGCACCTGGTGTCATTGAACCCGGTCCGCCAGACGCTCGAGGACTTCTTCGTCGAGCAGGTGACCGCACCCGACGTGCTCGCGACGAGCCGCGGCCTCGACGCATGAGGGTCGTTGCCGCCATTGCGGTGAACGTGTTTCGCGAATCGGTCCGCGACAAGGTGCTCTACAACCTGGTGCTGTTCGCGGTCGTGATGATCGGCGCCTCGTACCTGATCGGCCAGCTCACGGCGGGGCAGGACATCAAGATCATCAAGGACCTCGGCCTGTCCGCGATCTCGGTGTTCGGCCTCTTCATCGCGGTGTTCATCGGCATCGGCCTCGTCTCCAAGGAAGTCGACAAGCGCAGCGTCTACTCGCTGCTCGCGAAGCCGATTCGTCGCCCGCAATTCGTCTTCGGCAAATACTGCGGTCTGACGTTGACGCTTGCCGTCAACGTGGCTGTCATGGCGGCGGCGCTCTACGCGGTCCTCTTCTACATGTCGTGGGGCGTGCCGACAACGACCGCGCAGTCGTGGGATGCGCCGGCGCTCGATCCGGCGCTGCTCAAGGCGGTGTCGCTGATCTTCGTCGAGCTGATGCTCGTGACCGCCATTGCGTTGTTCTTCTCGACCTTCTCGACCCCGATGCTGTCGGCTGCTTTTACGTTCGGGCTGTTCATCGTCGGGCACTTCAGCAGCGATCTGCGCAATTTCCAGGATGCGGTCGATTCGCCCGCAGCCGCCCGATTGGCCCGGGGCCTGTATTGGGTGTTGCCGAACCTGGCCCAGTTCGATATCAAGGCCGACGTCGTCCATGGGCAGCCGGTGCCGCTTGGCTATATGGCGGTGACCGTCGCCTATGCGGCGTGCTACATCGCGATGCTGCTGGTGATCTCGATGTTCGTGTTCGCTCGCCGCGACTTCAAATAGAGACGCGGACACAAAGGCTGACAAAGGACACAGAGGCCGAGCGTTGATTCGACTGACTGGGGTCGTTGCAATCGCGTTGGCGTTTCTGGCGGGCGCCGTGCAACTTCAGGCGACTCGCGAACGGCTCTTTCCGCCGTCCACGGGTGACGCCGATGCGATGTACCTTCGTTCGGCCACAGCGGTTCGGCGGCTGAGCGGCGCCTACACGCCGCTGGCGGCCGACGGCTACTGGATTCGCGCCCTGCAGTACTACGGCGGCACGAAGCAGCGGCTGCAGGAGCAGGCGTGGATACCGGAGCCGCCGCCGATGCTGGCGGCGCCAACGCCGGACGATTACTCGCTGCTCTACCCGATGCTGGATCTGGCCACCAGCCTCGATCCGCGGTTCACGGTTGCCTATCGTTTCGGGGCGGTCTTCCTTGCCGAGCCGCGCCCGCGGGGGGCCGGCCGGCCCGACCTGGCGGTGGCGCTCCTCGAAAAGGGTATACGCGCACAGCCCGATAAGTGGGAATACATGGAAGACGCCGGGTTCGTGCACTACTGGTACCAGCACAACTATCGGGCGGCGGCCGACTGGTTTCAGAAGGCCAGCGACGTCCCCGGGGCCCCATGGTGGTTGCGCTCGCTGGCGGCGACCACGATTGCACAGGGTGGCGACCGGCGGTCGTCGCGGGTCATGTGGGAGGCGATTCGGCAGTCTGCCGAGATCGACTGGCTGCGCCAGGACGCCGAACGCCGTCTGCTGCAGCTCCAGGCGCTCGACGACATCGACAACCTCCAGCGGGCGGTCGATGCCTTTGTGCGCAGTTCCGGGCAACCGCCTGCGGACTGGTTGACGCTTGTTCGCGCACGCGTGATTCGAGGCGTACCGTTGGATCCCACCCGCACGCCGTATGAGTTGACCGCCCAGGGCCGCGTCCACCTCGCCGCCTCGTCGCCGCTCGCGCCCCTGCCCGAGGAGCCGCGCCAGATCCAGGCGCCCGAGGCGCCGCCGCGTTGATGTTCGAAGACATCCCCGGGCCGCTGCTGATCGGGTTTGCGACCGCGTTTGGTGCCTTGGTCGGCAGCTTCCTCAACGTGTGTATCTACCGCCTTCCGCTCGACAAGTCCGTCGTGTGGCCGGCGTCAGCCTGTCCGCACTGCGGCCGCCTGCTGTCCTGGTATGAAAACATCCCGGTCCTGAGCTGGCTGGCGCTGCGGGCGCGGTGCCGGACCTGCGCGGCGCCGATCGGCGTTCGCTATCCAATCATCGAAGCCTTGACCGCGGTGATGTTCGGCTTCGCCTGGTGGTACTACGGCCCGGGCGTGCTCCTTGCCTCGCGGTTGGTGTTGGGCTGCGCGCTCATCGTGCTGTTCGCGATCGATCTGGAACATCAGCTCTTGCCCAACGCGATCACGCTGCCGGGGATCATCGTCGGAGTCGTCTTCAGCTTCTTCGCCGAGCCCGGGTGGATGGCGTCGCTCGTCGGCGTGCTGGTTGGCGGCGGGGTGCTGTATGGAGTGGCGGAGGCGTACTACCGGGTCCGGCACGAAGAAGGGCTCGGCATGGGCGACGTGAAGATGCTGGCGATGGTGGGGGCGTTCCTGGGATGGAAGCTGACGCTGCTCACGCTGATGCTTGCGTCTCTTAGCGGAACGGTCATCGGGCTGTCGTTGATCGTCAGCGGCAGGGGTGGGATGAAGTACGCGCTGCCGTTCGGCACGTTTCTGGCGCTGGGCGCCGCGGCTGCCGCAACTGTCGGCTCTCCGCTGCTGACCTGGTATCTGGGTCTGCTGTGAGTGCGATCGGGCGTAGCCCTGGCGCCGTCGCGGCCGCCCGCGTCGTCAACGCGTCGTACTTCATTGCCGTCGGCAGCTATTGCTTCCTCGCGTACACGCCGTTCGCGTATTTTCAGTTCATCAAGCCGAACGTCCTGCCGGCGCTGACCGACTTCGTCAAGCTGACACCGTGGCTGTTCCTGGTCACGCAGCTGATCACGCTGCTCACGCTCATGGAGACGCTTCGCGGCGGGCGCGGCGCCGTCGCGGCGCGGACGTATGTCGCCGCCATGGTCCTCCTGGGCGTGGCGACGCTGGTCCGAGCGCCGCTCGCGGACATCGGCAACACGCGGCGCGCGTTCGTCACCGGCCTGCTCGCGCTGGCGGTGCCCGTGTGGCTGGCGATCGTCGACCACAGAATCTGGCCGGCCGCGGAAACCCGGCCGGCCGATCGATCGCGCGCGCTGGCCGCCTGCGGCCTGGCAGCGCTCGCGGTGTGGACGATCTACGCGCTCGCCCTTCCATGGCGGCTGACGCGAGCCATCGGCATCACGCTGGGCGCGCGCGATATCGTCATCGGCCTCCTCTCGTCGCTCCTGTCCGATCTCGCCGTCTTCATGGCGCTCTTTGCGGCGTTCGGGGCCGTCATGATGCTCGCGCGAGCGGTGGGTCGCGAACGGCGGTTCGGCTTGGTGGGCGCGCTCGAGTACCTGGGGCTTCGTGGTCCTGCTGGCGGCCTCCGTCACCCTCGTCGAAGCGCGGCTCGTCGGCGCATCGCTCGCCTTCACCGGCCGCGACGCGTGGGTCGCGTCGGCGGCGCTTGGCATGACGGTCGCCGCCACGTGGGCCGGCGTTGCGCGCGTGCGCGCTCAGGCAGCGACAGCTAGCCCCAAGCCCCTCGCCCCGACTCCGGATTCGCTCGCGGTTTTTGCAGGTCCCGTCGCCGGCCGCGGCACGCGAATCGCCGCGTGGTCCGTCCTCGTCGTGCTGCCATTCGTGGCCTACGGCCTGGCGGCGGCAGTCGCGCAATTCGACTGGAACTTTCTCATGCAGAAGCTGAGCGTGCTGGCCGTGTGGCTCATCGCGTTCTGCGCGGTCTACGCGGCCGTTGGCGATCGGCCGCGCGAACGTCGCCATCCGTCGCTGCTGGCGGCGACGCCGCTCGCGGCGTTCGCGCTCTTCGGCGGTCTCGCGACAATCGAGCCTGGTGTCGTCCTCGAGCGCTACGCCCCGGTCGATCCGTCGTTCCGCCTGATCCGCGACGCCAGGACGATGCGCTCGGCGGAGACCGCCGAGTACTATGCGTTCCTGCACTCGCAGACGCTCGTGCCGCCGCCGCGCGTCCACCCGGTCGACATCGATTTTGTCAGCCCGCTGAAGCCGGCCCAGGGCCGGAAGCCGCACGTGTTTCTGCTCGTCGTCGACAGCATGCGGCGCGACTACGTGTCGCCGTACAACCCGGCCGTGACGTTCACGCCGGAGATCGGCAAGCTCGCGGCCGACAGCTTTGTCTTCCAGCGCGCGTTCACCCGCTACTCGGGCACCGGGATGTCGGTGCCGTCGATCTGGGCGGGCGGCATGATCATCCACGTCGTGCAACAGTCGGCGTTCGCGCGGCGCAACACGCTGATGAAGCTCGTGGATGCCAACGACTACGCCCAGATGATGACCGTCGACAACATTGTCGAGGACTTCATCGCCCGCGATGCGAAACTGCAGCGGCTCGGCGAGAGGACGGGCAAGACTGAATTCGATGCCTGCCGCACGCTCGCCGAGCTGGAGGGCTCGCTGGAGACGCGCGGACCGCACCAATCGCCCGTGTTCTTCTATGCACTTCCCCAGAACGTCCACATCGCCACGTCGGCGCTGCGGAAGATGCCGGCGGGCGAGAAGTATCCAGGCTTTTTCGACAAGGTGGCCGCAGGTGTCCACGAAGTCGACGCCTGCGTGGGTCATTTCGTCAGCTACCTGAAGCGCGCGCATCTGTACGATGACAGTGTCATCATCCTCACCTCGGATCACGGCGACTCTCTCGGCGAAGAGGGCCGCTGGGGCCACGCCTTCTATCTCTATCCCGAGGTGATGCGGGTGCCGCTCATCGTGCACCTGCCGTCGTGGCTGAAGACGCGCGTGACGACGGATGTCGACGCAGTCGCGTTTTCCACAGACATTGCGCCCACGCTCTACGCGCTGCTCGGTTACACGCCGCGCGACCTGGGATCGCTGTTCGGTCGGCCGCTGTTCGTCGATCACGAACGGCGAGCTGACGTCTCGCCGCCGCGAGTCGTTCCTCCTCGCGTCGAGTTATGGCGCGGTCTACGGCATGCTTCGTGACAACGGAAGGCTGATGTACGTGGTCGACACCGTCGACGGCCGCGAGTACGCCTTCGACCTCTCGAGCGTGCCGGGAGGACGCATCGATGTCACGCAGACCATGACGAAGGAAAACCGGCGGATGATTCAGGAGGAGCTGACGACACTGGCGGCGCTCTACCACTATCAACCCGAACGGCCGTGACCTTGACGCCCTCCGCGTACGCGCTGCTCGGTCTCACCGCGATGGTCGCGGCGCTCGTCACCGTCCTGATGTTCGCGTTCCTGAAATTCACGGCCGCGGCGCGCGAGACGCGACGAAGCCTGCGCGGCGCCGGCGCCGAAACCGCCTTCCTGTCGGCCGCGCTGCAGGAGGCGGTCACGAAGCTGAAGGCTCAGGAGCGCGCGAACGCGGCGCGTGCGGACGCGTCAGAGCGTCTGAACGGCGAGATCATTTCGAGTCTGACCGCCGGCCTCGTCATGGTGGACCTCAATGGCGACGTGCGGATTCTGAATCCGGCCGGCCGGCGCATGCTCGATCTGCCGGAGGCCGCATCGACCGAACCGTTCGAACGCTCCGCGCGAGTGCAGCCGTTGCTCGACGTCATCGACGAATCGTTGAAGTCTGGCACCGCCATCCTGCGCCGCGGTGTGACGCTGCCGGAAAACGGCCACGGCGTGACGCACCTCGGCGTGACGGTATCGCCGCTGTTCGACGAACAGACGCTGCACGGCGCCATTTGTCTGTTCACGGACCTCACAGCCGTGAAGGATCTCGAGGAGCAGCTGCGTCTGAAGGAGAGCCTGGCGGCGGTGGGGGAGCTGACCGCCGGCATCGCGCACGAATTCCGCAACAGCCTGGCGACGATTCAGGGCTACAGCAAGCTGTTCGATCTGAATGCGCTGCCGCCGGCGTACCGGCCCTATGTCGAAGGCATCCGCTCTGAGACCGAATCGCTCAACCAGGTCGTCACCAATTTCCTCACCTTCGCACGGCCGGCACAGCTCACCCTGACGCGCATGAGCCTGAAGGCGATTATCGACCGCGCCGCCGACGAAGTTCGAGCGGACCTGCGCGCGCTCGGTGGCGACGTCGAAGTGACGGGCGATTTCGGCGACCTCGACGGCGACGAAGTCCTTCTCCGGCAGGCGTTCAGCAACCTGCTCCGGAACGCCGTGGAGGCGTCGACCGGCGGCGCGCTCCCGCCGCGCATCCTGATCCAATCGGAACTCGATCGCGTGCAACGTGTGTCGAAGATCTCGGTGAACGACAATGGTTCCGGCATCGCGCCGGCGCTGCGCGAGCGCGTGTTCCGTCCGTTCTTCACGACGAAACGGAGCGGCACCGGCCTCGGTCTTGCGCTCGTCCAGAAGATCATTGTGTTCCACAACGGCCGCGTCGCGATCGGCACGTCGCCGTTTGGTGGTGCGAGCCTGATCGTCACGTTGCCGCTGTCCGACTGATGGCGAAGAACAGTTACGCTCAGCAAGCACTTAGGGCATTGCGGCTGCGGGAAACTCGCGGCGTCAGTCCGCAGGGCCCTCATCCTCACGACCTCTCCATGCGGTCAGTGACCGGACGTCGTCGGACTTCCTTCGTCCTGTCTTACCGCCACGTTGCCAGCGTTCGTCGCAGCGACTGCGATCCTGACGGCGAGCGCGACGCTCAGAACTGCCGATCCCTGGCAAGTTCTGCCATCTGCCGATACGCCGCAAGCGCTGGACTGTTCGTTGCAATGCGTCGGATCGACAGCCGTTTTGATCCACACGTCGGTGAAGAGCATTGGCAGGACACACACAACGTCCGCAACGCGGATTCTCGCTCGTCGAGGTCCTCTTTGCGCTGGTCGTGCTCAGCGTGGCCGTCTCGGGCCTCGCGCATCTGTTTACCGTTGCCGCGCACAACAACGCACGCGCGCGCGCGACGACCTATGCCGCCGTGCTCGCGCAGCAGAAGATGGAGCAGCTTCGGGGCCTTGCGTATGGTTTCGACCCGGGTGGAGGCGCGGTGACGGATGTCGACACCGATATCACCGTGCAGCCGGAACTGGCCGGTGGCGGCGCCGGACTCCAGTCGTCGCCTCCCGGCGCGCTTGCGGCCAACACCGTCGGCTACGTGGACTACGTCGATGCCAGCGGTGCGTCGCTCGGAGGAATTGCGGCTGTTCCACCGCCTGGCACGGCCTACATCCGGCGATGGTCCGTCGAGCCCCTTCCGTCCAGCGCCAACGCGATGGTGCTTCAGGTCCTTGTCATGCGTGCGGGTCCCTGGGCTGCGGCCGATAACAGGATCGGGCAGAGTGGACGATCGGCGGAAGCGAGGCTCGTCAGCGTGAAGACGAGGAAGGCTCCATGACGCTCGACGGTGCGATGGCGGACCGGCGCGATGGCGAAAAGGGCTTCTCGCTCGTCGAAACGCTCATGGCGGCCATGCTGTCACTGGTTGTGGCGGCGGCGGTGTTCACGCTTATGCAACCGTCGAACGGGCTATTCGCCAGCCAACTGGAATCAAGCGACATGCAACAGCGGCTGCGCGTGGCCGAGGGCACGCTCGCCCGCAGCCTCATGGCGGCCGGCGCTGGTGTGTATGCGGGCAGGCAGAGCGGGCCGCTCCTGATGTACGTTCCGCCGGTGCTGCCGTTTCGGGAGGGCGCGCGCGGCGGCGATCCGGTCGGCACCTTCGCATCCGACCGCATCACCATTCTCTCGGTCCCGGCGACAACGGCCCAGACCGTTCTCAGCCAACCACTGGCTCCAGGCGATTTGACGTTCAGTCCCGCGGGCGCCGAGGACGGCGGGTGTGGGGTGGGCGATCCGATGTGCGGATTTTCGCCCAACGCGCAAGTGCTGGTGTTTGACGAGTCCGGCCACTACGACCTGTTCACGATCGGCGCCGTCAACGGCGGTATCGCTAGCCTGTCGCTCAACCGAGCGTCCAACACGATGACAACCTCGTATCCGGCCGGGTCGAAGGTGGTTGAAGTCGAGAGCCATACGTATTATCTGAAGACCGACCAAGCGGCCAGAAGCGGTCAGCTGATGCATTACGACGGCAGCAATAGTCCCGACGTGCCGATCGTGGACAATGTGGTCGGGCTCCGGTTCGAGTACGACGGCGACTCGGCGCCACCGACGATGATCAGACCGCTGGATGACGTGTCGTCGCCTCAGACGACGTATGGCGCGCCGCCGCGCGCCGTGTCACCGCCGTTTGGCGCCGGCGAGAACTGTCTGTTCGTCAACGACGGGTCTCCGAAGCCCGCGCCGCGGCTTCCGCAGCTAGGCAACGGATCGCGGTCCATGGTGCCGCTCACCGCTGCGCAACTGACCGACGGTCCCTGGTGTCCAGACGACGTGAATCCCAATCGTTGGGACGCGGACCTTCTGCGCATTCGGAAGATTGGTGTCACGCTTCGGGTCCAGGCGGCAATCGCTGCGTTGCGCGGACCGGCTGGCGCGCTGTTCGCCAATCCCGGCACGTCGAGTGGCGGCAGCCGGTTCGTACCGGATCTCGAAATCCGGTTTCAAATCTCACCGCGCAACCTGAATCCCGGACGGTGACGCGATGAATATTCGCCGCGACGACGGCATGGCGATGGTGATGGCGATGGCAGCCACGCTCCTGACGAGCGCGCTCGGGGTTGCCCTCGTCCTGGCGACGTCTTCGGAGGCGGTCATCGCGGCGAACTTTCGCGACCAGGCTGCAGGTGCGTATGCGGCCGAAGCGGCGGTGGAGCGTGCCCTGGACGATCTGGCTGCGGCAGGGAACTGGAATGCCGTCTTGAACGGAACCGTGCGATCGACATTCGTCGACGGCGCGCCTGGCGGCATGCGCGTGCTGGCCGATGGTTCGACGATCGATCTCGGGCACGTCGTCAACATGGCGGACTGCGACAAAATCCAGCCGTGCGCCGATGCCGACATGGATGCCGTCACGGCGCAGCGTCCGTGGGGGCCGAACAATCCGCGATGGCAGCTGTACGCGTATGGCCGCCTGAAGGATCTGTTGCCGAACGAGTCGATCGATTCACCGTACTATGTGAGCGTCCTCGTCGGGCGACGACCCGTCGGAAACGGATGCGCAGCCGCTCGAGGACGGTCAGGCGGCCGGCGCTGGTATTCTGGTGCTGCGCGCCGAGTCGTTCGGCCCGCGCGGAGTCCACATGAGTGTCGAGATGACGGTCGCGCGTCCGGCCGCTGGCCAGCCCGGGCTTCGTGTACTGTCGTGGCGCGAGGTTCGATGAGCGGCTACGTCGTCTGTCCGGCGTGTGGTTCCCGAATGAAGGCCGGCCGCGGTCATTGCCTGCGGTGCTTCGAAACGCTGCCGGTTGACGCCCCGGAGGCGCCGCAGCCGTGGCTCTCGCAAGGCAGAACGCTCATCGTCGGCGTCGTGTTGACCCTTGCCGCGCTGCTGCTCAGTGCCGTCATCTGGGAGCGCGCAACGCCCCCGGTGGACGACATCGCGCGCCCTGCGGCGTCGACGCCGAAAACGCCCGCGCCCGCGCAACTGCCAACCGCGGCGGCTGTGCCCGGCGAAACATCGGTTGCAGGCTCCGGTCGGCCGCCCATCCTCGAACCGGGCTTCGTCAGAGGGCCGCGCGCGGAGAGCGTGTCACCGGCCGATCCGGCGGCAGCGCAAATCGCGTACGAGAAAGCGCTCGTCCAGCGTCCCGATGACGCCGAGACGTTGAACAAGCTGGGCCAGGTGCTGGTCGCTCTCGGCAAGATCGACGAGGCCTTGCCGCGCTTCGAGCGCGCGGCGGCGGTTGCGCCCGACAAATGGCTGTATCACTTCAACCAGGCTCACGCCGCAAGCCAACTCCTGCTGTGGGATCGCGCGGTGGCGGAATACCGGCGCGCCAGCGCCATCCAGGCCGGCGATCAGGCGACGCAGTTCGACCTCGCGCTGGCGCTGCACAAGAAGGGCGACGAGGCGGCGGCGATTCCGGAGTTCGAGAAGGCGATCACGCTCGCGCCCTCGGACGCCCGGGCGCACTTGGGGCTGGCCATTGCCCTCGAACGGAACGGTCGGATGTCAGACGCGATACGCAGCTACCGGCGGTTTCTGGAACTGGAACCAGGATCGCCCGATGCGGAGAAGCTCAGGGGGTATCTGGACTCGTTCGACAGAGCCCAGCCGGCTTCGAATCGTTAAAGCCCGGTCTGCGGGTGTCTCTGCTGGAACGTGGCGCTCGGACCGATACTTCAATCAGTCTCAGTGTTGTCATGCGTGCACACCATTTCACTGTCCTGACGGCGGCCGCCGTCCTCTTGACTGCGATGACTGCGCAGGCGCAATCGCTGGCCGACGTGGCCAGGAAAGAAGAAGAGCGCCGCAAAGCCCATCCTGAAGCGGCGAAGGTCTACACCAACAAGGACCTGAACGCCGCGCCGGCCCCGTCAACCCCGGCCGGCGGCACAAAGGACACAAAGGATACAAAGGACGCAAAGGATCGCAAAGGACGCGAAAGACACGAAGGACCCCAAGGACGCCAAGGATCCGAAGGCAGCGACCGACGCGAACGGGAAGGAGCCGGCCAAGGACAAGGCCTACTGGTCCGGGCGCCTCAAGAAACTGCAGGATCAGCTCGAGCAGAACCAGATGCTGGTCGACGCGATGCAGACGCGCATCAACGCGCTCAACACCGATTTCGTGAATCGCGACGATCCGGCGCAGCGATCGGTGATCGAGCGCGATCGGCAGAAAGCACTGTCGGAGCTTACCCGCCTGAAGCAAGCCGTCGTCGACGGCAAGAAGGCCGTCGCCGACCTCGAAGAAGAAGCGCGCCGCGCGGGCGTTCCGCCCGGCTGGTTACGCTGACGCTTCGGCATGCGCACCGCCTTCCCGAGCGCGGTCGTAGCGTGAGCATGCGCAGCCAGCCGTCGATCGTCCCACCCATCCTGCTGGTCGAAGACAAGGATTCGCTTCGCGCCATGCTGCGCCTGGCTCTCGAGGCCCAGGGGCATACCGTGGTCGAGGCGCGCGATCAGCCCGAGGCCGAGGCGGCGCTCCGCGCCAGCCGGCCCGCGGTGGTGCTATCGGACCTGCGGCTCACCGAGGGCGACGGCTTCGGGGTGTTGCGCGCGTCCAAGGAGCTCGACCCCGAGCTGCCGGTCATCGTCATGACGGCGTTCGGCAGCATCCAGGACGCGGTCGCGGCGATGAAAGAGGGAGCGCTCGACTTCCTGGCCAAGCCGGTCGATCCGGATCACCTGCTGTTGATGGTGGAGCGCGCGCTCACACAGCGGCGGATGGCCACCGAAAACATGATCCTGAAGGAAGAACTGGCGCAGCGGCGGGGTGCGCCGCAGATCGTGGGCGAGGATCCGCAGCTGAAGCAGGTGTCGCTGGCGCTGCACCGCGCGGCGGCGACCGATACCACGGTGCTCCTCGAGGGTGAAAGCGGAACCGGCAAGGAGCTGTTCGCGCGCGCGCTGCACGCGCTCAGCCCGCGCGCCGACGGACCGTTCGTCGCGATCAACTGCGCCGCGATTCCGGAAACGCTGCTCGAGACGGAGCTGTTCGGTCACGAAAAGGGCGCGTTCACCGGCGCGTCAGCGCGCAAGCCCGGCAAGTTCGAGCTGGCGCATCGGGGGACGCTGTTTCTCGACGAGATCGGCGAGCTGCCGCTGTTGCTGCAGCCGAAGATCCTGCGCGCGCTCGAGGAAAAACAGTTCGAGCGCGTCGGCGGCACGCTGCCGCTCAAGGTCGACGTGCGCGTGGTCGCGGCGACGAATCGGCACCTCAAGGCCGCGGTGGCGGCGCGTCAATACCGTGAGGATCTGTTTTTCCGTTTGTCGGTGTTTCCGATCGTCATCCCGCCGCTTCGCGAGCGCGCCAGGGACATCATCACGCTGGCGCGCTACTTCATCGACCGCTTCTGCCGCGAGTTGAACAAGCCGCCGCTTGCCCTGTCGCCGTCGGCCGAACAGGAACTGCTCGCCTATCCATGGCCCGGCAACGTCCGCGAGCTGCAGAACTGCATCGAGCGCGCGGCGATTCTCACGGAAGGCGACACGATCCATTCACGCCATCTCAACCTGTCGTTTCGCGCCCCGGCCGTGGAAGAGGATGTCAGCCCGTGGTCGCAGATCGATCTGTCCGGGACATTGGCCGAGGCGTCGCGCCGCGTCATCGGCGAAGTCGAGCGGCGGAAGATCGAGCAGGCATTGAAAGAGGCGGCCGGCAACCGCAACCGCGCCGCGGAGATGCTGCAGATCAGCTACAAGATGCTGGTGTCGAAGCTGAAGGATTACGGCCTCGACGCGCCGTCGCCTACGGCCTGAAGCCGACTTTCTTCAACGCCGCCTTCACTTCCTTCTCGGTGACATCGTCGACAATCGTGGTCGCGCCGATCGCCGTCGGCAGCACGAAGTGCAGCCGTCCGGACACGATCTTCTTGTCGTGCTGCATGGCCTCCACGATCTGGGTCACCGCGATGTCGGCGATGGGGGGCAGGGGACCGAGGCTCGTCACCAGGTCGGCGAGCGCCTGTCGGGCGTGGTCGGCGAGCGCGCCGCGCGCCGCCGCCAGCTCGGAGGCGACCAGCATGCCGTAGCCGACCGCCTCGCCATGGCGATAGCGGCGGTATTTCGTGACCGCTTCAATCGCGTGTCCGGCGGTATGGCCGAAATTCAGGATCCGTCTCGGGCCGGCTTCGCGTTCGTCCGCGGAGACCACGTCGGCCTTGATGCGGCACGACTCGCTGATGATGGCGGTGAGCGCTTCCGGCGCCCTGGCGAAAATCGCCTTCCGCTCCTTGCCGATCCGGTCGAAGAGCGCCGCGCTCGACGTCATTCCATACTTGATCACCTCGTACAGCCCGGCGCGGAACTCTCGCCGCGGCAGCGTGCCGAGCACCGCCGGGTCGATGACGACGGCGTGCGGCTGGTAGAAGGAGCCGATCATGTTCTTGCCGAGCGGATGGTTGACGCCGACCTTGCCGCCGATCGCGCTGTCGACCTGCGCCAGCAGCGTGGTCGGGACGTGCACCAGCGCAATCCCGCGCAGGTAGGTCGCGGCGGCGAAGCCCGCCATGTCGCCGATGACGCCGCCGCCGAACGTGATCAGGGTGGATGAGCGGTCGGCCTTCGCGGTGACCAGCGCGTCGTAGATGCGCGTGACGGTCGCGAGCTGCTTGTAGCGCTCGCCGTCAGGGACGAGGATCGGCTCCGCGGGCGTGCCGCTGCCGTTGAGCGCCCGCGTCAGCTCGTTGCCATGGAGCCGCCAGACCAGAGGGCTCGAGACCACGAATCGACGTCCAGGGGCGCGCGCGTCGTCGAGTGCGCGGCCCAGGCCATCGATGGCGCCATTGGCGATCGTCACGGGATAGGCGCGCGACGGCGTCGCGACCTCGAGGCGGACGGGCTCCATGAAAAGTGCTTTGGTAGGATAGCACCCAGGTGGTCGACTTTCTCGTGGTCGGCGGCGGCGTCGCGGGCCTGCGCGCCGCGATCGGTCTTGCCCCCGCAGGACGCGTCCTGATTCTTACCAAAGCCGAACCCGCGGAAAGCAACACCGGATACGCGCAGGGCGGTATCGCGGCTGCGATCGGCGGCGACGACACGCCGGCGTTGCACGCCCGCGACACGATTCGCGCCGGCGACGGTCTGTGCGACGAGGCGGCGGTGCAGGTCCTGGTGGAGCAGGGACCTGCGTACGTGCGCGAACTGCTGGCCTGGGGCGCCCGCTTCGACCGCGACGCCGGCGGCCAACCGGCGCTCGGCCGCGAGGCGGCCCACAGCGTGCGGCGTGTGCTGCATGCCGGCGACGCCACCGGCCGCGAGATCGGCCGCGTCTTGTGGGAGCGCGCGCGGGCGCTGCCCTCGATCGCGACGATCGACCACGCGCTGGTGACGGAACTCGTCGTCCAGCAGGGCCGCGTGACCGGCGTTCGGTATGTTGACGCCGCCGGAGTGTCGCACGAGATGCGTGCGGCGGCGACCCTGCTCGCGACCGGCGGCGCCGGCCAGGTGTTTCGCGAGACGACCAATCCAGTCGTGGCGACGGGCGACGGGATCGCGCTCGCCTACGACGCCGGTGCGCGCGTCGCCGATCTCGAGTTCATCCAGTTCCATCCCACGGCGCTCGACGTGGCGGGCGCCCCTCGATTTCTCATTTCCGAGGCGCTGCGGGGAGAAGGCGCGCGGCTGGTCAACGCGCGCGGCGATGCGTTCATGTCCGCGTACGATCCGGCGGGCGATCTGGCGCCTCGCGACATCGTCGCCCGCGGCATCGCGCGCGAGGTCGAGCGCACGGGCGGCCCGGTCCACCTCACGCTCAATCACCTCGATCCGGACTACGTCACGAAAAGGTTTCCGACGATCGCCGCGACCCTCCGTGACATCGGCCTCGATCTCGCGCGCGATCCGATCCCGGTCGGACCGGCGGCGCACTACATCATGGGCGGCGTCGAGACGGACGACTGGGGCCGCACATCGCTCGAGGGGCTCTTCGCGGCCGGTGAGGTGGCGTGCACCGGCGTTCACGGGGCCAACCGGCTCGCGAGCAACTCGCTTCTGGAAGGACTCGTATTCGGCGCCCGCGCCGCGATGGCGATGCAGGAAGCGCCGCGGGCGGCATCGCTGACGACAGGATCGTGTAGGGGCTAGGGACTTGGGGCTAGCTGATTCGCGTTCCGACTCGCGACAGCTAGCCCCTAGCCCCCAGCCCCTGAACCCGACGGAGATCCGCGATCTGATGTGGCGGCGCGCCGGTCTTTTCCGCGATCGAGCCGGTCTCGAGGAAGCGGTCGCAACGCTGGAGGCGGCCTCGGCCGTCGTTCACCCGGATACGCCCGACGGACAGAGCCTCCGTCGTCTGACGACTGTTTCGCGTCTGATCGCGCGCGCGGCGCTCCGCCGGGAAGAAAGCCGCGGCGCCCACTACCGCGCGGACTATCCACGGCGCGACGATGCACGGTGGCAGCGCCACATCGTCGATAGTCTTCGATAAAATAGATCCTTTGTGTCCGCTGTCGCCCTTGGTGTCCTTGTCTGCTGAAAGAAACCGATGCCCAAACCCGAGAAGGACTCGTTCGTCACGGAAATCACGCCTCGCTCGCAGGATTTCTCCCGGTGGTATCTCGACGTGGTCCGGCGTGCTGAGCTCGCCGACTACTCGCCGGTGAAAGGCTGCATGGTCATCCGGCCGTACGGCTACGCCATCTGGGAGCTGATCCAGCAGGCGCTCGACCGGCGGATCAAGGCGACCGGTCACGTGAACGCCTACTTCCCGCTGTTCATCCCCAACAGTCTGCTCACCAAAGAGGCGGAGCACGTCGAGGGTTTCTCGCCGCAGGTGGCCTACGTCACGCACGCCGGCGGCGAAGAGCTCGAGGAAAAGCTCGTGGTGCGCCCGACGTCAGAGGCGATCATCGGAACGATGTACGCGAAGTGGGTGCAGTCGTGGCGCGACTTGCCGATTCTCATCAATCAGTGGGCGAACGTCGTCCGCTGGGAGAAGGTCACGCGTCCCTTCCTTCGGACGACCGAGTTCCTGTGGCAGGAAGGGCACACCGCGCACGAAACGGAAACCGAAGCCGAAGAGGAAACGCTGAAGATTCTGCACCTCTACAAGGAGACCGTCGAGACGGAGATGGCGGTGCCGGTCGTCAAGGGGCTCAAGAGCGAGAGCGAGAAATTTGCCGGCGCGCTGCGCACCTACTCCATCGAGGCGCTGATGGGCGACGGTCGCGCCCTGCAGGCGGGCACGTCGCACAACCTGGGGCAGAACTTCGCGAAGGCCTTCGACATCACCTTTCAGGCGCGGGACAAGTCCGTTCAGCACGTCTGGGGCACGTCGTGGGGCATGACCACCCGGCTGATCGGCGCCGCGATCATGGTGCATGGCGACGACAGCGGGCTCGTGCTGCCGCCGCGGATCGCGCCGTATCAGGTGGTCATCGTGCCGATCGGCCGCGACGACTGGCGCGAGAAAGTGCTGCCGAAGGCGCAGGACATCCAGCGCGAGCTCGTGGCCGCCGGCATCCGCGTCACCATCGACGAGCGCGACGAGCGTCCCGGCTGGAAGTTCGCCGAATGGGAGCTTCGCGGCGTGCCGCTGCGCCTCGAGATCGGCCCGAAGGACATCGAGAAGTCGGCGGTGCTGATCGCCCGTCGTGACACGCGCGAGAAGCAGAGCATACCGATGGATGGCCTGGCGGCCCGCCTTCGCGAGCTGCTCGACGACGTGCAGAGCACGCTGTTCACGCGCGCCGTGCAATTTCGCGACGAGCACACGCAGCGCGTGGCTGATTACGACGCCTTCAAGCAGACGATGGACGGCCGGCCGGGCTTCATCATCGCGCCGTGGTGCGGGGCGGCCGACTGCGAAACCCAGATCAAGAACGACACGCAGGCGACGATCCGGAACATGCCGCTCAACCGTCAGGCGCCGTCAGGGACATGCATTCGCTGCGACCGGCCGGCGACCGCGGAGGCGTGGTTCGCGAAGGCGTACTGACACAGGCGGGATGGGCGGGTAGGCGGGATGGGCAGGAATCTTCTACCGTTTCATTCTTCCAATCCCTCCAGCCCCTCCAGCCTCCTGCCCCTGCTGCCGACAGGCGTTCCAGCGCCCCCGGCCACCGCTGTTCGACGCGCCGCAGAGCGGCGTGGCGCTTCGTGAGACGTTCCCTCGCGACGATCGCCTGAAACGCCTGCGCCAGATGATCCCGCCACCACGCGTCGCGCGCGTCCGTGTGCGCGCGGACGATCGCCTCGAGGCAGGACGCATCGCCGGCAAGCGACAGCGCCGTCAGGAATTCGACTGGCAGCGGCGTGCGCGACCGCTCGAGCGACTCCCTCAGGTCGTAGACGCCAAGCCGGCTGCCCCGTTCAGCGAGCGCGACGTGCGCCGACGCCCGGACCGGCGCCCAATTGTCGCCGCGCCGGCCGCCGGCGGTCGAACCCTCGCGATCGCGGACGCGTTCGACGATTTTCAGCAGGTGCGGCAGCGGCGCGATGCCGCCGGCCTGCACGATGGCCAGCCGGATCGCGTCCGGATCGTCCGGCAGTCCCTCGTTGGCGGCCTGGGCGAGCGCGTCGAGCGGATCGCGCTCGGTCAAACGCTGCGCGGGCGGCGCGGCGGCCGCGCCGCGAATGGCTTGGCTGGGATCGGCCGACAGCGATTTCAGAAGCGGCGCGATCGTCGTGGCCTCGAGATCCCGTAACGCCCGCAGCGCCGCCAGACGGACCGGCTCGGGCCGGCGGCGGTCCAGGGTGACCGCCGTGAGCCGGTCGACCGCCGCCGCTGCCCGCGCGCTCCGGACGAACAGCCGCACGACGGCGATCGCGGCGATCGCGACGCCCTGATCCGCATCCGCGAGGGCCGTGCAGCGCCGGCTCGAACGCGCGAGGATCGGCGATGCCTTCGAGTGTCCGGAACGCCGCGCTTCTCGCGGGGCCCGCGGCGGTTGACGCGGCCAGCGTGGCGACGCGTTCGACCGCGCGCGCCCCCAGCACGGTGAGCCGCGCGATCGCCGCCTCGCGCTTGACGGCATCCGCCGACGCGAGGTCCGTCACGAGCGCGTCAATCTGCCTGGAGGAAGAGGCCTTGATGGCCACGGCGGAAATCAGGAATTACGAATTCGTGTCGTCCGCGCCGCGCTTGGGTCCGACCACCCATGCGATGACGATGCTCAGAAGATAGAGCCCGACCATCGGTGCCGCGAAGATCGCCTGCGTCATCATGTCGCCGGTCGGCGTGATGACGGCGGCCGCGATGAAGATGAGCAGGAACGCGTACTTGAATTGGGCGATCAGGAACCGCGCGGTGACCAGCCGCAGCTTCGCGAGAAAGAAGACAACGGTCGGCATCTGAAACACGATGCCCATGCCGAGCAGCATCTTCGTGTAGAGCCCGAACACGTCCTCGAGCTTCGGCATGAACGCCAAGTCCGGAGTGTTGAAGCTGGCGAAGAACGACATCATGAACGGGAACGACACGTAGTGGTTGAATGCGGCGCCGGCCACGAATCCAACCGTCGTGAAAAAGACAAACGGATACGCCATCCGCTTCTCGTTCGAGTACAGGCCGGGCGCGATGAACATCCAGACCTGATACATGATGAACGGCGCGGCGACAACGACGCCCGCGATCAAGGCGACGGTGATGTAGAGCGAGAACGCTTCGCCCGGCTGCGTGTAAATCAGCTTGACGCCAGGCGGCAGCGCCCGGCGCGTCGGCGCGAGAATGAAATTGAAGATCGGCTGGATCCAGTAGAACGTCGCGAGAATGCCGAACGCCACCGCCAGACACGACCGGACGATCCGTTTCCGGAGCTCGTCGAGATGCTCCAGAAACGACATCTTCGCCCCCGGCGCTAGGGGGTCGTCGTCTTCGTCGTTCGTGGCAAGCGCATGGGCCCCCGACTGGGGGCCTGGAAAGGGCACCAGGGCCATGACAGATGCGGCTTAGGCGCTGTGGTGGTCGGCCGTTCGCGCCGGGATCGGTTCTTCGACCGCCGGTGCTGTAGCCGCCGTCGGCGCGGCTGCTGCGGCCGCCGCAGCCTGCGCTGCAGCCTTCGCCTTCGATTCCTCGAGAGCCGTCCGTTGTTCGTCGAGCCGGATTTCCTCTTCCAGCGTGCTCTTCAGCTCGTTCGAGGCGCGCTTGAATTCAGCCAAGCTCTTGCCGAGGGAACGGCCCAGTTCCGGCAGCTTCCGAGGCCCGAAAATGATCAACGCGATCACGAAAATGATGATCAGCTCGGGCATTCCAATGGAACCAAACATAGGTCTCCTACTTTCACTGACGGGGGCGGGGCGGTTCACCGCCATTATAGGAACCGCCGACCGGGCGGGTCAAGGTAATCCGCGCCGGCCGATGCCCAGAAGTCGTTGCTCATAAGGAAGTTATCTGCTACGATGCTATCATGCGACGTTACCGCGCTCTTCCAGCCGTGGTCTTTGCGATCCTCGTCTCGGCGCTCGTCGGCGGCCTCTTCGGCCGCAACGCGCTCGCGACCGAGGACAAGATTCCAGAACACTACCAGGCGTTCAGCGTGGCGCTCCGCGCCATTCAGGACAACTACATCGACAAGGTCGATTCCGAAAACCTGGTCTACGGCGCCGTGCGCGGAATGCTCGGCACCCTCGATCCGCATTCGAGTTTTTTCAGCCCGAAGGAATACGCGCAGATGCGCGAGCGCCAGGAAGGGCACTACTACGGCCTCGGCATCACGATCCAGAACACGCCCGACGGCGACGTCGTGGCGATGGGCGTCTTCGAGGGATCGCCCGCGTACAAGAAGGGCGTTCGCCGCGGCGACATCATCGCGTGGATCGCCGGTGAGGACGCCAAAGGGTGGACCACCGAGCAGGCGATGCGAAAGCTGCGCGGCCCGAAGGGCACGACGGTCGACATCGGCCTCAAGCGCCGCGGCTACGACGAGCTGATTCGCCTCGTCGTCACCCGCGACGAGGTCACCATTCCGACCGTCCCGGCCTTCTTCATGATCGACGACACGACCGGATATATCCGGATGCAGGATTTCGGCGAGAACACGGATCGCGACGTCAAGAGCGCGCTGCGTCAGCTTTCGTCCAAGGGCATGAAGCGGCTGCTGTTCGACATCCGCGGCAATCCGGGTGGTCCGCTGGACCAGGCCATCAAGGTGGCGAACGAGTTCCTGCCGAAGGGACGGATGATCGTCTATACGCGCGGACGCGTGCCCAATTCGGATTCCGATTACCGCGCGACCGACGACGGCGAATTCACCGAGATGCCGATCGTGTTGCTGGCCAACCGAAACAGCGCCAGCGCGTCGGAGATCGTGACCGGTGCGCTGCAGGATCACGATCGCGCCTACATCGTCGGCGAGACGACCTTTGGCAAGGCGCTCGTCCAGTCGGTCTATCGCATCAGCGGCAACGCCGGTCTTGCGCTGACCACCGCGCATTACTACACGCCGAGCGGACGTCTCATTCAGCGTCCCTGGGACGCGAGCTTCGACGAGTACCTGAGCTACTCGCTCCGCGACCAGGATGCCAATAAACCGCATAATCCGTCCGATCTGAAGCACACCGATGCGGGCCGGCCGGTTTACAGCGGCGGCGGCATCGAGCCTGACAAGCGGATCGCGGGACCAATCGAAGGCTTCAATCCGGGCCGCTTCGGCCGCATGCTCTACGCCCGGTCGGTGTTTCCGAACTACGCCCAGAAGTATGCGGCGGAAGGCGACACGCGTGTGGCGATGCGCGGCACCGGGCGGAAGACCGTCAAGCCGAACTTCGTCGTTGACGACGCGATGATGGCCGACTTCCGCGAGCAGTTGAAGACCGACAAGATCAAGATCGACGAGGAAGGCTTCGCGAAGGATCTGGACTTCATCAAGGCGATGATCCGGTTCGACATCGACAACGCGGTGTTCGGTGTCGCCGATGCCCGGCGTCACCTCATTGGCGTGGACCCGCAGGCGCAGTCGGGATTGACGATGTTCGCCGAGGCGCAGAAGCTGACCGAATTGAGCAAGGGCTCGAAGACGAAGGCGCATTAAGCGGGAGGGGAGGGCTGCGCTACCGACCGACGGTCGCAGCGCACGCCTTCAGGCCTGCTTCGGGCAAGCGACCACAATTAATAGGGTCGTGTTTGCGCTTGCCCCTATAGGTAGGCCTTGTTACACTGACGACCGCTTTCGGCCCCGGGGCCGTTTCCTTCGAACGGGAAACGATGTGGGCCGCAAAACGGTCGTATTTGCCTGGTCGCTCCCAGCAACCACCACACTCAGATTTCTGCATTTCGGACGTGGGATTGCGGATTTCGGACTGCGGATTGATCGTCAATCCGGAGTCCAATCCGACATCCGAGGTCCGCAATCCGCAATGGTGAGCCATGCGTCTTGAGCGTCTCGAGATCAACGGGTTCAAATCATTTTCCGATCGGTCGGAGCTTGCCTTCGACAAGGGCGTGACCGCCATCGTCGGCCCCAACGGCTGCGGCAAGAGCAACGTCGCGGACGCCATCACGTGGGTGATGGGCGAGCAGAGCGCGAAGAGCCTTCGCGGCGATCGGATGGAAGACGTCATCTTCAGCGGAAGCGACGCGCGCAAGCCGACGGCGGCCGCGGAGGTGCGTCTCAAGTTCAGCGGCTTCCTCAAGTCGGTCAGCGGGCCTGCCTTTCCAGAGATGGCAGCGGCCAACGGCAACGGCCACGCGAACGGCAACGGCCACCACGGCAATGGGAACGGCAACGGCCATCACGCTCATCTGACCGCCGAGAACGCCGCGATCGCGGAGGAGGATGCGCCTGTTTTCTCTGCGGTCTCCGCGAGCTCCGCGGTCGAGGAAGTGATTCGGTCGGTGGCGCGCGAAATCGAGGTGACGCGCCGCCTGTATCGTTCGGGCGAGAGCGAGTACCTGATCGACGGGCAGGTCTGCCGGTTGCGCGACGTGCACGATTTGCTGATGGACACCGGGCTCGGCGCCAAGGCCTACGCGATCATCGAGCAGGGGAAGATCGGGTTGATTCTCAGCTCGCGTCCGACCGATCGCCGTCAGCTGATCGAGGAGGCGGCCGGCATCACGAAATACAAGGCGCGCCGCCGCGCCGCGGAGCTCAAGCTCGAGGCCGCGCATCAGAATCTCACGCGGATCGACGACATCGTCTTCGAGGTGGAGAAGCAGCGCGGGACGTTGAAGCGCCAGGCCGCCAAAGCGCGGCGCTACCAGAAGCTGCGCGACGAGCTGCGGCGCTGGGAGAAGGTGCTGTTCGCCCGCAAGTACCGGCAGCTGGCGGAGACGATCGAGTCGGCGCGCGCCCGTCTCGGCGACGCGCGCGAGCGTGAATCGGTGGCGGCCGGCCGCGTCGCCGAGGTCGAGTCGGATCTGGGCCGCGTTCGCATCGAGCTGGCCGAGGCCGAAGCGCGCGCCACCGAATCCCGCGAGACGGCGCACGCGCAGGAGCTCGGCATCAACCGCCTCCAGCAGCAGATTGCGTTCGACCGCGAGCAGGTGGCAGGCGCTCCAGGCGCGGACGACCACGGTTTCGGCCGAGCTCGGCCTGCTCGAAGCGCGTCGCGAGCCGGCCCGCGTGCTGCTCGCGGAACGGCGAACGGCCGCCATCGACGCGGTTTCCGAGCGCGAGCGGGCGGCGGCGTCGCTGGCCGCCGAGTCTGGTGCCTACGACACGGCGCATCGCGAGATCGAAGGGCTCGAGGCCGATGTCGAGGCCGCGCGCAGCGAAGTGTTCTCGGCAATCAATTCGGCGACGGCGCTCCGCCATGCGTTGGAGCACGCGGCCGCGGCCCGCGATCGGGTGGGCGAAACCCTCTCCAAACTCGACGTCGAGGCGGACGACATCCGGATTGAATCGGATCGCGCGGCGGCGGACCGCGCTGCGGCCGTCGAGTCGCTGCGCCGCGCGCACGACGCCATCGAGGCCGTACGGATCTCGCGCGCCGCCCGCGAGTCGGAGCTGGCGAGCGCGCGAATCGAACACGAGTGGCGCGCCCGCGCCGTCCGTTCGCGCGAGCACGACCTGGCGGGATTCGAGGCGCGCCTGAAATCGCTCGAGGAGCTGGACGCCGCACGCGCCGGCTACGGCGACGCCGCGCGCACCGTGCTCGTGCAGGCCAACGGCACCGTCAGCCAGCGCGGCGCGATTGCCGACTACCTCGAGGTCGACGCCGGCTACGAACGGGCGGTCGAGGCGTGCCTCGGCGATCTGCTGCAGCACGTGGTCGTGGAGCGTCCCGAGCATGCGGCAGCCGGATTTCAGCTGGTGCGTGAAGCATCCGCAGGCCGCTGCGGTTTCCTCGTGACGTCGGCAGTGGTCGCGCCCGCGGGTCCGTCGTACATCGGTCCGGCTGAAGCCGCACCCCACGTACGGAGCTCCATGGAGTCCGGCTTCGGCCGGACCGACACGATCCCTCCAGATATTCACGCGCTGTCGTCCATCGTGCGGATCAACGGCCCCTTCGCCGCCGCGATTCGCGCGGCGATCGGTGACGCCTGGATCGCGCCGTCCTACGCGCGCGCGGCCGAGGCCAGCGCGCTGACGCCGTGGCCGGTGGCGACGATGGAGGGCGACCTCTTTCGCGGTCCCCATCTGGTGTCGGGCGGCGACCGCGCCGAGGCCCGCGGCATTCTCGAAACGAAACGCGAGATCAAGGTACTGCGCGATCGCATCGCGTCCGAGCGCGACGCGCTGGCGCGCCTCGCCCAGGACACCGCGGAAATCGAAACCGTCATCGCGCACGCGTCGAGCGCGATCGCCGCGCTGAACGCGGAGCATCACCGGCAGGAGAAAGCCGTCGTCGCCCACGAGGCGCAGCTGCAGCACGCGAGTGACGAACAGACACGACTCGCGCAGAAAACCGAGCAGCTGGCCCGCGAGCGGTATCAGGCCGAAGAGGAGCGCCACACCCTCGATCGCCGGCAGGAGGAGGCCCGCGCGTCGATCACCAGACTGGACAACGACCAGCGGCTCGCCGACGAGCGTCTGACTGTGGCGCAGCGCCGCTTGTTCGAGGCGCGCGAAGCGGCCGAAGACTTGAGCCGTCGCGCGGCGGAAGCCGGCGCCGCGCACGCCGCGCTCGTCGAGCGCGCGGCCGGCCTGACGCTCGAGGTCCAGCGCCTCGAGGAGGCGGCCACCGAGCTCGAACAGCGCGCCGCCGCGCTCGGCGTCGAGCTCACCGAATCGCGCGGCCGCGCCGACGAGCTGCGGGCGGCAATCGCCGCCGGCGACACGCAGCTCGATGTCGACGTCCGGGAGCTCGACGCGCTGCGCCAGACGATGATGCGGCTCGACGAGGAGGTTGCCGCGATGCGCGCCCGGAGCGACGCGCACGAAGCGGCCATCAGGGACGCCCGCGGCGTGCTCGACGGCGTGCGCGCCGTCGTGTCGGAGCTCGACGTCGCCCGCGCGACCGCGGAAGCCGATCTCTCGCATCTCCGGCACACCTGCGAGGACGCCGTCAACGCCACGATCGACGAGGTCGTCGTCGAGGTCGAACAGCTGGAACGCGACGGCCAGGCGATCCCGGATGCTCGCATGCTGGCGGTCGATGAACCTGATGAAGACGAGGTTCGGCTTCCGCCTTCGCCGCTGGACGGCTTCGGCGAGACCGGGCACGCGGACCTGACCGGTCCCGACGCCGCCGTGGTGGCGGCGGAGCAGCGCGCGCTGTCCGCCGAGGAAGCCATCGCCGCGCTGCGCGCCAAGATCGAACGCCTCGGCCCGGTCAACATGATGGCGATCGAGCAGTTCGACGAGCTCGAGTCGCGGCATTCCTTCCTGACCACTCAGCGCAAGGACCTGGTCGAATCGATCGCGCAGACGACCGAGGCGATCACGCGGATCGACGAGACGACCCGCGAGCGCTTCAGCGAAGCGTTCGCGGCCATCAACCGGAACTTCCAGGAGACGTTCAGCACGCTGTTCGGGGGCGGGCGCGCCGGGCTCACGCTGCTCGACGAGAACGATCCGCTCGAGAGCGGCATCGAGATCATCGCCCAGCCGCCGGGGAAGCGTCTCCAGAGCGTGCAGCTCCTGTCGGGTGGCGAGAAGGCGCTGACGGCGATCGCCTTGATGTTCGGCATGTTCCGCTTCAAGCCGAGCCCGTTCTGCCTGCTCGACGAAATCGACGCTCCGCTCGACGATGCCAACATCGGCCGGTTCGTCGAGATGCTGCGTGGCATGCAGCAGCACACCCAGTTCATCGTCATCACGCACAATCGGAAAACAATGGAGATCGCCGACCGGCTCTATGGGGTGACAATGGAGGAGCCGGGCGTGTCCAAGCTGATCTCGGTCCAATTGAACTGAGCTTGCCGCCCTCCCGTATGTACCGATGAGGAGGCCCTCAATGGACTCACGTGTGCTCCGCGTTCTCGCCGCCGCTCCGCTCGCTCTGGTCATCTCGGCGTGCGACGTGCGCCTCGGCAACCTCGCCGGCCGCGCCACCGACGAATGGACGCACACCTACCCGCTGGCGGCTGGCGGCCAGGTCCGCATCGGCAACACCAACGGCAAGGTCGACATCGAGGGCATCGACGGCAACACGGTGGAAATCCGCGCCGAGCGGATCGCCAGAGGGGTGACCGATACCGCCGCCCAGGAACTGCTGCCGCGCATCGAAATCAAGGAAGACATCAGCCCCGATCGCGTGTCGGTGGAAACGGCGCGCATGAGCGGCATCATGTTCGGGGCGTCGTTCGAGGTGCGCTATCACGTCCGCGCGCCGAAGAGCGCGGTCATCGACGCGTCCAATACCAACGGGCTCGTCACGGTCACCGACTTCAGCGGCAAGGTCCGGGCCCATACCACCAACGGCGGCGTCACTGGCAAAGGCCTCAGCGGCGGCGTCGACGCCGCGGCGACCAACGGCCGCGTCAACATCGAGCTCGCGTCGGTCGGTTCGGATCGGATTGCGCTGCGTACCACCAACGGCGGCGTCTCGCTCACCGTGCCCGAGTCGGCGAAGGCCGACATCTCCGCGTCCTGCACCAACGGCGGCATCAGCGTCACCGGCGTGAAGCTCGAGATCTCGGAGCAGTCGCGCCGCCGCCTCGAAGGCAAGTTGAACGGCGGCGGCACCCCCATCGAGCTGCATACCACCAACGGCGGCGTCCGGCTCCGCTCGAAGTCGGCGGACGATGAAGCCCGCACCGACGACGCGGACGCCAGGACCGTCAAGGACCTGAAAACTAGACGGTGAATGAAGACCGGGCGAGCCGTTACCACCGGCTGAAGCGGCAGGCGGGCATCATCGGCCTTCTCTGGGCCGCGCTGCTGCTGGCCGGCGTGCTCGCGACGGGGGCGAGCCTCTGGTTGCGGAACATCGCGGAAACCGCCGCCGGAGCCCTTCCGGCGTCGTGGCAGCCCGGCGCGGTCATCCTCGCGTACGTCGCGCTCCTGTCGATGCTCAACGAGCTGGGCAGCCTGCCGCTGGCCTTCTACAGCGGGTTACATCCTCGAACGCCGCTACGATCTCTCCAATGAAACGCTTGGCGCGTGGCTGCGCGACCAGGCGAAGTCGTTCGGCATCGGGCTGCTGCTGGCCGGACCCGCCGCAACCCTCGTCTACTGGCTGATTCGTGTATCGCCGGATCGCTGGTGGCTCGCGGCCGGCTTCGCGTTCGCGGTGCTGATCGTGGGCCTGACCAACCTGGCGCCTGTGCTCCTGTTGCCGCTCTTCTACACGGTGAAGCCGCTCGCGCGAGACGGCCTCCGGGTCCGCCTGATCGCGCTGGCCGAGCGCGCCGGCGCGCAGGTGCTCGGAGCCTACGAGTGGGGACTCGCGAACAAGACGAAGAAAGCGAATGCCGCGCTGGCGGGCGTCGGCAACACGCGCCGGATCCTGGTGTCGGATACGATGCTCGCCGAGTACACGTGACGAGGAAATCGAGGTCGTGCTCGCCCACGAGCTCGCGCATCACGTGCACGGCGACATCTGGAAGGGTGTCGTGTTCGAGAGCGTGCTGATCCTGGCCGGGTTCTATCTGGCGTCGCGGTTGTTGATGGTGCTGGTGGGTCCCCTTGGCCTGCGCGGCGTCGCCGACCCCGCGGGACTGCCGCTGCTGCTGCTCGCCGCCGGCGGCGTGTCGCTGGCGATGGTGCCGATCGCCCACGCCATGTCGCGCCGCTTCGAGAGGAGCGCCGATCGCTACGCCCTCCACCTCACGCGCAACCCGTCGGCGTTCATCTCCGCGATGCGGCGCCTCGGCGCCCAGAACCTGGCCGAGGACCAGCCGTCGAAGATCGTGCAGTGGCTCTTCTACAGTCATCCCCCGATCAAGGAACGCATCGCGGCCGCGCAAGGCTTCAAGAGCTGATCGCCGGCATGCCTCGAGTGCTGTCTGTGAGCGCTCACTCCGAAGGTGCGACCGCCAGGAAGGTCCTTCCGTTCCTGTTGCCAACGGCCGTGTCGATCTACGTCGGCGTTCTCGCGTATGCCTACTATTTCCATCGATGGGGCATCGCGCGACATCACCTCGAAACCGGGTGGATGTGGCTGGTGGCAGTGCTGCTGATCTATGGACTTTCGACGCGGGGCTCGTCAGTCGCGCCCGTGCACGCCGTTCAGCGGCTGGATCCGTTGATGGTGTGCGCGTTCGTGGTTGCCGCAGGCGTTTTGTACTTTCCAGCTGTGAGCGTCGGCTTTCTGTCAGACGACTACGTGCTCGCCCGCCTGGCGGCGCAGAACGAGTTTCTTGGCGGCTCCTGGGAGTTCTTCCGGCCGCTGCCGGTGCTGTGCTTCAAGCTTGCCGGTGCGCACCCGGTGGTGCTTCACTCGGCAATCATCATGCTCCACGGCGCGAACGCCGCGCTCGTTGCGGCGCTTGCGGCCGCGGCCGGACAGTCGCCTGCCGCAGCAGTGGTTGCCGGTGCGCTGTTTCTGACGTTTCCCGCGCACGCCGAAGCGGTCGCCTGGTGTTCCGGGCTGCAGGATGTCCTGATGACGACAGGCGTGCTGACGGCGGTCGCGTTGGCAAACGCCGCGCGTGAACGCCTCGCGCTGCCCGCGCTGGCCGGCGCGCTGCTTTCGAAAGAGACGGCTGTTGTGGCCCCGGCGCTGTTGTGGCTCGTTCAATCCACGGCGGTGGCGGGTCGCTCTGTATGGACTGGGAATCGTGGCCGGGTATGCGGCGTGGCGTGTCCTTGTCCTGCCTCCCGCGGCCGGCTATGCCTCGGCGCCTTCGTTATACAAGCTGAAGGAACTGCTGGTGCGGCCGTTCGCCGCATTGACCGTGCCGCTGCGGACCAGCGTGGTCACAGCATGGCCCTGGCTCGGGACGGCGCTCGTGTGCGGACTGCTGTTGCTCTTGCTGCGCGCGGCCTGGTCGTGGCGTGGACACCGCCACGAGATCTGGACGGCGGTAGCGCTGGCCCTGTCGGTGCTCGTCAGCGTCGCTCCCGTCTATTCGCTCTTCGACGTGTCACCGTCGCTTCAAGGGGCGCGCTATCTGTATCTGCCTGCGGCGGCGTGGTCGGTCTTCATTGCCTCGCTGGTGATGCCAACTCGCTCGCGGCTGAACGTCCTGCTCGCGGGCCTCCTCCTGATCGCATCCGCCGCCGGACTGCGCGTCAACCTGAGACCGTGGAACGCCGCCGCGCGCACGCGCGACGATCTACGTGGCGCAGGTGGTCCGTGCGCGGCAATCGGGCTGCACGACCGTTTGGGTTCGAAATGTTCCGGACTCGGTCGATGGGGCGTACGTCTTTCGCAATGGCCTTCAGGAGGCCGTTGCCCCTGTCATCGTCGCGCAATCGGCGCCGCCTTCCTGCTGGCTGACCTGGCCGTAACCAGGACCCGGCTTCAGGCGGCGATTGCGGATTCGGGCATCGCCGCCGGCTCCGCGACCGCAGCATCCGACGCGCCCGCGCCCGCTGGACGCCGAAGCTCGGCGATGTGGTGCACGATGTGCCGTCGCTCGAACGCGATCAGCGCGGCATACAGCACCGCGTTGACCGCCAGATGCTGTTCACGCCGGACGAGCCACGCCGCGGCGTTGTAGACGCCGCACAGCGCAGCGAGTCCGAGCGCTGCCGCATGCACGCCCAGCTTCAACGGCTCGCAGTTCCCACACTCGAGGACCTTCATGTCCATCGTCATACGGTCGAGAAGTGCAACGCGCGTACCGACCAGCTCGCGGCTGAGCTCCCTACGGCAAGCTCGTATGTAGGCGAAAAGCCGACAGCCGATTGCCGACGGCTGATGCCGAAAGCTGATAGCCGAAAGGGGGGAGGCTGACGACTTGGGCCTATTTCCGACCCTTGACGATGAGCTCGCCGTGCATGCGGCGGCAGCCGTCTTCAGTCTGCAGGTTGCAGTAATAGGCGAACGTGCCGGGCCGGTCGGCCCGAAACTCGAATGTGGTTGGCTGGCCCGGGCTGGCGCGCTTCGCGATGCGATAGGCGTCGATGGTGAGGCTGTGCGCGATGTCGTCGGCGTCCAGCGTGAGCCGCACGAGATCGTCCTGATTGACCTCGATCATGGACGGGCTGTACGCATAGCGATGCGCCGTGACCGCGAAGGTTCGTGTGGTGGGTCCCTGGTCCTGCGCGGCGACAACCGACGTGGCCGCCATCAGTAACAGCAGAGGCCGAACCCGGGACCGCATGGTGTCCACGATTGTACGACGCCTGGGCCGTGCCATCGGCCGTTCAGTACCCCGGACGGCTGATGCCGAGCTTGCGCATCTTCGACTGGAGCGTGGTGCGCTTCACGCCAAGGCGCGCCGCTGCACCGTTCGGGCCGGCGACGACACCGTTCGATTCGCGCAGCGCTTGGACGATGGCGTCGCGCTCGGCGATCACGGAGTCGTGACGGGGAGGCTTCGGGTCCGTCCGCCTTCGCCTGCGGGGGCTGGATCGCACCCGGCGGCACGTTCAACACCGGGCCGCTCGACAGGATGACGGCGCGTTCAATCACATTCTCCAGCTCTCGAATATTGCCTGGCCAGTGCCAGCGCTGCGAGCGCGCGCCATCGCGTCCTCCGGGATGGTGGTGATGCGCCGATTCATCTCGCGAGCGAACTTCGCGACGAAGTGGCTGACCAGCGCCGGAATGTCTTCACGGCGCTCGCGCAGCGCCGGCACGTGGATGGGGAAGACGTTCAGGCGGTAGAACAGATCGCTCCGGAACAGTCCGTTCGAGACCATCGCGTCGAGGTCCCGATTCGTCGCGGCAATCAGGCGGACGTCCACTCGCACCGTTCGCGTGCTGCCGAGACGTTCGAATTCGCGTTCCTGCAGCGCGCGCAGCAGCTTGGGCTGCACCTCGAGCGGCAGGTCACCGACTTCGTCGAGGAAGAGCGTGCCGCGGTTCGCCAGCTCCAGCCGGCCGACCTTGCTCATCGCCGCCCCCGTGAAGGCGCCCTTCTCGTAGCCGAACAGCTCGCTTTCGATCAGGCTCGCCGGCAACGCCGCGCCACTGAGGCGCACGAACGTGCGATCGCGACGGCGGCTCAGATTGTGGAGCGCGCGCGCGAGCAGTTCCTTGCCGGTGCCGGTTTCACCGAGCAGCAGAACGGTGGAATCGGTGGGCGCGACGGTCGCGATCGTCTGCAGCACCTGCTTCAGCGCGGCGCTCTGGCCGATGATCTCGTGGAAGTCGTGCACCAGCCGCACTTCGTCCAGCAGGTAGTCCTTTTCCTCCGCGAGCTGATCCTTGATCACCGCGATCTCGCCGTAGGCGCGCGCGTTCTCGACGGCGATGGCGATCTGCGACGACAACTGTCCGAGGAGCACGCCAGCTTCGGACGAAAACGCGTTCGCGGTGCGGCTGGCGACACTGAGGACGCCCAACTGGCTCCGTCTCGTGACCAGCGGTACGCAGCAAACCGACTTGATGCCCTCGGCGATCAGCGTCGGCGCGCCGGCCGGTCCGAAGGCGGCGAGGTCCGCTTCGCCGAACATCGAGACCACACCGCGCTGATAGGTGATTCCGGAGGGCGAGTTGTCGAGCGGCAGCAGATGGTCGGCCGGTCGCACACCCCGTTCGTCCGTAAAGGTCAGCGCATGGAGCTGCATCTGCCCGGAGTCCGCGTCGTACAAGGCGATGCTGGCGTAATCGTGCTGAATCACGTCGCGCAGCGCCTGCGAGATCTTGCCGAGCAGGCTCGGGTAATCGAGCTCCGACGTAATCGCGTTGTTGAGCCGCAGGAGGAACTGGACCCGATCGTGTTCGGCGGCGAGCGAGACGCCGAGCGTCTCGAGTCGCTCGAGCTGTACGGTGTGCTCGACGGCGAGCGCCACCAGCGCCGTGATCTGCTCCATCACGGCCACGGCCGCAGCGTCGTAGCTGGCGGCGTCACGGCTGCCGAAGACGAGTACGCCTAGCCGGGCGCGGGGGGTCGTCAGCGGAACCATGCAGACGATCCGGAAACCGAGATCCCGAAGCACCGGCATCATGCCGGTCAACACCTCGCGGCTGCCGAGCCGTACGACCCTCGTCTGCTGTGATCGCAGAACCACTCCGGCCGGACCGTAGTCCACCGGGACCTGTCGCACCGGCAGCGGCACGTCCGGATAGACGAGGGCGATCCTCAGGAGGTCGCGGTCCGCATCATGAAGGACCAGGCCCAGATGGTCGAACGGCACCGCGTCGCTGAGTGAAGCGGGAAGCTGACGGACGAGATCGTTCAGCGTGGTGAAGCCGGCGATCGATTTCGCTAGTCGCAGCAGCGCCTCGTCGACGGCCAACAGCTGGCGGCCAATCACGGGATGGACGTGCACGGCATGCCACTTCCATCGTCGGAGCCGGTGCCGAAGGTGTCAAGGTCGGTTCGGCAGATGCCGAAATAACGGCGGCTCGCGCGGCGTGGCCTGCCGGTTTTGGCGGTTTTCCCGCCATATTTCACGCAGACCTCGTGGCCCGGGTCGTGCCCCTTCTCGAGAGGGCGCCAGGTTCGGCGCCCGCAATCCAGGAGGGCGGTTTGGTCGCGACATCATCAATGGATTGTCGGGAGCTCCTCGACGATCTCGACGCCATCGTCTGGGAAGCCGACCCGCAGACGGTGCTGTTTTCGTACGTGAGTCAGAAAGCCGAGCGCCTGCTTGGCTATCCCGTCCAGCGATGGCTCGACGAACCGGGTTTCTGGGTCAGCATCATTCACCCCGAGGATCGCGAGTGGGTGGTCGAAACCTGCGCCGCTGCGGTTCAGGACGTCCGCCACCTGATGCTCGACTACCGGGTGCGGGCGGCCGACGGCCGAGTCCTTTGGGTCCGCAGTGTCGTGCACGTCACCGGCGACGACCACGGCCGCGCCTCGCGGCTGACCGGGGTGATGCTCGATATCAGCGCCTGAAAGCGCGCCGAAGCCGCGGCCGTGAGCCGCGACCAGCGGTACACGGCGATTCTCGAAAACTCGATCGATCTCATCACCTTCGTCGACGCGGGCGGCCGCATCCTGTTCGATAGTCCTTCGATCGAGCGTCTGCTGGGCGTGTTGCCGGCCGAACGTCTGGGCCGCAGCATGTTCGAGCTGATTCATCCCGAGGACCTGCCGCGGGCGCGGGCCGCGGTCGCGACCGCGATGGCGTTGCGAAAAGGGACACCGTTCATCGAATTGCGACTTCGCCACAAGGACGGCCGCTGGCGCGTCTTCGAGTCGGCTGGCAGCTACGTCGAAGAAGGCGGGGTGCCGATGGGCATCGTCCACTCGCGCGACATCACCGATCGCAAGCATCTGGAGGAACAACTCCGGCATGGCCAGAAGATGGAGGCGCTCGGCCGGCTGACCGGCGCCATCGCCCACGACTTCAACAACCTGCTCACGGTCATCCTCGGTTACGCGGAAGCGCTCCTCGATTCCGAAGTGACGCTGCCGGTGCGGGCCGAGCTCCGCGAGATCCGCCGCGCGTCGAGCAGCGCCGCGTCGTTGACGCGCCAGCTGCTGGTGTTCAGCCGGCGGATGCCCGCCGTCCTCGAACCCATGGATCTCAATCGCGTCATCTCCGAGCTGTCGCCGATGCTGCAGCGGCTCCTCGGCAAGACGGTGGAACTGGCGCTGGCGCTGAACGCCAAGCGTCCGGTGGTGAAGGCCGATCGCGGCCTGATGGATCAGGTGCTGATGAACCTGCTCATCAACGGCCGGGACGCGATGCCCGACGGAGGGACGATGACGATCGCGACGCGCGACGGCGAGGACGGGCGCGTGACGCTGGAAGTCACCGACACGGGTCAGGGCATGCCGCCCGACGTGCAGGCGAAAATCTTCGAGCCGTTTTTTACGACGAAGGACGCGGGAAGGGGAACCGGACTGGGCCTGGCGACGGTTTATACGATTGTGACGCAGGCGGGTGGCACGATCGACGTCGAGTCCGTGCAGGGTCGGGGGACAACGTTCCGCATCTCGTTGCCGCTGGCGGACAGGTTCTAGCGTTGCCGCTAGCCCCTGCCCCTAGCCCCGCCTCCGCTCGGTGCATCCCCGAGCTTCCGCCTCCGCGCTGCGCGCTTCGGCGGGACAAGTCGGCGAGGCAGGCTCAGCTAGCCCCGCGCCCCTAGCTCCTACTCTTTCTTGGCGGTAGCAGCTGCTTCTTCCTGCAGGAGAGCCTTGCGGCTCAGGCGAATCTTGCCGGTCGGGTCGATGTTGATCACCTTGACCAGCAACTGTTCGCCTTCTTTCAGCTCGTCGCGCACGTCCTTCACGCGATGGGTCGCGATCTCCGACACGTGCAGAAGACCGTCGGTGCCCGGCATGATTTCGACGAACGCGCCGAAATCCGTGATGCGCTGCACTTTGCCCAGATAGGTCTTGTTCAGCTCTGGCGTCGCCGTCAGCTCCTGAATGATCGAGATCGCCTTCTGCGCCGAGGCGCCGTCCGCGGACGCCACGTTCACGCGGCCATCGTCTTCCACGTCGATCTTGACGCCGGTCCGCTCGATGATGCTGCGGATCATCTTGCCGCCCGGTCCGATGACGTCGCGGATCTTGTCGACCGGGATCCGGATGGTCACGATTCGCGGCGCGAACGCCGAGATGTTCTCTCTGGACGAGGCGAGCGCATCGCGCATCTTGTCCAGAATGTGCAGCCGGCCGCGGCGAGCTTGTTCGAGCGCCTTGCGCATGACCTCGGTGGTGATGCCGCCCACCTTGATGTCCATCTGCAGCGCCGTGATGCCGTCCGCCGTGCCGGCGACCTTGAAGTCCATGTCGCCGTAATGATCCTCGGCGCCGGCGATGTCCGACAGCACCGCGTACTTGCCGGTCTTCTCGTCCATCACCAGGCCCATCGCGATGCCGGCGACGGCTTTCTTGAGCGGCACGCCCGCATCCATCATCGCCAGCGACCCGCCACAGACCGAGGCCATCGACGACGAGCCATTCGATTCGAGAATGTCGGAGACGACCCGCACCGTGTAGGGGAACTGCTCTTCGGCCGGCATCATCGGCGTCAGCGAGCGTTCGGCGAGCGCACCGTGACCGACTTCGCGCCGGCCGGGGCCGCGCATGAAGCCGACTTCGCCGACCGAGAAGGGCGGGAAGTTGTAGTGGAGCATGAAGCTCTTCCAGGTTTCGCCCTCGAAGCTCTCAATCTTCTGCGCGTCGTCGGCGGTGCCGAGGGTGCAGGTGACGAGCGCCTGCGTCTCGCCGCGGGTGAATACGGACGACCCGTGGGTCCGCGGCAGCACGCCGGTCTCGATCCAGATCGGCCGGATTTCGTCGAACTTGCGTCCGTCGAGCCGTACGCCGTGGGTCAGCACCTCTTCGCGAAGCACCTTCTCCTTGAGCTCCTTGAAGATCGCTTTGGCCTCGGTCTTGCGCTCGACTTCGCCCTCCGGTATCGACGCCACGAGATCCTTGAGCGCCTGGTCGACCGTTTCGTAGTTCTCCAGCTTCCCGCGGATCCGCATCGCCTCGGTCAGCGGCACGTAGACTTTCTCCTCGACCTCCCGATAGAAGTCGTGGCCGATTTCCTTCTTCGTGACGGTCAGCTTCTTCTTCCCGGCCTCGCGCGCCAGGTCGTCGATCGCGGCAACGATCTGCTTGATGGCCGCATGCGCGGTTTCGAGCGCCTGGATCGCCTGTTCCTCGGTGACTTCCTTGGCGCCCGCTTCCACCATCACCAGCCCGTCTTTCGTGCCGGCGACGATGAGGTCGAGTTTGCTGTCTTTGCGCTGCTGGAACGTGGGATTGACGACGAACTGGCCGTCGACGAGACCGATGCGAACGCCGGCGATCGTCTTCTCGAACGGAATCTCGGAGAGCGCGAGTGCCGCGGAGGCGCCGGTAATCGCCAGGACGTCGGTGTCGTTCTCCTGATCCGCGGAGAGGACCAGCGCGATGATCTGCGTCTCGTAGCGCCAGCCGGAGGGGAAGAGCGGACGGATCGGCCGATCGATACAGCGGCTCGTCAGCACTTCTTTCTCGGCCGGCTTGCCTTCGCGTTTGAAGAAGCCGCCGGGAATGCGGCCCGACGCGTAGGTGTATTCGCGGTAATCGACCGTCAGCGGCAGGAAATCGATCCCTTCGCGCGGGCTTGCCGCCCGGCAGGCGGTGACCAGCACTACCGAATCGCCGAAGCGGACCCTGACGGCGCCGCCGGCCTGTTTCGCGAGCTTGCCGGTTTCGAGCGAAAGCGTGTGTTGACCGATCGTGAGTTCACGAGTGTGCATATTGTCAAAGAGTTGAAACTGAATAGTTGAACCAGAAACTCGACACAGCCGCGCAGCCGCGCCCGATTACTTGCGGATGTTCAGACGCTTGATGAGGTCTGAATAGCGCTGAGCGTCCTTGACCTTGAGGTAGTCGAGCAACCGGCGGCGCTTGCCGACGAGCATCAGCAGTCCGCGGCGTGAGTGGTGATCCTTTGCGTGGGTCTTGAAGTGCTCTGTGAGGTAGTTGATGCGTTCGCTGAGGATGGCCACCTGCACTTCAGGGGAGCCGGTGTCTGCGTCGTGCGTCTTGTAACTGCCTATGAGCTCTGTCTTGCGATCCTTGGTCAACGCCACCTGCTGTACCTCCACGCACGCCCCAGTGCCGCAGCACCGGATGCGCCGTACGTCCGAAAAATCGTTAGTCGAGCAAGATCAACATGTTACACCAGAACAACCGAGGGATGCAAAAGCCCGGCGGCGCTCGCGGGCCGGGCAATTGCGACCAGCTGTCCCGACGGATCGAGCAGGCGATAGAGACGGGATTCGGGAGTCGGGATTCGGGAGTCGGAAGTCGGGATTCGGGAGTCGGGAGTCGGGATTCGGGAGTCGCTGCGTCTCGCGGGTTCCGAGTCCCGAGTCGCAAAGCCCGACACGCAATCCGCGGGGCCGAGCTCGCGCCCATGGATCGCCTTGCGGACGCCGTCCGAGGTCAGCACGACCGGTGCGAGCCCAGGCAGCATGTCCGCGAGTGGAATCACGCGACCGGCGGCCAGCGCGGGCTCACGCTCCACGGCGTCGAGGGCGACCGCGTCGGCGAGCGTCAGCGTGCCGCTGCGGGTCCGCCGGAGCGCGACCAGGTGGCCGCCAATGCCGAGCCGTTCACCGAGGTCGTGCGCGAGCGATCGGATGTAGAAGCCGGCGGAGCAGTCCACTCGAAGCGTCACCGTGTCGCCATCGGTGCTGAGGATGTCGATGGCGTATGTGGTGACGCTCACGGGGTCGGGTAGGTCGCGTAGGCCCGCCGCGCCGAAGCTCGGCGAAGCTGTTGCGAGCGAAGGCGGGTCGGGTGAGCCTGCCTCGCCGAGCGAAGGCGGGGGTGAAATCGTGCTGGAGGGCGAAGGCTTCAGCCGAGCGTCACCGCGGGCCCGCGCGCGCGCCAGCTCGTGACTGCGCTTCCCGTCGATCTTCTTCGCCGAGAACGCCGGCGGCTGCTGCAGGAATTCGCCGCGAAACGCATCCAGCGCCGCGTCGATCGCGCCACGAGACGGACACTCGATCGCGCGCTGGATGCCGAGCGCCCGGCCCTGCGCATCGCCAGTGTCCGTCGAGAACCCGAAGCGGATGACCGCTTCGTACGACTTGTCGCTGCCGCTCAGGAACTGCGCGAGACGCGTCGCCCGCCCCACCACCAGCGGCAGGACGCCGGTTGCGGCCGGATCCAGCGTGCCGGTATGGCCGACGCGCCGCTCGCGCAGGGCGCGGCGCACTCGCGCCACGACGTCGTGCGAGGTCGGTCCGGAGGGTTTGTCAACGACTAACAGGCCGTCCATCGATGGCTTCTTCGATCTTCTCGACGAACGTCTTCTGCAACTGGTCGATCGCGCCCGACACGGTGCAGCCCGCCGCGTTCTTGTGGCCGCCGCCGCCGAACGACTTCGCGACCGCGCCGATGTCGATGTCGCCCTTCGACCGCATGCTGACGCGGTACTGCTCGCCGTCGTCCTGCTTGAAGAAGACCACCGCCTGGATCTCCTTGACGGTCAGCGGCAGGTTGATCAGCCCTTCGGTGTCTTCGTAGGTTCCGCCGGCGGCGCGCGCCATCTCGTGATCGAGGTACACGATCGCGATGCGGCCGGTGGCGTCGATCTGCATGGCGCTCAGGACGGCGCCGAACAGCTTCAGCCGGCCCATGTTGTTGCTGTCGTAGACGTTGCGCGCGACCAGCACCGGATCGACGCCGGCCTCGAGGCAGGCGCTGCAGATCTCGAAGGTGCGCGGCGAGATGCTCGAGTAGTGGAACGACCCGGTGTCGGTCAGGATGGCGAGGTAGATGTGGGTCGCCATCGCCGTTGACAGCGGCACGCCAAGCGCGCGAATCACGTCGAAGACCATCTCGCCGCACGCGGCCGCCTGTGCGTCGAACCAGTTGATCTGTCCGTAGCCGCTGTTGCCGGGGTGGTGGTCGATGTTGACGACGAAGAAGCGATCGAGCCCGCCGACGCCGGTCCGTGCCAGGTCGCCGCACTCCATGATGATCGCCGCGTCGTAGTCGCCCTCGACCTGTTTGGCGATGCGGATGTCCGCCACGCCGGGAAACGCCCGCAGCGGCGGCGGCGCCGGGTCGGCGTTGACGGCGATCGCTTCCTTGCCGAGCGCAGCGAGCGCGTACGCCATGGCGAGCTGCGAGCCGATCGAATCGCCGTCCGGGCGCGAATGCGAGGAGAGCACGAAGCGGCGCCGCACGCGGATGGCGTCGACGATGCGCTGAATCTCAGGGCGTGTCGTCATCTTTGGGGGCGTGAAGCTCGTTGAGCAGCTGCTCGATGCGATCCTGCCCGGCAATCGATTCGTCGTAGACGAACTTCAGCTCGGGCACCCGCTTCAGCCGCAGCCGCGATCCGATCTGGCGCCGGAGGAACGGCGCCGCGCGTTCGAGCGCGCGCGCGGAATTGCTGCGCGCCTTGTCGTCGCCGAGCGCCGTGAAGTGCACGCGCGCAACCTGCAGGTCCGGGCTGACGTGCACGCGCGTCAACGTCACGAACCCGATCCCCGGGTCGTGCACCTCGCGGGCGAGCAGCGTGGCCAGTTCGCTGCGAATCTGGTCGGCGACGCGATCGGGTCGAGAACCCTGAGACATGCAGAAGTATCAAGTCTCAAGTTTCAACTCTCAGGTGTGATCGAAAGGCTCAGAGCTTGAGCCTCGTCCTTGAGACTTGAACCTTGAGACTTACGCGATTGTCAATACCCGTTCCATGGCGAAGACCTCGATGACGTCGCCGACCTTGAGGTCGTTGTACTTCTCGAAGCCGATGCCGCACTCGAAGCCGGACTTGACCTCGCTGACGTCGTCCTTGAAGCGACGCAGCGATCCGATCTTCCCTTCGTAGATGACGACGTTGTCGCGCAGCAGCCGCGCCTGGCTGTCGCCGGCGCGGGTGATGCGCCCCTCGGTGACCATGCAGCCGGCGATGGTCCCGTACTTCGGCACCCGGAAAATCTCGCGGACCGCGGCCACACCGATCCGCACTTCCTTGAACGTCGGATCGAGCAGTCCGGCCATCGCCTTCTTCATCTCGTCGGTGACGTTGTAGATCACCGAGTGCGAGCGGATTTCGACGCGTTCGCGGGTCGCGATGTCCTCGGCGTTGCGATCGGGCCGGACGTTGAACGCGATGATGATCGCGTTCGACGCGGACGCCAGCAGCACGTCCGACTCGTTCACCGCGCCGACGCCGGCGTGAATGATCCGGATCTTCACCTTCTCGTCCGACAGCTTGGCGAGCGTGTCGGCGAGCACTTCGGCCGACCCCTGCACGTCGGCCTTGATGATGATCGGCAGCTCTTTCATGCCGCCTTCGGCGATCTGCGCCTGCAGCGACTCGAGCGTCAGCCGCGAACCCTTCGCGCCGAGCGATCGCGACTTGGCCTGTTCCTCGCGGAACGTCGCGATATGCCGCGCCTTGGCGGCATCCGCCACCTGGAACACGTCGCCCGGCTGCGGCAGACCGGCCAGGCCGAGCACTTCGACCGGCGTCGACGGCCCCGCCGACTTCGTCGGCTTGCCGCGATCGTCGATCAGCGCGCGTACGCGACCGACGATCGGCCCGGCGATGAACGTGTCGCCGACGCTGAGGGTGCCGTCCTGCACCAGCACGGTGGCCACCGGCCCGCGGCCTTTGTCCAGCTTCGCCTCGAGGACGGTGCCGGACGCGCTGCGCTTCGGATTGGCCTTGAGCTCGCCGATTTCGCTGACGAGCAGAATCATCTCGAGCAGTCCGTCGATGTTCTTCTTCTGTCTGGCCGACACTTCGACGGTGACCGTCTGGCCGCCCCACTCTTCCGGCATCAATCCGAGCTCGGTCAGCTCGCGCTTGACCCGCTCCGGCTGGGCGTTCGGCTTGTCGATCTTGTTGATCGCCACCACGATCGGCACGTTGGCCGCCTTGGCGTGATCGATGGCTTCCTTGGTCTGCGGCATGACGCCATCGTCGGCGGCGACGACCAGCACCACGATATCGGTGACCTTGGCGCCGCGGGCGCGCATCAGCGTAAAGGCCGCGTGGCCCGGCGTGTCGAGGAAGACGATGTCGCGCTTGTTGATCGTGACGTGATACGCCCCGATGTGCTGCGTGATGCCGCCGGCCTCGCGCTCGGCGACCCGCGTCTCGCGGATGGCGTCGAGCAGGCTGGTCTTGCCATGGTCGACATGGCCCATGACCGTGACGACCGGCGCACGCGTCACGACGTCTTCCGCGCGCGCTTCCCCTTCATCCGCCTGCAACAGCTCCTCTTCGAAGCTCTGCATCTGCACGTCCGCGCCGAACTCGCGCGCAATCATCGTCGCCGTTTCCGTGTCGAGCGCCGAGTTGATCGTCAACATCAGGCGCTTCATGAGCAGCTTCGCGAGGACGTCCTTGACGCGGAGATCCAGCTTGTCCGCCAGGTCCTTCACCGTCATGCCTTCGGCCAGCGTGATGCTGCGGGTGACGGGTGGCGGCGACGCAGGCATGGGTGGCGGCGCCGGACGCGCCTGTTCCCGACGCTGCGCGGCAGCCGGCCGGCCCTGGCCGCCGGGACGCTGCTGATACGACGGCCGCGACGGCATCCCGGGACGCTGCGGGTACTGCTGTCCTGGACGCGGCGGCATGCCTGGCTGCTGGGTCCGTACGGGCTGCGAGGGCAGTGGACGCGGTCCACCAACCGGCCCTTGCGGCCGCGGTCCAGGATATGGCGGTCGCTGACCCGGTGCACCGCCGGGACGCGGAGCGCCCGGCAGGGGCGGACGCGCGCCGGGTGCGCCCGGAGACACCGCACCGGCGGGCCTGGCCGCCATCGGCGCGGCCGGCTTCGGCGGGGCGATCGGCCGTTGCACGGCCCGCGGCGGCGCCGATGTCGGCAGCGGCGGAGTTGGCGCGGTCGGACGGTTTTCTTCGATGCGAAGTCGCAGCGTTGGCGGCACGACGCGGCCAGGAACTGGCGGCTTCGGGGCTGGCGTCTGCGGTGCGGCCGCCGGTGCGGCGGCCACGGGCGCGGCTGCGGGCGCTTCGGCTGCCGGCGCCGGGGGAGCCGCCTGTGCCTGCGGCCGCGGCGGGTCGTTCCGCCGGCGGTTGCGCAGGGACTGGCGGTGCTTCGGCGACCGCAACCGGTGCCTCCGGCGGCGGCTCGGGCGCCGGCGGCGCTTCGACCGGCTCCGGTTCGACGGCGACGGGTTCGGGCTCGACGACAGGCGCGGCGGCCACCGGCTTTGCGGTTTTGACCAGGCGCGGCGGCGGCAGGGCCGGCGCCACTGGCTTCACCGGCTCGGGCGCCTTTTTCGCGGGCGCCGGCTTCTTGCCCTTGGCAGCCGGCGTCTCGGCGAAAATGTTCCCACCCGGCAGTTGAATGTTCCGCTGTTTCGAGAGTCGATCGACGAACTGCCGCGCCACCACTTCCTCGATCGTGCTCGAGGCGCTCTTGACCTCGATGCCGTGATCGCGCTTGAGAAGCGCCGTCACTTCCTGGCTCGTGGTGCCGAGCAGTTCTGCGATCTTGAAAATCCGAACAGTTGCCAAACCAGTACCTCTATCTCATGTAGCACCTATGTAGCGCAGGCATCGCGGCCTGCGACGGCAGATGCGAACATCTGCCTCAAAGCCAGATCATGCGTCTGCGCTACTTTCGGTGTCTGCTTCCGTGTCCGCCGGCGCGGTGCCGCGGGCGGCGGCCAGAATCTTGTCGGCCGTCTTCCCGCCGATGCCGGGAATCTCCGACAGCTGCTCGACGGTTGCCGCGGCCACGGCCTCCTGCGAGTCCAGACCCGCCTCGACCAGCTTCCGAACGGTCTTCTCGCCGATGCCGGCCAGCGTGTAGGGCACCGGCACATCTGAAGCCTGGGCCGCGGCAGCTTCTTCCGTACCCTCCGCGATCGCGGCCGCGTCGCCGTCCGTCGCGGCCTCCACGGGCTGTTCGTCCGTGCCCGCGTCCGTCGACGCGATCTCGAGCTCGCCGAACTGCGCCTCGACCTCGCGGCGCTTTTCCTCTTCGCTCTTGATGTCGATGCGCCAGCCGGTCAGCTTGGCCGCGAGCCGGACGTTCTGACCCTTCTTGCCGATCGCCAGCGACAGCTGCTTGTCCTCGACGATCACTTCCATGACGCGCTCGCGGTCGTCGACGATCGACACCCGCTGCACCTTGGCCGGGCTGAGCGCGTTGGTGACGAAGGCAATCGCATCCTCCGACCACTCGACGATGTCGATCTTCTCGCCGCGCAGTTCGCGGATGATCGACTGGACGCGCGTGCCCTTCATCCCGACGCAGGCGCCGACCGGGTCGACATCCCGCTCGCGCGAAAAGACCGCCACCTTGGCGCGGTCGCCCGCTTCGCGCACGGCGCCGCGGATCATCACCGTGCCGTCGTAGATTTCCGGGACCTCCTGCTCGAACAGCTTGATCAGCAGCGCCGGGTCGGTCCGCGACAGGACGATCTGCGGTCCCTTCGCGCTCCGATTCACGCCCTTGATCACCGTCCGGACGCGGTCGGCTGGCGTGTAGCTTTCGGCGCGCGACTGTTCCTTGCGCGGCAGGACGGCCTCAATCCGTCCCACTTCGAGAATGATGTCGCCGTTTTCGAACCGCTTCACCGTGCCGTTGACGACCTCGCCGATCCGATCGTTGTACTCGGCGAAGACATGCTCGCGCTCCGCCTCGCGGACCTTCTGGAAGATCACCTGCTTGGCCGTCTGGGCGGCGATGCGGCCGAGCACTTCAGTCGGCTTGGGAAACTCCATCTCGTCGCCGAGCTCGATGCTGTTGGCGACCTCGTCGCCGTACAGCGGCCGGTACATCTCGCGGGCTTCGTCGAGCGAGATTTCGGTCGCCGGCGTGGCGACCGCCTCGACGACGGTCTTGAGCGCGAACAAGTCGACCTGTCCGGTCTCGAGGTTGAAGCGCGTCTTCAGGTTTTCGCCCGTCTTGTAGTACTTGCGGGATGCCGTCGCGACGGCTTCTTCGATCGCGCTGATGACGACGTCGGGCTCGATGCCCTTTTCCTTCGCCAGTGCTTCGATCGTCTGTTGTAAAGGATTCGACATACTCAACTTTCGGCTGTCAGCGCGCGGCTGGCAGCTAGAACTCGACTTCCAGATTCGCCCGGGCGATCACCCCGAACGGCACCCGATGCGGACGCCCATCGTCGCCGTCGATCAGCACGTCGTCGCCCTCCAGCCCGGCGAGACGGCCCTTGAAGAACCCCTGACCGTCCACTTGCTCCCGCATCACGATCTTGGCGCGACGCCCGGCGAACCGCCGGTAATCCTCGACGCGCCGGAGAGGCCGATCCAGTCCGGGCGACGAGACCTCGAGGGTGTACGCGCCCGGGACGACATCCTCGACGTCGAAAATCGCGCTCAAATCGCGACTGACATGCGCGCAATCGTCGACGCTGACGCTCTCGCCGGCGGTGCCGGCCGCCCCCGGCCGGTCGATGAGCACCCGCAGCATCATGCCCTGGCCTTCACGACGGTATTGCACGTCGAAAATCTCCACGCCGTAGCTCGATGCCACGCGGGCCGCCGTCTGCCGGACCTGCTCGAGAATGTCCGCGCCGCCCATACTTTTACGTACAGTGTCCGGCGGCAAGCCGGACAATAGGCCCTGAAACAAAAAAAGTGGGCACATGCCCACTCGGTTCTTCACCTAGGGTTCGAATCCAAAATTATAGCACGCTGCTCAGGCCAAGGGGCGAGCGAGGAGATCGTAGCCGCGCGACCCCACGATGGCGACGTCGGCAAAATCTCCGGGCTGGAAGCTCGACGGGTCGCAGTCGGTCAGAAAGACCGAGGCATCGATGTCAGGCGCTTGGGACGAGAGGCGGCCTTTCAGGACGAGCTCATGATCCGAGGACGGGCCGTCGACCACTATCCGCGCCCTCTCGCCGACGCGCGCCCGTTGCCGCCTGGTCACCAGCCGCTTCTGCAGACCCATCACCCGGGATCGCCGGGCCTTCTTGAGCTTGGCCGGCACGTCGTCGTCGAGCCCGAAGGCGGACGTGCCCTCTTCATGGGAATACGTGAAGACGCCGACGTGGTCGAACCGATGGTCCTCGACGAACGAGCAGAGCTCGTCCACGTCCTGGTCGGTCTCGCCGGGAAAGCCGACGATGAAGGTGGTCCGGAGCGCGACGCCAGGGACCCGCGATCGGATGTGGCCAAGCAGCGTGTCGTACGACTGCCGCGTGCCGGGCCGCTTCATCCGTTTGAGCACGGCGTTCGACGCGTGCTGTAGCGGCAGGTCGATGTACTTGCAGACCTTGTCGCAGTCGGCCATCGCCGCGAGCGTCGCGTCGTCTATCGTCGTCGGATAGAGGTAGAGCAGCCGGATCCACTCGAGACCGTCGATCGTGTTCAGCTCCCTCAAGAGGCGGGCGAGTGCGCCGCGCTCGTGGCGATCGATGCCGTAGAAGGTCGTGTCCTGCGAGATGAGGAGCAGCTCCTTGACCCCGCGCGCCGCCAGCCCGCGCGCTTCGGTCACGATCGAATCGCTCGTCCGGCTGCGATACTTGCCGCGCAGCGTGGGAATGATGCAGAAGGCGCATTTGTAGTCGCACCCCTCGGCGATCTTCACGTATGCGTAGTGCTTCGGCGTCGCCAGCAGGCGCGGCGTATCCGCATCGTAGATGTACGTGGGGAGGGTGCCGGGTGCTGAGTGCTGGGTGCTGAGGCTTGTGCCGGGTGCTGAGTGCCGGGTGTTGGTGCCGGGTGCTGGTGCCGGGTGCTGGGTGCCGGGTGCTGGGTGCCGGGTGCGTCGTGCGAGGCGAAAAAACGTAAGGGCGCCACGGAGCCGGAACCTGGCTCGCCGAAGCGCCCTTGGCGCGAAGGCGGCCCTCCAATCGCGCCGACGATCTCGGGAACTTCCCCGGTGCCCAGCACCGCGTCGATCTCAGGAATCTGCGCTTTCAGGTCGTCGCGGTAGCGCTCCGCGAGACATCCCGTCACGATCAGACGGCGGCAGGCGCCATCTTTCTTGTGCTGCGCCATCTCGAGGATCGTGTCGATCGACTCCTGCTTGGCGGAATCGATGAAGGCGCACGTGTTGACCACTAGGACATCGGCGGCCGACGGGTCGTTCGTCAGCTCGTGACCCGCCTGTTGCGCGAGGCCGAGCATCACCTCGGAGTCGACGAGGTTTTTCGGACAGCCGAGCGATAGGAGTCCAATCTTCACATCTAGAAGGATACCCCGGATAATCAACCGACCATGTCTACCAGCGAACGCATCGACGTCGCCTCGATTTTGAAGGGCAAGGTTCCGATCGGCACCGTGGTCACGGTGCGCGGCTGGGTCCGGACCCGCAGAGACTCCAAAGCCGGACTGTCCTTCGTTCACCTGCACGACGGTTCCTGTTTCGATCCTCTGCAGGTCGTCTGTCCGGCCGCGCTGCCCAACTACGAGAGCGAGCTCAAGAGGCTGACGTCGGGCTGTTCCATCGTCGCCGTCGGTACGGTGACGGCGAGCCAAGGCCAGGCGCAGGCGGTGGAGCTTCAGGCGCAGGCGGTCGAGGTCGTCGGCTGGGTCGACGATCCGGACACCTATCCGATCCAACAGAAGAAGACCTCGTTCGAGTACCTGCGTGAGGTGGCGCACTTGCGGCCGCGTACGAACACCATCGGCGCCGTCGCGCGCGTGCGGCATGCGCTCAGCATGGCGATCCACCGCTACTACCACGAGCGGGGATTCTTCTGGGTGCATACACCAATCATCACGGCGAGCGACGCCGAGGGCGCCGGCGAGATGTTCCGCGTCAGCACGCTTGATCTCGTCAACCGCGACGCGATGCCACGCACGCCCGATGGCCGGACCGACTTCACGCAGGACTTTTTCGGTCGGGAGGCGTTCCTGACCGTCAGCGGGCAGTTGAACGTCGAGACCTACTGCTGCGCGCTGTCGAAGGTCTACACGTTCGGGCCGACGTTCCGCGCCGAGAACAGCAACACGAGCCGGCACCTCGCGGAATTCTGGATGGTGGAGCCCGAGCTCGCGTTCGCGGATCTGAACGACAACGCGGATCTCGCCGAGTCCTTCCTCAAATACATTCTCACGGCGCTCCTGACCGAACGCGGCGACGACCTGAAGTTTTTCGCTGACCGCATCGACAAGACGTGCATCGCCCGGTTAGAGCGCTTCGTCTCGTCCTCGTTCGAACGGATGACCTACACCGACGCGATCGCCGCGCTCGAACAGAGCGGGAAAACGTTCGAATTTCCGGTGCGCTGGGGAATCGACCTGCAGTCCGAGCACGAGCGGTGGCTGACCGAGGAGCACGTCAAGGCGCCGGTCGTCGTCATGAACTACCCGAAAGAGATCAAGGCGTTCTACATGCGCATGAACGACGATGGGAAGACGGTCGCGGCGATGGATGTTCTGGCGCCGGGCATCGGCGAGATCATCGGCGGCTCGCAGCGCGAGGAGCGGCCGGACGCTCTCGATCGCCGTCTGGCCGAGTTGAATCTCGACGCGAAACATTACTGGTGGTACCGGGACCTGCGCCGCTACGGTACCGTGCCGCACGCCGGATTCGGGCTCGGGCTCGAGCGGACGATCGTCTATGCGACTGGGATGGCGAACATCCGCGACGTGATCCCATTTCCACGGACGCCGGGCAACGCCTCGTTCTGAAAACGTGGCGAACGTCACGCGGGCGAACGTCGTCTATGTCAGACGTGAGCCAGCGTTCCATCTTTTCCCGTGCCGTTCGCGCGCGCGCCAGATATTCCTTGGTCGATCCGCGCCACTGCCCGTCGAACACCAGCGGCCCTTCGTAGCCGACCTTCTGGACCGTCGTCATCACCGACGCCCAGTCGATATTGCCGTCCACCGGCAGGCGAACGGCCACCAGATGTTCGGCGACGACCTCGATCGCTTCGACCAGGTCGCCTTCACGATCCGCCCGCCCGAAGTCGAGGGCGATGCCGACCGTGGTCTCGAGCTCCTCTTCGACCATGTGGACGGCGGAACCGGGCGGCGAGTGCTCCGGCCCTTCGACGGCGACCGTCACGCCGAGCGGCGTGGCGAGCGTCGCGACGCGCTCGACGTTGCGTCGCGCCTTGTCGCGCGTCCCCTCGACGGCCATCACGAACACGGGCACCCGGATGCGGCGCGCGAGAAAGAGCGCCGCTTCCACGTGTTCCGGCGGCGGCGGGGGCGTCCCGGTCGGTCCGCGGACGCTGCTGACGTCGAGCCGTGCTTCCGCCAGCCACTGTTGAAGGTCCGCGACCGCTGCCGGATTCTCGGGCTCCACGTGCCCCGGCGCCGCGACGAGCTCGACGGCCTCGAACCCGTGCGCCCCAATCTCCAACAGCTGATTGCGGCCAAGGCGCTGTTGGCGGTACAAATTCGTCGACACCCCGAACTGCCGTTTTCCCACGTGCCGAATTTCTATGTTACGACACTGGGAGGTCGGCGAGGGCTATGGTCGCGCCGCGGGGTGCGGATCCGAAACCGACAATCGTCGTGTGTGTATGGCGGCGGCGTAAAGGAAGCGTCGTTCTACGACAGCTCGTCGATGTGGGCGCTGAGTAGCTCGCGCAGCCGGGTAAAGCGCGGGTATTTTTCAAGGTTCGACCGCGCATAGCGCAGCGTGCGCGGCATGTACTGGATGTAGACCGGATTGCCGCGGGTCATCGTCTGATAACCGAACGTGCCGAGCGCCTTCAGGTTCCGCTGCAGCGCCATCAGATCGAACCGCCGGCGGAATTCCTGTCTGTCGGCGGTGCCCTTCAGCGCGACGAAGTGGCCGATGAGATCGTCGAGCTCCCAGTCGGCGATGTCGACGTACGAGTCCCGCAGCAACGACGCGAGGTCGTAGGTGTCCGGCCCCATCCGCGCGTCCTGAAAATCGATGATGTAGAGGCTGCCGTCGCTCAGCATCAGATTTCGGCTGTGATAGTCGCGGTGACACAGCACGCGCGGCTCGGCGGCGAGCTCGTCGACGATCGCCGCCCACTCCTCCTGGAGCGCGCTGCGCTCCGAGTCCTTCAGCGCCACGCCCCGGTAGCCGAGGATGAAATACTTCACGAAGAACTCGAGCTCCCAGGTGAGCTTCTCGACATCGAACGCCACCTGGTACGGAATATAGCGATCGGCCTGCAGCTCGGCCCCGCGGCGCTGCAGCGTCTCGATGAGGGCGACCGCCTCGCGGTAGAGGTCGGCGTGCTGAGTGGGCGATGCCGCGCCGAGGTGCGCCTGCAGCGTCACGTCGCCGAGATCCTGCAGCGCGAGGATGCCGAGCGGATCGGAATGGCCGAGCACGAGCGGCACCGGCAGCGGGATGAGGCGCAGCAACTCCGCGACGTTCGCGAAGGGAAGCGAGGCGAACTCGATCGCGCCGGCGTGCAGGGCGAGCACGATCGGCGGCCCGTCGGCGGGGATGATCCGGAAGTAGCGGCGATCCGACGCGTCGCCGGTCAGCGGCACGACGCGCGCGCTGGGGCCTGCGAGGCCGCTGTCGCGCAGATAGAGATCGATCCGTTCGCGAAGCTCCACGCCCTCGGCCGTGCGTTGTTCGGTCACGATCGGATGAGAATCTCGCCGCGATGGACGGCGCCGGCCTCGACGCGTACGCCGTCTGTGAGGATGCAGTCTTCGATCACAGCCTCCGCCCCAACCTGCACATCGTCCCACAGAATCGACCGCGCGATACGCGCCGATCGATCGACATCGCAGTGATGGCCCACGCCAAGGTCAGCCATATCGCTACGAGTGGCCAGCGCGGTCGAGGTCCGCCAGTAGTCTTCGATGGTACCGACATCCCAGAATTCGGCGTCAGACACGAATCCCCTGACCGATCCCGGCTGCTGGCGTATCAATGTGTCGGTACACCCCTCCAATCGACCTCGCCGCCTCGCCCGGCCGCACCGCGTCGAAGGCCGCCGTGTGTACCACCTGGACGCCGATGTAGTGATACGACCCCTCGGCGGAGGGTCCACGATTGACGAATCCGGTCACGCGCCCTTCCGGGTCGAGGAGCACACCGCCATAGCGATGGAACTCGCGATTGGGCACCAGTGCCAGCGTGACGACGGCGTCCGATGTGTCGTGCGCGGCCGCCAGCATCGAGAGGTCGACGTCGGCAATCGTATCGCCGTTGACGACGAGAAACGGATCCGCGGCGACCAGCGGCAGCGCCTGTCGGGGCCCACCGGCGCTGCCGAGGATGCGCGGCTCCCACGAATACCGCACGCGCACCGATAGATCGGCGCCGTCGCCGACGACTGCGGTCAGCGTTTCCGGGCGGTGATGCAGGTTGAGGACGAGGTCGGTGACGCCATGCGCGGCGAGCCAGCTGATGATGCGCCGGACCATCGGCTCGCCGGCGACCGGGATCGCTGGCTTGGCGCGGACGTCGGTGAGCGGGCGGAGTCGAGTACCGAGGCCCGCGGTGAGGATCAGGGCGTGTTCGATCACAACGCGATCGCTCGCATCGTGCGGGGTCCGGCGTATCCGCGCCTTACGAGCGCCCGCACGAACACGTACATGGTAAAGCACTCGAAGGCGAACGCCGGGAAGCCGAGATAGCCCGGTACCGGCATCTCGAAGATCTTCAGGTGCTCCATGATCGGCACCGTATAGTGCCACTTGGCTCGCGACCAGAAGTTCCAGAACTCCCAGAGGACGCCGCACAGCAATCCGCTCCACGCCAGGTTGATGATCCGCTCGCGGGTGAGCCGCTCGCCGCCGAGACGGCCGTTGATCGGATCGAGCAGAAAGATGAACCCGAGCCACACCGGGGCGGCGAGGTAGCGGGCAACGGATGGCGGGACGAGAAAGGGCGATGCCAGCATGAGAGCACCCGCGACGACGCACAGGATGGCGGGTAGGGCGGGTAGGCCGGGTAGGTCGGGTAGGTAAGGTAGTGACCCACCTGACCCATTTGCCCACCTGACCCGCGCGATTCGCGGATCACCGCGGCCAGCTCCGCGCCCTCGAAAATCGCCGGCCAGATCGTCCCAAACGACCAGGCGTACCCGAACATCCGGAGCCACCAGTTCTCGGGCAGGCCTTCGTAGTACCAGTTGTCGAGATACAGGTTGAAGAACTCGAAGACGAGCCAGAGCGGAATCGACGCGAGGGTCAGCAGCGCGAACTCGCGCGGATTGGAGCGAATCCAGGAGTCGCCGCGCGCGCGATAGACGACGGCGTCCGCGAAGAGGATGAAACCGGTCCAGCAGATCGGCGTGTTCCAGGACCAGAAGGGCTCGATCTTCGCGAGGGTCGCCGCCTCGGAGACGATCATGATTGCCACGCCCAGCCAGATCCAGGTTGTGCCCATCCGGTTCTCTACGTGACTCGCGCGCTGAACGAGCATCCCTTCAGACGCGGCCGTCCGACGCCTTTGCCGAAGATCATCACTTTGTGCGTGCTGCCGAGCCCGCCGGGCATCACCAGCGTCTTCAGCGCCGCCGATCGCTGGGCCAGCGCCGTGGCGGTCCACTGCTCGACGAGGCCCAGGACGAAGTAGGTCTGATCGAGGAAGGCGATGGTCGTCAGGCCGGCGGCCTCGGCGGCGTCGCGGACGCTCGTGAAGTCGACATGCGCGGTGATGTCCTGTTCGCCGGGCTGTTCGAGCCACGGTGCGGCACCCGGCGCGACATCCGACCGGTGTCCCGAGAACGTCGTCAACGTCCCGTGCGCGTGCGATGCGGAATACAGCTCGCGCGCTTCGTGGCCATAGTCGATCAGGATGATGAAGCCGCGCGTCAGTCTCTGCGCCGCGTCGCGGATCCATTCGACCGCGCGGAGGTTGATCTCGGCGCGCCACCCGGGTTCGAGTCTGACGCCCAGGCGATCGAGATAGCTCTCCAACTCCGGCGTCGATGGCGGACCTTCGATGGTACGGCGCACGGCCGCGACGTAGGTTTCCTTCAACCCATCCTCGCGCATGACGACCTGATGCACGGGAAACGCATCGAGCAGCTCGTTGGCGACGAGAACGCCCTCGAACGATTCGGGCAGCAAGCCGCTGGCGCTCGACAGCCGATCGCGCACATCGCCGAGTGTCGCCTGCTGCGCAGCGCGCGCCGCGGCGCTCGCCTCGATCAGGTGCAGGCGAACGTGCGGATACAGCTCGGGATGCCGATCGCGAAGCGCCCGGAGGATGTCTGCTGAGAGCCGGCCGTTACCGGCCCCGGCCTCGACGAGATCGAAGACAGGAACCGCCGAGCGCGCTGAGGGATGGTTGTTCTCTGCGTGTGTGGCGGGCTCCGCGGTTTCTTGGAGAATCGTCGCCATCTCGGCGAGCTGCGCGGCCAGCAGCTCGCCGAACAGTGGACCGACGTCGACGCTGGTAAAAAAATCGCCCGCGCGGCCGGAACGCTGGGCCGCGCGGGCGTAGTAGCCGAACGTGCGATCGTAAAGTGCGAACTCCATGAACGCGGCCACCGTCAGGGGACCGCGTTCACGGATGTCGTCAGCGAGACGGGATTCGATGCTAACCCCTGGCCTCCAACAGCTAGTCGTCTAAGTCTTCAACAGCCAGCCTTATCTCTAACAGCTAGCCCCTAGCCCCGACAGATCACTAGTCCTTCTTGACCGTGACGAACGTCTCTCCGTCGCCACGCCAGACGAGAATCTGCGCGATGCGGCCCGAGGGAACCTTCTGAAGCTCTCTGCGCGGCTTCCGCGGCGTTCGACACCGGCCGGCGATTGACCGCGAGGATCACGTCGCCGCTGCGGAGCGCGCCCGCCGCCGCGCCGTCTGGATCGATCTCCGTCACGACCGCGCCGGTCTGACCCGACGGCAGCTTGAGCCGCCGCGCCATCTGCGCCGTCACGTTGTCGAGCGTGATACCGAAGCCGCCGGCATCCTGCTGGTCCGACTGCGACTGCGGCTGGTCGGACTGCTGCGGGCGCCGGCCGCCGTTCTGCTCGGCCTCGAGATCGAGCTCGTCCACGGTGACGTTCAAGGTCTTCTCCTGCTTGTTGCGCATCACCTTGATCGGCACCGTCGTGCCCGGCTTCGTGGCGACCACCATCTTGACCAGCTCGTCGCTGTTGTTCACCGGCCGTCCGTTGTATTGCACGATGATGTCGCCCGGCTCGATGCCCGCCTTCGCGGCCGCGCCGCCGGCCGGCACCTGCGCGACCAGCGCGCCGCGGCGCTCCTTCAGGCCGAAGTCCTCGAGCGCCTCGCGCGGAATCGGCAGCACCGACACGCCGATGCGGCCCCGCGTGATCTTTCCGTTCCGCAGCTGCGGCAGGAGTTCGCGGACGGTGTTGCTCGGGACCGCGAAGCCGATGCCGATGTTTCCCTCGGACCGCGAGTTCGTGATGATCGCGGTGTTGATGCCGATGACTTCGCCGCGCAGGTTGAGCAGCGGTCCGCCCGAGTTGCCCGGATTGATCGCGGCGTCGGTCTGCAGCATGTCGTTCGACCGTCCGTCGGTGACGCGGAACGCCCTCGACGTCGCGCTGATCACGCCGACCGTGACGGTATGGTCGTAGCCGAACGGGTTGCCGATGGCCATCACCCAGTCGCCCGCCTCGACCTGCGTCGAGTCGCCGAACTTGGCTTCCTGCAGCGGCCGGCTCGGTTTCTCGACCAGCTGAATCAGCGCGCTGTCGGTGAGCGGATCGCGTCCGATGACCTTGGCCTGATAGCTGACGTCAGAGTCGTCGCCGTACAGCACAACCTCGATTTTGATGGCGTCCTCGACCACGTGGTTGTTCGTGAGGATGAAGCCGTCTTTGCTGATGATGAACCCGGTGCCGGCGGCCCTCGTCGTCTGTTCGCGCGGCGGCGTCCGCCGGCCGCGACCCCGCTGGCCGGGCAGCTGAGCGCCGCCCTGATCGTCCTGGTTGCCGCCGCCGCCGCCCGGACCGAAGAACCGATGGAACAGATCGTCCGGGTTGCTGCCGCCGCCGCCGAAGAAATCGGTCAGGTCCTGCGTTTTCGTCTTCATCTCGGTACGGATATTGACGACGATCGGCGTGGCCAGCTTGGCCACGTTGCGAAATGTCTGGGCGTCGAGCGGGCCGTTGATCGGCGCGCTGTTCATCGCCGGCACCGCAATGGTCTGCGCGGACGAGCGCGGCGCCAGGTCGAGACGCGAGGCGATCACCATGCCGACGAACAGTGAAGCCGTCATGAGCAGCAGGGCGTAGAACAGCGTGGTCTTGCGGGTTGACATCGAGCCTCCTAAACGAGTGCCGCTATCTCGGTCTGCCGCGGTCCGGTGACCGCCGCGTCGCGCGGGGCGACGACCATGTTGATTTCCGTCCGAACGCCGAAATCGTCGAAGTAGACGCCTGGTTCGATCGTGAAGCCGGAGCCGGCGAGCAGCCGCCGGTCGTCGTGCGTTTCGTAGTCGTCCATGTTGGCGCCGTTGCCGTGCACGGTCGTCCCGAGACTGTGGCCGGTCCGATGCAGGATGTTATCGGCATACCCGGCGTCGCGCAGTACCGTCATCGCGGCGCGATCCACTTCCCAGCCGCGGAGCTCTCGTCCGGCGCGCACCGACGACTGGACCAGCTCGACGGCGGCGTCGCGCGCGTCCCGGATGGCGGTAAACGCGCGGCCGAATCGTTCGGGCACCGCGCGCCCCGTGTATCCCATCCACGTGATGTCAGCAAACACCGCGCCGGGCGCGTCGAGCTTCCCCCAGAGGTCCAGCAGGACGAGGTCGTCGTGTCGAATCGCCCGGTGCACCGTTGCAGTAGGCAGGTAATGCGGGTTGCCGGCGTTCGGGCCGACCGACACCATCGGGTCGGCGTCGCTGATGAGCCCTTCCTCCCGGAACCAGCCGGCCATGAGCTGCTGGATGTCGTACTCCGTCGTGGCGACGCTGTCGCGTACCCGGTGCGCGATGGCATCGAACGCTCGGTCTTTCACACGGTGGAGTTTTTCAGACGCTTCACGATGTGTCGCAATCGCGGGCGCGTCCCAGACCGTTGAGAAACGCTGCACGAGGTCGCCGGACGATACGACGTCGACCCCCGACTGGCGCACAAGCTCGACCGTTCCGGCATCGACGCGGGCGACATAGGGAATTGCGCAGGCGGGCGAGTATTCCATGGCGACGCGGCGCACGCCGGCCAGCAGCCGCTTGAGGCCGGCTTCGAGCTGCTGCCGCCCCGCGTACCGCTCGGTCGTCCCGGGCAGATGCGCAAGACAATTTTTCTCAATCGCGTGCACCAGACCGCGCGGCGCGCCGACTGCCGGAATCAGATAGAACCACCGTCGTGTTGCAAGGTGGCCTCCCTGATCGTTGATACGGGTGACGGCTGTTGCAATCGGGTTGAGCCCGCGGAAGTCGTAGAGGAGCCAGGCGTCGACGCCGTCGGCGGCGAGGGCGGCCTGGACGGCCGCGATGTCGATGGCGGGAACCGCAGCCGCCTGAGTCTGGCTCATCCCTTCAAGTATAGCCGGGACTATAATCGTAGGACCCGTTTCGCACCTCTGTAATCGACGTCTGGCTCGGTCCTCGTGACTCGGACGTGGAGTATTCGCTGTATGTATGGACATGTAAAAAAAGCGGCGCTGATTGTGTTCGCGTCGGGCGCAGTGCTGACCGCCGGGCAGCCGCCGGCGCCGGCGCCACAGGCGTCGCAGCCGTCGCAGCCCACCTTCAAAGTGGCCGTCGATTACGTCGAAGTCGACGCCGTCGTCACCGATCGCCAAGGTCAGATCGTTCGCGAACTGAAGAAGGAAGACTTCCAGGTGCTGGAAGACGGGAAGGCGCAGACGATCAATACCTTCACGTTCGTCGACATTCCGATCGAGCGTGCCGACCGCCCGCTGTACTCCGCGACGCCTTTCGAGCCCGACGTGCGCACGAACGAGCGCGCGTTCGAAGGCCGTGTCTACGTGATGATCATCGACGATCTCCACGCGCGGTTCGGTCGCTCCCAGCGCATCAAGAGCGCGGCGAAGCAGTTCATCGAGCGGCGTCTCGGCGCGAACGATCTGATGGCCGTGATTCACACCGCGGGCGCGACCAGCAACAGCCAGGAATTCACCAGCAACAAGCGCCTGCTGCTGGCGGCCGTCGACAAGACGCAGGGGCGAAAGCTCGACTCCGCGACCGTCAACAAGACGAACGAGTACCTACCGCACGCGCGACACCCGGCAGCAGGGCGACCCGCTGAACGACATGGACGACGCGGAGCGTGCCCAGAACGCCCGTAACACCCTCGACACCATCAAGAACGTCGCGGAGTGGTTCTCGTCGGTGCGCGGCCGCCGCAAGACGATCCTGCTCCTCAGCGAGGGGATCGACTACGACATCTACGACATGATTCCGAATTCCGGATCGAACCATCATGGCGCCTCGATGGTCCTCGACGCGTCGCGCGACGCGATTGCCGCCGCGACCCGGTCGAACGTGTCGATCTACGGCATCGATCCGCGGGGCCTGACGGATCTCGGCGACGAGACGATTGAAATCGGCGCGTTCCCCGACGACACGTCGCTCGGCATCGGACAGGGATCGCTGCAGAACGAGCTCCGGCTGGCACAGGACAGCCTGCGGACGCTCTCGGAAGAGACCGGCGGGTTTGCCGTCGTCAATCGGAACGATTTTTCGACGGCGTTCGATCGCATCCAGCAGGACAACAGTTCGTACTACGTGCTCGCCTACTACCCGCCCGACGCCAGGCCCGGACGGGTGCACAAGATCGATGTCCGCATGACGCGCCCCGGGCTGACGGTCCGGGCCCGCAGGGGCTACGTCACGCCGAAAAAGGCCACGCCCGCGGCGGTAAACGCGAAAGACATCAGGACGCCGGAAGTACGGGACGCCATCGAAAGCCCGATTCCGGTCAGCGGGCTGACGATGCACGTCTTCGCGTCGCCGTTCAAGGGCACGGCGCCCAACGCGTCGGTGCTGCTCGGCGTCGAGCTGCGCGGCCGCGATCTCAAGCTCGACCCGACGGCCAAGATCCTGCTCTCGTACGTCGCCTACGACGCCAACGGCAAGGTTCGCGGCGGGACCACCGACACGATGACGATGGGGAACCTCAAGCCGGAGACGAAGACACGCATCGAGGCGACCGGCGTGCGGATGCTGAATCGGATGGAGCTTCCGCCAGGGCGATATCAGGTGCGTGTGGCGGCGCACGACACGGCCGGCGGCAACGTCGGTTCGGTGCAGTACGACCTCGACGTGCCGGACTTCCTCAAGACGCCGTTCAGCATCAGCGGGCTCGTGATGACGTCGCCCTACGCCGCGCAGACGCCGACGGTCCGTCCCGACGAGCAGCTCAAAGCGGCGCTGCCGGCGTCGCCGGTGGCCTCGCGGTCGTTCCCGCAGAACGATCAGATCGCGCTGTTCGCGGAGGTCTACGACAACGCCGGCGGCACGCCGCACAAAGTCGACATCACCACGACCATCACGACGGATGAAGGACGCGAGCTCTTCAAGACGAACGAGGAGCGCGATTCGGCCGATCTCGGCGGCAAGACCGGCGGCTATGGCTACATGACGAAGATTCCGCTCAAGGACATCGCGCCCGGCGATTACGTGCTGACCGTGTCGGCGCGCACGCGGCTGGGGAACGCGACGCCGGTGACGCGGCAGGTGCGGCTCACGGTCACGCCGCCGGTCGGGCCGCGATGATCGCTTCTGTCCTGGCTGTCGCGCTGTTCACCGGCACGACGGCTTTTCACGAAGGCTCGAAGAAACACGAAGATCACGAAACTCTTTTTCTAAAGAAAGAACTTCGTGTCCTTCGTGGTCCTGTCGTGCCTTCGTGATAAACCGTTGGGGATGGAGCAGAGCGCCGACGCCCCCCGCACGGTCGATAAAGGCGGGCAGAGCAACATCGACGAAGCCAGGCAAGTCGTGGTTCGAACCGACGCGCGAGTGGACGAAGCTCTGGCAGCAACACTCACCGGATCGTCAGCGCCCGGCGGTCGACTTTGCCAAGGACATGATCGTCGGCGTGTTCATGGGCAGCCGATCGACCGCGGGTTACAACATCTCGATCGTCAGCACGTTCGCGAAGGACGGCAACGTGCTGGTGCGGTATCAGGAATCGGCGCCGCGGCCGGGCACGATGGCCGCGCAGGTGCTGACCTTCCCGTATCACCTCGTCGCGATTCCGAAGGCGGCAGGCGAGGTGAAGTTCGAGAAGATCCAATAAAGTTAAAAGTTAAAAGTTAAAAGGTAAAAGTTAAAACCAGGAAGACTGCCAAATGAAAAGGGCCGGCGAGCGGCGACGCTCGACGGCCCTTTTCGTCTTTCGAGTTCTAACTTTACTTTTACTTTGAAGTTTAACTTTTAACTTCTAACTTTTAACTTTTCACTTTTTCTTAGCAGCTGGCTTGGTCGCCGACGCTGGCTTCGCCGCGGGTTCCTTCTCGTCCCCCATCTTCGCGACCTTGTGCGGCTTGATCGTGCCGTTGGCGTGCGAGAAGTTGTAGTTGTTCGCCTTCATCTTCGCGTTGTACGGCGTTTCGATGACGATGGTCTGCACTTCGCCCGGCTGCAGCAGGCCGTTGATCGCCCCCTTGCCGCCGCCGACGGACGCGCCGCCCGCGTCGTACCAGGTTTCGGTGATCGTCAGCCGCGGGATCGGCGCGTTCGACGTGTTCTTCACCTGAATCTTGGTGATGACCATGTCCTTTTCGCGCTTGGTCACGGGCGTCGTGAAGTCGACTTCCGCCTGGCCGCGAATCGGCGGCGTCAGCTTCTTGCCCGCCAGGACGGAGGTCATCGGCGGAGCCGCGGGGGTTTGAGCGACCAGCAGAGCGCTGATGAAGGAAACGCCGACCAGGGTCGCGGCGAATGTACAACGCGCGCGATTCATAAATGTCCTCCCGGAAAACAACCGAAAACGCGAAAGTATACCCTACATCTCCCCGTTCCAATCCTCGGGCTCGGGGGAGACCGAGCGGAAGATTTCCATGTGCCATTTCCCGCCGCCCCACGGCTCGATGACTTCCGCGGCCACGACGTCGACGAGAATTTCCGAGAACAGCCGGCCTTCGGGGTCGTTCTCGAGGTGATAGGCCGGTTCGTCCCACCCGAAGTTCGGGTAGAGCATCAGCGTCAGGAACAGATCGTAGCCATCGTCGACGACAATCAGCTGGCCGCACGGGCGCTTCTGCGTGGAGTGGTAGATCAGGTATTTTTCCGCGCTGTGCGCGCGGATGTATCGTTTCAGCGCGAAGTCGCGCGCGACGACTTCCTCGACGGCAATTTTCTTGTCCCAGCAATCGCGGCAGTATTTCTCTTCGCCGCGCGGTTCCGACACGTCCTTGGCGCCGCACAGCGCGCAGCGCGACTTGACGACCGTCTTGCGTGGCATATGATGAAGTCTAGCACCATGGAACGGCCCACGCACGCCGGCCTCCGGCACCTCGCACTCAACGTACGCGACCTGCCGGCGATGAAGCGCTTCTATGTCGAACTGCTCGGGTTCGTCGTGGAATGGGAGCCGGATCCCGACAACGTCTACCTGTCGTCGGGCCTCGATAATCTCGCCCTCCATCGTTCGACGGCGCTCGCGACCGATCGTTCGGCGTCAGCGAGCGGCGCCGGCGCGCTCGATCATCTGGGATTGATCGTACGAACGCCGGACGACGTCGATCGCTGGGCGACGTTTCTCGAAGGCAGCGGCGTGCCGATGTCGGCGAAACCGAAGACGCACCGGGACGGCGCGCGCAGTTGTTACTTTCGGGATCCGGACGGCAACAGCGTCCAGATCATTCACCACCCGCCGATCAGTCAAAAAACATAAAGGGGCTAGGGGCTAGGTGGGCTAGCCGTCCTTCGAGAGCCGGGGCGTACATGCGCTCCGTGTATTCCTTGACCATGCGGCGAGCCGAGAAACGCGGCGCCACGGTGATGATGGCTTGCTTCACCGTGGCAATCCACCGGCGCGGCACCTGGCTCTCGTCGCGATCGTAGAACGCGGGCACGACTTCTTCTTCGAGCAACCGGTACAGCGCGTCGGCGTCGCCGGCATCGATGGCGTCGTAGTTGTCGCCGCCGACACCGCCGTCGATGACCCATCCGTTCGCGCCGGTAAACCCTTCCGCCCACCAGCCGTCGCCGATGCTCAGGTGCGGCACGCCGTTGATCGCGGCCTTCATGCCGCTGGTGCCGCTCGCTTCGAGCGGCTTGCGCGGGTTGTTCAGCCACACGTCGCAGCCCTGCACCAGGAAGTGGGCCACATGCAGGTCGTAATCGTCGACGAACGCCACACGGCCGCCGAACATCGGCTCGAGCGCGTGACGGTAGACATGCTGCAGATGGTGCTTGCCGATGTCGTCAGCGGGGTGCGACTTGCCCGCGAAGATGATCTGAACGGGCCGGCCGGTCGCGTTCAGGATGCGCGCGAGCCGCTCCGGATCGTGAAACACCAGCTCGGGCCGCTTGTAGCCGGTGAACCGCCGCGCGAAGCCGATCGTCAGCGCGTCCGGATCGAGCAGCGTCCCCGCGGCGACGACGCGCGGGATGCCGACGTGCTCGTCGACCCAGCGCCGCCGCGCTCGATCGCGCACGAACGTGAACAGATAGCGGCGCAGCGCCTGGCGGACCGTCCATAACTCGTGATCCGGAATCGTCAGGACGCCTTCCCACAACGCCGGGTCGTCGTGCCGCTCGAGCCAGTCGTTTCCCAGGTACTTCGAAAAGAGATCGGAGAGCTCGCTGGCAATCCAGGTCGGCACGTGGACGCCGTTCGTGACCGCCGCGACCGGCCGCTGCGCTTCGGGCAGGTCGGGCCACATCGGCGCGAACATCGCGCGCGTCACATGGCCGTGGAGCTGGCTGACCGCGTTGGTGGATCCGGCCGAGCGGATGGCGAGCGCGGTCATGTTGAACTGCGGAGCCGCCGCCGTTGTCGTAGGCGCCGAGCGCGAGAAACCGCTCGCGGTTCGGGCCGAGCGTTCCCCAGGCGCCCGCGAGATGCGTCTCGACGAGGTGGAACGGAAACGCGTCGTGGCCCGCCGGCACCGGCGTGTGCGTCGTGAAGATCGTCGTCCGGCGGATCTCGTCCACCGCCGCGTCGAACGTGGCGCCGTGCTCGATGAGGTCGCGGATCCGCTGCAGGACGACGAATCCGGCGTGCCCTTCGTTGAGGTGAAACACCGCCGGCTCGACGCCCAGCGCCCGCAACGTCCGGACGCCGCCGATCCCCAGGATGATTTCCTGCTGGATCCGGGTTTCGCGGTCGCCGCCATAGAGCCGCGCCGAGAGATCGCGATCCCACGGCGCGTTCTCTTCGAGGTCGGTGTCGAGGAGATAGAGCTTGACGCGGCCGACGCGGACCCGCCAGACGGCGACCAGCACCGATCGATCGCCAAGCGGGACGGCGGTGACGCACGGCCGGCCGTCCGGGGTCAGCGCCTGCTCGATCGGGGCGTCGGCCCAGTTGATCTTCTCGTAGCTCTCTTCCTGCCATCCTTCCGCCGACAGCCGCTGGTGGAAGTAGCCCTGCGGGTACATGAAGCCGACGCCGATCAGCGGCACGCCGAGGTCGCTCGCTTCCTTGCAGTGGTCGCCGGCCAGCACGCCGAGCCCGCCGGCGTAAATCGGCAACGACTGATGCAGCGCGAACTCGGCGGAGAAGTAGGCAATGGTCTGGCCGTTGAGGTGCGGGAACCGATGCGACCACCAGGTATTGCGCGCCGCCCGCGCATCGTCCAGCGCCGCGATCGCCTTGTCGTACCGCGCGAGAAACTCGGGATCGGTCGCGGCGGCCTCGAGCTTCTCCCGCGGGATCAGCCACAGCATGCGAGCCGGGTTGTGCGCCGTCGCGCGCCACAGCTGGTAGTCCAGGCGCCGGAACACGATGCGCGCGTCGAGATGCCAGCTCCACCAGAGATCGAGGGCCAGTTCCTCGAGGCGCGCGATTCGTTCCGGGAGTGGGGACAGTGTGGAGTATCTCGTCATGGTTCGGTAGGTTTGGCGCATGCGCCGACGACCTCGGCGAACCGCGCGAGATCGATGTTGCCGCCGGAGACCACCGCTACGACCTTGCCGCGGCCGGCACGCCCGCTGAGCGCGGCAGCAATCGCGCAGCCGGCGGCGCCTTCGGCGATCACGCGGGCCCGCTCCGCCGTCAGCGCCATCGCGCGCGCCACTTCATCGAGCGTGACGACAATCGATCCCGCGAGCTTCGACAGCAACGGCCACATCGTCGGCAGCACCGACTTGCCGCCCGCGCCGTCGACGAACGACGCCTGCCAGTTGTCGAAGTACACCGGTCGCCCCGCCTGAAGCGACGCCGCGAGCGGGGCGGCCGTTTCCGGCTCCGCGGCGTAGACGCGCGTGCCGGGCTTCAGCCCGGCGACGGCCGCCGCGATGCCGGCAAGCAGTCCACCCCCGCCGAGCGGCGCCACGATCGCGTCGACGTCCGGCAGATCTTCGACAATCTCGAGTCCGGCCGTACCGTTGCCGGCGATGAACCGGTCGTCGTCGAACGGGTGGACGAAGTGGCCGGACATCCGCGGCGATCCGTGCGATTCGACCGTGCGCCAGCACTCGTCGTAAGACGCCCGGACGATCGAGGCGCCGAGCCGTTCGATCGCGCGGATCTTCGTCTGAGGCGCGGTGTCCATGACCATGACCGAGCAGCGCGCGCCCACCTGCCTGGCGGCGAAACCGACGCCCTGCGCGGCGTTGCCGGCGCTGACCGTCCAGACGCCATCGCGCAGCGCCTCTGGCGGCAGCTGGCGGACGACGTTGTATGCGCCGCGGATTTTGAACGACCCGATCGGCTGCAGCGTCTCGAGCTTCAGGTACAGCTCAGGTCCGTCAGGCAGCTCGATGCGGACGAGGGGAGTGCGGATGGCGGCTCGATAAACAGCCGTGGCCGCGTCGCGGATGTCGGCGAGCGGAATGGCGCGCTGCGGCGCAGTCGTGGACAAGGCGCCGATCGTATCATTGGTCTTTCGTTCCCGGACTTCACACCGCCTGTGGAGCAGCGAATCGCTGGTCGATGAACGCGATCAGCTCCTCGACCGACGAGTAGGCGACCGTCGTGCAATTCGGGTCGCAGTTGCCGGTGATGACCCGCGAGATGGCATGCCGGCGGGCTGCGTTGTACAGGACGATGGCTTTCTGGCCGGTGCGTTGCGCCCGGCTGAGGACGTAGCCGACCTCGAAGCCGACGCCATAGCTGGAGCCGGACGCCTCCGCCACCAGCACATCGCAACCTTCCAGCCAGCCCAGATCGCGCCGAAACACCTCCGCTTCGGGGAGCGCCGCCTCGGCCTCGTCGACGCCGTCGGCGAGCAGGTGCGTCGTCAGCACCTCGTGTCCGAGCGCGTGCAGCCTCTCGCACATCGCCCGACCGGCTGCCACGCCGCCTCGATCGCCGCGAACCGTGCATGCAAGATAGATTTTCATTTCTTCAACAGCTCGCGGACCTTGTCGATCGGGATCGCTTCGGCGTTGCCGATCGCCGATCGGACCGTGGTCGCCTGAAAGAGCGAGTTGTAGACCGCTTCTTCTGTCGCTTCGAGCGCCGCTTCGAACAGGGGCGACGTGGCGTCGGTGGGAAGCGTGGCGCGTGCGCGCGCGGCCGTTTCGTTGAAGCGGCTGCGCTGGTCCATCGCTGTGGAAAACGCGACTGCAAAGTCGCCGCTGCCGTTGCTGTACGCGGATCCGCTGCGCGCGAGGCCGAACACCGCGCGAGCCGCCAGCCGGCGCAAATCGCGCGCGTCGAGCGGCGCGTCGGTCGCCACGACGAGCATGCACGACCCGTCCGCGGGATCGCCGTCGGCTGCGGGACCAGCGGCCGGCCGCCTCGGGGGCTGCAACAGGCGAAACACCGGGACGCCCGCGATTGTCAGGTTGCCGCCAAAATTCGTTTGCGCGAGCACTCCCACGGTGTAGGCGGCCTGCCCTGAGCGTGTCGCCCCTGATCGTGTCGAAGGGTCCAGCCGGCGAGACGAAGTACCGATGCCGCCCTTCCAGCCATAACACATCGTCCCCGTGCCTGCGCCCACGGCGCCTTCGGCGACGGCGCCAGGCTTCGCATCCGCGGATCGCGTCCAGCACGTGATCGCGAGTCACGTGCAAGCCGCGGATGTCGTTGAGCCCGCCGTCGTTCGTCTCGCCAACGAGCGCGTTGACCGAACGGACCTGCTCGTTGCCCGGCTGGGCGATCGTGTAGCGGACGACGGCATCAATCGCCACGCCGACGCTGAGCGTGTTCGTCAGGACGATCGGCGTTTCGATCGTGCCCAGCTCCGCGACTTGCGTCGAGCCCGCCAGTTTGCCAAACGCATTGCCGACGAACACCGCGCCGGCGACCTTGTCCTGAAACAGGTTGCCGGCGTGCGGCACGATCGCGGTGACGCCGGTTCGGACGCGTTCACCCTCGACGACGGTGGTGTGCCCGACGCGCACGCCCTCGACGTCGGTAATGGCGTTGAGAGCTCCTGGAGGGTAGACCCCAGGCGCGATGCCCAGGTCGCGCGCCCTCGGCCTGGTTTGGGCGCCCGCGACGAAGATCAACGCGGAACCCGCGAGAATCGCCGAAAGGCATTTCCAGAACGAGCCGCCTACGGTCTGTCGGCGCGTCGGCGTGACAGGTCGTCGATCGTTCCAGCTCGACTGTTCGTGTCTGTTCATCGAAGCGCCGCCACCTGCGCCGACAGCTGATCGAGGCGCGCGAGGACTTCCTGGTGGCGCGCCACTTCGGCCGTCGGCTTTTTCCCGAAGAAGCAGATGGCGCCGCCGGGTCCGAGCTCGGCCCTTTCGATCTCCTCGAGCGAGGTAAAGCCCTGCTTGTGGGCGGCCGCTTCGAGGTCGAGGCGCGTAATCAGCTCCCGCTGGAGCGCATCTTCGCACACCACGCCGTTGTCGACGAGCAGATCGGTGTCACCTTCGACGAGCCGCTCGAGACGTTCGTGTCCGTAGAGCAGCCGATTCACCCAGTAATTGAGGATCAGCAGCGCTGTTGCCCCGATCAAGCCGCCTGTCACGCTGTTGTCGTTGCCGATAATCGCGTTCTGGACCGTGTTCGAGAGCGTGAGCAGCACGACCAGGTCGAACGGATTTAGCTGCGCAAGCTCGCGTTTGCCGGCGAGCCGCAGCCCGACAACGAGGAACACGTAGACGATCACCGGTCGGACGATTTTTTCGAGGAGAGGCACCCCGAGCGCGAACATGTCCTGCCAGATCGGGCTTTGCATCCTCCGATTGTAGAAGGATCCTTTTGTCAAGCTCGACACTGACAAAAGTCTTATAAATCGTTCATCCAGCAAATGCTGTTTACACCGCCATCGCCATTGATTACGCTGTGCTTCCGGCTCAACAAACAAACAGTTCGTTCATGGTGCGTGGCGTCGTTTCCCCCACGACGATTCGGCGTATTTCTGTCGGGTTTGGTCTCCTGGCTCTCGCTGCGGGCTGTACCGCGGTCCTCGCCGTCGCACAATCGAATTCTCCGCAAATTTACGCCGTTCCCGGGAAGCAGGAGGATGGCAGCGTGCTGTTGCCGAACGGCTGGCGCATCGCGCCAGCCGGCAAGCACGTCGCGGTAGAAACGCTTCCGCTCAACATCGTCGCCACGCCCGATAGCCGGTATGCGATTGTCGCGACGAGCGGCTTGATGAGGCCGTCGCTTGCCGTGATTGACATCGCGACCTGGACCGTCAAGAACACGTACAAGCTCGACAACGCCTGGTTCGGGTTGGCGTTCAGTCCAGACGGCACCAAGCTGTACGTCGGCGGCGGCGGCCAGAACAACGTGCAGGAGTTCATGTACGCGGACGGCACCTTGACGAAGGCGCGCACGCTGAACCTGCCTGCCCAGACCGGGGAAACCTTCGCGGGCGGTGTCGCGATCAGCAAGGACGGCCGGACGCTGTACGTCACGCGTGTCTTCGCGATGACGCTGTCGGCCATCGATCTGACGAGCGGCCAGGTCACGAAGACCATACCGCTGCCGGCCGAGCCGTACACCTGCGTGGTCTCCCCGGACGGCGCCAGCGTCTATGTCTCGCTGTGGGGCGGATCGCCCGGGTGCAGGGATTCACCGCCGACTCGCTGATCCCGATTGTCGACGTGGCGCACCGGCGAGCACCCGAACGCCATGCTCTTTTCGAGCGACGGCAGGCGTCTGTTCGTCGCCGCCGGCCAGCAGCGCCGCGGTCTGGGTGTTCGATACGTTTTCGTGGGACGCGATCGAGCAGATCTCGACCAACCTCTATCCGCAGGCGCCGCCGACCTCGACTCCCAATTCGCTCTCGCTGTCGCCGGACGGGCGTCAACTGCTGGTCGCCAACGCCGACATCAACGCCGTCGCCGTCGTCGACGTGACGAACCCGTCGCGCAGTTTCGTCGACGGCTTCATTCCGACGGGGTCGTATCCGACCGGGGCCATTTACAGCCGCGACGGCAAACAGATTTTCGTCCTGAGCAGCAAGGGGTTCGCGTCAGCGGCGAACATGCAGAACGCGAACATGGACAAGCGGCTCACCGGCTGGGTGTCCCTGTTGCCGACACCTGATCGCACAACTCTGGCGGAGTATCAACGCAAGGTCCTCTCGCTCACGCCCTATACGGACGCCAACCGCCTGACGAATCCGAGCATTCCGATCGGTTCGCCGATCCCGCGTTCGGTCGGCGGCGCATCGCCCATCAAGCACGTGTTCTACGTCATCCGAGAGAACCGCACCTACGACCAGGTGCTCGGCGATCTCGCGGAGGGCAACGGCGATCCCTCGCTCACGCTGTTCGGGCGCGACGTCACCCCCAACGCCCACGCGCTGGCGCAGAGTTTCGTGCTCTTCGACAACTTCTACGTCGATGCCGACGTCAGCTACAACGGTCACTGCGTATTCCACGGCGGCGTACGCCACCGACTTCATCGAGAAGATGTGGCAGGCGGGCATGGCCAACCGTGGCGTGCCGATGCTCGGCGAGGGCGGCGGGTTCATGCGGAACCCGTTCGGCAACATCACCGCGCCGCAGGGCGGCTACATCTGGGACTACGCGCGGCGCGCCGGGGTCAGCGTCCGCAGTTACGGCGAATTCGTCCAGCACCAATCACGAACGTCCTCCGGCGACGTCGTCGAGGTCGAATCGGTCCCGGGATTGAAGGGCGCGATCGCTCCCAACTTCTCGGGGTGGGATCTCGACATCACCGACAGCAAGCGCGTGGACGACGTGGTTGCAGGAGTTCCGGCAGTACGAGGCCAACGGCAACCTGCCGCAGCTCTCGATCATCAGGCTGCCGAACGATCACACGGCCGGCACCAGGCCCGGAGCGCCGACGCCGCGAGCGATGGTCGCGGAAAACGATCTGGCCCTCGGACGACTGATTGAAGCGATCTCGAGCAGCAGCGTGTACTGGAAAGACTCGGCGCTGTTCGTCGTCGAAGACGATGCGCAGGCCGGGCCCGATCACGTGGATTCGCACCGCTCGGTCATGCTGGTGGCGAGTCCGTTTGCGAAACGCGGCTTCGTCGATCACACGTTCTACACGACGAGCGGCGTGCTCCGGACGATCGAGCTGATCCTCGGCCTGCCGCCGATGAGTCACTACGACGCCGCCGCGACGCCGCTCTACAACGCATTCGTGGGCACGCCGAACCTCGCCCTGTACCGGCGCAGCGACGCGCGGGTGCCGATCGACGAACGCAATCCGCCGACAGCATTCGGGGCATCGGCGTCCGCCGCGATGGATTTTTCGATCGAGGATCGCGCGCCCGAAGGACTGCTCAACGAAATCATCTGGCGGTCGGTCAAGGGCGCGCATTCCCCGATGCCGCCGCCGCGCCGAAGCATCTTCGTCCGTCCAGCCGTCGGCAACGGCGACGACGACGATGACGACGATGACTAATGCAGATCGGAGAATCTGGTCATTGGATAATCTGGTCATTGGATAATCTGGTGATCTGGTAATCTGGTCGTCGATTACTCGATTACCTGTACTGTTCCTCGTCTCGGCGTCCGTGCTGCTCGTCAGCTGCGCACGGGCGTTGCCTCCGGGACCTCACCCTCTCAACTTTTCGATCGACGTCCGAACTCCGAGAGTTCTCGCAGCGTCGCAGGAAGTAGCCGTCCCGGTGACGGTCGCCAACACGGGTGTCCGTTCGTGGGACACCAAGCGCGTGCACGTCTCCTATCACTGGCTGTGGCTCGTGCCGCGCGAAGCCTTCAAACGTTCGCGCTGGGATTTGCCGTACCACGACGGCATCCGCAGCGAGTTGACGGATCGGGACGAACCACTCGCGCCCGGCGCGCGCGTCGCGCTGCAGGGGCGGATCCTCGCGCCGGCGGTGCCCGGCCTCTACTGGCTGCAATGGGACATGGTGGAGGAGGGCGCCGCCTGGTTTGCGCAGAATGCGCCGCGCCAGCCACGGACGCTCGTGATCGTGCTCCCGACCATGACCTGGTTGTTCGGCCCGTTGCCGCTGCTGATCGCCTTGGCGGGGTATCTGGCGTTTCGGCGCGGCGCGGCGCCGCGCCTCGCCGGCGTCTCGGACGTGCTGTGGTGCGCGGCCGCGCTTGGCGCCAGACCGCTGATCCTCATCGACGACGCACTCCTGGAGCCGACCGCGGTGGCGTACTGGCTGATCGTCATCGCCGCGGTCGTGCCGCCCGCGCTGGCGTCTGCTCCTGCTGCCGAGACGCCTGCGCGCCTGGGCGCTCCTCGGCATCGGTTTGTTTGGCTCGGCGCTGATCCTCGCGGACGTCTTGTACTACCGGTTTTTCGGAAATGTGCTGTCGGCCCCTGCGGTCCTGGCGGCGCGCCAGACCGGCCGCGTCTGGGGGACGATTCGCAGCGTCCTGACGCCCGAGCTGCTCTGGCTGATCGTCGATTGGCCGCTCGCGATCTGGCTGATCATCCGCGTGTCGCGCGAGCACACGCCCGGACCCTCTCTGCGTGCGCGGGTGGCGGCGGTGGCCGCGGCTGTTGCGGTTCTCGTGCTGCTGGGTGCCGAGTTGAGCGCGCGCCAGGTGCTGGCGTCGACGCCGCTCGATCAGATGTTCCGCGACCGTTCGGTGGTGGAACGGCTCGGGCCGTTCGGCTACCACGCGTACGACCTCTGGACCTACGCGCACAACCGCTGGCTGCGTCCGCCCGCGACGGAGGCCGAGGTGCAGGACGCGCTGTCGTGGTTCGTCGAGCGGCAGCCGCTGCGCGCGGGCCCGACGGCGCCGGGCTTCGGCGCGGCGCGGGGAAAGAATCTGATCGTCGTTCAGGTCGAATCGCTGCAGGAGTTCGCGGTCGATTTCCAGGTCGGCGGCCAGCCGGTGATGCCACATCTTCGCGACTGGGCGCAGGAGAGCCTGCGTTTCACCAACGTCACCGACCAGACCAGCGAGGGCCGGACCTCCGACGCGGAATTCACGACCATGACGTCGTTGCTGCCGCTGGACCATGGCGCGGTCGCGTTCAGATATCCAGCCAATCGCTACGTGGGGCTGCCGCACGTGCTGGCCTCCCACGGCTACGCCACGGTGTCCGCCGTCGCGTTCGAGCCTGGCTTCTGGAACCGTCAGGTGATGCACCCGGCCTACGGCTTTCAGACCAGCCTGTTCGAGTCCGACTTCACAATGACCGAGCAGATCGGATGGGGCCTGAACGACCGCGATTTCCTTCAGCAGATGGTGCCGCGTCTCGAGCGTCTGCCGCGGCCGTTCGCGGCCTGGCTGATCACCCTCTCTCTCCATCATCCGTACGACGGCTTTCCCGCGAGTCATCGTGTCCTGAAGCTCGGCGCGCTCGAGAACACGGCGTTTGGCAACTACCTCCATACGATGCGGTTCTTCGACCAGGCGCTCGAGGATTTCAAGATCGCCCTCGCCAGGGGCGGACTCCTCGACGACACCGTCCTGGTCGTGTTCGGCGATCACGATGCCGGTTTCCCGCGCGATCGGGTCCACGCGAAGGACATCGGCATCGGCGCCGACGAGATCTCATGGACGTTGACCGATCGAGTCCCGCTCTTCATCCGTGTGCCCCCGCCTTCGCTCGCTCCACCACCGACGAGCTTCGGCCCTTCGACAGGCTCAGGGCCGTCCCGAGCATCGTCGAGGGACGGCGAGGCAGGCTTGAGCGGCACACGGGACCTGCCAGCCGGTCAAACCGATTTCGCGCCCACGCTGCTGGCGCTGCTCGGTATCGATGCGGCGCCGCTGCCCTACGTCGGCCGCAATCTGCTCGGCGGCTCCGACGCGCCGGTCGTGCGGCCGTACGGCGACTGGCTGGACACGCATCACCTCTTTCTCGCGCACGGCGCGCACGTCAGCTGCTACGACCTGCATCGCCGGGCCGAGGTCGGAATCGGCGATTGTGGCGACGCCGATCGATCGGCGCGCCGCGCGCGCCAGATTTCTCGTCTCGTGGTTGCCGAGGATCTGCAGCAGCGGCTGATGGACAGGATGCAGCTGCGTTGACGAGTACAATGCGGCTCTCCCGCATGCGTGCGCCTGTCTTCGCCTGTGCCAGCCTGATCGTGTTGCTGGCCGCCAATCGCGCTCTCGCGCAGGATCCTCCGCCCAGGATCGGCCCCTTCGTCGTCGACCTTCATGCGACGGTGCCGCGGTTTCCCCAGGATGTGCAGCTCGCAGAGAGCCGCGACATGACGCTGGCGGAGCTGCCGGGCAACGGCCTCGGTGTGCTGGTGGGCGTGCACGTCTACCCGTTGCGCTGGCGCGCGGTGACGTTCGGGCTGGGGGGCGAATTTGCTACCGGCCGGGCTCGCCAGACGCCGGCAGTGGCCCAGACGACCCTCCGTCCCGCGACGGAACGGTTGACCACGATTACGCCGCAGCTGTCGTTCAACTTCGGCACCGGCAACGGCTGGAGCTACATCAGCGGCGGGCTCGGGCGGTCGACATGGGCCGTGACGCCGCAGGGGCAGGAAGGGTTCGCGGCCGACTCGGAACAGTTGAAGACGATCAGCTACGGCGGAGGCGCGCGCTGGTTCATGAAGACGCATCTCGCGTTCAGCTTCGACGCGCGCTTCTACGCGATCAATCCCGGTACGCCGTTCGTCGCCGGCGTCCTCGGCAGTCCGAGGACGACGCTGATCGTCATCGGCGCGGGCGTGTCAGTCCGGTAATCACCAATTACCCAATTACCCAATTTCCCAATTACCAATTACTGAAAGCTGAATGGCGGGTAGTCGTCGACGAGCAGAAGTAGATATGCTTCGACACGAATAAACCACCGCAGGACACCGACGCCGAATCGGTACAGCCCCTCCGGGTAACGGCCGGTGAACAGAATCGCCAGCCACGCCACGAACGACGTCACCCACCACGCGAGGGTCAGCAACCCGACGACAATCAGCTGCGGGATGATCAGGATCAGCCGAAATCCGACGCTGAGGCGCCGCCGCGGGCCCTCCGGCTCCACGAACGTGAGCGACGCCGGGTAAGCGTCGTCGCCAAACGGCGGATACGCGTCCTGCAGCAGCATCAGGTACGCGAGCGCGCGCACACGCCATCGGAGGTAGAACACCGTGTACTGGCGGATCGCCGGGATATCTCTGCTGCCGATCACGATCGCGAACCAGGTGACGATCGCGAGGATGTACGCCACCGCGCCGAGCAGGCCGGTTTCGCCGCCGAACGAGGAGCCGGAGCCGTCGCTCCTGCTGCTATGAAGGGCAAACCCCATTCCGATGGCGCCGACGAGCAGCAGATGGGGAATCGCGAGAATGATGCGGAACGCGACGGTCAGCCGGTCGCGACTGGTGGGCGCCGGCTGGACGTCGATCGAAATCGGATACGGCACGCGCCGATCATAAGCCGAGCGGCCAGGCCTGCCACGAAAACACGAAATCACGAAACCCTTTGGTCTTCTTCGTGTCTTCGTGCTTTCGTGGCGATCCCGGCCGGTACTGATTCGCCAGGGACAGGCCGGTAGCTGTGCCAGAATGCGCGCCATGCGCATCGCCCTGTCCCTCGCGGCGCTCGGTTCCCTACTGGCCCTCGGTCAGCCGGCCCCGGCGTCGATCGAACGCGGCACCCTGCGGCTGCATTACGTCCAGAAGCCGATCGGGTACGAACGCTACGAGGTGGCGCCGGACGGTGACGTGCCCCGCCAAGGCGCCAGCGGCGCGGACGCGCAGGGTGTGAAGCTGACGGCCGATTTCGATTTCACGGATCGCGGCGGACGCGTGCAGTTGACCGCCACGTTGCGCGCCAAGGCCGACTTCACGCCGATCTCGTTCCAGGCGAAGGGCAAGAGCTATCGATTCGTGAACGTCGACTCCGACGTACGCGTCGAGGGCAGCGACGCAGTGGTCCGCGCCGACGGCGACGTCGAGCGCCGCGTGACGCTGCCGGCGCAGTTCTTCACGGTGGACGGTTACGCGCCGTTCTCCGCGCAGATGCTGCTGCTTCGCTATTGGAAGCGGCACGGTCAGCCTCGGCTGTTGCGGACCGTTCCCGGGCAGCCGACCAACGACGTCTTCATCGAGGCGCGTGGACGCGAGGCGATTCGCATCGGTGGGAAGGTCACCATGCTCGAGCGCTTCGCGATTGACGGCGTGGTCTGGGGCCGGGAAACGCTGTGGCTCGACGAAGGCGGAGCGCTGGCGGCGGCGATCACGCGCGCCGGTGGCCTCAGCTTCGAGGCGGTTCGAGAGGACCTCGAGCCGGCGCTGGTGCAGTTCGTCCAGCGGGCGACGCGCGATCGGATTGGCGATCTCGAATCGATCACGCGGGTCAACGCGCCGCTCAAGAGCGGCACCTATGCGATGGTGGGCGCGACGATCGTCGACGGCACGAATCGTCCTCCCGTGACGGACGGCGTCGTGCTCGTCCGCGACGGCCTCATTGCCGACGCCGGCTCGCGCGCCGCCGTGCCGGTTCCCGATGGGGTGCCGACGGTCGACGTCTCCGGCAAGACCCTCGTGCCGGGACTGTGGGACATGCACACCCACGTCACGCAGATCGAGTGGGCGCCGGTGTATCTCGCTTCAGGGGTGACAACCGTCCGCGACATGGGGAACGAGTTCGAGTTCATCACCACGCTGCGCGATGCCATCGCGTCGAAGCGCGCCCTCGGTCCTCGTCTGCTGCTCGCCGGGCTCGTCGACGGACCAGGGCCGAACGCGTTCGGCGTCTACTATGCCGCGACGCCCGACGAAGCGAAGCAGGTGGTCGGCAGGTACCACGATGCCGGATTTCAGCAGATCAAGATCTACAGCCTGATCACGCCGCCGCTGGTCGAGGCGATCTGCGCCGAGGCGCACCGCCTCGGCATGACCGTTACCGGACACGTGCCCAACGGGATGACCATCGACGAGGCCGCCATGGCCGGCATGGATCAGATCGCACACCTCGCCATTCGCGGCGAAGCCGGGTCGGACGAGGTGAACAGGGTCATCGGGGTGCTGCGCGATCGCAAGACCGTGATCGATCCCACGCAGTCATGGAACGAGCTGCTCGGTCACGCCGCCGGCACGCCGATCGCGGCGTTCCAACCGGGCGTGGCGAAGATCCCGCCGCCGCTCAACCGGCTGTTCTCGAACGCCGGTGCCGCCGGCATCGACGCCGCCGCGGCCCGCGGCCGCCTCGAGCGCGGCCTGCGCATCGTCAAGGCGCTTCACGATGCCGGCGTGCCGGTCGTGGCGGGCACCGACGAAGGCATTCCCGGGCACAGCGTGCATCGCGAGATCGAGCTGTACGTCGAGGCCGGGCTCACGCCGCTGGAAGCGCTGCAGGCGGCGACCATCGTGCCCGCGCGCGCCATGAAGCTGGATGCCGAGCTCGGCACGATTGAAAAAGGCAAGCGCGCGGACATGGTCGTGCTGAACGCGAACCCGCTGGAGCGGATCCAGAATATCCGGTCGGCGCGATGGACGATCATCGACGGCCGGGTCTACGACACGCAGGCGCTGTGGCGCAGCGTCAGGTTTCAGCCGTAATACGATTAACCGCAGAGATCGCTGAGGACGCGGAGATCATTCATGACAAAGAAAAAGCCCGCTCGGAAAAGCGCTCGAAAAGCAGCGCCGCGCCGAAAGGCGATCACGAAACGACCGAAAGTGACCGATCCGTTGCTGGCCCCGGTGAAGGGCGCCGAACGGCGGAACATCGGACACGTGCAGCTCGAAGTCGGGCGCGCCGGCGCGGCGCGCGTCAAGCGGATGATTTACCCGGTGGGGTTCCGCTGGTCGAAGGACATGAAGCCGGCGGTCGGCACGGAGTTGTGCATGCACGCCCACGTCGGCTTCCTGGCTCGCGGCGAAATCCATATCGAGTACGCCGACGGCTGCGTCGTCGAGCACAAGGCGCCGCAGATCGTCGCGATCGATCCGGGCCACGACGGCTGGGTGGTCGGCAAGGAGCCGGTCGTGCTGATCGAATTCGACTTCGAGGGCGATACGGTCAGCCGGCTGGGCATGCCGGCCAGTCACCGCCACTGATCCAGTCAATTGGCGAGTGTAGAACCCATCTCATAAATGGGGCCGGCATTCGGCCGGCGATGCATCCCGTCAGGCGGCGTTGCTCCTTCCTCAAATACTCCCGGTATTCTCGGTCGTCGCGCCTTGCCTGACGGGCGCCTCGCCGCCCTCGGTGCTTCGCCCCCATTTATGAGATGGGTTCTAGGAATTGGTGCAAATGGCGATTGGGATACGCGATTCACCAACTCGCTAATTCACCAATTCGCCATTCACCAATTGCAGATTACTCAACTGCCGTGAGCTGGCGGCCGCGCGTCTCGGGCCCCATCCAGACCGTCGCGATCACCAGCACGCCGGCGATGGCGATACACGACGCCATCGCGGTCGACAGCGGGATGCCGCGATCCTGCATCGCGCCGATGATGGTCGGCGTGAACGATCCGACCGCCGCGCCGAAGTGATACGCGAAGCCGGCGCCGACCGCGCGCACCGCGGTCGGGAACCGCTCGTTCAGGTAGATCGGCACGATGCCCCACGAACCGGCGGCGAAAAAGCCGACCAGAAACGCACCGGCCCACATCAACCAGACGTTGTCGGTCAGCACGTAGAGCGGTACGGCGGCAATGCCGATGGCCATCATCAGCGTCGCGGCGCCGCGCCGGCCCAGGCGGGTTTCGGCGAGCCGTCCCGTTGGAATCGCACCGGTCACGCCGCCGACGTTCAGCAGCACCGAGAACACGAACGGCTGCAGTCCCTTCGAGATGACGAACGTCGCGTACCAGAACGTGATCGAGTAGTACGAAAAGATGAACATCGTCATCATCAACGACGTCTGCAGCGTCACCGGCAGCAGGTTGGGCTTGAAGAGCCGCGTGAACGAGATCGGTTCCTTCTCGTTCCGCTCGCGAAGATGCCGCTGCCGTTCCAGCCAGACCGGGCTCTCCTGGACGCCGCGGATGATGAAAATCACCAGCAACGCCGGCAGTGCGCCGAGCCACAGCATGACGCGCCAGCCGAAGTCGGGTTGCTGGTTGACGAGCGGATACACGAATTGGTACACGAGCGCCGAGAGGATGAAGCCGGTGGAGTAGCCCGCCTGCAGCATCCCCGATGCGATGCCGCGAAGGTGGGTCGGCCAGTGTTCGAGCGTCAGCGGCATGCCCGCGGCCCAGACGCCACCCATCCCGATGCCGAAGAGTGCGCGCAGCGTGAAGAGCATCAGGTACGACGTCGAGAAACCGCTGAGACATGCGAACGCGGAGAACCAGAGAATCGAAAACACCAGCGGGCCTTTGCGCCCCCAACGGTCGGCCGCCGAGCCCGCCGCCGCGCCACCCAGCAGCCGGAACATGAGCGTGACCGTGGCGAGCGCGCCCGCCAGCGCCTTGCTGATCGTGAAGCTGTGCTGAATGTCCACGATCAGGAACGAGATGATGGTGAAGTCGAACCCGTCGAGCGTCCAGCCGAGGAACGACGCGAAAAATGCCCTCCACTGTGTCGCGAGTTGACCTGGCGATACCAGGGTCGGTCGTCGACCGGCGCGAGCGGCGACGCAGCGCCTGTGGCACGGCGTGGCTCATCGCACGCTCCTCGAAGCCGTGCCTTCAGGCGCGAGATAGCGATCGAGCCAGCCGAGGAATTCCCGGTACCACACGACGCTGTTCTGCGGCTTGCTGATCCAGTGGCCTTCATCCGGGAACAGGACGAGGCGTGACGGCACGCCCTGACGCTGGAGCGCCGTGAAGAATTCGAGGCTCTGCGTGTAGGGGACCCGGTAGTCCTGTTCGCCGGCGATCACGAGCGTCGGCGTCTTGAACTTGCCGAACTCGCCCGCATACAGGTGCGGCGAGAACTTCTGGTAGCCGGACGCGTTCGTCCACGGTGTTCCGCCAAACTCGTGCTCGGGAAACCAGAGCTCCTCGGTCGCGCCGTACATGCTCGTCAGGTCGTAGACGCCGGCGTGCGAGATCAGCGCCCGGAAGCGGCCCCGCGACTGTGACTCCAGCCAGTCGACCATGTAGCCGCCGTACGATCCGCCCGCCGCCGCCACGCGCGTCTTGTCGGTGAACGGGTACTTCACGAGCACGTGCTCGAGCCCCGCCATGAGGTCGTCGGTCGCCTTGCCGCCCCAGTCGCCGGTGATCTCTTCGGTGAACTTCTGGCCGAAGCCGGTCGACCCCCGCGGGTTGATCATGACGCTCACGTACCCGGGCGCGGAGAACGTCTGCGCGTTCCAGCGATAGCTCCAGGTGTCGCCCCAGACGCCCTGCGGCCCGCCGTGAATCAACAGGAGCAGGGGATACTTTCTGGCCGCGTCAAACGCCGGCGGGCGAATCAGATAGCCCTGGACTTCCGCGTTACCGGCGCCATGAAACGTGAAGCTTTCCGGCTTCGCCAGGTCGAGCTCCGCGAGCAGCTTCTGGTTCTGATGCGTCAGCGCACGCGCCGCACCGCTCGCCGGCACCACGAACAGCTCGGAAGGCGCCGCCAGACTGCTCCGCGACACGACCAGCGTGTCGCCTCCGCCGAGGCTGAACTCGCCGTCGAACGCACCGGCCGTGAGGGCGCGCGGCTGCCCGCCGGCCGCGGCAATCGCAAACACCGGCATCGCGCCGCGATCCTCGGCGTTGAAGTAGATCGTCCGGCTGTCGAGCGACCAGGCCGGGCTCTCGACGCTGCGGTCCCACGTGTCGGTCAGGCTCGTCGAACGGCCCGACGCCCGGTCCAGCACCATCAGCCGCCACTTGTCCGCCTCGTAGCCGTTGCGCGGCTGCGAGCGGTAGGCGAGCGAACGGCCATCCGGCGAGTACGCGGGCGCGCCGTCGAACCCCTGATTCGTGGTGAGCTTCCTGGCCGCGCCGCCCGCGACCGGCACCTCGAAGAGATCGGCGTTCGTGCTGGTCGCTTCGACGGCATCCGTGACGGCGACGAACGCGATCGCGCGGCTGTCGGGCGAGAACGCGAGGGGATGCGGGCCCTCACGCTCCCGCGGCGGCACGTCGTAGTCGGCGCCGGGCAGCAGGTCGCGCGGCGCGCCGGCATTCAGCTCGACCACGAAGGGATGGCTGCGCTTGCCTTCGCTCCAGGTCGACCAGTGGCGATAGAGCAGCCGATCGTAGATCCGGGCTTTCGATTTGCTCGCGTCGCGTTCCTTGTCTCTGGCGGCGTTACAGGCTTCGTCCCTGCAATCCGGATAGACCTCGGACGTGAACGCGATCGAGCGGCCATCCGGCGCCCACACGATGTTCGCCACACCGCCCGACAGCGTCGACACGGCCTTGGCGTCGGACCCGTCGGCGTTCATCACGAACAGTTGTTCGTTGCCCGCGCGGCTGGAGATGAATGCCACGCGGCGGCCATCCGGTGACCAGCGTCCGTCGCTCTCGCGCCCGCTACTCGTCAGCGCCTTCGCATCTCCGGTCGCCACCGTGACGAGCCAGATGTCCCTCGCGGTGCGGTTATTCGGCACGTCGGGTACGCCGACGGTGTACAGGACGCGCGCCCCGTCGGGCGACACTTGCGGATCGCTCACTCGGTGCAGCGCGAGCAGATCGGTCACCGTGATTGGCCGTCCGGCAGCGAACAATCGCGCGCAGCACAACGCGACGATGAACGCAGCGCTCGCAGCGCTCGCAAAGAACTTCTTGCGCTGCCGCGTTCCACATATGGAGTTCATAAGGGCGATGATACCTTTAGATGCCGATGAAAACCCGGCGCCGGTGCATCCACATGACCACGACGCCCCAGAGCGCGACATACGCCACCGCATAGCCGAGCGCCGCGGCTTCGCTGCCGCAACATGGCCGCAGCCACGACAGAAACGCGCTTCGGTAGAGCCACGCCTTCAGTGAAACCGAGCCGGCGACGCTCCATCGCGCGAGGACGGCGTCGATCCCGACCGACAGGAAGTACGCGGCCAGCGGGTTTCGGCCGAATGCCACGAACGGCCGCGACCAGCCGCTCCATTTCTTGACGTCGATCGTCCAGTGGCAGATCGCCAGGACTTGGGCGGCGACGCCCGCGCTGAACAAGGCGTACGAACTCGTCCACAGGTTCTTGTTGATGGGCAGCGCGCGATTCCACAGCAGCCCCACGGCGGTGGCCGCGGCCCCGGCCGCCCACAACCACCACGCGCGGTGCGCGGCGCCGTGCACTTTCAGCCAGTCGCCCGCGAAGACGCCGCAGAGCGCGGTCGCGATTGCCGGCACGGTACTGAGCAGTCCCTCGGGATCCCACAACGGATAGAGCATGTGCCGGCCGAAGACGTGTTGATCGATGACCGCGCCGAGATTCGCTTCTGCGCTGAGCGGCGCCATCGCAAGCAACAGCCAGTAACCGCCAAGTGCGGCGGCGGCGACCAGGACTTGCGCCCGCGTCGGCAGCCGTTCCGTGATCCAGGAAACCGCCAGGTACACGAGCGCGATCCGCTGCAGGACGCCGGGAATCCGGAACGTCGCCAGGTGGAGCGGCGGCGGCGTCTGGATGGCGTTGAGCAGCAGGCCGAGCGCGAACAGGATCAGCGCCCGCCTGAGGACGTGCCGCCGCACACCGCGCGGCGTGCCGCGCCGGCGCCCGAGCGCGAACGGAACCGCCGCCCCCATCGCGAAGAGCAGAAACGGAAACACGAGATCGGCGAGCGTCCAGCCGTTCCACGGTGCGTGCTCGAGCCACGGATACACGAAGTCCCAGCTGCCGGGAGTGCTGACGAGGATCATGGCCGCGATGGTGATGCCGCGAAACACGTCGAGCGCGTGGAGCCGCTCGGTACCGCCGGTCATCCGCTCAATCGCTGTGGTTCTACTTGTCGCAGCATGGACTGCTTTTGGTCGGCAGCACGACCCGAGCCGGCGCAGGTCGCGAGAACACCTCGTTCGTGCGCGCGAACGATTCGAGAAACGAGCGCATGGTGTGCATCTGCGTCCTGTAGCGCCGGAGCGCCGCGCGCTTCGCCCGCACTTCTTCAGGTGTCAGCGTGACATCGATCCATCCCGATGCGCCGCCGCGCAGACCAGGCGGCGGCGACAGCGCCGCCCTCTCGTCATTGAACGGCCAGCTGTCGTAATGAACGATGTAGTTCACGACGTCGGGCGCCAGACCGGGATGCACGCGCGCGACGTCTCCCAGCGCGTCCGCCAGGAAGTACCAGGCGGCGCAATGGTCGGGGTGCTGATCCTCCCTCCTGGGGACCAGGATGAGGGTCGGACCGAATTCCGCGATGAGTTGCGCCAGCTCCTGCGTGAGATCCTCGCCGCGGTATTCGGTGTTCGGAACGATGTTGTCGGACTCCGGCGGACGGTCGCGACGGGTGTAGGGAGACCGGTACGCCCGCCGCCGCTCGGACCAATACGTGTGGGTGAGCTTGCACAGGCCTCCGTCCGGAAACCGCAGAAACGTGGCGTCGTACTCGTCCAGGCCGAGCGTCTTGAGGGCCTCCTGCGCTTCGCGCTGCCGGCGGCGGCCGTAGTCCCGGAAGTCCCCCGACGACAGTTTCTTCCCGTGTTCTTCAAGCCGCACGCCGTCAGGGTACCCGTCGCCGTCGGTGAGGTAGACGACGTGTACCAGGCCGCCAAGATCGTGGACCCGGCGCATCAACCCGCCGCCACCGAGGATTTCGTCGTCCGGGTGGGGAGCGATGACCAGCAGACGCGTGTCCGCGGTAACGGTCAGTGTCCGCGGCACGGGAACTGTAGCCAGCGCGGCCAGCAGGGGAAGCAGGAGCGAACCGCCCATTCGCCGGATGAGCCAGCAAGCCTCGTACCCGGTCAGCAGGTGGGTCCGGCAGAAGCCGGACGCCCTCAACGCTCCTGGCGGCCATCCCGTCTAAGCCGCCATGGATCACCTGCTGCAGGACGTCCGCTATGCGTGGCGCTCGATGCGCCGGCAACCCGCGTTCGTCGCACTCGCCGTCGGCACGCTCGCGCTTGGCATTGGCGCCAACGCGGCCATCTTCAGCGTGGTCAACGCCGTGCTGCTGCGGCCGCTCCGCTATCAGCAGCCGCAACGGATTGTGGCCCTCAACAACCTGTGGCGAAAATCAACCGTGTCCAACTCGGTGTCCGCGCCGGATTTTCACGACTGGCACGACACCGCGTCGTCGTTCGCCGCCATGGCGTATTACGCCGGCGGCGAAACCAGCGTCTCGGTGTCGGGCGCGGCCGACTATGGGACCGTCATCCGCGTCACGCCGGGGTTTTTCAATGTGTTCGGCGTGGGGCCGTCGATGGGCCGCGTGTTCGAATCAGTGGACGAAACAGCTGGTAGCGCGTTCACGGCCATCATCAGCCACGACTTCTGGATGCGGCGCTTCGGCGGCCGTCCGGATGCGATCGGATCAACCGCGAGTTTCGCCGAGCGCACGTTCACCATCATCGGCGTCATGCCTCCCGGGTTTCGATTCCCGACCCGTACAGATCTCTGGTATCCGGCGTGGGTCCAGCCTGAGACCACCTCGCGGGGCGCTCACAACTATCGGGTGGTCGCCCGGCTCAAGGACGACGTCGCGCTGACGCAGGCGCAAGCGGAGATGACGGCGCTGGCGGCCCGTCTCGAACAGGCGTATCCGGCCACCAACGGCGAGAAAGGCGTCGTCATCGTGCCGCTGCAGGAGCAGTTGGTCGGCGACACCAGGCCGACGCTGAACCTCCTCGCGGGCGCCGTCGGTCTGGTGCTCCTCATCGCCTGCGCCAACGTCGCCAATCTCCTGCTGGCGCGGGCGACGGCGCGCCGATCGGAACTGGGCGTTCGCGCGGCGCTTGGCGCCAGCCGCGGACGCCTGGTGGCGCAGCTGGTGACGGAGAGCGCGATGCTCGCGCTGACGGCCGGTGCGCTCGGCCTGGTGCTCGCGCGATGGAGCCTGGCCGCGGTGGTGGCCGCCGCGCCCGCCGGATTGCCGCGCCTGGGAGAAGTGGGCATCGACGGGCGTGTCCTCCTCTTTGCGCTCGCGGTGTCGATCGCGTCGAGCCTCGTGTTCGGCGTGATGCCGGCGCTTCAAGCTTCGCGCGTGGATCTGAACCAATCGCTTCGCCAGGGCGGGCGTGGCGGCGCGATCGGCGGCGGCGGCGCGCGTTTGCGCAGCGTGCTCGTCGTCGTTGAGATCGCGCTGGCGGTGGCGCTGGTCGTCGGCGCCTCGCTGCTGATCCGCAGCTTCGTCGCCCTCGGGCACGTCCCGCTCGGATTCAGCGCCGACCACCTGCTGGTCCTCGAAACGAGCGTGCCGACGCGGATCGATCTGCGGAATATTGCAGGGGCCCAGCGCGCGACCGCGTTCTACGCCGACGTGCTGACGCGCATGGCGTCGGTGCCCGGCGTGACCTCGGTGGCGGGCATTCGCGGGCTGCCCGCGGCGAGGGGCCGCTTCGGCCACGAGTCGAACGGCGGCTACTGGCTCGAGGGTGGGCAGGATCCGAGCGTGGCCGGCGTGCGGCTGCCGCAGGCCGCCTTCACGGTGATCACGCCCGACTACTTCAAGACCATGCAGATCCCATTGCGCCGCGGCCGCGACTTCTCGGTGCGCGATCGGTACGACGCGCCGTTCGTCGTCATCGTCAACGAGGCGCTGGCCCGTCAGGCGTTCGGCGACGCGGATCCGATCGGCCGGAACATCGCCTGCGGGATGGACTCGCCGAAGTTCATGACGATTGTCGGCGTGGTGGGCGATGTGCGCTCGTCCGATCCGTCGAAGCAGCCCGGGCCCGAAATCTACCTGCCGTTCGAACAGCATCCGGTGACGGCAACATCGCTGGCGCTGGTCGCCCGCACCGCCACCGAGCCGATGAACGTCGCGAACACGTTCCGCGAGATCATTCGGAGCGTGAACGGCGACGTGCCGGTGCGGATGAGCACGATGAACGACGCCTTGTCGATCTCGGTCGCGACGCCGCGATTCCGCACGTTGTTGATCGGCGTCTTCGCGTTCTTCGCGCTGGCGCTGGCGATCGCGGGCGTCTACGGTGTGATGGCATACGCGGTCAGCCGGCGCACGTCGGAGATTGGCGTCCGCATGGCGATGGGGGCCGCCTCAACCGACATCCTCAGGCTGGTGATGGCGCAGGGCCTGCGGCTGGCGCTGATCGGCATCGCCATCGGCTGCGCCCTCGCGTACGCGCTCGCGCAGCTGTTGCGCGGCATGCTGTTCGCCGTCGCGCCCGCGGATCCAGTGGTCTTCGTCGCCGTGCCGCTCGCGCTGCTCGCCACGGTTGCGGCTGCCACTGCCGTGCCCGCGCTGCGCGCCGCGCGGGTCGATCCGATGCAGGCGCTGAGAGCGGAGTAGCGTACCGGGACCGCGAAGTGTTCGTGCCTTCGTGGCCCCGGTCGCTACTGCCGTGTGAGGGTAATGGTCGACGTGCCGAACGGCGGCGTGCAGTTGCTCGACGACACGCCCATCGGACCGTTGAGCGACGAGGGGGAGGCAACGGTCACAGTCATCGTCCCGGTGAGTTGGCCGGTGCACGTCGGACGCGTCGGCACGCCGCCGTTACCCACCGAAATCGTGTACGTCAGCGTCATCCCCGAGAGCGTGCCGTTGAGAAACCCGTTCAACAGGACGATGCCGTTCGGCAGCAGGACGGTGACTGGACCACTGACCACGCCGTTCAGTTGCGTCAGATTCCAGGACATACGCGCCTCGGTGGTGTCGACGACGATCGGCCCGTTCCAGGTGCCCGTCAGGTTGAGGCCGCCGGCTTCGGGGGCGGTGGGGGTCTTGTCGGCACTGCACCCGATCGTCAACCCCAGCAGAACCAGGGCGATTCTCGCGGTTTTCCTCATGTGTCCCCGCCGTGCGAAATCCGTACCTCCCGGACTCCATCGCCAAAGAGCTGTGCTATCGTTTTGCTCGAGGAGGTGTGATGAAGAAAGCCATATGGCTGCTGCCGCTCGCGCTCGCTGCGGGCGTGCTGTCGGCCGCTCCGGTTGCCGGCCAGACTCCAGCTGTGGAGTTGAAGGTCGGCGATCAGGCCCCGGATTTTACGCTGCCGGCTACGGACGGCAAGACCTACACCCTCAGTAAGGATCTGAAGGGGCACTGGGTCGTGCTGGCGTGGTTCCCGAAAGCCTTCACCGCTGGTTGAACGGCTGAATGCAACTCGCTCCGTGAGAGCGGGGGACTGATTCGGAAGTTCGACACCGCGTACTTCATGATCAGCGTCGACACGCTGGAAGAAAACAAGGGGTTCGCCGAGAAAGAGCACGCGGACTTCCCGATGCTCGCCAATCCCGACAAGAAAGTCGCATTCGCCTACGGTGTCATCAGCCCCGAGGCACCGCCGGACCGGCAGTTCGCGCGCCGCTACACCTTCTATATCGATCCAACCGGAAAGATCGCCGACATCGACAAGGCCGTCAAGCCCGCGACCTCCGGTCAGGACATCGTCACACACCTCGAAGCGCTCAAGGTGCCGGCCTCGTAAGTAATACCCGAATTGGGTAATTGGTATGAATTGGGTAATCTGGGTAATCGCGGCTGCCCCAATCCAATTACCCAATCCAATTACCCAATTACCCAATCACTCAATTACTCGATCCACGGCAAGCATTGCCCGCGATCTCGTCGCGTTTGTGCTTGAACGCATCCACCCAGGCGGAGACCGGCGCGGCGCCGTCTCCGCTGGGCGGAAAGCGGTTGCCGAAGCGCGCGACCTCGAACAGATCCTGCAACTGACGGTCGGTGAGCTGGCCGAGCAGGTCCGCGAGAAGCTGTCTGCCGCCCTCGGAGATGATGGGGTGCGACAGCGTGCCGGTCTGGGATGGTGAAAGGTTCGCGACGCAGTGCGTCTCGTCTCGCCAGATCGGCGTACCCGCCCACTGTTCGAGATTCGCGCTGCCCAGGGCGTCGCGATTGAAACTATTGGCGCGGCCGAATGTCATGCCGACGTCGTGGATCATCATGAACGGCGTCACGCACCCGGCGCCGGCGCCTTCGAGCCTTTCGTCGAGACAGAGAAGTTTCTGCTGTTCCTGTTTGTTGTCCGTGTGCTGGAGGAACACGGCGAGGAGCTTGAGCGCGTCGCGCTGAGCGACGGTCGCGCCGCCGGCGCTCTCGTCCACTCGATCGAGCTCCGGCCACGTCCACCCGGGATCCATGCCCGGCCCGACGAGCTCGTGTCCGGGCACTCTGCGCTCGATCGCCGCGAGATCGAACACGATCTGTCCTGCCGCTGCGTCGCCTTCGCCCGCAAACTCCGCAGGACAGCCTCGACACACGACGCGTACCGGATAGAGAGCGTCGGCGCCAAATCCCAACGCCCACAACAGTCGTGTCGCGGCGACGCCGGCGTAGATTTCGCCGTTGGCGCGACCGAACCGGACCTTCACCTTGTCGTCGGGGGCAATCGCGCAGGCGAACTTCGGTGTGGTGCCGCCGAGCCGCTCCCTCACGTAGTCGCAGGTGACGGTTTCGCCGGGCACGAACGCGCCTTTCACGTCCGGACCGGTCCATGATGTCCTTCGACGACACGTCGGTTGCCTTCCACACCTGCGCGCGCTTGATCACCTCTGCGCGCTCTGAGGTCTTCAGGCGCTTGCTCGCCGCATCGTCCACACCGCTGCGGACACATTCCGTCGAGAGCAGGTGAACGGCGATGACTGCTGCGAGGACGGTGTAGCGCACCGACGGGCAAAAACGTGCAAGAGGTTGTCCATTTGCACGCAGCTGAACGGCGGGGAACAGGAGGGCGTGTGTCAGCCCGCACACGGTCGCGGGCCGGCTGACACGGATTTCAAGCCGACGTTCCTGTAAGTATCATGGAATGTAAGATCTTAACAGCTGGCTCCGCTGTTGCCCTTCTCGTCCGTAAGACGGAGGACGAGATGAGGACGAACCAATTCAGCCGGCTGCTCACGGCCTTCGCGATGGCTGCCGTGCTGAACGTTGCACGGCCGGTCACCGCCGCCGAAGGCGCGCGCTCCTCGGAGACGCCCGCGACGCGCCGCGTCGTCGTGAGCATCCCGGACCGCAAGCTGGCGCTCCTCGAGAACGATCAGGTCGTCGGCATCTACCCTGTCGCGGTCGGCGCGTCCGTTTCACCCAGCCCGGTCGGCACCTTCACGATCGTCAACCGCGTTTCGAATCCGACGTACTACAAGCCGGGAAAGGTCGTCGGCCCAGGCCGCGCGAATCCGATCGGTACGCGCTGGATTGGGCTCAGCGCGAAGGGCTACGGCATCCACGGCACCGACGCACCCGGCTCCATCGGCTTCGCCAAATCGCACGGCTGCATCCGCCTTCGCAACCAGGATGTCGAACAGCTCTTTGCCCGCGTCCGCAGCGGCGACGTCGTCGAGCTCCATGCCGAGCGCACGCCGGAGATCGCGCAGCTGTTCGGCGACGTTCAGTAACGCTTTTCCGTTCACACGGGAGGATGTCATGTTGCTTTGCCTCGATCCGAAGCCGTGGTGCTGATGGAGAATCCATCGTGATTAGAAGATCGTGGCGGAGCGGCTGTCGGACAAGGTGCAGATCATGATGGTGCCGATGGATGGCAAGTTCTTCTTCGCGAACGACGTGCTCAAGACCACGCCGCTCGGTGCATTCGGGGTGCCCCATCCGAACCAGCACTGATCGGCGGGTGCTATCATTCGCGGTCGTGGGCTGCCACGGCCGCGAATGGTCGACGCTCGCGTCGAGCGCGCTCATGTTCCTGCTGGCCGCGGCGACGGTTCGAGCCCAACCCGCCACTCAGGATCTCGCATCAGAATTCGCCGGCCGCGTCGCGGCCGCGATTGCTCCAGGCGCGGCGGTGCATCTGGTCTGCACCGGCGATGACGGCCGGACTCAACTCGAATTGGGTCGATCGCTCGCCGCCCGCGGCATCCGCCTCGTCGAGTCGGGAGACGGCGCGACGACGGTGCGCTGCAGTTGTCTGGAAAACCTCAGGGAGGATGCCTGCATCGCGGACATCGGCGACGGCGCCGCGCGACGGGTCGTGACCGCGACGCGCGCGAAGAACAGCGGCGGACCCTCGGTGCCGAATCCAATCGTCGCGCTGCAACTCCGGCCGCTCCACGCGCAACGCGATCCCATCCTCGACGTGGCACTGGCCGGCCCGGCGCTGCTCGTGCTGACCCCGACGACGGTGACGCGGATTCCGCTTGCGGGACAACCAGCCGTTGCGACGCAATCAGCGGCGATCGCCACGGGCCGCGTATGGCCGCGGGACGTGCGGGGGCATCTGCGGGCCGACGGCGACGCGTTCGAGGTGTTCCTTCCCGGCGTCACCTGCCGCGGTTCGTCGGCGCCGTTCGCGCTTGCGTGCGCCGACGAAGGGGAGCCGTGGCCGATCGGCATCGAGAACGCCGGCATGGCGGCGAGCCGGAACACTTTTGCGACCCCCGAAGGCTTCTCGTTTTACGAGGCGGCGCCGCTCGACAGCGGTCAATGGCTCGTGGTCGACCAGCAAGGGACGCTGACGTTTCTGGACGCCCAACGCCGGGTGGTCGCCCGAGGGGATGCCAGCGATCATGTCGCGGCGCTGCGGAGCGCTTGTGCGCCAGGCTCCTACGTCGTCACCGCGCGCCGCGCTCCGGACGCAGAAAGCGCCGACGTGCTGCGCCTGGCCCGTGTCGCGGGCAGCACGCTGGTGCCGGAAGCGTCGACGATCGTCCTGCCTGGCGTCCTGACCGCGTTGTGGTCCGCGCGGATGCCGTCGCGGCCGCAGGACGATCGCGAGGCGGTCGCCGTGGTTCACGATATGCAGACCGGAGGTTATGAGGCGTTTCATCTCAGTCTGTCTTGCGCTCGCTAGCGTCGGCGTGACGAATCGCGTCGTCCAGGGAGCGCGGCCTCGCTATGGCGGCACTCTCCGTGTCGAGGTCGAGGCGACGATCAGGTCGCTCGATCCCGCCGCAGCGGCCAGTGACACCGCGGAGGCGGCGGCGCGCGCACGCGCGATGGGACTCGTCTTCGAGCCGCTCGTCACGATTGACGAGCACGGACTGCGGCCGATGTTGGCGACGGCGTGGGAAAGCGATCCCCGGGGCGCCCGCTGGCAGATCCGCCTCCGATCGGGAGTCCAGCTCCACGATGGGTCAACGCTCGAAGCGTGGCACGTCGCGTCCGCGCTGCGTGTGAGTGAACCGGCCTGGATGATTGCGGTCGAGTCCGGCGCCATCGTGATCACCCCCCGCGAACCATTGCCCGACCTCCCCTGGCTCCTGGCCGACGTCCGTCACGCCGTTGTCGTTCGTGGTTCCGGCGGTGCGCTTGCTGGCACGGGGCCGTTTCGAATCGAGTCGCGCGAGCCTGGGCGCGTGTCGCTGCGAGCCCACGACGCCTACTGGAACGGACGGCCGTTCGTCGACGCGATTCGCATCGAGATGGGACGCCCGGCCGCGGCGCAACTCAGCGATCTCGAAGGCGGCCGCGCCGACGTTGTCGCCGCGAGCGCGCTCGATGCCCGTCGACTCACTCAACGCGGGCTGCACATCGCGGCGTCGCGTCCGCTCGACGCATTCGCCGTCGTGTTCGAGCCGCATCGCGCCACGGATACCGCGCTGCTGTGGCGTCGCACGCTGAGCGCGGCGGTCAATCGGGCGTCGATGAGCGCCGCGCTGCTCCAGCGGCTGGCGGAGCCGGCCGACGCCCTGGTGCCGCGGTGGTTGTCCGGCTATGCGCCGCTTTTCGCCTTCGATCGCGGGCCGACGCTGTCGAGAGCGGCCATTGCCGCACTGCCGCTCGACCAGCGCGAGTTGACGCTTCGCGTGGATGCATCCGATCCGCTCGCCCATGCGATCGCCGATCGCATCGCGGTCGACGCCCGCGAGATCGGGTTCACCCTCAAGGTGCAGGCACCGGCGGGACTGGCGCCTCGGCCGGACGCCAGGCTGGTGCGGGTCCGAGTACCGACCACGTCTCCCGATCGCGCGCTCGCGGCGTTGGTCGAACGGATCAAGAACGGTGACGGCGGCGCGGTGCAGGCCACGCTTTCGCCGGGCGCCACACTGGACGCCGTCTACCAGGCAGAGAGGCAGCTGCTCGAGCGATCCGTCGTCGTGCCGATCGTGCATCTGCCGGATCTCTACGGCTTCAGCGACCGCGTCGGCACCTGGAACCGGCCCCCGGTCAGTGGGTCTGGCGCCTGGAACTTCGCCGATGTCTGGTTGAGGAGCGGTGCGCCGTGACACTGCGGACGCGGCTCTTCCTGCTGGTCGGAGGCGTGGTCGCCGTCGCCGTGACGTTGGTCACGTGGAGCATCTCCACCAGCGCGCGCCGGTCGTTCGAGACGCTCGATCGTCAGCGGACCGATGCGCTGGTCCAGCAGTTCCGGAGAGAGCTCGCCACTCAGCAGGACGACGTCAAGCGGCGGCTCGATCGCCTGGCGTCGACAGACCTTGTCCTTCGCACCGCGCACGAGATCGGACGACGCGGCACCGACTACGCACCCTTCGTCAACGAAGCCGCGTCCCTCGCGGCTCTCCAAGGCCTCGACTTCCTGGATCTGGTCGCGGACGACGGGACGATCATCTCGTCCGCGCACTGGCCGGCGCGGTTCGGATATCGCCAGGCGTGGGCGACGAACCGGCGCGACGGCCCATCCGGCGAAGCGTTCCTGCAGGCGATCGACCTGCCTGGTGAAACGGCGCTGGGTCTCGTCGCGGTCCGCGCGGTGCCGTCGGGCGCGCGGACGATCTCCATCGCTGGCGGCCGGCGGCTGGATCAGGAATTCCTCAAGTCGCTCCAGCTGCCGCCCGGCATCCGCGCCTTGTTGTACCGGAATGTCGAGGCCGAGGGCTCGCGCCAGGCGCTGATCGATGCGTCCGGCCAGCAGTTCCAGGCGGCGCAGCTCCAGCCGCTGATCGCGCGAGTGAAACAGACCGGTCAGGAGCACGCCGAGACGGTCCAGTGGCCCGATGGTCCAGAGACGGTGCATGCCATTCCGTTGGCCGGCGCCGGCGGCGGCGTCCTCGGCGTGTTGCTCGTCGCGAGCTCCGGCCGCGAGCTTGCCGCGTTGATGTCCCGCATCCGGTGGAGCGGTATCGGTCTGGGTCTTCTCGGCGTCGTCATTGGATCGGCGCTCAGCTACGTCGTCTCCGCCAGGGTGACGCGACCCGTGGAGCAGATCGCCGATGCCGCGCGGCAGGTCGCCGCGGGCGACTGGAGCGTTCGCGTGGGCGGCGTGCACGGCTCCGGCGAGATCGGCGAGCTGGCGCACGCGTTCGACGGCATGGCCGCTCAATTGGTCGAGCAGCGCGAACGGCTGGTCCAGGCCGAACGCGTCGCCGCATGGCGGGAGCTGGCGCGGCGGCTCGCGCACGAGCTGAAGAATCCGCTCTTCCCGCTGCGTTTGACGGTCGACAACCTCCGGCGGGCCCGAACGCTGCCGCCGCAGGAGTTCGAGGAGGTCCTCGACGAGAGCCTGTCGACACTCACGACCGGCTTCGCCAACCTGAACACCGTCGTCGGCGGCTTCAGCGAGTTTGCGAAGATGCCGGCGCCGGCATTCGCGATGGTGGCGCCCAACGAGGTCGTCGAGCGCGTCGTCGCGCTGTTCCGCGCTCAGATGCAGGCGCCGGGGCGCCCGCCGATTGCCGTGACGCTCGAGCTCGACCCGTCGCCTGAGCCGATTCGCGCGGATGGCGAACAGCTGGGACGCGTCGTCCAGAACCTGCTGTTGAACGCCATCGACGCCATGCCGCAAGGGGGGCAGCTGCGGGTGCGAACCGAACGCAACGGCGCCTCATTCCGCCTGGACGTCACGGACACGGGCGAGGGCCTGACCGAGGAGGAGCGTCAGCGTCTGTTCACGCCGTACTACACGACGAAGCAGCATGGCACCGGTCTGGGCCTGGCGATCGTCCAGTCGGTCGTCACCGACCATTTCGGGAAGGTGTGGGTCGAGAGCGTGCCGGGGCAAGGGGACGACGTTCCATATCGAGCTGCCAACCGGCGAGCCGTCGAACGGGGCCAACGCATGATGCGTGTGCTGATCGTCGACGACGACGCGTCGACGCTGGCGTCCATCTCGCGGACTTTCCGGCTGGCCGGCCACGAGCCGGTCGTCTGCGACAACGCCGCCCGGGCGATCGCGCTGCTGCAGCAGGAGCGGTTCGACATCGTCTTTTCCGACGTGGTGATGCCCGGCAAGGACGGTCTGTCGATGCTCGCCGATCTGCGCGAGCTTGGCGTGATGACGCCGATCATCATGATGTCCGGCCAGGCGACCGTCGACATGGCCGTCCGCGCGACGCGCCTGGGCGCCCTCGACTTCCTCGAAAAGCCGATCTCCGCGGAGAAGCTCCTGCTGACGGTCGAGAACGCGCTGAAGCTGGTGCGTCTCGAGGAGGAAAACCGCCAGCTCCGGCGCCGGGTCGGCCGTCACGACGTGATCTGGGCCAGCGACGCGATGCAGCGGGTGATGGCGCAGGTCGATCGCGTGGCCCCGAGCGAATCGCGCGTCTGCATTCTCGGCGAGACCGGCACCGGCAAGGAGCTGGTGGCGCGGGCGGTGCACGAGCGCAGCGCGCGGCGCGAGCGGCCGTTCGTGACGGTCAACTGCGCCGCCGTGCCGTCCGAGTTGATCGAGTCGGAGCTGTTCGGTCACGAGAAAGGCGCGTTCACCGGCGCCGCGGCCCGTCATCTCGGGAAGTTCGAACAGGCGCACGGCGGCACGTTGTTCCTCGACGAAGATGGGCGACATGCCGGCGGCGATGCAGGCCAAGCTGCTGCGGCTGCTGCAGGAAGGCGAGCTCGAACGCATCGGCGGCGAACGTCCGATCGTCGTCAACACGCGCGTCATCGTCGCGACGCATCGCGATCTCGAGCTGCTGGTGCAGAAGGGCACGTTTCGCGAAGACCTGTATCACCGCATCTTCGTCTTTCCGATCGTGATGCCGCCGCTGCGCGAGCGCTCCGAGGACATTCCGGTGCTGGCAGAGCATTTTGCGCGGCAGGTGGCGGAGCAGAACGGGTGGAAGCCGCGCGGCTTCGAACGTGACGCCATCGACGAGCTCGTCGGCTACGCATGGCCCGGCAACGTTCGCGAGCTGCGGAATGTCGTCGAACGGCTGCTGCTGCTGACAGACGATGCGGTGGACGCGGCGACCGTGCGTCAAGTACTCGCTGGCCGCCACTCGAAGATCGCGTTGCCGACGCTCGCCGATGGCCGCGCGAGCGACGGCGGGCGCATGTCCGGCACGCTTGCTGAGCGTGTCCAGGCGTACGAGCGTGAGGTGGTTGTCCAGGAGCTGCATGCGCACGGGCATCGCGCGACGGAAACCGCCCGCGCGCTCGGCCTCGAGCGCAGTCACCTGTACAAGAAATGTCAGCAGCTCGGCATCGACATCAAGGGAGAACGGAAGTAGTTGGTAATGGGGTAAGTGGGTAAGTGGGTAAGTGGAAGACCCACATCAATTCCGCAGCGTTTGTGTTTTCGGCACCGCGGCGAGCAACTCGGCGAGCGCCGCTTTCAGGGCGTTCATTCCAGCGCGGTCGCCGCGGTGATGGCCCATGCGGACCACGACCAGATCGTGCGTGGGGATGATGACCACCCGCTGACCGCCGGCGCCGTTCATGAAGTACGACGTCTTCGGGATCGGCCAGGCGCCGTCGCCATTCACCCAGAACAGGCCGCCGTAGACCGGCGTCTTCCACGCCGGGGCGGGCGTGCTGACGAATGTCGACCAGCCTTCAGGCAGCAGGCGCTGGCCCTGCCACATGCCGTCCTGGAGATAGAGCAGACCGAGCCGCGCCCAGTTGCGCGGCGTGCCGTAGTCGTAGCCCGACAGGAGGAAGTTGCCGTACGGATCGGTTTCGAGCACCTGGCGGCGAATGCCGATGCGATCGAAGAGCGCGCGTTGCGGGTAAGTCAGGTACTCCTCGCCGCGTTTGGTGACGGCCTGTTTCACCAGCCAGCCGACCATCAGCGGATCCGAATTGCGATAGCGGCCTTCGGTGTTGGGAGGAAACTGCAGCGGCCGCGTCATCGAATGCGTGAACGCGTCGATCGCGCCCGTGTAGACGAGCGTGTGATCCGGGTATCCCTTGTCGGGTGTGTAGTCGGGATCCTGTCCGGCGATGAACCTGAGACCGCTGCTCATGTGCAGCAGATCGACGATCCGGATCGCGCCCCGCGGATCGCCGGGCGCACGCCATGCCGGTACTGGCACGGGATCGTCGATCTTGTACACGCCCTCCTTCACGAGCAGCGCGAAGAGCGTCGCCGTCAGGCTCTTGCCCATGGACCAGCTTTCCAGTTGCGTGTCCTTGGTGATCCCTGGCATGTAGCGCTCGGCGACGATCTGACCCTTGTAGACCACGACCATGCCGGCGGTCAGCGCTTCAGGATCGGCGAAGGCCAGGTCGACTGCCTTTGCGACTCGAGCCGCGTCGAGCCCCTCTGGAAGAGGCGCGTGCGACGGCGCGTCGCCCATCGGCCACGGTTGCGTCGCCGCGTCCGGCAGCCGTGTCTTCACCGGTACCGGTGTGAAATAGATGCCGTCGTGATCCTGCGGATGGATGATGCAGCCCTGATCGCCGTAGAACTTCGCCACGCGCGTCGTGGCGCCGTGCGTCATGCGCACGAGTTTCCTGTCACGATCGACCGCGTACGTGACGCCGGCGCGATGCTCGTCGGGGAACAGGAAGAAGCCGCTGTTCCTGAATGCTTCGGCAGGCTCGCGGCCCGAAACGAAGACCGCCGAGCACAGAACCTTGGCGTACCCGGCCAGGCCCAGCGTGATTGGCGTGCCCTCTGGCGCAAACACGCGCTGCCCGCCGGGGGCCTGCTGCCCGAAAGCCGTCACGGACAGCGCGACGAGAACGACTGCGAACAATCTGTTCATGGTCATCTTCCAGCAGGCCATCATCTTGCTTTCTGGTGCTTCACCGCTTGGAAATGTAAAAAACGTGTATCCGGCAAACTCAGCAGCGGCCGATTCATGACTGAAAACGATACACCCGAAATCGCCCTGCGAATCCGGATCAAGAGCCTGCCGATTCCCGGTGAATTCGACGAATTCGATCTCCGCCCCTATCGGATCGGCGGGACCTACGAGCTGCCGCTGCGGCTCGCGTCGCTCCTCATTCTCGGTGGCTACGCCGAGCGGGCCGGCTCGTCAACTCTGGCAGAAGCCGCCGACTTCGGCCGGCCGACGTTTCCTCCCCGGAACAGCAAGCGCTGATCCCGCGTTCGTCGCACGTCTACGCTGGCTTGATCCAACCCTTGGAGCGCTGCAGCGCTTCGGTCCACTGCTGACGCAGCGCGCCGGTCGCACTGCGCGGCATCGCCGGCTCGAACCGCCGGTCGACCTTCCACTGCCCGCTGATGGCATCGACCGACGGCCAGAAACCTACCGCCAGGCCGGCGAGATAGGCGGCGCCCAATGCGGTGGTTTCCGTCACCATCGGCCGCACCACGGGGACGCCGAGGAGATCGGCCTGAAACTGCATCAACGTGTTGTTGGTCGCGGCGCCGCCGTCGACGCGCAATTCGGTGAGCGGAATGCCGGCGTCGCCGGCCATGGCGTCGAGCAGATCGCTCACCTGATACGCGATGCTTTCGAGCGCCGCCCGGGCGATGTGACCGGCGGTCGTACCGCGCGTGATGCCGACAATCGTGCCGCGCGCGTACGGATCCCAGTGCGGCGCGCCCAGACCCGCAAACGCCGGAACGAGGTAGACACCGCCGTTGTCGGCGACCGACGCGGCGAGCGGCTCGATGTCGGCGGCGGTGCGCACCAGGCCGAGCCCGTCGCGGACCCATTGCACGACGGCGCCGCCGATGAACACGCTGCCTTCGAGCGCATACTCCGTCCGTCCGCCAATCTGCCACGCCACGGTCGTCACCAGCTGCTGACGCGATCGAATCGGCGAGCTGCCGATGTTCTGCAGCAGGAAGCAGCCTGTGCCGTACGTGTTCTTCGACATGCCCGGCGTGCGGCACATCTGCCCGAAGAGCGCCGCCTGCTGGTCGCCGGCGATGCCTGCCACGGGCACTTGATCGATCCCGAGCGATGTCGATACCTGGCCGTACACTTCGCTCGAGGATCGTACCGCCGGCAGGAGGCTCGCCGGGATGTTGAACAGCCGCAACAGCTCGTCGTCCCATTGCAGGGTGTGGATGTTGAACAGCATGGTGCGCGACGCGTTGCTCACGTCGGTCACGTGACACGCGCCGCCGGTCAGCTTCCACACCAGCCACGTGTCGACGGTCCCGAACGCCAGCTTGCCCGCTTCGGCGCGCGCCCGCGCGCCCGGCACGTGGTCCAGCAGCCACCGGATCTTGCTCGCCGAGAAATACGCGTCGATGAGCAGACCGGTCCGCACCTGAATCGCCTCGCCCGCGCCCTCCGCTTTGAGCCGCTCGCAGAAGTCCGCCGTCCGGCGGTCCTGCCAGACGATGGCGTGGTGAATCGGTTCGCCGGTCTCGCGATCCCAGACGATGGTCGTTTCGCGCTGGTTCGTGATGCCGATGGCGGCGACGTCCTTGGGGCGCACCTGGGCCCGCCCGAGCGCTTCGACGGCGACGCCGATCTGCGACGCCCAGATTTCCTGCGGGTCGTGCTCGACCCACCCCGGCGACGGAAACATCTGTGTGAATTCCTTCTGGGCGATCGCGCGAATCGCGCCGTCACGATCGAAGACGATGGCGCGTGAGCTGGTCGTTCCCTGGTCGAGCGCAAGAATGTACGGCATGGTCACCTGATGTCGTGTCCGGCTTCAGCCGGACGAGTCTACAATACGCGCCATGTCCAACGCGCTCTCACGGGAGCTCCTCGCCGAATTCTTCGGCACGTTCATCCTGATCGTCTTCGGCGTCGGCGTCGTCGCGCAGGTCGTCCTGAGCAAGGGCGGCGCCGGCAGCACGCTGTCGATCAACATCGCGTGGGGTCTGGCCGTGACGATGGGCTGCTATGTGGCGGCCGGCGTGACCGGTGCGCATCTCAACCCGGCGGTCACGCTCGCGCTGGCGGTGCACCGGCGCTTCCCGTGGAACAAAGTGCTGCCGTATTCAGTCGCGCAGTTCGCGGGGGCGTTCATCGCGTCGGCCGTGGTGTTCGCCACCTACCACGAGGCGCTTTACGCCTTCGACAACGGCGTCCGTCAGGTCACCGGCCCGCAGGGGACGGCGGGTATCTGGGCGACGTATCCCCAGCCGTTCCTGAGCGTGTTTCCGGGCGGCTTCATCGATCAGGTGGTCGGGACGGCCCTGCTGGTCGGCGTCATCTTCGCGATCACCGATACACGGAACTCGCCGGCGCCCGCCGGACTGGCGCCGGTCGTTGTCGGCCTGCTGGTCCTCCTCATCGGCGCCACCTACGGGTTCAATTCCGGGTACGCCATCAACCCTGCGCGCGATCTCGGACCGCGGCTGTTCACGTTCGTGGCCGGTTGGGGCGCCGAGGTGTTTCGCGCGGGGAACGGCTGGTGGTGGGTGCCGGTCGTGGCTCCGTGCGTCGGCGGAGTCGTTGGCGGCTGGGCCTACGACTTCTTCGTCGGGAGTCGCTTCCCGCATTCAAGCGCGGCTGTAACGGCTGAGAGTCGCGCGGTGGTTGTCTAGACCTTGGCGAGCACGTCCCGGACTTTCGTGCTCAGCTCGTCGATCGTGAACGGCTTCTGGATGAACTGTGCGTCGGTGATGTGAACGCCGCGCATCATCACGGCGTCGTTCGAGTAGCCCGACATGAACAGCACGCGGATGGACGGCCGGCTCCGGACGACCTGCTCGGCGAGCTCGCGGCCGTTGCGGCCGGGCATCACCACATCGGTCAGCAGCAGATCGATCGGGCCCTGGTGCGCCGACGAGATCTCGGCCGCCGCTTCCGCGTGCTCCGCTTCGAGCACCCGATAGCCGCCTTTTTTCAGGATGCTTCGCACCAGCGCGCGTACGCGTTCGTCGTCTTCGACGAGGAGCACTGTCTCGGAAGCGGTCGACGCGCGAGTGGGCGCCACTTCGTCGTGCTCGCTTCCCTCGATGCCGGCGACCTCCGGCAGACGGACCCGGAACGTCGTTCCGCGGCCCGGTTCGCTATCGACCTCGATCGAGCCGCCGCTCTGCTGAACGATGCTGTACACCGTCGCCAGTCCGAGGCCGGTCCCGTGGCCGGCGCCTTTGGTGGTGAAGAACGGCTCGAAGATGTGAGTCGCGGTCTCGGCGTCCATGCCGCCGCCGGTATCGCTGACCGTCAGCTGCACCCACGGCCGGCCATCGGCCTCGACATTCGCCAGCACGATGCGGATCTGACCGCCGCCGGGCATCGCGTCGCGCGCGTTGACGGCGAGGTTCATCAGGATCTGTTCGATCTGGCCGTTGTCGGCGCGGACGTAGCCGAGCGGCTGCTGGCTGACGCAGATCGAGCTCGATGTCTTCACCGATCACCCGCCGCAAGATCTTTTCGGTGCTCGTCAGGATCGCGTCGAGCGCCACCGGATGCGCCAGGATCCGCTCGCGGCGGCTGAACGCCAGCAGCTGACGCGTGAGGCCGCTCGCGCTGTCGGCCGCCTTCAGGATTTCGCCCATGTCCTCGCGCCGGGCGTCCGATGCCTCCAGCGTCTCCATCATCAGCTCGCCGTAGCCGCGGATGGCGGTCAGCAGGTTGTTGAAGTCGTGCGCGACGCCGCCGGCCAGCCGCCCGATGGCTTCCATCTTCTGCGCCTGCCGGAGATCCAGATCGCGCTGCCGGAGATCGTCTTCGGCTTTCTTGCGCTCGGTGACGTCGCGGATGACCGACGTCAGCGACAGGCGGCCATCGTCTCGCGAGCACGACACCGAGAATTCAGCCGGGAAGCGTGCGCCGCCGGGACGGACGGCGATGATGTCGATGGTGCGCCCATGAGCGGGCCCTGCCGCCGCCGCCAGCAGCGGTGCGACCGTTTCGAGATACACCCGCCGGTCGTCCTCGGCGACGAACGTGGTCAGCGATTGTCCGAGCGCGTCTTTTTCCAGACAGCCGAAGATCGTCTGCGCGCTCCGGTTCCAGAAGGTAATCCGTCCGTCGGGGTCGGTCGACACGATCGCGTCGCGCGCGGAGTCGGTCACCGAGTGGAAGCGCTCGTACGACCGCCGCAGGCTGGTCGTCATGTCATTGAACGCCTTGGCGAGCGTGGTCGCCTCGGCGCCGCCGCGCAGCGGGACCTGACGGTCCCAGTTGCCGCCCGCGATCTCGCCCGCCGTGTCGGCGATGTCTTTCAGCGGCCGCGTCAGGCGGCGACTGAACACCAGCGCGCCAGCCAGCGCGAACGTGAAGATGACGGCGCCGGTCAGCAGCAGCTGTCGTTGAAGCTCGTTCAGGAAGAGCTGCGTCGTCGCCCAGTCCTGCAGCAGCACCAGGCGCCCCAGGTGCGGCGATCCCGCGGCGGCGGTCAGCGGAAAGGCTCCCGCGAAGTAGCGGTAGCCGGCCACCTCCTCCAGGTCCGACGCCGGGCCCTCGAGATCGCGCAACGGCGGCGCGCCGACCCGGGCGCTCAACGCCGCGCGCGGCTCACCGCGCAGACTGCTGGCGGCCAGGCGATTGCCGACGACGAGATTCACTTCGACGTGCGCCACGTCGGCGAGATCTGCCGCGACGCCGTCGTCGATGACGAACCCCACCGTCATGGTGCCGAGGACTTCCTCTGCGAACCTCGCCGGCTCCGACACGATGAGAAACAGCGCGCCGCCGATCGACGCGTTGGCGTGGCTGGCACGGCCGGCCATGGCATCGCGGATGCCGGTGGCGACGGCCGAATCGACTTCACCGCCGGGCCAGCCCGGATTGGCGAGCCAGACGCCGCGCCGGTTCGTGACGATCGTGAAGCGGGCCTTGAGCTGCTGCCGGTAGTCGTCCGCCATCACGTTCATTTCCGCCGCGTCGGACGCGAGCGACACCTCGGTGATGTGCGAGCGGAACACCGGCAGGCCGGTGATCAACCGCGTCTGCGCCGCGGCCGCCTCGGCGCGCGTCTCGACCAGACGTTCGAACGCCGTCTGCGCGGCGTGCATGTTCTCGGACGCCCGCATCAGCGATCGCGACATCGCCACTCGCGTCGCCATGGTCAGCGCCGCGCCGAGCGACACCGCGACCAGCAGTCCCACGCTGAGCGCGAGACGCGCTTCGAGACGGCGATGCCAGGGGATGACGGGCGGTGGGGCGGGCGCGCTCACGGCCGGCGTGTGTCGATATCGCGGCGGAGCGAGTAGGTGATGGCGAAGTCGAACGCCGTGCGGTCCCGCTGAATCTGCTGACGCCACTGGTGGCCCGCCGCGATCTGCGCCGTCAGCCCGCCGGGAATCCGGATGCGTGCACCCGCCATCGCTCGGCGCGCAAACAGCATGAACTCCGGAATCGTGTCGTAGTCGAGCCGCTCGAGCCGCGCGACCGCCGTGACCGGGCCCATCCCGACGCGGTGCACCAGCAGATCGACGTAGCCGCCCGTGGTCGTCGTGCCGTCGAACGGCCGGCCGCTGAGAAACTCGCCGCGCAGCTGGATACCGTTGTACATCCAGCGCACGTCCACCCCGGTGAAGACGGCGCGGCCCTTCGCGAAGTACTCCGGCTGGTACGGCATCGCGCGGTAGTGACTCACGCCGACAATCGCCGAGCGATAGTACGCTTGGCCGCGGAGCACCGTATCGAAGCCGGGACGCCGCTGAACCTCGCCGACGTCCGACGGCCGGCCGACGCTGGCCTCGAAATACGCCTGCGGCGCGCCGACGATGACGTCGGCGCCGTGCTCCAGGAAGTTGTTCGACAGCGCGAAGTAATTGTCGTAGCGAATCATCGGCGCGCGCATGAAGCCGCCGTACGCGTGATCGCCGCGCGTCGAGATCCCGAAGGGAGTGCGGAACCGTCCGCCGCGTACGCCGACGAGCCCGCCGCCCGGCCGGAACGTCCGTTCGCCATACGCCTCGATGACCTGTGCGCGGTTCTCGTACGGGTAGGCCGCGCCGAACACATCGGTCGGGCTCTTCGGCCGCGAGTCCGGGAAGTAGCGGGCGCCCCACGCCGCTTCCACGAAGAACCGGACGGCGCCCGGCCCCTCGCCTAACGCGCGGATCTGCGTGGATCCCGCGGAGACGTTCTCGGTGGAATAGCCGGCGCTCACATCGACTTCAGTGGTGATCGCCTGAGCGGAGGCGAGCGACGGACACAGCACGAGCAGCGCGCCGATCGCCAGCTTGTTCATGGCCAGCGGATGTCGAGCGGGCTGCCGTCCGCGGTGAGCGTGCCGGTCAAGTCCGGCCCGCCAGGACGCCACGCGTGATAGGTGAAGCGCCCCGCGGGGACCAGCGGAATGGCAAACGCTCCGCGATCGTCCGTGACGCCGAAGTACGGACTGTCGACGGCGAGCACGTAGGCGGCCATGTTCGGATGAATATTGCAGAAGATTCGACTGAGCCCGGGCTTGTCGAACACCACCGGCTTCTGGACGCCGACCGGATAGAGACCAAGATCGAATTTCTTTCCGTCGCGAAACGAGAAGACGTTGTGGAACACGCGATCGTTGTTGGGAAAGTCCACGGCGGCGCCGACGCGCACCGCGAGCACGTGCGGCGAGAAACTCAAGTTGCGCTGGTCGAGGACGGGACGTTTCGCTTCGCGGCTCGGCGCCGCATTGGGCGCGTCGAGCCAGACGACGGCATTCGGCTGCGGCCGATCGCCGGCGCGTGCAGTTCCGCGCAGGTCGGCGGCAGGCGTGCCGGCAGCCGAGGCCCTGAAGACGAGCAGACCGATGACGAGCAGGGAAACCCGCATGCCTGTTTCAGAGACCACTATCGGCACGAGGGGGAGGGAACATTCGACCTCCGCCCCTGGGGCTGGGGCGGAGGTTCGTAAGGAACGTGAACGGTGCGGGCGCCTACTGAAAGTGCTTCGAGATGTTGAGTGCGAGGGTCCGATCCGTGTCGGCGTGCGCCTTTGCCTGCGCCAGGTGCCCCCGGCTCTCCGACCGTGTAGCTGAGTTGCCTTCGGTCATCACCGCGGCCGCAAACTGCATCGCTGGATCGTCTTGCAGCGCGTGGGCTTTCAGCACGAGCTGATAGCCGTCGATGCCATCGATCGCCGGTATCGCGGCCGCGAAGATCGGCCGTGCCTGCCGGTAGGTCTCGACCAGGTAGCCGAAGTCGAACACGTTGAGTCCGACCTTCGCCTGCGGCACGCTCGCCCGCTCCTGCAGAGCGTTGAGCAGGGCCGTGGCTCTCACCGAATCGCCCGCGGCGTAAATGGTGGCGCGGCGGAGCGTCTCCATCCGCACCAGCACGGGTGTCTCCGGCTGAAGGAGTGCGAGCGTGTCGTCGACGAGCCGCGTGACGTCGTAGGCGGGATCGATGGAGCGCCAGCTGTTGCCACCCATCGGAAGCGTTCGCGCGTTGCCGATCTCGAATGGAAAACAGAGCAGCGGCGGGCCGGCGAGGGCGGGACTGGAGACCAGGACAGAAACCACGGCGGACGCGAGCATCAATGGGCGCATTCGAATCATTGAACCCTCCTGTGCGACAAGACGGCGCGACCCGGCCATCTGTTAACCGCCGGGCTGGCGCGGCTGGTCCATCGCCGGAGGGCACCCGATTTGCAACCAAACGGACGTGCTGAGGCCCAGTCAATCTCAAGGAAACGCTGCCGATCTCCCTCGCATGCTTCACCGCCTGGAAGAGAACGGCGCTCTCAAGACCGTGCCGGATATCTGCGGCCGCGACCATTGCCAGGGCGCAGCCACCGGATCACGATGACATCCGCACAACAGGCGCTCGTCGTCTTCGCCGTGTGGTCGGCTGCCGCCCGCGCCGCGGACACGCCGCCGAGGAAATACGACACGAAGACTGCGTCGTTCGCCATCAGCTATCACGGAGAGACATCCGCGTATCGCGACACTTCGGTCGTCGTCCTGCCGGGCGCCGTCGGTCGTCTTCAACGCGGTCGGCGGTCCGCCCGGCGACTACGCGATGAAGACGAACGACGGCACTCTCGTCCAGAAGGGCCTGCGGCAATGGCAGTGGTCGGCGCCCAGGATTCCAGGGACCTACAAGCTGACGGCCGACGGCCCGGGCGAGAAGGACGCCATCAAGGTGCACGCGTTTGTGATGGTGCCGGCGAGCGCCGTGAAGAACGGGATGTTGAACGGCTATCGCATCGGCGCGTACCCGGCGAAGCCACTCAAGGGCCATCCGCTGTACGTGCCTCCCGCCGGATTCATCGAAGTCACGAAGGACAACCAGGACACGAAAGTGTCGCCGCATTTCGTGCTGAAGCAGTTTCTGTGCAAGGAAGACACGTCGAAGCAGTTCCCGAAGTACATCGTTCTGCAGGAGCGGCTGCCGCTCAAGCTCGAGGCCATTCTCGAGCGCGTCAACGCCAGGAACGTCAAGACCGAGACATTGCACATCATGAGCGCCTATCGCACCCCGTTCTACAACCGCGCGATCGGCGACGTCGAGTACAGCATGCATCAGTGGGGCAGCGCCGCCGACATCTACGTCGATCCCAAAGACATGAATCGGATGGAGGACCTGAATCGCGACGGCCGGATCGACGTCAGCGATTCGAAGTACCTGTACGACGAGATCGAGTCGTGGCTCGCGGACAAGGACGCGCAGAATTTCAGGGCGGGATGGGGTTCTATCCGGCAACCAGCGCTCATCCACCGTTCGTTCACGTCGATGTGCGCGGGACGCGGGCGCGGTGGCAAGGGTAGCCAAAGTTAAAAGTTAAAAGTTAAAAGTTAAAAGTTAAAAGTGAAAGGCAAAGTTAAAGGGAAAGTGGAAAGCAACAGACTGTGCTGGCCGGCCGTGCTGGTTCTCGCGGCGATGCTGAGTGCGCCGCGCCAGGCGGCGGCGTATTCCGTGCTCGCGCACGAGGCCAACATCGACGCCTTGTGGGACTCCACCATCCAGCCGCTGCTGGCGAAGAGGTTTCCACGAGCGACGCGCGAGCAGTTGAAGCAGGCGCGGGCTTTTGCGTACGGCGGATCGGTGATCCAGGATCTGGGCTACTACCCGTTCGGCAACCACTTCTTCAGCAACCTGCTGCACTACGTCCGCAGCGGCGACTTCGTCGAGACGATGCTTCACGAAGCGCGCGACGTCAACGAGTACGGGTTCGCGCTCGGCGCGCTTGCGCACTACGCGGCCGACAACGCCGGACATCCTGAAGCGGTCAACCGCGCCGTCGCGCTGATGTTTCCCAAGCTGCGCGCCAAGTACGGCAACAGCGTCACCTACGAACAGTCGCCCGCGAGCCACATCATCGTCGAGTTCTCGTTCGACGTCGTGCAGGCCGCGTCGGGTGCCTACGCCTCCGAGGCGTACCACGATTTCATCGGCTTCGAGGTCTCGAAGCCGCTCCTCGAGCGGACGTTTCTGGCCGTCTACGGCCTCGAGATGAAGGACGTGTTCGGCAACGAAGATCTGGCGATCGGATCGTACCGGCATGCGATCAGCGACACGATTCCATCGATTACGCGCATCGCCTGGCGTGACAAGCGGGAGGCCATTCAGCGGCTGAAGCCCGACACCGCCGAGCAGCGCTTCGTCTTCAACCTCTCCCGCCGCGACTACGAGCGGGATTTCGGGCGCGACTACCAGCGGCCGGGCCCGCTGACGATGGTGCTCAGCGTGTTGTATCGCCTGCTGCCGAAAATCGGCCCGCTGCGTCCGTTGAAGTTCAAAGCGCCGACGCCAGAAGCCGAGGCGCTGTTTCTCGCGAGCTTCAAGGACACGCGCCAGCGGTATCAGACGGAGCTGCGCGCCGTGAACGAGCGGCGCCTCAACCTGGCCAACACGAATTTCGATCTCGGAAAGCCGAGCGTCCATGGTGACTATGCGCTGGCAGACGAGACCTATGCGGATTTGCTCAATCGACTGGCCGAACGCCACTTCGCCGACGTGCCGCCGGCGCTGCGGCAGAACATCCTGGCGTACTACGCCGCGGCGCCGGACAAGATCTCCGGCAAGAAGGAGCTGAAGCGGATAAAGAAGGTCCGCGTGCAGCTGGCTCGAAGTCTCAAAAGTCTCAGGGACTCTAGACTTGAACTTGACTTGAACCTTGCGCGCGTCAGATCATCCGGACCGCGCGGACCCTTCGAGGAAAGTCCTTGTCGTCGCCATGCTGCCGGCCAAGGTCGGCGAAATCGATGTGCACCGCCATGTCGGCTGTCTGCTGCGATGAAGCCCAGTAGGTGAAGTTGTCGGCCACGCCGCCGTCCTGAAAGTCGCCGAGTCCAGCCGCCTTCAGGTGGCGATACATCAACGCGAGCTCGTCTCTCGACGGCAGGAACCACCCACGGGTGCCGTTCAGGACCAGGCTGGAGCACAGCACGGCGGCAGTTCCGGGGTCGGTGCAGCTCTGGAGCATCTCCGCGGTGTTTTGCCTGCCGGTTCCGACCGCCGTCCCGCGCGCGCCCGGAATCGCACGCCGGAAGCAGCCCCACGTCGCGCCCGCGCTCTGGTCGAACGGCGCGGCCTCGAGGTACCGCCAGCCGTCCGCGGCGTAATTCGGGTTTTCATGGAAGATGACCCCGCCGGCCGGTCCAGTGTCGCCGATCGCATAGCCGGCTGTGGAGAGCCAGACGCTCATCTCGCCGGGACCCCGATTGGCCCACAGCGAGTACGGGATGAGCCGGATCGGTTTCGCCGGCAGCGATGGGTTGGTCACCCGCGTGCGCGCGGGTCTCGATGACAGTCACATCGCCAGAGAAACTCGGATCGGCCGACGATTGAAGGCCCGCCGCGGGCTCGAGCAACAGATCCAGCGCCTTGCCGTCCGTGTCTGGCCACTCCGCGCAATACACAATCGGTCCTCGTTCGATCGCGACCCTTCGCCGGTCCTGCGTCACCCGTTGATCCGCGACGACTCGCCGCGGCTCCATCGGGAATTCCGCAACGACCACGTCGCCGTGTTTCCATGTCCGATCGATTGAGACGTAGCCGGCGGCATCCGCGAGTGCGCTGAAGCTGTTCCCATTCACCGACAGCCTGACAGGTGTGTCGACCTTGTTCACGTAGGTATAGAGGTGGCTCGGAACCGGCTGATTGCGCGCCCATCCTGGAATCCGCAGCTTGATCGTGGCGCGGTGCTCTCCGCCCGTCGCCACCGCGATCCGAGTCGTGCCCGACCAGGGCATGCCGCTCTCGACCTTCAGGCCGATGTCGGCGGTGCCGACACGGAACGACGTCTCGCTCGAGGCATACAGATTGACGTAAATGGCTCCCTGCTCGTCCTGCGCGTACACCAGGCCAGGCATCGCCGCGAGAAATCGGACCAGGTTCGGCGGACAGCATTCGAGCGACGCCCGCTCCCAGCGCGCGTCACGCCCGTCGCCTGCGCTGGCGAGCCGGTTGACGTAGAAAAACTGTCGTCCCGCCATGGACACGCCGTCCACCGCGTTGTTGTACATGGCGCGCTCCATCACGTCGATGTAGCGGCTGTCGCCGGTCGCCATGAACAGCCGATGGTTCAGCGTGATGAACATCAGGGCGGCGCAGGTTTCCGAGTAGGCCGAGATGTTCGGAAGAGAGTACGGTTCTCCGAATCCCTCGTTGCCGGTGCTGCCGACACCGCCGGTGACGTACAGCTTCCGCTCGACGATGTCGAGCCACATCCGTTGAGCCGCGTCCAGATACGCTTTGATGCCGGTGAGGACGCCGACATCGACGAGCGACACCATCAGCGATACGCAATTGACCGCATGACCGACCGCTTCGCTCTGCTCGAGAACCGGCTGATGGGACTGGTTGTGACGGCTTCGGTTCACGGAATCTGGCAGTCCTCGAATGTCGAGATAGTGCTTCGCCAGGTCCAGATGCCGTTTGTCGTGCGTCACGCGGTACAGCTGCACACAGTTGATGGCGTCGCGCTCGCCGCCGGAAAACGGCGGGTTGCGCACCCGGAAGTCGTTGTAGAGCGCGTCCGCTCCTTCGATCGCCCGGTCCAGCAGCACCCTGCGCCCGGTCGTGGCGAAGTGTGTTGCCGCGACCTCGAAGCTGCTGTTCCCGGCGCGCGGGGACTGCTGCACGCGCAGGACCTGTGCGTCGACCTCGGCCTGCAGTCGCGCGTCCGGGTGCATCGCGAGCGACAGGATGGCGGCCTCCAACACGTTGACGCTGAAGCCCCGCTCCATTTCGGCGAGCTTTTGCATCTCGAACGGAATCGTGACCTCGGCGTTCCTGAGAATGCGCGGTTTCCAGAACTGATCCGCCATCCGCACGCTGGAATGTCGCTGGGGCCGAATCGGGTAGTCCGGGACCGGCGCATAATCGGCGGCCGAGATCCTGACATTCGCGGTCGCGATCTGGGCGCCGGCGTCACGCGACGGATCGTCTGTCGCCGCCGCCACCCGCGCCACGGCGCCCGCCGCGGACGCGTACTTCAGGAAATCCCGTCTGGCGATTCGTCTCATAACGGCCCCTCCGTCCGGCGTCTCAGACGACGACGCCGTCCTTCAACCTGACAATCCGCGTCGCGAACTCTCGCGCGAATTCCTCGTCGTGCGTCGAGACGACCAGGGTCCGCTGCTGGCGGAGCAATCCCTGGAGCAGCTCGCCGAGCTCGACGCGCCGCTCGGGATCGAGCGACGCCGTCGGCTCGTCCATCAGCAGCACCGGTGGATCGACGGCCAATGCGCGCGCAATCGCCACCCGCTGGGCTTCGCCGCCCGAGAGCTCCCGCGGGTACGCCGTCGCGCGATGCTCCACGCCGAAGGCGGCGAGCAATTCGCGTCCGCGCGCGGCGGCCGCCACCGGCGCGACGCCGTGCGCGTGCACCGGCGCGAGGCAGACATTGCTGAGCGCCGACAGATGCTCGAACAGGCAGTGGAACTGGAAGACCATGCCGACCTTGCGGCGCAATTGCCTGAGCGTCGGCGGCGGAATCGGCGCGCCGCCGGCCAACGCCACGCCATCCACGACGATCGTGCCGGTGTCGAAGCGTTCGAGCCCCGCGACCGCGCGCAGAATCGTCGTCTTGCCCGAGCCGGACGGGCCCATCAGCGCCACCAGCTCGCCGCGCGCGACATCCAGCGTCACGCCGGTCAGAATCGGCCGCCGGCCGCGACTCAGGTGCAGCCGATCGGTGCGGAGCACGACGTCGCTCATGGCGCCGGCGCCTTCCAGCGGCTCTCGAGCCTGCGCGCGGCGGCGGCCAATGGCAGTGACATCGCGAGGTAGAGTCCCGCGCACAGCGTGCCGGGGATGACCCAGCTGCCAAGGTTGGTCGCGAAGATCTGGGTCTGTTTCGTCAGCTCGAGGACGGTCAGTACCGACACGAGCGACGAGTCCTTCAACATCGCGACGAAGTCGTTCGTCATCGGCGCCAGCGCCAGCCGGAACGCCTGCGGCGCGCGCACCAGCGTCAGCACCTGCCGCTCGCTCAACCCGAGCGTGCGGGCCGCCTCGAGCTGTCCCACTGGAATCGCCTCGAGGGCGCCGCGATAGATCTCGCTCTCATAGGCCGCATAATTCAACGCAAGCCCCAGCAGGGCGGCGATGAACGCCGGCAGCCGGACCGCGGCGGCGAGGCCGTAGTACAACACGAACAGCTGGAGCAGGATGGGCGTCCCGCGAATCAGCTCGACGTAGCCGAGCAGCGCCATCCGCGTGAGACGATCGCCGTAGACGCGGCCGGTGGCGATCACCACCCCCAGCGCGATGGCCAGACCCATCGACAGGCACGACAAGACGATCGTGACGACCGACGCCTGCAGCAGCGACGGCAGGTAGCGCTTGGTCGCGTCCCACTTCGACATCGTCGCCACGCTGACCGACGTGTCGAGGCCGGTGATCGGCGGGACAGGCTCGCCGGCCAGCAGACGCTGGTACAGTTTCGGCTGATCGTCGTTCCAGACGCGCCATTTGCGAAGAATCCGTTCCAGGGTGCCGTCGCGCATCGCCGTCCGCAGGATGTCGTCCATGGCGTCACGCAACGGGATATTGGCCGCGGACAGCACGCCGACGTAATGACCGACGGCGATCGTCTGCGGTTGAATCGTGAAGCCCTTCACCGCGCGCTGCCGCCGCTCCGCCAGCACGTTGTCGAGCAGCACGGCATCGACGCGCCCGATCACCAGATCGCTGTACGGATGCACGTCGTCGTCGTACGACACGGCGCGGATACCGAAATCGCGCTCGGCCCGCACCAGGATTTCGTAGGCGATGGTGCCGCCGAGCGTCGCGACTCTCTTGCCGCGCAGATCGGCGAGGGATCCGAATCGGGCGGCGTCGCCGTCGCGGACGCTCAGCACCTCGCGGAATTCGTAGTAGGGCAACGTGACCGCCATCGTCGCCCGCCGGGCCGGCGTGTCCTCGATCCCGCTCAAGCCGATGTCGGCGTCGTCGCGAGCGACGCTCTGGTCGATCGAATCGAAGCGGATGTTGAGGAACTCGGGCCTCCGGTGGAGGCCAGCGGCGAGAAGGTCCGCGATTTCGACGTCGAACCCGATGAGTTGATCGGGCCGGGCCGGATCGGCTTCGACAAACGGTGCGCCGCCTTCCGGATCTCCTGCCCAGCGAAGCACCTGCGGCGCCTGGGCGGACCCCACGGCCAGCGCACCTGCGCAGAGAACCGCGACAAACGCGGCGATGTGAGTTCGACGCACTCGGGATAGATTGTAGCGGGAGGCTCGCACATGGCGGACGTGGCGTTTATTGGAACCGGGCTGCTGGGCAGCGCGATGGTCGAAGGCATGCTCAAACGCGGCGACTCGGTGACGGTCTGGAACCGCACCGAATCGAAGGCGCGCGCGCTCGAGGCCGCCGGCGCGCAGGTGGCGGCGTCTCCGGGCGATGCGGTTGCCGGCGCCGAGCGTGTGCACATGACGCTTCCGGACGACGCCGTCGTCAATGACATCGGCGAGGGCATCGCGCCGAGGCTCCGCCGTGACGCCATCGTCATCGACCACTCCACGACGTCGCCCCGGGGCGCGAAATCGCGGATCGCGCGGGCCCGCAAGGGCGGCATCCGGTTCATCCACGCGCCCGTCTTCATGTCGCCGCAGATGGCGCGCGACGCCGTCGGCTTGATGCTGGTGTCCGGGCCGAAGGACGTGTACGAGGCGGTCGCGGAGCCGCTCGCGAAGATGACGGGCGAGGTGTGGTACGTCGGCGAGGACGGCGATCGCGCGGCCGCGTACAAGCTGTTCGGAAACTCGATGATCTTCGTCATCACCGCCGGCGTCGCGGATGTGTTCGCGATGGGCAAGGAACTCGGGATCTCGCCGGACGACGCGCTGGCCGTGTTCTCGAAGTTCCAGCCGGGCGGCGCGATCAAAGGCCGGGGCACCAAGATGGCGCGCCGCGATTTCAGTGCCAGCTTCGAGTTGACGATGGCCCGGAAAGATCTGCGCCTGATGATCGAGGCGGCCGGCGGTCAGCCATTGGTGGTACTGCCGGGGATTGCCACACGGATGGACGAGGCGATCGCCAAGGGGCACGGCAAGGACGATCTGGCCGCGATCGGCGCGGAGGTGGTTCCGTGAGAGGCGGGCAGGTCGGGTGGGTCGGGTGGGGCAGGTGGGCATCGTCGTGATCGGCGCACTCGTAGCGCAGGCCTCTCCGCCTCCGCAGGCGCAGCAGCCACAGAACCCGCTCGCGCCGTACATCAAGGTCAACGCGCCTGTCGTTGCGCTGACGCACGTCCGGGTGATCGACGGCACCGGCGCGCCGCCGCGCGAAAACCAGACGCTCGTCGTTCGCGACGGCACAATCGCCAGCGTGGCTGCCGCAGACACAGTCGCGCCGCCAGCCGGCGCCACCGTCATCGACTTGACCGGCAAGAGCGTCATTCCCGGTCTCGTGATGATGCACGAGCACCTGTATTACTCGACCGGCCCCGGCGTCTACGGACAGCTCGGCGTCAGCTTTTCGCGTCTCTATCTCGCCGGCGGCGTGACGACGATGCGCACGGCCGGGAACACCAACGGGATCATGGACATCAATCTGAGCCGTCGGATTGCCGCCGGCGAGATGCCTGGCCCGGCGATCGACGCGACCGCGCCATACGTCAATGGTCCGAGCCCGTTCCTCCAGATGCACGCGCTCAAGGGCGCCGACGAGGCCCGGCGCCACGTCGCCTATTGGGCCGACCAGGGATCGACGTCGCTGAAGGCGTACATGCAGATCTCGCGCGACGCGCTGAAGGCGGCGATCGACGAAGGACACGCGCGCGGGATGAAGGTCACCGGACATCTATGCTCGGTGACGTATGGCGAGGCCGCGGACCTCGGCATCGACAACCTCGAGCACGGCTTTTTAGCGGCCACCGACTTCGTCGCCGACAAGCAGCCCGACGTCTGTCCGGGTCAGGCGCGCGGTCAGCAGACCGTCGCCGCGATCGACGAGAACGGCGCGCCGTTCCGCGCGCTCGTTGCGAAGCTGGTGAGCAAGCGTGTCGCGCTCACGTCGACCCTGACCGTGTTCGAGACCTTCACGCCGGGACGGCCGGCGCCGCCGGGCCTCGACGTGCTGACGCCGTCGCTGCAGGACAGCTTCAAGCGCGCACAGGATCGAGTCGCCAACGCGCCGCAGTCGGTGTACCGCACGCTGTTCCCCAAGGCGATGGCGCTCGAACGGGCGTTCGTGAAGGCTGGAGGTCTGCTCATCGCCGGCACCGATCCGACCGGGTCGGGCGGCGTCGTGCCCGGCTTCGCGGACCAGCGGCAGATCGAGCTTCTGGTCGAGGCCGGGTTCACACCGCTTGAAGCGATTGCGATTGGCACGTCGAACGGCGCCAAGTACCTGGGCCGCGACGCGCGCATCGGGACGATTGCCACCGGTAAACAGGCCGACCTCGTCGTGGTGGCCGGCAACCCCGCGGCGTCGATTGCCGACATCAGGCGCGTGGAAACGGTGTTCAAGAACGGCGTCGGCTTCGATCCCGCGAAGCTGATCGAATCGGTGCGGGGACAGGTGGGGGTCTGGTAGGGAGACGGGCGGGATGGGCTGGAAGGGCCGGACGGGCAGGATTCTGCAAGCGTTCCTGCCGTTCCCGCCCGTCCTGCCTATCCAGCCCCGGTCACTGACCCGCAGTGGACGTCTTGGCAGCCGCCGGCTTGAGAAGGAGCTTCTGGACCCGCCAGTTCAACAGCTCCGCGACGTAGATCTCGTTCTCGCTCGGGCAGGCGATTTCGTGAATCCAACCGAACTGCTTCGCCTGATGGCCGGACTTGCCGAGCATGCCGAGGACCTTGCCGTCGAGGGAGAGCTTGTAGACGCGTCCGGGAAACGCGTCCGAGCTGTACAGGTATTGCGTGCCCGAGGCGTTGGGAGGCGTGACGCAGATGGCCCACGGCGCGCCGGGCGCCATCGTGGCCGCGCCGGGAGGCGCGTCCGCCGCGAGCAGCCGAGCCACGTCCGGCTTCGCGCCCATCCATGGCTGCGCATCCGCGGGCACCGGCGCGTCGATCTTGATCTCGCGAACGAACTGGTTCGTCTTCGGATCGATGACCTGGATCCGGCGGTTGCCGCGGTCGCCGACGTAGATGTTTCCTTTGGCGTCGTTGGCGATGGTGTGCGGCGTGTTCAGGTTGCCCAGCTTGCCGCCGCCCGGTTCGCCGAGTGACGCGACCCAGTCGCCATCCTTCGTGAATTTCGCGACGCGCGAGTTGATGTAGCCGTCGCTGATGTAGATGTTGCCCTCGGTGTCGAAGGCGACGTCGGTCGGCTGCCGGAACTGGCCGGGCACCGGCGGCCGCGGCGGGTTGACGCGTTCCCACGGCTCGGCCTTGTCCGACGCTTCCTTCTTCCGTCCGAACACCATCGTGACGTGGCCTTCGGGGTTGATGCGGACGATCATGTCCGAGCCCTTGTCGATGGCCCACAGGTTGTCGTCCTTGTCGAAGCGGACGGCATGCGCGTACGACCAGGCGTAGAACCCTTTGCCCACCTCGCGGAGGAACTTGCCGGTCTTGTCGAACAGCAGCACCTGCGAGGCGGTGGCGCCGTAGGCCGGACCGCCGGCGCTGTTCGATCGCGTGTAGACGGCGATTTCGCCTTTGGAATTGACCGCGATCCCCGACACCTCGCCGAGGTTCATGTCGGCCGGCAGCTTCAGGAAGTTGGGGACGGAATCGAAGGGGATTTCAGGAACCGGCTGCTGCGCGTAGGCGGTGGCAGCGGCGAGCGCAATCAGGGCGAAGAGGATTCTTTTCACGGGGATCTCCTCAAAACAGGGCGGCAGTATATCCTTACTGATCGAGGCGCCTCATGCGATTTTTAGTCCGGCTGCTCATCAATGCGTGCGCGTTGTGGGTGGCGACCCAGCTGGTACGGGGTGTGACGTTCAACGGCGACGTGCTGCCGTTCCTCGGCGTGGCGCTGATCTTCGGTGTGATCAACGCGACGATTCGGCCGGTTGCAAAAATCCTGACGTTCCCGCTCATCATCGTGACGCTGGGCATTTTCGCCCTCGTCGTGAACGGTCTGATGCTGTGGTTGACCAGCCGGTTGTCGAGTACGCTCGGGCTGGGCTTTCACGTCGACGGCTTCGCCGCCGCGTTCCTTGGCGCGCTCGTGGTCAGCGTGGTCAGCACGCTGCTGTCGCTCTTCGTGCGCGACACTACATCGTCGAGTAGCCGTGCTCCTGTGCGCGGTTGAGCGCCACGATACCGGCCGGCACCTGGCGCGCGCTGTCGACGCGATTGGCAATCAGCTGAGGATAGATATCGTCGGCCTTGCCGCCGATGCTGTCGGCGATGAGCCCGGCAATCGCGTGCGTCGAGAGATCGCACACCGTGAAGCGGACACCGCGCTTGGCCAGGTTGTTCAATGGCGTCTGGCGTGGATTGGCCGAACCAGGCTGCGACGTCTTCGGGTCGAGCCACTTCGCGCGCTTCGACAGCACGACACCGTGCTTGGACCACATCGCGTCGGTAAAGGCGAACGGCGCCGCCTCGTGCCGCATGCCGATGATCAGCGCCAGGTCGCCCGGCTCGAGCGCGTAGCCGTTCTTGCTGCCCATGAAGTAATTGCCTGCGAACTGGATGGCGTCGGCAAGCTCTTCCGCGGTCGTGGTGTCGAAGAAGCATCGATGCTTCCCGGGAATCTCGTCGAACCAGTCGTCCTGCGAGTGACGCGCCGGTTGGAAGCGGCTGTCGGATCCTGATTGCGCCAGCGCGGAGGCCGATCCCAGCCCGAGCGCAGCCCCTAGCGCCGAGGTGCCGATCCCGAATCGCGACAGAAACGAACGGCGTGAACTCATGTGGACCTCGAGCGCATTTTACTACCGGCCACGGCGCTTTCACTGAAGACACGCCAGCGGCTTTCGGGTCATGATGGCCTGATGCCGGTGGACCGCGACGAGATGCTCGGCTGGTATCGCCGCAACCGCGCGCGCTCCCGCGCGCTCTTCGATCTGCTCGCGCACGATGCGTACTACCAGAAGCCGATCGCGCTGCGGCATCCCATCGTCTTTTACGAAGGACATCTGCCCGCCTTCAGTTTCAACACGCTCGTGAAGCGGGGGCTCGGTCGCCCGAGCATCGATGCCAGGCTCGAGGCGCTCTTCGCCCGCGGCATCGATCCGGAAGAGGCGGCCGAAGGCCGCGAGGCCGCTTGGCCCGACCGCGCCGTGGTCGAACAGTTTGCCGCCGAGGCCGACCGGCAGGTCATCGATGCGATCGCCCATGCGGACGTCGAGCAGCCCGGGCATCCGCTGCTCGATCGCGCCGAGGCGGTCTTTGCCATCCTCGAACACGAGGCGATGCACCAGGAAACCCTGCTCTACATGTGGCACCGGCTGCCGCTCGATCAGAAGCATTCACCGCCCGGCTACCGTCCCCGGGTGAGCGGTTCGCCGCCGCCGCACGAATGGGTCGAGGTGCCCGGTGGTTGCGCGACGCTGGGCGTCGAACGCGGCTCGATTCGATTCGGCTGGGATAACGAATTCCCGTCGGTCTCCGCCGCCGTCGAGCCGTTTGCGATCGAGCGCCACGACGTGACGAACGAACGCTTTCTCGAGTTCGTCGAGTCGGGCGGCTACCGACAGGAGCAATGGTGGACGCCGGAGGATTGGCAGTGGGTGCAGACCGAGCGCGTCAGTCACCCGCTCTTCTGGGAGCGCGAGGACGGCGTATGGCTGTGGCGGGCGATGTTCGACCGCCTGCCGTTGCCGTTGTGCTGGCCGGTGTACGTCAGCCACGCCGAAGCGTCGGCGTACGCCCGCTGGCGCGGCGCACGCCTGCCGACTGAGGCCGAATTCCAGCGCGCCGCCTACGGGTCGCCCGAGGGCGAACGGCGTTTTCCCTGGGGCGACGCGGAGCCGACCCCGTCAGAGGGCGTGTTCGACTTTACGAGCTGGGATCCCGAACCGGCCGGCAGTCATCCCGCAGGGTCGAGCGCCTGGGGTGTCGAAGACCTCGCCGGAAACGGGTGGGAATGGACCGCGACGACCTTCGCACCGTTTCCCGGCTTCCGCGCGATGGCGTCGTACCCGGAGTATTCAAGCGATTTCTTCGACGGTCAGCACTTCGTCATGAAAGGGGCGTCTCCGGCGACCGCGTGTCAGCTGATTCGTCCGACATTCCGGAATTGGTTCCGATCACGTTACCCATATGTCTATGCGACCTTTCGTTGCGTCAGGAGCGTCGCCAGCCAGCCTCGAACGTAAGGCGTTTGCAGACGACGTCGCCTACTACCTGAGGCTCGATCCGAAGCAGCTGCCGTCGCGGTACCTCTACGACCCGCTGGGCTCGTCGCTCTTCGAGGCGATCTGTCACCTGCCGTGGTATTCGATCACCAGGGCGGAGCAGCGGCCTGCTGACGGCGCACGCCTCGGAGATTCTCGAGCGCTTCCCGTCACTGTCGACGATTGTCGAGCTGGGGCCGGGAAGCGGAGAGAAGGTGTCGCTGCTCGTGCGCGCCGCGCGGTCAACGGCGTCGCTGACCGTCCACCTCGTCGACGTGTCGGCAGCCGCGCTCGATCTCGCCACTCGGACGCTCAACGCCTACGATCTGAAGGTCGAACGCCACCAGGCGTCGTACGAAGCGGGGCTCGAAGCGCTGTCACGCCGTCACGACCGGCGGACGCTGGTGCTGTTCCTCGGGTCGAACATCGGCAACTTCGATCCGCCGGGCGCCGCCGAGTTTCTGCGGACGATTCGCCGCGCGCTCCGGCCGGACGACGCGCTGCTGATGGGCGCTGACCTGTTGAAACCGGAGCGCGACCTGCTGCTTGCGTATGACGACCCGCTCGGCGTGACCGCCGCCTTCAACCGCAATCTGCTCGTCCGCGTGAATCGCGAGCTCGACGCCGACTTCGACCTCGGCGCATTCGAGCACCGCGCGATTTGGAACTCGGTCGAATCGCGCGTCGAAATGCATCTGGTCAGCACGCGAACGACAACGCGTGCGCATCGCCGGCTCCCGGCTGGACCTCACGCTGGAGGACGGCGAGACGATCTGGACCGAGAGCTCGTACAAGTACCGAGCCGAGGAGATCGTCGCGATGCTCGGGCGCGCCGGTTTTCGCGAGATCGATCAGTGGGTCGATGCCTCCGATGGGTTCGCACTGACGCTTGTCGCGGCGGCGTGACACACAGGCGCGGCCGAAGAAATCAGCGCCTGTGTATTTCAAGGGTACCTTGGTCGCGTCTACCACAAACGCCGCGCCCGGCAAGGGAAAGAAGTAGAAGCGGCGATTAAACAGAAACGGCGGACCCTGACGGGTCCGCCGTTTCTATTTGCCAGAGGGTCGGTGCTTCTCGAAATTGTTCTTGCTTAGCTGTTCTGCTTGCGTCGCGCGCGACGCCCCAGGAACGCGAGCCCTGAGCCAAGCAGGACCAGGCTCGCCGGTTCGGGAACCACATCCTGACTACTGCCGCCACCGCCACAGTCGTCGCAGTCCGTCAGACCTCCGCCGCCAGGCGACAAGATGCCCGCATTCTTTATCGCTCCAGTGCCTCCGTTGGCATCCAGAAACTGCGCCCGAAGGTTGACGTTCCTACCCACCGCGAGCGGCGTTATGGCGTCGTCGAGATTGACGAAGAATTCCCATTCGAGCGCGTTGCCCGGCAGAACCGCACCATAGCTATCCGGGGGAACACCGCCTGGGTCGCTCTGTGTGCACACTTCATTGGAATTGTTGGTGGAGCTCGTGCAGCTCCCAACGTTCCCGCTAATGTTATCGAAGAAGACTTGCCACGGCGTGCCCGTGCCCGGACTGCTCGTTAGAGTTGGCAGGCCACCTTCGTATCCACCTGGAGTGGCAACCTTATCGATGGTGAAAGAGACTTCGTCGACGTACTTAGGGGCGGTGGCGTCGCCACTGATTCTTAGAACGAGGGTGTAGTCGTTGGGATCCGAACCGGTGAGGACTTCAGTGAAGGTGAGGCTCGCTTCGGTCACCCCGGTCGGACACGTGGTATCCGGGGTTGCTCCACAGAAGTCGATCGTGAACGAGGACGCGTCAGCGGGCACGGTCCGAAGTGCTAATGCGCAGAGTGGTAGTGCAATTGCCAGAAATCTTCTCATTCGCTGGGGACCCTTCCAAAAAGGTACATGTCGTGTAACGGATTCGTAACTGACGGACAGCAAGCTGTGATCCGTTACCTCGACCGTCGAAACGATAGAAATCATTGAGGAACTGTGCATTTGGCTTGTCGGTGTGCGGAATCTAATCTGCCTGATGGAGGATTTCATTCCTTCTTTGATATGACTTTGGTGTCCTTCTTGTGACAGTCTGGGCGAGTTGCCGACGAAGTCGTTTCAACGAAGGGTAGAATCTGCCTCGCATGAACCGGATCGTCGTCTTCAGCGGCAACGCGCACCAGGCGCTGGCCCGCGACATCTGCAAACGGCTGAAGACGCCGCTGAGTCCGGCAGCCATCAGCCGTTTCAGCAACGACTGCGTGGGCGTCCAGCTTCGCGCCAGCTGCCGGGAAGCCGACGTGTTCATCATCCAGCCGCTGGTCCCACCGGTGCAGGAACATCTGGTCGAACTGCTGCTGATGCTGGACGCGGCGCGCGGCGCCTCGGCCGCGCGCATCACGGCCGTCATCCCGCACTACGCCTACGCGCGCTCCGACAAGAAGGATGCGCCTCGGATTTCGATTGCCGCGCGTCTCGTCGCCGACCTGCTGTCCACCGCGGGCGCGAACCGCGTGCTGACGATGACGCTCCATTCCGCGCAGGTGCACGGGTTCTTCAGCGTGCCGGTCGATCACATGAACGCGCTGAAGGTGCTGGCGAAACACTTCCGGCGGAAGAACCTGCGCAATACGGTCGTGGTCTCGCCCGATCTCGGCAATGCGAAGCAGTCATCGCACTTCGCCCGGATGCTGGGGCTTCCGGTCGCCGCCGGCAGCAAGCGCCGCCTGAGCGACGACCGCGTCGTCCTCGACGCGATCGTGGGCGACGTCGACGGCAAGAACGTCATCGTGCTCGATGACGAGATCGCCAACGGCGGCACGATCGTCGAAGTGCTGCAGCGGCTTCGCGAGCGGCGGGTCAAACGGATCGTGGTCGCCTGCACGCACGGGCTGTTCACCGGGCCGGCCATCGAACGGCTTCGCGCGCAAACCGACATCGAAGAGATCGTCACGACCGACACGGTGCCGCTCCCGGCCGAGAAGCGCTTACCGAACATGACCGTCCTGTCGATTGCCCCGCTCCTGGCCGACGCCATCCGGCACATCCACCTCGGGCAAGTCGGTGAGCCGCCTGTTTGACGGGACCGGGTAAATCAAGGGCGTCACCCGCCGGTCTCATGCGCTGTGTTTTGCGGTGCTATACTCCGCCGCCAGA
>CAWBVG010000031.1:0-409011 GCA_963792175.1 uncultured Acidobacteriota bacterium
ACGTGGTCGGATGGGCCGATGCTGGACGTTGCGCGCACCTCTGTCACTCGTGTCCGTCGCTGCCTTGCGGCGCGCGCCTTGCCGCCGGTCCCCACCAACCTAGTCAGAGGCTCCCACCTTGCACGCCGTCACCACGCGCCGCCTTGCCGCAGTTGCTCGCCGCATCGGTTGTCGCGGCCGGCATCGCCGCGTCGGTCAGCCAGCCCAGCACCGCGAGCGCGGCTCAGAGCGCGCGGCCGACCGCGCTCTCTGCACGGACGCACCTGGCAGGCAAGGGTCGCACCACGATGGCCGGCTACTCGCGCGACGTTCGGCGCCGGCCTGGGAGGACGTGGACCAGAACGGCTGCGACACCCGCGACGACATCCTGCGCCGCGACCTGCTAGTGCGCGTCAGTCTAGCGCGCGGGCACGAACGGTGCATGGTCGTATGGGGCGTGCTGGCCGACCCGTACACCGCAGCAACCGTACGTACGCGGCCGCTCCCGCGTCGAGATCGACCACGTGGTCGCCCTCGGCGACGCCTGGCGGACGGGGCGCGCGCGTTGGCCGCGAGCAAGCGCCTGGCGCTCGCCAACGACCCGCTCAACTTGCTCGCCGTGTCTGCGTCGGCGAACCGGCAGAAGGGCGATGCCGACGCGGCTGCATGGCTGCCCGCGAACAAGGCATACCGCTGCGTGTATGTCGCGCGCCAGCTCGCCGTCAACCTCAAGTACGCCCTCTGGGCGACGCGCAGCGAGCGTGGCGCGATGCGCGCGCACTTATCAACTGCCCGACGCTGCGCCTCCCCGCGGCCGGCAGCCGTCCGGTCGATCTCGCCACCACGAGCGATCCGGCGCTGCCACCCGCGTCGCTGCCGACGAGCGCCCCAACGACCAGCCCGCCGAGCGACACGACGATCAGCATCACGCCACCAAGCAACGCTATACCGCCGCCCGCAACCACCACGACGACCGGTGCGCAGCACTACGCCAACTGCACCGAGGCGCGCGCCGCAGGTGTCACCCCGATCTATCGCGGCACGCCGCTCTACGACGCAAACACCAGCCTCGACCGCGACAAGGACGGCATCGCGTGCGAGACGTAGGAGGGGCGTACTTGTCGCGTACGTGTGTGCCCATCGCCCCACTCGGCCCAGACAGACGGAGCTTCCGAGTGTCACGCGCACGTGAGGGAAGCCTCAGGCCTGGGCCGGCTGAAGCGCGGCGAGTCGCTCGCGGGTGCGGCGGGCGAGAGGGATGATCGGCTTGCACTCGTAGCAGTTGAGCGCCGCGCGCAGAGTGGCGACGGTCTCGCCGCGGCACCGGCGGCGTCGAGCACCTCGGCGAGGTCGGAGAGCGCCTCGCCTGCCTCAATGGGGGTCGGTCCGCAGTGAGAAGTTCACCGTTCCCGTGCGAGCCGTTCCGCGTCGACGCGCCGTCCGCGCGCCGAGTGCGCGAGCGCCTGTGTCTGCCGCCAGGTCTGCTGGGTCATGCTGTCCTCGTGGTGGCCGAGCTCGCGCCCGCTCTGGGCGAGTAGCTCGGCCTCGTCGTAGCGGCCGAGCGCGCAGAGGACTCGCCTCGCTCTCCCCAGCAGCGAGCGGATCGACCCCGCCGCCGCAACGTCGGAAAGGAACGACGTTCAGCTGTTTCAACACCTCCACCAGCGGCCAGTAGCCGATGCCCTCGCCGTAGGAAGCCGGCGGCCGCCGACGGCGCGACAATCGAACAGCGCCAGCGCCTCTGCCACCAGGCGGGACTTGCCCACACCCGCCTCGCCGACGACGGTGAGGAGCTCGAGCGCGCCTCCGAGCGCACCCGCTCCCAGCTCGCGTGGACGAGCGCGAGCTCGCGCGTTCCCTGCCGACGAAAGGGGTTCCATGCAGGCGCGCCGGCACGGCCAGAAGGGCCGCCAGACTGAACGCCGGCACCGGTGCGGCCTTGCCCTTGAGCACGAGCGGCTCGACCGGCTCCGCCTCGACCGCGTCGCGCACGAGCGTCAGGGTGGGCTCGCCGATCAAGATCTCGCCAGGTTGTGCCGCCTGCTCGAGGCGCGCAGCAACGTTGACCGCGACGCCGGTGGCAAGGCGCTCCTCGGTGCCGGTCACCACTTCGCCCGTGGTGAGGCCGATGCGGGCCTGCGCGCGAACCTCGGGCAACGCGTCCCGCATCTCGATCGCGGCGCCTAGGGCACGTAACGCGTCGTCCTCGTGCACCCGCGGGACGCCGAAGACGGCCATCACGGCGTCGCCGATGAACTTAACCACCGTGCCCCCGTGCGACTCCACGATCGCCTTCATTCGCTCGAAATAACGGGCCAGCAGCGCTCTGAGCGCCTCCGGGTCGACTCCTCTCCCAGCTGCGTCGAGCCGGTGACGTCGCAGAAGAGCACCGTGACGACCTTCCGCAGCCCCCGCGAATCCGCAGCGGCGGCCGGCGCTCCACACTCTGGGCAGAAGCGAAAAGCGAGCGCGCTCCGATGCCCACAGGCGGCGCACGTAGCCACCTGCAGAGGCTAGACCGCACCTCAGCCATCGCAACCACACGACCCTCAGCCCAAACACGGCGCCTGAACGGCTTGCGGCCGGTGGGCGTACTCGGGATTGAACCAATGACCTCCCGCGTGTGATTCCCCGTACGCTCCCCGCCAACGCTCCGGGACTCAATCCGAGCCCCTGCTCGACGCCGCGCGAGCACTCGGAAGAAACGGAACTGATCACCAACGATCACACGATCGCCGCGGCCGCACGTCGCGCTGTCCCGTTTCGGGAACTCCTGGCGAGGCGCGCCTGACAACGCGCTGCTTCAGAAGTCATCCGCATGACAACGCGCCGTAGCGTCGGACGCTCACCTCGGCGAAGCCAGCGTCAGGAACACGCCTTGGGCGCCGACGTGGAGCTCTTCGAGGATCACGTTCTTGGTGGTCACGGGGTAGCCCTCGATGGCGCGCGCGCCGCATGAGCGGGCGAAGTCGACCGCGGCGCGCGCGAGCGCCCGGCTGACCCCGCGCTTGCGAAACCCGGCGCGTGTGAAGAGGCAGGTCACGGCCCAGACATGTCGTCAGTCTTGTCCTCGGCGCGACCTTCCCAGGGGACGCGGTTGTTGCGCAGCAGCCCCGCGTACGCGCTACGCGGCTCACCGCGCACCAACCGACGGGCTCGCCGTTGAGATACGCGACAAGCCCGCTGGTCGTGCCCGACCCAGGATGGCCGCATTCGGTCTGCTGGCGCAACCTGTGCGCTCGTTCCTCGGCAGGAAATGAACCAAAGGACTCCCGCGGGGCGAGCTTGTACCGCTGGCACAGGCACCTGGTCGCCGCGCCGCGCGTGCCGAAGACCGTCTGCAGGTCTTCCCAGCTCGCCTCGTTGGCGGGCACGACCGAGATCGCGGGCTCCCGCTTCGTCACGCACACATTGTTGCGGTGAGCGCGCTGCAGCCAACAGGGGCGACTCGATCGCAACGGTGACGGCGTCGCCTGCGAGAGGTGGGCTGCGGCCGGGCGCCGACCCCCGGACGGCGCCGATAACGTGGCGTGGCACCGGCGTGGCGGGTAGCTTCCGGCCTGCCGACCTGATCGAGTCCTGACACGCACGCCCGTTGTACGCTTGACCTCGAGATGAAGGGACTGAGGGCCCGCCGCCACGACCGCCTGCTCGAGCTCGACGAGGTCGAGCGGCGACTGAAGCCGTTCGGACGCCGGTACCTGGGCGTCCGCGCGATCCCGCTCGACGCGCTCGTCGGCACAGATAGCCGCGCCAGCTCGTTCACCCGCGACTTCCGCCCGCTTCACGCCTTCAGCCGCGACCGGCTGCGCTCGCTCGAGGCCGCGTTCGCCGACGGCGCCTTCCCGCCGATCGTCGCGGTCAAGCTCGGCGAGACGTACTTCGTGATCGACGGTCACCACCGCGCCGCCCTCGCGCGGCGCGGAGGCGCGGAGATGATCGACGCCGACGTGACCGAGCTCATCGCGCGCGTCCCGCTCCCGGCCGGGGCGGACATGCTCGAGGTCGTCCTCCGGGAGCTCGAGCGGATCTTCCTCGAGGACAGCGGGCTTGCCGAGGCGCGCCCCGGCGTGCGCGTCTCGGTAAGCCGGCCCGCGCACTACCTCGAGCTGCTGGAGAACATCCAGGTCCACGGCTACCACATGATGCGGGGACGCGGAAGCGTGCTCGAGAACGCGGAGATCGCGGCGGACTGGTACGACGCGATCTACACGCCGACGCTCGCCGCGATCGACCGCCTGCGCCTCGACCGCATATACCGGGACGCGCCGCCCGGGGACCTCTTCCTCGTTCTCCACCGGCACCGGCGGGACGCGTTCCCCTCGACCGGCTGCCCGCACCTCGCGCAGACCGTCGTCTCGGTGATCGGCGACGGCGGGCGGCGCCGCCGGCTGCGGTTGCCGGGCCGCGGGGGCCGTTCGCCGGCTGCGAACTGAGGTGCGCCGGGCAGCCTGCCCTCTCGCCCGCGGAAGGGCTGCGAGGCCGTCGCCGTTTGCGTTGACACAACGTTGACACGGCGGGCTCTCGCCGTCTCGCGGCTTGCGTAAGAGCGTTCAGGAAGCGTGCTGTGTGAGCACTTTCCGGGGATGGGCGTACTCGGGATTGAACCAAGGACCTCCCGCGTGTGGAGCGGGAAACGCTCGCCGCGCCCCGGCACCGGCGCGGCACGCGCTTCCACGACCTAGCGTGCTGATAGACAGGAACAGCATTGCGGCGGACAGACTCGCAGCCGGCGTGCCAGCGGCGACTAGTAGCCGCCGTCAACCGGCTCGAGCGGTCCCAGGCTCCTGGCACACCACGAACGGGGCCAAGCACACGCGGTCCAGTGGGGTCACGCCCGAGCTGCCTCTGGAGCGACGGCGCGGGCGTCGCGGATCGCGTTGACAAGAAGGGCGAGCTGGCGGCGGTCGAAGACGAGCACGAGCGCCGAGTAGACGGCGAGCGCAGCGAGGGCGCCGGCGACCGCCCCGCCCAGGCCACCGCCCAGCGCGATCTCGACGGCCCGACCGCAGAGGGCCGTAGGGACGGCGAAGCAGGCTGGAAGCAGGCAAGCCGGCCACAGCCGGGCGGTCGTCCGCGACCGGACGGCGCGGGAGAAGATCAGCGCCTCGGTGAGGGACGCAAACAGCCAGCCGATTCCGACAGCCTCCACTCCCAGCGTTCCGACGAGGCCGAGCGCGACGGCGAGCCAGACAGCGCCGTTGGCCGCGGTCGCCCGCAGCGGCGTCCTCGCGTCATTCGTGGCGTACAGGTATCCGGAGCAGGCGACCGCGATCGGGCCACTGAAGATCAGGCCGGCGCTCGCCCACGGGATGATGTCCGCGGCCGCGGCCCACCTGTCCCCGAACACCGCCGGGATGAGCTGGTCGGCAACGCCGGAGAGCGGCGCAAGCACCGCCACCGCGAGCAGGCTCGTCATCGCTGCGAGGCTGTCGACCGCCACGCCGAGGTCTTCGCCGGTTCGGTTCAGCCGAGCCATGGCGGGATATGAGACGCGAAGGAGCGCTGAGAAGACGACGAACGGAACCTGCATGACACGTGCCGCCAGCGACCACAGCCCGAGCACGGAGATCCCTGCCACCGCGGCGATCCCCAGGTTGAGGCCCTGGTCGCGGAGGAGCGCCACCAAGCCCCGGGCCTGGAAGCGTCCGCCGAATCCGAGCAGCGCACGCAGCCGGCTGAAGTCGAACCCGAGCCCGATCCAGCCGGTAGGGGAGAGGCGGATGAGCAGCACGGTGGCCACGGCGCTGCGGACGACCGCCCCGGACGCGAGCCCCCATACGCCGAATCCAGCGAGGACGATCGGGATCGACCACGCGTAGTAGACCACCGACTCCACGAGTTCGGCGAGGACGATGGGCCGGTAGCGCAGGCTGCGCTCGAGCACGATCGTCGACGGCGCGCGCGCAGCCACGAACGGGAGTAGAGGGCCATCACCCCAGTGACCAGGCCGACCAGGCCGAAGAATGAGCCGACAACGACCGCCACCGCCGCCAGCGCGCTGCTCGTCGCCAGCTGGAACCCGAGCAGCGCGCGCAGGTCGTCGGGTTTCGGGTCGTCGCGGCGCCGGATCAGGGCTACTCCCATGCCTCCGTCCGAGAAGAAGGTCGCGACCGTGACGAGCGTCGCCCCGAACGCCACCGCGCCGAAGTCGTCCGGCACGAGCAAGCGGGCGAGCACGATGTTGCCGGCAAGGGCGATCATCTGCGTTATCGCCGTGCGGCCGGCGATCAGGAGCGCGCCCGCCGTCGCCCGGCGCCTGACCTCGGTGGGGTCCATCTCACCCTCAGGGGAGCGGATCGCCTCACTCCGGCCATTCGGCGTCGGTGTAGAAGCCTGATGACACGTCCTCGACGGAGCTTCGCAGCGTGGCGATGTCTCCCGGGCCCATGCGCGGACGCCAATTGGCCGTCGCCCGCCGGCTGTCCCGCAACAGCGCCTGCGCCACACCGGGGGGCGCGTCCACCGGGTTGCCGGGAGACGTCGTGCGACTGACCTCGTTGGCGATCGCCGGAGAGTAGGCGATGCCCAGATGCCGGCACATCGCCTGGAAGCCTTCGACCGGCCGCGCGGAGACGTCCTCGTGCCGCAGAAAGAGCCAGTCCGGCCGTTCGCGGCGGTACCGGTCGACCGTCGCGTACAGGCACCTCCATAGCAAGCCCGCCTCGGCGACCGCGTCGAGCCGATGACGCGCAGCCGCCTCAATCTCGGCGGCGAACGGCGCGAGGTCGTGGTCCAAGAGCGCGGGCTGGGAGGCGAAGTTCGTGAAGTCGAACCGCCAGTCGAGCCGCAGCAGGCTCGCGGTGAACGCCGCCGGGTGGCGAATGAGGACGATCACCTGCATCCCGAATGTGTCCGCCAGCCACTCGGCCGAGAGCAGCGCTATCGGGTCTTCACGAGCGGCCGGCAGCGTTCGCCCGCGCCCGGCGCAGCCCCCGCGCGATCTGCGCCGCGTGCAGAGACTCCTTCGGCGAGCGTGCCGTCGCCGCGACGGCATCTCGCCAGCAGAACTCGAGTCGTAGCATCCGCCGACGTATCGCGATATGCCTCGTCGTTCACAGCGTCGATGCGCATGAACCAAAACGGGAACCGTGCGCCGCACAGGCCGGGGTAGAGGTGGTCGAGGTTGAACGGCTCCGGCAGATAGAGGATCTGCTCGTCCGCGGCTAAGGTGGTTCCAACCCAGGTCGTGCCCGACCGGTGCGCCCCGGTCAGGAGCACGGGCGCGGCCCGGGTCGACGCGATGGAGGTTCGGGCCGGCAGCGGTTCGGAGAGCCCCCCGTTGGACGAGGCCGCCTGCAGGCGCGATCGACCGGCTTCCAACGCCTCACGACCTGGACTCCCTGTTTCTCGTGGCCCGTGCGTCCCAGGCGAAAGACTAGCGGCGTGCCTGCGACGAGATCCAGCCCTCGCCGACCTGGGATTCGGTTAGCGTCACGTAGCCGTTGACGAAGCCGCTGCCCAGTGCGTAGAGCGCGGTGCCGGCTGGCACCGTGAATCCTGGCGTGAACGTGTACTGCGAAGCGATATTGGTCGCGGTGTTGTTGCTGATGGCGCGGACCACCGTCTTGCGGGAACTTGCGGAAACCTTGCGGGAGAGGCTTTCCGTCGGCGGGATCGTACCGAGCTGCGCGGCCTCGTAGGCCAGGCGAGGCGGCTCGAGCGCGAGCGGCACAAGGCGCACCGGCTCGAGCGCCGTGTGGTTGCCGGCGTAGCGCCGCTGGCAGCCTGGCGACCGCGCCGGCATCGCGGCCGACCCCCTCGCGCGATCGCGCGAATGAGCTCACCTGAGCAGCTCGGACGCGGCCCCCTCTTGCGAATTCACAATGCCGACGGGGTCCCCGTGCCGGCCTGCGCCGCTGGCAGTCGCGAGACCGCCGCCGCATCCCCGCCGACCTCGTCTCGCATCCGCGAAGGGCCCGACTGCCTCGTGCGAGCGCGCGGATGTGCTCACCTCCCGCCGGTTATTGATGCGTTCCCCAATCGATGAACCGTGGCCTGCCCTCGCTCTCGTCAGCCGCTGGAGGTTGCTCCCGTCGACGTCTACGACGGCCAGGCTGTACGCGCCGGCCGATTCGAGGCGGAAGACGATCTGCTTGCCGTCGGGCGAGAACGAGCCTGCGAATGCGCTGTCCTGCCCGCTCTTGAACTGCGTTAGGTCGTGTCTTCCCGTGCCGTCCGGATGACTCAGCCTGAAACGCCGCCGAACGGGACGTAATCCGCGAGCTCAGGGCGGGCCGTCGAACAGCACGAGGAGTGCCTCGGCGATGGCCTCGGGTGCGGGCGGGCACCGGGGATGCGGACGTCGACGTGCAGGAATTCCTCGACGGGCCCGAGGATGCTGTCCGCCGCGCCGAGCAGGTTGAGCCGAGCGCGCAGTCGCCAAGAGCGGCGACGCGGCGCGGTTCAGGGAGAGCGCCGTAGGCGACGAGCAATGGCTCGCGCATGCGGCTCGTGACAGCACCGGTGACAAGCAGCAGGTCGGCATGGCGCGGCGAGGCGACCATGCCGAGCCCGAACCGCTGGAGGTCGTAATGCAGGCTCGAGAGCAACGTGAGTTCGTGCTCGCAGCCGTTGCACGAACCGGCGTCGACGTGGCGGATAGCGAGGCTCCGCCCGCGTTCGGGGCGCGCGAGAGCGAGGTCTCTCCGGAGCCGGCGGAGATCGCGCAGGAGCGTCAGCATCAGCGATCCGCGCAGGGCCGAACACGGCCGGCATCCGGCTGCGCGTCAGGAGCGGCAAATCGTCGGCGCCCGCGATCGGCTCGCCGTCCGCGTCGATCAGGAACGACAGCAGGTAGGCGGGCGGAAACGCAAACGTCAGCCCTTCGATGTTGTGGCGGACGAGCGAGGACGGCGATGTCCGGTCGTCCATCCACGCGACATCCGTGTAGGCGAGCATGCCGAAATCGATCCGCGCCCCACCGCCGGAGACGTTCTCGATCAGCAGGTCCGGGTAGCGGCGGCGCAGCGCGTCGAGCAGCTCGTAGAGCCCCTGCACGTGCGCGAGGTTGCCGTCCGCCGCGCCGTGCCCGTGGCCGCTGCGGTTGCAGTTGATCCAGAAGTTGTTGTCCCACTTCAGATAGTCCGGCCGGATCCGATCGATGAGGGCGGTGAGCTGATCGAGCACCCACTGGCGTCCCGCGGCGCCGGCCAGGCAGATCTGCGCGTTCTGTCCCGAGCCGTAGTCGCCGTCGCGCGTGGCCAGCCACGGTTCGCGCGCGAGTCCGGCTTTATCGACCCACGCCAGCGCCACGCGCTCCGGCTCCACCCAGATGCCGAACTTCAGACCCAGGCCGTGGGCGTAGTCGGCGAGGCTCGCAATACCCGACGGAAAACGGAACATGTCTTCCGCCCACGTGCCGAGGCCCGACTCGAAGTCGTAGTCGTTGGTGTCGCCGGCGCCCACATACCAGCCGGCGTCCAGTACGACGAGCTCCACGCCGAGCGCCGCGGCGCGATCGAGTTCCGCGACCATCTGGTCTTCGTTGACCTGGGTGCCATAGGGGAACCAGGTGTTGTAGGTGACGAGCGGCTGGAACGGCCGGCCCTGGCGGATGCCGTTGATGATGAAGTCGTGGAGCGCGCCCGACTCGTCGTTGCCCGCGCGCGCGGTCACGCCAAAGAACGTGTGCGGGATCTCGAGCGGCCTCGCGGATGTCACCGCGGTCGTGACACCCGGAAAGGACACGCTGACCTGCAGCCGGTCGCCGGTGCGCTGGAGCGCGGCACGCCAGGCGCCGGACCACATCAATCCGCCGTAGAACTCGTCCCGGCCGTCGTTCACGAACAGCAGCGGCACGAACGTCTCGGACGAGCGGCCATTGGATCCGAGTTCGATCCGCTCGCCCGGATCGAGATCGCGGTCCGCGACCACGAACGCGTCTTCGACGACGTCGCCGGCCGCGGAGTCGCCGCGGAGGCCGCCCAGCCAGCGGATGTGGCCGACGGGCATCGTCATCTGCCAGCCGACGAGATCCGTGACCGACGTGCCCTCGCCGCCGCTGCTGGTGATGCGCGTCCAGGTCTCGATCGTCGGCGACCCGGGATAGCAGGTATAGACGCGTGTGAACAGCAGGCGCAGGGCGCGATGTTCGAAGGTGAACGACAACTTCACGCCGTGCGCGGTGGCCTGGGCGTCGGCGGAGAGGAAGCTGACGGCGCCGCTCGAGGTGAGCGCGATACGCTCGCCGCCGGCCGTCAGCGTGACGTCGGCGGCCGGCGTGATCTCCCAGGCGCGGCCGGCCGCTGGATTCAGCAGCCGCTGCAGGACCAGCGTGCGGGACGCATCGAAGCCGATGACGGCCTCGAATTCCGCGCTGCCGATGGACCAGACGTCGCTGCCGTTCTGATGCGAGATGAAGGCGTCGTCGCGCGAGACGACAATCGGCGGCCGGTCGGCGGCCGCCACGGTTCCAAGCGACAGGCACACCCCCGCGCACGCGGCGGCGGCTGCGCGTCTCGGGATCCGAGCCAGGCGCGCAACCGCGCGCCATCGCGCGAGAGTCAACGAGGGCAAACCCAAATCGTCACAGGCGGCCCGTTCATTTTACGGGATGGTTCGCATAAAAAAATCTGTTGACACAGCTCATCACCAGAGCCCGCTCGAGCTGCGTTACGTGGCGACGCGGCTCAGCGTCGTGCCCTCGAGTTCCAGGACGTACTCGGCGCCGAACGCCATCGACGGCGTGTACGCACCAGGTGCGAGGCGGCCCTCGAGAGTCTTCAGGATCGCGGTCACGCCCGATTCCGCGGTCAGCGTGTAGCCTTCGCGTGTGCGCAGGCGCATCGCCACCTTGTGCCCCGCCTCATCCCAGGCTTCGCCGTACACATACATCTCATCGCGTGCGCGTTGCTCGTCGCCCGGGCCTTTCACCCGCCTCGCGATCAGGGCTTTCACGAAGGACTGCACCGGCGCCAACCCCAGGAGCGAGCGAAGGATGCCGGGCATCTTCATCTTCTCGATCTGCTCTTCAGGCGCGCCGAGGAAGACTTCGATGTTGGGAATTCCGGTGGAGTAGTACGCGGTCGCGACATCGCCCCACGGAATCGTGACGGCACGGGCCGAGAGCGTCTCGGTAAACGGGATCGTTTCGACCTTATACGCCGGAGGCACCTTGACGACCCTGCCGTTCTCGCGAACTCTCCCTCCCTCGGGAAGGCCTTCGACCATGGTCTTGGCGGTTCCGGGACTGAGCTTGCCGTCACGCGCCATGAAAGCCAGCTTGAGATGAGTCGCCGAGGGCAGCTCGCGCTTCAGCATGGCTGCCAGACAATCGGTCGGCACGACGTCAAAGCCGACTCCCGGAATGGCAATGATGCCGGCGTCAATGATTTCCCGCCCGCGCGAGTGAATGTCTTCGAAGACCGCGATTTCGCCGGTGATGTCGAGATAGTGCGTGCCGGCGCGCAGGCATGCGTCGAGCATCGGCCTGCTGGTGGCGGAGAACGGACCGGCGCAATGCAACACCGCTGCGACGCCTTGCAGATTCGTTGCGACGACGGCTGGGTCGCGGAGGTCGAACACGCGCGATTCACAGCCCAGGTCGTCGGCGAGTGACCGAACAGGGCCGGCATGGCGGCCGGCCAGAATTGGCCTGAGACGACGATCGGTCGCGACGCGTGCGGCGAGTCTACCGGTGTAGCCGTTGGCCCCGTAGATCATCCATGTTCGGCTCATGCAGGACTCCGACGACAGAGAGGCGCGGTTTCCACCTCCCTGATCACCATGACGTAGCTCGGCGTCTGGACGATTTGCAGCACGTCGTTGTAGGGCGGCGGCAACATCGGTGGACCTTCGTGCGCCCACATGATGCAGCGCTCCTGCAGCGGACGGTTCTCGTAGCTGTCGAAGCCGCCGGCGGCCCTCCTCGCAGCGGCGCGCTGAACCGCGTCCGGCGTCACCTGAGGAATCTTGCCATCCGGCGGATCGTAGATGAGCGAGGTTCTGTTGCTCGACAGTGGTTTGAGATCAGGTGTCGCGAGCCAGAGCGCGTTGTCATAGTGTGTCGGATCGTTCTGCACGATGCGTTTACGACGCTCCTCGTCGCTGGCGCCGAAGATGCCCGCGACGAGCGGATCGACGTCGTCCTGGGTCAGGAGCTTCGATAGTTCCGCCGCTTCCTCTTCGGTCAGAAACTCCTGGCCAGCGTATCGCGCCGGCCGCACGAGAGGAGTGAATGTGTGCATCGTCCAGATGCCCTGTCTTCTAACTTTTAGCTTCTAACTTTTTGACTTCTAACTTTTGACTTTTAACTTTTACCTTTTAACTTTGAGTTCTTTCCTCCCAGACCTGGCACAAGTGGACGATGACCTCCACCGCCTTTTCCATGTCCTGCACGGAGACCCACTCGAGCCGCGAGTGAAAGTTGTGCTCTCCGGCGAACAGGTTGGGGGTTGGCAGTCCCATGAAGGACAGCCGAGAGCCGTCGGTGCCGCCGCGGATCGGATGGGTGATCGGCTCGATACCTGCGCGCCGGATGGCTTCGCGCGCGTGATCGACGACCGCAGGATACCGATCGAGCACCTCTTTCATGTTCCGGTACGACTCTTCGACCGCGACCTCGACGCGGACGCCGGGATAGCCGGCGGCGACCTCTCTCGCCAGCGCTTCGAGCATCCCTTCCTTCTCGCGAAGCGCCGCGGTCACGAAATCGCGGATCAGCAGGCGGACCGACGTGGTCTGCACGCTCGCGGTGATGACATAGGGGTGAACGAACCCCTGGTGGCCGTCGGTCGTTTCCGGCGACATCCTGTCGTCGGGCAGCCGATCGATGAACCGCGCCGCCGCTTTGATGGCGTTCACCATGCGGCCTTTCGCATAGCCCGGATGCGTGTTGAATCCGTGGAAGGTGACCGTCATCGCGTCGGCGGAGAAACTCTCCATCTCGATCTCGCCGCGCCGGCCGCCGTCGAGGGTATAGGCGAATTGCGCGCCGAAGCGCGCGACGTCGAAATGCTGCGTGCCGCGGCCGACTTCCTCGTCCGGCGTGAAGCCGAGGCGGATGGTCCCGTGCGCCATCTCGGGATGCGCCACGAGAAAGGCGGCCGCCGTCATGATTTCGGCGACGCCGGCCTTGTTGTCCGCGCCGAGCAGCGTCGTGCCCGACGCGGTCACGATGTCGTGGCCCATCTGATCGGCCAGTGCGGGGATGTCGTGCAACCGCAGGACCGCGGTCGGGTCGTCGGGCAGTACCAGGTCACGTCCGTCGTAACCGCGATGCACGATCGGCGCGACACCGGCGCCTGGCATTTCCGGCGACGTATCGACGTGCGCGAGAAACCCGATCGTCGGGACGCCGGCTTTCTTCGTGGTCGCCGGGATGGTGGCCATCACGTATCCGTATTCGTCGATCGACGCGTCGGCGAGGCCGATGGCCCGCAACTCGTCGGTCAACGCCCGCAGCAGGATCAGCTGCTTGTCGGTGCTGGGGAACGTGGTCGATGTTTCGTTCGATTGGGTGTCGTAGCGAACGTAGCGGAGGAAGCGGTCGAGGACGTCGGACATGCGGAGATTATGTCGGGGCTCGGGGCTGGGGCTAGCTGTCAGGTGCGGAGTCGGGGCTGGGGCTAGGGGCTAGCTGTCTCGATGAACGTCCGGTGCAGGAGGCGCACGGCTTCGTCGGTTCGCGTCCGATCGATCATCCACGTGATGCGGAACGACGACGTGGCGGTCCCGTTCGACGCGATGCCGGCCTTGGTCAGCGCGTCCGATCCGCGGCGTACGTTCTGAAAGCTGGCGTTGATGCCCGCGCCGACGACGCTGACCGCGGCCAGCGTGTCGGCGATACGAGCCTGTGCGCCAAGGCGCGACTGGATCGCGGCGCGGACGCGCCCTTCCTCGTGCAGGTTCTCCCGGGACATCACCAGCGTCAGCCGCCCGTCCGCCACGTGCAGCTGTTTGCCGCCGACGCCGTGCTCGTCGAGCAGCGCGAGCACGGCGAGCGCCGTCTGAGTCTGCGTGGAGCACGAGCACGTCCCGTTCGCTGGCGACACCGACGACGGTTCCGGGAACGCGCGGGGCGTGCTTTCGGACGACGGTGCCGTCGACCGACGGATCGTCGCCGGGCAGCGGTGCGGCGGTCGCCCGCGCGTAGATCGCGATACCCGCCTCCTTGGCGAATTCGACGGCCTGCGCGTTCAAGACTTTCGCGCCAGACTCGGCGAGCTCCTGCGTTTCCTCGTAGGAGAGCGCCGGGATGCGCTGTGCCGCCGACACGACGCGCGGGTCGGCAGTGTAGACGCCGTCGACATCCGAGCAGATTTCACAGTATTCGGCGCCCAGCGCGGCAGCCATCGCGACGGCGGTCGTGTCGCTGCCGCCGCGGCCGAGCGTCGTGACGTCGCGGCGGTACGACACGCCCTGGTAGCCGGCGATGACGACGATCTTTCCGCGCGCCAGCTCGTCCTGGACGCGGACCGGACGCACCTCGATAATCCGCGCGTCCACGTGCCGATCGTTGGTGATGATGCCGGACTGGCTACCCGTGAAGCTGATGGCATCGCCACCCAGCTCGCGAATCGCGATCGACAACAGCGCCATCGAAATCCGCTCGCCGGTGGTGAGCAGCATGTCCAGCTCGCGGCGGTCCGGGTTGGCGGATACCTGCTTGGCGAGCGACAGCAGCTCGTCTGTCGTGTCGCCCATCGCCGACACGACGACGACGACGTCGTGTCCCTGCGCGCGCGTGCGCATGACGCGCGCCGCAACTTTCTGCAGCTTCGCGACGTCGGCGACGCTCGAGCCGCCGTACTTCTGGACGACGATTGACATGGCGTCCTACGGTTTATCACGAAGCCACGAAGAAACGAAGAGCACGAAGCCGCTTTGTACAAAGAGATCTTCGTGGCCTTCGTGACCTTCGAGCCTTCGTGATGAAACGTGGCTCTCTTCAGCTGAAGGTCGCCACGACCGGGGCATGGTCGCTCGTCCCCACATCCTTCTGGACCGGACAGGCGATGACGCGGGCGGCCAGCGCCTCGCTGGCGAACACGTGGTCGAGGCGCCAGCCGATGTTGCGCTGGCGCATGTTGCGCCACGGCGCCCACCAGGTGAAGAGGTTGTCGTTCTCGGGGTCGACGGCGCGGCCAAGGTCGACGAGGCCGCGGCTCAGAATCCGCTCGATCAGCGCGCGCTCTTCCGGGAGCTGGCCGATCGCGCGCGGCTTGCGTTCCCGCGGGTGCACGTCGCGTTCGGTGCGCGCCACGTTCATGTCGCCCATCAGGGCCACGCGCCGTCCCGTGCCCTGTAACGACGCGGCGTAGGCGTCGAGCGCTTCGAGAAACTGCATCTTGGCGGGGAAGTCCTTCCCGCCGTTGGGGACGTACATCGATGCGACGAGAAGGTCGCCGATCTCGGCCGTGACGATGCGGGTTTCGTAGTCGAAGGCGGGATGCGCGAACACCGGACGCTCGGGCGCGAACGCCTGGCTGACGTGCAGGGCAACGCCGGAATAGCCTTTGCCGCCGTGCCAGTACGCACCAGTAGCCTTCGAGCCCGAAGAGAGCTGTTGGGATTTGCTCGGCGGTGGCCTTGATTTCCTGCAGGCAGACGACGTCCGGGCGCTCCTGCGCGATCCATTCCTGGACCTGCGCCAGACGCGCCCGGATGCCGTTGACGTTCCAGGTCGCGAGCTTCATCGGCTGTCGGCCGCCAGCTTCAGCCGTCGGACCCGCTGAAAGCCGGAAAGCTGAGAGCTGAAAGCCGAGAGCTGAAAGCTGCCGTTAGTGTGAGGCGTGAGCCGCCTGGCGTTCGGCAGCCGGAATCGCCATCAGTGCCGGCTGCGCCGCGACGTGCGCCTTGACGATTTCCTCCGCCTGAGCCATCAGCGCAGGGTCGCCGTTCCGGTAGACCGCATTGGCCTCGATCAGGTCCTTCTGGTGCGACGGTGTCGCGTCGATGCTCTCGTAAATCGCCGCCACGGGACATGCCGGCACGCACGCGCCGCAGTCGATGCACTCCTCCGGGTGGATGTACAGCATCGTCATCTGCGCGAATTCGGGCTCGTCCTTGCGCGGGTGAATGCAGTCCACCGGGCAGACGTCGACGCAGGCGGTGTCCTTCGTTTCGATACACGGGTCAGTAATGATGAACGGCATGCTCGCGAGTCTCCGTAATGTGCGTGACGGTGTGTAGTGTCCGACAGTCCAGTTCCCGGAGGCGGACCAGATCGGTCGGCCTTCAGGACCCGAACCGGCGAATTTTATACCGCGAGACTTCACGGGGGCAACTTTGCGTGGCGCCTGGGGGGTGCGCACACATGCACACACCCTCAGGGCCGCGAAGAGGACGCACGGAATGGCGATGCGGTCCGACTACGCGCGGCGGCGGCGCCTCATCGCCGCAACCAGGCCACTGCCGAGGAGTACGAACGTCGCCGGCTCCGGCACGGCGCCAATGCTCCCGAACTGGCCACCTCTCCTCGTCGTCGGGTCCCGCGGTGAAATACACCTTGGTGGAGTCGCCGCCATTGCCGCCATTGCCCGCGCGCAGCGCCCAGAGACCCTCGATCTCGATCGGATTGTTGCTCGCGTCCATGAGCGTGTCGAGCAGCGCTGCCGGTAAATCGGGTCGTAGGCGTGGATCCGGCCGTCACCGAAGTTTCCGACCAGGAGGTCCCCAGCAAGCGAGCCAAAGCCGGCTGGAGCGATGGCGAGCCCCCACGGCGAGTCCAGATCGCCGCCTGAGACCACACGCTTGATGAAAATCCCATTCAGGTCGAACTGGCTGACGAAGCCGTGACCGGCGCCGGGCACGTCTTCGTTGTCTTTGACCGTCCTTTAGGGCATAGGTCACATAGAGCGTCCCTCCGAGGTTCTGGATGTTGAAGGGCGCATATCCCGCCGGCAGTCCTGGATCGGTAAAGTTCCCAGCAAGGTCCGGAGCGCCAGCAGTGCCCTTCAGCACATCGATTGTGCCGCCCCTGAAATCCGCGGCGTACGCGTAATCGTTTCCGCCCACCACGGCTTGGGCGAGACCCTTGTAGACGTTGGCAGGGTCGGCGAGCTGCAGCGTCTCGGCGGTGGTGACGTTCCCAGGGCACCTCGCCATCCCGAGATGGTGCCGTCCTCGGAGGCGAAGAGAAATGTATCGCCGTTGAATCCACCAGCAGCACCACCCGAATTGAAGACAACGCCTGTGACCGTGCCCGCGCCGGGAATCGTCACGCAACAGCGTCTGTTCTTGACTCCGGCTCCGGTGTAAATCTCCGACTTTCCGCTGCCATTGGAGCCGATCCACAGCGGCGACGTTCCGCTCGACGCCAGGCCCCAGGGGTTGATTCAGGTCTGGATCGGTCGCGGTAGGTCGCGAGCGTCGTCACCGTGAAGGGACCAGCGAAGCTGGGGGCCGCGTTCGCGAGAGGCAACCGCGGTGAGAGCAAGAACGATCAGCGAACGGCGCATGATGACCTCCACAAAGTGGGCGCACTCATCCCCGACTGAGCGCGCGGGGGCAATTCAAGTGCCACGCATGCCAGTTCAATTTCCTTCCAAACCGGCGAGTGTCGTCGCAAAGTTCATCGCGAGTCAGACATCGTTCTGAATCGCCAGCGGTTGTGGTTGGTCTTGCGTGAAAAATGATTGGTCTTGCGTAAAGAAAACGTCGTCGCGACGATCTCAGCCATTCGGCTTCAGCAGAGGACGAAACATCATCGGAGTCGGCGTGATCTGATACCCCATCGATTCGTACAGCGGCTGGCCGTCCCGGCTCGCATTCAGGGCGACCGACGTGATGCCGTGCCCGGCCGCCCAGTCGTGGATGGTCGTCATCACCTGCCGCGCCAGGCCGCGGCGGCGGTGCGCCGGTTCCGTATACAGGTTGTAGACGATCGCGATCGTGTCGCCCATGTAACTCGGCCCTGGCGGCCAGGGCAGGATCGAGATGCCGCCGCCGGCGGCGATGGCGCCGTCGTCCGCCTCGATCAGCCAGGCCCGATAGATGCCGGCGGGCATCTTGTGCGCCAGCCACGCGCGAAACGACGCCTCGAGCGCCGGCGCGTCGAGGGACAACCCCATGTCGGTGAACATGCCGATGCGATGACGGACGAGCGCGTCGATGTCACGCAGCGTTGCCTCTCGCACCCGATACGACATGTCACGCTGAGTATAATCGCGGCATGACGGAGACGCGGCGCGGTCCAGAACCGCCGGACCTCAGAGAGAAAGGCGGAATGAAAGACGGCCAGCCGCAGCGATCGAACGCGCGGCTGTTCATGCAGTTCATGGCGTTCGGCGGCTGCGAGCAGACGGCGCCGCTCGGCGACGCGCTCGCTCGCGCCAAAATCTCCGGCGTGCTCTACGAGGATGTGAACGATCCGCGCGGCATCGGGCTGCTGACCTTCAGCGAGGATCCCGATTTCTTCCTCGACCGCGTGCGGCCGATCCTGAATGGTCCGGGCTTCTCGGTGCTCACGCAGAAGAAGGAATTCACGATGCTCGGCCGCACGTATGCGATCGGCTACGAGCCGGATCTGATCGAGATCCTGCAGCATCGGCCGCGCCGGACCGTGCTGAATCCGCTCTGGAAATGGGCGCTCTGGTACCCGCTGCGCCGGAGCGGCAAGTTCGCGCAGCTGCCGGCCGAGGAGCAGCGCGTCATTCTCGCGGAGCACGGCGCCATCGGCATGTCGTTCGGAGCCGGCGACTACGCGCACGACATCCGGCTGGCGTGCCACGGCCTCGACCAGGACGACAACGACTTCATCGTCGGCCTCGTCGGCAAGGATCTCTACCCGCTCTCGGCGATCGTGCAGACGATGAGGACCACGCAGCAGACGTCGCTGTACCTCGAACGGCTCGGACCGTTTTTCGTCGGGCGGGTCGTCTGGCAGAGCGCCGAGTGAGCGCGTAAGACGGCGTCACGGTGTCAGAGGGGTCAGAGTGGCGTCTGACACCGGGGAGCAACGGGTCGGGCGGTCGGCAGAACCGTTGCAAAAACTGCACGGTGTTTAGCCGAGCGTTACCGTGGCGTCGCGACCGACTGCTCGAGAAATGCCTCGATGTCGGCGGCCGGACGCGCCCCGGAGGTTCTCGCCACTTCCTTGCCGCCCGCGAAGACCGCCATCGTCGGAATCGACCGAATGCCGAATCGCTGACCGAGGTCCGACAGTTCGTCGGTGTTCACCTTGACCACCAGCGCCTTGCCGGCTTGCCGCGCCGCGACTTTCTGCAGTTCCGGCGCCACCATGCGACAGGGGCCGCACCACGGCGCCCAGTAGTCGACGATCACCGGCACCGATGCTGAAGCCACCAGCCGATCGAAATCCGCCGAGTCGTGGACGTCAATCGGCGACGCCGGCACGGGGATGTCCGTCTTGCAGCGTGCGCATCGTACGCGCTCGCTCAGTCGATCGTAAGCCAGCCGGTTTTTTTGACTGCAGGATGGGCACGCCACGATGAGTCCACGCGCGTCGGGTTCGTACACCGCCATCGGTTCTATTCTAGGCGACAGGCGACGATACCAAGCTCATGCGCTCATTTTCGCGCGCGTTTGGTTTTCGCGACCGGTTGCTTCGACCGGCGCGTCGGACATGACGGCATTGCCGAGCAGGGCGACGCTGATCGCGTACGAATTCGCGCAGTTGTATTCGAGCAGCGCGTCGTAGTTCTGGTAGACGAGAAAGTGGCGCGTCGTCCCTGACACGAGCGATGCGGGCGGCATGGAGGCGGGCAGGGGCTTGCCGCCCGGCAACCGCACGCCGAGCTCTTCCCAGCGCGCGCGCGGAAGCGTGACGGTCATGTCGCGCCTGGCGCGGCAGCCGCCGCTGCGCCGCGCCACGCCGCCGGCAATCCGGCGCGCGGCCTCACGGCCGACGGCGACCTCGCGTCCCCAGGTTTCGTCGGCGCGCCAGCCGTTCCCTTTGAGATAGTTGGCGATCGACGCGAAGATGTCGGCTTCGTCCGACCAGACGTCGCGGCGCCCGTCGCCATCCCAGTCCTCGGCGAACTTCAGGTAGCTCGACGGCATGAACTGGACCTGGCCCATCGCGCCGGCCCACGAGCCGCGCAGCGCGGGCCAGTTCGATGTCGCCGCGATTGACGATCTCGAGCGCGTCGAGCAATTCGCCGCGAAAAAACGTCGACCGGCGCGGATCCCACGCGAGCGTCGCCAGCGCGGCGACGATCGGCCGCGTGCCGGTGAAGCGGCCGAAGCTCGATTCCATCCCCCAGATGCCGGCGATGATCCGGGGCGGCACGCCGTAGCGCTCGCTGACCTCGTTCAGCAGCTTGCGATGTCGCGCGACGATCTCACGCCCGGCACGGATAGTCTTCGGCGCGAGTGCACGATTCAGGTACGTCTCGAGAGAAAGCACCGTTTCCGCCTGGGACCGATCGCGTTCGAGGACCACCGGGAGCGGTTCCTCGATGCCCCCGAGGGCTTCATCCACGATCTCGGGTCGGATGCCTCGCGCCAGCGCGTCCGTTCGGACGCCGGCCAGCCATTCCGAGAACGATGGGCGCGCGGCCTCCTGCGTCTGTCCAAAGGCCGAGGTAGAGAAGGCGAGGGCGCGACCAGCAGAAGCAAGCAAGTCTGAAGTCTTCCCACGTCGCACTTCATAACCCAGTCTTACATCCCTTCAAGCGCCCGAACGGCAGTCGTGACACACGACGATTGGACCTATCCGCCGTTAAGCACCCGAACGCACTTGCGGCGCTCCGAGGTGGACCTGTCCGCCGTAGCTCCCAGGTGACCTCGGAGCGAAGGTGGATGGGCTGCAACTGAGCTATTCGTAGGCACGGTCCGTGCTGGCTGCAGAGGCAGTGCAAGAGTCTCTCAAGCGGACGGAGCTGGTCATTCCCTGGCGGACGCTGCTGAAAGTCATCGCCGCGGTCGCGCTCGTGTGGATGTGGTTGCAGCTCGTCGAGCTCGGCCTCGTCATCATCGTCGCGGTGCTGCTCGCAGTGACGCTGAACCCGATCGTCAACTGGCTCGAGCGCCGCCGGCTGCCGCGCGCGGCCGCCGCCACCGTGGTCGGATTCGTCCTGGTCGCCGTCGTCGGCGGGTTCCTGGCCGCCAGCTGGGCGTCGCTCTCGAGCGAGGCCAGTCTGGCGGCGGAACACATCCGGCAGTTCGAGCGGGACACGTTCGAGCGGCTGCCAGGATGGGTGCGCGAAGCCGTGGGTGGAACGGGCACCGTCGATATTCAATCCCAGATCGCGCCCTACGCGCTCGGGCTCGGACAGTCCGCCTTGTCGGCCATCGTCGTCGCGCTGCTGGCGTTTGTCCTGACGCTGTATCTGCTGATCGAAGGCCGGCGCACGCGCGACTGGCTGATGGCGTTCGTGCCCAGGACGCACCGCGGCAAGGTCGAGGAAACGCTCCGCGTGGGGGAACGCGTCATCTTCGCGTACGTCGCCAGCAACGTCATCACGTCAGTCTTTGCCGCGCTGGTCGTTGGCGTCGCCCTGTCGCTGCTCCATGTGCCCGGTGCGCTCCTGCTCGCGCTGATCGCCGGCCTGTTCGATTTCGTGCCGGTGGTGGGATTCATCCTCTCGAGCATCTTCGCGGTGATCATGGCGCTCTCCGTCTCCCCGGGCACGGCAATTGCCGTCCTGGCTCTCTACGGCGCGTATCACTTCGTGGAGAACTACGTCATCGCGCCGTGGGCGTACGGCGACCGGTTGAAGCTTTCCAATCTCGCGGTGATTCTGGCGTTCGCGATCGGCGCCGCGGTCGCCGGGGTGATCGGCGCGCTGATTGCGCTGCCGGTGGCCGCGGTCTATCCAGCGATTGAACAGATCTGGCTGCGTGACGCGCTGGCCGACGACACGGTCGCCGAGCACCGGGCCATCGAGCATCGCAAAGCCGGTTGAGCGTCAGTGCGCCGCTTCGACGTGTCCGCCGGCCTTCGGTCTCTTCATCAACAGCACGAGCGGCACCAGCGCAAAGAACATGACGCCCAGCAACTGAAAGATGGTGACGAACGACATCATCGTCGCCTGACGCTGGACGACGCCGAACAGGGCGGCGTAGGCGCGATTCGTGGCGGTGACGGCGTCGGCGCCCGCCGCGATGAACGCGTGCTTCATCTGCGCGAGCATCGTCTGAGCCGCCGGATTGTAGGGCGTGACGTTGGCGCCAAGCAGCGCCGTCGTCGACTGACTATGGCGCGCGAGCATCGTGCCCGTGGCGGCGATGCCGATACTGCCGCCGATATTCCGCATCAGGTTGAACAGGCTGGTCGCGTTTCCCATGCGCTCGCGCGGGATCGGATCCATCGACACGGTCGTCAGCGGCACGAACAGCAGCGACATCCCGATGCCTTGTATCAGCTGCGGCCAGAAGATGTCCCAGTAGCCCGCCTGCAGATTCAGGGACGACAGCCATAACAGCGACGCGCCGCCGATCATCAGGCCAACGGTGAGGAGCTTTCGCGGATCGAAGCGCCCCGTCATCAGACCGGTGATCGGCATCATGACGAAGGCGCCGATGCCACGAGGCGCCATGGCGATGCCGGCCTGGAGCGGCGGATAGCCGAGCAGCGTCTGCAGCATCACCGGCAGCAGCACCATGCTGCCGTAGAGGACGAACCCCACGACCGTCATCAGAAAGACGCCCACGGCATAGCTGCGCGCCTTGAACACGCGCAGATCGACAATCGGATCGTCAGTCGTCAACTCGTGCACGACGAGCGCCACCAGAGTGACGACGCTGATGATCGCGAGTGCGGTGATGAAGGTCGATTCGAACCAGTCTTCCTGCTGTCCCTTGTCGAGCACGATTTGCAGCGCGCCGATGCCCACGACCAGCATCCCCATCCCCCAGTAGTCCACCCTCCGCGACTCGCTGCGGAGGTACGGCGGATCGAAGATGTAGAGCTTCGTCATCACGATCGACGCGATGCCGACCGGGATGTTGATGTAGAAGACCCAGCGCCAGCTGTAGTTGTCGGTCAGCCACCCGCCGAGCACCGGACCCAGAATGGGCGCGACGACGATGCCGAGCGCCCAGAAACCCATGGCCTTCCCGCGATCTTGCGGCGGGAACGCCTCCAGCAGCACGGCCTGTGACAGGGGCTGCAGCGCGCCGCCGGTCGCACCCTGAAGAATCCGGAAGACGATCAGCATGCCGAGCGTCGGCGCGAGGCCGCACAGGAACGACGAGGCCGTGAAGCCGACCACCGAGAGGATCAGCAGGCGCTTGCGACCGAAGGTGCTCGCCAGCCACCCGGTCATCGGCAGAATGATCGCGTTGGCGACGAGGTACGAGGTCAGCGCCCACGTCGCTTCGTCGATGGACGCTGAAAGGCTGCCGGCGATGTGCGGCAGCGACACGTTCACGACCGTGGTGTCCAGCACCTCCATGAAGGTGGCGAACATCACCGAGACGGCAATCAGCCACGGGTTGATGTTGCGGGTTTCGTCCATGCGTCACGCGTCGGGGACTTGGGGCTCGGGGCTAGCTGTCTTCTCAGCTGGTTCGGTCCCTAAGCCCCTAGCTCCCCACGCCCCTACTTCGTGTACACCGTCGGAGTCACCGACAACCCGGGCCGCAGCAGATGTTCCGGGTCCTGACCGGCATCGAGCACGATCTTCACGGGCACGCGCTGCACGATCTTCACGAAGTTCCCGGTCGCGTTCTCGGGCGGCAGCAGACTGAAGCGCGCGCCGGTGGCGCCGGCGATGCTGTCGACCTTGCCATTGAACGAACGGCCGCCGAGCGCGTCGACCTTGACGGTCGCGCGCTGACCGGCGCGCACGTCCTTCAACTGCGTCTCCTTGAAGTTGGCGGTCACCCACACGTCGTCCAGCTGCACGAGCGCCAGCAGCGGCTGGCCGGATTGCACGACCTGTCCGGGGTTGAGGCTCTTCTTCGAGATGACGCCGCGCGCCGGCGCCTTGACGGTCGCGTACTGCAGGTTCAGCTCCGCCTGGGCGAGATTGGCGCGCGCCTGCTGGACCCGGGCGTCCGCCGCCGCCGCCCGCGCCTTGATCATGCTGACCTGCTGGGGAGCGGTTTCCGCCGTCCGCAGCTCGGCGTGCGCCTGCTCGGCGCCCGCGCGCGCCTGAATGACTTTGCTCTCGGCGACACGAATGCCGGCCTCGGCTTCGGCAACCTGAGACCGCGCCGAATCGAGCCCCGCTTTCTGCGCGTCGGCGGCCGCCACCAGCGTGTCGAACTGCTGCTGCGAGACTTCGTCCTTGGCGAGGAGGCCGCGCAGACGCTCGACATCGCGCGCCGCTTTGGCCGCGGTGGCCTCTGCCTCGCGCACGCGCGCCTGCGCCGTCGTCAGCCGGGCGCGGGCGGCATCCAGCTCGCGCTCGGCGGCCCCGATGCCGCCCTGGGCCTGGACGATGCTCCCCCGCGCCGTCGTGACGTTGCTGGCGGCGGTCGTCGACGTGATCGGGACGTTGCTGCGTGCCGCGATGGCGGACGCCTCGGCGTCGGCGAGCTCGGCGCGCGCCTTGTCCACGGCGACTTCATAGTCACGGCGATCGAGCTCCACGAGCACGGCGCCCGGCTCGACCTGCTGGTTGTCGCCGACGGCGACTTTCGTGATGGTGCCGCCCACGCGCGCGGCAATCTGTGTGACCGGCGCATCCACCTGCGCATCGTCGGTCGATTCGCGTCCGGCGGTCAGCCAGAACCACACGCCCAGGCCGATGGCCGCTACGACCAGCACGGCGGCGATGATGCGGATGCGGGACTTCATCGCACACCTCCCAGCAGCTGGCGGAGCATCGCCTCGCCCGTGCCGATGCCTTTCAAGAGTCCGCCTTTCGCGAGGTCGTAGCCGTATTGCGCCGAGATGAACTGCTCGTTGGCGATGGCGACGGCTTCCTGCGCCTGAACCACCTCGATGTTGCTCGCCACGCCGGCGGCGAACCGGTCGCGCGCCTGGACCAGTTGTTGAGCCGCCAGGTCGCGCGCGCGCGTCGCGGTTTTCAATTGTTGCGCCGTGGCTTCGAGATCGAGAAACGCGGTCCGGACCTCGTAGTAGATCGACGCCTTCAGGTCTTCCGCCTCGGCGCGGCGCTGCCGGAGATCCGCGTCCGCTTCGAGCAGCTTGCCGCGGAAGCGCCCGCCCTGAAAGATCGGAATGCTGACGACGCCGCTGACCGCGTAGGTGACTTGCGCGTCGCTCGCCGAGAGGCCGATGTCGCCGTAGTCCGCGTTCACCCGCACGGACGGCAGCAGGCTGCTGGCGGCGGCGCGACGCGTGGCCTCTGCGGCACGCACCCGTTCGAGGGCGGCTTGGTAATCAGGCCGCGTCCGGTAGGCCTGTTCGATGGCGCTGTCGAGCGTCAGGTCGGATGTCGGCAGCTCCGGGAGACGGTCATCGAGCGCGAAATCCTGACCGAGCGGCAAGCCGATGGCGCGCGCGAGCAGCAATTTCGCCTTCTCGAATTCGTTCGCGTTGACCGTGGCGCGCTGCACCTCGGTACTGAGCTGCACTTCGGCACGCAGGACATCGATCCCGGCCACCAGGCCGTTCTGCTTCAAATTCAGCGCCTGGTCGTACAGCGCCTGGGCTGTCTGCTGTTGGGCCCGGGCCGATTCGGCGCGCGCGCGCGACCCGAGCGCATGGACGTACAACGTGCCCGCGACATTGATCACGAAATCGCGCGCGCTCAGCGACACGAGTCGCGCGGCTTCGATGTTGTGCGTCTCGGCGCGCGCGTCGTTCAGCGCGGCAAGGTCGACCACCGATTGCGACACCGACACGCGGGCGTCGAAGACGTTGAACGGGCCGATGATGTTGGGGACCCCGGGGAACGACGGCCCGCCCGCCGCCGATCCGAAGCCGAACGCCTGCAGGTTGATCTTCTGCCGCGTTTGGGAGATGCGGCCATTCACGTTCGGCAGCAGCTCGCTGAGCATCTTCCAGCGGACCCCGTGCGCGCGGCCGACGTCTTGTTCGGCGAGCAGCACCCCGAGGTTGTGCTGGAGCGCACGCACGATCGCGTCGAGGACCGTAATCGTGACGACTTCATGCGTTGCCGTCCCCGTGGGCACGCCGCCGAGGAACGGCGTCGCGGCGGGCGCCACCTGGGTCTGGATGTCAGGGCGCGGCTGGGCTGCAGCCGGCGTGGCCAGCAGCAGCACGAGAACGAGCGGAGCGGCTTTCACGGACTGGATGCCTTTCTCGTCGCGTCACAGTCTCGATGAGAGGGCGCTCGGAAGGGCCGTGTCGAGGCTCGTAGACCGACGTGCACCGGAAGCAGCGCAGGACGGCTAGAGGTACTACAGCATGACGACGCGATGACTGACGGGCCGTCCGGTTCGGAAGTGAGCCGAGTGGAACCGCCAAGCGTCTAAGCGTGCAATGCCCGCGCGCCGAGTCGTCGCGCGTCTGCTCAGCTTGGTCGTCGTCCTTCGATGGCCGGCGGCTCGCACGGGGACAGAGCGCGCTGTCCGGACCGCGCGATTCACATCACCCGCGCGAACGGCACCATCACGATCGACGGCGATCTCTCGGACGAAGGCTGGCGCACGGCGACGCGCATCGAAAAGTGGTACGAGGTCAATCCTGGCGACAACGTCGAGCCGAAGGTCAAGAACGTCGGGTATCTGACATACGACGATCGGTTCTTTTATGCCGCCTTCGAGTTCGAGGATCCGAACCCGAAGGAGATGCGGGCGCCTGTACGCGGATCGCGACAACATCGGCAACGGCTTCAACGACTACGGCGGCATCATCCTCGACGCCGGCAACACCGGCCGGACTGCGACGTTCTTCGTCGTCACGCCGCGGAACATCCAGTACGACGCGATCACCGACGATGCGTCGGGCGAGGATTCGTCGCCCGACTTCTTCTGGGAATCGGCCACGAAGATCATCGGACCAACGGTGGACGCTCGAAATCCGGATGCCGTTCTCGTCGCTCCGCTACCGGACACGCCGATCCGCAGACGTGGGGCATCCTGCTGTACCGCAACTATCCCGCGCGATTCGGCACTACCAGTTCTTCTCCGCGCACGCTGCCGCGCGGCGGCAACTGCTTCATCTGCCGCGCGAACACGCTCGTCGGTCTCGAGCGCCTGCCGTCGCGGCGGGCACCTCGTCGCCGCGCCGTACGTGAGCGCGAGCGAGGACGGCGCAGCCCGACGCGACGGCCTCGGCACGCCGCTCGGTGCGCGACCCGGTCAAGCCGCACGTCGGCGCTCGACGTCAAGTTCACGCCGAACGCCGACAACGCGGTCGACCTCACGGTCAAACCCGACTTCTCGCAGGTCGAGTCCGACACGGCGCAGATCTCGGCGAACGAGCGCTTCGCGCTGTTCTTTCCGGAGAAGCGGCCGTTCTTTCTCGAGGGCGTCGATCTGCTTTCAGACGCCGATCCAGGCGGTCTACACGCGGACGATCACGGCGCCGCACGTGGGGCGGGCGCGCTCACCGGGAAAGCCGGCGGCATCCGCTACACCGCGCTCGTCGCGGACGATGACGGCGGCGGCAGCGTCGATTCTGCCGGGACCGAACGGATCGATCGTTCGCGCCGCAGGATTTCGGCGTCGACGGTGTTCGTCGGCCGCGCGAAGCGCGAGCATCGGCCTGTCGTTCGTCGGCGTGCGTCGATCACCGATCGCGAGAGCGCACGACGGCAACGGCGCACAACCGGGTGGTCGGTCCCGACTTCCAGTGGCGGCCGTCGCGCGGCGACGCGATGACCGGCCAGTGGCTCGTACAGCGACACGCGAACGCCGAATCGGCCCGACCTCGCGCGACGAATGGACCGGCCAGACGCTCACGTCGCACGCGTCGGTCAGCTGCAACTGGAACCACAGCACGACGGCACTTCGACTGCGTACGGCGACGTACAACGACGTCGGCGACGGGTTTCGCGCCGACACCGGCTTCGTGCCGCAGGTCGGCTATCGCGAGACGTACGGCTAAGCCGGCTGGACGGTTCAGGCCGACCGGCTTCCTGTCGACGCGCTCCGGACGTTCGTGAACGTCGATCGTCAGGCCGATCGATCCGGTGCGCTGATCAGCGCGCAACGTCGAACCGGGCTTCGGCATGGACACGCGGTGGAACGGCTTCATGCAGTTCCGCTTGATCGACGACGACGATCCGCGCGCGGCGACGCCGGCGATTCACGCGCCGGCAGTTCGGCTACATCGTGCAGTTCAGCCCGTCGCGCCGGTTCGCCGCAGCTCGGCGATCAACGGCAACGCTCGGCCAGGACATCGACTTTCGACGAACGCGCGGCCGGGCACGGGCACGACGATCAACCTCAGCGCGACGCTGCAACCCGACCGACCACCTGGCGCTCGACGCTGGTCGAGAACCAGCGGTGGCTGAACGGTCGACGCCGCTGGACGAGGTCGGCGCGGCTGTTCACCGCGCGCGTCTCGCGCGTGCAAGGCGACCTACACGTTCACGTCGCGCGCTGTTCGCGCGCGGCATCGCGCAGTACGTCTCGACCGACGCGCGACCCGGTCGCTCTACATCGATCGACGTGTCGCCGCACGAGCGGCACGTTCAGCGGGTCGGCGCTCCTCGCCTACAAGCTGAATTGGCAGTCGGTGATGTTCGTCGGCTACGGCGACGACCGCGAGCTGTCGGACGTCGACCGCCTCGAAAAGCTGGATCGGCAGTTCTTCGTCAAGCTGTCATACGCATTTCAACGCTAGAGCCTCTACGCGACGCGTAGTCCGAAGATCGCGGACGCAGCCGGCTCTCGTGAACGTAGCGCTCGTCTCGCGTTGACACGTGATTATACATTATGTATAAGATCGTGTCGTGACGTCTGAAGACTACCGGACCGCCCTGTCGTCCGCCATCAAGGAATACGAATCGCTCGGCGAGCAGCGCCGCGAGATCGACAAGCGCCTGGCGCAGCTCGCGCAGACAATCGGCACGCTGTCGAAGCTGATCGGCCTGACGCCCACGGTGCCGATGGGACTCACCGACGCCGTCCGGCTCGCGCTGCGCAGCGGCGTCCCGATGTCGCCGATGGAAGTGCGCGAGCGCCTGCTCGCGATCGGCGTCGATCTGTCCATTTACTCGAGCGATCTCGCCGTCATCCACACCGTCCTGAAGCGCCTCAACGAGGCCGGCGAAATCCGCCTGATTCCCCGCGCCAACGGCAAGCACCAGTACCTGTGGGCCGCGCCTCCCACCGTGCTGGCGCTCGGACCGGAGATAGCCGAGTTCATTCGCGGGACGACACCGGAGCGTGCGTTCGAGGCGCTCGGCATACAAATCCCACGGAAAACGGCCCGGAAACGGCACAAGAAATGACCACGCTCGACTTGCGCCGTCAGTTCTTTGCCGAGGAGCTCGAAGCGGTGTGCAGGCTGCGCTCGCCGCAGCTCGTGAAGGCATTCGCGATGGTGCCGCGCGAGCAGTTCCTGGGACCGGGACCGTGGATGGTGCTTTCGGAGAATCCCTACATGGCAGCCGGCACGTCATTCGGGGCGACTGGTCTCGGTCTCCGCGAGACTCCGGACGCGGATCCGGGCCGCGTCTACCACAACATCGCCGTCGCGATCGATCCGGCGCGGCAGCTGTTCAACGGCCAGCCCGGCACACTCGCGGTCTGGCTCGATACGCTGGATCTCGCGCCCGGCGCGCGGGTGCTCCACGTCGGCGCCGGCCTCGGCTACTACACCGCGGTCATTGCGCAGGCGATTGGGCCTTCGGGGCGCGTTGTCGCCTTCGAGATCGACGCGGACCTGGCCGCCGCCGCCGCCCGAAACCTGGCGCCGCTCCCGTGGGTGGATCTGCGGTGCGGCGACTCGTCGCAGGTAGCTGAGGAGACGTTCGACGCGATCGTGGTCAACGCCGGCGTGACCCACCCGCTGGATGCCTGGCTCGACGCGCTGGCTCCCGGCGGACGCATGCTTCTGCCGATCACGGCGGCGATGCCGGCGATGGGATCGACACTGGGGAAGGGTCTCGTGTTCCTGCTGACCCGAAGGGACGACACGATCGGTGCACGCGTCATGACGATGGTCGCCGTTTACTCCGCGATTGGGCTTCGCGACGAGCGGCTCAACGCCGACTTCGGGAAGGCGATGATGGGCGGACCCGCGGCCTGGCAGGCGGTCAAGCAGCTCCGGCGCGACGCGCACGACCGCGAGGCCTCCTGCTGGCTGCACGCCGCGACCTGCTGTCTCTCGACGTGAGCGACGTTCGGGCGCACGTCGCGTTTCGAGAGACAATCGATCGCGATGCCGCACCTCTTCGAACCGCTACCGCTTCGCGCGCTGACGCTCGCCAACCGGATTCTCGTCTCGCCGATGTGTCAATACTCGAGCGTCGACGGGTTCTCGAACGACTGGCATTTCGTCCACCTCGGCTCACGCGCGGCCGGTGGACCGGCGCTGGTGTTCACCGAAGCGTCGGCCGTGACGCCGGACGGTCGCATCAGCCCGCGCGATCTCGGTATGTATCGCGACGATCACGTCGAGAGCCTCGCCCGGATCGTCGACGTCATTCACGCGCAAGGCACGCTCGCCGGAATGCAGCTCGCTCACGCGGGCCGCAAGGGCAGCACCGCGCCGCCGTGGGAGGGCGGGCGAGTGGTCCTGCCGTCGGCGGGCGGATGGCAGCCCGTGGGCCCGACCGACGAACCGTTCGCGGCTGGATATCCCGTACCCGACAGCTGACCGTGGAAGACCTCGCCGCGATCGTCGACGCGTTTCGTCAAGCGGCCGTGCGTGCGCGCGCCGCGGGTTTCGACGTGATCGAAGTCCACGCGGCGCACGGCTATCTGATTCACGAGTTTCTGTCGCCGCTCGTCAACACGCGCACGGACGAGTACGGGGGCTCTTACGACAATCGCGTGCGCCTGTGCCTCGAGATCGTGCGGGCGGTCCGCGCCGTGTGGCCCGAGCAGCTGCCGATCTTCGTCAGGCTGTCCTGCACCGATTGGAAGCAGGGCGGCTGGGATGTCGAGCAGTCGGTGGAGTTGGCGCGCCGGCTGCGCGCGCTCGGTGTCGACCTGATCGACTGCTCGTCCGGCGGCGCCGTTCCTGACGCCGTCATTCCCGTGGCGCCTGGCTATCAGGTCGGATTTGCGGAGCGCATCCGCCGCGAGGCGGGCGTGGCGACGGGAGCCGTCGGCCTCATCACGGAACCCGGGCAGGCGGACGGCATCATCCGAGAGAGCCGGGCCGACTGCGTACTCCTGGCGCGCGAGCTGCTGCGCGATCCGTACTGGCCGCTGCGCGCGGCGCGCGAGCTCGAACAGGTGGTGCCGTGGCCCGTGCAGTACCTCCGCGCCGCTCCGCCAGGAACGACCGCCCGGCTGAATCACCACTAATGTGACCTGACGATAACGACAGAACCACGGAATTTCACGAAGGCTCGAAGAGTACGAAGATCACGAGAATGTTTCTTCGTGATCTTCCTGTGACTTCGTCTCTTCGTGATAGACCGTCGGCTCTGTATGATGCCGCTATGCGGGCTCTGGTGGTCGAAGACGACGCCTCGATTGCGGGGTTCGTCGTCCGCGGCCTGCGCGAGGCGGGGTTCGCCGTCGATCAGGCCACGGACGGCGAGGAGGGGCTCGCCGCCGCATCAGGCCAGACCTACGATGTCGCCATCGTGGACGTGATGCTCCCCAGGCGTGATGGACTGTCGGTCATCGAGGAGCTGCGGCGCCGCGGTGTCACGACGCCGGTCCTGATCCTCAGCGCCCGGCGAAGCGTGGACGACCGCGTCCGCGGCCTTCAGGCCGGCGGCGACGACTACCTCACCAAACCGTTCGCATTCGCCGAGCTGCTGGCCCGGGTCCAGGCGCTGGTTCGTCGCGCGACCCGCGCGCCTGAACCGACGACGCTGACGGTTGAGGATCTGGTGTTGGATCTGCTGTCGCGGCGCGTCACCCGCGGAGGGAAACCGGTGGACCTGCGGCCGCGGGAATTCTCGCTCCTCGAATATCTGATGCGCAATGCCGGCCGCGTCGTGTCGAAGACGATGATTCTGTCGCACGTGTGGGAATACAGCTTCGATCCGCAGACCAACGTCGTCGACGTGCTGGTGAGCCGGCTGCGCGAGAAGATCGACCGGCCATTCGACAAGAAGCTGCTGCATACGGTGCGGGGCGTCGGATACGTCCTCAGGGACGTAAATACCAGTCGGGACTGGGGCTGGGGGCTGGGTAGGGGCAGGGGCTAGAAGAAAGGGGTTGTTCTGGGACGGACGTTTGGCCTTCGTCTGGCGCTCTGGTACGCGACGCTGTTCGTGATCGGGTCGCTCGCGATCGTCCTTCTCACGTACTACCTGACGGCCGTATCGCTGACACAGCGCGACCGCCAGATCCTCCAGGGGAAGCTCGGAGACTACACAGCCGCGTACTTGCGCGGCGGCATCAACCTCCTCGCCAACACCGTGCGAATCGAGCAGCGCGCGGCACCCGAGCGATTGTTCGTCCGTGTCATCGACCGCGGCGTCGAGGCCGTCGTCCTCAGCGACTCCGACGGCTGGGATCCAGCGCGCCTCGAGACGGCGTCGGTGCAGCTGGCGGACGGCACGCTGGTTCAAGTGGGCAAGAGCACCGAGGCGCGCGAGGCGCTGCTGGCGCGGTTTCGTGCCGCGCTCGGGCTGGTGACGCTGTCGATCGTCGTGATCGCGCTGACCGGCGGCTGGCTCGTGACGCAGTCGGCGCTCTTTCCGATCCGCCGCTTGACGCAGGCCGTCCGGCAAATCATCCGCACGGGCCGCACCAACGCGCGCGTGCCGCTTGCGGGCACCGGCGACGCGCTCGACGAGCTGACGGCGCTGTTCAACGCGATGCTCGACAAGATCGAAGGGTTGGTCACCGCGATGCGCCACTCGCTCGACAACGTGTCGCACGACCTGCGGACTCCTCTGACGCGCCTGCGCGGAACCGCCGAAATCGCCCTGGCCGGCCCGCCGGACGTGGAACGCTACCGCGAGGCGCTGGCAGATTGCGTGGAGGAATCGGACCGCGTGCTCGTGATGCTCAACACCTTGATGGACATCTCGGAAGCCGAAAGCGGTGCGATGCAGCTGCAGCGCGAGCCGGTCGCGCTCGGCGATGTGGTCGCGCGTGCCACCGATCTCTATCGCGAGGTCGCGGACGCGAAAGGCGTGGCGATGGTCGTGCGCACCGGCACGGGCCCTCAGGACGCCACCGCACAACCAGACGCCGTCGTGATGGGCGATCGCACACGTCTCGAACAAGTGGCGGCAAACCTGATCGACAACGCGCTGAAGTACACGCCGCCGGGCGGACGTGTCGAGGTCGAGATCGGCGCCGACGACCAGTCAGCCATGCTCCGCGTTCGCGACACCGGCCCCGGTATTCCGGCCGCCGAGATGCCACGAATCTTCGATCGGCTGTTCCGGGGCGATACGAGCCGGACCGAGCGTGGCTTGGGACTCGGCCTGAGCCTCGTCAAGGCCGTGGTCGAGGCGCACGGCGGAACGGTCAGCGTGGAAAGTGAACCGGGCCGCGGGGCGGTGTTTACGGTGCGATTGCCCCGGTGAAGATCTGGAACCACGGCCAGACAGCCGCGGTGAGATAGATGATCGTCAGCGCGCCGATGGTGCGATGCATCGCACGAAGGTGCAGCGCCGCGCCGCACGCCAGCGCCAGACCCTTCGCGCCCACGACCGCGACCCCGGCGCCGTAGGCGACCACGTACCAGGCGACGAGCGGGTTGCCTTCGATAGCCGCGCCGAACATCTTGATGCCGAAATAGGTGAATAGCCCGTCCGCGACCTGAGTGAGGACGAAAACGAGCATGACGGCCCTGCCAAAGAGTGACCGCTTGATCACGCTTGGCGGCATCGCAAAATTCCCGCCAAACAGTTGACCTGACAGGCTCAACCTTTCGTCGAGCCCACCTCATGAAGTAAGACGTCCGGCAGCCTTTTGTCGGCCCACCTGCGCTCGTTCGATGACCGACGAGCTTCGGGGCGCCTGTCGCTCGGTCAGCCACCGACGAGCTACGGCGGACAGGTCGGCGGGGTAGCCCTTCACGTTTGTAATGTTCGTGACACGGCCCGGTAAGGGGGGCTGCCGTCTAATGAATATAGACGACAGCACGTCTCCCCGAAAGGAACCATGTTCATGAACGCACCTATCAACCTGAGCCAGCGCGCCGCGCGTGCAGGGATCGCCGTTTCCGCTGCTGCACTGCTCGTGTCGGGCGCCGCCTGGCGCGGGTTCGCTGCCGACTCGCAGTCGGCCGCGAAAGTGGCTTCGGCCACGACCACGACACCCATCACCCACGCGATTGCCGGCGGACGCGACTCGGTACGCCGACATCGTCAACGTTGCTGCCCCGGCGGTCGTGACCGTCCGGGTTGCCGGAAAAGCGCGCGTGTCGCCCACCGGTTTTGACGGCGATCAGGACGATCAGGAAGACCTGATGCGCCGGTTCTTCGGCGACCGGTTCGGCCAACGGCAGGGTCCTCGGGGACCACAAATGCCGCAGCGTGCGCCGCGGCAGCGCGGCCTCGGATCCGGCGTCATGGTGACGGCGGACGGCTACATCCTGACGAATTACCACGTGGTCGAGGGGGCCGACGACATCAAGGTCGATCTCACTGACAACCGTACGCTGACGGCGAAGCTCGTCGGTACGGACAAGGCGAGCGACCTGGCGCTTCTGAAGGTGACCGGTTCGGACTTCAAAGCGATTGCGCTCGGAAACTCGGACAACGTCCAGGTCGGCGACGTCGTGCTGGCGGTGGGCAACCCGATGGGGATCGGACAGACGGTCACCATGGGCATCATCAGCGCGAAGGGCCGATCGACCGGCCCCGGCGACGGCAGCTACGAGGACTTCCTGCAGACCGACGCGCCGATCAATCACGGCAACTCGGGCGGCGCCCTTGTGAACATGAAGGGTGAACTCGTCGGGATCAACTCGCAGATCCTGTCGAACACCGACGGCAACATCGGCATCGGCTTTTCGATTCCGGTGAACATGGCGAAGAGCGTCATGGATCAGTTGCGCACCACGGGGAAGGTGACCCGTTCGCAGCTTGGCGTGACGGTCCAGCAGGTGACATCCGATATCGCGCAGAACCTCGGCCTCAAGCACGCCGGCGGTGCGATTGTCAGCTCGGTGACCCCTGGCAGCGCGGCCGACAAGGCGGGCGTGAAGCAGGGCGACGTCATCGAGTCGTTCAACGGTCAGCCGGTGCAGGACTTCAACAGCCTGCGCAATCGCGTCGCGGCGACGACACCCGGCACCACGGCGGACCTGACAATCGTGCGTGACGGCGCCGAGAAGCGTCTCAGCGTCAAGCTGGCCGAGGCGAAGCCCTCGAAGGGGGCTGGAGACGACGGCGAACCCGACAGCACCGATAAGGCGGCGCTCGGCGTATCGGTCGCACCGCTCACGCCGGAGATGGCCTCGCGTCTCGGCACGAAGAGCGCGGAAGGGTTGTTCGTGCAGAACGTCGATCCGGACGGCCGCGCGGCCGACGCCGGCATCCGATCGGGCGACATCATCGAATCGGTGAATCGTCAACCGGTGAAGTCGGTCGAGGAACTGCGGAGCGCCCTCAAGCGCAATGCGGACCGGCCGGTACTGCTCCTCATCAACCGGGAGGGCAGCAACGTCTTCGTCACGGTGAAGCCCGCGAACGGCTAGCCTCTCAACGACCGAGCAACTCGCCGACAGGCTGCAGCGGATCGAGGTGATCCGCTGCAGCTTTAAGCGACACCATGATCGGGACGGCGAGCAGCAGCCCCCAGACCCCCCACATCCATCCCCAGAACAACACGGACACAAAGACGGCGACGGTATTGAGTTCGCCGGCGCGCCCGGTGAGCCACGGCGACACCAGGTTGCCCTCCAGCATGGCGACCAGCGTGGACACGCCGGCGGCGGCTGCGGTGGACTCGATGTCGTGAAACTGCAGGAAGGCGCCGCAGGTGATGAGCGCGACTGCGACGGTCGGGCCGATGAATGGCAGCGTATTGAGCACGCCGGCCAGCACGCCCCACACCGCGGCGTGCCCGACGCCCACCCACCACAAGCCGATACCAGTAGCGGCGCCGACAATCACCTCACCTTACCCATTCGTCATCTCCGCCTCACCCTCCACATGCTTCCCTCCCCCCCCCGACCACGACCGCCAGGCCACGCGGCATGCGGAGACGCATCAGCGCGGCGACGAACGGCTCGAGCGCGTACGCGAGGAGCACGCTGACGAGGAGCGGGACGAAGACCGGTTCGCCTTCTCGCAGCACGAAGATGGCGCCGGCGACGAAAAGGAGGCCGACCGCTGTCCCGCGTAGACGGAGAGTCACTGCCGAGTCAGGCCTTCAATTCGTGTACCATGATCGTCACTCGGCGATGGACCTCGGACTCAAAAACAAGATCGCGATGGTCGGCGGCGCCAGCAAGGGGCTCGGGTATGCCGTGGCGCGGGCGTTGGCGGCGGAAGGCGCCGCCGTATCGATGGCCTCGCGCGACGGCGACGCGATTCGTCGCGCCGCCGACACCGTCGCGCGCGACACCGGTGGCCGTGCATTCGCGGTAGCCGCTGATCTGAGCGCCGCGGACGCCATCGCACAGTGGCACGCGGCGACGGTGAAGGAATTCGGCGGCGTCGACCTGCTGTTTGCGAATACCGGCGGCCCGCCGGCGGGCACGGCGCTCGGTTTCGACGACGCCGCCTGGCAGGCGGCGTTCGATCTCCTGCTCATGAGCGTGATCCGCACCGTGCGGCTCGTCGTCCCGTCCATGCGGGCGCGCGGCGGTGGCGCGATCCTGATCGGCACGTCGTCTTCGGTGAAGGAGCCGGTGCCGTACCTGGCGTTGTCGAACGTGCTGCGGTCCGGGGTGACGTCGCTCGCCAAGACGCTGTCGGTCGAACTGGCGGCCGACAAGATTCGCGTCAACACGCTGATCCCGGGACGGATTGCGACGGACCGCCTCCGTCACCTCGACGAGATCAACGCCGGAAAGGCGGGGATTACCGTCGACGAACAGGCCGCACGGTCCGCCGCGACCGTTCCGGCCGGCCGTTACGGAACGCCCGACGAGTTTGGCCGCGTCGGCGCGTTCCTGCTCTCCGACGCCGCGTCGTACCTCACGGGCGCGTCGGTGCAGGTCGACGGCGGTCTCATCAAGGGACTGTTATGAGATGAGTCTGGCCCGCAAAGTTCTTCTCGCGATGTCGACCAACGCGTGGCTGCGGGAGCGCGCGACCAAAACGGCATTCGTTCGGCGCTCGGTGTCGACGTTCATGCCGGGGGAGCGGCTCGAAGACGCGATGGCTGCCGCCGCGGCGCAGCAGGCGCGAGGCATCGACACGATTCTGACGAAGCTCGGCGAAAACGTCACCAGCATGACGGAAGCGGAAGCCGTGACGCTTCACTATCTCGACGTGCTCGACAAGGTCCAGGCCGCCGGTCTCAACGCGCAGATCTCGGTCAAACCCACGCAGCTCGGCCTCGATCTCGACAAGGAGCTCTGTTTCAAGAATCTGCTGCGGCTGATCGAACGCGCGGACGCGCGCGGCAACCTGGTCTGGATCGACATGGAGAGCTCGCCGTACGTCGATCCGACGCTCGACTTGTTCCGGCGCGCGCGCGCGGTGTCGCCGCGCGTCGGCATCGCGCTGCAGGCGTATCTCTATCGCACGGCCGCGGACGTCGAATCGCTGGTGCCGCTCGGGGCGGCGATCCGGCTGGTGAAGGGCGCGTATCTCGAGCCGCCGTCGGTGGCGTACCCGAAGAAAGCTGACGTCGACGAGAACTTCTACGCGCTGGCGTGCCGGCTGCTCGCAGACGATGCCCGGAGTGCGGGTGGACTGCTGCACATCGCCACGCACGATCCGCGGCTTGCCGATCGTCTCGCCGCGTTCATCGACGCGCAGGGCGTGCCCCGGGCCGCGTACGAGTATGCGATGTTGTACGGCATTCAGCGGCCGCTTCAACAACGCCTGGTCGCGGCCGGCCGTCCGCTGCGCGTGCTGATTGCGTACGGCGACTATTGGTTTCCGTGGTACATGCGCCGGCTCGCGGAGCGGCCCGCGAACGTCTGGTTTGTGGTCAAGAACATGTTCACGTGAAGGGATTGGGGATTAGGGAATAGGGATTCGTCCCCCAAGCCGGCCAATCCCTAATCCCTAATCCCTGGGGACTCGCTGTCATGCGATTCGCACACATGCTGCTGATGCGACTTCGCGCCCTCGTGCGCGGCGAGGCCGCCGACCGCGAGCTCGGCGACGAGATGCGTGCGCACCTCGAGCACCTGGTGGCCGGACACATCGCCCGCGGTCTGACGCCAGAGGCGGCTCGCGAGGCCGCGCGGCGTGAATTCGGCCCTGTGACGCAACTGGCGGAGGAGTCGCGCGACGCGCGAGGCGTGGCCTGGCTCGCCAACGGATGGCAGGACATCCGCTACGGCGCGCGCCTGATGCGGCGCACGCCGGCGTTTGCCGCCGCCGCCATTGTCACCATCGCCCTCGGCATCGGCGCCACCACCGCGATGTTCAGCGTCGTCTATGGCGTCGTCCTGCGGCCGCTGCCGTATCGGGATCCGGATCGCCTGGTCAACCTCTGGTCCACGGCGATCAAACGCGGCCTGCCACGCGCCTATGTCGGCATGGCGAACGTCTACGACTGGAAAGCGCGCAACCACGTGTTCGAGGACATCGCGACGCTGCGGGCCGTCGCGAACTTCAATCTGACCGGACAGGGAGAACCCGAGCGGCTGAATGGTTCGCGTGTCTCGGCCAATCTTTTTCCTGTCCTGGGCGTCACGCCGCTCATCGGGCGGACGTTCACCGAGGACGAAGACGAGATCGGACATGAGCACGTCGCACTGCTCACCTATCCACTGTGGGTCCGCCGATTCGGCGCCGACCCGGCAATCGTTGGACGTTCAATCGCGCTGAACGGCGAGCCGCACACGGTGGTGGGCGTCATGCGCCCGGACTTCGCGTTTCCGACCCGCGAGTTTCAGATCTACACGCCGCTGACGTTCGATCCAGACGAGCTCGTCAATCGGATGAACTATTCGTATCTCGCGGTGGCGCGTCTGAAGCCTGGCGTCTCGCTGACCGAAGCACAGTCCGAGATGACAGTCTTATCGACACAGATCGAGCGCGAACATCCGAAAGCAAACGAGGGCATCGGCGCCGAAGTCGTGCCGATGCTGGACGACACGGTCTCGACGGTGAAAACGTCGCTGTACATCCTGCTCGCCGCGGTCGCGGCGATGCTCCTCATCGGATGCGCCAACCTGGCCAATCTGCTCGTGGCGCGAGCGCTGGTGCGGCAACGTGAGCTCGCCGTCCGGGCGGCGCTCGGCGCGGCGAGAGCGCGATTGATCATGCAGTCGGTCGGCGAGCTGGTCCCCATGCTCGTCATCGGTGGCGCGCTCGGACTGCTCGGCGCAGCATGGGTGATTGTTGCGCTCGTGCCGCAGCTGCCGGTCGGGGTCCCGCGTGTCGAGAACATCGGCCTGCATGTGCCGGTCCTTGTCGGCACGGCGGTCACGCTCGCGGCGATTGCCGTGTTCGTCGGCGTGTGGCCCGCGCTCGAAGCCTCGCGTGGCGGATTGAGCGCATCGGTGGCGGACCTCTCGCGTGGCAACACCGGCACGCGCGGACGATCGCGCGTGCGCGATCTGCTGGTGGTCGCCCAGATCGCTGCGACGATGTGGCTGGTGATCGGCGCGGCGTTGCTGACGCGAAGCTTCGGCGAGCTGCGCCAGGTGCGTCCAGGATTCAATCCGGAGCGCGTGTACAGCCTGCACCTGGCGATTCCGCGCAGCAAGTACCCGCGCGATCCTGACGTGGCGGCGTTCGGCGACCGCATCCTCGAGCGTGTCCGGGCGCTCCCCGAGGTGGTGTCGGCCTCACTGGTCAACCGCTTGCCGCTTGCCGGCGGCACGCAAACTGGCGGCATCGAGCTCGAGGGCCTCGACCCGAAAGCCACGGTGCTGGGCAACGTGGACTACCGATCGGTGACGCCCGATTACTTCCGCACGCTGGAGATTCCGCTTCTCAGTGGCCGCTCGTTCGCGGAGACCGATACCGAGACGTCCCCGCAGGTGGCGATCATCGACGAGCGGCTCGCGAAGCTCGTCGCGACGCTCGGCGATCCCGTCGGACGGCGCGTCCGGATCCCGGTGATGAACCTGCCCTGGCTCCGGATCGTCGGCGTCGTCGGTCACATCCGGCACGACCGGCTGGACGAAGACACGCGTCCCCAGGTGTATTTCCCGTACAAACAGCGCACGCAGGATCGGATGGCGCTCGCCGTGCGGACACGAACGGACCCGGCCGCGATTGGCGGGGCGCTCGTGAACGCAATCCGCTCAGTCGATGCGGAGCAGCCGGTCTACGACGCGCGCACCCTCGAAGCCGTCGTCGATCGCTCCGTGGCGCAGCGCTGGCTGCAGACAGTGCTGCTCGGTTCGTTCGCCGTCATCGCCGTGCTGCTCGCCAGCATCGGCGTCTATGGCGTCATTGCCTACACCGTCGGACAGCGGCGGCGAGAGTTCGGTATTCGTCTGGCGCTCGGCGCCAGCCGTTCCGCGATCGTCGGTCTGGTGATGCGCCGCGGCGTGCTGCTGTTTGGCTGCGGCGCCGCCATCGGCCTGGCCGCCGCGGCCGCCAGCGCACGGGTCCTCGCGAGTCTGCTGTTCAACATCAGCGGCTTCGATCTGATCAGCCTCGGCGTCTCCACGGCCATTCTCTTCGCCGTCGCGCTTGCCGCCTGCGGCGTTCCAGCACGGCGTGCGGCGAGCGTCGATCCGTCGCTGGCATTGCGCGCTGAATAGGCGAAGTCGTCAGTCACCAGTCGTCAGTCTTCAGTCCTAGGTCGTCAGTCCTCGGTCGAAGTCTTCGGTCACGGTCTTCAGTCGTTAGTCGCTCGTCCGACTGTGACTGTGTCTAACGACTGGGACTGACGACTAAGACTGATGACTGAGACTGACGACTGACGACTCATGACTGGCGACTGACGACTGGCGACTGAAGACTACAATAGTGCGCATGATCATGCGCATGGTGTTTGCGGGCGCATTCGCCCTTTTGTGCTTGTCGCCAATCTCTGCGCAGCGCCGCGGCGGCGCAGCCGCGTCAGCCGAGGCGCTGTCATTCCGCTTCCTCGGTCCCGTTGTCGGGAACCGTGTGGCGTCGATTGCCGGCATTCCCGGCGATCCGTCGATCTACTACGCCGGCGCCGCGTCAGGCGGGGTCTGGAAGACCACCGATGGCGGCAATCGCTGGGCGCCGGTGTCCGACGCGATGCCGGTCGCCGCGATCGGCGCGATCGCGGTGGCGCCGTCGGACCCGAACGTGGTGTGGGCCGGCACCGGGGAAGCCTGGGCTATCCGCGACAGCGACGTCATCGGCGACGGCATCTACAAGTCGATTGACGCCGGAAAGACCTGGACGCATGCCGGTCTGAACGACACCGGCCGTATCGGCCGCATCCTCATCCACCCGACGAACCCCGACATCGTCTTTGCGTGCGCGATCGGCCGTATCACCGCGCCCCAGCAAGAGCGTGGCGTCTTCCGCACGACGGATGGCGGACAGCACTGGGAGCGGGTGTTGTTCGTGGACGAGAACACGGGTTGCTCCGGGCTGTCGATGGACGCGAAGAATCCGCGCACGCTGTTTGCCGGCACGTGGCAGGTCGAGATGCACCCATGGGCGATGTTGAGCGGCGGGCCGGGCAGCGGCCTGTACGTGTCTCGCGACGGCGGCAGCACGTGGACGAAGATCGACGCCGCCGGGCTGCCGCACGCGCCGCTCGGCAAGATCGACGTCGCCGTCGCGCCGACCGATTCGAATCGGGTCTATGCGCTGATCCAGACCGCCGACCAGGGATCGGTCTGGCGATCGGACGATGGCGGCGGCAGCTGGCGCGTCGTGAACTGGTCGCGCGAGCTGATCGGCCGCGCCGGCTATTACATCCATCTCGCGGTGTCGCCCGGCAACGAGGACGAAATTCTGGTTTCCAACAGCTCGTTCTTTCAGTCGGTCGACGGCGGTCAGACGTTCCGCAGTGTCAACTGGGGCGGCGACAATCACGATATCTGGTGGGACCCGAAGGATCCGGATCGGTTCGCGATCACGCACGACGCCGGCATCACGCTGACGACGCAGCACGGCCGCAGCACGCAGCGCGTGCAACTGCCCATCGGCCAGATGTATCACGTCACCGTCGACAACCAGGTGCCGTACTACGTCTACAGCAACATGCAGGACGATGGCACGATGCGGGGATCGGTGATCGCCGCGGAGAACGCCGGCGCGGGATACAACGGATCGGGCAACAGCTGGGACCACGGCCTGGGCGGCTGCGAGTCGGGATTCACGGTCCCCGATCCGGCGGATCCCAACATCGTCTGGTCGACGTGCTATGGCAACAAGGTGACGCGCTACGACCATCGGACGAAGGTCGCGCGCTCGGTGGCGCCGTATCTCATCACCCTTGATTCGCCGCCGCAGGACTCGAAATACCGCTGTCACTGGACGGCGCCGCTCGCGATCGATCCGTTCGATCACAACAACGTCTACTACGGCTGCAACGTCATCTTCAAAACGACTAGCGGCGGTCAGAGCTGGCAGGTGATCAGTCCCGATCTCTCGACCCAGGATCCGACCCGGATCATCGCGTCCGGGGGCATCGTCGGCGACAACCTCGGTCAGTTCGCGCCGGAGGTGGTATTCGCGATCGCCACCTCGGAGGTCGAGAAGGGTCTCATCTGGGCCGGAACCAACGACGGCAAGATCTGGTACACGAGGGATGGCGGCGCGAAGTGGAACGACGTGTCGAAGAACATCACCGGCATGCCGGCCTGGGGTGTGGTGTCGAAGATCGAGCCCTCGCACTTCAGCGGCGGCACGGCGTACGTGGCCGTTGATGCGCACCTGATGGACAGCCGCGAGCCCTACATCTTCAAGACGACGGACTATGGCGCGACCTGGAAGCGGGTGAACGGCGATCTGCCGAATGCGCATCCGCTGTCCTATGTCAAAGCGGTGGCCGAGAATCCCAACAAGCAGGGGATGCTGTTCGCCGGCACCGGCCACGCCTTCTACTACTCGACCGATGATGGCGGCCATTGGACGGAAGTGTCGGCCGGTCTGCCGCGCGCGCCGGTCAGCTGGGTCGTCGTCCAGAAGCAGTTCCACGACGTCGTCGTGTCGACGTACGGCCGCGGCCTCTACGTCCTCGACGACATCACGCCGCTCGAGCAGAGCACGCCGGCGACGACGGACGCGGCCGCGCATCTGTTTGCGCCGCGCGCCAGCTACCGCTGGACCCAGCGCGGGCGCGCGCTGCTCAACTATTCGCTGAAGTCCGCGCCTCGCGGTCCGGTGCAGCTGCAGGTGCTGGACGCCGACGGCAAGCTGTACGCGACCTGCGGACGACGCCGCGGGCGGGACTCAATCGCGTGTCGTGGGATCTGCGGTACGAGCCGCCCCGGCTGATTGCGCTGCGGACGACACCGCCGGAGAACCCGCACATCTGGGAGGAACCGCGCTTTCGCGGACAGGACACGCGTCCGGTCACGCACTGGGGTCTCGAGCCGGCGCAGGTCGGTCCGATCGTCGTGCCGGGCAAGTACACGGTCAAGCTGACGGCGGACGGGCAGTCCCATACGCAAACGATCGACATCCTGAAGGATCCGAAGATTCCATCGTCGGTTGCCGATCTCGACTTGTCGGTGAAACTGCAGCTGCGGCTGCGCGATGACATCAGCGCTGCCGCCGACATGGTGAACGCCATCGAGGTGATGCGCAAGCAGCTCGAGGACGTGCAGAAGGCGTACAAGAGCGACGCGAGCAAAGCGGCGCTGCTCAAGCAGGTGAGCGAGATGGACAAGAAGCTGTTCGATCTCGAAGCGCGCCTGCTCGAGCCGGCGCAGATGACGAGCGACGACAAGTACTTTCAGCAGGCGTATCGCGTCTACATGAACCTGATCTGGCTGAACGGCGAAGTCGGACCTGGCGCCGGCGACGTCGCCGGCGGCGCCGATTTCGCCCCCACCGATACGTCAGTCGGAATGCTCGAGAACATCGAGAAGGATCTCAACGCGGCGAAGGGCGATTACAAGACGCTGATGGAACGTGACGTCCCGGCGTTCAACCGCGCGATCGGCGGCGCGATCACGCCGCTGACCGGAGGACGATAGGTAGGGGCGGTTCGCGAACCGCCCCTGCCTCGTGCTATCTTGAACATTGAAAGGAGGGCCTGTTCACATGACTGTCGTTGATCCAGGGTGGGACAGGTCCGCCTTCTAACCTACCTGCCCCACCCGACCTACCCGACCACACAAATCACGCGTTGTTGACTGGAGGGTCGACGTGTCTTCACGTGAACGTCTGGGGTGGAATCCGTTTTTTGCCGCGCAGGTGGCGACGCTCGGGCGAACCGACTTGGGATTTGCGCGAGTCATCGAAGAACAACGGGGGCTGTATCAGGTGGCCGGCGACGCCGAAGGCGCCGCCGAAGTCAGCGGCCGGTTCCGTCACGATCACGCGACCGCCGCCGACTTCCCGGCCGTCGGCGATTGGGTCGGCGTGCGCGACGGCATCATTCATTGTCGTCTGGAACGTCGCAGCGGCCTGTCGCGCGCCGCCGCGGGGCGCGCCGTCCAGGAACAGGTGGTCGCCGCCAACATCGACACCGTGTTCCTGGTCACGGCGCTGCCGGGCGACCTGAATGTGCGGCGGCTCGAGCGCTACTTGACGATGGTCTGGGATGGTGGCGCGCTTCCCGTCGTGCTGCTCAACAAGGCCGATCTGTCCGACGACCCCGAGCGCACGGCCGTCGCCGTCCGGGCTCGGCTGCCGCTCGTCGACGTCGTGACCGCGAGCGCGCTTCACGATCGTGGCCTCGACGCGCTGGCGCCGTACCTGCGCGCGGCGCAGACGATTGCGCTGGTGGGATCGTCAGGCGTCGGGAAGTCGACTCTCGTCAATCGGCTGCTCGGACACGACGCGCTGCGAGTCGCCGCGATCAGCGAGGCCGACGGCAAGGGGCGTCACACCACCACGGCGCGGCAGCTCGTGGAGCTGGCCGGCGGCGCGCTGTTGATCGACACACCCGGGATGCGCGAGCTGCAGCCGTGGGCGGGCGACGCAGCTGTCGATGCGGCGTTCGACGACGTCGCCGCGCTGGCGGAACGGTGCCGGTTCGGGGACTGCGCGCATGACGGCGAGCCGGGCTGCGCCGTCGCCGAGGCTGTCGACGCCGGGACGATCGATGCGGATCGCGTCGAGCACTACCGGCACCTGGCGCGCGAAGCGGCGTTCGAGGAACGGAAACGCGACAAGGCGGCGGCGTCGAACGCGAAGAAGCGTTGGAAACAGAGCGCGCAGGCGTTGAAGACGCTGTACAAGGTCCGCGGCCGCGGCGAGAACGTGAACCGGAGGTCAGACTAGGTGCTACAGAGCTAGGGGCTCAGAGTGCGTGGTGCTGACCCGGTGCCAGGTGCCCGGTGCGCGGTGCCGCACCTAGCGCTCGAGCACCTGGCACCTGGCACCCGGCACCATCGCACCTAGCACCGTAGCACCTAGCACCTGCGCCACGGTTACTGAGTGATCCGCGCGAGCTCGGCGGAGATCGCCTTGATATCTTTCGCGTACAGCGACGCCGGCGCGGTCCGGACGAACCGCTCGAGATAGGGCCGCGCCTCCGCCATCCGCCCGACGCGCATCAGCTGAACGCCGAGGTTGTACAGCGCGTCCCAATTGGTGGGATCGAGATCCACCGCGCGCTTCCAGCTCGCCAGCGCGGTGTCGCGATCGCCGGACTTGAACGCGACGGTCGCCAGCCCGGCGTGCCCTTGCGCCGACGCCGGGTTGGCGCGGATCGCGCGCGCGAACTCGCCGCGCGCGGCCGCCAGTTGACCGGCGTCGAGATGAATCGCGCCGATGTTCTCGTGAAGCATCGGATTCTCGGGATCGATCTTCAGGCCGCGGTCGAACGCGGCGAGCGCATCCTTCGCCCGGCCGGCGCGGCCGTACGCGATCCCGAGCGCGTTCAGCGCGTCGAGGGTCGGCTCCGCCTGCGCCGCTTTCTCCAGCAGTCTCAATGCCTCCTGCCCGCGTCCGACTTCGACGAGGTACGTCCCCAGTTGGATTTCAGCGCCCGGCGTCGCGCCGCGCTCGATCGCGACGCGAAGCGTGTCGATCGCCGCCGGTGTCTGACCACTCCGCCAGTAGTCGAACGCCAGGTGACGCGACGCCGCCATCATCTCCGGCCGCCGCGCGAGCACGTCGCGGTAGAGCGCGATCGCGTCAGCCGTGCGCCCCTCCTCGTCGGCGGCCACCGCGTCGTGCATCTTCTGATCGACGTCGACCAGGCGCTTCGGATCGTCGGCTTCGGTGTAGCGCGCCTTCGGCGTGGCGCCTCCCGACACGTAGCCGAGCGCGCGAAGCCGCCGCGCCACCTCCGAATCCTCCGGGGCCGCCGCGCCGGGCAGCGCGGCATGGAATTCGCCGAGACGTGCCGCCAGCCGCTGTTGACGCGCCGCCTCGCGTCCGCTCAGATTGGTCCGTTCGTTCGGATCGACGGCAAGGTCGTACAGCTCGGCGATCGGCGCGTCGATGAACTTCTCGCGCCCTGAAAGCACGCCGGTGATCGGCGCCCATCCGTAATCGAGCATCGGCGACATGGCTTCGAAATACGAGGGCCGGCTTCCGCCGTCGCGGCGATCGGCGCGGGTCCGGAGCGAGTGTCCCGGCAGCGTTGCCGGCTTGTCGATCTGCAGCGCATCAAGGATCGTCGGCAGGATGTCGATGTGCCGCGCCGGGTCGTCGGAGACTTCGCCGGCTGGATCGCGAACGCAGGCTCGGCCCGTTCAGCTTGCGTGCGCTCGACGTCCGCGATGATCAGCGGGATGCGCAGCGTGGATTCGTACGCGAACAACCCGTGCGTGGACTCGCCGTGTTCGCCGAGCGCTTCGCCGTGATCGCCGGTAATGACCACGAGCGTCGGCCGCGCGCTGCGGCGCACCGCCGCGAACAGTGGACCGAGCGCGGCGTCGGCCGCCGCCACTTCGCCGAAATACGGTCGATCCGCATACTCGCGATCGTACGGCGGCGGTGGCCGATAGGGCGCGTGCGGCTCGTAGACGTGGACCCAGGCGAGCCACCGACCGCCGGCCTGCGCGTCGATCCACGACGTGGCCAGCGCGACGACCGCTGACGCCGGCCGCTCGACAATCGTGAAGCCACCGCCGGTGAGATCGTCGAAGCGCCCGTCGTAGACGTCGAACCCCGGCGTCAGCCCGAACCGTGCGTCGAGCGGGAAGGCGGCCACGAACGCACCCGTCGCGAAGCCGCGCTCCTTCAGGATCGTCGCCAGTGTCGGCATCCCCGGCTTCAGCCGGTAGCCACTGTTTTCCCGGTAGCCGTGCTGAAACGGGTAGGTGCCGGTGAGGATGCTCGCGTGCGACGGCAGCGTCACGACCGCCTGGGCGTGGGCGAACGAAAAGCGGACGCCAGCTGCCGCAATCGCATCGATGTTGGGCGTCCGCGCCAGTCCGCCGTATGAACTCAGGGCATCGCCGCGCAGCGTGTCAATCGTCACCAGGAGGACGTTCTGCTCCGGGTTCGCGGCCAGGATGTCGCCGCGCACCGTCGCTCGCGTCCCCCAGTAAACGGCGCCGACGACCCCCGCCGCGAAAACGACGGACGCCAGCGCGCGCAGGCGGCGGCTCGACGCCAGCGGCGGCGAGGCAGGCGACGCAGCGTCGGGAGGCCTGCGCCTTCTAGCCACGGTCCGTTCGCGTCCAAAAAGTTGGATACAGAGTGTTCAAGTTTATCGTAATCGCACACAGTTGCTCTTGATTCACCGCCTCAACACTCTTAGGCTTGTGCCGCGGCCGGACGACTCGGCCGTATGTTTGTTTCTGTTTGCAAGACCGCAGGGTCGGCCACCCGGCCGCCCAGGAGGATGTATGAGGAATGGCGTTCAGCGGATAGGTGCGCTCGTCTGTCTCCTGCTCCTTGCAGGCCTGCCGGCAGCGGCGCAGGTGAGCACGGGCGAAATCTTCGGCAAGGCCGCGGACGGCACCGGCGCCGTGCTCCCGGGGGTCTCGGTGACCTTGAGCGGCTCGTCGCTGATCCAGCCGCTCGTCGCCGTGACGTCGGAAACGGGCGCCTATCGTTTCCCCCGCATCCCCATCGGCACCTACACCGTGTCGTTCGAGATTGCCGGCTTCAAGAAATTCGTCCGCAGCGACGTGATCATTCAGGCGGGCTTCAACGCGGAGATCAACGCGAAGCTCGAAATCTCCACGGTGCAGGAAACCGTCACCGTGACCGGCGCGAGCCCGGTCGTCGACACCCAGTCGACGACGCTGTCCGCGAGCTTCACCAAGGACGCGCTCGAGAAGATTCCCAACGCGCGCGATCCGTGGGTCATCGTCGAGCAGACGCCCGGGATGATCATGAGCGGCGTCAACGTCGGCGGCAACCTGTCGGGCCAGCAGACGTCGTTCTCGGCGATGGGCTCCGGCACGAACCAGCAGTGGAATATCAACGGCGCGGTCGTCAGCGACATCGCGTCGGGCAATTCGTCGCCGACCTACTACGACTTCGACTCGTTCGAGGAAATCCAGATCACGACCGCCGGCGCAGACGCGTCGCAGCAGGGTGCCGGCGTGCAGGTGAACTTCATCACGCGCAGCGGCAGCAACAAACTCACCGGCTTCGGCCGCTTCTACAACACGAACGACAAGTGTTTCGGCGAGCTCGGTCATTGCCAGGCGATTAACGTCACCGACGATCTTCGGAATCGAGGCGCCGCCGGGGGCAATCCGATTCAGAACATCCGGGATATGGGCGCGCAGCTCGGCGGGCCGATCGTGAAGAACAAGGCCTGGTTCTGGGGCGCGATGTCGCGCCAGGATGTTCGCGCCGGTGTGGTCGGCTTCTACGACACCGCGAAGTCCGGATGTCAGGCGATTGCCAGCAACGCGAACGCGAAGAATGCCGACGGGTCCTATGCGAATTCGCTCGAAAGCATCAAGGGCTGCCTCTTCGGCGACCTGACGACGCTCAAGAACAACAACGCACGGCTGCAGTACCAGGAGGTGACTGGCCACCAGACCTCGTTCTCGTATACCTATGGCGACAAATACCGAGGGTCGCGCGGCTGCGATGCGTTCCATCCGCTCATCACGTGCTCGGTGCAGACCGGTCCGACCATCTTCTACACGACTGACCACCGCTGGATCGCGAGCAACGCGCTGACCATCATCGCCCAGTACACGCACATCCACGAAGACTGGTTCCTCGGCTTCGAGAATGATGGGCTCAAGGACGTCCAGGCGATCAACTGGGTGGATACGACCTTCTGGGACCGCAGCAAGTCGAGCGGGTCGTACCACACGATCCGGCCTCAGGACGATGTCCGGGCGGACGGCAACTACTTCGCGTCGAACAAGCTGGGTGCCGATCACTCGGTCAAGTTCGGCTTCGCCGTGCGGCGATCGCCGGTGGAATCGATCAGCACCGTCGGCGGCGGTGCGCAGGCCCGGTACCGCGGCGACTATCCGTTCGCGCCTGGCGCAGTTCATCACGACGCCGACCAGCACCGCCAATCAGGCGGCGTGCTCAATCGGCGGGATCTTTACGCCGGGCGGCGCGGCGACGGCCACGAACATCGCGCTGTGCGACGAAGCGAACATCATGCGCGACGCCGACTTCAACTACACGTTGTATCAGCGAAACGCCTACATCCAGGATTCGATCAAGAAGGGCCGCGCGACCATCAACCTGGGTCTGCGCTTCGACCATCAGCACGATCATCGCCACCCCGGGCACCGTGCCCGCGAACCGGCTCCTTCCCACACAGTTGCCCGCGATTAATTTTCCGGGCGCAGATTCGAAGGCGCGCTACAACAACTGGTCGCCGCGCGTCGGCATCACCTACGATCTACGAGGCGATGGCAAGAGCGTCTTGAAGGCGAGCGCGTCGCGGTACTACGGCATCGGGATGTTCACGGCAAGCGCGCTCGAGCCGACTGGCACCACGACCACGCTCAGATTCCCGTGGAAGGACCTCAACGGCGACAAGGTCGTCCAGGCGAGCGAACTGCAGGTATTCAAGGCTGACGGCAAGACGCTGAACCTGTTGAACAGCCCTGCCGGCTACGATCCGGACAACCCGGGATCGCCAATCACGACCGCCATTGTCGATCCCAAGTTGAAGAACGACATCACGGACGAAGCCATCATCGGCCTCGATCACGAGGTCGTCAGCAACTTCGGTGTCGGCGCGATGTTCATCTACCGCAAGTACCATCAGTTCTGCGGTAGCTCACAGCAGGGATGTGTCGGCAGCGCCGTTCGCTATCTCGACTCGGTGTACCCAACGGGTCCGGTCGCGTTCACCGCCGCATGCGGCAATGCGCTGTGCGACCAGCCGAGCTACACGGGGTACTACTTCAACGGCCCGACGCTTCACACCAACACGATTGAAGAGAACATCGGCGAGTATCGGACGTATGCCGGTTTGGAGCTGACGGCGCGCAAACGACTCAGCAATCACTGGATGATGAGCACGCAGCTATGTGCGCAACAACGAGAAGCTGTACGAAGTGACGCCGGGAGTCGACTTCCTCGATCCGACGAACCGCAACCCCGTCGAACATGGTCAGCGGCTACGAGGATGGCACGCGCAACGGACCTCACGTGTTCAAGCTCTCCGGAATGTACCAACTCCCATGGGACATCACGGCGTCCGCGTTCTACAACGCGCACTCCAACTTCCCGTTCAATCCGAACATCACCTCGCCGACTCGGCCGAATGGGCTCGGGACGGTGACGATTCTGATCTACCCGACCAACAGCCAGCGTCTGCCTGCGGTTCAGACGCTCGACCTGAACTTCGACAAGTCGATCCGGCTCGGCGGCGCACGCCGCGTGACCCTCAACGCGGCGATGTTCAACATCTCGAACGCGAACACGGCGCTCGGACAGACCGCTCGGCAGAACACCTCGACCGCGAATTTCCTGACGTCGATTGTCGGGCCCGCGCGTGGTGCGGTTCGGGCTGCGGGTGAACTTCTGAGATCGAATCGGGGCTAGGGTGCTAGGGAGCTAGGGCTAGTCTGAGAGCACGACACGGCCGGTCTCGCTAAACGGGACCGGCCGTTTTTTTGTACAATCGCGACAACTTCACGAGGTGTCCATGAACGTGGTCCGGCGACTGATGTTGTTCACGCTCTGCGCTGTTCTTGCTGCCGCGCCGGCATTCGCGCAGCGGATGCGGGCGGGCGATGCCCTTCCAAGGAGAAAGTGGCGGCGTGGCGCGGCGACGCGCAGGTGTCGGGCAAGATCATCGACGATGCGGGCAAGGGTGTTCCCGACGCGAAAGTCACGTTCATCTTCACGAAGTCGAACGACGGATTTTTCGCGACCACGAAGAAGAACGGCGAGTTCTCGGCCAAGGACATCAAGGCCGGCGAGTGGCGGATTCAGGTCGACGCGCAGAATTTCATCACCGTCCGGCAGAACGCTGACGATCGGCGACAGCAAGAATCCGCCGCTGGCGGTGACGCTGAAGCGCGACAACAGTCCCGAACTGCTCACGAAAGCCGAGGCGATGTTCAAGGCGGGCCAGAATGCCGAGGCGCGCGCCGAGTACCTGAAGGTGCTCGAGGCGCATCCGGAGCTGACGGGCATCAATCGCGCGATTGCGTTCACCTACGGCCGCGAAGGGCATCACCCCGAGGCGCTCAAGTATCTCGACCTCGCCCTGGCTTCGAATCCGGACGACCGTCAGCTGCTGCAGCTCGCGGCCGCAAGCGCCATGCAGGTCAGCGACTATCCGCGCGCGATGACCTATCTCGCGAAGATCGACGAGGCGACGCTCGACGATCCGGCGATTCTCGCCGATGCAGCGGTCAACCTGATCAACAAGAACCGGACGGCGGATGCGATACAGATCCTCGATCGGGTCATCGCGCACTTTCCAGCGGCGCCAGACCCGTACTACTACCGCGGCTTCGCGCGGCTGAAAGACAGCAAGAACGCGGAGGCCAAAGCCGACCTCGAGAAGTTCCTCGAGCTGGCGCCGCCGACCGTCGCCGCAAGTGGCGCAGGCGAAGGATCTGCTGGCCAAGATCAAGTGAAGGGCTGACATGCCGCGCCGTCTCGCGTGGTTCACGTTGGCCGCGGCCCTGGGCTGGCGCCTGGCCGCGGCGCCGATCGCCCAGGACAACTATCAGTTCAGCGATCCGAACGTCGAGAACACATTCCGCTATGCCCGCATGGCGGTGGGCGGCGGCGTCTCGAAATTGAAAGCGCTGCAGCTGAAGGGCCGATCGAAGGTCGACCTGAACGGCTCGCTGCGTCGATTGCGCCGTCGACATCAAGATCCTGTTTCCGGACTACTACCTGCGAATCGACGCGACCGCGACCGACGCCAAGCTGGCCGGCTTTGCGGGCAAGACGGTCCTGAATGCCATCCGCGCCGGCGCGAACCTCTCACTGCCGCCGGACGCACCTGACGTCCGCGATCCTGAAGAACGAACAGATGCGGCTGGCGCGCCTGCTTCTCGGTGCGGCCACGTATGTCACGCCGACGTTCGCGATGATCTTCCGCTCCTCTGGGCTGACTGGCGGCGTTGTGGATCCTCGAGTGTCCGCCAAAACCATGGCGACCGCCGAGGGACGCGGCGAGCCGAACGTCGCGGAAGTCGCCGGCGCAGGCGGTTTCCGCGCGCGGTTTGTCGTCGACGGAATCAGCCGGATGCCGGCGAAGCTGATCTATCCCAACAGCCCGCAGGAAGAGACGATGACGTTCGAGGATCGGCGGGATGTGAACGGCATCAAGCTGCCGTTTCATATCACGACGACCGCCGGCGGCCGCATCGTCGACGAGCTGATCCTCGATCAGATTCTGGTGAACCCCGAGATCGGCAAAGGCGATTTCAAGCGCTAAAACACGAACTTCAGCTGCAGCCTCGCCGTGCGCCGATTCTGCCACTGATCCGGCAAACCAAACCTCGGATCCGGCCGGATCGCCGTCGTCGCCTTCGCCACGGCAACCGCGTCGAAGCCGGCGAAAAACGCCGCGTCGGAGATGTTCAGGCTGTCGCGATACGGCGTGGTGAAGAGGCGCGTGACCGTGTCCTGATCGAACAGATTGGTCACATTGACGCCGAGGTTGAGCCGCTTGCTGCCCGGCAGCGAGAAGTTGTGCTGCAGGAAGAGATCGGTCTGGCTGAAGATGGGCGTGCGGCCGAGATCGTTGCGTCCGAACGGATAGAACGGAATGCTCTTCTCGTTGACCTGTGTCTGCTGCGGTGTGCCAGTCTCAATCAGATAGAAGACGCCGACCTGCGTGCCCCATTTGAAGTCGTAGGACGGCGTGATCTTCACCTCGTGCGGTCGATCGTTTGCAGCAGGCCGAAGACCGGCTGGCCCGCGCTGATCGAACGATTGATACAGCCCGTCGAAGTAGCGATTCACGTTGGGGCTCGTCCGGCCGTTTTCGTCGGAGCTGGCGAGACCGGAGTAATTCCCGTACAACCGGCTGTACAGGTAGCTCGCCGTCATCTGCCACCGGTTCGAATAGACGCTTGACGAGCTAGAATTCCAGGCTGTCGTAGGTCCGCTTCGCCGGCGGCTGGTCGGGACAGGTCGGGCAGATCGTCGTGAGCGTGTGCTCGCGCGAGGCCGAATCCGGGGTTGGCGATTCTGAACATCTCTCCGATGCCCGGCGACCTGCACGCCGACGTCCTCGATGGTGCGGTCCAGCCATTTGTGCGAATAGCGGATGCCGACGGACATCCGTGACGACAGTTCGTGCTCCAGACCGAGCGTAGAACTCCTGCGTCTTGACAGGCTTCAGGTTCGGATCGATCAGGTTGTTATTGGCGTCATTGGACGGGTGACGCGAGTCGATCTGCTCGATGAAGGTGCCCGGGCAGGTGCCGCCTTCCGGCGGGCGCCCTTCCTGGCACGTGATCGACGGCCAGTAGAACGTGTCGAGCGTGTAGAAATACGTGATCCAGTGCTGGCCGCCGAACGATCCCTGCGGCATCTCGAGCTTCGTGATGTCGTTGAAGATTCCCCAGCTGCCGTACCCCTTCCATCGGCTGTCGCCGGCGATGTCCCACGCGAAGCCGACGCGCGGCGTGATCTTGTCGCTCCAGCCGAAATGAATGCCAGGATTCTCGGCGCGGTAAGAGGGAACATCATCGCTCTCGGCGCGGATTCCGAGGTTGAGCGTCAGCCGCTGGCTGATTGTCCTCGACGCGTCCTGCGCAGAAGACGCCGACGTTATGGTGTGAATATCGCCGACGGTGACCACGTTCTTGGTCGTGCTCCAGAAGCCGTAGGTGCCGCGCACCTGCCGGCCGTAGAACGTGCTCCGCGAGGCGTTCCAGTTGAGCGTGATCGTCGGCTGGGTCTGGCCGGTCAGGACGTCGTTCCCAAGCCGCTCGAACTGGAAGCCGGTCTTGATATGATGTTGGCCCTTGAACGCCGCATAGTAGGTGGCATCGGCGTTCAGGTTGAATCGGGTGTAGTAGTCGGGACCGTCGTGCTGCTGGAGAGCTTGTCGACGTAGCCGTTCAGTTGTCGCAGTGACGCCGGAATATCCGGAAAGATCGTCGTCGACGTGTTGGAGCCGGTGAAGGAATGGCGGAGCTCGGTTCCGCGCCGAACCCGCGCGCCCCGTACTTCAGCATCCCGCCGGTGACGTTGACGTAGACCTTCGGCGAGGCCACCCAGTCCGTCGAAATCGGCGATGTGGTGCTGAAGTTGTCGGTGTGAATCGGGCTGGGGAAATTGCTGGCGTGCTGTTGCTGGCGAGGCCATCGGGTTCGATGGCCGGCAGGGCGGGACCGTTCTTGTCGCGGCGGTCGAGCGCGCTGACGCGGGTGCGCAACTTGTTGGTGATCTGTCCGGTCACGTTGTAGTTGGCCACGTACTGCTTGTCCGTGGATTTGAAGGTGCCGGTCGTGCCGTTCTGCGCGAACCGGACGCTGCGCTCGCTGGGCATCACCTCGGTGACGCCGCCGGCGTAGAACCAGATGCGGTCGCGTATCACCGGGCCGCCGAGTTCGAAGACCGGCTCCCAATCGGTGTAGTGGGCCGACTTGGTCTTCACGTTCTCCGCGATCGTCTGATCGGACGGATTCAGCCGCAGCGTCTGTCGCAGCGCACCGCGCAGGCGGAGTGTGTCGAAGTAGGTCCCGGCGCTGCCGTGCCAGTCGTTGCTCCCGGTCTTTGTCAGCACGCTGACGACGCCGCCCGTCGCCGCGCGGTATTCGGCGTTGTAGCCGCTGGATTTCACCTGCACCTCGGCGACGAAGTCGGTGCGGATCGGATTGGTCGGCGTGTTGTTGGCGGTGTTGTTCCCGAAGTTGTTCTGCGTCCCCGTTCGCAGCGACGTCATGTCCAGACCGTCGACCAGGAAATGGTTTTCCGAGCCGCTCGATCCATCCAGCTGGTAGCCGCCCGCCTTCGTTTCGCTGCTGGCGCCTGGCGCCTGCACGAGCACGCTCGCAAAATCGCGTCCTTTCGGAATGCGGCTGATTAGCTACCCGCCGTGATCACCGCGCTGGCGGTGTTCTGCTAGACGTCGATCACGGGTGATGTCGCCATCACTTGAACGCTTTCCGCGACACCAGCGACGGCGAGCGCGATGTCAACCTTCAGGATCTGGCCGAGCAGCAGCTGAACGCCGGAGACTTTCTGGGACGGAACCCGGCGAGCGTGGCCGAAACGTCATAGACACCGGGCGCGAGCGCCGGGAAGCGATAGATGCCTTGTGCGTCACTGATGGCGGTGCTGACCCCGACGAGCGACGGGGCTCCTCGCTCGACGGTCACGCCGGGCAGGACGGCGCCGGAGGTGTCCCTGACGATCCCTTCGATGGAGCCGCGCGTCTCCTGCGCCCCGAGGACATTCGACAGCGCCGAGAACGTCAGCGCACACACCACGATCCGAACAACGTATCGCATAGCAGCCTCCTCCAATCCTCGCGCTCACGCCGGCCTTGCAAAATTTCAAGCCTTGCGGCGGAGGAAGCTTACGACAACGATGCATAATCTGGATCGCAAAATGTCGCTACAGCTGAGAAGGCTCGCCGGTATTTTCTGTACCGTCACTGTGCTGTGGTGTGGCGCGACCCTTCCGCCTTCGCTAAAAGCTACGGCGAACCAGCCCGGCCAGACGCGCGTCCGCCTCGACACCAGCAAGGGCGCCATCGTCATCGCGGTCCATCGCGACTGGGGGCCGCATGGCGCCGATCGGTTTCTCGAGCTCGTCAACGCGAGCTATTTCGACGACTCGCGGTTCTTCCGCGTCGTCAAGGGACAGTGGGCGCAGTTCGGGATCAACGGGGATCCGAAAGTGGCGACGGCGTGGCGGCAGCGGACGATTCCCGACGATCCGCGCGGACAGTCCGTGACGCGCGGCCGCGTCGCGTTCGCATTCGCCGTGCCCAACGGCCGGACGACGCAGGTCTACATCGCCCTGCGCGACATCTCGTACCAGGACGAGCAGGGGTTCGTCGCCGTTCGGCGAGGTCGTCGAAGGGCATGGACGTCGCCGACGCGCTGAACAGCGAGTATGGCGAGACTTCCGGCGGCGGCATTCGCGCCGGCAAGCAACAGCCGCTGTTCGACGGCGGCAACGCGTATCTCGATCGGGAGTTCCCGCGTCTCGATCGCCTTCTGCGCGCGAGAGTGGTGCGATGAATCTTCAGGACCTCAGGACGATGCTCGACTACCACTACTGGGCGCGCGATCGGCTGCTCGACGCGCTCGAGCCGCTGACCGCCGATCAGTTCAACCGCGATCTCGGCAGCAGCTTCAAGTCGATTCGCGAAACGGTCGCTCATACCTACGCCGCCGAATGGGCGTGGCACTCGCGGTGGCGGGGCGAGTCGCCGACGGCGCTGCTGCCCAGCGAGGCGTTTCCGGACGTCGCGGCGCATCCGCCGCGCCTGGTCCGACCAGGAGCAGACACGTGCGCGCGTTTCTCGACGAGCTCGGCGAGGAGGGCCTGACGCCGCGTCTGCGAGTACAAGCTGCTCAGCGGCCAGCCGGGGGCGTCGCCGTTCTGGCAGATGTTCCAGCACGTCGTCAACCACGCCAGCTACCATCGCGGTCAGGTGACGACGATGCTGCGGCAGCTTGGCGCGAAGCCCGCGAAGTCGATGGATATGATTGCGTATTACAGAAGCGTCGTAGGGGCTAGGGGCTAGCGACGACCAGGGACTGACCAAGGGAGCAGTTGCCATGCGTCATGAATCTGGTTCGTCGTCTTGCCTTCGCCGTGGCGGCGTTGACGATGCCTCGTGGTCCGTGCGTCCGGCGGCGGCACCGCGCCGCGCCGACGATCGAGCAGTTCCTGGTGCCCGGCTATCCCGACCGAGATGGTCGTCGGCGAGGAAGGCCGATCGCATCGCGTGGACGGCGTACGAGCACGGGCTGCGCAACGTCTACACCGCCGCCGCGCCGGAGTTCCACCGCTGCGCGCTGACGAACGTCGACGAAAGACGATGGCGTCGAGCTGAGCGACCTCGAGTATCTCCGACGATGGGGCGATGGTGGTGTTCGTGCGCGGCACGCCGCCGAATCGCGAGGGCTGGGTGGCGAATCCGACCGCGAATCCCGCGGGCGCGACGCGGACGATCTGGGCCGCGCGCACCGCGGGCGGCGCGCGCGTGGAAGCTCGGCGAAGGCACGACGCCGGCGCTGTCGCCGGACGGCAGACGGTCGCGTACGCGAAGGACGGGCAGATTCTATCTCGTATCGTCGTAGCGCGGCCGGACGGCCGGCCGCAGCCGAGCGCCGATCGAGGCGGGCCTGGCCTGCGCCGAACGCATCCACGCCCTGGATCAAAGCCTGGGGCACCAACAGCAACGCCGATATGGTCGCCCGACGGATCGAAGCTCGCCTTCGTCAGCAACCGCGTCGATCATTCGCTCATCGGCGTCTACGACGTGCGCACGCGCACGGTGACGTTTCTGTCGCCGAGCGTCGATCACGACACGAGTCCCACGTGGTCGCCCGACGGCAAGCGCGTCGCCTTCATCCGCCGGCCGGGCACGCCGTTCGGCCAGCAGGCGCATCAGGGACCGGCAGCATCGGCAATCCCGACGGCCCGGCCTACAACCCGCTGACCGCGACTGCGCGGCGGGCAGGCGGGCGGCGGCAGGGCGGACGCGGCGGACGCGGGCCGCGGCGACGGCGAGCCGTCGACGCGATCGCGGCCGGGTCTGATGACCTCGGCGTTCACCGGCGGCTACACGCTCTCGTTCTGGGTCGCCGACGTGGCGACCGGCGAAGGCAAGGAGTTCTGGCACAACGCGAAAGACGACAAGGACTTCAACGCGATCAACGCCATTCAATGGGCCGGCGCCGATCACGTGATCTTCGAAGCCGAGCCGCAGGAGTGGATGCGCTGGTATTCGGTGCAGCGTGACGAACAGCGCAGCCGGCGCGCCGACGATGCTGACGCCCGGCGAAGGCGCGGTCGAGCAGACGTCGTTGTCGGCCGACGGCACGTATCCTGTTCTACGCGACCAACGCCGGCGACATCGAGCGGCGTCACATGTGGAAGGTGCCGACCGCCGGCGGCACGGCGGAGCAGCTGACGAAGGGCGAGACGATCGAAACGTATCCGGCGGCGCTGCGCGTCAGGGCAGCAGGTCGCGGTGCTCGGGCGGCGACGCGAAGCGTCCGTTCGGCGTCGGACTCGTGCCGGCGGCCGGCGGCGCGGCGAAGTACATCTATCCGTCGCTCGGCGCAGGTTTCCCGATCGACGCCGAGGTCGCGCCGCAACTCGTGCTGACGAAGGCGCCGGACGGCACTCGAGATCCACAACCAGATGTTCCTGCCGAAGGATCTGAAGCCCGGCGAGAAGCGGCCGGCGATCGTGTTCGTGCACGGCGGGCCCGTGCGCCAGATGCTGCTCGGCTACCACTACATGCACTTCTACCACGTCGCCTACGCCGTCAATCAGTGGCTCGCGAGCCGCGGCTACGTCGTGATGTCGGTCAACTATCGCAGCGGCATCGGCTACGGCAAGTCGTTCCGCACGGCGCCGAACACCGGCGGACGCGGCAACGCGGAGTACCAGGACGTGCTCGCCGGCGGCAAGTACCTGCAGACGCGACCCGACGTCGATCCGAATCGCGTCGGCATCTGGGGCCTCTCGTACGGCGGCGTCCTCACGGCGCAGGCGCTCGCGCGCAACTCGGACGTCTTCAAGGTCGGCGTCGATCTGGCCGGCGTGCACCTGTGGGGCAGCTCGCTCGATCCCGAGAACGTGTCCTACAAGGCGTCGGCGATTTCGGCGATCGACACCTGGAAGTCGCCGGTGCTGCTCGTGCACGGAGACGACGATCGCAACGTCCAGTTCTCGCAGACGACCGGCCTCGTGCAGCTGCTGCGCGCGCACAACGTCTACCACGAGCTGATCGTCTTCACCGACGACACGCACGAGCCGCTGCTGCACAAGCGCTATCTCTACGCGTTCAACCGGCTCGAGGAATTCATCGGCCGCTTCCTGAAGGGCGCGCCGCCGCGCGCACCGCCGGTCAACGCGCCGCGCCGAGCGTAGCGGCGGGATTGCGCGCGTTCTGGCTGACGCTGTTCGCGATTGGCGCGGCCGTGGTGCTGGCGTTCGGATGGCAGGACGGCGAGCCGTGGACGGCGGCGGCCTTCGTCGCCTTCTTCGTGTCGCGCGTCTGGCGCGGTCGGTGATCAAGCGGCCGCTGTTCGCGGCGCTGCACCGACGACGATCGCGGTCGGCCGCGCCGACCGCTTCATCATGGTGACCGCCGGCGGCTGGCTGGTCGCCGGGCGTGCTCGCGGGCGTGGCGGCGCGTGACGGGCGAAGGGCAGGAGTGGCTCTACGTCGCGCCGTGCTTCCTGCTGATGGGCGCGCTGCAGCTGCGTACATCCGTGCTAGACTGAGATCAGGCGACTTAGGCAGACTACTCAGCGTAACTCGGCTGAATCCGCAATCCCTGACTCCGGCTTAACTCCTAATCCGATCCAGCGGTCCATCTCGAGGACCGTCCGCAGCAGGACGTCGGCGCCGCGGGCGCAGTCCTCCCAGCGCGTCAGCTCCTTCGGCGAGTGGCTGACGCCGCCGACGCTCGGCACGAAGATCATGCCCATCGGGCCGAGCCGCGCCATCATCTGCGCGTCGTGGCCGGCGCCGCTCGGCAGCCGCGACGTGCCGCAGGCCGAGCGACTGCCGCGGCCCGTTCGATCGCGCGCCTGCACCTCCGGCGTCGCACGCCGCCGGCGCGCGCGCGCGAGCTCTGCGTGAACTCGATCGTCGGTCCGCGTCGTCGACCGCGATCTCGCGCGCCCGCGCGCGGATGTCGTCCATCATCGCGACGAGCTTCTGGCGGCGATCAGATCGCGCAGCTCGATCGAGAGGCGCGCCAGGCCGGGAATGACGTTGGGCGAGTTCGGCGTCACCTCGATGTGGCCGACCGTGCCGACCTGCCGGCCGGGCAGGCGGGTGACCGCGTCGCGCACCGCGACCGTCAGGTGCGCGGCCGCGAGCAGCGCGTCGTGCCGCTCGGCAATCGGCGTCGTGCCGGCGTGGTTGGCGACGCCGGTGACGATCGCCTCGTAGCGGTCGATCGCGACGATGCCCTCGACGACGCCGACCGGGACGCCGGCGCGCTCGAGCGTGCCGCCCTGCTCGATGTGCAGCTCGAGGTAGCAGTGATGCGACGCCCTTCGGCCGCCGCGCCTCGAGGATGCGATCCGGGTCGCCGCCGATCTGCCGGATCGCGTCGCCGCGGCGCATGCCGTTCCAGACCTCGTCCATGTCCGCCGGCGTGACGTCGCCGGCGACGATGCGGCTGCAGGCGAGGCCGCGGCCGAACGCGAAGCTCTCTTCGTGCGCCCAGACCACCATCTCGAGCGGATGCCGCGTGCGGACGTCCGCCGCGTGCGAGCGCTTCGAGGGCGCCGAGCGCCGAGAGCGAGCCGAGGTCGCCGTCGAAGTTGCCGCCGTTCGGCACCGAGTCGATGTGCGAGCCGAACAGGATCGGCGGCAGCGCGGCTGCGGTGCCGTCGCGGCGGGCGAAGATGTTGCCGGCCGGATCGATGCGCGGCTGCAGGCCCGGCGGCGCGCATCTGGCCCATGACGTAGCGCGCGGCCCGCGACGTCGGCGTCGGAGTAGGCGATGCGGCTGACGCCGTCGGCAAACGTGCCGCCGGCCGGACGTCCGAACGTGCTCAGTGCCTCGATGCGCTCGCGGAGCGCGCGGGCGTCGACGCGAGGATCCGGGGCGGTGGGGCAGGCTGCGCAGGCGGGCGCAGGTCAGGCGGGCGGAGCTGCCGGTAAGGCGGCGCAGGCCGGCCGCGCCCATCATGCCGCCGAGGAACGCGCGCCTGGAGATCAGGCTGTTCGCTCACTTTCGGCTTGCCGATGCGTTCGAGCTTGGTGAGGTCGTACTTCTCGCCGGGGCCCATGAAGAAGTATCTTCTTGCCGTTGCGCTCCTGCGCGCCTTTCACGATGCGGCCGTCGTGGATCGCGACCTTGCTGGCGCCGACGACCTCGAACTGCTGGCCCTGGACGATGATCGCCGTGCTCTCGTCGAGGCCGATGCCGAGCACCTCCGGGTGCTTCGCGACCACTTCCTCGAGATCGTCCTGGCGGTTGCGCGTCAGCATGTGCTGATCGATCGCGACGCCCTTGATCAGCCCGAAGCCTTCCTCGTAGCCCGGCGCCATCATGATGAAGTTGTTCTCGCGCGCGCCGCGGACCATGTACGACGAGAGGATCGACGCGCCGGCCGACGAGCCGGCGACGACGCCGCCGCGCTCGAGCACGTTCTCGATTTCGCGCTGGGTGCGGGTGTGCGCGTACGAGTCGACGAGCCGCCATTGCCGGCCGCCGACGAACCAGACCAGCCTCGCGTTGGTGATCGGCTTGACGAACGCCTCGGAATCGGCGACCTGCCGATCCTTCGTGTGAAGCAGCGTGATGTTCGTCGCGCCGAACGTCTTGAACATCTTCAGCCCGGACCAGTCGGCCGGATAGTCCTCGGCGCCGCTGGCGGTGGGAATCACGACCAGCGGCGCGTCCTTGCCGCCGGCGAGGTCGAACATCCGCGTGAGGATGTCGGTGCCGACTTTGCCGCCGCCGACGATGACGAGCGCCCCGTGCGCAGGCCCCTTCACGACCGGCCCCGCGGCGAGGACGGAAGGGGCAGGAAGGGCAGGAAGGGCGGGAAGGGCAGGAAGGCGGGAACGACAACAGCACGATCAGCGGTGAGTGCCTTTCCCGTCCAGCCCATCCTGCCCATCCCACCTTCGCGCTCCGCGCGTCCACCTACGCGCAGAGCGCTTCCACCTACGCGCAAGGCGCTTCGGCGGACAAGTCGGCGGACAAGTCGGTGGCCAATCCCGCCCGTCCAGCGCAAGCTACTCTTCATCTGGCGCTCCACCGCCCGACTTGGCGACGTCTTCCTGTTTTATGCGATCGACGTTGAACTTCTGCGCGCTGGCGATGATCTTGTCGAGCGCCTCGTCGAAGTCGAACGAGGTCGCCTTCGAGAAGCGCGTGTAGTTCACGCGCGAGACGACGAACGGTTTGAGATAGGGACTCGTGAGCCCTTTCGCTTTCAGCTTCTCGACCGCAGCGCTGACCGCATCGTCCAGCTTCAGGATCTTCTTGCCGCGGCGCTCGCGTTCCTTCACCGCCTTGGCGATCGGTTCCTCGAGGAAGGCATCGACGCGGCGCAGGATCGACTGATAGGCGCCGCCGCTCAGCCGCGGCCGCTCCTCGTAGCAGATGCCGAGCGTCAGGAAGGCCGGCTGCTCGAATTCGAAGGCGAACGTCTCCTCCGCGTCGTTGCCGCGCTGCTTCGCGAGCGCGCGCGCCATGCGAATCGTTTCCAGCGACTTCTCGCGGAGGTTGTGCGCCTTTTCGGTGTTGAGCGCGAGGATCTTGAACGCCACCGCGGGATCGGGCACCAGCAGGGCGATGACGGTTTTCACGCCCAGCTTCTTGAGCGCCTGGAGCCGATGGTTGCCGTTCGGCGTGAAGTACTGCCCGTCGTCGCGCACCGCGACGATCGGATCGAGAAAGCGCCCGATCTTTTCGATGACGCCCATCAGGCGCTTGACGTGCGCGTCCGAGGGATCGCGCTGATACGGCGTCGGCTCGACGCGGTCCACCGGCAGCCCGACGATCAGCAGCGGGGTTCCACCGAATGGGTCGCTGTAGCGCCCAAGTACGACCCCTCCGTCCGCTTCGACGCGTTCGGCCATCCGGTCGATCTCGACGCCGGAGGCTTCGCGCACCTCGGCCGGCGTGAGGCCGACCGACGCCGGGGCCGCTTTCTTCCGTCGAACGGCCTTTTTCTTCGCAGCCATGTCCGCCGAATGATATCCGCCTTCGCGCCCCGCTTCGAAGCGCTTCGGCGGGACAAGCCCGCCTTCGCGCCGCCGAGGCTTCGGCGGGAAGCCTGCCTCGCCGCAGCTTCGGAGCTGCGGCAGGCCCGCCTTCGCGTCGCCCGGACAGCCTGCCTCGCCGAGCTCGGGGAGCCACGCCCGCCTTGGCGCATCGACAGCCGAGGTTTCGGGGACTGTCACCTCCGAGCTAAGGCGGGCGGCGCAGCAATTGCAAACCGACCGACCGAGGCAGGTGGATATGGGGAAACAGGTCTGTGCGTTGGCTTTCGTGCTTGCTGCCGCGGGCAACGCCCACGCGGCGATTGGTTCATCGGAAGCGGCCCGACTGGCCGCCGCCGCGCAAGTGGTCAGTGACATCAAGACGGACGTCCCGGCGGATATCTGGTCGAAAGCACGATGTGTGGTCGTGATGCCGGACGTGAAGAAGGCGGCGTTCATTTTCGGCGGCGAATACGGCAAGGGCACTATGAGCTGCCGGTCCGCGGAACGCTGGAGCCCGCCGGTTTTCATGCAGCTGGCCAAGGGCAGCTGGGGATTTCAGGCCGGCGCCGAAGAGGTCGACCTGGTGCTGCTCGTCATGAACGAGCAAGGCGTGCAGAAGCTGCTGCAGAACAAAGTGACGCTCGGCGCGGATGCGTCGATCGCGGCCGGACCGCTTGGCCGCCAGGGTAGCGTCGCGACGGACGCGGCATTGACTGCCGAGATCCTCGCGTACTCGCGCGCGAAGGGACTCTTCGCCGGCATCAACCTCTCCGGTGGCGTTCTCCGGCCGGACGAGGATGCCAACACCTCGGTCTACGGCAAAGGCGCGTCGCCGAGGACGGTTCTCGCCAGCACCGCCATCTCGGCTCCGCCCGAGGCGACGCGCCTTTCTACGGGCGCTCGAGTCACAGGCCATCACGTCCACCGCATCCGCGGCCGATCGTCCGATGCCATCCCAGCCGGCGCCGACCTCTCCGCGCACCACGACGATGCCGACCACGGATGACGATCTGAGAGCAAGGGTCGTGGACCTCCAGCAGATGCTCGATCGGATCCTGGCAGACACGACGCCGGCGCCCGTCGGCACGAGCGGCACGGCGGGAGCATCTGTCGAGCGGCACGGTAACCGTCGACCGCGCTCGCTTGCTGCAACTCCGGCAGCAGCTCGACGCGATGATGGCGTGCGCTCAACAGGCGTTGAGTGCGCTCCGCGGTGCCAGGGTGCTAGGTGCTACGGTGCTAGGTGCAGTGGTGCCAGGGTGCTAAAGGTGCCGTGCGACCTAGCACCATGGCACCTCGCACCTGGCACCTCGCACCATCGCACCTAGCACCGTAGCACCTAGCACCTAGCACCGGTAGCAACGCGCGCGCAGCGTAAGATCCTTTGATGCCTGCGCGCGCGTTGTCTCCGATGATGGCGGTATCCGCCAGTGCGCTGCCGTCGGGCCCCGAGTGGTCCTACGAAGTGAAGTGGGACGGCTATCGGGCGCAGGCGGTCAGGAACGGCTCCACTGTTTCGCTCGCTTCCCGGAACCTCAAGAACATCACCAGGCAGTACCCGGCGGTCGTGCAGGCAGTCGCCGGCGTGCGCGCCGACTCGTTTGTCCTCGACGGAGAGATCGTCGCCGTCGATGCCGGTGGTCGGCCGTCATTTCAGGCTCTGCATCACGTCAGCCTCGACGGCGTGTCGATCGTCTACTATGCCTTCGACCTCCTGCACCTGAACGGCCGCGACTTGACGCGCCTGCCGCTCGACGAGCGGCGCGCGGCGCTCCGGACGGTGATCGCCGGCTCCGGCGTGTTCCTGTCCGATCCGTTGCCTGGAACGCCCGCACAGATCGCCACGGCCGTACGGCGTCTGGGCCTCGAAGGTGTCGTCGCCAAGCGCCGGCGATCCGCGTACGCCACCGGGCGCCGCAGCGACGCGTGGGTCAAGGTCCGCTTTGCGCGGCGGCAGGAGCTCGTGGTCGGCGGATTCAAGCCGCTCCGCGACACGTTTGATTCGCTGGTGGTCGGCTACTACGACGGGACGAAGCTGATGAGTGCCGGCAAAGTCCGCAGCGGGTTCACGCCGCACGCGCGCCACGAGCTGTTCGCGCGGCTGGCGTCGCTGCAGACCTCCCGCTGCCCGTTCGCCAACCTGCCGAGTGTGAGCAGCGCCCATTGGGGCCAGGGGATTACGGCAGAGGAGATGGCGCTGCTGCGCTGGGTCAAGCCACGGATCGTCGTGGAAGTGTCGTTCACCGAGTGGACCCGCGACGGCAGCCTGCGTCATGCCGCGTTCGTCGCGCGGCGCGACGACAAGGCTGCCCGAGAGGTGACGCGCGACGCGTCTAGTGGGTGATCTTTTCGCGTTTGATGTTGGTCAGCAGCACCGGCTGGGTCCCGTAGTTCTCCAGCGTGACGATGTTGTTCTCCTTGTCGGGAATGATCTTCGTCGCGACCGACATCTTGCCCTCGCCCTCGCCGTCGCGGTTCAACCGCAGCTCGATGACGGTGAACGGATAGTCGATCGATCGCGGACGATTGGCCGCTTCCCAGAAGCCGATGCGCCGATCGGTCACGAGCACGACGCGCTCGCCGCCGTCCGGCAGCGGGAGCTTGCGGGCGAAATGAAGATCCCAGCCGATCCGGTCTGGCGTCTTGATGTAGCCCGCGCGCGGCATGTCCTGCAGAACGTCGAGCAGTTTTTCAGGACCCTTGCTCATCAACACCGACATCAGACGGTCGCGGTCCTTGTCGGTCGACCAGCGGTTGACCACGAGCTCGATCGTTCCCGCGGCCCCGCGATCCATGTTGATCGCGTTTGCCGAATAGCGCTCGGGTGTGCCCATCGTCTGGGCGTGAAGGGAGAGGGACAGCGTGGCCGCGCAGGTGAACGCGACGGCAATTAACGAGGCACGGCGGAATGGACGAGGCATGACATAGATCCTCCTGTCCAAGTCTGTTACAAGGTTCGCGCCGCATTCCAATCGCGGCCTGCGATTACTTTCTCGCGGATGGGGTAAGCATCGTTTCGCGACGTTCAGCCGCCGCGCATGTAGACGAGCTTTGCCGGCTGGCCGATTTTCAACACGTCGAGCGCGTAGGTGTAATCGTAGATGTTGGCGATCGTCTGCCCCGCGATTTCGACGATGACGTCGCCCTTCTGCAGGCCTGCCTGTTCGGCCGGGCCGCCGCCGATGACGCCGCTCAGCAGCAGTCCCTTCACTTCGGTGGAGTAGTCCGGAATCGTCCCGGTAAAGACGCGCACGCCGGCGCGCCCGCCGCCGGATTGCGTCTGCTGCTCGACCTTCGTGAATTGCGGCGCGTCGGCCATCTCCTCGAGGCGTCGCACGATGGCCGCCGCGAAGTCGACGACGCGATCCAGATCCTCGTAATCGATCTTGTCAGCCGTATCCGATGGCTTGTGATAATCCGCATGCGTGCCGGTGAAGAAACTGAGACACGGCACGCTGGACGAGTTGAAGGTGGCGACGTCGGTCGGCTGATATGGATCCTGTTGCACCATCAGGTCGAAGCCGGCCGCGACGTTGGCCTGCTCGAGCACCTTGGCCCACACCGGACTGGTGCCGGTCGCCTGGACCGTCAGCTTGTTGTCCTGCATGCGGCCGACCATGTCGAAGTTCAGATAGGCCGCGATTTGATCCAGCGGCACGGGCGGCGCCGCCGCAAACGCGCTCGATCCGATCAGACCCAGCTCCTCGCCGGACCACCAACCCACGAGCACGTGCCGCCGGCGCGGCTGCTTCGCCATCGCCGACGCCACCGCCAGCACCGCGGCCGATCCGGATGCGTTGTCGTCCGCGCCGAAGTGCACTTTGCCGGCGTCGTCCTTGCCGGCGAGCGTGTTGCCCGCTTCGCCGTGACCAAGGTGGTCGTAATGCGCGCCAAGCGCGACCCACGGCTTCGCCACCGTCGTCACCGGCGTCGTGGCGGGGAGGTATGCGACGACGTTGTGGCCGGTGCGCTTTTCGCGGACAACGGACGCATGGACTTTCGCGGTGACCGGGAGCGCGAATCCCGTCACGTGCGGGTTCGCTGAATCGAGCGACTTCTGCACGTCGTCGAGCGTCTTGTCCGGGAGCTGATCGAAGATCTGCTTCACCAGGTTGCCCGAGACGGTGACCGCGGTGATGCCGGAACCGGCAAGCGCAGTATCGAAACTCATGGGCGCGAGCTCTCCGGCATTGGGGGAGCGCGGTCCGGTGACGACGATCATCGCCTTGGCGCCGTGCTGGCGCGCCTGCATCGCCTTGTAGCGCAGATCGGCATAGCGCGCGAGGATGCCGCGCGTCTTCTGATCGGCGTCCTCGGGGAAATAGCGCAGGACGAGGACGATCTTGTCTTTCACGTCGAGCGTCGCGTAGCTGTCGTAGCCGAATCCCTGGCTCTCCGGCACGACGATGCCGTAACCGGCGAAGACGAGCGGCGCTTCGACATCACCGTTATCGGAAAACGACAGCGCGCGCACGGAAGGGCCGACGTCGGGACGACGCCCCATTCGACGCCACCGATCGTTTTGCCGTCCGGCGTCTTCGAGACGCCCGTGCCGCGGAACTCGATCGTCGAGCCGCCATCGCGCGAGCCGGCGGTGAATTCGAACGGCAGGCGGAAGTCGTTCTGCCCGGCAGCGGCTTGGCGCCGATCTTCTGCAACTCGGCGACGAGGAAATCGCTCGCAAGCCGCTCGCCGTTCGAGCCCGCCAGGCGGCCTTCGAGGCGCGGCGAGGCCAGTGTCTCGACGTAGGTGCGGGTCTTCGACGCCTGCGCGTGAACCAGGACAGAAACCGCGGAGATCGCAAAGAGCGCAGAGAAAAATATTCTCAGCGCGCTCTGCGGACTCTGCGGTTTAGCTTTTTTGATCATGATTTCTTGCTCGGCTTTCTTGGCGGTGCGTTCTTGATCGCTTCGAGCGCCTTCTCGTGGTTCCACTGCGCGAGGAACAGCTGTCCGGCCGATCCGCCGGAGCGGCTCGACGTCCACGCCAGCATCTTGCCGTCGGGCGACGGCACCGGCAGGCCGTCGAACCCGTCAGAGTAGGTGACGCGCACCGGCTCCTTGGTGCCTTGCGCGTCGACCATGAAGACCTCGAAGTTCTCGAACCCGAGCTTGTTCGAGGCGAAGAGGATGTAAGCGCCCGAGGGGTGGAAATACGGCGCCCAGCTCATGGCGCCGAAATCGGTGATCTTCCGCTGATCGGATCCGTCCAGGTTCATCGTCCAGACGTCCGCGATGAGCCCCGACTCGTCGAAGCGGCGCCAGACGATGCGCTTGCCGTCAGGCGTGAAGAACGGCCCGCCGTCGTAGCCGTTCACGGACGTCAGGCGCTTCTGTCCCGATCCGTCGGCGCGCATGATGTAGATCTCGGCGAAGAAGCTCGGGTCCTCCGCGAGCTTCTTTTTTTCCGCGTCGGACAACGTGCGGTTGTAGGCGTCGCGCATCGAGGTGAAGACCAGCCACTGCCCGTCGGGCGAGTAGCTGCCCTCCGCGTCGTAGCCGCGCGCGTCGGTCAGCCGCTTCATCGCGTGCGTCTTCTGGTTGTAGGCGTAGATATCCATCTCGGGGTCGTAGTCCCAGGCGTAGCGGCGCTCCTTGCCCGAAGCTCGGAAGGCGTTCTCCTCGTCCTGGAGCTGCTTCGATTTCGGGTCGCCATGCGTCGACGCAAACTCGATCTCGTCGGTGCCTGGGCGGAAGAATGCGCACGTGGTCTTGCCGACGCCGGGCGACACGCGCGTCGTGTCGCCGGTGCCGAGATCGAGCACGTAGATTTGATAGAACGGGTTGCCGGGTTCGCGTTCGCTCTGGAACACGATCCGCTTGCCGTCCGGCGCCCAGTAGCCTTCGCCGGCGCGTTTGCCTTCCACCGTCAGGCGCCGCACGCGTGAGAGGAAATCGCGCTCCTGGTACGACGGCGCGGCCGTCTGCGTCAGGAGCAACGCCGCGAACAGAATTCGAGCAGTCATCGGGGCCTCTTATACCACGACGGTTCTAACGGATTTGATATGACTAGATATGACATTGTGTTCGAAACAGCTGATGAATGCTCCGTATGGAGACATATAGAAGTAACACCTGCTATATCAATGGCTTAGATAGAGCCATTACGGAATGGTCATCGAAACAGGTTCATAAACGGAACAGACACGATATGACAGTGCGGACTCTCGCTTGCCGCGAGAATCATCTGTAACTTATTGAGCGGTAGTAGTTTATCACGTACTCAGCGCGGCGCAGGCTCAGCTGGCCGTGGCCTTGCTGTTCAGTCGGCCATGACTCAACTGCGTCCCTCGTACATCAGACGAAAAGCCGTCTGGGGACCGAAGCGCATCGTGTGGCCACTCCTGATTTTGCTTCTCGGGATTGCACCCGCGTTCGCCTCGGCCGCCGGCCGGCATTACCGTCAGGCTCCGAAGAAGAAACCCGGTGCACTCGGCACGCGCGTCAAGGACTACCGCCTTGACGCCGAACTCGAAGCGCCGGTCCAGGGATCGCAACGGCGCGGTCAACACGACGCGCGTCATTGTCGAACTCGTACCCGGGCGCATCAGCTGCCCGAACGAACTCAAGCACTACATGTGGCGGTTCGCCGGTCGAAGGCATCAAGGACGAACACGGCTTCGACAGCAACCTCGACATCATCAACGGCCAGGTGCTCGAACTGCCGAACAACCTGCTCGACGAAGATGGCGAGCTACCCGGACGTGTTCCGCGTCCACCTGGATCGTCCGATCAAGGGCCACGTCTATCGGACGTCAGTCACCGTGGGCGCCCGCACGGTCCAGGAGACACTCGGCTACACCGGCAAGGGCATCAGCGTCGCGGTGATCGACTCCGGCATCACGACCTGGCACGACGACCTGACGAACAAGACGTCGACGCTGTTTCCCGTACGGCAATCAGCGCGTCAGGAAGTTCGTCGACTTCGTCAACGGTCGAGACGCTGCCGTACGACGACAACGGCCACGGCAGCCACGTGGCCGGCATCATCGCCGGCAACGGCTACGACTCGTACGGCGAGAAGACGCGGCATCGCGCCCGGATGCCAACATCATCTCGCTCAAGGTGCTCGACGAGCACGGAACGGGCACGATCAGCAACATCATCGCGGCCCTGAACTGGGTGGCGTCAACGCCACGACCTACAACATCAAGGTCGTCAACATGTCGGTCGGCGCCGGGGTTACCGAGTCGGTACTGGACCGACCCGTTGACGCTGGCCTGTAAGAAGGTCACCGACAAGGGCATCACCATCGTGGCGGCGGCCGGCAACTTCGGCAAGAACACGCTGGGCCAGCAGCAGTACGGCGCGCATCACGGCGCCGGGCAACGCGCCGTGGGTGCTGACCGTGGGTGCGTCGAGCACGAACGGCACGCTGACCCGCAACGACGACACGATGGCGGGCTACAGCTCGTCGGGTCCGACCTACATCGACTTCGACTCGAAGCCCGACCTGGTCGCGCCGGGCACCGGCACGGTGTCGCTGGCGGTGCCGGGCAGCTTCTTCTACATCAACAAGGCGACGACGCTCCTGAACGGGCATGCTCCCGCTCGGGTCGAAACCGTATCTCGCGCTGAGCGGCACCAGCATGGCGTCGCCGGTCGTCGTCGGGCACGGTGGCGCTGATGCTTCAGGCCAACCCGAATCTGACGCCGAACTTGATCAAGGCGATCCTGCAGTACACCGCGCAGGGGTATCCGGGATACAGCCCGCTGCGTCAGGGCGCCGGCTTCCTCAACTCGCTCGGCGCGGTGCGCCTGGCGAGTCTACTACAACGCGCCGAAGGCCGGCGACGAGATGCCGGTGCAGTCGGTGTGGAGCCGCCGATTCTCTGGGGCAATCATCGCCTGAAGCAGCGGTGTCATCAAGCCGAACGCGAACGCCTGGGGCGAACAGCATCGTCTGGGGCTCGGCGAAGACGCTCGGCGACACCGGCGACAACATCGTCTGGGGTTCGATGGATCCGACGGCGACAACATCGTCTGGGGGAGCAGCGACGCCGGCGACAACATCGTCTGGGGCAGCGCCGGCGACGGCGACAACATCGTCTGGGGCAGCGCGCCGACGACGGCGACAACATCGTCTGGGGCAGCGACTGCGGCGGCGCCGACTGCGACAGCATCGTGTGGGGCGTGGCCGATCCTGGCGACAACATCGTCTGGGGCACGGCCGAGCGACGGGCGACAACATCGTGTGGGGCAGCGACTCGCTCGGCGACAACATCGTCTGGGGCACGAACGCCGAGGATGACGCGTCATGGGGCAGCGACGCCGGCGAGGATAACGACGTCGATGTTCCCGGATACGGTGACCGAGCCGCTGCCGAGCCTCGACCTCGAGTTCGGCGACATCGGTTCCGCTTCCAGTTCCCGTGACGTCAACGGTTTCATCGCTGTTGGGAGGCCTCTAACCATGGAAAAGATGCCCTACCGACACGAACTGGATAGTCACGTGAGCCTTCAGGCGATCGTGAGCCAGCCGGAAGTCGGACACGCGATCAGCACGGACTGGCGCGAAGGCCTTCCGGTGCTGGGTGGAGCGCAAGTCACGTTGCGGGAGCTGCGCGCGTCGGATGCGCCGTCGCTCTTCGCGATGCTCACGACGGAAGAGGTGTCGCGGTTCATTTCGCCGCCGCCCACCACGGTTGAAGGCTTCGAGCGCTTCATCGCGTGGACGCAGCGGCAGCGCCAGGCCGGCACGTATGCCTGTTTCGCGGTGACGCTGACAGGATCGGATACGGCGATCGGCATCTTCCAGCTCCGCGAGCTGGATCCTGGCTTCAGCACGGCGGAGTGGGGGTTCGCGATTGGGTCGCCCTTCTGGGGGACCGGCGTGTTCAAGGAAGGAGCTGAACTGATGATCCACTTCGCGTTCGAGGCGGTCGGCGTGCACCGGCTCGAGGCGCGTGCGGCGGTTCGGAACGGCCGCGGCAACGGTGCGCTGCGGAAGATCGGCGCCGTCCAGGAGGGCGTGCTGCGCAAGGCGTTCCTCAAGGACGGTGAGTACCTCGACCAGGTCCTCTGGACGATTCTCGACGAGGACTGGCAGGAGGCGCGGACCTGGGAGCGTTCGGTGTCGGTCCACTAGGCGATTCCCTGCTCGTCATGGCGCGCATCGGTATACGATGCGCGCCATGACGAGATGTTTCCTGGCACTCGGTCTCACCTTCGTCACGACCGCCGCGACCGCCGACGCAGAAGTCACCCGCTTCACCATCACCAACCGCGCAGACATCGGCACGTCCGGCTACGAGAAGATCGCTGGCACGATCTCCTTCGCCGTCAACCCCGCGGATCCGCACAATACGATCGTCGTCGACCTGGACAAGGCGCCGCGCAACGCGGCCGGGCTCGTCGAGTTCTCATCTGACGTTTACGTCATCAAGCCGAAGGACGCGTCGCGCGGCAACGGCGCGGCGCTGGTCGAGGTGTCGAATCGCGGCGGCCGTGGCGCCGTCCGGCTGTTCAACCGCGGTGGGCCGTCGCCCGATCCGGTGAGCGACGCGGACCTCGGCGACCGCTTTCTGATGCGGTTCGGCTTCACCGTGGCCTGGGTCGGGTGGGAGTTCGATGTCGGCGCCGATCCCGGCTTGCTGCATATTCGCGTGCCGCGCGCGACTGAGCAGGGAAAGCCGATCACGGGCGTTGTCCGCGCCACGTTCACGCCAAGCGCTCGCGCCGCCGACGTGACGGTGCGCGATCTCGGAAGCTACGAGCCGGTCGACCCGGAGGGCCCCGACAGCCAACTGCTGGTGCGATCCAGCGCGCTCGGAAAGGCCGAAGCGATCGCCCGGGCGCGATGGCGCCTCAAAGGTCAGACGGTGTCGCTCGACGGCGGCTTCGAGGCCGGCAAGACGTACCAGGTCGCGTTTCGTGCCGCCAATCCACCCGTGGCCGGACTCGGGTTCGTGGCGATGCGCGACTTCGTGGCCTGGTTGAAGCATCAGCCTGACGCGGTCGCGAACGTGCGGCATGCCTACGCGTTCGGCGCGTCGCAGAGCGGCCGCTATCTCCGGAACTTTCTGTACGAGGGCTTCAACAGCGACGAGCGCGACCGGCAGGTGTTCGACGGCGTGATGGCGCACATCGCCGGCGCCGCGCGGATCAACCTGAACGCGCGCTGGTCGACGCCGACCGGGCTCGGCGCCTACAGCGCCACGGCCTTTCCATTTGCGGACGCGAGCCTGCGCGATCCGGTGAGCGGGGCGGAGGAGGGGCTGCTCGACAACCCGCGGGCGCGCGCGCATCAGCCCAAGATCTTCTACACGAACACGCCGGTCGAGTACTGGGGCACCGGCCGCGTCGCCGCACTCGTGCATTCGACGCCGGATGGCGCTGCCGACCTCCGGCTGCCGGACAACGTCCGCGTCTATTTTTTGGCTGGCACTCAGCACTCGCCCGGACGGTTTCCGCCATCGCTCGGCGCGGGCCAGCAACTCGACAACCCGGTCGACTACAACTGGACGCTTCGCGCGCTGCTGCTGGCGATGCACAAGTGGGTCAGCGCCGGCACGCTGCCGCCGCCAAGCGCCTATCCGATGCTGGCCGATGGCACGCTGGTCCGAGTCGAGGCCGTCACCTTTCCTGCCATTCCCGGCGTCGCCTCGCCGCGCGCGCTGACCGCGGGACCGCGCGTCGAGAACCCGTGGATTACAGGTGGCGCCGGGGCGGGAACGCCGCTGCCGCTGCTCGTCCCCGCGGTCGACGACGACGGTAACGAGCGCGCTGGCATCCGCCTGCCGGACGTGGCGGTGCCGCTCGCGACCTACACCGGGTGGAACTTCCGAAATCCGTCGACCGGGTCGCCCGGCGATCTCGTGGCGCTGCTCGGCGCGTCGATTCCATTTCCGGTCACCGCCGCCGCGCGGGCCGCGGCCAAAGATCCGCGCCGCTCGATCGACGAGCGGTATCCGACGCGCGACGACTACATCGACAAAGTGCGAGCCGCCGCCGACGCGCTCGTGCGCAAAGGCTATCTGCTCGTCGACGACATCGAGCGCATCGTGCAGCGGTCGACCGACAATTGGGACAACATAGTCGGGAGTCGATAGTCGGGAGTCGTAGTCGAGTCGGTGGTCGAGAGTCTCGCTAGTCGACTCGACCGACTGACTACCGCCGACTGACTCCGCGACTCATCCGACCGACTGCCGACTATCGACTCGATCGCTACGATGACTCCGACTACTGCATAATCGCCAAATCCGATTGAAGAGCCGCCCCGCAGGGACTCCGGTCCTCGATAACTTCGAACTGGCTGAACTGCCGATTCCCACCGCCGGCGACGGAGACGTGGTGCGGCGCACGATCTATCTGTCGCTCGATCCGTACATGCGCGGCCGCATGAGCGACGCGCCTTCGTACGCGGCGAATCTGGCGATCGGCGACGTCATGTGCGGCCACACGGTCAGTCAGGTGATCGAGTCGCGCAATCCCGGTTTCAGCGTGGGTGATCTGGTCACCGGGTACGACGGCTGGCAGGATTACGCGCGATCGAGTGGCAAGGATCTGCGAAAACTTGACCCGAAGGGGCCGCCGATTTCGACGGCCATCGGCGTCCTCGGGATGCCCGGCATGACGGCGTATGTCGGTCTCATGGACATCGGGCAGCCGAAAGCGGGCGAGACCGTCGTCGTGTCAGCCGCGTCGGGCGCGGTGGGCGCTGTCGTTGGCCAGCTGGCGAAGATCAAGGGATGCCGCGCTGTCGGCATTGCCGGATCGCCGGACAAGTGTCGCTATGTCGTCGACGAGCTCGGATTCGACGCGTGCCTGAACTACAAGACCGACGAGCTCGTCCCGGCGCTTCGAGCGGCCTGTCCCAGCGGCGTCGACATCTACTTCGAGAACGTCGGCGGCGCCGTCTTCGCGGCGGTGCTCAAAGTCCTGAATCGCGGCGCCCGCATCCCGTTGTGCGGGATGATTTCGGAGTACAACGCGACGGCAAATCCCGGCGGGCCCAACCTGCGGCCGCTGCTCGTCAACCGGGCCATGATCAAGGGATTCATCGTCAGCGACCACGCCGATCGCGCGCCCGCGTTTGCGGCGGAGTGCGGGCCGCTCGTCGTGTCGGGCCGCCTCAAGTTCCGCGAGGACATCGTCGACGGTCTCGAGCACGCGCCGGGAGCGTTCATGGGCCTGCTCGAGGGGCGCAACTTCGGCAAGCTGATCGTGCGCGTGTCGAAGGATCCCGACGCGCGGCTGAAGGCTTTAGCCGCAGCGAACGCGGAGCGCGCCGGCTTTTGGCCAAGCGCAGGGCGTTCGGATCCGAACACCCTGTTCCCACGTTCGGGCGGCCGACTATCCCGGACTGATAGCGGTCAAATGGTTACGACGAACGCGCGCGGCACGGAACGTGCCGCGCGGAGCAGTCACAACTATGGACACGCTCTTGAAGGACCTGGCCTATGCGGTCCGCGGCCTGCGCAAGAACCTCGGCTTCTCGACCGTCGCCGCCGTCACCATCGCGCTCGGCATTGGCGCCTGCACGTCGATCTTCAGCGTCGTCAACGCCGTTCTGCTGCGGCCGCTGCCGTATTCCGACGCGCAGCGCCTGGTGACGGTGTGGGGCGAGCTGCGCAATCGCAACGTCCACGACTGGCCGTTCTCGCCGCCGGACTATCGCGACTTGCGCCAGCAATCAACCGAGCTCTTCGAGGACATGGCCGGGTTCATTCCCGCGGGTCGCACGCCGATCTCGGACACCGGCGCCGAGCCCGAGCAGATTCGCGTCGGCGGCGCCACGCCGAACTTCTTCCGCGTGCTTGGCGCGCGCGTCCAGCTCGGGCGCGATTTCATCGACGACGACGCGGTGCCGCAGCCGCAGCCGCCGAATCAGGGACCACCGGCGCCGGACGCGGCCGCTCCGCCGCGACTGCCCGCCATCGCGATCATCAGCCATTCGCTCTGGATGCGACGCTACGGCGGCGACCCGAGCGTGATCGACAAGGACGTCGATCTCGGCGGCGGCCGTGCGCACATCGTCGGCGTCCTCGCGCCGGATTTCGAGGTGCTGTTTCCGCCGCGCGCGAACGTCGAACGGCTGACCGACATGTGGACGGCCGCGCGCTTCAACTTCGAAACCGCGAATCGCAACAACGTCGCGTTCCGGGTGGTCGGGCGCCTGAAACCGGGCGTGAGCGTGCAGCAGGCGCAGACGCTCGTCGATCGCGTCGCGGCCGACCTGCGCAAACAGTTTCCGATCAAGCAGACATCGGGCCTGTATTTTCACGCCGTGCCGATGTTCGAGGATCTGGTCGGCGATGTCCGGCCGGCGATTCTGGCGCTGATGGGGGCCGTCGCGTTCGTCCTGCTCATCGCCTGCGCGAATGTGGCGAACCTGCTCGTCGTGCGCGCCGCCGGGCGCAGTCGCGAGCTCGCGGTGCGCGCGGCCATCGGCGCCGGGCGGGTGCAGCTGGTGCGGCAGATGCTGATGGAGAGCCTCGTGATCGCCGCAGTGGGCACGCTCGGCGGCGTGGCGCTGGCGCGCGTTGGTGTGCAGGTGCTGCTCGCGCTCGGGCCGAAGGATCTGCCGCGGCTCGACGCGGTCGCGATCGATCCGCGAGTCCTGACATTCGCGGTGTTCGCCGGTCTCGTGACGGCGCTGCTCTGCGGCATTGTCCCGGCGCTCCGTGCTTCGCGCGCCGACGTCATGGAGGTGCTGCGCTCGGTGGGCGGCCGGTCAGCGGGTCTACGCGGCGGCCGTAGACTGCGTCATGGCGTGGTGGTGACCGAAGTGGCGCTCTCGTTCATCCTGCTCGTCGGGGCCGGGCTGATGCTGCGCAGTTTCGTCGCGCTGGGGCGCATCGATCCGGGGTTCGATCCGAATCACGTCCTCACATTCGGGCTGGCGCCGCAAGCCCGGCAGCCGGGCGAACGCGCGGCGTTCATGCAGCAGGTGCGCGACCGGCTGCTGGCGATTCCAGGCGTGACCGGCGTCACCGCAGCGACCCCGCTTCCGCTCGACGGTCTGCTGGTCAACGGCCGATGGGGCACCGAGGCGGCCGTGGCGGATCCCTCGAAGTTCCGGCAGGCGACCTACCATTTCGTCATTCCCGGGTACTTCGAGACCTTGCACACGCGGCTGATCGAAGGCCGGCTGTTCACCGACGCCGACAACAACATCGATCAGCGCACCGACCTCCCGCGGCAGGTGATCATCGACGACGCGGTCGCCGCGCTGGCGTTTCACGGCGAATCGGCGGTGGGGAAGCGGCTGTTCCTCCGCATCACGACGCCCGAGCCTGAGTGGTACGACGTGATTGGCGTGGTCGGCCATCAGCGGCACGCGTCGCTGGCGGTGCCGGGTCCGGAAGCGATCTTCATCCTGAACGGCCACGGCGGCCACGGAGCCGCCGCGCGATGGGCCGTGCGCACGGCGGGCGATCCGCTCCAGCTCGTGCCGGCCGTCCGCGCCGCGGTGGCCCAGATCGATCCGCGCGCGCCGCTCGCCGAAGTGCAGCCGATGACGGCCTTCGTCGACAAGGCGATGGCGCCGGTTCGGTTCACGAGCACGCTCATCGGTATTTTCGCGATGGTCGCGGTCCTGCTCGCGGCCATCGGGCTCTACGGTGTCCTCTCCACGATCGTGCGTCAGCGCACGGCAGAGATTGGGATGCGGATGGTGTTTGGCGCGCAGCGCGGCACCATTCTTCAACTCATCGTCGGCGAGGGATTGCGGCTGAGCGCCGCCGGCATCGGCCTCGGCCTGATCGCCGCCGCCATCGTCACCCGCGTGATGACGACCATGCTGGTCGGCGTGACGCCCAACCGACCCGGTGACATTCATGGCAATTGTTGTACTGTTTGTCGGGATCACGGTGTCGGCCTCGTGGCTGCCCGCGCGCCGCGCCTCCCGGCTCGATCCCATGAACGCCTTGCGCGAAGAGTGAGGATAGAATTCTTCAAAAGGAGTACATAAACGATGAAGCGTCTTGTTTCTCTTGCCGCGCTCGCATTGATCGTCATCGCCGTCCCGCTGATCGCTCAGTCGCCGAAGGGCTGGAAAGTCCGCGCCGACCGCAGCACCAGCGCCTCGGACCCGGATGCCGCCGGGGCCATCAAGTTCGTGACCGCGGGCTCAGGATTCCATGCGACGACGCCGCAGGCCGCGGTGTTCTGGAATCCCGCCAACACGATGACCGGGAACTACACGTTGAAGGGCACTTTCAAGCTGCTGAAACCCAGCGGCCACACGAACTACTACGGCCTCGTGTTCGGCGGCAGCGACCTCGAAGGCGCGAATCAGAGTTACTTGTACTTCCTGGTGGCGCAAGACGGCAGCTGGCTGGTCAAGCGCCGCAACGGTGAGGCGACCGAGAACGTCGTGGCGAAAACGCCGAGCGACGCCGTCAAGAAGCCGGACGCCAGCGGCGTGTCCACCAATGCGTTGGAAGTTCGAGTGCTCGCCGACAAGCTGGAATTCGCGGTCAACGGCACCGTCGTCGGCAGCGCGCCGAAGACGGGACAAGCTGCGAAGACCGACGGCATCTACGGCATCCGCTCCAATCACCTGCTCGACATCGAAGTCGACGGATTGTCGGCGGCCAAGCGGTAACCCGCGTCAGGCGAACGCGTCCCGCGCGTCAGGCCGCGGGCGGAAGTGCCGCGGCCGGTAACGCGGCCGACGTTCGAATCGATTGTGCGGCTCTCGTTGAACGTCCACGACGAGGGCCGCACGCCCGCGCCTTCGGCATTTCTGGTGTAATACGCCGATGAAAAGCGCGGTCTTCGCCATTCTCCTTTCATTCATCGTGGGAACGAGCGCACGAGGGCAGGAGCCTGCGATCGTGGACACGCCGACTGTGAAAGTATTGCGAGGCCTCACCGTCCAGCAGTTCGAGGCGGAGATGCAATTGATGAACCAGGCGCTGGGCGTGTCGTGCGGCTTCTGTCATGCCCGTGGGAATTTCGCTGCGGAAACCAACCCACGCAAAGCGACGGCCCGGCGGATGATCGAGATGGTGCGCGCGATCGATCAGCAGTATTTCCCGGACCATCGACCCGCGGACGGCGAGTCGAGGCTTGGCAAGGTGACCTGTTTCACCTGCCATCAGGGCTCGGAGCGCCCGAAGTCCGCTCCGCCACAGTGATGGCGGCAATTGCTGAACGAATTCCGCTGGGAATCGTATTGCAAGACATGGGGAAGTTTCTCCTCTGGTGCATCCTGTTGCTGCTTTGCTGGCCGCTCGGCCTTGCTGGCGTCTGGTCGTCTACCCGCTCGTCTGGATCCTCCTGATTCCGTTCCGCATCGTCGGCATCGCGGTTGACGGCGTGCTCGGCGTGGTACGCGGCGTCGTGATGCTTCCGGCGAGAGTGCTCCGCGGTCTTTAGCGGACGAATTCCCCGCGCCTATCCGCCGGTCAGTTCGATCGTTTCGGCGCAACCATCTTGGTGATACGGCCAACGCTGGTGTCGCCCGCGTACAGGTTGTCCTGCTTGTCCATCACCCAATAGCTGGCTTCGATGAACTGACCGGTGCCGATACCCATGCCGTTGCCGATCGCCCCGAGCACCCTGCCATCCCGATCCAGCTTCAGGAACTGGCCGTCCTGACCGCTCGCCATCCACGGCTGGCCGTGCGAGTCGAAGTACAGCGCGCACACGAGATTCCTCATCTGCATCGTCTTGAGAAACTTGCCGTCGCCGGAGTAGACGACGATCCGGTATTCCTCGCGGTCGCCGATCCAGACATCGCCGTTTGACGGATCGACGGCGAGCCCGTGGGCGGAGCTGAATTTCCCCTGACCCACCTCGTTGCCATACCACTGATTGATGAATCTGCCGTTCTTGTCGAGATGAATGATCCGTGCGGCGCCGAGGTTGTTGGCGGGATCGTCGGAATCCGTGTCGTTGGGACTCTCATTGGCGTGACCTTCGCCGATGTAGACATCGCCGTTCGGCGCGAAGGCGACCATCACCGGCTGCCAGAGAAGCCGCTGGCCTTTGGCTTCATCCCAATCCCCTCGGCGTCCTCGCTGCCCGATCGTCAGGAGCAGCTTGCCTTCGGGACTGATCTTCATCACCGTGGCGCCGCTCGCCGAAGTAATCCAGACATTGTCCTCAGCATCGACCGCCATCCCGTGCGCCTTGTCCTGGTAACCGATCACGTCAGGGCCGACCTGCAGGATCAGTTTGGCGCCGGGGTCAAACTTGAACAGCTGCGGCTTCCCGGCATCCGCGCGCTGGAAGGCCCAGAGATGGCCTTTCGAGTCGAGCGCGACCGCGGGGACGCCGCCAAATCCGGGAGGCAACGCGTAGGGGTACGCGAACGTGTAGCCGAGGGTTTGCTTCCATTGGACGCGCTGCAGCGATTGGCGAGCGCGGCCAAGACGATTCCCGCACAGCGGCGATCGCCGGCAGGCCGGCGTCTCGCTGGCCATCGCGCCGGCAGGAGCAGCGCTCGCGGCGCCGCGGCCGCTGTCGCCGCGCGGCGGTACGGTGACACGTCCGCTCGCATCGACGATCGTTCGTCCCGTGGGATCGGGAAACGATCCCTGGAGAAACCAGGCCGGTGTCGACCCTGACAGCCGGTCCATCCGTGGGCGGCCGGGACTGCGAGACTTCCGGACCTCCGTTCAGGATCAATCCGCCCGTCAGAGCGACGACTCCAGCGGCAAACCTGGCGTCCATCTACACCTCCCGCTTTACCGTTGACCGCCTCTTCTTGCTCGCCTTGGCGCCCACGAACCGGTGCGCGCCGATGACGAGGTCCCGCAGCGCGTCGGGATGGACGCGTGACAGCCGGACGAGGATACAGGGGTAGTTCAGATAGTGATCTTTCAGGTAGTAGGTCCCGGGGGCGTCTTCGATGAGCGCGTCCCGGTCAGGGAAGTCCATCATCACGACGAGCGTGTTCGGCTCGGCGGACTTGTGGGACGCGATGCACACGAACATCTTCCCGCGGACTTTCAGCGCCGGCTGACCATACGTGGTCGTCACCTCGACATCAGGCAAGGTGCGCCCGATCGACTCGACGGCCTTGAAGCTGTTGCCGTGTCGCATCGGCGGACTATTCTTTCTTGGCCCTTTGAAACGATCCGAAGTCCGCGAGCAGCCACACGCCAGGATCGAGCACCACGGATGCGGGTTCGGCGTCCGCGGCAATCCTGAACGTGGACTCGCGTCCGGTCACCTCCACCTGGCGAACCTCCGGCGACGACCCGGCAACCGCAGATACGCCCACGCCGAGCGCGAATCGGAACGGCTCGGCGGCCTGTGTCTGCCGCACGGTCACGACAATCTGCTTGGCGGCCGTGTCGTAGCGCCAGCTCGCCCGACACCTGCGGAACACCGCTCCGCGTCAGCCACTGCGCGAAGAACCAGCGCAGGTCCTGACCCGACACCTCCTCCATCGTGCGCCGGAGATCCGCGGTTGACGCCAGGCCGTTCGCATAGCGCTGATAGTAGAGCCTGATGCCGCGCCAGAACGGTTCGGTGCCAATCAGGTCGCGCAGCATGTGCAGCGTCCACGCGCCCTTTTCATAGACCAGTCGATTGTTGGGCGCGGTCGCGGCCTCATCGAGATTGACGTGGACGACCGGCGTATTCGGCAGCGACTGCTCGAGTCGCAGCACGGCGTTGCGGCTGCGCCGCAGGCCGTCGACGAACGCATCACGGCCGCCGGCATACTCGGTGTAGAGCAGCGTGAAGTAGGTGGCGAAGCCTTCGCTCAGCCACACGTCGTTCCAGTCGTTTTCGGTGACGGCATCGCCAAACCACTGATGCGCGGTTTCGTGGACCACCGGCGCGTTGCCCGCCGTCACGCTCTTCTCGCCGTAGAAGATGTTGCTCACGTGCTCCGTGCCGCCCCCCATGCCTGCGGCTTCGACATGCGCCAGCTTGGCGTACGCGTACGGGCCGACGCGATCGGAGAAGAATTCGAACGACCCGCGTGCCTCCCGTTCGAGCGCCGCCAGCCCCTTGTCGGCGTCCTGCGGAAACGCCCAGTACGACAGCGGCACGCCGCGGACGATGCCGCCCTGCCGCACGATGAAGCGGGCGACGCCGAGCGAATACAGCCACGACGAGATCGGGACGTCCTGCCGCCAGTGGGTGCGCCGCAATCCGCCGGGCAAATCGAGCTGCTCGACGATGACGCCGTTCGAGACCACCTGGTAGTCGGCCTTCGTCGTCACGATCAACTCGCCGGTCGCCTTGTCCGCCGGATGGTCGATCATCGGCAGCCATTGCCGCGCGCGGTTGTACCAGTTTTCGCTGAAGGCGGTGCGATCGCCGTGGATGTTATTGAGGAGACGCAGGCCGTTGCCGGGGATGCCGTGATACGCGATGGTGAACGTGACGTCCTGTCCCGCTGTCGCTCCCGCAGGCAGCGGCAGATGCAGCCGATTGCCACGGTGATCGATCGGCACCGTCCGTCCCTCCGACGTGATGCTCGTCACCGTCATGCCTTTGCCATCAGGAGTTGCTGAGGTCAGATCGAGCACCGCTTCTCGCGTACCGGGCGTGACGATGCGAAGCGTCACCGTGGCTTCCGCACGGATCTCGTTCGAATCGCTCGTCAGGAGCGTCAGACGAACGGCATAGTGGCGGGCATCGATTCCTGGCTGTCGCGGGTAGGTGTCGGCACCGAGGTGTGAGCCAGCGGCGAAGACCGCGGCGGCCGCCGCACCAAGCATCAGTCCCCGTTGAATCCTGAAGGCGCGCATGCCGGGATGGTATACCGGCGAGGCCGTCAAAAGCGCCTGTCGCGGCGCTCAGCGTCGGGTGACTGTGGCGGTGGCCGGGAAGTCAGTGCCGATCGCGCTCGTCTCGACCCAGACCGCGCCATTGTGAATGGGGTCGCACTTGATGGGGGGTGCCCAGTGCCAGAGGGCATCGAGGAGCGTCACCTTGACGCGTTGCCCCTGGTGTTCAATCGGCTCGCTGACCGGCGTGCCCACCGGAATGACCGAACTGTTGACGCACACGGGCGTGTTGCCCATGGCGTTCGCGAACGCGGAAGCGCCTTTGCCCGTGACAACCGGGCGATAAAACGATTCGTCCGACGCGATCGCCGCGTAGAAGGCGTCCAGGTAGTTCCTGATGTGTTGACGGCCTTGCGCGTCGATCGTCGCCACGTCGAGTGCCCGATACGCGTCGCCTTTGCGTTGCAGGAAATGCTGCCGTGTGGCGTCGAGCACGCGGCGATCGAAGAGCGTGCGAGTGCGCTGCACCTGGCTCACGACCTCGACTTCGACCGGCGAACCCGACCTGACGAACCCGGTATTCAAAACGCCCTTGAGCCACCGGTGTGTGCCAGCGACCATGCCCGAGACGTCGAAGTCGTACATCACCGGTCGTGCGCGGCCGCCGGCGTCGACCGCCGCGGTGACGTTCCACAGCGGGTGGCGGTCGTCGCAGCGGTACTTATCGCCGGCGAACATCCGCACGCACCAGTCGAAGTTGCCGATCATCGCCTCCGCGAACGCCAGCGTCGCCGTGTCCTCGGCGGTGAAACGCTCGCGCGCGTTCGAGAACTGCGCTTCCGTGAGCTCGCTGACAGCGCCGAGGCGCTTCAACGTCGCGCCGGTCGTCTCGAGCAGCATCGCATTCCGGACGATCGGCTTCTGCTGATCGGGTGTCTGTCCGGGCCGCGCGTCGGTATAGACGTACGAGATCCTGGCGGGCCTGGCCTTCAGCGCCGGCACGCCGAGCGCGTGGAGGACTTGATACACGGCGACTTCGCGATGCGGCGCCTGCTCGTTCGGAAGGCGGCCGTACTTGGCGGTCACGGTCTCGTCGGTCGATTCCCCGCAATGTGTCCCGATCTTGATCCCTTTGAGGCCGTCGAACAGCGTGTTATCGACCTGAGCCGGCGTCCCGTTTCTTTCGAAGTCGACCTTCAGCTTCGGGAAGGCGCACTCGTTTTCGCGGATGCTGGTGTGGCCGCGAAGGCCAATCTGAATGCCGTCAATCGTGATGTCGCGTGCGCCGTCTCGATAGCCGAGCGTGCCGCCGACCGAATAGCCATCCCCGGAGCGCGCGTGCTGGAACAGGTCGTTGAGCGGCGCCGACAGTGTCAGCGCGACCAGCTCGTCGCTCGCGAACAGCCCGCGGTCCGCGCGCAGAGCGGCTGCGCCAGCCGCGATCGCCGTTGACAGCAGCGCAACAGGAAGGAGAGAAGAGCGAGTCACCCTTGAAAACAATTCAAGATGACGGCCAGCGTGAATGGCCCAGTCAAACTCAGCTAGCCCCTAGCCCCAAGTCCCGACGTCCGCGAACTGAATGGCGTTCTTCTTGCTGACTTTCCAGGCATGCGATGGACATCTTCCGGACGCGGCGATATTGAAGACATGCGAGGGCGATCCGGTGGGTTCGGCGTAGCCCACCTTGGCATCGGCGGGTTCCTCGTTCTCTTGGTGCTGAGTTGGGTCAGCGGGACGAATCTCTTCTCACTTTTGGGAACCGGCGACACAACGCCGACCCAGACGGTCGGCACCTCGGGGGAGGTGCGGACCTCGCCGTCTGAGGAGCGCATGGTCGACTTCGTGAACGCGGTCACGAAAGACGCCCAGGATACCTGGTCAGAAATCCTCGGTCCGCGTTACCAACGGACGCGCGTCGTGCTCTTTCGCGATGCGATCGACTCGGCCTGCGGCTTTGCACAATCTGCCACCGGGCCGTTCTATTGCCCCAGCGACGGCAAAGTCTATTTGGATCTGTCGTTCTTCGACGAGTTGTCGCAGCGCTTCGGCGCGCCCGGCGACTTTGCGCAGGCGTACGTCATCGCGCACGAACTCGGCCATCACGTGCAGAACCTCATGGGCTTGAACGCGCAGGCGTCGCGCAATCGCCAGGCCGGACCAGGCAGCGCGTCGGTCGCGCTCGAACTGCAGGCCGACTGCTTCGCGGGCATCTGGGGTCACGCTGCAGCACAGAACGGCCGGTTCAACGCGGGCGGCGTCGAGCTCGAACCAGGCGACGCCGACGAAGCGCTGCGCGCCGCGGCGTCGATTGGCGACGATCGCCTCCAGAAAATGGCAACCGGCCGCGTGATGCCCGAGCGCTTCACGCACGGCACGTCGGCGCAGCGCGTCGAGTGGTTCCGTCGCGGGATGGAGTCAGGCGATCCGCGCGCGTGCTCGACGGGCAGCACAACGTATTAGAAAACGCGAAATTAGGGATTAGGGATTAGGGATTAGGGATTAGCGCCGCTTTCGGTTGGCGACCCGGGCTCGCATGCGCGCGGCTGCCGCCCGCTGCCGGTCGATGTTGGCCTTCGCCCGCTCGCGGAACGCCTCGGCCTGCTGATGCACGCGCTGCACCTGGTCGGTCGCCGCACGCGTGCGCAGCCACGGCAAATCGGGGAAGATCTCGAAGAGATCGTTGCTCGTGCGGACGCGGCGGCACGTCCACCAGTGTATCGCCTCCCGCCTGCCACCACCGGCACACGGCCTCGATCGCCGGCGACGGCAGCCCGACGATCAGCGTGAGGAGCGTTCTGACCGTACTGGTCAACGGCGACCACGCCGGCTCGGCGCTTTCGGCCGGCTCCTCAGGCGCGTTGGGGAAGAGCTCCGCGACGAACAGATTCGCGTCCCACAGGTCCTGCAGCGCCGATCCACCAATCAGCGGTCTCAAATGAAGCAGCCGCGCGGCGGTGTCCAGATCGCGCGGCTCGAACTCCAGGTGATTCTCGTCGACGACGACTTTCGCGCGCACCATGCATCGGCGTGACAACAGTGCGGACAAGCCTTTGACGGCGGCCGCCGTGCTCCAGACGTGTCCGGCGCGGGTCACGATGAAGAGATCCAGATCGCCGCCGGCCTCCAGGTTGAGCCGCGCGATCCGTCCGGACAGCGCCACCAGCCGCACGAACGGCAGGCAGCACACCAGCCGCAGCAGGAGCGCGTGGCGATCGAGGAAGGCGCGGCTGCGGGCTTCGCGCCGCCGCCGCTCGTCGATCAATTCGTTCCGGCCGGCGGGGAAGAAGAAGCCGTCGCGCCGCTCGACGATCTGCTGCAGCACGGCGCTGCCCTCGAACACCGAGACGATTTCGGCCTGCGTCTGATGCGACCCGATGAGCGACTCGTGCAGCTCCTCGAGCGTCAGCGGATAATCCTCGAGCGAGGCGTGGATCACGCTGGCGGCGATCGCGAGCTCGCGGGTCGTCACAATGGTTTATCCCGCCGAAGCGCCTGGCGCGAAGGCGGATTTCGAGTTGCGAAACGATCTTCGCCGGACGTAAACCACGCCCGGCAAGGTGCCAGATCGGCGGCCCGTTCGGGTCGCCCGCGCAACTCTATGCAGCCCGCGTGCCTTGCGTGTACTGTTCTCACATGCGAAGCCTCACAGCCACGTTCGTGCTCGTTACGGTCATCGGCGTCAATCTGGCTGCGGGGGGCGCCGCGCCGTCCGGCAGGCAGACGCCTCAGGGCCGCGGAGAGGCGCGTCAGACTCTCGACATCTACTTCATCGACGTCGAGGGCGGGCAGTCGACGCTGATCGTCACGCCGGCGGGAGAATCGTTCCTCATCGACACCGGGTACGCCGGCGATGGCACACCACAATCGAAGGCGGGCGATCCCGCGCGGGCGCGCGACGCGCAACGCATTGCCGCGGCCGCGCGGGATGCCGGCGTCACGCGGATCGACTACCTCCTGATTACGCACTTTCACCCCGATCACGACGGCGGCGTCGTGGAGCTCGCGCAGCTCCTGCCGATCGGCACGTTCATCGACCACGGTGGGGTGCTGCCCAGCGCTGAGGCACGGGTGGCGGGCACGCTCGACGCGCTCGCGGCCTATACCGCCGTTCGCGCAAAAGGACGGCACCTCGAGCCGGCGCCTGGCGACCGCCTTCCGCTGAACGGCGTCACCGCCGTCGTCGTCAGCGCCGCGGGCGCCACGCTGCGGCAGCCGCTGCCTGGATCAGGCGCGGCAAATCCGGCGTGCCGGCCGGCCGCGCCGCCCGCGCAGGAGCCGACCGAAAACCCGCGCTCGACCGGCGTGCGTCTGGAGTTCGGCCGCTTCCGCTTTCTGGACGTGGGCGATCTGAGCGGCGCGCCGCTGTTCGCGCTCGCGTGCCCGCGGAATCTCGTCGGACCGGTCGACGTCTATCTCGTCGCGCACCACGGCGGCGCCGACGCCGCCGAGCCCGAGACGTTCGCGGCGTTCCAGCCGCGGGTTGCGATCGTCAACAACGGGGCCGTGAAAGGCGGTGCGCCTGAAACGTTCGCCGCGCTCCACAACCTGTCGGCAGTCGACGTGTGGCAGCTGCATCGGTCGAGGAACGAGGGCGCCCGCAATTTCCCCGACGACCGCATCGCGAATCTCGACGAGACGACCGCGCACTGGATCAAAGTCCGCGCTCGAGACGATGGCTCGTTCGTCGTGACGAACGGGCGCACCGGCGCGAGCAAGAGCTTCGGCGCACGCCGCTAGACAGCAGGGGCTAGGGGCTAGGGGCTAGCTGAAGATTCGCCACACTGAATCCGCGGTCGCGAAATAGATCGCGCCGTTCGGACCGGCCGCGATCGCGACCACTGGCCCGGCGACATCCTGTAACAGCGGTTCGGTTGCCGCGACACGCGAAGGCTCCAGAGGATCGAATCGGACGCGCAGCAGGCGTTGGCCCGTGTCGGACGCGACGAACAGGTTGCCGGCCAGCGCGGGAACGGAGGCGCCGCGCGTGAAGGCCATCGCTGTCGGCACCAATGCGGCTGGCAATCGCCATGACGCGCGGGCGACGCCTCGGATCCGCTTGCCGTCGCCGGACGATTCGGTTGTCACTGGCGTGATGCCAGCCGCGCGCGGCATCCGCCACCCACAGCACGTCCGTCCCCGGCTGCCAATCGAGGCCGGCCGGCGACGAAGAGCCGGCGGCGTAAATCGGCGACGCCCCGGCTTGATCGTCCGGCGTCGTACCGTCCGCATTCAGGCGCAGGATCTTGCCGTTCGGCGACGCGGCGTCGCCCACCTGCCGCGGCTCGCCACCATCGTCGAACGCGGCGTACAGCCGTGCGTCCGGACCGAAGCGAAGCGAGGCCGCCGGCTCCACAGCCGCCGCGTTGATGCCGCCGAGCAGAACCGCACGATCGCCGAACGTGCCGCCGACTTCGCGGACACGAATCACCGAGAACGTGCCTCCGCCGGCGACAATCGCGAACACGAATCGCGTGCGCGTGAAATCCGGATCGATCGCGATGGCGAGGAGCCGGTCGCCGGTCGGCCATCTGTCCGAGAGTGAGGCTGGCTCCGAGAGCGTGCCGTCGCGAACGCTGCGAACGGTCCCGTCACGCTGCGCGATGAGCAGGCGGCCGTCGGGCATGAATGCGAGGTCCGCCGGGCGGCTCAAGCCGCCGGCCACCAGTTCGACGGCGAGACCCGTGCCGTCGGCGAGAGCAGACGCGTCGGATTGGTGATGTCGCTGGATTTTGACCCGAGCGGTTCCGCTCCGGTTTTCACGGCGGATTCAACCTGGGCGACGACCGTGACTCTGAGCGCGGCCGACCGCGCGCTCTCGAGGAGCGAGCCGTCGGTGACAAACGACGCGAGCTCGAGTGTGTGCGCACCGGCCGTCAGCGCCGGCAGTCGCGCACTGCACGCGAAGCCGTCCGCGGCGGCGGCCGCCGCCGCGCACGATGCGCCGGCAAGCTCCGATCGCACGCCGTCGACGTAAATGGCGTATCGCACCGAGGCCAACTCGACGGCGTCGGCGGCGCGCTGCGTCCAGCCGAGGCGTTCCGTGCCATTGATCGTCTCGCTGCCCGCCGGCGGCGTGACTTCGGGCGGTGGCGGCGACGACTTGCTGCACGCCGCGGCCAGCAGGGCAACGGCAGAGGCGATCGCGCGATCGCGGCGCGACCTGTGCCGGCGCCGTAGCGCGGAGCGCGAAGGTGGCTTGGACAAATCCGCAGCATCGCGCTTAGGCTATCCGCATGCGAAGACGGCGTGCAATCGCGATCGCGTTGTGTCTCTCGTGTGTGGTCGCCGAAGAGTTGCACGCACAGCTGAGGTTGCGCACGCACGCGAGCGGGTTCACGTCGCCGATCGCGGTCGTGCAGGATCCCGCCGATCGAAATATCCAATTCGTCGTCCAGCAGAATGGCCGCATCCGCGTCGTACAGCTCGGCGCTGTCCTCGCCACCGACTTTCTCGACGTGTCCGGTGCGATTGTCGCGGGCGGCGAACAGGGGCTGCTCGGGTTTGCGTTGCCGCCGGACACGGCGACGAGCGGCCGCTTCTTCGTCAACTTCACCAATCGATCGGGCGACACCGTCGTCGCCCGCTTCCGACGCTCGTCGCCGGTCGTTGCCGACATCGGATCGCGGTTCGACCTGCGCTGGGGCGGCGCCAACGGCCCCGCGTCCATCGCGCAGCCGTTCGCCAATCACAACGGCGGTCATCTGGCATTCGGGCCCGATGGGTTCCTCTACATCGGCCTCGGCGACGGCGGTTCGGGCGACGATCCGTCGCATCGCGCGCAGAACCCGCAGGAATTTCTCGGCAAGATGCTGCGCATCGACGTCAACGTGCCGGACGCCAACGCGTCCGGGTACCAGGTTCCGGCCGACAATCCGTTTCTCCGTAGCGGACCGCCGTCGACGCGGCCCGAGATCTGGGCGTTCGGACTCCGAAATCCCTGGCGCTACACGTTCGACGATCCCGCGCGTGGTGGCACCGGTGCGCTCGTCATCGGCGACGTCGGGCAGGGCCGCTGGGAGGAAGTCGACTACGAACCCCGCGGACGCGGCGGACGCAATTACGGTTGGCGCAATCGCGAAGGCGCCCACGACAACGTCACGTCGCTGCCGGTCGCGTTTCAGCCGCTGACCGAGCCGATTCACGAGTACAGCCACAGCGTGGGGCAGTCGATCACCGGTGGCTATGTGTATCGCGGCGATCGGCTTCCGGCCGCCCATCGCGGCCGTTACTTCTTTGCCGACTTCATCCAGGGGCGCGTGTTTTCGCTGGCGCTGACGGTCGACGCCAACGGCGAGGCCCGCGCCTCGGACGTCGTCGAACACACGGCGGAACTCGGCGGGTTTGCGCAGCTCGGGAACATCAGCTCGTTCGGCGTCGATGCCGACGGCGAACTGTTGATCGTCAGCTATTCGCTCGGGCGTGTCATGAAGCTGGTTGGGCCGCCGGCCGCGCCGTCGGCGCCGACGGGGCTGCGGATTCTTCGCTGACGGGAGTCGGGGCTCGGGGCTAGGGGCTAGGGGCTAGGGGCTCGGGGCTAGCTGACGAACTACTAGAACGCAGAACCTTAGAACCCTTTTAGTGCGTCATCGCGTACAGCAGCACGTCGATGCCGAAGGCGTAGCCTTTGCCGGCGAAGTACTCGAAGTATTCGCGGTTGTCGCCTTCCCGTTCGAACGCGTCGCCGAAGTCGGTGTTGTGGGTCATGACCACCAGCAGGTGACCGTCGCGGTCCGTGATGCCTCGCACGTGGACCTCGGCGCTGTCGCGTCCCCGCTCCGACGTGTTGCCGCCCGGCCCGCCCCACGCGCCGATTGACGGGATTTGCACCTTCTCGTGGACGTCGTACAGCACGTGAAACAGCGGGTGCTCGAGCGGCAGCTCCATCAACGGGTATTGCCCCGATGGCAGCGCCTTACGGATCTCGTTCTCCCAGTGGGCCCAGGCGTACTCGCCCCAGAAGTCGTCGGCCCACAGGAACCCGCCTTTTTGCAGGTAGGTGCGCAGGCCCGCGGCTTCGGCCTCGTCGAAGTACGCGCCGCCCGGCTCCGTGAGCATGATGAACGGGCATTTCGCGAGCCGATCGGCGTCGGTCAGCTGGATGACGACGTGATTGAAGTTGCCGGCGATGTCGCGGCTGACCTGTGTGGTCGTCAGCTCGGAGAAACGGAACGAGAGGTTCTGGTCCGCGCGCGGGTAGTCGACGTACCATCCGCCGCCGTCGCCGTTCGACGCGTTGCGGAACATGATCCGGCAGAACATGAAGGCGCCGTCGTACGCGGGGTTCTCGCCGATCCGCGGCATGAAGCGGCCGCGCCGCCCCTGGAACTGGGCCGCGGCGGTGGCGGCCAGCAGCGCGGCGATGACGGCGGCGGTGGCGACCGTTTTCATGGGCCGACGGTCAGTATAGCGCCGTCCCCGTCGGGGTCGGATACAGTATCCGACCCCGACCGTCGGGTCACCGTTCGGCGTGGTAATACACGGCGTCGACCGGCACTTTCCCGCCGACGTAGTCTTTCTCTTTGAATGGGAAGCGTGGCCTCGGCTGTGACGTGATGAAGGCCGCCACCTGCTGCGCGTCTTCGTCAGTCAGGCTCCCGGGATCGAGATACGGCATCGTGTAGCGAATGATGCCGGCCAGCGTGTAGACGCGCGCCGCGCCGGCGCCGTCGTTCCACGAGTGCTCGCCCCACAACGGTCCCGCCTTCTTGTCGCCGATCTGGACGCCCTGTCCGTCCAGCCCGTGGCACGACGTGCAGCGCTCGGCGTAGATCGCCTCGCCTTTCGCGCGATCCAGCTTGTCGATCGGGATCAACGCGTCTGCGGCGATCGCGTTCTTGTTGCGCCAGGCCGGGTTCTGACCGACGGCGTACCCCTTGGCCAGCCAGGTGATGTACGACGCGACGGCCAGCACTTCTTTCGATGACGTCGTCGGGAGCTCTTCAGGCCGCGCCGTCCCGTTCTCGCTTCGCAGGAAGCAGTCGACGATGCGGTCGGGGAGACTGATCAAGCGTGCGGCGCGATTGTTGTACTCGGGAAACATGCCCGCGACGCCGACGAGCGCCAGCGCGCGTTCCCGCTGCCCCGCGTTCAGGTGACAGTTGCTGCAGGCAACCTTGCCGCCGGTGAAGCGCGCCGCTTCGCGCGGAGTGTCGGTGAAGATCCGGTAGCCCCAGCGCACCTGCTCGGCCATCCGGGTGTCGGTGAGCGACGCGTCCTTCGTCGGATCCAACGGGATCTGCCACGCGGTGACCATCGTGGTCCTGGCCGAGATGAGCGGGCTGGCCGGCGCCTTGGCGCGCGAGCAGGAGCCGGCGGTGACGATCGCGAGAAGGGCGCCGGCGAGGTGAAGCGGGCGCGGTGTCACGAGAGAATTCTAATACGTCCGTGGACCCGCCGCGATCCCGATCGGTGGACCAGCAGTATCATGGCGCGGCCATGAAAAACATCCTGTTGCTGTCCCTGTGCGTCGCCGCGTGGCCTGCCTCGGCGTCGGCGCAGGCGATTCAGGCGCTCGGTATCTTCGAACAACGGTGCGGGTCCTGCCATACGAAGCCGGCGGCCGACAGCCGGGCGCCCGACCGCGACTCGCTGCGGCAGCGCACGCCCGAGGCGGTCTTCGACGCGCTGACGACCGGATCGATGAAGGTCAACGCCGAAGGACTGACGGACGCGCAGAAGAGGATGATTGCCGAATTCATCACGGAGCGTCCGCTGGGCGCCGCGCTCGCCGGCCAGGCATCCGCGATGCCGAACCGCTGCGCGAGCAAGCCGATCGGCGCGCTGCTTACCGGGCCGGGGTGGAACGGGTGGGGCGTGGACGCCGGGAACACGCGGTTTCAACCGGCTGCCGCCGCCGGCCTGACCGCCGATCAAGTGCCGAAGCTGAAGCTGAAATGGGCGTTCGGGTTTCCCAACGGCACGTCGGCGTACGGACAGCCGGCGATCGCCGGCGGTCGCCTCTTCATCGGATCGGACAACGGCTTCGTCTACTCGCTCGACGCGGCGACCGGCTGCGTCTACTGGTCGTTTCAATCGAGCGGCGGCGTGCGCACCGCGATCAGCCTCGGGCGTGCAGGCGCTCGATTCGCCGCCTATTTCGGCGACGTGAAGGCCAACGTGTATGCCGTCGACGCCGAGACCGGCGCGCTGCTGTGGAAGAAGAGCGCCGAATCGCATCCGCTGGCGCGGATCACCGGCGCTCCGGCGCTGTACAACGGACGTCTGTACGTCCCTGTCGCGTCGTTCGAAGAAGGCTCTGGACCGAATCCGAAGTACGAATGCTGCACGTTCCGCGGATCGGTGGTCGCGTACGACGCCGCGACCGGCGAGCAGGTGTGGAAGACCTACACCATTCCCGAACGGCCGCGCCCGACGAAGAAGAATTCGATCGGCACGCAATTGTATGGACCGGCCGGCGCCGCCGTCTGGTCCGCCCCGACGATCGACGCGAAGCGCGGCGCGCTCTACGTCGCAACCGGCGACGCCTACACGTTCCCGGCGGCCGAGACGAGCGATGCCGATCATCGCGTTCGATTTGAAGTCCGGCATTCCGCTGTGGACGCATCAGTTCACGCCGAACGACGCGTATCCTCGTCGGCTGCGGCAGCGGGCCGACCACGCGCGACAACTGTCCGGACGTCGGCGGTCCGGACTTCGATTTCGGCAACTCGCCGATCCTCCGCGACCTGCCGAATGGCAAGTCGGTGCTCGTGATCGGGCAGAAGTCGGGCGCCGCCTGGGGCATCGATCCCGACAAGGACGGCGCGCTCGTGTGGGAGCACAGAGTCGGGAAAGGGCAGCCCGCTCGGCGGCATCGAGTGGGGGTCGGCCGCCGACGAGCAGCATGGCTACTTCGCCACGGCGGATGCGCAGGCCGGCGCCGAGGCCGGCGGTCTGTCGGCGCTTCGGCTGGGTACCGGCGAACAGGTGTGGCACGCGCGGCCGCCGGCCGTCGAGTGCAAGGCGGGCGACCGCAACTGCGCGACGCAGGCGCAGTCCGCCGCGATCAGCGCCATGCCGGGTGTCGTCTTTTCCGGCACCACCAACGGCATCCTGCGCGCCTACTCGACAGCCGACGGCAAGGTGCTCTGGGAGTACAACAGTGCCCGCGACTACACGACGGTCAACGGCATCGCCGCCAAGGGCGGATCGCTGAACGGCCCCGGGCCCGTCATCGCCGGCGGCATGCTGTTCATGAACTCAGGCTACGCGTACCTGGGCTTCGGCGCGCCAGGCAACGTACTGCTCGCGTTCGGCGTGGAGTAGCCGACGCCACGGTCACGCTCACGCAAGGCGCGAGATGACGAAGATCACGGAGTAATTGGTTTCTTGCGAATCACAGATTCTTCGTGTTCTTCGAGATTACACGCGTCTTGTGAGCCGTTGTCTGGGCGGCACCGGATCCTGCGGGTCTGGCCAGTAGACCCGTGACAGGTAATGCAGCGCGATCCCGACGCCCCAGCGGTTCGGGGCGGTCCACACCAGCAGCACGCCGAGCGCGGCGAAGGTGATCAACCCGAGCAGCCGGTGCGTGCGGCCGTACCCGAAATAGATCAGCACGACGATCGCGGCGACCGGCAGCCGATCGCCGATGATCGTGAACGCCCAGGTGTCGCCGGGATTACGCTCGTAGACGAGACCGCACACCGCACATCGATCGAGATGATGCGACCAGCCTGAGAAGAGGCGGCCGATGCCGCAGTGCGGGCACCGCTTGGTAAAGCCGCGGCGGAGCGCGGCCCAGAACGTCGCTCCGCCGCGCGACGCCAATTGGTGAGTTGGTGAATCAGGGAATTGGCGATTAGTACTATTCACCAATTCGCCAATTCGCCAATTCACCAATTGTTCATTGCACGCCCGTCAGCGTGATGTCGAAGATGAGCGTCGCGTTCGGCGGAATCGGCGAGCGCCCCTGCGAGCCGTACGCGAGATCGGGCGGAATGATCAGACGGCGCTGTCCGCCCACCTTCATGCCGACGACGCCCTGATCCCATCCGGCGATCACCTGGCCCGCGCCCAGCGTGAAGGAGAAGCCGGAATTGCCGTCGAAGAACGTGCCCTTGCCATCGGCTTTTTTCGTGTCGTACAGCCAGCCGTTATAGGTGACCGTCGCGGTTTGACCGGTGACCGCTTCCGCGCCGGTGCCGACGACGAGATCGGTTTGCGTGAACGTGCCGCTGGACGTGCTGGGCGCAGTCGTATTCGATCCGCTGCAGGCAGCGGTCATGAGTGCCGTGAGTAAAAGACATCGTGTGACAAAACGCATCAGGGTCCCCCGGGTTGGTGCTTCCTTCCTGAGTGTATACTGAGCCTTCTTTGTCAGCGAAAACATTGGCCGCTCTGCTGGTGATTCTCGCAGGATCGCCCGGCCTCGGCCTTGCCCAATCCCACCAGCACAACGCCGCCGACAATCATCGCGAGCGCTATTCCATCCCGGCGATCCGCGTCGATCAGCCGCCGAAAATCGATGGCGTGCTCGACGACGAGGTCTGGAAGAAGGCGCCGCTGGTCGAGGAGTTCACGCAGCAGGAACCGCGCGAAGGCGCGGCCGCCAGCGAGCGCACCGAAGTCCGGGTGCTCTACGACGGCAAGACGCTGCACATCGGCGTGCACGCGTTCGACGTTCAGCCATCGGCGATTGTCGCGACCGAAATGCGGCGCGATTCGGATCGGCTGCTCGACGAGGACAACTTCCAGATCATCCTCGACACCTTCAACGACTCGCGCAACGGCTACATGTTCGTGACGACGCCGCTCGGCGCCAAACTGGAGCAGCAGATCTCCGAGGAAGGCGAAGGCAACAACCGGATCGGACTCGGACTCGTCAACTCCAACATCAACAAGAACTGGGACGGGATCTGGGATGTCGCCGCCCGGATCACGGACGACGGCTGGACCGCGGAAATCGCCATCCCGCTCGCCACGCTCCGCTTCGCCGACGGCGCCGAGCAGACGTGGGGCATCAATTTCATGCGGAACATCCGCCGCAAGAACGAGCAGGTGTTCTGGGCGCCGATCCCGAAAGCGTACAGCCTCACCCGCGTCAGCCAGGCCGGCAGCCTCGTCGGGCTGCAGTCGCTCAACCACGGTCTCGATCTCAAGCTCAAGCCGTACGTCGTCAGCGGCGTCCGCGAGACGAACACCAGCGCCTCGCTGCAGACGACGTCGTTCCTGCGCGACGTCGGCTTCGACATGAAATACGGCGTCACCGGCGGCATGAACGCCGACCTCACCTACAACACCGACTTCGCACAGGTCGAGGTCGACGAGCAGCAGGTCAACCTGACCCGCTTCAGCCTGTTCTTTCCCGAGAAGCGCGATTTCTTTCTGGAGAACGCCGGCCAGTTCAAGATGGGCACCGGCGGCACGTTCACCTCGACGACGGTCGAAACCGACTTGTTCTTCAGCCGGCGGATCGGCCTCTCCGACACCGGCACGCCGATTCCGATCGTCGGCGGCGCGCGGCTCGCCGGCAAGGCGGGACGGCACAACGTCGGCGTGCTCGACATCCAGACCGACAGCGCGTTTGGCAGGCCGGGCGACAACTTCCTGGTCGCGCGCTACGGCAGCGACGTGCTGAAGCGGTCGCGCGTCGGTGCGCTCTTCATCAACAAGGAGACGATGGGCGGCGACGCGCACTACAACCGCGTCGTCGGCGCCGACGCGAATCTCGTCCTGGGGAAGAACCTGCAGGTCAATTCGTTCGTCGCCAAGACCGACACCCCCGGGCTGAGCGGCCGCGACATGGCGTTCTTCGGCCGCATCGCGTATCGCGATCCGGCGTGGAACGTGTGGCTGAACTATCTGGACGTCCAGGACAACTTCAACGACGAGGTCGGCTTCGTCCAGCGGCGCGGCGTGAAGACGACCAAGATGTACTTCAGCCCGACGCCGCGGCCCGGCAAGTGGGGCATCCGGATGCTCGAGCCGATGGTGGTCATCAGCTACATCACCGATCAGCAGAACCGCATGGTCGGGCGGACCCAGCACTTCATGAACGGCTTCTACATGCAGGACGGGTCGTTCATCAACGTCATCTATCAGCGCGATCTCGACGTGCTGGACGTCCCGTTCGTCGTGCCGCAGACGAACGTGACGATTCCGGTCGGCAGCTACAAGTTCGACGAGGCGACGTTCACCTACAACACGAACCCGGCGAAGCGGTTCTACGAACGCTTCTCGTGGAACCCGATGCAGTTCTACGACGGGACGAAGCAGGCGGTGACCGCCGCCGATCGGCGTGCGTGCGACCAAGAGCCTGTCGAGCGAACTGAATGTCAGCCGGAACGACGTGAAGATGCCGTGGGGCGATTTCGTCTCCAACCTGGCGATCCTGCGCGTCGATTACGCGCTGTCACCCCGCGCGACGGTCCGGAGCCTGACGCAGTACAACTCGCTGACGCACGAAGTGACCAACAACCTGCGCTTCAACTTCATCTACCGCCCCGGCAGCGACATCTACATCGTCTACAGCGACCTGCAGCAGACCGGCCTGCCGCAGGCGGTGTTCGCCCCCAGCGATCGCCAGCTGGTCGTGAAGATGAACTACCTGCTGACGCGCTGAGCGTCGATCCGCTCGTCGACGCTGACCGTCCAGTCCACGCCCGCCGAATCGATCGTCAGGTAGTACCAGCGCGGACGCTCCGCCGCCACGATCTCCTCGTCGCTGCCGGTGCCGCGGACGTCGATCGCCTGGATGATTTCGCGTCCGCTGTCGCCGCTGCGGAAGATCACCTTGAGCGTCCCGGCGCCCGGCGCGGTTTCGTTCTTCGTCGTCCACCGAACCCGGAAGCCGGCCGTGTCGCTGGTGAACGATTCGGTCTGTTTGTTGCCGCGTCCCGACCAGGATCCGACCTCGTGCCACACCACGACCGCGTCGCTCCGTGGTGGCGTTCGATCGCGGCACGCGGTCGCACAGAGGACACAAAGGAAACAAAGGACACAAAGGGAGAGTCCGTGTCCGGGAAGTCCGTCTCCCTACTTGAGGAACCACTCGAAGGCTTCCCGGACGATCGGCTGCGTGACGCCGTGCCGCCCTTCGTACTCGCGGTAGGTGACGTCATAGCCCAGGTTCTTGAGGCGCGCGACGAAGCGGCGGCTGGTGACGTCGATGGGCATGATCGGATCGCTGATGCCGTGCGAGATGAAAATGTGCGGCTTGCCATGAACTTCCGCCGGCTTCATGACGCCGGGCGAGAAGGCGATGACATGGCCGAACGTATCGCCGGTGCCGAGGCCGAGCGACAGCGAATACGACGCGCCGTCGGAGTGTCCCGCGAGCGCCATCCGCTTGCGATCGATCTGGCACAGGCGATAGGTCTGCTTCAGCGCCGCGCCGATGAATTCGACGTCAGGACCGTAGCCGGTGAGCAGCACGTCCCACGTCGCCTCGTCGCGCGAGTCGGGCGCCAGGACGACGACGCCGAATTCGTCGGCGAGGGGAAAGGTGTAGGCGACGCCGCGTCCGGTGTTGCCGGCGCCGTGGAGCATCACCATCAGCGGCCACGCCTTCTCCGGCGTGTAGCCGCGCGGGATGTAGATCACGCCGTCGCGGTCCGAGTCGCCCAGCTTCAGGTCGTGCTGTCCGGGCCTGATCGCGGCGCTCTCCTGCGCGCCGAGCGCCGGCACGCCCGCGAGCGCGGCGGCGGTGCCCGCGAGAAACGTTCGACGGTTCATGTCGCATCATGATGTCGTCGGAGAACGCTGCCGCACGTCGCTCGGCCTTCGCGCTCCGGATGACCGTCGCACCATTACTCGCGGTAGCGCGACCCGTCTGTTGTCGCGCGCGCGGACCAGACGATTGACCGTCTCGGCGTCGAACGTGCCGTCGGCGTTCAGCAGCAGTTCCTTCCTGTTGCGCGGCAGCGCGTCTCGCCTGAATGGCGGCAGCGTGGCGAGCGATCGCGTCGCGATGTGACGCACGGCGTCGTACGCGTCCTGCTGCATCAGCGCGAGGTACGGCGCCATCCAGCCGGTGCCAGACACCTGTTGCGCCGGCGCCCAGCCCAGGCTCTGCGCCACGATGGCGCGCTGGCCCGCGTCGCCTTTGAGAAGCGTCAGCACCGACGCCGCCACCGACTGCTGATCGGCATCCAACGCCGGCTTCGGGATTCGATACCACCGTTCGAGGTACTCGGCGGTCCACGCCAGCGTCTTGTCGAGGTGACAGAGGTTGCACGCGTTGGGCCGTCCCGTGTCGAGCGTCGCCTTGACCGACGGGTTGCCGATCTGATGGCTGCGGACCGTCTTCAGCAGTCCGTACGTCGTGTACGGCATGTGGCAGTTCATGCAGAGGCTGCCGGACGAATCGGCGCGATGATGCGTGTGCGCGGCCAGACATCGTCGGCCGTGGCACTGCGTGAGCGCTGGTTCGCTGGCGACCTTGGCGTTGACCGTCTTGCCGTCCTGCATGCTGAGGATGAACTCGGCGCGCAGCTGCGTCAGCTGATCGTCCGCCCACTCCGCGACGGCTCGCGCGATCGTCCGCGGTCTGATGCATCGAGTGACACGACGCGCAGGTCAGCGTGTGGCGATCGTCCGTCGGCGTTCTTGTAGCACGGCGACTCGATCAACGCGTTGTACTCGCGTCCGGTGGCGCGCACCATGCCATCGGACCAGAAGATGTCGCGAATGAATCCCGGGTCGTCCTGCAGGAAGCGCTGCATGATCGCGGAGCCGGCATCGACCGTCGGCTGGACGATGAAGCGCGTCTGCCGCAGGTCGTCGCCGGGACGGTAGGGAAGGCCGCGCGCGTTGGCGGCGCGTTCCGCCGCCTGATCCTCGAATTCCCAGAAGGAATGGCACTGGCCGCAGACCTGCGCCGAGCGCCGCGGATCGAGCCGCGCGGGATGCACGATGCTGGCGTCGGCCGTCTTCGTCAGGTGCAAGGAGTAGCGGCGCCGGGGATCGGCGTTGGTCCGGACGTGCTCGTCGGCCGGTCCATGACACGCTTCGCACGCGACGCCGAACTCCGCGGCCGTCGTATCCACCTGCTGCGTCGCGATCGGCTGCGACCCGAACGGCGTGTCGAAGGCGGGCCTGCCGAGGGTCGTGTGGCAGGCGACGCAGATGCCGTTCCACGCGCCCGTTTCCGAGAACGCGGCCTGTCCCGGCGGATGCATCACCGCCGCGCGGCGCGGAATCCAGCGCCGCTCGTCGACCAGCCAGATCGCCGGGAGTTGGCCGAGTGTCCGCCCATGTCCGGTCGCGTACCAATAGATCTGCTGATTGTGCGATCCCGTGGTCAACACCACCTGGCGTTTTATGCGACGCGACCGATCCCGGCCCCGATCCAGCGGGGACGGAGGTGCCTGCGGGGACGGAGGTCATCCGGATCGTCGAACTCCGCCCACAACTCGTCGCCTCGCTGCTCGAGTGCCATCGCGCCCGCCTCGACGCGCACGCCGTCGAAGCTGGTCGCCACGGACTGCGGCGTCGCCGCCTGCGTCATCGTCCGGTGATAGGACGCGTGCCACGAGGCGTACTGGCTGGGATGGCAGGCGCGGCAGGTTCGCGACGAGACGTAGCGGTCGCTCGCGACTTCGATGGGGCGGTCGGGCGGCTGACGGCCCGGCAGCGCCGTGCAGGACGCGGAAAATCCAGCAAAAATGGCCAGGAAGGCGAGATCTTCGGTCTTGCGCGCGCGCCGGAATGGGCGCATGATTTTTGCCAAGATCTTTCGGCTGATGTTACAGCGGAGGCTGTGATGACGAAACTGCTCCTCGTACGCGCGGCGGTCTGCGCAACGGCGGTCTCCGCAACACTGTCGGCGGCCGCGACGGCTCAGACACCCGCGAAAACGGCGGCGGCGCCGGTCACGTTCACCAGGGACATCGCGCCCATCCTGCAGCGCTCGTGTCAGAGCTGCCATCGGCCGGGCCAGATGGCCCCGATGTCGCTGCTGACGTACCAGGACGTGCGCCCGTGGGTCCGTTCGATCAAGCAGCGCGTCGTCTCGCGCGAGATGCCGCCGTGGGGCATCGATCCGCACATCGGGATCCAGAGCTTCAAGAACGATCCGTCGCTGCGACCGGATGAGATCGAGAAGATCGTCAAGTGGGTGGACGCCGGCGCCCCGATGGGGAACGCCGCCGAGATGCCGAAGCCGCGCGAGTTCGACGACTCGGATCGCTGGCACATCGGCAAACCGGACCTGGTCGTCACCTCTCCCAAGCACGTCGTGCCGCCCGAAGCCGCGGACTGGTGGGGCAGCTATTACGTCGACACCGGCCTCACCGAGGATCGGTACATCAAGGCGATCGAGAGCAAGCCCGGGAAGACCGCTGTCGTCCATCATCTCCTGACATTTGCCGTCGACGCGGACGCCAGCGGCGACACCAACGGCGACGACAGCAGCGCCGAAGCCGGCGAGTTCCTCAACGAGTTCGCGGTCGGCAAGAACGGCGACTTGTTCCCCGAGGGCACGGGGCGTCTGCTGAAGGCGGGATCGAAGATCAAGTTCGATTTCCACTACCACTCGGTCGGTCAGGAAATCACCGACCAGTCGCAGCTCGGCATCGTGCTCTATCCGAAGGGCTACACGCCGAAGCACGTCGTCTACTCGAAGCAGCTGGGACAGCCCACCGAGCCGCTGGACATCCCCGGCGGATCGACGTGGGTCCGCAGCGACGGCTACACGCGCTTCAACAAACCGGGAAAAATCACGGCGTTCCAGCCGCACATGCACACGCGCGGCAAGCGCCAGTGCATCGAGTTGATCTATCCGGACAACAAGGTGGAACAGATCAACTGCGCCGACTGGAGCTTCAACTGGCACATTGTCAGCGTCTATGCGGACGACGCGGCGCCGATCTATCCGGCAGGAACCGTGTTGCACGTCATCAGCTGGCACGACAACTCCGCCACCAAGGGGAATCCCGATCCGCGCAACTGGGTCGGCAGCGGCCAGCGGACGATCGATGAAATGGGCTTCGCGTGGATCACCTGGTACGACTACACCGACGACGAATACCAGGCGGAGTTCGACGCGCGGAAGAACGCCGCGAAGCGGACGACCACGACGGCCGGACAGCCTCAATGATCAGACGGTGGGGGCTCGGGGCTGGGGGCTTGCTGCTCTCAGCCGTCGGCTTGTACGCGCAGTCGCAGTCGACCGAGCTTCACATCCGGTTCAGGTCGGGACAGCCGATCGTCCCGATCTACGAAGGCTGGGAGCGCGTGCCCGACGGCAGCTTCAACATGGTCTTCGGGTACCTGAATCGGAACCATGTCGAGCAGCCGATCGTTCCCGTCGGCGCGCAGAACGGATTCGACCCCGGCCCCGCCGACCGCGGGCAGCCGACGATCTTCTACCCGCGCGAGAACCACTTCCTGTTCAAGGTCAACGTCCCGCAGAACTGGGACCGGAAGAAAGAGCTGATCTGGACGGTCACCGTCAACGGCAAGACCGAGCAGGCGAAGGCGACGCTGCTCGATGTCTGGGAAATCGATCGCAAGGTCGAGGTGTCGAACAACGGCGGCGTGCAGACGAGCAACGATCTCATCAACCGCGATCAGCCGCCAGTCGTCAAGATCGATCCGATCGGCCGTCCGAAGGTCGGCAGCGCGGTGACCATCTCGGCATCAGTCACCGACGACGGCATCCCGCCGCAGGGAAAGCCGCGGACACCACGGCCGCTCGAGCCGTCGCTCCGCGGCGCGCCGCCGTCGCCCGTCAACGTGCCGATGCCGGCGCGTCCCCGTCCGCCGCAGGGCGTGTCCGTACTGTGGCTCGGTGTATCGCGGGCCGGCGGCTGTCGCCTTCGAACCCGAGGGCTACATCAAGGTCGTGGACGGCAAGGTGGCGGTGAAGGCGACCTTCGCGCAGCCCGGGACGTACACGCTGCGCGCCTTCGGCCACGACGGCATCCTCCGCGCGCCGTACGACGTCACCGTCACCGTCGATCCGTAGGGGCCGACCTGCGTGTCGGCCCGGGCGGACGCATGGGTCCGCCCCTACATCCATTCGCGATTATCGCGAGGACGTGGCTCCCGGCGGCATCCGCGACGACACGTACGCGACGATGTTCACGAGATCTTCTTCGGTGAGCTTCGCGACGATCGGCTTCATCAGGTCGGCCCACTCGCCGTGGCGCGCGCCCACCTGCATGTCGAACATCTGACGCGCGAGATAGCTCGGCGATCGTCCGGCGATGCCAGGCACCGGCCCGAGACCCTGCAGATCGGCGCCGTGGCACACGCTGCAGTCGAGCGCGCGGCTCTTCGCGAGCGTCTCGCCCTTCTTGATGCTGCCGACCGGCACGTAGGCGATGAAGCCGGAACGCGGATCGCGCAGGATCTCTGTCCGTTCCGGGTTCTCCGGGGTTTCGACCACGCGCGTGCCAATCGGCTCCGACCCGCCGCCTTCCACGGGAATCCAGATGCCGCCGCGGCTCACCATCTTCGGCACGGTGCTGGCCTCGACGACGCGGATCCAGGGCGTCCACTTCATGGCGCCGAAGTACTCGGCGGAGACCTTGATTTCTTCGGGCGTCATCGCCTTCGCGATGGTGATCATCGCGTTCGTGTTCGCCTTCCGGGGCTCGGCGCTCTTGCGGAGTCCGTTGCGGAAGTCATTCATCTGCTGAATGAAGTAGGAGACCGGCAGCCCGGAGACACCGGCATTCTCCTGCCGGCCTTTACCGTTCGGCATATGGCACAGGCCGCACGCGCGCGCGTCGGGCCGCTTGCCGTGCGAGACGATGTCCGGCATGGCCGGGTGATCGCCGGGGAACCAGTCCGCCGGTCCGAAGCCGTCGGAGATCTGCTGGCGCGTGAAGCTGAGCGTGCTGCCGGGCAGCTGCTTCATCGACGTGTCGGGCGCCGGCGGCGTGGCCGGCGCGCCAGCGGGCGGTGGATTGGGGATGGCGTAGGCCCACACCGGGGGTTGGGGCGACTGCGCGAGTAGCGATGGCGCAGCCGCGAGCAAACAGACAACTGCTAAGCGTCGCATGGCATCTCCTTCAATAGGACCAGGCAGCGCAGAGCCCTATGAACGGCCTCAGAACCTTAGAACCCCTAGAACCTTAGAACATCGCGATCGCGTTCAGCGGAAAACCAGTCCCGCCGGTGACGGGCACCGGCGCAATCGTCAGCATGAATTCCCAGCGGTTCAGCCTGGCCGCGGTATCGCCGAGCGCTTCCAGATCCTGGTTGTCGAGAAGGTTGATGCCGAGCGCGGTGATCATCAGCGTGTGAATCGGCAGCGCGATCCCTTCGACCATCGACGGCGTCACGTCTTCGGCCGCGTCGCTGCCGAGAAACGCCACGCCGCGCGCCTTGATCCACGGCGCCACCGAGGCGTGCAGACCGGCGGCGCTCTGGCCGACGTTCCACGGCCCCAGCTTCTCGCGCCGTGCCCATCGTCCGGTGCGGAGCAGGACCGCATCGCCGGAGCCAATCTTCACGCCCGACTTCTTTTCCCACGCTTCCAGATCCTCGACGTAAATCGCCGTTCCCGGTTCGAGGTACGGCAGGTTTCTGAGTCTCGGGATGTCGACGAGGATGCCGCGCGTGACGACGCCGTTCTTCAGGTTGTCGATCCCGAGCTTCGTGCACCCTTTCTCGGTGTTGACGTCGGCCCGCGCGTAGCCGTTGTAGGTCTGATCCTTGTAGAGGATGTGGCAGAGCGCGTCGATGTGGCTGTGCGCGTAGCCGTGATACGAGACGGCGTAGCGATCCATGTTGTTGCCGCGCAGCATCGTGTGTTCGAAGGGATTCGAGTTGTCCTCGGCCTTTTCGGTCAGCACGTTGTGCGCGAGCGACACGGTGGTGCCGTCCTTGACGAGGGCGACCGCCTGTTTGCGCTTGGCCGCGGTGACCAGGTTGGCCGAGCCGAGCTGATCGTCCTTGCCCCAGCGTCCCCAGTTCTTGACCTGCTGGAAGAGCGTGTCGAACTCGGCGGCGTTGTGCGGCGCGCGGTCGCGCGTCTGGCTCCATCCTGGCGACTACAGCGACGGCAATCGCGAGACCAGCAGCGCCGACCAGTCGTGATCTCATGCGGGCTCCTCAAAGTGAGGCTATAGTATGCGGCGAAAGGGGAGAGCGCCAATGAAGAAGGCACTGTTCTTTGTGTTGGGGACCGCATTCATCCTTGCGCCTGTCGCGATGCTGGCGCAGTCGAAGCCGACCGCGGCGACTTACATCACCGACGAAGAAGTAAAGGCCGTGAACGCGCTGCCCGGCATCGACCGGACGATCAAGGTCGTCGACATCGGCCCCGAGAACTTTGCGGTCGGCGTCATTCATCGCGCGGCCCCGGCCGGCCGCGGCGCCGCCGCGGGTGCGGGTGCCGGCGCCGGCGCGGCGCGCGGAACCGGAGCCGGTGCAGGTGCGGCCGCTGGCGGGGCCGCCGGCCGTGGCGCGGCCCCCGCGGCCGAGCCGTGTGGCGAGCAGATCACCGCGCCGCCGACCGGTGGAACGCCGGGCATGATCGCGCACGATCAGCAAACCGAGGGCTATCTGATCATCTCCGGCAGCGGCACGCTGGTCACCGGCGGCAAGATCGTCAACGGCCGCAAGTCGCCGCCGGAAAGCGAAGTCACCAAGGTGCTCAACGGCCCCTCGTGCAGCGGGATGGCGGTCGGCGCGGACATCGTCAAGAAGGTCGTGAAGACCGGCGACATCATCATCATCCCGGCGATGGTCCCGCACGGCTGGACGGACATCACCGATCACGTGGACTATCTCAGCTTCCGCCCGTCCGCGCGCGTGCTCGACGCCGGCTACACCAATCCGGCTATCAAAAAATGAGTAGGGGCTGGGGGCTGAGGGGCTCGCCGAGCTCCGACCGAGCGGAGGCGGGCTAGGGGCTAGGCAGATGATCATCCGACGCATCGTCTTGTGCGTGGTGACCGCCGCTCTCGTCGAGCGGCGGTTGGACGCCGGCGTCGGCGCAGGCCGATCGCGCGAAGCTCGCGACGGCGTTCGCCGACATCGACCGTCTCTTCACCGACTTCGCCGACACAACAACATGTCCCTGGCGCGGCGTGGGGCATCATCGTTGACGGCGAGCTCGCGCACGCGGGAGCGAGCGGTGTCCGGGACATCGCGTCCAAGGCGCCCGTCGATGCCGACACGGTGTTCCGCATCGCGTCGATGACCAAGAGCTTCACCGCGATGTCCATCCTCAAGCTGCGCGACCAGGGCAAGCTGTCGCTCGAGGACCTGGCCGAGAAGTACGTGCCGGAAATGAAGGGACTCGCGTATCCGACAGTCCGACTCGCCGCGGATCACGATCCGCCATCTGTTGTCGCACGCGGAAGGGTTTCCAGAGGACAACCCGTGGGGCGATCGCCAGCTCGCCGATTCCGACGAGCAGCTGTCGCAGATGATCAAAGGCGGCATCCCGTTCTCGAACGCTCCCGGCATTGCCTACGAGTATTCGAACTATGGATTCGCCATCCTCGGCCGCATCGTCTCCAACGTATCCGGCGAGAAGTACACAGACTTCGTGAGCGCGAACATCCTGAAGCCGCTCGGGATGACGTCGACGACGCTCGAACCGTCAACGGTGCCAGCGAATCGGCTCGCGCATGGTTACCGCTGGGAAGACAACGCGTGGAAGAACGAACCGCTCTTGTCGAATGGCTCGTTCGGCTCCATGGGCGGAATGCTGACGTCGGTCCGCGACTTGAGCCGCTATGTCGGTGTCTTCCTTTCGGCCTGGCCTCCGCGCGACGGACCCGAGACGGCTCCGATCAAGCGATCGTCGCTCCGGGAGATGCAGCAGGTGTGGCGGCCTGCACCGGCGTCGGTGACGCGCGATGGCTCGACGGGCGCGGTTCAACTGAACACGGGTGGCTATGGGTTCGGACTCCGCATCTCGCAGAGCTGCAGCTTCCGTCACGTCGTCTCGCACGGTGGTGGGCTGCCGGGGTTCGGGACCGTGATGACCTGGCTGCCGGAGCACGGCGTCGGCATCATCGCCTTCGGCAATCTCACCTACACCAGCTGGGGGCGTGTGGCGACGGAGGCGTTCGAGCGTCTGTCGAAGAGCGGCGGCATGGTGCCGCGCCTCGCGACGCCGTCTCCGGCGTTGACCCGGGCGCGCGACGCAGTGTCGCGACTGATCGCCAGCTGGGACGACAAGCTGGCAGACGAGATCGCCGCCGAGAACCTGTTTCTGGATCAGTCGAAGAATCGCCGCCGCGTGGAGATCGAGCGCCTGCGCGAGAACGTCGGCGCCTGCACGCCTGGCTCGGGCTTCGACGACGTTCCGAATGCGCTGCGCGGACGCTGGACGATGAGCTGCGAGAAGGGCAACCTGGAGGTGGCGATTACCTTGGCGCCGACGATGCCGCCGAAAGTTCAAATGCTCGAGGTCCGCGCCGCGCCGCGCGAGATCGCCGAGCACTGCGTCATGTCCCTGAGTGGGGACTAGGGGACTTGGGGACTACCTCGAACTACCGAACTGACGCGAGTCCCCGAGTCCCCGAGTCCCACTACTGAATTCAGCTAGCCCACCGAGCCCCTACTTCTTCACGTATCGCATCAGCCGCTTGGGTCCGACTTCCGCGCCGTAGATGTTGCCCTGAGAGTCGACCGCGACGCCCTCGGCAGCGCTCGTCCCGAAGAAGTTGTCGGCGGCGCGGCTCCTGGTTTCGGGATCCGGGATGAACGCGATGATCTTGCCGTCCTTGCCATCCTTGACGCGCCCGACGCGGATGCCGCGCTTCCAGCCGTTGTGGTTCTGCGACACTGATTCCGATTCCGAGTCGGCGACATAGATCATGTCGTTCTTGTCGATGTAGATGCCGCTCGGCCGGCTGTACTGCTTCCACTCCTCGATGAACGTGCCGTTCTGATCGAAGATCTGAATGCGGTTGTTGTTGCGATCGCCGACGAACAGGCGGCCTCTCGAATCCAAGGCGAGCGCATGCGGCTGGTCGAACTCTCCGGGGCCGGTTCCGAGCTTGCCCCACTCCTTGATGAACTTTCCGGTCTTGTCGAACTTCAAGACGCGGTTGTTGCCGGCGCCGTGTCCTTCGGACACGAAGATGTCGCCGTTGGGCGCGGTGACGACGTCGTTGGGCGCGTAGAAGTAATCGGGCGCCGCGGCGCCGCCGGCTTTGCCGAGCGTGAGCAGCACCTGCCCCTCGGGGCTGAACTTGAATACCTGATTGCCGATGGTCGCGCCCGGGCGTGGCCCGATTGGGCCGGTCGGAGCTTCGCCGCGCCCGCGTCCGGCGCCTCGCGCCGCACCCGGCGCGTTGTCCTGGCCGTCGGTCACCCAGATGTTGCCATCGCGATCGACATGAATCCCGTGCGGGAAGATCAGCATGCCCGCGCCGAAGCTCTTCACCAGCTTTCCAGTCGAATCGAACTTCAACACCGACGGCAGGTCGGACATCTTGCCCGACGTGCGATCGAGGCACGAATTGCCGGTGGGCGTGTGCGGCCCGCAGCGTTCCGCCACCCAGATCGACTTGCCGTCCTTGTCCACCTCGACGGCGCTCGTCGATCCCCACGTGCGGCCTTCGGGCAGTTTCGCCCACCCCTCGATGCTCTGATAGGGATTGGGAGCGTCATTGGTCGGGCTGGCCTGATCGTTCGCATCGCGACCCGACAAGCCGACGACTCCGACCATGGCTGCGAGAAGCGCAAGGCCGGCCGTTCGGCGTGCATGTAGCATTGCAGTCTCCTTCCGAAAGGCGGAATTGTATCGCATCCGCCGGGTAGCTCAGCGAATGTGAGCGACGGGCACGCGGCTTGCTCAACTGGCTGCGGTGCACGTCCTGCCGCGCCGTTGGATCGGCCGCGCGCTGCTCGTCGCGCAAGTCGCCGTCGTCCTCCTGATCGCGAGGAACTGGGCGTACGTCACGACCTACCGGTTGTTTCTCGATCGCCGGATTGCCGCCACGGCGTCCGCGGCGGCGCAACAGTTCGACATCGAAGGGGCGCGCGTCGTTCCGCTGATTGTGACGCGCGGTGCCGACCGTGTGGCATTCGCGACCCAGGTAGGACAGGACTCGACCATCCACGCCGTCCTGAGGCCTGCCGCGCGACCGTCCCGCCGAAGCGCCAACCACCGTACGCCATCGAATGGCAGCACGGCCTGGAGCATCGTGTGCTGGCGCAGGGCACGATCAGCGAACCGACGGACATCGCGTGCGCGTACCCGGGTGGCAGCGGCGTGATCGAGTTGGTAAGCCATGGGGCGGTCACGTGGGTGGATCCTCGGGTCGTTCGAGATCTGCGATTCGTCCCTCACGCGCTGACGCTCGCGGTCCTGTTCCTGGTTTGGATCGCTGTCACGCGCGTCCGGGTGGCCGACGACTCTGGTGAAAGGACATCGCTTGCGGCCTTCCGGTTCGCGGCGGCAGCGAGCGGTGTGCTCGCCGCGCTGCTTGTCTCGGAAGCCGGACTCCGCGCGCTGGGCGACCGGATCCCGCGCGGGATCGCCAGCGAGCGGCACGACCTCGGCGAAGTGACGCGCGATCCGCGATGGATCGATTCGCCGCGCTACGGCCGCCGGCTCCGCGCCGGCGTCACATGCGCTGAACGAATGGCGTCATGGTGACATCGTTCGGATGGGTTATATTCCGACACCGCCGACTGGCGGCGTCCTGCACCGCTTCACCTTTCAGACCGACGCCGAGGGCTTTCGCAATCCGGGCGTGCGCGAGCGCTTCGACGTGGCGGCGCTCGGCGATTCCTTCACCGACGCGATGACGATGACGGTGGAAGCCTCCTGGCCGGCGCGGCTCGAACGCGCCCTGGGCAGGACGGTGCAGAACTATGGCACCGCCGGCTTCGGGCCGCAGCAGGAGTTGCTGGTGCTGAAGGACTTCGTCGCGCGCCACCGCCCGCGAGTCGTCGTCCTCGCGTTTTTCGCCGGCAACGACATCTTCGACGCCGAGGCATTCGATGCCTTTCAACGTTCGGGCGGCACACAGACGCGTGTCCAGCAGGGGTGGCGCATCAAGGACGTCGTCAGCCGGGCCGACACCTGGTTCGTCGTCAGCGCGCTGCGGGCGGGCGCCCACTGGGCGGCGTCGCACCAGGCGTCGACCGTTGCGGCCGCCGCGGCCGCCGCGCCCGTACCGTCGTTGTCTTCGTCAGTTCCGCCATCCTCGTGGGACCCGGTGTCAGGCGGAGCAGCCGCCGGGGCACCAACACCGATGTTCGATCGCGGCATGTTCGATCTGCCTGTAGCGGGGCAACGCCTGCCGTTCGCGTTCATGCCGCCGTATCTCAATACGCTGAATTTCTCTCAACAGGACCTGGAGTCGCGTGTGGGATGGCGGCTGACGCGCGATGCGATAGGGGAGATGAACGCGGTGTCGCGGTCGTTCGGCGCCCAATTCGTTGTGATGTTCGTGCCGTTCAAGAGTCAGGTGTATCTGCCGCTCCTGGAACGCACGTTTTCGCCGGACGCCTTGCGGTCGTCGTTCAGTTTCTATCTGGAGGCATACGGCCGCGAGGTGGACGTCAGGCGGTTGTCCGCCAACCGGCTCGCGCAGAATCACATGATGCGGCGATTCTGCGAACAGGCCGGCATTCCGTTCGTCGACTCGACGCCGGCGCTCGAGCGTCTCGTCCAGTCCGGCGAGAACGCGTACTTCCCCGACGAGTCTCACCTGAACGAAGCCGGCGAAGCGGTGCTGGCGGACACGATCGCGGCGTTCTTGAAATCAATGTAGCGCGACCCTTTCGGGTCGCGATGCGCTACGGATCCGCCGCTGGCTCTACTTTCGCCGGCGCGGGGGTGGCCAGCGGCTTGCCCTTCTCGACGATGTAGGTCGCGACGATCTTCGCGACCGCGGTGCCCTTGTTCGTCGCATTGTGCACGGCGCCGGCCGGAATGATGAAAGCCTCTCCCGCGCGGACCGTCTTGTCCGGTTTCCCCGCGATCTCGAGGACCACCGATCCCTCCAGCACGTAACTGACCTCTTCACCCGGGTGCGTGTGACGCCCCGGAGACGCGCCTGGCTGAAACTCGCCGACTGCGGTGATCACTTCATGACCCGGCGCGGAAATGTCCGCCTGCTGGAGAACGGTACGTTTGAATCCGGCTTGCTGTGCGTACATCCCCGCCGTAAGGCCAACGATGGCGACGGTCAGCGCGACGACTGATGCAGTTTTCATGGGCGTCATCATACCCGCATCCATAGCGCGGCCTATCCGTTCGCGGTAGACTGTCGCGTCGTGACCCTTCCAGCTCCCGTGGACGCCGTCGTCATTGGCGGAGGGCCGGCCGGTGCCGCCGCCGGACGCCTGCTGGCCGCGTGGGGTCATTCGGTCACCATTCTCGACCAGCCGTCGCCGCGCGCGCGGGGACTGGCGGAGTCGATTCCTCCGAGCACGCACAAACTGCTGGCCGAGATCGGCCTGCTCGACGCCGTGGAGCGTGGAGGCTTTCTGCGCGGCCGTGGCAACACGGTGTGGTGGGCGTCGGCCGATCCGCGCATCGAAACCTTCCGCCTTCGGCGCCGCTGGCGCTTCGGCGGGACAAGTCGGCGCGGCAAGTCCGCGGGAGGCATCTGACCGCGGACTTGGCTATCAGGTGTTTCGGCCGGATTTCGATCGGGTGTTGCTCGACAGCGCCGCGTCCGCCGGCGCGCGTGTGCAGACCCACGCGAGAGTCCGGCACGTCGCGTTTGCGGAACAACGCGCGACGGTGGACTACGACCACGAGGGCCGGGCGTCGAGCATCGAGGCCAGGCTCGTGCTCGACTGTTCGGGCCGCGCCGGAGTCGTCGCGCGCCGGTTCAGACGCGTGCAGCCAGGTCATCGCACATACGCGCTGGTCGGCGTGTGGGAGCGCGACACGCTGGGATCTTCCCGACGACACGCACACGGTCGTCGAGACCTTCGAGGACGGATGGGCCTGGTCGGTGCCCATCTCCGCGACCGTTCGGCACATCGGGGTGATGGTCGCTCAGGGAGCACCGTATCGCGCCGCCGTCGACAGGAGCGCCGCACTGCGTCAACGTCTCGTTGGCGCCACGCTGCGGCACGACTGGGCATGCGACGCGTCCCTGTACCACGCGGAGGCGTACGCCGGTCCGCAGTTCTTCCTCGTGGGTGACGCCGGCTCGTTCATCGACCCGCTGTCCTCGTTCGGCGTGAAAAAAGCGCTGGCGTCGGCGTGGCTGGCGGCGGTCGCCGCCCATACCTCGTTGCTCGACTCCGGACGCCAGACCGTCGCGCGCGAGTTCTTCTCGAACTGGGAACGGAGTGTCTATACGACGCACCTTCGCCGCTCGCGCGATTTCGCCCGCGCGGCGCTGGCGGCGCATCGCAGCGCCTTCTGGGCGGCTCGCGCCGACGTCGAGATCCCCGCGCCGTCAGACCATGAGGACGACATCCCCGCAGGTCCCGTCCGGTTCGGGACGACGTCGCCGCTCGCACTGAGGTACGCGGACGAAGTGCGGTTCGAAGATCGACCGGTCGTCCGCGGCCGCGAGATCGTGCTCGAGAAAGCATTTGCGGGGGGAATCCGGTTCGCGCAGCACGTCGATCTCGTGACGCTGGCCGAAATCGCCTGCCAGTCCAATCGCGTGCCCGATCTGTTCGAGAAGTACTGTCAACGCTGTGCGCCTGTGCCGCTGCCGAACATCGTCGGCGGCTTGTCGCTGCTGGTGGCCAGAGGGATTCTTCATGAACGCTTCGTGAACTGAGTCGCCGCTGGCGTTCGCCCTGCTCTGGTTCGTGCCGCATCAGCCGCGCTGCGCAGGCGCCGGCCGCCACCGCGACGCCGCCGGCGGACGAGGGCATTCCGGTCGTGAGTGAGCTGGTGCGGGCGAAGTGCGGGTCGTGCCATCGCTCGGACGACAAGATGCGGATGTCGCGCATTTCGTATCGCCGCGCGACGCCGGAGAACTGGGAGAAGACGATCAAGCGGATGGTGGTGCTGAATCACGCGACGCTGGAGCCGGCGGACGCGCGGGCGATTCTCAAGTATCTCGCCGACCACAACGGGCTGGCGCCCGAAGAGGTGCGGCCGATCGCGTTCGAGGCCGAGCGCCGTCTGGTGGACTACACCTACGACAAGGACAAGGACACGTCGGACACCTGCTCGTCGTGCCACGCGTTCACGCGCGTGTTGAGCGAGCGCCGGACGAAGCAGGAATGGGAGCTGCTCGTCGCGATGCACCGCGGCTACTACCCGCTGGTCGACAACCAGCCGATGAACGGCGGCCAGGGGTTCCGGCGGTCGCGCGCGGTGCAGACCGAGCCCGGGCCCGACGGCCGTCCGCCGGACAACCGTCATCCGATGGACAAGGCGCTCGAGCATCTGACCAAGACGCTGCCGCTCAACACACCGGAATGGTCCGGTTGGTCCGCGGCCATGCAGCCGCCGAAGCTGCTCGGGCGCTGGAGCGTCACGGGATCGATGCTCGGCAAGGGCGCGATCTACGGTCAGGTGACGATCACCGCCGACCCGGCGACACCGGACGGGTTCCTCACGGAGACGCGCTACACGGTCGCGCGCACCGGCGAAACGGTGTCGCGGTCCGGCAAGGCGCTCGTCTACACCGGCTATCAGTGGCGAGGGCGCACCTGCCGGCGCTGACGCGTGGCGCGAAGTGCTGTTCGTCGAGCGCGACTGGAAGACGATGTGGGGGCGCTGGTTCTCCGGTGCCTACGACGAAACCGGCATCGACGTGAAGCTCGCCAAGGCCGGCAGCGATCCGGCGGTGTACGGCACGAGCGTCAGCGCGCTTGAAGACGGCGACGACGGCGCAGGCCGTCAGGATTTTCGGCGCGAACCTTCCGGCCGGCGCTCAAACCGGAAGACATCGGGATCGGCCAGGGCGTGAAGGTCGCGCGCATCGTCTCGTCGCGGCCCGAGGAGCTCGCGATCGAAGTCGACGTCGCGGCGGCGGCGCCGATCGGTGTCGCGCGACATGTGCGGTCGCGGGCGTCGTCAAGCCCGCGGCGCTCGTCGTCTACGACAAGATCGACGGCATCAAGGTGCTGCCGCAGGCGGGCATGGCGCGCGTCGGCGGCAACGTGTTTCCGAAGCAGCTGCAGCAGTTCGAGGCGGTCGGCATCAACTACGGTCCGGACGGCAAGCCGGACACCGCTGACGATCTCGAATCTCGGCCTCGTGCCGGTGAAGTGGTCGCTCGAGGAATACACCGCGACGTTCGGCGACGACGATCTCCAGTACGTCGGGACGCTGGACCAGAAGGGGTTGTTCACGCCGAACGTCGACGGCCCCAACCCGAAGCGCGCGGGCAATCGCAACAACATCGGCGACGTGTGGGTGGTCGCCGAGCTCGATCCGGCAGCCGGTCCGGGATCGCCGGGCACTCAGGCCAGGCCGCAGCGCGCGCGTGCGCACCTGCTGGTCACCGTCCCGCTGTACATGGCCTGGTTCGAAAGCGAGGGCGGTAAATGACCGTCTGGGGCGCGCGCGAACATCATCGGTTCGAGGCGGCGGGGAAGCCGTTCGTCTACCTGGTCCCGAGCGCCGCGATCTTCGAGCTGGACGAGGCGGCCGACGCGGTCCTGCAGACGCTTCGCGAGCGGCCGCGCACGCGCGACGAGCTGGCGGCGACCGAGCTGGCGCGGAGTCGGCACGCAGCCGACGACGGAGTCTGGACGCCGCGCTCGCCGAGCTGGCGCGGGTGCAGGCGATCGCCGAGGTCAACGCGCCGGTGGCGCCGACACCGAAGGTGATTCCGCTCGCGCCGTTTCCGCTGACGACGATGGTGCTGAACGTCACCAATCAGTGCAATCTGAGCTGCGACGTACTGCTACGAGTACGGCGAGGACAAGATCGTCGACACCGAGAACGGGCAAGCAGCCGAAGTTCATGAGCGAGCAGACGGCGCGCGACAGCGTCGACTTCATGCTCAGGGAATCCGGCGACAACAAGGTCGCGCACGTGACGTTCTTCGGCGGCGAAACGCTGCTGAACTTCCCGGTGCTGCAGAAGACGATCGCCTACGCCCGGCAGCGCGGCGCCGAGCTCGGCAAGCAGGTCGATTTCAGCCTGACCACCAACGGCACGCTGCTCAAGCCCGACATCATCGAGTTCCTGGCCGAGAACCACGTCGGCGTCACGATTTCGATCGACGGGCCGAAGGAAGTGCAGGACAAGTTCCGCGTCTTCCACAACGGCACCGGCAGCTACGACGTGGTGGCGCCGAAGATCAAGGAGCTGCTGAAGCGGCATCGCAGCCGGCCGATTGGCGCGCGCGTCACGCTGACCTCGGGCACGATGGACGTCAAGCGGATCTTCCGGCACCTCACCGAGGAGATCGGGTTCTGGGAGGTCGGCTTCGCGCCGGTGACGACGTCGCCCGAGCCGCGGCCACGCGATTGCCGATCGCGGCTACGACGAGATGCTCGCGCAGTTCCGCGACCTCGCCGACGAATTCCTCGAAGCGTCGGTCGCAGAACCGGCATCACGGGTTCTCGAACGTCAAGGAGACGCTCGAGGAGACTGCACAAGGGCGTCAGCAAGGCGTTCCCGTGCGGCGCCGGCCTCGGGCTGCTCGGCGTCGCCACCGACGGCGACGTCGCGCTGTGCCATCGCTTCGCGGGGTCCGACGCGCACAAGCTCGGGACGGTCGAGCGACGGCATCGATCGCGATGCGCAGCGGGCGTTCCTCGAGATCGCATCACATCGCGAACAAGACCGACTGCAGCCGGTGCTGGGCGCGGCCGCTCTGCTCGGGCGGCTGCTATCACGAGGCGCACACGCGCTACGGCGAGACGACTCACCCGAACCTGCACTACTGCGACTGGATCCGCGGCTGGACCGACGTCTGCCTGAAGATCTACGGCGAGCTCGCCGTCCGCAATCCCGGCATTCCTCGCGCAATTCGACGACGAATGCGACTGAAGGAGCCGAGGTGTCATGAATCACCTGAAGGCGGTCAATCGCAAGGCGGCGCGCGTGGAGCGCGCCACCGAACCGCGACGTCGTGGCGCTGCAGCGGACCGGTCCGCCGCGCCTGCAGCCGCACTTTCCGATCGGCTGCTCGCTGGTGTTCTCGCCGGGCTGGGAAGCGGACCGCACCGGCGGCACCGCCGGGCTGTGCCAGCCGGTCGAGCGCGATTTGTTCGACTGCCACATCGGCTGCTACTGGCCGGCCCAGGTGCCCGACCAGCTCAATCACGCGCCCGACTGGACGAGCAAGTGCGCCGCCGCCCAGAAGGACTGGCGCAAGATCGACCTCGATTTTCCCGTGAGGCCAGCCATGCGAACGCTTGCTGCCGCTGCGGCACGTGCTCGCTCGCGGCCGCTCGCCGCTGGCGGCGTCGGACCGCGCGGTCCGATCTTCGAGCGCCTCGGCGCAGTCGCAGGCCGAGAAGCCGCGCGGTCAGCGCCGGCAACGGCACGCTGATCATCGGCTCCTACCCGAAGCAGTTCTGGATCATCGACGAGGCGACCGAAAAGGTCGTCGGCACGATCCCGTTCAAGTCGGGCATCCCGCGCCGGACGACGCATGTCGCGCGATCGCAAGCGCTTCTACACCATCGAAGCCGGGATGGAGAAGGTCGAGATCCTCGACATCGCGTCGCGCAAGACGATCGACACCTTCACGCTCAGCGAGGGCAACAAGAAGGTCCGCATCCGCAGCATCGAGCCGGATCCGCTGCACCGGTTCGTGGTGATGGTCACGGCGTCGGCGACCAAGCTGATCGACCGCTTCGAGATCGGCGCGCCGACGCTCGTGCAGTACGACCTGAAGGACCACAAGATCGTCCGCACCATTCCCTGGCCGAACGGACGAGGAGCGCCAGAACGCGAACATCCTGTTCTCGCCCGACGGCAAGCTGATGTACCTGTTCAGCGATCAGGACGTCCTGATCTACGAGACGAACGACGTTCACGCAGGTCGACAAATGGGAGCTGTCGCGGCCGATCGAGGAAGGCTTCGGCCGTCTCGAGTTCGGATCGCGCGACGTCCTGAACGACGAGCCGGGCTTCTACACCGGCGATCTTCAACGTGTCCGATCCGGTCCAGCATCGCCGGATGATGGGCATCGGCCGCGTGAACCTGGCGGCGAAGAGCGTCGACTTCTACACGCTCGGGCCGCTCGACCGGCTGCAGCTTCGCCGTGGCGCCCGGCCGCAAGGTGGCCTACGGCCTGTTCGAGGACATCGGCCGCTACGAGTTCTGGAAGTTCGACCTCGAGAATCGGAAGCTCGCCGGCCGCGACCGAGTTCAAGGGCCGCCCGCGCATGGGCCTGAAGACCAGCTCCAACGGCAAGGTGCTCTACATCTACGTCGCCGGCAACACCATCGACCTCTACGACGCCGAGACCTATCAGTACCTCCGCACCATCACGATCGACGGCGACCAGACGACGGAGCTGTTCGTGCTGCCGGATCCGCCGGCGGCGATCACGTCGAGCAGCGCAGGCCAATGATCGCACGTAAGGGCCGAACCGGCGTGTCGACCAGGTTCGGACTCATGATTCCGCCCCTACAGCACCCCGTGATCGATCGAGATCTCCGCCGCGCGCTTCGCTTCATCGTTCCCTACTGGCGCCGGCTGGCGCTCGTGCTGGCGCTGAGCGTCGCGAGCACGGCGCTGTCGCTGTACCTGCCGATTCTGTCGCGCGACTTCTTCGACCGCGCGCTGCATCGGCCGCGACGCGACCACGCTCGTCCGCGTCGTCCTGGCTGTTCGCCGCGGTCAGCGTCGCCAGCTTCGTCACCAACGTCGTGAGCGGGCTCCGCTACACGCGGGTGTCGGCGGACATCCTGTTCGACATGCGTCTCGAGATGTACCGGCATCTGCAGCGGCTGTCGCCGCGCTTCTACGCGCGGACGCGGCTCGGCGACGTGATGTCGCGCATCAACAACGACATCGGCGAGATTCAGCGGATCGCGTCGGAAACCGCGCTCGCCTGGCTCGGCAACGTGCTGTTCGCTCGGCGGCACCGTCGCGATGCTGGCCTGGCTGGATGCGCGGCTGTTCGTGGTCGCCGTGGCTGCCATGCCGTTCGGCATCTGGGCCCTGGTCCGCTACCGCGGCCGGCTCGAGGCCGAAGTGGCCGCGGTGCGCCAGCGCAGCGCCGACATCGGCAGCTTTCTGATCGAGACGCTGCAGGCGATGCGCCTCGTCGTCGCGTCGAACGCCCAGGCGCGCGAGGTCGCGCGATTCCGCGCCCGCAACGACTCGTTCGTCGGCGCGCTGATGTCGATGCAGCGGCTGACGTATCTGTCCGGAGGCCTGCCGGGCGTGATTCTGTCGCTCGGCAGCGGCGCGGTCTTCGTCTACGGCGGGATGCGCGTCATCCGCGGCGACATCACCGTCGGCACCTTCGTCGCCTTCATGGCGCTGCAGATGCGGGTGATGCCGCCGCTGCAGGCGCTGATGGGGATGTACGCGAACCTCGCGACCGTCCGCGTGTCGCTGCGCCGGGTGTCTGAGATTCTCGACGAACCGGTCGAAGTACAGGAGCGGGACGGCGCGGCATCGGTGGCGACGGTCGCGGGTGACGTCGAATTCGACGACGTGACCGTGTCGTTCGACCGCGGCGCGCCGGTGCTCGAGGGCGTGTCGTTCGTCGTGCGTCGCAGCGAAACGCTGGCGATCGTCGGTCCGAGCGGGAGCGGCAAATCGACCATCGCGGATCTGCTGCTGCGGCTCATCGACCCAGACGAGGGGCGCGTGCTGATCGATGGCCGCGACGTGCGCGACTGGCCGCTGGCCGACCTGCGCCGCTCGGTCGCGCTCGTCGAGCAGGAGCCGTGTCTGTTGCACGCCACCGATCGCCGAGAACATCCGCTACGCGCGGCCCGAGGCGTCGGACGCCGATGTGCGCGAAGCCGCGCGGCGCGCCGCGCTCGACAGCCTTCATCGAACGGCTGCCGCAGCAATTCGAGACAATCGTTGGCGAGCGCGGCATGGCGCTGTCCGCCGGCGAGCGGCAGCGGATCGCCATCGCCCGCGCGTTCCTGGTGAACCCGGCGATCCTGATCCTCGACGAACCGTCGGCCGCGCTCGACCCCGAATCGGAGCGCCGGATTGCCGAAGGATACGAGGAGGTGATGCGCGGCCGGACGACGATTGTCATCACCCATCGCCCCGAACTGGCCCGCCGCGCGAATCGCGTGCTGACGCTGTCGGGCGCGCGCATCGTCGAACCCGTCTTCTGATCCGTTGTCAGTGGCGTTGCAGCTTGTCGCGAGGTCGATTCCTTTGTGTCCGCGTCTGCGTCGGCGTTGGTGGTGACTCAGCGCCGAGAGAAGCAAATGGCAGCCGACTTTAAGGCGTTCGCGATGCTGACCGGCCGCGGCGTGCGCGTGGCCGTGGTCGACAGCGGCGTCAATGCCACGCATCCACACGTCGGCGAGGTCGCGGGCGGCATCGCGATCGACGAGCACGGCATCGAACGCGCGGACTACCTGGACAGGCTCGGCCACGGGACGGCGGTCACCGCGGCGATCCGTGAGAAGGCGCCCGACGCAGAGCTGTTCGCGGTCAAGGTGTTCGACCGGTCGCTATCGACCAACATGGCGTCCCTCGTCGCCGGCATCGACTGGGCCGCAAACGCCGGCGCGCACCTCATCAACCTCAGTCTCGGCACGCCGCGGCAGGTGCACGAGCCGGCGCTGAGGGATGCAGTCGAGCGTGCGGCGGCGCGCGGCGCTCTGATTGTGTCGGCGTACGAGGATGGGGGAACGCGGTGGCTGCCGGGAAGTCTGCCTGGCGTGATTCCGGTACTGGTGGACTATGCGCTCGCACGCGACCGCTATCGAGTGACCGGCGAGGGAGGCGTGACGCGGTTCCACGCGTCGGGATTCGCGCGTGAGATTCCAGGCGTCCCACGCGAAAGAAACCTGCACGGGATCAGTCTGGCGGTGGCGAACATGACCGGGTTTGCGGCGCGCGCCGCCGAGTCGTGCGGCGATCGGTCGCTGGCGTCGCTCATCCAGGTACTCGCCGACACCTCTTCCTGGGCCGGCATCTGATGTGCAATAACGTTACGCAGAGCGGAGCCTCGCATGGCGTTCAAACTCCATCAGCGGAAGCACATCGAGGACGAACTCAGGAATACTGCGCGCCGCCAGCTCCGCCGTGGGAGCGAGGCGCTGAAGAAGCGTGACGCGCAAACGCTTGACACGAGCGTCCACGAGGCCCGCCGGACCGTGAAGAAAGCGCGGGCCGTCGTCAAAACTCTGCGCGAGGCTGGCGCCGATGTGCCACGCAAGGATAGACGCCGACTGAGGAAGGCGTCGCGCGAGCTGTCGGGACTCCGCGACAGCGCCGCGATCGTGGACACCTTCCAGCGCTTGCGGAAGCGCTACCCGAAGCGCCTGGCCGAGCACACCTATGGCATCCTCCGCCGCGCATTGCTCGAGGCGCGCGAACGAGGGGAGAAGGACGCCCGCCGCGATGGCATTCTCGATCGCGTCGCGAATCAACTCGACAAGACACGGGCGAGAGCGAAGCGCTGGAAAGCGCCTGCCGTCGACGTGGCGGCCCTGATCGACGTCGTCGCCCTGTCGTATCGGCGCAGCCGGCGGGCGATGAAGCGTGCACGTCAGACGCACCTGTCGGCGACGCTGCACGGGTGGCGCAAGGAGTTGAAAACCCTGTGGTATCAGCTGCGCCTCGTCAAGCCGCTGACGCCGGGCGTCGCGCCGCTCGTCGCCGGCGTGAAGCGTCTCGAGACCGACCTCGGAGAGGATCACAACCTGGTCGTGCTCGCCGCCATGCTCCGTGCCTGTTCGGAACTGAAGGCGATGAGCGCCGAGGTGCGCCAGATTCGACGCGATGGCGGCGCGGATGCGACAGGGCCTGCGCCGGCGCGTGTTCGCCATCGGCGCCCGCCTCCACCACAAGTCTACGCGCGACTTTGCATCCTGGCTCCGGCGTCAGGCGGAACAGGGCGCGGCGAAGCCCGTGGCGGCGTGAGCGGAGAAGTCGTCAGTCGGCCAGTCATCGGTCATCAGTCCTTAGTCGCCAGTCGTCGGTCCCAGTCCTCAGTCTGGCTCGGTCTCAGTCCTCGGTTTCAGTCCTCGGTCTGACGACTGAGACTGACGACTGGTGACTTGCGACTGACGCCTGACGACTGGTGACTGACGACTACTGCGTCTTCTTCCGTATCGCTTCCTCCAGAAATGCCTTCGCCTCGGTCGATGTCGGATCAACCTCGACGGCGGTCCGCAGCAACGGAATCGCGGCGTTCGCCTGGTTCTGCAACGTCAGGATGCGGCCGAGGAGCAGGTTCGCGCGAAAATGACGCGGCTCGAGCGCGAGCGCCGCGCGCAGCTCGGTCGTCGCATCGGCTACACGATCGATGCGGGCGTAGACGGAGCCCAGCGAGTAGCGCGCATCGGCCCACCCCGGCATCCTTGCCGGCGACGATGGCGAGATGCCGCGCGGCGCCCTGAAGGTCGCCGGTTTCGTACAGCGCGATGCCGAGCTCGTACTGGCCGAACAGTTGATCCGGATCGAGCGACACCGCCTGGTGAGCGGCGCGATGGCGCGCGCGTGCTGCTTCGTGCGGACGCGGGCGATCCCGAGCTGGAGCTGCGCGAGCGGAATGTCGGGCTCTGAGGCCGTCACCTTCTCGAGCAGCGGGATCGCCTTCTGAAAGGCGCCGTCTTCGACGGCGACGACCGCCTGGTGCAGCGCGTTGGCGATGGCAATCCGATCCTTGGGATCCACGCCGGTGCGATTCGAAGTGCTGCCGCCGCTGACGTAGCCGAGCGCCGCAAGCCGTTTTGCGAGCTCCCCGCCTTCGCCCGGACGAACAGCGTCGGGCTTCGGCGAGGCAGGCTCGGCTTGAGTCGGACGATCGGCGCCGAGCTTCGGTCGACGCGCTGGGCTCAGCGGAGCGCGACGAGGAACTCGCGGAGCTCCGCCGACATCCCGTCGAGCACGCGCGGCCGCGTCGCGGCGAGGTTGTTCGTCGCGCTCGGATCGGCGACCAGGTCGTACAGCTCGGGCTTCGGCGCGCGAACGAGCAGGAAGCGGTCGTTGCGCCACGCCGCCAGCGGACTCCAGCCGAACGCGCGGCGTGGATACTCGGTTTCGGCGTACACGGGACGATCCGACGACGGTCCGCCTTCGCCGCTGCGCGGCTTCGGCGCGGCAGGCTTCTGCGAGACCAGCGGCATCAGCGACTGACCCTGCATCGCTGACGGGACGGGCACGCCAGCCGCCTCGAGCAGGGTCGGCGCGACGTCGGCGAGGCGCACGCGGGTGTCGATCCGTGTGCCTGCGCCAGCCCCAGGGATGCGAATCACCAGCGGCACGTGCATCACGGCGTCGTACAGGAACACGCCGTGCGTCTCCTCGCCGTGGTCGCCAAGCGACTCGCCGTGATCGGCGGCGACGGCGACGATGGTGTCGGGCGACGTCGATTGAATGAGACGGCCGACGAGCCGATCGACCGCCGCGATCTCGCCGTCGTACGGCGACGCGGCGAAGCGCGCCTTCAGATCGGCGGGCGGATCGTACGGGTCGTGGGGATCGAACAGGTGCACCCACAGGAACGAGGCGCGTTCGGACGCCGGCTGTTGAGACCAGGCGAGCGCGCGGCTGACGACTTCCTGGCCGCGCCGTTCGACCGATCGGTAGCGGTCGTCGCCGGGACGGCGAAGCCGGAAGCCCGCGTCGTAGACGTCGAAGCCGCGGTCGAATCCCGGCGCCGTCCCGTTGCGTGGATCGAGGATCAGCGACCCGACGAAGGCCGCCGTTCGATAGCCGGCGTCGTGCAGAAGCTGGGGAAGATACGGCACGGTCCCCGGCAGCGGAGCGCCAAAGTCGTTGACGCGATGACCCGCGGGATAGCTGCCGGTGAGGAGCGTCGCGTGCGAGACGGTCGTCACCGGCGCCTGCGCGTACGCGCGGGTGAAGACGGTGGCGCTCCGCGCAAAGGCGTCGAGCGCCGGCGTCAGCCCGCGCTTCGACCCGAGAAACCCCATCCGATCCGCACGTGTCGTGTCGAGCGTGACGAGCAGGAGGTTCGGATGTCGAGCAGGCTGCGGCCGCGGCTGTGCCGCGAGCACCGGAAGGAGAAGGACCGTCGCCGCAAACCAGATGCGCATGAAAAGGGACGAGCCGCGCGGCGGCCCGTCCCCATCGTAGTCCCCAGTCCCCAGTCCCCTAGTCCCCAGCGTCCGCCGAGATTGGCTGCCTCAGCACTCGCTCTGACATTCTAGGCACTGCTAGCCCCTAGCACCTCGATGCGATCAGAACAACACCTTCAACGCCCACTGCATCGCGCGCGGACCGCCGGATCCGATGCACCGGATTGCCGCGGTCGACGTCCGGCGTCGAGCCGATCTGCCCGAACACGCAGCTGCGAGTGCTCGTGCTCTGGAACGTGCCAAGGTTGACGCGGTTGGTCACGTTGAAGATCTCCCACCGCGCCTGGATCCGCGAGTTGCCGCGCAGCTTGAACTCCTTGAGGAAGTTCAGATCGAGCGCGCGAGAATCCGGCGCGCGCGGCCGGTGTTGCGGCCACACGTGCCGAGCTTTCCCGGCGGCCGGATTGGCAAACGCCTGGGCCGCATTGGTAATCGCCGAGCGGCGTCGTGTTCAGGTCCGGGAAGAGATAGTCGAGGTCTTAGTTGTAGATCGGGTCGGCCAGGCAGTCGGCGCGAATCACGTTGACGACCTGACCCGACTTATCGGTCGTGCCCTGTCCGGGAGTGAACGGCCGCCCGGAGAGCGCGGTGAACACGGCTCCGATCTGCAGCGGACCACCGCCGAGCGACGTGCCGGGACGGCGTAGCTGCCGCCGACGTTGAAGTTGTGCCGGATGTCGAAGTTGCACGGCCCCTTGTCTGTCGCCGGATCGTACGGATTGGCCGCCTGCGCCGTTGGCCGCGATCGCGATTGCCCGAGTTGTAGTCGGTGCAGTTCGACAGCGTGTAGTTGTACTGCGTGTTGATGCCGTGCCACTGCGTTCTGCCGGAACGACAGCTGCAGGCTGTCGTACCACGACTTGGCCGTCGTTGGTGAACTCGACGATGCTGCGGATACTGCGGGAACTGCGCGCGGAACGGCCGCGGCAGTCGAGCTCACTCGTCGGCGAGCCGAGCGGCGGAGCGTTGGTCTCCTTGCGCCAGACCAGACCCTGGCCGCGCGAGCCGACGTAGGACACGCGTCACGGAGTTGTTTCGCAAAAACTCCCGCTGGAACGTCGAGGTGGTAGTAGTGGTACTGGCCCAGCTGGAAATCATCCGGCACGCTGGAAGATGTTGAACGGCGGCGCGCCGGTCGGCGACGAGCCGAAGACCGGCACGCCCGGCTGGAGGCAGACATAGTCGCCGCCGGCGGCCGAGTTGTTCGGATCGACGCAGGTGACGCCTGCGGCGCTTCCGGCGCAACCCGCGGCGACTGCGTGAGCGACACGCGGAACACGCCCAGCGTCGGCGTCGAGAACAGACCCGGGTGCACGGACGCCCATCTGCGCGCGAGTCGTAGGTGAGCGCGTAGCCCGGCGCGCACGCTCGTTCGGCCGTCGCCGGTCGCGTCCCACGCCAGGCCGGCGCGCGGTCCGAAATTGTTCTTGTCCGGTCTTGTACAGCTGATTCAGGCCACTGGTCCCGAGCTGCACCAGCCCGCGGTCGGGGAAGAAGTTCGTGGCGAGGTTGTCCTGTTCGCCGACCGGCGAGAACAGCTCGTAGCGCAGACCCGCGGCTCAGCGTCAGCCGCGAGATGAGCCTTCCAGTCGTCGTTGATGAAGACGCCGATCGAGGTCTGCCCATGTGGCGCTCGGTCTGGCCGAACGAGCGCGCCGCAATTTCGAAGCGGGCCAGCAGCAAGCCGACCAGCGCGTCGACGTCGCTGCCGCTGTCCGCCGTTGGCCGTCAAGCGTGGTGCGCGCCTGGTTCCGCACGCTGCGGTTGTAGGCGTAGTCCCAGCTGCCGCCCATCTTGAACGTGTGCTGCGCCGCGCGTGTGCGTCAGCGCCACCGACACCTGCGTCGTCGTGGTCGGCGTGGTCGGTGATCGGATAGCCGCCGACGCCGCCGATGTGGCCGAACGGCGTCGTCACGCCGGGCACGCCGAGGTCCGCGGCGTCGAGCGGGCCGGTGTTGATGCCGAGCGATCTTCGGATCGATCTTGTTGTTCGGCTCGAGCGTCTGGGAGAACAGGTTGAAGCCGAACGCGCGTCTCGAGCAGCGTGCGGTTCGAGATCGTCGAGTTCCAGACCACGCCGACGAGCGCGGCGATCGTCGGATCGCCGACCGAGTTGAACATGTCGACCGGTCCGTTCGGCGGAACGATCTCACCGCTGTTGCCCGCGGGCGCCGACTGGAAGTTGCTGCCGTAGAACACGCGCTCGTTGATCAGGTTGTTCGCGTTCAGCTGGTGATCGAGCTTCACCGAGAACGTGTTCATGTTCGAGACGTTCGGCGCGTTGACGTTGCATGTTGCCCGATCGGATCGGTCGGATAGAACTTCAGCAGGTTCTCGCCGATCGGACTCGGTCTGCAGGCCGGCGGCCGCGATGCGCGCGCGCGCCTCGTGAAATCTGCGACGTCCGTCGGCACATGCACGACGTACGGCGAGGTGACCGCCAGGCGCTGGCCCTCGTAGTAGCCGAAGAAGAAGGTCTTGTCCTTCTGGATCGGCCCGCCGAACGTGCCGCCGTACTGCGCGTTCTTCGACCGGCGTCGTGCTCGCCGCCCTGGCGCTTGACGAAGAAGTTGGGCGAGTCGGTCCAGTCGTCGTGCCGGAAGTAGTAGCCGGTGCCGTGCGGCATGTTGCCGCCGCTCTTCATCACGACGTTGATCGCCGCGCCGCCCTTGACGCCGAATTCGGCCGACGGCGTCTGCTGCACCGTGAAGTCGCCGATGGCGTCCGTCGGCACGAGCGTCGCCGGCACGCCGACCACGCCGGGCTGAGTTCAGCACGGTGTCGCCGTAGTAGCGGTCGTTGTTCGAGATGCCGTCGATCATGAAGTTGTTCGACGAGGTCCGCGCGCCGCTGACGTTGACGCCCTGGAAGCCGCCGCCCGGGTTGTGCTGGACGCCCGGCGTGACGTTGAGCAGCGAGTTGAAGTCGCGGCCGCTGAGCGGCATCGCTTCGATGCGCTTGCGCGTCGACGCGGTTATTGAGCTTGTCGGAGAACTCGATCAGCGGCGAGGACGCCTTCGACGGTGATCGTCTCGGACTGCGCGCCGACTTCGAGCTTGAAGTCCACCTTGGCGACGCCGTTCGGCGACGACCGGCGCGTCGCGCGGCGACGGTCTTGAAGCCGGGGAGCTCGGCGGTGACGCGGTACAGGCAGACGGGGAGCTCGGGAAAGACGAAGCCGCCCTGCGTGTCGGTGACGGCGGTCCGCGCCTGATTCGTTTCGGTGCAGGTGGCGGTGACGTTGACGCCGGGCAGCACGCCGCCGGTGCTGTCGGTGATCGTCCCGGAAATGCCTCCCGATGTCCGCTGCGCGAACGCGGCGTGTGTCGTCGCCAGCACGGCGACGAGTAGCAACACCAATACAGTCCCCGGTCGTCTCTGCCGCATGTGGCTGTACCTCTCGTGGAAGCTCGCGCGAAACGGCGCGCGAGTGACGCGGTTGTAATCCGAGTGTCCATGCTTGTCAAGGAATGTCTTCGAAGATCGTAAAGATGCAATCAAGACGCTGTGCTACGGTTACGCGCGAGGAGTGCTTCCTATGAAGATGCTGGCCGCTCTTGTCTCGTCCGTCGTCCTCGGCGCGTATCTGGTGGAGGCGCAGCAGCCGCCCCCGGCGCCGCAACAGCCGATGTCCTTTTTCGTCACCAGCGTCGGTCTCGGCAACGGCGCCAATCTCGGCGGGTTGGCCGGCGCCGATCGTCATTGTCAGGCGCTCGCGAGTGCTGCCGGCGCCGGCAGCCAAGACGTGGCACGCGTATCTGAGCACCAGCGCGTCAGGCGGGCAGGCCGCCGTCAACGCGCGCGACCGCATCGGCTCGGGTCCCTGGTACAGCGCCAAGGGTGCCCGCATCGCGCAGAACGTCGGCGATCTACACGGCGACACCATCGAGCAGGCGCGTCTGGGCAACAACATCAACAAGACGACCGCGATCAGCGAGAAGGGGGAGCCGATCAAGGGTGCCGGCGATACGCCGAATCAGCACGACATCCTCACCGGATCGCAGCCGGACGGCCGCGCCTACACCGACGGCGCCGATCACACCTGCGGCAACTGGACGAGCGGCGCCGCCGGCACGGCGCAGCTCGGGCACCACGATCGCACCGGCGGCGGCAACACGTCGTGGAACGCCACGCACCCGAGCCGCGGCTGCAGCCAGGAGAACCTCGTGGCCACCGGCGGCGCGGGACTTCTGTATTGCTTCGCGATTAACTGAAAACGGCCCGACCACGCGCGCATCGGTGACGATCTTTGACACCGAACCGGTGGTTGAATCGTTGTAAAATTCGCGCTAAGGCCTTGCGTTCTCACCTAATTAGAGCGGCGTTCGTCGTTGGCGTCCTCGCGTGGGGGGGCGCCGCGACGAGCACCGGTTTCGCGCAGGCCCAGAAAAGCGCTCCACCCAAAACGGCCGGCCAGCCGGACGGCCCCACGGCCCGTGCCGGTGGCGTCTCATCCGTCGGCGCCTGCGCCGGATCACAACGCGGTCATCCGCCGCTACTGCGTCGGCTGCCACAACGAGAAGACGAAGAGCGGCGGCCTGTCGCTGGCGGCGTTCGACGCGGCCGCGGCGGCGACGAATGCCGAGGTGACCGAGAAGGTGATTCGCAAGCTGCAGGCCGGCTTCATGCCGCCGCCGCTTGCGGCGCGTCCGGATCCGGCAACCTACAGCGCGCTCGATCCGCGCCCTCGAACACACCGTCGATGCCGCGGCGTCAGCGAATCCCAATCCGGGCGTCCGCATCTTCCAGCGTCTCAACCGGCCCGAGTACGCGCGCGCCGTGCGAGACCTGCTCGCACTCGACGTGGACGCCGGCAGCTGGCTGCCGCTCGACACCAAGAGCGCGAACTTCGACAACATCGCGGACGCGCAAGCCTTGTCGCCGACGCTGCTCGAGTCGTATCTCAACGCCGCGGCGGCGATCAGCCGGCTGGCCGTCGGCGATCGGCATGCGCCGCCGGTCGATTCGGTCTACACCAGCGCGGGGTATGTGTCGCAGCACCCGTGGAACCACGTCGAGGGCGCGCCGTTCGGCACCCGCGGCGGCATGGTCGTCGAGCACGTCTTCCCGGCCGATGGCGAGTACGTGTTCGAGATCGACCTCGTCTCCGGGTCGAACGCCCGGTTCGAGGACATCGATATCTCGATCAACGGCGAGCGGGTCGCCCTGCTCGAATACGAGCCGGGCCCGGCGGGCGGCGCCGACGGCCGCGGCGGCCGTTCGATCCGGACCGAGCCGGTGCTTGTCCACGCTGGCCAGCAGCGCGTCGCGGCGGCGTTCGTGCGCAAGGCCGACGGCCCCTACGAAGACTTGATGCGGCCGCACGACTGGTCGTTTGCGGGCGGCGGGTCGGGCGGGCCGGGCATTACCACGCTGCCGCACGTCCGCGACCTGACGATCAAGGGCCCGTCGCGCATCACCGGCCTGTCCGAAACCGCCAGCCGCCAGCGGATCTTCACCTGCCGGCCGACGCGTCCGGCGGAAGAGCAGCCGTGCGCGCGGCAGATCGTCGCGCGGCTTGCCGGCGAGGCGTATCGCCGCCCGCTGACGCCGGGCGAGATCGATCGCCTCATGCCCTTCTTCGAAAAGGGAAGGGCGGCGGGGCCAGGAAGGGCAGCGCGAAGGCGGAGCGGTGGCGAAGGCTTTGAGGGCGGTATCCGGACCGTGCTCGAGGCGATCCTTGCGAGCCCGCACTTCATCTTCCGTCTCGAGAAAGAGCCGCCGACGGCTGCGCCGGGTTCCACCTACCGCGTCGCCGACCTCGATCTCGCTTCGCGCCTGTCTTTCTTTCTCTGGGGCACGCTGCCGGATCAGGAACTGCTGACGCTCGCGGAGCAGAACAAGCTGTCGGCGCCCGGCGCCATCGAGAAGCAGGCGAAGCGGATGCTCGCCGATTCCCGCTCCGAAGCGCTCGGCAGCCGCTTCGCGGCGCAATGGCTGCGGCTGCAGGACATCGACAAGGTCCACCCGGATCCGAACAACTACCCGAACTTCGACGACAACCTCGCCGGCGCGATGCGGCGCGAGACCGAGCTGTTCTTCAACAGCCTGGTGCGAGAGGACCGCAGCCTGCTGGATCTCTATCGCGCCGACTACACGTTCGTGAACGAGCGCCTGGCGCGGCACTACGGGTTCCCCGGGATCGCCGGCGACGACTTCCGCCGCATCACCTACCCGGACGACACGCGGCGCGGGCTCCTGGGCCAGGGCAGCGTGCTGGTGCAGACCTCGCTGGCCAATCGGACGTCGCCGGTGCTGCGCGGCAAGTGGGTGATGGAAGTGCTGATGGGCACGCCGCCACCTCCGCCGCCGCCCGACATCCCGCTGCTCGACGAGACGGCGTCGGCCAAGGACGGCCGCATGCTGACGACGCGCGAGCGCATGGAAATCCATCGGAGCAACCCGACGTGCAATTCCTGTCACCGCTTCATGGACCCGATCGGGCTGGCGCTCGATAACTTCGATGTGACGGCGAAATGGCGGACCCGCGAGAACGGGATGCCGCTGGACACGAAGGGCGACTATTACGACGGCACACCGGTGACGACGCCGGCGGAGCTGACGCGCGCGCTGATGAAGCGGCCGGTGCCGCTGGTCAGGACGTTCACCGAGAACCTGCTCGCGTACGCGCTGGGCCGGCGGACCGAGTACTTCGATCAGCCGACGATTCGTGCGATTGCGAAGGCCGCCGAGGCGAACGACTACAAGATGTCGTCGTTCATTCTCGGCGTGATCAAGAGCGATGCGTTTCAGATGAAGCGGGCGGAGGCGGTCAGTTCGCAGTAGCAGTAGCAGGGGCTAGCTCGCGACTGTTGCACGGCGTCGAGACGCCTAGCGCCGCGCGACAGTGACGACGAAGAGGAGAGACGACTGTGGACTTCATCACCCGAAAGCAGATGCCGCGCCGGACGTTCCTCCGCGGCATGGGCGCCACCGTGGCCTTGCCGTTTCTCGATGCCATGGTGCCCGCCGGCCGGACGGTCGCACAGGCGGCCACCTCCGACCGCACGCGGCTCGTCTGCATCGAGGAGGTGCACGGGCTGGCCGGCTGCAACAACTGGGGCGCGACCAAGCACCTGTTTGCGCCCGAGACCACCGGCCGCGGGTTCACGCTCGTTCCCGACAATCCGTTCAGCAAGCTCGAGAGCTTCCGCGAGCACATGACGATCGTCAGCAACACCGACGTGCGGAATGCGGAGGCGTTCCTGCTGCCGGAAATCGGCGGCGATCACTTCCGGTCGAGCGCGGTGTTCCTGACCCAGTCGCATCCGAAGCAGACCAACGGCTCGGACCTCTGGGCCGGCACGTCGCTCGATCAGATGTACGCGAAGCGCTTCGGGCAGGCGACGCCGATGCCGTCGATGCAGTTCTGCATCGAAAACCTCGACCAGGCCGGCGGCTGCACCTACAACTACTCCTGCGCCTACACCGACACGATCAGCTGGGCGTCGCCGAACGAGCCGCTGCCGATGATCCGCGACCCGCGCGTCGCCTTCGACATGCTGTTTGGATCCGGCGCGACCGCCGAAGACCGGGCGGCGCGGCGCGACACGCGGCGCAGCATCCTCGACTGGATTGGCGGCGAGGTCGAACGCGTGCGCCGGCAGGTGGGCAGCGGCGATCGGACGCGTCTGGACCGCTATCTCGACAACGTGCGCGAGATCGAGCGGCGCATCCAGGCGGTCGAGGCGCAGAACCGCAGCGGCGAGAAGCGCGAGCTGCCGGAAGCGCCCGCCGGCGTGCCCGACTCGTTCACCGAGCACATGAAGCTGATGTTCGACATCCAGGTGCTGGCGCTGCAGACCGACATGACGCGCATCACCTCGTTCAAGACCGGCCGCGATGCGCAGAACCGCGTGTTCCCGGAATGCGAGTCGAACCAGCCCTTCCATCCCGCGTCGCACCACGGCGGCCGCGAAGAGCGGATCATGGAGTTCAACAAGATCTGCAAGTTCCGCGTCGGCCAGATGGCGTACTTCCTCGACCGGATGAAGAACACGATGGACGGCGACGCCAGCCTCCTCGACAAGACGCTGATCATCTGGGGATCGCCGATGGCGGATCCGAACATTCACAATCACCGCCGCTGTCCGCTGGTGCTGTTCGGACATGCGAACGGCGGGCTGAAGGGGAATCTGCACCTGAAGGCGCCCGACGGCACGCCGATGGCGAACGTCATGCTGACGCTGCTGCATCAGCTCGGGCTTGAAGACGTGAAGACGTTTGGGGACAGCACGGGCGAGTTCTCGCTGTCGGGCTGATCGCCCGTCGGACAGGGCTAGCGGATAGCGGATCACGGATACAGGGCGTCACGTAGCTGCGATCCCTTTCTAGCGGTCGCGACTGGGAGGAACTATGAAACGTCGGTTCGTCTCGAGTGCGGCGATCGCGTGTGGCCTGTCGGCTCTCCTCGCCGCGGCCTCGAGCTCGCCCGTCGCCGACGCGGCGATGAAAGGCGATCGCGAGGCGCTCCGCGCGCTGCTCAAGCAGGGCGCCGACGTCAGCGGCGCGCAGGGCGACGGCATGAGCGCCCTGCATTACGCCGCCGAACGGGGTGACGTCGAGATGACGGAGATGCTCGTGTACGCCGGCGCGAACGTCGGCGCGACCACGCGTATCGGTCAGTACACGCCGCTGCACCTCGCCAGCCAGTCGGGCAGCGCGGCCGTTGTCCAGGCGCTCGTGAAATCGGGCGCCAGTGTCACCGCCCGCACGACCACGACCGGGGTGACGCCGCTGCATCTGGCCGCCGCCACCGGCAACGCCGACGTCGTTCGGATCCTCCTCGACCACGGCGCCGACGCCAATGCCAAGGACGCGGACTGGGGGCAGACGCCGCTGATCTACGCGGCGGCGCAGAACCGCGCCGAGGCGATCACGGTGTTGCTCGCGCGCGGCGCCGATCCGCGGGTGACGACCAAGACGATCGACATCCAGAAGCAGAGCGCGCTCGATCGCGCGGCAACCGAGCGGCAGCGCAAGGTGCTCGAGGCCGCTGTTCAGAAGGGCCAGCAGCCGACCGCCAGCCAGATTCAGGCGGCGATGCAGGCATCGCGCGAGCTGTTCGCATCGGGCAAGATTCCGCCGCCCGACACCAAGGAGGGCGCGGCCGCCAACGATCGCAACGCACCGGGCGCGGCGAACAACTTCGATCCTGAAGAAATCAACCCGCCGGTCGCGACCAAGGGCGGCCTGTCCGCCTTGCTGCACGCCGCGCGGCAGGGCCACATCGACGCCGCCCGCGCGCTGCTCGACGGCGGCGCGCCGATCGATCAGCCCGGCGCCGGCGACGCGACCACGCCGCTCCTGATGGCGGTGATCAACGGCCAGTTCGACATGGCGATGTTCTTTCTGCAGCGCGGCGCGAATCCGAACCTCGCCGCCGCCGGCAACGGCGTCACGCCGTTGTGGGCCGCCGTCAACACGCAGTGGCAGCCGAGAACGCGCTTCCCGCAGCCGCAGGAGATGGAACTGCAGAAGGCGACCTACCTCGACGTGATGAAGGCGCTGCTCGACGCGGGCGCCGATCCGAACGGCCGCGTCAGGTCGCACCCCTGGTATCTCGTGTACAGCGGCTGTGGCAACCGCAACTGCGGTCTCGCCGATACGTCCGGTTCGACGGCGTTCTGGCGCGCGGCCTACGCGACCGATGTCGCGGCGATGCGCCTGCTCGTCGGGCGCGGCGCCGATCCGAACATCCCGACGATCGCGCCGCCGGTGCCGATCCGGCGCGGCGGCGGCGGTGCGCCTCCCGGCGCGGGCGGCCCGGTCGCGCCCACGGCCGGCGCCAATCAGGAGCGCTACACCGCGCTGCCGATTCCGCCCGGTGGTCCGGGCGCGTACGCGCTGCACGCCGCCGCCGGCGTCGAGTACGGCGAAGGGTTCGCCGGCAACGCGCACCGGCATGCGCCCGACGGCTGGATGCCCTCGGTGAAGTACCTCGTCGAAGAGCTCGGCGCCGACGTCAACGCCCGCGACAACGACGGCTACACGCCGCTCCATCACGCGGCGGCCCGCGGCGACAACGACATGATTCAGTACCTCATGTCGAAAGGCGCGGACGTCACCGCCGTGGCGCGCAGTGGACAGACGGTCGCCGACATGGCGAACGGTCCGGTGCAGCGCGTCTCGCCGTTCCCGGCGACGGTGGCGCTGCTCGAGAAGCTCGGTTCGAAGAACAGCCACAAATGCGTCTCCTGCTAAGAACAGGCCGCATCCAAGGACACAAAGGAACAAAGGTCACAAAGGGAAGGCCAGTTCGGAATTCCTTGTGTCCTTGTGCCCATCGTGGTAACTGCACAATGCCGGTCGTCGAAGGTGGCAGCCGAGCGTCGAGAGACGATGATCCTGAAAAACCTTCTGCGCGCGGGTGCGGCCGCGGTCGCCGTGCTGATCGCGCTTGCGTCCGCCTTCGCGGCTTCGCCGCTGCGGCGAGACAGGCCTGACACCGCGGGGCAGGCGCCGCCGGCCGCCGCGCGTCCGGCCGATCTCGTCATCCGCGGCGGCACCATCGTCACCGTGGACGACGCCCGGCCGGAAGCGGCCGCCATGGCGGTGACCGGCGACACCATCGTCGCGCTCGGATCCGACCAGGAGATCCAGCGCTACGTCGGTCCGGCGACCAGGGTCATCGACCTCAAGGGGGCGCTCGCGACGCCAGGATTCATCGATGCGCACGTTCACTTCACCGGCGTCGGTGAAGCCGCGCGCAACCTCAAGCTGGCCACGGCGCGAAACTGGGACGACATCGTCCGGATGGTCGGCGAGGCGGCGAAGAAGGCGCGGCCGGGCGACTGGATCCTCGGCCGCGGCTGGCACCAGGAAAAGTGGTCCGAGGTGCCGTCGCCCAACGTCGATGGCTTCCCGTTGCACGAGGCGCTGAGCCGCGTGTCGCCCAACAACCCGGTGTGGCTGACCCACGCCAGCGGGCACGCGGGATTTGCGAACGCGCTGGCGATGAAGATGGCCGAAGTGCAGCGGACGACACCCGATCCGGCGGGCGGACAGATCCTGAAAGACCAGGATGGCAACCCCACGGGTCTCTTCAACGAGCGCGCGCAGTCGCTCATCTCGGGAGCGCTTGCCCGCGACCGCGCGACCCGCACGCCGGCGCAGGTGGAAGCCGATCTCCGCGAGGTGATCGCGTTGGCGTCGCAGGAAGCGCTGTCGAAGGGGTTGACCTCGGTCCACGACGCCGGCTCGCCGCCGTCGACGATCGAGGTGATGAAGAAGGTGGTGGACGAGCGCCAGCTGCCGCTTCGCGTCTGGATGATGCTGCGCGAGGACGCGGCCCGGCTCGCGGAGGACATGCCGAAATACCGCGTCGTCAACTACGGCGACAAGCGATTCACGGTGCGCGCGACCAAGCGGGCGATCGACGGCGCCCTCGGATCGCGCGGCGCGTGGATGCTCGAGCCGTACGCCGACCTGGCGACGACGAGCGGGATGCTGACCGACTCGCTGGACGACATCAGGACGATCGCGGAGCTCGCGATCAAGAACGACTACCAGATGGCGGTGCACGCCATCGGCGATCGCGGCAACCGCGAGACGCTCAATCTCTACGAAAGCGCGTTCAACCGTCACCCCGAGAAAAGCAGCAAGGCGCTGCGCTGGCGCGTGGAGCACGCGCAGCACATCAGCGCGGCCGACATTCCGCGGTTCGGGCGGCTCGGCGTCATCGCCTCGATGGAAGGGATCCACTGCACGTCCGACGCACCCTACGTCCTGGCGCGGCTGGGACCGAAGCGTGCGGAGGAAGGCGCCTATGTCTGGCAGAAGTTGATGAAGTCCGGCGCCATCATCGCCAACGGCACGGACGCGCCGGTGGAAGACGTCGATCCGATCCCGTCCTTCTATGCCTCGGTCTCGCGCAGGGTCAAGGACGGCTCGGTCTTCTTTCCGGACCAGCGTATGACCCGGATGGAAGCGCTCCGTTCGTACACGATCAACGCCGCGTTTGCAGGCTTCGACGAGGCGATCACGGGATCGCTCGCGGTCGGCAAGCTCGCCGACGTGACGGTCTTCTCGAAGAACATCCTCACGGTGCCGGAGGATCAGATTCCGGCCGCGCGAATTCTCTACACGATCGTCGGCGGGAAAGTGCAATACACCGCGCCGGCCGAGACGTCGTCTCAACGCTGACAGCGAACGACGAACGCGAAGAGCGTCGTGTCCGATGAAAAAGTTGCTGTGCGGCCTTAGCGGTCTTTGCGTTCTTGAGTGGAGGACAAGATGGAAAGCGTCATTGCGGGACTGCTGAAAGACTTCGAGGACGGGAAGATGACGCGCCGGCAGCTGATTCAGAGCCTGGCGTTGGCGGCGGTGGCCGCCGCGCCCGGCGCCAGCGCGCTGGCGCAAACCGCCGCGGCGCAGCCGAAGCCGCCGATTCCGCAGGCGTTCGAACCGACCGGATGGAAGACGGTGTGGCTGGACCACATCTCGTTCCAGGTGTCGGACTACCGGCGCAGCGCGGCGTTCTACCGCGATCTCATGGGCTGGACGATCCGGAACGACAACGGCACGTCCCAGGCGACGCTGAACATCAACGGGCTCGGCGGCATCATCATTCGCAACGGGCGCGCGCCGAATGCGCAGGCGGCGGCGGGCGCCGCGCCGCCCGCGGCGGCCAGTGCCGCACCACCGGCAGCAGGCGCGCAGGGAGGCGGTCGCGCCAACCGGCCGCCGTTGACCGGCGTCATCAATCACATCTCGTGGGGCGTGCAGCCGTGGGACACGGACAAGGTGAAGGCGGAGCTCGAGAAGCGCGGCCTGAACCCGCGGCCCGACATGGTCGGCGAGAACTTCAAGAGCTTCCACGTCTACGACCCGGACGGCTGGGATCTGCAGATCAGCAATCAGACGAAGGAGTCGAGGGAGACTGTCGGGGACTAGGGGACTGGGGACTGGGGACTAGGAGCGGGGCTCGATGCTCGGGGCTCGGGGCGAGCCTGACCGAAGCAATACAGCCGGTTCGCGCATGGGCGTCTGTGTCTTGCGACAGCGCGCGCCAGCGGTGCTCGATGCGTTGCTGACGCAAGACGCGGAGCGGGAGGGCGCCGTTTTTCCACGCGGCGAAAGGGAGCAGCGACACGACCCGCTCGCGCCGCTCACGCCGACACCATGAGGACGGCACGCGAACCGGCGGCGAACGATCGATACCGCTGGCGCGGTGAAAATGAGCAAGACACGAGCTGCTCGCGCCGCGATCACAGTGCGGACGTCTTCTACTGTGCGAGGCCGAAGCAGTACAGCCAGCCGCGCGTACGCAGGTAGATCTTCCCGTCCGAGATCGCCGGCGTGGCGTAGATGTCGTCGTCGAGATCGTTGACCGCGATCGGCTCGAGGCCGCCGCCGGGCTGAAGGACCGCGACCTTACCTTTCTCGCTCGCCATGTAGATCTTCCCGTCCGCGGCGACCGGCGACGCGTAGTAGTGATCGATGGCCCCCTTCAGCCGCCCCTGGCCCAGCTCCGCGCCGGTTTCGGGATGGAGCGTGGTGACGATCCCGCCGTCATTCACCATGTAGAGGACGTTGCCGTAGACAATCGGCGACGGCAGCTGCGGCACCGCCTTGTGATACTTCCAGCGGACGTTGGTGTCCGTCACGTCGCCGCGGCCGCCCATCCGGATCGCGAGCATGCCGTTCTCGCTCGCCATCGCCGCGCGGTAGTACTCCCATTCGTCGGCCGACACGTTGCCGTCGGCGTCGAGATCGATCCACGAGCGCCCCGTCCGTTCGGCAGGTTGGCCAGCGTCACGATCCCGCGTGCATCGGCGTGCTGCTTCTTGATGTCGTCGAAGGGTTCGATCGCCTTCTGCGCGCCCGGCTGGTTTTCCGGCGTGCCGAAGCCGTTGATGTACAAGGTGTCGCCGCTGACGACCGGCGTCGACTTCAGCTCGAATGACAGGCCGCGCACCCACCACAGCTTTTCGCCGGACGCGACGGCGTACGCGGTCAGCAGGAACGAGCCCGGCACGATGATTTGCGTCGCGCCGCCGGCCGGCGTGTACAGGATGGGCGTCGAGTGTCCGCTGTGCGCCTCGGGACGCGGCGTGCGCCACCGCACGCGTCCATCGCGCTGGCCGACCGCGACGATGAACGAGCCGGTGTTCTGATCGCAGGGCAACACGACCAGATCGGCGACCAGCACCGGCGACGCGCCCATGCCGTACAGGTTGTTGAACGGGCCCAGCGGCAGCCGCCAGCGTTCGCGGCCGTCCATGTCGTAGGAGATCAACCCGAAGTCGGCGAAGAACACGTAGACGTTGGTGCCGTCGGTCGCCGGCGTCGGTCCCGCGGGACCGTTGCGGCTGTCGAGTTTTTCGACCCGCGGCCGCGGCGCGTCGCGCTCCCACAGGACGCTGCCGGTCCGGCGGTCGAGGCAGATCGTGACGAGATGGTCGGCGCGCACCGCCGTCAGGAAGATCCGATCGCGCGTGAGCGCCGGCGACGAGTGCCCGAACGGCAGCGCCGTCTTCCACACGACGTTGCGCGTCGGACCGAACTCGGTGGGAAGACGCGTGCTGGTCGAGATGCCCGAGCCGTTCGGGCCGCGGAACCGCGACCAGCCGCCGGGGTCGGCGGTGTCGGCCGAGTTCACCGTGGCCGCCACCGCCAGTAAGACACAGGAGATCAGGAGGCCAGGAGATTTCTTTTTCATTGAGATGAGACCAGGAGTGTTCTTTTTCATGAGAATTCTGTCTTCTGACCTTCTCGCTTCCCGTGAGCCCTTCTCATCTCGGCGCTGGTCTCAGGCACCTGGCCAACCGGCAGGTCAGGGCCGCGGTGGCGGCGACGCCGAACGCGCCGATGATGCTCTTCATGAGGTCGCTCCTCCGAAATGATCCCGCTCGGCGAAAGCCGTCGCGCACCTGAACGCTAACGCGGGTCTCGGGGGGGACGCAATACCGTTTTGTGATTGGAGCGGCAGTTTTGTCGGTCGGCGGCGGCAGAATCGCGAATTTCGTCAGTGAAACGCGGAGGTGCGCGGCTTGCACACCGCGCCGGCATGGATTCAGGGTCGCCCGTCGACTATTACGAGGCGCTGCAAATCAGCGTGAACGCCGAGCCTGAGACCGTCCACCGCGTCTACCGGCTGTTCGCCCAGCGCTTTCATCCGGACAACAAGGAAACCGGCAGCGAAAGCCGCTTCCGCCTGGTCACCGAAGCGTACCGCGTCCTGAGCGATCCCAAGCTGCGCGCGCAGTACCGATCTGGCCCACGAGCGGCAGCAGAAGGAACGCTGGCGTCTCGTCGAACACAGCGCCGACGCCGGCAATGACTTCCTCTCCGAGCGCGCGGTCCGGAACACCATTCTGGAGGTGCTCTACGCCAAGCGCCGCCTCGAGCCGCACGAGCCAGGAATCTTCTTCATCGACCTGGAGAAGCTCACGGGCCGGCCGCGCGAGCACCTCGAGTTCACCGTGTGGTATCTGGTGCAGAAGAAGCTCATTCAACGGGCGGACAACTCCATCCTGGTGATTACCGCGGATGGCGTCGAATACCTCGAATCGCAGGACCAGACGGCTCAGCCCGCGCGCCGCCTGCACGCCGTGAACGAATAGCGGCCGGGTGTCCGGGGACGGAGGTTCGACACCGCCCTCCGTTCCCGGCGCCACTCGCCATCCCAGCCCTGAAAAATCAGTCACTTATACGGTCGGACGGGTGTAGGATCAGCCCGTTCTGGACGGCCACAGACCGCCTTCAGGGAGCACACGCATGTCACAGCATGATGGGCTGAATCGCAGATCGTTCCTGCGGAACGTCGGTATGACGGCAGTCGCCGGCGCCGTCGGCTCCAGCACCCCGCTCGCGGCGGCCGCCGCCGGTTCGACGCCGTCGGCCGAACCGGTGGACGGCAAGTACGACTTCGACACGCCGTACAACCGCTTCGGTACCGATTCCACCAAATACGATTCGCCGAACCGGACCTACGGCGCCGGCAGCGTCGTGGTGGGCATGGGCATCGCCGACATGGACTTCCGCGTCGCGCCGCCGATTACCAAGGCGCTGATGGAGCGCATGCAGCACGAGAACTGGGGGTACCTCGATATGGGTGGCCCCGCCATGCAAGTCGTTTACCGACGGGATCATCGCCTGGAACAAGAAGCGGCACGGCATCAACGTCAATCCAGAGTCGGTCGTGATCACCACCGGCGTGCACCCGGGGATCATCGCCGCGCTCAAGACGTTTTGCCCTCCGGGCAGCAAAGTCCTGCTCAACACGCCGACCTACAACGGCTTCTACGGCGATCTCCGGGCCACCGCCACCAAGCCCGAAGAGAACGTGATGAAAGTGGTCGACGGCAAGTACTCGATCGACTTCGAGGACTTCGAGCGGCGCATCAGCTACGACACCAACGCGTTCATCCTGTGCAACCCGCAGAACCCGACCGGCAATGTGTGGTCGCCCGAAGATCTGATGCGCCTCGGCGAAATCTGCCTCCGCCGCCGTGTCGTCGTGCTCGCGGACGAGATCCACTGCGACTTCGTCAACAAGGGCCATAAGTACACGCCGTTCTCGACGCTGCCGAACAAGGCGGTCGTCAACAACAGCATCACGTTCAAGGCCGCGAGCAAGTCCTTCGGCCTCGCCGCGATGAAGTGCGCGTGGTTCTTCTCCGACAACATGGACTACATCAACCGGGTCAAGGCGAACAACCGCGCCGACCTGACGACGATGGGGATGATTGCGAGCAAGGCGGCGTATGCCGGCGGCGAGGACTGGTTGAACCAGTGCGTCGAGTACATCGACGGCAACCACGACTTCGTCGAGAAGTTCATCCGCGCGAACATCCCGATGATCAAGCACGTGAAGCCCCAGGGCACCTATTTGACCTGGCTCGACGTCAGCGCCGTCGCCAACAAGATCAACGCCAAAGCGCTGGCCGCGGAAGCGAACAAGGCGTCCGCCGCCAATCCGGTCACGCCGGAGACGATGGTCGAGCGTCATCTGGTCAAGGTCGCCAAGGTGCATCTGAACCAGGGCGGATCCTACGGCGGTGGCGGCGAGAACCACATGCGCATGAACATCGCCAGCTCGCGCAAGACGCTGGAGGTCGCGCTCAACAACCTCGCGAACGCACTCCGCGGCGGCGTCGGCTCGGCGGCGATCGGCTAGGGTATCGACGGTCGTAGGGGCGGACCCGGGTGTCCGCCCCGGGCCGACACGCAGGTCGGCCCCTACACGTGTTCTCCCTCCTTCAGGTGACACATGAAATCAGACGCTCTGTCGCGACGGGGATTCCTCCACACCGCCGGTGCCGGAACGATGGGTGCCTGGCTGCCGCGGACGGCGCGCGTGCGCGAGGCTGAAGCATCGCTGGTCGGCGTCTCGAAGTGGGATCTCGATACGCCCGCGCTGTGCGTGGACCTCGACAAGCTGGAGCAGAACCTCGCGACGATGAAGGCGAAGCTGGCCGGCACCGGCGTCGCGACGCGGCCGCATGCCAAGACGCACAAGTGTCCCGCGATTGCCAAGCTGCAGCTGGCCGCCGGCGCGATCGGCGTCTGCACCGCGAAGGTCAGCGAGGCGGAGGCGCTGTTTGCCAACGGCGTCGACAAGATCCTGATGACGACGTCGAACGTGACGGCGAACAAGATCCGGCGCGCGATGACGATCCGCAAGACGAACCGCAACTTCATCCAGGCCGTCGATTACGAACCCAACGCGCGCGAGTTGAACGACGCCGCCAAGGAAGCCGGCGTCGTCGCCGACGTCGTGATCGACGTGGCGGTGGGGACGCGAAGCGGCGTGCCGGCCGGCGCACAGGCGCTGGCGCTGGCGAAGCTGGTGGACAAGCTGCCGAACCTGAAGCTGCGCGGCATCATCAGCTACGACGGCGGCGCGCAGCACATCAAGGGATTCTCGACGCGCCTCGAGCGCACGCTGCAGAACTTCGAGCCCTCCGTGCAGACCCACGACATGTTCAAGCGCGCGGGTCTGAGCACGGAGATCTTCAGCGGCGGCGGCACCGGCACGTACAACATCATGACCAAGGTGCCGGGGTTCACCGACCTGCAGGTCGGCAGCTACATCTTCATGGACGCGCAGTACCTGGAGATCGGCGGCGAGAGCGGCGACATCTACACCGACTTCGTCCCCTCGCTGACCGTCATGACCACGGTGCTGAACACCTATTTCCCCGGGCGCCTCACCACCGACGCCGGGGCCAAGGCGCTGACGCTGAACAAGCCGGATGCGATCGTGATTGGCGAGAAGGGGTTCGCCTACAACGCCGGCTCGGACGAATTCGGCTCCATCCGCTACGAGACCGCGGCGAAAACCTACAAGGTGGGGGACCGCCTCGAGCTGATCGTGCCGCACTGCGACCCGGCGGTGAACGAGTACGACGTCATCCACGGCACCCGCAAGGATCGCGTCGAAGCCGTCTGGCCGATCTCGGCGCGCGGACACTCGCAGTAGCCGCTCGGCTGAAGCCTTCGCGCTCCGCTCGGAATCGCGTACACGCCCCACCAATACGCTGGAGCGCGACGGCTTGAGGCGAGCGCCTCCATACGGAATCCTGTCTTGCGAAACGCCGCGCGCCGGTCGAGAATCCGGCGCATGAGCCCACAGCCGTATCGCTCCCCGTTCAGCCGCCAGATGATGACGCGGCGGAAGGCCGGATGGGATTCCTGGAGCACCTCGACGAGCTCAGGACCCGCATCATTCGCTCGTGCATCGCGATCGGCATCGGGCATGGCCGTCGCCTTTGCGTTCTACGATCGGCTCGCCGACATCGTGCTCGATCCGATTACCCGATCGCTGCCCCCAGGCACCGCGTTGGTGTTCATCCGTCCGGGCGAAGGCTTCGCGTTCTATCTGAATATCTCGCTGATTGCCGGCTTCCTGCTGGCGGCGCCTTTCGTCATGCACCAGGTGTGGCGATTCATCGCGCCGGGCCTGTACACCAACGAGAAGCGATTCCTGATTCCGTTCGTCGTGCTGACGTCCGGCGGCAGTGTCTGCGGCGCGCTCTTCAGCCAGTACGTGCTCTTTCCCGGGCTGATGAAGTTCTACGGGGCGTTCAACTCGCCGCGCATGAAGTTCATGCCGGGCGTCGAGGACACGGTCGACCTGTACCTGAAGATGATGATCGGCATGATCGTCGTCTTTCAGATCCCGACGGTCGTGTTCTTCCTCGCGAAGATGCGGCTGGTGACCGCGCGGTTCCTGTGGCGCCACCTCCAGTACGCGATCCTCATCATCTTCATCCTCGCGGCGGTCGTCACACCGGATGGCAACCCGTGGAACCAGGCGGTCGTCGCGGCGCCGATGATCGGCCTCTACCTGGTGAGCATCGTGCTGGCCTGGCTGGTGGCGCCCGCGCCGCAGAAGCCCGACGCGATTGACGGAGGGTCGGCGAAACTGCGGCTGGTCTTTGCCGCGACGGTCATCGATCAGGCGCGGCGTCGGCGGTGAGTGCGGCAGTAGCCGGGATTGCGCAGTTTTTCATCTAGGCCCATCAGCTGAGGTGCCGATATCTCTGGTGTGGAACACCAGAGTCCCGGCGCTGCGCCGAACGCCGAGCCAGCGGCCGAATCAGGCAATGAAACGGCGGCCGCGCACGATCCCATGTGGACCTTCGCCCGGGAGGAGGACGAGCTGACGATCGTCCGCCAGGCCGCGTCGCAGGGATGCGCGCTGATTGTCGTGCTGAACGACTCGCCAAAGACGTACACCTTCCGCGACGAGCGGTCGATGGTGCGCTTTCAGGCGGATATGGAAACGCTCCTCACGCACACGGGTTGGTCGTTCGTGGGCTTTCAGCCCGAGCGCCGCGGCCGGCGAGATCGGCGGACGATGCCGCGCATGAACGAGCGGCGCCGCTGGTGGACCGACGGCTGGCTCTTCTCAGGAAAATAGTCGACCCTATTTCGATTTCGGCGCCACACACGAGCCGGTTCCGGTGTCCGTGAACCGTGAGCCGGGCATCGCCACGAACTGCCACGCATAGCGGCCAGGGCCCAGCGTCAGCTTCAACACGCCATACGTCGAGTTGTCGCGGACTTCGCTGTTGGCCGCGGTTTTCCCGAACTTGTAGACGCCGCCACCGCCGACGCCGACGATGAACTGGCGGATGCCGTGCTCGGGATCGGCCTTGCCCTTGTCGTCCTGCGGCGCGAACCGCTCGTAGATGTGGTCGTGCCCGTTCAGCACGAGGTCCACGCCCGCCTTGTAGAGAATGGACCAGGTGTCTTTCATCGTGCTGTCCGGTGCGTGCGGGCCGGAGCTGAAGATTGGCGCGTGCCAATAGGCGAGCACGCAATCGACCGGATGCGCCGCGAGATCGTCGCGCAGCCACTTCGCCTGGGCCGGCAGCGCGGCGACGACCGAGCTGTTGAGCGAGATGATGTGCCATGCGCCGAGGTCGAAGCTGTAGTAGCCGCGTTCGTCAGGGCCTGCGTTCTCGCCGAAGTATTCAAAGTACGGCCGGCCGTGCGCGGTCAGATAGTCGTGATTGCCGGGTGTCGGGTGCGTGCGCGCCTTGTGGCGCCCCCATGTCGAGTCGTAGCAACGCTTGAATTCCGTATCGGTTCCGCGCAGGTACGCGTGATCGCCCAGCGTGAAGACCGCCCCTTCGATGCCGTCGAGCAACGTCGGCCGTGGCAGTCGCGCCGGTCAGGAGCTCGCAGTTGGCGATATCGCCGGCCCCGACGAAGACGACGTCTTCCGACGAGGCGGGCTGCGCCGGCGCCTGCTGGGCGTCCGAACGGGTGGAAAGGCTGGGCGCGGCCACCAGTACGAGCGCCGCCAGGATCGCAGAGGTTCTGGGTTGGAAAGGCATGAGCTATCAGACTACCTCAGTTGCCGCCCCAGCGCAGCCGCAGATGAGGGCCAAGCGGCGCAGTTATCGCGCCGCGACTCGCAAGGTCTCTGAGTGTGCCGACTGGCCGGGCGCGAGAGACGCGTGGTTGTGCTCTTCCATCCGCTCGTCGCGCAGATAGCGGCGCAGCGTGCGGAGGTCTGTCAGCAGCCGCCGGCTCGCGACGAAGTGCTGACGCAGGCTCTTCAACTTGTAGTCCGCGAGCCGCAGCGCGTCCAGGTGGCGGGCTCCCGTGAATTCGCAAGGATGGGCAATTTCCTGCCCAATCGTGCGGTGGGCGTCGTCCAGCGCCTCGCACAGCAAGCCGATGTATTCGTGAGCGCTTTCGATGCTGTCGAACGGTGCGTCGAGGTCTCGGACATGTTTTCCAGTCAGAGGCCTCGGCAATCACCGTACCCCGTGAGAGGGCGGGCTTTCCGAGGAAAACGGGTCGTGCGCCTCGCAAACACTGTTTCAGGGCAACAGTATTCGCGCTCGCATTTCACTTTTGGTACGCGCTGTGCTGTCGATTCACACGTGAACGAGGGCGGCCACCACGTTGTCCACACCAGCTCGGCGAGCCAGGACGATCTTCGCATCTGGACATTTGCCAAAGGCGCCGACGAGCTGACGATCGAGCAGTGGCTCGAAGGCGAAACAGTCGTGGTCGCGCTCGACGCGTTCGGACGAGAAAGGGGCCGAAACCGTCCATGCCTACGAGTTCCCCGACGAGTCGGCGGCGGAGGAGTTTCACGCAGGCCTCGGCTCGTCGCTGCTCGAATTCGGCTGGTCGTTCGTCGGTCATCTTCCCGAGCGCCGGATGGGAGCAGACCGGCGGCAGGACGTCCGCCGGAGCGATCGGCGGCGGTGGTGGACGGACGGCGCGCTCATCCTCGAATAGCGTTGGGATTATCATGACCCACAAGGATGTGCGGGTCGAACGACGCTGGCGCTGCGATGGCGGCGTGGGTGTGGGCGGGTGCGCTGTGGGCGGCCGCGCAGCCTCAGCCGACCGGCGCCGCAACCATCGACTATCAGCGGCAGGTCCACACGATTCTCGCGGCGCAGTGCCTCGGCTGCCACAGCGCCGAACGCCGATCGGGCGGGCTGTCACTGGCCTCATACGCCGACGCGCTCGAGGGTGGACGCAGCGGTGCGGCCATTCGTCCCGGCAACGCCGCCGGTAGTCTCCTCATAGGACGGATCACCGGTCAGGTACCGCCGTTGATGCCGCTCGGGAAGGCCGCGCTGTCAGCCGGCGACGTCGCGACAATCCGCCTGTGGATCGACGAGGGCGCACGCGCCACGCCGGCCTCCGCGGCGGCGGCGCCGAAATGGGAAGCGCCGCTTGCGCTCGAGCGTCCGGCGCTCCCCGATGTCGTCCGGCCCGGCTGGACGACGCCCGTCGATCGATTCACGGCCGCCTATCTGGCCGGCATCGGCGGTCCACCCCCGGAGGTCGTCGGCGACGCCGCGTTCGCGCGGCGGGCGTTCCTCGACATCTGGGGACTGCTGCCGCCTCCGGACGATCTCCGCGCGTTTGTCGCGGATGCGAACGCCGACAAGCGCCGCGTGCTGATCGAGCGGCTGCTTGCCGACAACGACACCTACGCCCAGCATTGGATCTCGTTCTGGAACGACGTCCTGCGCAACGACGAAGGCGTCAACTACTACTCGGAGACTTCGTCCCGCAAGAGCATCAGTGCCTGGTTGCTGTCGGCGCTGAACAGAAACGTGCCCTACAACCGGTTCGTGGAGCAGTTGCTGAATCCGGCGGCGCCGGGCGATCCCGACGGGTTCCTGGTTGGCGTCAACTGGCGCGGCGAGGTCAGCGCGAGCCAGACGCCCGCCATGCAGGCCGCGCAGAACAGCGCCCAGGTCTTTCTCGGCGTCAACCTCAAATGCAACTCGTGTCACGACAGCTTCATCAGCAAATGGCAGTTGAAGGACGCGTACGGTCTGGCGAGCTTCTTCTCTGAAGAGGGACGGCTCCGTCTCTACCGGTGCGATGTGGCACAGGACGTCTACGCCACACCCGCGTTCCTGTTCCCCGATCTGAATCGCGCGCCGCCGTCCGCGTCCTTGCCCGACCGCCGGCGCACCGCCGCGGCCATCTTCACCGATCCGCGCAACGGACGCCTGCCGAGAACAATCGTCAATCGGATGTGGCATCGCCTGCTCGGGCGGGGCCTGGTCGAGAACCCGGACGAGATGGATGGCGTGCCGTGGAGTCCCGGCCTGCTCGATTGGCTTGCGAGCGATTTCGTCGACAGCGGTTACGACCTGAAACGGCTGATCGCGACGATCATGTCGTCGAAGGCGTATCAGCTGCGCGCGGTGCAACGGACCGGCGAACAGCCGCGCGACTACGTCTTTCGCGGTCCGGAAATCAGACGCCTGACGGCGGAGCAGTTTGGCGATGCCATTGGCGCGATCACCGGCGACTGGAATGTGTCTCAACCGCCGGTGCTGACCGCGGCGGGCGGCGCGGGGCCGCCGCCCGCGCGCCGTACGCGTGAATGGCAGACGCCGGCCAGTCCGCTGGCGCGCGCGCTCGGCCGGCCGATTCGCGATCAGGTGTTCACGACCCGCAGCACGACGGCGACGATGCTTCAGGCGCTGGAGCTGGTGAACGGCGAGCGACTGTCGAACTGGCTGCTTCGCGGCGCGCGAAACATGCTGGGTGAATTGCCGCCCCCGCCGGCGGCCTTGTTCGTCACGCCGATCAACGCCCGCGGCGCGGCAGCCGGACAGACGGCGCCGCGGGTCGCTGCCGCGGCGTTCGACGTCGGCGTCTCCGGCGCGACCCGGCTCTGGCTCGTCGCGCAGGACGCGAACTCCACGGCTGTCGACAAGGCCGAGGCCGTGTGGGCGGACGGTGCGTTGGTCGGCGCTGACGGCGTAGCGACGCCGCTGAGCACGCTCGTCCCGCTGGATGCGTCGGCCGTCCGCTCCGGATCCGGCGCGGCCGTCATCGACGACCAGGCTTTTCAGTCGGCGGTGCGCGTCAAGACACCCTCTCGGCTCGTCTACGACATTTCAGGCCGCGGATTCATCAGGTTTCGCGGCGTCGTGGGGCTCGAACACGTGTCCCGGCTGGCGCAGGGGGAGAGCATCCTGGGGCGATTCCTGATCTTCGGGACCGAGCCCGATATGGATCGCCTGGTGCCGCCGGCGCCGGGAACGCCGCTGCCGCCGGGTCCACGGCTGACGAGGGCGGCGGACGTCGTCGATCGTGTCTATTGGTATGCGCTGGGACGAGCGCCGTCCGCCGAGGAACGCGCGATCGCGCTCGAGGCGCTCGTGGATTCGACGCGTCCGGGCCGCATCGCTTCTGAAGGAGTCGCGGACCTGCTGTGGGCGGTGATGGTGAAGCCGGAGTTTCAGCTGATTTTCTGAGTGATGGTCATGGCTGACGACAATCCGCACCTGATGAGTGAAGAGCAGAAGGCCTTCTCGCGACTAGTGGGGCGCCGAGCGTTTCTCGGAGTGACCGCCGGGGCCACGCTGTCGGCGCTCGCCGGCCGCGAGCCGCGGCGGCTCCAGGCGCAGGGCAGCGGCCCGACCGCCACCGCCGATGCCGTCATCGTGCTGTGGATGGCGGGCGGCATGGCGCAGACCGAAACCTGGGATCCGAAACGCTATACGCCATTCGAACCGGGCGTTCGCACCGAACGGGTGCTCAGCACGTTTCCCAGCATCGACACGGTTGTCGATCACATCAAGATCTCTCAGGGTCTCGAACGCGTCGCGCGCGTGATGGACCGCGGCGCGATCATCAGAACCTTTCAGGCGGCGGACCTCGGCTTCATCCTGCATTCGCGCCACCAGTACCACTGGCACACCGGCTACATTCCGCCGCAGTCGCTGGCGATGCCGCACATCGGCTCGGTCGTGTCCAGGACGCTCGGCCCGAAGAACCCCAGTGTCCCCGCATTCATGGCCATCGGCCAGAACATGGAAATCGGCGCGGAGAGCGCGGCGGTGAAGGCGTTTCACACCGCCGGCTTTCTCGGCTCCGAACACGGGCCGTTCCTGATCACGAATCCGCTCGATGCGGCGACTGCGGTTCGGCCGCCGGCCGAACTGGGCGACAGGCGCTTTCTGAGCCGCCGCAAGCTTTACGAGAAGCTGCTGGCGAAGGAACCGGTCTACGAATATGCCGGCGACTTTCAGCGCGAGTCGCTGATCCGGTCGCTCGAATCGGCCGATCGTCTGTTGACGTCGCCGTCGGCGAAGGCGTTCGACCTGTCGCTCGAGCCGCGCGGCGCCTACGACACCTACAACACCGGCCGGTTTGGTCTGGGCTGTCTTCTGGCACGCCGTCTGGTCGAAGCCGGCGCGCGCTACGTCGAGGTCACCACCGAATACATCCCCTTCCGCTACTGGGACACGCACGAGCGCGGTCATGAGCGCGCGAAAGCGATGAAGGAGCAGATCGACGCCCCGCTCGCGCAGCTGGTGCTGGACCTGGAAGAGCGAGGGCTGCTCGATCGCACGCTCGTCGTCCTCGCCAGCGAATTCGGACGCGATGCCATCACGGAAGGGAAGGTGGGCAAGGAAGTTCGCGACCAGTCGAACACGCCCGACGTGATGGCCGCGCCGGAACACTACGGCATGCACCGGCACTTCACCGCGGCCGGGTCCGTGGTGCTGTTCGGTGGCGGCATCAAGAAAGGGTTTGTCTACGGCCGAACCGCCGACGAGAGACCGTGCACGACCATCGAGAACCCGGTGCCGGTCCAGGATCTCCACGCCACCATCTATCACGCGCTGGGCATTCCACCCACCACCTCCTACGTCGTGGAGAAACGACCGGTCTACGTGACGAACGACGGCAAGGGAAAGCCGATACGCGACCTGTTCGAGCGCGGGTGATCGGTGGGCCGCGCCTCTGCAGCGAAAGAGACTTTAGAGCGGCTGTTTGCGGCGGCGGCGCTTCATGAGCGCGGCCGCGCCGCTGCCGACCAGTAGCAGCGTTCCCGGCTCAGGTACTTCGGAGAGCGTCAGTTGATCCTGCGCCTTCCGGCCGTCGAGCGTGAACAAGTTGATTACGCGGACACCGTCGTTGACCCAACCCGCGTTCACATTCGCTTCGGCGAGCGCGATGAGCGCCTCCGGATCGCCGATGATCGACGCGCCGAAGACGGCGATGCCATCGGCCAGTGTCCAATCGCCCTCGAGCATCCAGATCGCCGCCTGAATTTCATCCGACGTGAACGCTGACAGGGCGCCGTGGCGATAGCTGGAGAAGATCCACGCGGTCTCGGGCGAGATCGGATCCGGTCCGTCCTCGTCGTCCGCGAACTCGGAGATCGCCCCGACTACGAACAGGTTGTCGTAGTCGATGTCTTCAAACATCTGTACGCAAAAGGTCTTGAAGTCCGCTCCCGGCCCGTTGGACGTGTTGTCCACGTCGAACGCGCCGCCCCAGATGTTGCCGTCCGAGCCAAGTACATGCAGCACGTCGCCGACGGCGACCGGATCAGCGTACGCCTGGCGCGCGCCCAGCACGAGGCAGAACACAACGACGGTTTGAATGACTCTGCGCACTGTGGAACCTCGCGGCAGCAAATTGCAAGGCGGCTGCCGGTGGGCGTCCCTTGAACGGTGCACAGCATTTACCAAGACGGCACGCTGCGCCCGCGGCGGCGGTTTGTCCCGGCGACTAATGTCCGTGGCAGGGCTACTTCTAGTCTGTCTTTGAAGACCGTGCCTCTTTTCGAGGCGATGCCGCGTACACTCTCTGACATGGCCGATGACGACGTGCTCGAGCAGCTGCGGGAAAACCGGCACTGGCCCCGTCGCGGACGGCTGGACGCCCTGGCGGTCAAAGGTGCTGCGATCGGTCAGCTGCGCGCGGCGCGCGATTGGGCGGAGGAGTTGACGAACGAACAACTGGTCCACAATCCGGACTCGAGCGCGGCGCTGCCGCCTGCGGAAGTGCCGCTCGGCGAGTACAGCCACCTGCCGGATCGGCTGGCGACGTTCTACACCCACCTTGAAACCGAACTGCGAAAAGTGGTCGGACCGATCAGTCTGACAGTGGACGGCCGAGACTGAGGGACGACAATGGCGCTGCCCGATGTCTCGCGACAGTTTCTCAGCGACTCGCGCGCCTTCCTGACCCACGACTATCTGCCGAAGATCGAGCGCTGTGTGTCTCAACTGACGCCGGAGCAGATCTGGTTTCGCGCCAACGACGCTTCGAACAGCATCGGCAATCTGCTGCTTCACCTGGCGGGAAGCAGCCGCTACTGGGCGATCGAGGTGATCGGCGGGCAGCCGACGGGACGCATCCGGCAGCAGGAGTTCGACCGGCGAGAACCGTTGGCCGCGGATCGCCTGCTGGCCGACCTCCGGGCGGCCGTTGCGGACGTCGATCGACGGCTGGCGGAGCTCTCGGCGGAGACGCTCCTCGAGAAACGGATGTCCAGCGACGAAGAGATGACGGTGCTCTGGTGCGTCTACCACATCGTCGAGCACTTCTCGATGCATACGGGACAGATCCTCACGATGACGAAGGCGCTCGTCGGGCCGCTCACGCCCTCGGCGCGCGGATAGCACTCCGCTGAGACCTGGTCATCACGCCTCGGTTGCCTTGTTCGCCTGCCTCCAGTGGGCTCGCTGCCGACGACCTGAGCCGAACCCGTACGAGTCTCCAGATTGTCTGACGGTTGCCCAATCACGAAATACGGTGGCGCCTGCTCACGCCAGGTTCCGCCACGGACTATTTCGCAGTCGATGTGAAGCGTTTTCCGGGCGCCGTCTGGCACGATGCCCGCAATGCATCAGCCGACGTGGTCGTCCTTCTCCTTCTTGTCGCTGGCAACGAGATCGCGCGCCGCGCGACGTGGCTGCGCAGGCTCAACGTTCCGGGCTCTTTCGTCGGCGGCCTCGCCGGCAGCCTGTTGCTCCTCGCCCTCAATTCCATGGGGCTGCCGGCGTTCGGAGTTTCCGAAGAGCTGCGCGACCTCCTGCTCATCGTCTTCTTCGTGTGCGCCGGGCTCGGGACGCCGGTGGCGAGCTGGCTCCGTGCGGGCCGCCCGCTCGTCGTGCTTTCGATCCTGGTCTCGCTCGATGATGGTGTTTCAGAACGTCATCGGCATTGGCGTGGCGACGATGCTCGGCGCTGCGCCGTCATACGGCGTGCTTGCCGGCAGCGTCGCCCTGTCCGGCGGGCTGGGCAGCGCCGTGGCATGGGGAGAGGAGTTCGCCGCAAAGGGTGTCCGCGCGGCAACCGAGGTCGCGGTGATCGCCGCCACCCTTGGCATGATCATCGGCACCTTCGTCGGCGGGCCGTACATCGCATGGGTGATGCGGCGCAAGAAGCTCAGCGCACCGCCGAAGAGCACGGGCAACGGAGAAGAGGTGAACTCCACTGCCGTGCCGTTCGTCGAGAAGCAAGTCATCCTGGTGCTGCTTCTCTTCGCGCTGTCGATCGGGCTCGGCGATCTCCTGCGAGACGCACTCCGTAGCATCGGACTGGTCACGCCACGATTCCTCACCGCGATGTTCGTCGGGCTCGCCATCTCGACGCTCGCGGACCTGCGACATCTCCACATTCCGCGGCCGCTCGTCGAACGCTTCGGCGACATCTGCCTGAGCCTCTTCATCGTCATGGCGCTCAGCGGCCTCGATCTGCGGACGCTTGGCCAGGTGGCCGGTCTGATGATCGTGATGGTGATTGTCCAGACGGTGGCGACGGTGCTGTTTGCGCACTTCGTCGTGTTCCGTTTGATGGGACGCGATTTCGAAGCGGCGACGACGGCCGGTGGCGTGATTGGCGTCGGCCTGAGCTCCTTTGCCGTCGCCATGGCGACCGTCAAACAGGTCGAACGCAACTACGGCCCGGCGCCGCAGTCCGTGTTGCTGACGACGCTCGTCGGAGGCGCGGTCGCCAGCCTGACGAATGCGCTGATCATCATGGCGTTCTATCAGTGGCTGGTAGGGTAACCGGACAGGCGAGACACGAGCAGGCCAAAGGGTGATTCAGCGTGGACGCTCCACTAATGGCCTATCGGTTTGGCACCGGGGGATGGGCACAGCTCGGGTTGGCGCGGCGTCGCGGAGGACCACACGTGCATGCAGAGCCGGCAGATGAACCAGCGCAGAGGACTTTCGAGGATGTGATCTTCTTTCACGCCTTCGATCTCTTTGCAGCGTGGGCAAGGGGAGAGCGGTGATGGAGGTGCCGGCACGGCCGGATGATAGCCATATCGCCGAGCTAGGGAAATACAGTGGATTCTGTATATCCGCAGAAAGTGGTCTCCTCCAACGCGACAAGACGTCTGGATTTTCAGGGCTCGCTCGTTCAGGGCGGCGGACAGCGGTGTCAATTTCCTGACATACAGAAATCACCTGATGGCTTCCGCCATCAGGGCTGTGCTATTGGTGTGCTCATCAATAACGGGAGGGTTCCCAAATGAAAACTGTCCTTATCCCGTGTCCGAAGTGCGCACAGCCTGGCACCTACCTGAGGGCCGTGCCAAGAGTCACTCAGTCCTCAGCCTCGGACTACTACCGATGCGACGACTGCCAGCATGTCATGGACACGTGCCGAAGGATGAGCGCGAGCCGACACTCTCGTGTCCCCGAAGGCATTCGAGCGCGAGCCGACCACTGACGCGCCGGTGCTACAACGCCTAGGGACACGGCTCGTTCGTCAGCAGCAACGCGGGTCAGGTCGCCTGCGCGAATGATTTCAGCTGACCGCACGTCGGGCATCGAAAGGTCACAATCGGTAGCCGCTGCTTGTCGCCTAACTTCAGCCCAGTCCAACCCGTCCACCAAGTCGGCTCTGCGGTTCCATTGACCCATGACGACTGTTCGCTGGCGCGAGTTCCATAGGTGAAATCGACTATGAAACCGGCATCCATTGGCACCTTGCAGTCAGGGCATACGGGCGATGGCTGCGACACGGTTCCTCCTTGCGATGCACCTGCGGGTATGGCCGGCCTGACTGGTAGTATGACGGGTCCTAACGCTCAACAGGATTCGAAGCGTGGTAACGGGACTCCTGCCGTTCTGGGTCGCTCTTCAGACGTCGGCTCGCGATCGCATGCTGGCGCGTGCGGGCGCGAAATGGCGATCTACACCGTCTCCCTCGGCGTCGAGTGCGGCTATTGTCACGCGGCATCAGGGATGGAAAGGCACCGAAAAGCCTCCATGGCGAACCGCTCTCGCCGTCTCACCGAGGATGATCAACCTGGTGCCCGGCAGTCGTCATTTTGGGTAGCGGTCATGAGAAGCGACGAAGCGAAGCGAGGGCGGAACAGCTCCATCTTCCACCGTTCAGCGACCTTGGAGCGTGCGACTTGAAACTGGCCTCGCTGTTGCACCGCCGGACCTCGGCGATATGAGGCGCGCAGCCCCATTCGCGGGGGGCTCGAGTAGCCGATGGCTCAGGCGGCGCTGACCGAACGACAGCTGAGGGAGCGCAAGTACTACGATCACTTCGTCGGGCGGAGTGTGGTTGATGTCGGCTCGCTGGCGGCCGTTCGAGGTGAGGAGCGCCGGCCATGGAACCCTTACTGGTTCGTCACCGAGATGGTGCGCGAGCGGTTCACGGCGTCGACACAGCGCCTCCTCGACTTCGGGTGCGGCCCCGGCACGTATTCAGTTCAGTTCGCCCATCTAGGCTATCGTGTGACTGGATTCGACGTCTCACCAGCCAACGTCGAAACCGCGCGGGCGCTGGCCGCGCGGTACGGCATGAGCGAGCGGACACAGTTCGATGTCGGGGTTGCCGAGGCGCTTGACTATCCATCCTCGCATTTCGACATCGTCGTGGGCATCGACATCCTCCACCACGTCGAGGTGGCGTCCGCCGCTGCCGAGTGTCTGCGTGTGCTGAAGCCCGGCGGCATTGCCATCTTCAAGGAACCTGTTGCCGTGCCGTTGTTCGACCGGTTTCGGAACAGCCGCCTGGGCTGCGCCATCCGTCCCAAGGACGTGTCGTTCGACCTGCACATCACGGAAGACGAGCGAAAGCTGATGCCAGCCGACCTGCGATTGATAGGCGCGATGTGGTCGGTCGAAGAGCATCGGTTCCGACTCCTCTCGCGCCTGGATGCGCTCATTGGGGATCGGTTCAAGACTGTCGCGGGCGCGTCAAGGCTGGAAATCGTCGACGGCCAACTGATGCGCGTGTTGCCGATGCTGCGAGTCCTTGGCGGCAGCGTCGTGCTTCTCTGCCGGCACCCTCGCCGCGCGTGAGCAGCGTCGAAATCCGTCTACACCCGATCGACACGACATTGCCGGCGCCTGCGCGCGTACGCGGACCATGGCGCTCTCGTGCGTCGCGCGTAGTGGCGATGCTATGCTGGCGGCGTCATGCGCCGCGTCACGAGCCTCGCGAACCTCCTTGTGATTGTCGCTGTCGGCTCCGGGGCGCCGCAGTGGTACGCCCTTGCGGCTGGTGTGTGGGTGCCGAGTGCTCCGCGCGCCGCCATCAGCGCCGACGCGCTCACTCCCGATACGGCACCAGCGGAACCGAGAGCCGGTCGGGACGGCACTCGCAGCCAATTCGCAAGCCTGTGGAAGTCGGTACGGCTGCATGCGGCCATTCTTCCAACCAGCGTCATCGTTCCGCCGTTCAGCGTGTGTATGACGCTCGCGCGCGCGGTTGCCCCATTCCGCGCGTTCGCGGCCACAGCGTCGTACTCAGTTCGCGGTCCTCCTGTCGAACTCTGATCCGACGTCATCACACGATCGCGTTGCCGACGTGTGCCGGCACGTCCTGGCTCGCAGATCACGAATGACTGGCAGGGAGGACCCATGCCCGCAGACGAGATCTTCGTACTTTCGTTTGGCGTCTTCACCGACACCTGCGCCGACGTGAGCCCTAACTGGTGCTGATCGAGAGGAATCCGATGGTGTGGTTTTACAAACGTGATCAGGTGTCGCTCAGCGTGGAAACGCGCTACGACAACGAGACCGCCGAGTATGTGGCCATTGTGGTCCGCCCCGATGGCCGCCTGCAGACCGAGCGGTTCCTCACGCGAGAGGCGTTTCGCGAGTGGCTCATGGCGCTCGAGCAGCAACTCCAACACGAGCAATGGGTACCCGATGGCCCGGTGCATGTCCTGCCGGACGGCTGGCCGCACAAACCGCCGCTGATGTGAGATCGCGCACGAAAGCAGTCGCCAACGACAGAAAAAGACCAAAGGGTTTCGTGATTTCGTGTTTTCGTGGCAGGCCACAACTGGTCCCGATTCAGCGTGGACGCTCCACCAGGCTGTGGTCCGGAATCAGCCGACTGAGTCCAGGGTCGGCTACTCGCCAATCAATCTCAGCACGTCCTCACATCGCTGGAAGCGCGCCCACCAGATCGCGTCGTTCCCGGCAGAGTTGCGCTTCAAACGAAGCTTCGGATCGTGCGCGATGAGCGCGCGCACCGTTTCGACGCGGCAGCCGCCAAACATCGGACGGTCGGGCCCGTTGAGTGTGCCGGCGGAGACCGCACGAGACAACGGCGTGCCTCCGTGTTCGTCCTCGATGGTGGGGTCTGCTCCGTGGGCGAGCAGCAATTTGAGGATGGCGGGATCCGTGTCGCCGGCCGCCAGGAGCAGCGGCTTCAGGCTTCCCGGGCCGGCGCCGCGGTTCAAGTCGGCGCCGCGATCAAGCAGAACCCGGACGGCGGCAGGCTGCCGCTCGAGAATCGCATGTTGCAGCGGCGTCGCGTCCCAGTCGTCTCCCGTGGATCCCGGCCGGTTCACGTCGGCGCCGGAATCGAGGAGGAGGTTGATCGCTTCGATCGATCCGGACCGCGAGGCCCAGATCAACGCCGTCCACGAGTCGCCACCCTCGTCGGCTTTATGGCCGTCGGCGAGAAGTTGGCGAAGGGCGGCGACGTCGTTGCGGGCGGCGGCCTGGGTCAGCGGAGTTTCGGGACGCTGCGCGCAGGCGCCCGCCGCGAGCAGCGCGGCGCCGAGCCCGAGCAGAAGCATGAAACGGTGCACGACGACCTCCGACGGAGTATCATATGCAAATAACTTTATAATGTAAAGACACCGTGGACGGTAACTGGGATTGTTTGCGTTTCCGGTGGAACGATGTCTGATTCGCGCTACGGGTTCTGAGACCTGACCACCGCCTTGGTCTGTCGCTGTTGCTGCCGTCTTCGAAGATCTGGATGTTGCCGACGGGCAGCGGGACGTTCGGCTGCTGATGCGCCGGACGAGAGGGTGAACCGTTCATCTGATCCGCGGATCCGGTAACCATGCCGTCCGGCGGCCTATGACTGCCGGTCGGTCGGCGTGGCCCTCGAGGGCGAAGAATGCGACAAGCCAGGCATGCACGGGAATGCCGGTAAGGGATTTCGTCCAAGGCCATCGGTCGAGAAGATGAGCCCGGTTGAAAGAAGAACAGCACCTTGGCCGAACGCATCTGCAGCAACAACCGACCGATGTCACCACGATGGCGATGGCGCAGAATGCGCGACCACTTGCCAGTAGCCCCAAATCCCCGCCTGCTCACACAACGGCGAGATCAACGCTCCCATCCCGACGGCCAGAGCAGCCGTCCATGGCGGGTACACAGACAGGTCTGGAGTCGACCACTTCCGGGCATCCGCACGAACGATGCCAGCAGGATCCAGACACCCACCAGCGCGATCATCGAGAGCGCACCCGCCAGCCACGCCCAGCCGAACATCTCGCGTGACACGACGGTCGCGCGGAGCGACTGACGACGAGCGTCGCCGTCAGCACCGACGATGCCCGCCAGAGCACGGTCTCACGCATGCAGGGATGTCTTAGTCACGTTCCGCAAGTGTCCGGTGCGGCACCCGTAATGGTTGGCGACCCATCGCGACGAGACGTACTGATCCTGACGGGATCGCTGGCGGCGGCCTCAGATGCGAGATGGATGGCGCTCGCGGCGGCCATGCGATGAATGACATGAGCGTGCGCTCCTCGAGGGCCCGAATCACGTCATGCTGTTGACGGCTGTCGCGCGATGCGCAGCGCTCGCGCTCCGCTCACCGCATCCTCCAGCAATTCGAAACACACCGCGTCGCCGATCCGGATGTCGTTGAATGCGGTGCCCGCTTGCAGGTCCGCGCGATGAAAGTAGACCTCACGCGCATTGGGCAGGCGGATGAACCCATGGCCCTTGCCAGTCAACAGCGTGACAATCCGACCCCTGCGGGGCGTGCCCCGGGGATTGTTCGGCGGCGAGTTGGTGCTCGATCGCGTTGTCGCGCTGTTGGGCATTGCGCCGGGGTCCTCTCAGCTTTGAGGAGGGCTGCTGTCAAGACAGGACCGCAGGCTCGGGAAAGCAGACTCAATCATACTTCTGCCTGGCGGGACCGTCACGAGCCGATGCGCGTGCCATTCGCAAATGGTAACGGCGTCGACAGAAATTTCTCTGGTGCCGGGTCACTCGCCAGGGTTAGCAGAGATCAGCCCGCGGACTTCTTATCAACGCTCGCGGGCGTACCTCCCAGGTCGGCTGACACCTTCTTCGGGTCAGCGATTGCGACTTGGGTGGCAGTGGCTGCCGCACATCGCTCGGCGCGCAGAGGGGAGTCACCATTCTCGCGAAAGTTTTCTGCGGTTTGCCTTGCGTGCTCGGCGTTGCGCCGTAGCTGTTCCTCCGCTGCCCGCTCCCTTTCGGCAACCCGCCGTAGGCCCTCGTCCACGAGTCGCGAGTCCTCCGCTTTGTCGCGCTGCTCCTCGGCGACTTCGCGCTGCGCCTCAGCGACTTCGCGCTGCGCCTCAGCGACCACGCGTTGCCCTTCAGCCACCACGCGCTGCTTCTCGGCCACGTCAATCTGCTGTTCGGCCATAATGCCCGCTTCTCCAAATTGACGATGCCTCATGCCTCGGCCGCCGTCTGTACACAAAGGCACAGTCAGGCTGTCGATTCCGGGTGCGCCTCTAGAACGGGATTCGAACCTGTTTTCGCGCTGTATGAGGAATCGTGAACATCCCGTCACAGTCCGCGCAACGGAAGAAACCGACATCGTCCACCAGCCCGACGCGGATGACGCGCGGGCATTTACAGCGGGGACACGGGGTTGGCGGCTCCAAGAAAAGGCGGAAGCGTGTGGCGCTTCGAGTTCTTGTTTCAGCTTCAGGAAGGTCTCGCGTGTCGAGCGATGGGCCTTGGGGCAGCGAGACGACCATGAGGGATGCTTGGAGACGGGCAATCTGTTGCTGCGGCGGGGTGGGTGTCATGTCAGCCATGAGTTTGTTGATGCGCGCGAGACGTTCGGCGGGGTTGTCGCGTTCGAGTGCCATGTCGGGCCTTGCCTTTCTAGGGAGGAGGCGAGCATAGGCTTTTCCTGGCGGCTCGGCTGTTCGGTTTTGAACAGCCGGTGTCTGGGTTGCGAACAGGATAATTGCCACATGGGATTAGCTTAGGTCCGCCACAAATCACCGGCGCGCGCGTGAGTGAGGATGCCCCTGCACCCCGCAAGGGTCGCGGACCCAACCTGATGCGATCGACAACCGTAACGCGGAACCCTGAGGTTCCCGCGCCTGCGCTACGTTGTCCCGACTGTGATCATCCCTTGGTCTATGTGCAAACCGTGATCGGTGGCGTGAAGCCGCTCGAACGATGGGACTATTTCAAGTGTTGCGGGTTCTTTGAATACCGTTATCGCGGCCGGAAGCTTCGGCGAACGTCTGACGGTGCCGAATCTGCATAGCCGTCGCGAGCAAGCGGCGGTATCTATCGTTGCGAGCACGGGAGCCCGGTGGGCCACGGCAGCGACATCATCAGTGTGTCAATGACGACATCAGCCAGTCGTCGTCGACACTCAACGGCGTCGACTGACTCCGAGCACGGAGATGAGTATGTCCAATACGCTCTCAGAAACAGACAGACTCGGCGCCGTCGAAGTGCCTGCGGCGCTCCCTGACGTCGGGACCGAGCTTCGGGAGGGGTACGCCGAGGTCGGCGATCAGAACTTGCATTACGTCGAGGCCGGCGACGGGCCGTTGATCGTTCTGCTGCACGGCTTCCCGGAGTTCTGGTTCGGTTGGCGGCGACAGATTGCGCCGCTCGCGGCGGCGGGTTTTCGGGTCGTCGCCCCCGACACGCGTGGCTACAACCTGTCATCGAAGCCAGAGGGCTTCGAGGCGTACGCCGTCGACCTGCTCGCCGCCGACATCCGCGGTCTCATCGGAGAACTCGGTGCCGAGTCCGCGTTGTTGGTCGGTCACGACTGGGGCGGAACCATCGCCTGGACGACCGCGATGAATCACCCGGAGGTGGTCGACCGACTCGCCATCCTCAACGCGGCCCATCCGCGGCGACTCCAAGAGGGACTGCACCACCCGAGCCAGCTCCGGAAGTCGTGGTACTTCTTCTTCTTTGCGGCACCGGGACTGCCCGAGGAGGTGGTGCACCTGAGAGACTGGCACTTCCTTCGACACTTCCTGCATGACGCGAACCCACCATACACGCCGCAGGAAATCGACCGCTACGTCGAGGCGTGGTCGCAGCCAGGGGCAGCGGCCGGGATGATCAACTACTACCGCGCCTCGGTACGACAGTCCCAGAAGGAAGCCGCAGCAAAGCTTCGCCCGGTTTCAGCGCGCACACTGGTTATCTGGGGGGAGCGCGATTCCTACCTCGGCTCCGAACTCGCCGAGCCCGACCACGATGACGTACCCAACCTCGACCGCGTCGAGCGCCTGCCCGACGCGTCGCACTGGGTGCATCACGACGAGGGTGAACGCGTCAACCAACTGCTGATCGACTTCTTCGCCCCCGCGCGTAGGCGCTAACCTCCCGAACAAGACGTGGTGATGGGTCATCGCGTCAAGTCGCATCCTGAGGAAACGTGTCGAAGGGCAGGACTTCGGTGTATGACTGAGGGCCGGGAGATCTGAAAATGAGAATGCTCGCACCTGCACGTGAGGAGACGATCGACAGCGCGAAGGGCCTCAGATTTTCGTTCGGTCGTGGATTCCGGAATCGAAGCCGCGCGCGGTTGTGGTCGTTTGCCACGGCGTCAACGCCCATGGGGGCCAGGTACATCTGGGTGGGTGAGCAGTTCGCCGCCAGTGGGCTTGCTGTCTACGCGCTGGATCTGCGCGGCCGAGGGAAGTCGGAGGGTGAGCGATTCTACGTTGAGGACATCGCTGATTACGTGAGCGACGTGGCCGGTACCGTCGAGCTGGCGAAATTGCGCTATCCCGGCCTGCCGGTCTTTCTCCTCGGCCACAGCGCCGGCGGGTCGTGTCGTCGGTTTACGTGCTCGAGAACCAGAAGGAGCTGGCCGGATTCATCTGCGAGAGCTTTGCGTTCCAGGTGCCTGCGCCAGGCTTTGCCCTTGCCGCGATCAAGGGATTGAGCCATATCGCGCCTCGCCTGCCGGTGCTGAAGCTCAAGAACGAGGACTTCAGCCGCGATCCGAAGGCGGTCGAGGCGTTGAACAACGACCCGCTGACCGCACACGAAGTGCAGCCGGCGATCACGGTCGCGGCGCTGGTGCGCGCCGACGAGCGCCTGCGGGTCGAGTTCCCGCAGATCACGTTGCCGGTCCTCATCATGCACGGCACTGACGACAAGTGCGACCGTCTGCCACGGCAGCGAGTTCTTCTATCGAGACGGCGGGATCCACGGACAAGACGCTCAAACTCTACGAAGGGCACTACCACGACCTGCTGAACGACCTCGGCAAGGAAGCGGTCATGACCGACGTCAAGACCTGGATCGATGCCCACCTGCCAAAGCCGTAAGGCAAGGCGGAACGCATTCGACGATGCTATCCGTGTCGTCGAGGCGGGATGCGATCCACCCGACGAAGAGGCTGGTTAGGTCGCGTCTCGCTGGTCGCGTCTCGTTGTCACTCTCCCCGATGATGTTCCTCCGTCTGTGGCTCGTGCGTCCTCCGCGGTCCTCGCGAGATGGTGAGTCTGTGCCATTGTGAACAGACACGCGGCATCGTCCCTCGATACGATGCGTGCGCCCGAGAGGTCAGATGGGTGCACACATCGCGATCACCTCGAGCCATTTCGTGGTCGTCCACCAGTCAATGGCGGCCGTTTCCCCAAGGGATCTCAGATAGGAGAGTTCGTATGAACCGCGTTACAGGAGTGTTGCTCGCGTGCGTAGTCGCCGCCCTTCCGTCGGTTGTTTCCGCGAAAACGAATCCGCGCGTCGGCACGTGGACAATGAACGCTGCGAAGTCGTCGTTTACGCCTGGCCCGGGGCCTAAAGCGCTGACGCTCGTCTATACCGCGACCGGCGATAATCTGGTGGCCTTTCTGCAGGGCACCGACCCTGCCGACAAGCCCATCAACCCCGAGAAGACCAGGCAAACCATTACGATGGACGGGAAAGACCACGCCACAACCGGGAACGAGAACTGGGATATGACCTCCTGGAAGCGGGTGAATGCCACCACGTTCGAGATCACCCGCAAGAAGGCGGGAAAGGTCGTTCAGACGGGCACGAACACGCTGTCGGCCGACGGCAAGACTATGACGGTGACGTCGAAGGGCGTGTCCGTGAGCGGCCAGCCGGACTCCACCAGCGTGTTGGTGTACGACAAACAGTAAGACGCCGAGAGGCCACGCTTCCCCGGGCCGGCCATCCGAAGGCTGCCCCGAGGTGCGTGGCCGCGGCCGCGCGATTCCTCGGCGTGGATCCTCCGAGCCCGACGGTCTCTTCGGTAATTCGCGTGTTCGGCAACCTGCGAGGCTGTCACAGGCATCCCTCATGGTCGTCTCGCTGCCCCATGCCCATCGCTCGACGCTGATCTCGACGCCATCTTCTCAAAGGAGACAGACTATGAGTGTTCGGACTCGGCGTGCGCCAGAGACGGTCGTCGCAACCGTGCTGGCCCTTGCGATCCTCATACTGGCGCCAACGGCCATCGCGCGCGATCGGCATGACGATGGCCACCGGGAACAGTGGGTCGGGACCTGGGGCAACGCATTGCACCAGCCGGACCTCGGCGTCCCCGGATTGAACAACTCTGGCTTCAGCCATCAAACTCTCCGCCAAATCGTGCACGTCAGCCTCGGAGGCGCTCGAGTGCGCGTGCGGCTATCGACGTTTGGAGCGAGTGGCTTGGTGATTGGAGCGGCGACTATCGCGCTGAGCGCTACGGGAGCATCGACAGTACCAGGGTCTGACAGGACGATGACCTTCGGCGGTGATCCATCCATCACCATCCCACCCGGCGCGCTCGTCGTGAGCGACCCCGTGGAGCTCGAGGTGCCGGACGGAGGCGACTTAGCCGTCAGCATGTTCGTGCCCGAAAATACAGGACCGGCGACGTGGCATTTCGAGGGGCGGCAGACCTCCTTCATCTCTCCACCCGGAGATTTCACAGCGAGCGCCGTGATGCCGGTCAGCTTGACGACACTGGCGCGGTTCTGGCTCGCGGGAGTGGACGTCACGGCGTCCGAGCAAACTGGCGTGATCGTCGCCGTGGGCGAGTCGATTGTTGATGGTTCGCGGTCAACCGTGGACGCCAACGCCCGATGGACCGACCAACTCGCCCGGCGGCTGCTGGCGCAACCCGGTCATCGGGCCATGGGGGTGCTGAACGAAGGAATAGCCGGCAACAGGCTCCTTCACGATTCCCTCGGTCCCAACGCGTTAGCGCGATTTGACCGCGACGTGCTGGCCCAGACCGGGGTGACCCACGTCATTGTTCAAGCGGGGGCGAACGACATCTTCACCCTGAATCCCGTTGAGGAAGTGACGGTTGAGCAGGTCATCCAGGGCCACAGGCAACTCATCGAGCGTGCCCATTCGAAGGGACTGAGAATCTTCGGCTGCACGCTGACCCCCGTGGAAGGGTTCCTCCTGCCCGGAACGCCATTCCCGGTCTTTACACCCGAGAAGGAGGTCAAGCGTCAGGCCGTCAATGCGTGGATCCGCACCAGCGGAGAATATGACGGTGTGATCGACTTTGATCGTGTGCTACGTGATCCCACTTCCCCGACCAAGATCCGTGCTCTCTACGATAGCGGAGACCACGGGCACCCAAACGACCTGGGATACAACGCACTGGCGAATGCCATCGACTTGAAGCTGTTGAGAAACGACCAGGGGCAACACTAAGGTTAGCGCTGTCAAATGCGCGCCGTTTGCGGACGGCGTCTGCGAGCAAAGGTCTTCCACTCTCGCCGAGCCTTATCGTCGAGAGCGGCTGCCCGCGGATCCCCGCCGAACATAGCTCATCTTCACACACGCGGATTCAACCTGGCAGGAGTTGCAGCCGGCGCACAGCATGTTGTGAGCGACCGATGCCCGCTCACATTCAGAGCGCGACGGCCGGGCTTACTTCCGGCGTTTCGATGCGCTTCCCACTTCCTTGACTGGCTCGACTCTTGCCCGTTTTTCCACATCATGAAGACGATCCTTTTCCGCTGATTGCCGCATTTGGCATCGTCGCGACCTTGGGACAATCAACAACGATGCGAGCCAAGGGAAATACGCTCTCACCCGTTGGCAGCAACCTGATCGCTATTGACGTCCTGCTCGATCCGGATCAGATGATGGTCGTGAAGGCCAACGCGCTGAACGACCGGCTACGTGGCGACTACCCGGCCGGGTATTCGCTCGACGCCACGCACGCGCCGCACGTCAGCATGCTGCAACGATTCGTGCGTGCGACGGACCTCGACGCCGTGACCGCTGCGGTCGCAAGAGTTCTGGCCGCCGAACGGCCAACGGATCTGCAGCTGACCGTAAAGGGGATCGACTATGTGATGTGGGCAGGTGTGGCCGTGACGGTCCTTCTCGTCGAGCGCACGCCCGAGCTGATGCGGCTGGAGGAGAAAATCGTCGACGCGGTGACGCCGTTTTCAGTGAGCGGCGGGACCGCAGCGGCGTTCGTTGGAGCTGACGCCAATGCCGAGACCGTTGCCTACGTCGAAACGTTCGTTCCGAAATCCAGCGGACACAACTACATTCCCCACGTCACGGCCGGCGTCGCACGCGAAGCCTTCGTGAAGCAGCTGAAGGCCGAGCCCTTCCAAGCCTTCAACTTCAAGCCGGACGGGGTTTCGATCTACCAGCTGGGGAATTTTGGTACCGCGTCGAAGAAGGTCTGGCAGAGCGCCGCTTCAGGGACGATGCGCTGAGCTTCGTCTCGCACCGGTCCACGGGGGCGGGTTGAGACGGGCGTTCGCCGTAGACGTTCTCCTTGGACTACGGCATAAAGTGGTGACGGTACCATTAATTCCGTCCTTAATCAACGGCGGGTGCGAACGCGCGATTGTCGCTAGTCAGTAAACAACAAAGTCAGAAATCCTCCGCTGTTCGACTCGCGTGCGAACCACACACGCACGAAAAGGTCGCGGGGCGACAACTCTGTCGTGGGGGTACTTCCGACGGACACCTCGACGCTCAAAAGGGACAACGCGACCACTAAATGCACGAGATTCCTCGACAGTAACGTGGCCGGGCGATTGCTCTCGTCGCCTGCGTGAGTGAGGATGCCCCCGCACCCCGCAAGGCTCGCGTACCACGCCGGATGCGATCGACAACCGTGACGCGGAACCCTGAATTCCGCGCCCGCCTGCGCTGTCCCGACTGCGATCATCCCTTGGTCTATGTGCAAACCGTGATCGGGGGGGCGTGCAGCCGCTTGAACGATGGGACTATTTCGAGTGTGTGCCCTGCGGTTCCTTTGAGTACCGACATCGCGCGCGGAGGCTGAAGCGTACGATTGACGTGCCGCGTCTCCGCGGCCGGAACTGAGCCACTGGGACGACCCCGTTAGTTGGATTGACAACCTACTGTGCGTGGCGGCGTCGATGAACCCAGGCGCGGTAGACTCTCCGGCATGACTACACGCAAGATGACCCTCCTCGCTCTCGTGGCGATCCTGACGACGCGCCAATCCTTAACGCGAGATCACGATTGAGTTCGAGCCGGAGAGGTAGGCCGCGGAACGATGTTCGACATGCGCCTCGACCCGTTTCAACAGCTTTTCAATCCCCAGTCCGTGAAGCGATAGAAGACTCCGCTAATCCCGGTCTCTAGCGGTCTTGAGCGGTTTGTGCAATCGGTGGCTCGCGCAGCACCGTTCTGCGGAGCTGCATATCTACGCGAAGGGCGGGCACGGATTCGCCATGCGCCAACAAGGCATACCGGTCGATTCGTGGACCGCAAGGTTTGAGGATTGGTTTCGGTTTCAGGGACTGTTGCAGACGCGATCGAAATGACGGCGCGCGGCCCGGCCGTGCGCCTCAGTCGGTCGGCATATGCGGCCGGCGAAGAGTTGCGACCATTCCGTTACACTTCTTCTTCAGCGCGTCGTGTTGGCTTCACGATTCGACCGTGGACGTGATGGCTTCGTACACGTAGTCGGTGAGCACCCGCAGGCGAACTGCGGCCGGATCGGACCCTCCCATGCTGTCCCTCGGCACGGCCGGGATGTCAACGGCGTGGCTGGTGATGAGTGCAGCGGCGATCGTCGCTTTAGCGGACAATTCGGCATGATCCATTGGAGTTCCTTTTCTGCTGGACGACGTGGTTTGTGACCAGCGAAGTCCTGATAGACCTGACAGTCGATGCTGCGAAAGTCATCAACGGTCGACGAGCCGACGCGCAATATCACCAACTGCGATGCTCGCGTCGAGGATACAGCCGTCCGTGTACTGACTACGACCCTGTCACCAGCCATTGCAGCCTAACCCGGATGGTGTGAGGAGCCCGGCCCGAGGCGACGGCTCCCTGAACGGACTACGGTCTTGCGCAGTGACGCCCGTACCGTCAGGACGAAACCCACCATCATGAGAGCAACAAACTCGTCAGCATGTATGTCCTCATTGTCCGCCGAACTAGCGGGTTGCTGAAAAAGCCGTCAGCCGGACCTATTTCAAAACCTTGCAATTCACGCCAGGGGCGCTGGCCTCCAAACCACCGGGCTGAGGCCCTGAGTGGCGTTTGCCTCACTAACGTTTGCGCGCGAGATCCAGTGCACTCGGAGCTGCGGTGAGATGGCGATTCGTGAGTTAAGCGGAATCGGGGAATCAAGACCGCCGGCCAGGCCCCACGTATCCCGGCTAACGGATCGCGGAGAGCCTCCGAACGGAAAGAAACCGCCCGTAAGAAAGTTCCTGAGCGCACTTTGCGTGAGTGTGTCCTCATGGACGTAACTGAAGCCGCCGACGAACTCCGGGGCGTGCTGGATCGAACGGAAGCGGAATTAACCGGAAAAGATGAGGTCCCGATGAGCGTTCTGCTCTTCGAAACTTGTCGGCAATCTGTAGTCCCTCGAAACGGCTTGGGATCGTCAATTCAACTTCAAATGCCGTTCTGGCTGTGAAGAATGCACCGGCCATGAGGCCGAGACCGACGCCGGTCCCGCCGATGCCATTGCAGGGTCTCGATGGGTTATTGCAGGTAACCGCACCTTCGGGCTGCCACGACACGACGAACGCGCCGCCGACAAACTGTTGCGCATGCGCTGACGCGGGGGCGCCAAACATCCCGGCGACGAGGGCGACAGGCGGCAAGCCGTGGGAGATCACGAGCAAGAGGCGTCGGTTCGGTGCCGGCGTGCCCGGGGCATTGAGCGCGTTGGAACTCGCGAGGCGCCACCGTGGCGTGTCCATGGGCGCGATTCTCTGCCAGCAGTCCTAAGAGTTCAAGTCTCGGGCCGGACTTAATCCGAAATATCAGTGTCTCTTCGAGGAAGAAGTGGAAAAGGAGCTGCTCCGACGACTCAGGGAACATGAGGCAAACGATCGCAAAGCCTGACGGACCCCACCACGGCGTCGTTGCGAACGTCGTGGTTCATCAGCGGGATTGAAAAGCCGCTGAACCGGGAATTGGTAATTAGATCTGATAGGGTTGCACGATGACGAGACATCGCGCGGGCGGCATGGTTTCGGCCCTGATCGTTGCGCTGCTCACCGAGTCCTGCACCGCGATCCACACCGTGCCCATTCAAAGAGCCGGCGCATTTGTCGGGATTGCGGCGGGCGATCGTCTCACGGTGACCACGGGACGGTCACGACCATCAGATTCGGGTGCGAACCGTCCAGTCAGATGTGCTCACCGATACCGACAGCGTCGTCTATGGGTTCGCCGACGTGCTCATGATCCAACGGCGTGAGCTGGATCGGCGCAAGAACGTGATCCTCGTCAGCGTCGTCGGCGCGTGGGCGATCCTGACTGCGTTGGCCATTGCGGCCGGAAAGTTGATCCCGGCAGGGTAATAATCTCACGGCAGGTGTCCGCAGTTTCGCACCTTCTGGGCTCTTGATGGATCATCGCTTAACCGTCTCGTATTGGCGTCGCTCTTAACGTCGACCTGCTACACGGTCGAGGAATCCGGAACGACGACGACCTCAGTTTCCAACACGGGCCGGTCATTGTTCTCGGCGCTGCGGGCGCGATCGTGTTGCTGGTGGCGGTCGCTCTCTCACGACGTCGCGGCTGGCGAGGATGCGGAGTTCTCATAACCTAATCGCGCTCTTTTTCGGGGGATTCATGGCGCCGGCGATGTGGTTCGACCGCGTCATCGTCACGCCGACGGAGATCCGTCAGAAGACTGGGTTGTGGTTCGCGCCGAGGCACAGGGGCTTCCGTTATTGCCGAGGTCAACTCGGTTTCGATTCGGGAAGTGAAGTCGAAAAGCATCACGAACCGGATCTGGTTTCTTGAACTTGTCGCTGGCGGGCAGGACGACATCGGTCCTGGTGACTTGTGGGAAAACTGATGGCCACTGCAGAGGTGATCGGTCGCAATCACTATGTTACAGTTATTTTGGCCCAAACAGCATAGCGACATCGCGACGGCGCTGGAAGCGTGCGGATTACCGAACTCTTGCCTCCCAACGCCCCAGGCCGAGGCGTCATGCTCCATCCTACGTATTGAAAATCGGCTCACATGAAAGTAGACGATTGGCATTTGTGCCGACGAAGATATCCGTCCATGGGTTGGTATCCCGTGGTTCTCGGGCTGATCTGCAGCGGTTGCAATCGAGTGGTCGAGTGGACATTCGGCCATTCGCTGAGTCAAGAACTGAATCGCTCGAGCAATCAGATCGTATTGTGATCACAAGCGACAGCGCCGAGCTTCCGCAGGAAAGGGTTATTACCAGTGAGGCAGCGATCCGCGGGTAAATGTGGTGACGTTCTTCAAACACTATTCGAGTGGATGGGTTTATGTGAGCGGCTCGCCCGGTGACTATCTCCTTACATGTACAAGGGGGACGGGTTGCTTCAGGTATTGGCGTCAGTCAAGGCTCGCCCTCGCCGTCAGACGACACACTTAGTCTCGGTGGTTATTACAGACGTGCGCCTGCAGCTGATGTCGCCTCCTTGGCAAAGAGATGCGTCTCGATCTGCCGTGGCCACCCCGTCGCAAATAGGATCCTCATGAAGCGAACGTCGTGATCACCGCCGCTCGGGGCAAATCGCCTCGGCGGAGGTAAGCGAACCGCGATCGAAAACCAGTACGGCAAGGTTCCGTTGACATGGCGTCGCCAGTCCCGCACCTATGCCATGTGGCCTTGGTTGCTCGCTTCGGTTGAGGCGAACTTAAACGGCCGCGGAGCTCATCAACATCATCAAGGAGGATTCTCAGAAGGCCGTCAATCGCCGATCTTACTGTGTGATCATTATTCGGCGTCCAACCTTCATGAACGATCTTGTTTCTGAGCTCGAGCGCCTTCAAGGCCTCGGGTAGTAATCGGTGTGCATCGGTGGTAGACGCGCAACGACCAGCGCCGTCAATTGTGTTGGCAGCGGAAGACTCCAGAATGGCTGCAGCGTTTGCGCAGTCGAAGTGACACCTGAACGTAAACAATCATACACACACAATTCGAAGACCACGTGATGTTAACCATCGCGTCTCTGCTCTCGATCCTCTTGCTGACGCTTCACATTACGGACGACATCGTCCGTGGGATATCGAAGGCCGAGCCCTCAAACATTGCGTTGGCCGTTCTCGTGGTGTTGCTGTACGGGACGCTGGTGCTCGCCGAACGGCGGTCGGGGTACGTCATCATGCTGCTCGTGGGGTTGTTCGCGGCAGCCATGCCCGTCATGCACATGAGGGGGGCACATTACGGCGAGATCGCCAAGTCCACCGGCGGCTTCTTCTTCGTCTGGACACTCTGGGCGCTCGGCGGGCTCGGGGGCTTCACCTTCATCCTCTCGGCGCGCGGACTGTGGAGTCTGCGACGGGGCCAGCCGAGGTGGTGAATGCTTTTGTTAATCCACATTGCCTCGCTTACTCGCGCGCCGAATCGCTACGCCGACGCACTCTACGCGTTCCACGAGGCGCTGGAATCGTTTCATCGCCGATTCGGGCCACAAAATCAAAAGTCCCGCGCCGCTAGTAGGATCGGCGCGGCGTCGGAAAACGGGACCGGCGTCGGCGATCGGGGGGATGCGTGATGCTGAAAATACTGGCATTGGTGCTCGTCGTGGGAGTGGCCGCGCCGGTGGTCCAAGTCCAACGTGGTCGGTTGTCCTATGAACAAGCGAAAGGACGTCTCCACGCTCGCGGACTGGAGGTCGGCATCGTCGTCCCCGGCCATTGCAAACGGCCGGTGGGCGCGGTCTGTCGGCAGAACCCACAGGCCGGGCGCAAGGTGGACATCACGGAGCCCGTACACCTGATCGTACTAGGGGGCCGAAGCCGTGACGCAGCCGAAGCTCCGCTGTCCCTATTGCGGGGAGTTACGGGTGGAATGCCAGTGCCTCGTCAACGGCGAACTCACGTACGGTCAGCGGTTCGTGTTGCGGATCGACGCCGTCGAGGAGGCCGAGAGGCAGCGGCGACGGCTGATCGAGAAGCTGGACGACTGGTGGGCGAGGGGTTACCGATGAAGAACCCCGCATTCAAGAAGGCCCTTCGCATCGCCGTCTTGACGGTCATCGCGTACGGATTTCTTCTCTTGCCTGGTTTCTGACCCCGCGCGACCTGTCGGTCACGCCGACCCGCCACTGGATGGGCCCCGTCACGTCAGCGTCGCGGCGACGAGATCCCCGAGCGTCTTCTGGCGTGACGATCGATCTCTAGGCTTTCGCAGAGGCTTTCTCGGAGACCACGCGACCCGCTCAACGTCAAACACCCGCAGCGTTGAGGGCGATCTCTCCGCAGCACCATAATCGCCTTGGCCGTTTGCACGAGGTCTTTCGGATCTGGTTTCTCGCCCAAGATCGAGAGAATCACCCTCAGGTCGTGCAATTGCCCAGCACGCGACGCGACCATGAACGTAATCCGCCCCAATATGACCTCAACAACAATGACCGTGGCGTTGAAGACTGCGAAGGCGAGCACTGCGCTGGAATTGAGGACGGCTCCTGTGATGATCAGCGAGGCGGCGAAGAGCACGTGACTCAGCATGACGGCCACCAAGAGCACGATGGCAATCCGGTAGTAGAGCGTGATCACTCGCTGATTTCTACTGATTAAGGCGACGGCTCCGCTCTTGTCGTCCTGCTCAGACATATGCGATCTCGCTACTAAGCTTCAGGCAATCACTGAGTGTCGGAGTGACCCATCGGGGCCCGCGCCTGCTGCGTCATTCGGCAGGAGTATACCCCGCGCAGGAGGGGCTGGAATGACCCTCGCAGGCCATCCAGCGGAGAAGAGATGAGTCGCGTCCGGACTCGCACTCCTGTAAGTCGGAAAATTGGGATTAGCGGACTCACACCAAGGGAATACGTAGCCGCATTTGCCTTCGTGTTTACGTACACCAGCGATCGACTTTCGCCCCTAGGATTTTGCAAAACCCTCTTCTCCGTCGGCTGCCTGATTGAACCGGAGGAGAGAATCGTCGAGGGGGATGCGGCGCGCGACCTGTCGGGAGGCTCCACCCGTCACTCTTGTCACAGGACGCGGGACTCTCGAACCATTCGCCACAGCCGAGGCATTAAATCTTTGGGCATGCAGCCAAGCCGAATTCGCGTAGTTGAGACCATGTCCGCCGCCTATGTTTATCGAGAAGCCGGACTTGGCCCAAATCCGCAGCGGCCTCGAATAGACTGACTCGAAGCACAGGCAGAGTAACGGAGAAATCGAAGAGCAGAGCAAACCGAGCATCGTGTTCGTCCATGGACTGTGGGCCGACGGGTCGTGCTTCAGCAAATGATCCCGCCGCTTCAGGCGGAGGGGTATGAAGTGATCGCCAGCGAGCACAGCCTCGACTCAGTCAAGGGTGACGTGGCCACAGTCAAGCGGACGCTCGGACGCGTCAGCAATCCCGCCATCCTGGTCGGGCACTCGTACGGGGGAACGCTCATCACCGCGGCGGGAACAGACGACCGTGTGGCGGGGCTCGTCTACATCGCTGCGCTCGCACCCGACGAGAACGAGACATCCCAAAGCCAGCAGAATCAGTTTCCCAAGACGGACGTCTTCTCTTACATCGAGGTCGCGGACGGTCGCATCTGGCTGCGGCCGGACGGCATCGGCTGCTTCGCGGGAGACTTGTCCGAGCAGGAACAGAAGCTGGTCTGGGCGACGCAGATGGTGCCGGTGGCCGACCTCTTCGACCAGAAGGTTGAAGGGACCGCCTGGAGGTCGAAGCCGAGCTGGTACATCGTGGCCACGAAAGACCGCACGGTCAATCCCGAGTTGGAGCGGTTTGTCGCGAAGCGCATGGGCGCCGCCACCACCGAGCTGGACAGCAGCCACGTCCCGATGCTCTCCAACCCGAAACTCGTGCTCGATGTGATTCGTCACGCCGCAGCGACCGTTCAAAAGAACGCAGCGAGGGAGCCTGTGGGCGCGAGGCGCTGAAGAAACCAGCGCTAACGGCTTGCTAGTGATGTGGCGGAGCTGATCCGACGGGACATGGAGACCTGGTGCCCGGACTGCCTGACGCTCTTCGATGACTACGGCGTGGCGGTCAATCCGATCCCCGAGTTCGCAAGAACGCACTGACAATCAATGAGCTGTCGCTGTGCGGAAGGTTCGATCTGCGAAGCGCATCCTGATATCAGCCGTGGCCGCATCGGGATTGCCCAGGTTCAAGCGAACTTGTTCCGACTGCAACACGACTGATCCGTCACGCCTCCCCGGCAATTGAACCGCTCCGCAGCGCGCTATCACAACCTCGAAAGCGAGCTGTGGCGAGTGCTCGGGATGGCGATCGACTTCTTCGTCCATTTTGGATGACTTTTTGTTCGTGCGCCGTAACGTGTTCGCCGATGTCCGTCGACGAGTTGCCTGCCGGTATCGACAGGGGATCATCACCGCAATTACCGTCATTCTGGGGTATTCTCTGTACTTCCTTCGGTTCTATGCCGTCGAGCCAGGCACCGGCCCGTGGAGCAGATACGCGGAAGATGCAGCCGCCATTCTCGGCATCGGAATCATCATTCAAACTGTTGCCCTTTTCCGTGCCTTGAGCCTGCAGGACACCACGGAAACACATTACGTCACTACGGTCCGTTGGTTTTTCGCGGGCGTCTGTGTGACTGCCTTGATGTTCTTGTTGCCATTTACGCTGCGCTGCCTAACGCGCGACGAAACCCGACACCCGAGACCCGAAAACATCAGAGCCGGAGCCTGATTGGAAGATGGTGTGGCTTGACACCGCCGACGTCGTTAGAGATGACCCACCGGAGAGCCCGACAGTCAAACCAGCGCAGCGAGCTGCCGGTAGTATCGCTCTCCTCGACGCCGAGCACGCGGCGACAGCGCGGGCAAGCCTGCACTGGGGAAGGCGGACGCTTGATCTTTGCTATCGGACTTACGGCGGGTCGTATCACTCGGTAATCCCTTGAGGCGGCGCGGGCATCGTTCGCGACCCTACCGCCCTTTCTGCGAGCCGGGCAGCGGACGTACAGGGAGGAACTCCTCGAGCTGGCGACGTCCTGGCGGACGGTCCTCGCCGACGATCCGACACACGCGCGGCCGATCATCTCGTCGCTACTCAAGGGCCGCGTCACGTTCGCGCCGCTCCGGTGGCGATTGACCGGTGAAGGCACACTGACTGCGCTTTTCTCGCGGGAGATGGTAGGAAGGTGTGGCGTCCCCAACGGGATTCGAACCCGTGTTTTGGCCTTGAAAGGGCCACGTCCTGGGCCTCTGGACGATGGGGACGGCGTGGAGAGAACTTCCGATTCTACTACGACTTGACCGTCTGTCCGAAAGGCCCGCATCCTTCGTCATCGAACCGAATCGTTCTACGCTCCCAGTCGGTGATCACCGTCACTGCCTCCTGGTCGTGACCGTGCGCTATGACGCGATCGTGGTCGGCGTCGGCGGCATGGGCAGCGCCGCCGTCTTCGAGCTGGCGCGGCGCGGACTCCGCGTCCTCGGTCTCGAGCAGCACGACATCCCCCACGATCGCGGCTCGTCGCACGGCGTCAATCGCATCATCCGCCTGGCGTACTGGGAGCACCCGGCCTATGTCCCGCTGCTGCGCCGCGCCTACGAGTTGTGGCGAGACCTCGAGGCTCGGCGCGGGGAACAGTTGCTCTACATCACCGGCAGCGTCGACGCCGGTCGCGCCGACAGCAAGACCGTCATCGGGTCGCTGCGCTCGTGCGAGATCCACACGCTTCCGCACGAGTTGCTCGATGCGGCGCGAACTAAGCCGACGGTTCCCCGGCTATCACCTGCCGCCCGACATGATGGCGGTCCTGCAACCCGAAGGCGGGTTCGTGCTGTGCGAGCGTGCGATCGTCGAACTATGTCGAGGCGGCGCGCGGCCTCGGTGCGGACGTCCACGCACGGGAGCCGGTGGTCAGCTGGACGCCATCAGCCGGTGGCGTCGAGGTGCGAACCGGTGCGGCGACATACGAGCGCGAATCATCTCGTGCTGACGGCCGGACCGTGGACGGCCGCGCTCGTTCCGGCGCTGAAAGCGCTGGCGCGTCCGGAACGGCAGGTGATGCTGTGGACCGAGCCGCTGCGTCGCCCGCGTTCTTTCAGCTCGACGCGTTCCCGGTCTTCAACCTCGACGCGCCGGAAGGTCATTTCTACGGCTTTCCGAACTTCGGAGCGTCGGGCTTCAAGATCGGCAAGTACCATCACCGGCGCGAGGTGGTCGACCCCGATCGAGATGGATCGTGACTGTCACCCGGAAGACGAGGCGGTGCTGCGCGAGGGCATCCGACGCTACTTCCCGGACGCGGACGGCCCGGCGCTGGCGATGAAGACCTGTCTCTTCACGAACAGCCCCGACGAGCACTTCATCATCGACCGGCATCCCGCGCTGCCGCAGGTGACGCTCGCCGCCGGATTCTCCGGCCACGGCTTCAAATTCTGCAGCGTGGTGGGTGAAATCCTCGCCGAGCTGACGATCGACGGCTCGAGCCGGCACGATCTCGAGTTGTTCCGGTTGTCGCGATTCGGTCCGCTCCCGTCAGACACCCGCCAGCGATCGAGGAGCCGCGGAACCTCTCGCTGAATCGTGCCGAGTGCGCTCCGATGCCGGATTGGGCGAGAAGCGGCCGATCCGCAGCACCCTCGCCGCCGTCACCGCCAGGAGCGCGCCGCCGACCGTCACGAGCGCGCCGACTTTCGTCTCCGCCAGAACCGGACCTGGCGCCATCGCCGCGGTAGCGAGGAAGAGTCCAAAACTGCACGCGGTTGACGATGCGAGTGCGACCACCACGAGCTCTCGTCGTCCGACGCCGCGAGGCAGGTGGAGGCCGCAGGCGACAGCCACGCCTGCGGCGGCCAGCATCCCAAGAGGCTTGCCGGCGAACGCCGCAATCGCGATGGCCTTCGTCGCGGTGCCGATGTCCTTGAACATCACGCCCGCGTTGACGAGGGCGAACAACAACAGCCCGACCTGTGATGGCACACTCCAGATGCGATCGAATCGGCTCAGGCCGTCGTCATGAGAGATGGTGGATCGTGACTGGCGGTGTCCAACGAGAAACGGGATGATCGGCACCAGCGCGAACGCGGGGTGCAATCCGCTCAGGAAGAATCCGCACCAGGAGGACGCGCCCGCGATCAGCACGACTGGCCAGAAGCTGGTCACGCCGGCACGACGGAACGCCACCGCGATGCCGACGCCGGCGGCGATGAGCGCGATGCCGGCCAGATGCTGCTCGCCGACAGGATAGAGCAGCTCCACGACGACCGCGCCGCACAAGTCGGCGGCGACGCCGAGCAGCAGGAAGAACGGGATCGCGGCGTGGCGCCGAAAGATCCCTCGCACGAGGACGTATCCGACCACCAGATCGACGGCCCCGGCCACCGGCCAGCCTCGACTGAGCACCGACAGTTCATCGCCGGTCCGCAGGTAGGCGAAGTAGGCGAGCGTGGCGCCGATCATGCCGCCGACCGCCGACACGAACGGCAGCGCCATCCGGCGCCACGTATACAACGCGCTGCCCGGTGACGCGGCGTCAACAATCTCTGCGGTGACCAGCGCGAAGAACACCGCCATGCCGATGTCGTTCACCGGAAACGACCAGGCGCGAGCGAACACGAAGTACGTCTCCGGCTGACTGTTGGCCCAGATCAGCGCGACCGCCGCGCCGATCGGAAACGCGAAGACATGGCTGGCGGCGAAGCGCTGCATGCGGGTCATGGCCGGGGTCCCTTCTGAAGCACACCCGAATCAACGGTCTTTCCGGTTCGGCTGACGGCTCGAAACGACAGATTGGTACCGGCCACCTCGACGAGCATGAAGCTCTGATCCTGATCGAAGCCCGCGGCGGTCGTGTCCGATTGCCGCAGGTTTCCTTTGCGCACCTGGCCCGCGGCGCCGGAGACGAAGTAGTGAATCCCGCGTTGAGGCTTGAGACGCTCGTAGACGTGGTCGTGACCGGAAAACACCACGTCGACGCCGTGCCTCGTGAAGATCGGCTCGAGGATCACGCGCAGATCGACCTGCGCCCCATGACGGCCGCCGTTCGAATAGAGCGGGTGATGGAAGAAACAGATTTTCCACTCGTCGCGCGACCCTTTCAGCGAGTCGTCGATCCACGACCGCTGCTTGTCGTCGAGGTAGTCGCTGTCCAGCACGAAGAAGCGTGACGTTGCCCTTCGCAAAGGTGTAGTAGCGTTCGCCGCCCATGTTGAACGGCTGATAGAAACGGTTGCTCGGATTGTCGTGGTTGCCGAGTGCCGCGTAGAAGCGAACGCCCGCGTCGAGCAGCGGCCGGTACGGCAACTCGAATTTCTGCACGAAGTCCTTCGGCGTCTGTCCGCCGTAGATGTTGTCGCCGAGCATCAAGACCATCTCGAAGGGAAACTGTTCGCGGGCGATGACCATCTGGCGCGCGACCTCGTATTCGTAGCGATCGCCGGTTCCGTTGTCGCCAATCACGGCGAACCGGAGGGCGTCGGGCCGCGCGGCCGGCGCCTGCGCCGCCGGAGAGCGCAGGGCGCCGGCCGAACCGATCGCGACGAGGACCGCAATCAGGATCCGCACAGCGGCCTCACTTGCCGGCGCCAGCGGCCGCCGGGGTGCGGTTTGGCGTCGAGGTCGGCCTCTCCGCGGCGAGGCGCTCGCCCTCCGCGATCTTGGTGAACAATCGCCGGATGTAGCGTTCAGCTTCGGCTGGAGGATAGCCACCGGCACGAAACGCCTCACGCCATTGCGAGTGGCTGATCCCGGTCAGCAGGTCGCACGCCCACTGCATGTCCTGGGGCGTGATTCGATGACGAAGGAGCTCCTGGTGCCAGCCGTGGTAATTGAACTCGACGTAGCCATCGTTGACGCCGTTGACGAAGCGCAGACGTTCGAACAGATCGGGGTCGCTGCGCTTTGGCTTGAGGCGCCCGGTCTCGCCCAGCGCCGTGCCGAGATCGCGTACGACGTACCACAGGCGAGGCTCGCTGCCGGGCACGTTCGCCGCGTACAGGGTGTTGTTGATGTTCTTGAGGTCCGAGCTGCCAAACATCGTCAGGATGACCAGCAGACCCTGGTAGGGCTTGCGTCCCGACGAATGGGTTCTGCTGCCACGACCACTGTCCGCGTTTGACGAGCGCGTTCGTCTTCAACCTGAATCGTCCGCCCGGCTCGGTGTGGGTGCCGCTCGCGTCGGTCATCGCGAACGACGGCACGAAGTAGACGGGCGGCTGGTGATAGCCAACAGCGGACAGCACCCGCGAGAGGACGACTTCGACCGGCGCCTCGGAGCCCTGGTTGCCGTGGGGCGCCTGCTTGACGTGCCACTCGCGCCCTTCCGGGTCCGTGACCACGACTCCGGGATTCGTTCCGTGTTGCTTCCGCCCGACGAACGTATAGGTCGCCGTCGGATCCGGAGCACGTTCCGGACCCCACGGGCCGTGGAACAGATCGCGTGCCGCGAGATCCTGCGGCTTCTCCCAGAGCTGCGTCATGGTCGCTTCCCCCGGTCGGACGGTGGGCTTGACGTGAGCCGCGCACATCGGGATGTACACCGCGAAGAGCGCAGGCGCGACGAACTTGGTCATGGTGGTGAGCATGGCAACCTCCCAATCAAGGCACGTACGGCGCGATCGCCCGGTTCGGCAACGCCAGCGGCGCCGAGAAGCTGACCAGCGCGCGCGTGCCTTCTTCGCCGCGCGCGACGTCGAGCCGAACCAGCATGCGCGTGGCGGAATGCAGGCGAAGCCCGGCACCGTAGTCGGTGTAGATCTTGCGCGAGAGCAGATTCGAGGCCGAGGCGACGCTTCCCGCGTCGTAGAACACCGCGGCGTCGACACGCCGCAGGATGGGCCACCGGTATTCGGCGTTCATCAACAGCATGTCGCGGTCTCTGAACCGGTAATCAAGGTAGCCGCGCAGACTGTTGGATCCACCGAGCGAGGGCAGCAGGTAGAACGGCACCTCCTGCCCCGGCCCTGTCTGCGACACGTCGATTCGTCCTCTGAACGCCAGCACCGATCGACCGAGTGGCACATACTGGGCCGCGTCAGCTTCGAATCGCCGGAAGCTGTAGCGCGCCAGATCCCGATCGTGAAACATCGCGACCGACGCCCGATAGCGGCCGCCGCTCGAGGGATAGCCGGGCCTGTCCAACGTATTCACATCGACCGCCACGTCGGCGTGAACGTAATTCGGTTGCTGCGTCAGGCCGGGTGCTCCGATCTCGTCGAAGCGCTCCGCGGTCGACGGATAGAGCGTGCTGAGGCCGCGGTCGATCGCCAGGCGCTGCAGTAAACCGGCGCGGCCCGTCACCGACAGCCAGGGCTTGAGTCGCGCCGTGCCGAAGGCCAGCGCGTCGAGATCTTTCAAGCGATAGTCGGTCCGGTCGCTCTTCAACGAGCGGCTGCCGATCCCGAAGAAGTTGATTTGCGTGAAGTCCTGATACTTCACCTGCCCGCCGAGCGACAGGCGGTGGTGGAGGAGTTGTGGCCACTCGATATCGGAGCGCATCATCGTGTAGCGTCGTGGCGATACAGCGGCCGAGGCGCGCACGATGGCGCGGTCGCCGAAGAGACGATGTCGATAGCCAGGGCCGACCGAAATCCCGCCGCCGGGAATGATCCCGCCGAACTCTGGGAAGAATCCATCGCTGGCCGGGGCGGCGCCGTCGATTCTGGTTTCGGCCCAGAGGTAGCCGCGCGCGAGCGGGCCCGGTCCACGTTGAGGCGTCTGGGTCTGGTCCGGCAGCTGCAATGGATCGGCGGGTCTGGTGTCCTGCGCGCCTGCGCCTGGCAGCGCACGCACAGACAGCCGTGAACACGATTGCGCGAATGAACGGTGTGATCATCGCAATTCTCCTTGTGCTATCTGTCAACGCCGATACGCGCGGGACCGAACAGCAGCGGAGAACACGATGTGTCGGTGTGCGCGCAGGATCTATCCGTTCGGATAGGTCCGGCGACAAATGGTGAGTGGTGTCAGAAGAGACTGAAGATCGATTCGACGAGCCGGCGCGCAGGTCGCGGCTGAGAACGCGATGCGCGTTGAGGCGAGATCAGAGCGGATTCAAGGACGAACAGACAGGTCGCGTGCCGACTGGAAGCGCGCGTCGGGACTCTTCTCCAGACAGTGTCGAATGACGCGCTCGAGCTCGGTCGACACACCTTCGCGATCGGGAAGCACCGGCGGATCGTCCTTGAGAATGGCGTGCAGCGTTTCGACCGCGGAATCGCCATGAAACGGCGCGACGCCGGAGATCATTTCGTGCAGGATGACGCCGAGGCTGAAGATGTCGGACCGCTCGTCTGCGGCGCCGCCGCGCACCTGTTCCGGCGACATGTAGCCGACGGTTCCGAGGAGCGTGCCCGGCGTCGTCGAGGCGGTCGGATCGTGCGGGCACCCCAGCGTCACGTTCCGGCATTTCGCCAGACCGAAGTCGAGGATTTTCACCCGCCCGTCGCTCGGTGACGAAGATGTTCTCGGGCTTGAGGTCGCGGTGGACGACATCAAGATGATGCGCGGCGATCAGTCCGCGTGCGATCTCCAGGGCGTACGCGATCGCCGTCCGCACCGGGACCGCGCCGTTCTTCAGGCAGCCTCGGAGCGTTTCGCCGCGCAGCAACTCGGAGACGACATACGGCAGGCCCTGATCCGATCCCACGTCGTAGACGGCGACGATGTTCGGGTGGTTGACCAGCGCCGTGGTGCGCGCTTCCTGCGCGAACCGCGCCAGGCGATCGGCATCCGTCGTGACGCTCGGCGGCGAGCACCTTCAGCGCGACCGGCCGATCGAGGCGCGTGTCGCGCGCGCGGTAGACGTCGCCCATGCCGCCGGAGGCGAGGAAGCCATCGACCTCGTAGGGTCCGAGCCTGTGACCGGCTTCTAACCTCATGTTTCCGTCAACGCGGCACCCTGGCCGATCCGAACAGCCGGGCGCGCTGTTCGCTGCGGGCGGATCGGTCGTTATAGAGGGCGGTGAGGATGCGCTTACCGCCGGCGGGTCACCGCGATCGCGGCAAGACGGCTATCGCTCTGATAGGCTTGAAGTTCGCTCTTCAAACCGATGGCGGGAAGCCCTATGATACGGTTCCCGACGAGAATCAGCATTGCGCCTGCGCTAGCAACCATGGATGACCCCCGTGTGGGCGATGCGCGTGTCGGTGACCGGCAGGCGGACGCCGCATCCGCGGTCGATTCGACGTTCGATCTCGTCGAACGCGCCAAGTCGGGCGACCGCGACGCGCTCAATCGGCTGTTCGCGCGCTACCTGCCGCCGCTGCGCCGATGGGCGAGCGGCCGCCTTCCGCGCTGGACCCGCGACCTGATGGACACCGACGACCTCGTCCAGGAAACGGTGTTCCGCGCCGTCAAGCGGATCGATCGCTTCGAGTCGCGCCACGAGGGCGCGCTGCAGGCCTATCTGCGCCAGGCGATCGTGAACCGCATTCGCGACGAAGTGCGGCGCAGCAAACGATGCGCCGGCGACGGTGGCGCTCGACGACAACGCGAGCGATCGCGCGGCGTCGCCGCTGGAGGCGGCGATCGGCGCGAGGCGGTCGAGCGCTACGAGGCGGCGCTGGCGCGGCTGCGTCCGGAGGAGCGCGAAGCGATCGTCGCGCGCGTCGAGATGGACGGCAGTTATCAGGAGGTCGCGCAGGCGCTCTGGGCAAGCCGTCGGCCGACGCGGCGCGCATGGCCGTGAGCCGCGCGTTGCTGCGCCTGGCAGAGGAGATGAGCCGTGAGCAGGCCTGACGCGGCGGCGCTGTTGCCGCTCGCCGAATCGATTGCCGACGGCGGCGCCGTCGACTGGGAGGCGGCCGAAGCGAGCGCGACCGCCGAACGAGCGCGCCGTCATCCGTCAACTGCGCGTGTCTGTCGAATCTGGCGGCGCTGCATCGCAGCCTGCCGGGCGGCGAGCCTGGTCGTCGCCGCCGACCTCGCCGAAGCGGGCGCGTCGCCGGCGATCGGGAGCTGGGCGCATCTGACGCTGCTCGAGCGGCTGGGCGGCGGCACGTTCGGCGACGTCTATCGCGCCTGGGATCGCCATCTCGAACGCGAGGTCGCGCTGAAGCTGCTGCAGCGCCGACGAGCCGGTCGACGATCTGCACGCGTCGCGGATCGCCGCGGAAGGCCGGCTGCTTGCGCGCGTCCGTCATCCGAACGTGGTGACCGTGCACGGCGTGGACGATCCACGAGCAGCGCGTCGGCCTCTGGATGGAGCTGGTGCGTGGCGCGACGCTCGAGCAGCGGCTGCAGGAGCACGGTCCGTTCGAGCGCGCGCGAGGCGGCGCTGGTCGGCATCGATCTGTGCCGCGCGCTCGCCGCGATTCACGCGGCCGGGCCTGATTCATCGCGACGTCAAGGCGCAGAACGTCATGCGCGAGGACGGCGGCCGCATCGTCCTGATGGATCTCGGCACCGGACGCGAGGCCGATCACGAGCGGCCGTCGGGCGCTGCCACGACCTGGCCGGCACGCCGCTCTATCTCGCGCCGGAAATCTTCGACGGCGCGCCCGCCAGCGAGCGAACCGATCTCTACAGCCTCGGCGTGCTGCTGTATCACCTGGTCACCGGCTCGTTTCCGGTGCGCGCGACGACGATCGACGAGCTGCAAGCGCGGCACCGCGACGGGACCGGCGTCAGGCTGCGCGACGCGCAGAGCGGATCTGCCGACCGCGTTCGTGCGGGTCGATCGACAAGGCGATCGCGGCCGATCCATCCCGGCGCTACGCGAGCGCCGGCGCGCTCGAAGCCGATCTCGTCGAGGCGCTCGACGGACGACGCCGGTCAGAGCGGGCCGCCAACGGCGGCTGGCCGCAGACCGGCACGCCGGTGCGCATCGCTGCTCGGCGTCGTCGCGGTGCTGCGGCGCTCGTTGCCGCCGCCGCGCTGCGGTATTCATCGGCGTGGCCGAGCGCTGCGCCGCGTCGCGAGCCGCCAGGCGCGGTGTGAGCCCATCCGCTCGATTGCCGTGCTGCCGCTGGCGAACCTGTCCGGCGATCCGTCGCAGGAGTACTTCGCCGACGGCATGACCGACGAGATGATCGGGACGCTCGGGCAGCTGGGCGGGCTCGACGTGATTTCACGCACGTCGACCATGCAGTTCAAGGGATCGAAGAAGCCGCTGCCGGAGATCGCCCGGGCGCTGCACGTCGATGCGGTGCTCGAGGGCTCGGTGCTTGGTCGTCTCGGAGACGCCAGAACCCGCAGCCGGCCGGGCCGAAGCGGGTGCGCATCAACGCCCGGCTGATCCAGGCGGGCACGGACACGCAGCTCTGGGACCGAACGTTCGAAGCGGTGGCCTCGGATACTCTCGGCCTTGCAGAGCGAGGTCGTCAAGGCCGTCACCACGGGCATAGACTGCGCCTGTCGGCGAACGGCGCCGACCGGGCGACCGCGCAGGATTTCGAGGCGTTCGATCTCTACTTGAAGGGGCGCTACTACTGGAACCTGCGCACGAAAGAGGGGTTGTCTCAAAGCGTCCGATACTTCGAGGAAGCCATTGCGCGCGATCCGCGCTATGCCGCTGGCCTACAGCTGGCCTGGCGGAAGCTACATGATGCTCTCGACTTACGGTTCATTTCGACGCTGAAGGGACTGCCCGCGCCGGTCGCGCGGCGTCGCGGGCACTGGAGTTGGACGACACATTGGCGGAGGCATATGCCTCGCTCGGCGTTCATTGAGGACGATCGAACTCGAATGGGCAGCTGCCGAAACGAGTTTCAAACGCGCGCTCGATCTCAATCCGGGCTATTCCAATGCTCACCATTGGTATGCGTCGCATCTGGCGCAGCGAGGAGAGTTCTCGGCAAGCGATCGGAGAGATTCAGAAGGCATCGATACTGGATCCGCTGTCTGCCACCGTGCAAAGCGAGCTGGGCATCATCCTGTCTTTCTCGCGCCGATTCGATGGGGCGATCGTCCAGAGCGAGAAGACCCTGTCGATGGACCCGAAGTTACCACGCGTTCACATTGCCCGAGCGCCAAGGCGTATGCGCCAAAACGCGCGATGTTTATCGCGCGTTCGCGGCGTTGGGCCGCGCGGCCGCGCTCGACCCCCAGGGAGTCATCGAACTGGGCACGATCGGGCGCGCACCATGGCGGGCCGGCAGGCGGCGCGAGGCGCTGGACTCGCCGCCAATCTGGCGGCGCCACTTCGCCGCGCGCGAAGGGCACCGGGTCGATGTGGCGGCGGCCATCTTACGCGGACAGCGGGGATCCCGATCGGGCGTTCACATGGCTGGAACGGCGCGCCAAGCGCGCGATCCATGGGTGGCCGCCTCCAAGTCGATCCGTGGTTTGAGCGGCGTGCGAAAGGATCGGCGGTTCGGTCAGCTGCGTGACGAGGTCGGGACTGGCACAGTAATATAGCTCGCCGCCGGCACATCGCAGACCCGTCACAGCCGGTGGAGGAGGGGCGATGAGCGAACACTCTGGTGGATTCCTGGTTGACCTGGCGATGAATCGGGCCGGATGGCAGAGTTTTCTGACGATCCAGAGCCGTGCTGAGTGGCACTCGACTGAGCAAGGACGAACGCGCCGCAGTGCTTTCGGGCAATGGCGAGTGTCATGCCGTGTCCGCGGTCCGGTGGCGATTGGCAATGTCCAGAACGTGGCGGTCGGAAACGTCAACAACGTGTTTCTGGAACGTCCAGAATCTTGGCTCGGTGGCCGTCGTTGCGGGCGGCATCCGGATCAGAGGACAGGCGGACGAAGAAAGCGGGCAGCTCCGAAGAAGGCAAGTGCCCCGGCCAATCGCCAGCAAATGAAGCTGCGAGTCACTCCGCCGCGCACGGTCCGCGGGCGGGTCGAACGTCTTTCTGAAGGACGACCGTCAGGCGGGTCGCTCGTCGTGGCCGGCGTCGGGATCCAGCTCGTTGCGACATCGACGCTCGAAACGCTGGCGTGCATTGAGACGCGCCGAAAAGCTGTTCTATCTGGTCGACGAACCGGCCGCCGAATTGTGGACTCAAGCGACTGAATCCTACACGCGAATCGCTCGAGGAACGCTACAGAGGAAGGGAAGCCCGCGACAAGCGGAGTACGGGAAATGACAGCCCGGATCGTGACGGCCGTGCGGGCTGGAAAGCGCGTGTGTGCGGCATTTCTACGGCCATCCCGGTGTGCTTCGTCGAATCAGCCCCCACGAGCCGTCCGCGGCTGCGTCGCAGAGGGCCTTCGACGCGCGGATGCTGCCGGAATCTCGGCCGAGGCCTGTCTATTTGCAGACCTCGAGCTTGATCCTGGGGCGCGGCTGCCAGAGCTTCGAAGCTACGGACTTTCTTGCGCCGGCGCCGCTCCGATCCGTCGAGCCCCTTCTGCTGTGGCAGGTTGGTACGCTCGGGGAGGCCAGCGTCAGGTCCGAAGATGTGGCCTCGGCCGAACGGCTTCGACTCTGGCCGCGATTTTCGGCGTCACTACTCAGCGCGGCATCCTGATCGTTCTGTACGAAGCACTGACGTTGCCCGTCTGTGACCCGATCATCCGGCGGGTTCCGTATCGACCCTGGCAGCTGAGACGATCGCTCCCGTGACGCATGTATCTCCCGCCGCTCCCCCAAGGACGCCCGATCCACGGATCCGGCGATGGTTCAACCAGTAGCTGCTTTGAAATCGGACTTCAAAGCGGACACCACCGTCCCGCGACCGGAAGGTAGCCCCGCAGTTTCGTCATCGCCGCCTCGATGTCACCTGCCGTAATGAACGCTCGTCGGTCCATGGCGGCCCATGCCGCGGCACCCTCGCCCATCGCCTTTGCATAGGCGAACACGTACTTGCGCTCCCGCCTCCAGGCAGACCGCCAGCCGGGGTCTTCGAGCGCCAGCAGAATTCTCGGAATGAACTGCGCCTGAAGCGACAGTTTCGCCGAGAGGTCCAGGGCCAGGCCTCTGGCCCCGTGTTCGACGGCCGCAAGCGTCGTATCGGCGATCGCCTCCGCCGCGGCGGCGACGGTTGGATCCAGTATGTTGCGCACACTTCGATAAACGACGCTGTCGCGACGACCGAACAAACGGGGACCAGCACGCGCCAGTTGAGCGGGCCGCCGTTAGCAGCCCGTGGCGTCGGCCGCTGCTATTTGAAGTAGAAGATGACGCCCGCGCCGGTTCGAGTGGCCCAGCTGTGCGAATTGGTCTCGCGGACCGTGTCACCGGGGCCGGGACATTCGGCCCCACCGGGATGATCGACAGCAGGAGGACGACGTGAGGGTCGTGCGCGTGCGGGTGTACCCGAAGCCGGTCTCGCCGAACACGGCAAAACGTCGATGGAACTGATAATGGGCGCCGAACGATCCAGTGACTGCATAGGCCGAGTTCCTGGCGTCGGTGCTGAACGTCGACCCAGCGTCTGACATCAGGCGCGAGTACGTGTACCGCGGGCTCACATAGGCGCGGAGCTTGTCCCACTCTCCGAAATAGAACAGTCCGCTCACGCCGGCGGTCACCGTTGTCGAAGACGTCTCACCGAGGTCGACCGAAACGCCGGAAGCGAAAGCCCGGAGCTGATCGCGGGGCTCTCGGACGATCCGGTCGAAAACGAAATCTCGGGCCTCACCGCGACGTTGTCCGTCACATGCCAGATGACGCCGACTGCCGAGGGATATCCCATCGTGATCCCGATCTGTCCGGCGTCCTGCGCGAGCGCGTTCGCGCCGACGAACAGCACCACACTCACCGCAAGCATCAGCCGCTTCATGACGCAGGCTCCTATTTCGTGGCGGTCAGCAGCTCGCGGATGCCGCCGAGCGACGCCATGATGCCGCTCGTCTCGTACGGCAGGAACACGATCTTCTGCGCGTTGGTGGAGATCTGTCCCAGCGCCTCGAGATACTTCTGCGCGATCAGATACTGCGCGGGACTGCCGGCGGCGCCGAGCGCCTGGGTGACGAGCTGAATCGCCTGCGCTTCGGCCTGCGCGACGCGCAGCCGCGCCTGCGCCTGACCCTCCGCGGCGAGAATCGCCGCCTCCTTCGAGCCCTCGGCGTTGACGATCGCCGCCTGCTTCTGGCCTTCCGCGCGCAGGATCGCCGACGACTTCTCGCCCTCGGCGGTCGTGACGACGGCGCGGCGCGTCCGCTCGGCCGTCATCTGCTTTTCCATCGTCAGGCGGATCTCTTCGGGCGGGGTGATGTTCTTGAGCTCGATCCGCATCACCTTGACGCCCCACTGCTGCGTCGCGGTGTCGAGCGCGGCGCGCAGCTGCGAGTTGGTGGTGTCGCGCGAGGCGAGCGTGTGATCGAGGTCGAGCTGGCCGATCACGTTGCGCAGCGCGGACAGCGTGAGCTGCTCGAGTCCCCACGTCAGGTTCTGCACCTCGTAGGTGGCGCGCACCGGATCCGCGATCAGGTAGTAGATGACCGCGTCGACTTCCATCGTCACGTTGTCGCGGGTGATGACCGGCTGCGGCTCGATCTTCGTGATCTGCTCGCGCAGATCGATCGTCGCGCGGACCGAGTCGAGGAACGGAACGATGGTGTTGAGGCCGGCTTCGGCGGTGCGGTGAAACTTGCCGAGCCGCTCGATGATCTTCACCTGCTTCTGCGGAACGATCTTGATGGTCCGCATCAGGACGATCAGCAGGACGAAGGCGAGGCCGAGAAGAACGATGCCACTCATGCGCGTGTGACCTCCAGCACGATGCCATCGGCGCCGACCACGCGCACCTTGGTGCCGGAGGCGATCGCGTCCGTGCTCCGCGCCGCCCAGTCTTCGCCGCCGACGGTCACGCGGCCGGTGCCGACGTGTCGGATCGATGTCGTGCGTCACGATGCCGTGGCGTCCGACCAGCGGCTCAGTGCGCGACGGCACGCCCGGTCCGGCGAGGTGCCCGACCAGCGACGATCGCAGCGCGACCAGCGACACCACCATCACGACGATGAAGGTCGAAATCTGCAGAGGGATGCCGAAGCCGAGATACGCCGCGGCCGCCGCGGCGATGGCGCCGGCGCTGACGAACGCCGAACCGAAGTGCGGAACCGACACCTCGAGGATCGCGGCGACAAACGCCACGCCCAGCCAGGACAGCGTCGCGACCTGGGCGGCCCAGGTCGAAAACAGGCTCGACAGGATGTTGAGGATCATAGACCGCGGAACAGCGGACGGCCACCCGGCCGTCCCGGCCAGGGCATGCCGAGCATGATCGAGGATCGTCGCGAGCCCGAAGCAGGCGAGCAGCCGCGTGCGCTTCGCGTCCGGTCGTCGCGGCCTTCCGAGCGAGCACGCGCCCCGCGTGCGCGAGCACGACGGCGCCCATCATGGCCGCGATGTGTTCGACGGCCCAGAAGCGCAGCGCCGGATCCTTCATCGCGCCGCCGAAGTTTTCCAGGATCGGCCGCATGTTCGGGCTGAGGGCGAGATAGAGGATCAGGCCGAGCAGCATCTGCAGATCGAGCGCCGTCACCGCGAACAGGCCCCAGCGGTCGGCGATGGAGTTGTTGCCACTGACCTGGCCGCGCAGCGCGGCGAACGTTGCCCCGACGGCGGTGACGAGCGCCAGCCACCGGAGCCACGAATGAACGGCCAGGACGTGTGCATACATGCGCAGACCTTAACACGGCTCCCACTTTTTACATTCGGTGATAAGGCCGGTCTAACGGTTCCAAAGGAGGCGAACCGCGATGGCCGACGGCGATCGGTTACTTGGACATTTGTTGCGCCGGGCGGGGTTTGGCGCCAGCAGCGCCGAGCTCGCGGCCTATTCGAGTCTCTCCTATTCGCAAGCGGTCGACCGGCTCGTCAACTACGAGCAGATTCCCGACACGGTCGATTCGAATATCGGCAAGCCCGGTTTCGTGGGCACGACGTCGCGCGGCGCCGTTCTCTCCCAACACGGTCGCCGACGATGCCCGCCAGCGGTGGCTGTTCCGGATGGTGCACTCGGACCGGCCGCTGCAGGAAAAGATGACGCTCTTCTGGCACAACTACTTCGCCACCGGGCTGTCGAAGGTCACGGGCCAGGTGAAGAATCCCAACGGCACGCGGCTGATGGCGGCCAAGGCGTTGGAGGATCCGGCGAAGCAGCGAGGGCAGATCGAACTGCTCCGCGACGGTGCGCGTCGGCAATTTCCGCGATCTCCTCGTCGCGGTCGCGCAAGACCCGGCGATGCTGATCTGGCTCGACGGCGACACGAACACGAAGGCCAAGCCGCAGGAGAACTTCGGGCGCGAGCTGATGGAGCTCTTCACGCGCGGCGTCGGCTACTACACCGAAGACGATGTCTATGCGGCGGCGCGGGTGTTCACGGGCTGGAACCTCAAGCCCGGCGACAACAACGACAGCAGCTCGTCGTACTCCTTCGTCTACAACGCGAACCAGCACGAGACGAGCGCGAAGACCTTCAGCTTTCCGATTTACAGCGACGGCAGCCGCACGATTTCCGGCGCGGTCGGCATCAGCCGGCATGCAGGACGGGATCGATCTCATCAACGCGTTGTCGATGCATCCCGAGACCGCGAGGCGGCTCGCGACGAAGCTCTACGGCTTCTTCGTCAGCGAGACGGCGACGCCGGATCCCAATCTGATTGCCGATCTGGCGAACACCTACCTGCAGAACGGCACGGTGATCAAGCCGGTGCTCCAGCGGCTCTTCACGTCACCCCAGTTTCAGGATCCGTCGATCTTCTTCACCCGCTACGCCTGGCCGGTGGAGTTCGTGGCGCGGTCGGTCAAGGAAACGGGGTGGAGCGGGTTTTCGGTCGGAACGGCGTTGTCGCCGCTCACGAGCATGGGGCAGGAACTGCTCGAGCCGCCGAGCGTCGCCGGCTGGGGACTGGGGCAGACCTGGTTTTCCACCGGCGCCATGCTCGCTCGCATGAATTTCGGATCGGCGCTGGCCGCCAATCAGAAATTCAATCTGGCCACGGCCGCGGCGCCGTCGCGCAGCAGCTCGCGTGCGGTCGTCGACTACGTGGCGGGCCGGCTCACGGTCGATCTGCCGACCGACGTCTATAACGACCTCGTGGCGTATGCCGCGTCGGGCGCGGCGTGGACCGGATCGGATGCGCAGTTGCAGGCGAAGGCGCCGGGGCTGGTGCATCTCGTTCTCGGATCGGCGGCGTATCAGTTTGTCTGAAGACGTGTCGGGGCTAGGGGCTGTCGAAAGGCGTGTAGGGGCTAGGGGCTAGATGCGGGCCCGGTTGGTAGCTAGCCCCAAGCCCCGAGCCCCGACGGAGAAGCGAGCATGATGAACAGGCGAGCGTTCCTGAAAGACGGCGTCGCGGCCTTCACGATCAGTTTCGCCGCGCCGGCCTTTCTGTCCGATCTGGCGCGCGCGCAGGGCGCTTCGAGCCGCAACCTCGTCGTGCTCGATCTCACCGGCGGCAACGACGGTCTCAGCATGCTCGTGCCGTACACCGACAGCGCCTACTACAGCCGGCGGCCGACGCTCGCGATTCCGGCGGGCTCCGTGCTGCAGGTTGGCAGCGACTCGAGCGGCAAGGCGCTGGGGCTGCATCCGAAGCTCACCGGCTTGAAGGACATCTTCAATCAGGGGCGGCTCGCGCTCATCCAGCGCGTCGGCTACGAAAACTCGAGCCGCTCGCATTTCTTCGGCGCCGACATCTGGTCGACCGCCAATCCGTCGAACAGCGCCGGCAGCGGCTGGGTGGGACGCTATCTCGCGACCCTGCCGCCGCCGCTCGATCCGCTCGTGGCCTGGAACACCACCGGCGACACGCCGCACGCGCTGCAGTCGTCCGCCGTGTCGGTGGCGTCGATTCCGAGCGTCAGCGGCTACGCGTTCAACAGCCCGAACTCGGGCAGCGAGGCGACCCTCGAACGCGCTGCGGCGACCAGCATCGCATCGCATGTGCCGGTGGACAAGCCGCACGTCGCATTCGTCAGTACCTCGGTGCAGGCGGCGATGGCCACGCTGGATCGCGTCGCGGCCGTCGGTGCGTACAAACCGACCGTCGCCTATCCCACCAACGGCTTCGGGCAGGCGCTTCAGGCGATCGCGGGCGCGATGGCGAAGGGGACCGGCACCAGGGTCTTCTGGGTCCAGACCGGCGGCTACGACACTCATGCCTCCCAGGACACGAACGCCGACACCGGCGCGTACGTGAAGCTGATGGTGACGCTCAACGACGGCCTGACCGCCTTCTACAACGACTTGAAGAACCAGGGACTCCTCAACCAGTCGCTGCTGCTCTCGTTCTCCGAGTTCGGGCGCCGCATCTCTGAAAACGGCAGCAGAGGCACGGACCACGGCTCGGCGAGCGTGATGATGGCGATGGGCGGCAGCGTGCACGGCGGGCTCTTCGGCACCGCGCCGTCGCTCGCCGTCGATCCCCAGAATCCGACGCTCGAGAACAACACGCAGGATGTCAAATTCGAAAACGATTTCCGATCGGTCTACGCCAGGGTGATCGACAACTGGCTCGGCGGCGATTCGGTCGCCGTGCTCGGCGGGAATTTCCGGAAGAGCGGGCTCGACTTCGTCTAACTCTCAAGCTCTCAAGTTTCAAGTCTCACTCTTCAGCTTCGAGAGCGCCTGGCGGGCTTCGAGCAGCTTGTCGTGCGAGCGTTCCCACGCGGTGCGGGCCAGCTGTTCCGCCGCTTCCGCGCGCGCCAGCGCGGCGGCGGCAGCTTTGATCGCGGCCTCCCGTTTCCGCGCCGCTTCTTCAGCCGCGCGCTCTTTCCGCCGGTCGGCCTCGGTTGGTTTCTTGTCCGACCTCGCCGAAGCTCGCTCTGCTTCTGTGCGAGCGGAGGCGGGAAAGGGCCGCGCTACGCCGGCCGTGGCGGGCCGCGCCGCGGGAGTCACGCCAGCCAGCGCCTCGAACCCGGACGGCTGCAACGCCTTCGTCAACCGGCCGGGAGGTTCTGGAGGCTCCGACGCCAACGACAACGTCTCGAATGTCCGCATGAGCGCATCCGCAGGCGGATTCGTACCCGCGGCCGCGGCGATTCGCTCTGCGGCTTTGACGGCGTCTGCCAGCGCCGTGCGATGCGCGTCGCCCGCTTCGCGCACGTCGCCGCCGCGGCGGCCTTCGAGCGACGCGATTTGCGCGGCGCGCAGCCGCTCGCCGCTCTTGATCAGCTTGTCGTAGGTCGGCCGCGCCTGCCAATACACCTGGTTCACCGCCCACGGCACGACGGTCGGCTTCACGAGCGCGCGCACGCGTTTGGCATCGTCGCCTGTCAGCGTCTTCGCCAGCGCGTTGCGCGCCGTCACGAACGCGTCGAGCGGCTGCCGGTAGAGGTCGTCGATCTTTCCGTCGAGCGACACGGAGTGCTGCTAGGGATGGGAGACGACGACCGTGTAGGTTTCGGGTGCCGTCAGGATCCCGAGGTCGTAGACGAGGACGCAGTAGTTGCCGCTGAAAATCTGACCGGAGATGGCGGGAAGATTCAGATTGGCGACCGAGCTTTGAATCACGCTGACGCAGTTACCATTCGAATCCGCCTGAGCCCAGATGATGCCCAGCGGTACGTTGTTCAGCGGCGCCAGCGCGGTGAGCTTGATGGAGATTTCACCGGTTCTGTCCGTTTTGAAGGGATGCGATGAGAACCCCTGCGGTGTCACCTCGCCGTCGAACGACTCCATCTGGTTCTTGGACGGGTCGACGATGCCGCCGCAACTGATCGTGAGGAGACCGGCGGCGACCAGCGCCAGGACGGACGCTCTGAGGGAACGCATCATCTGATTGTGGCACAGAGTGGGGACTGGGGACCTGGGGACTGGGGACTGAAGCGCTGCGTCGGGTCAGCGGCTAGGCCGGCCAGTCCCTAGTCCCTAGCTCCCTAGTCCCTAGTCCCCGAGCCCCGAGCCCCGCGGGCGGCCGCGTCCATCCGTGGAGACGCGGCCGCCGTAGATATAATCGCGACTCCGCATGAGCAGGTTTCGGGCCGTATTTCTCGTCGCGTGCGGCATCGTTGCGGCGTTTGCGCTGGCGTTCGTGCTGACGCCGCCGCGCGGCGCCCGATCGATGCGCGAGTTCAATCCCCCCCGGCTCGCGGATCTCGAGGTTCGCATGTGGCAGGCGTACTACGCCAAAGAGCGCCTGCGCCTGTTCGGGCTGCTCGTGACGATGCTCCACGAGCAGTATCACTACTCGTGGGCGACGGCGACGCTCGAAGGCTTCCACCTGGCGAGGGCGGCGGCGACCTTCGGCGACCTGCGCGGCGGCTACGACGTGGTGCTTCCGGACCTCGAGGCCGCGTACGCGAAAGCGAAGTCGTGGACGCAGGCCGAGTTCGATCCCCGCGCCGTGGCACGGGCGGAGCTGGCATGGTGGGTGGCGCGACGGGTGCCGGGTCAGAACAGCGCCGAACAGATCGGCGGCCTCATCGCCGACGAGTACGCGCTGCTGTACGAGACGACGCGCGCCCGCGTCGAAGCCGCGGCGTTGTTGCGCGCGCAGGCGGCCGCGCTGCGCGACGCCCAGGCCGGCCGGCCCGACTGGGATCGAATCGGCCGGCTGCTGCTCCAGTCTTACAGCGAGCTGCGCTCGGCGCTCTCGTCCGAGCCGGTGTAACTGTCGGGGCTAGGGGCTAGGGGCTCGGGTTTAGCTTCATCTCGCGCAGCACGAGCGCGGGGTTGCTGTCGGCGCGCGAAGGCGGACAGCTAGCGGTTGCTGTGGACGAGCGAAGGCGGACCTGTCCCGCCGTAGCTGCGGTTGCTGTGGGCGCGCGAAGGCGGATATCGTTGCCGCGTGAAGATACGCGAGGCACGAACCACCATTGTCGGTACGCCCTGGCGCGAACTGCTGTTTCTCGAGCTCACCACCGATGATGGCCTCGTCGGCGTCAGCGAAGTGCGGATGGTGAACAAGACCGAGACGCTCGACGCCTGCATCAAGGAACTGGCGCCGCGCTACGTCGTCGGATCGGATCCGTTCGACGTGGAGCGCCTCGCCTGGAACGTGCAGCGGGGCGAGTACGGGCGGCCCGGCGAGGTCACGCAGTCGGCGCTCGCGGCGTTCGACGTCGCGTGCTGGGACCTGATGGGGCAGTCGCTCGGCGTGCCGGTCTGGAAGCTGCTCGGCGGGAAGTTCCGCGAGCGCGTGCCCGCCTATGCGAACGCCTGGTATCAGGCGGAGCGCGACCCCGCCACGATTGCGGCGCTCGCGAAGCAGGTCGTGGCGCGCGGGTATCGGGCGCTCAAGCTGGATCCGTTCGGCGCGGCGAGCGCGGAACTATCGTCGGCAGATTGTCGGCGCGTGGATGCGATCATGCGAGCCGTCCGCGACGCGGTGGGTCCCGACGTGCAGATGCTGATCGAGATGCATGGACGGTTCACGCCCGCGACGGCCGTGCGGGTTGCGGCACTCCTCGAGCCGTACAACCCGGAGTGGATCGAGGAGCCGGTGCCGCCCGAGAACGCCGCGGCGCTGGCGCACGTCCGGCACCACACGCGGATCCCCATCGCCACCGGCGAGCGCGCCCACACGGTCGGCGAGATCCGCGAGTTCATCGAAGCGGGCATTGCCGATGTCGTGCAGATCGATCTCACGCACTTCGGCGGCTTCCTCGGGATCAAGCGCGTTGCCGGCTGGGCTGAAGCGCACTATCTGCTGATGGCGCCGCACAACGTCTGCGGTCCGGTAGGGACGATGGCAAACGTCCATTTCGCCATCGCGACGCCGAACTACAAGGTACTCGAGCACTTCAACGACTTCGCCGATCAGTGGGTCAAGGATCTCGTCGACTACGCACCGCAGGTGGCTGTCGAAGACGGTTGCTTTGGTCTGCCGGAGCGTCCCGGTCTGGGGCTCAAGCTGAATCACGAGGCCTGCCGCGCGCACCCGCGCACCGGGGGAACGCTGAAGCTGTTCGAGGCCTGGCTGGGAGAAGCGCGCCGGTCAGCCTTGAAGACTGAACCGCAGAGCACGCAAAGCGCGCAGGAAAACCTGGATCTCAGCGGATTCTGCGAGCTCCGCGGTTAAGCGAGGATCTCCGATCACAGACTCCGCGGAAATCCTGCCGTATCGCTCGGCGACGTCGTGACGGCCGCCCCGCAGCGCACGCCCGCGCGGAGCGCCTCGTCAACCGGACCGCCGCGCAGCCGGACCGCGATGTAACCGGCGTTGAAGGCATCGCCCGCGCCGATCGGATCCACGGCGTCGTCGCGGCGGATCTCCAACTCCTGCCAGCCATCTGCCGTCAGGACTCCGACGGACGCCGCGCTGCGGACGACGACTTCGCGCGGCGCCTCGCGAGTGCGCTCGCTCGGCTAAAGCCTTCGCGCTCCGGTCGTCGCCGTCGCCGACCAGTTCGAGGAGCTCGGACGCCCCCGCCAGCAGCAGGTCGCATCGGTCGATGAGCGGCCGCACCAGTTCGGCGCGGCGGTCCGATCCCCAGAGCCCGGTACGGAGATTTGGATCCACGATACGGAGACCACGCGCGGATCCAAGAAAGGCGAGAGCGGCGGCGTGCGGTTCCGAGCCAATCAGCGCAGTCACGCCGGTGACGAGCACGGCGCGCGCCTCGGCGACCGGCACTCCGAGCAACGCGTCCGGCCCCATCGCACTTGCGGCCGACCCGCTGCGGTAGTAGCGCACACCAGTACCAGGCTCTTTGAGCATCAAGCCGGTGGGTCGCGCGGGATCGCGGCCTACCCACTGCGTGTCGATGCCTTCAGCGCTCAAGCTCTCGAGAATCCGTTCGCCGGCAGCATCCGCGCCCAGGCGGCTCACCCACGCGACGCGCAGGCCAAGCCGGGCGAGCCCGACGCAGGTATTGCTCTCGGCGCCGGCGTGATCGATGAGAAGGTACCCGGTACGGCGAACAATCTCGCCCGGCGGTGGGGCAAGCGCGATCATGGTTTCGCCAAACGCGACAAGGTCGTACAACATTTTGGTTTTGACGGTTACTTTATCGCCGAAAGGCGTGAATTGCCGTTGACTCAGCAGTTCACCACTTGATATACCGTTTCACTGAATGAAACGGGCCCCGACGGTCGTCTCGGCTGCGCGCTACAAGGTGGACGCCGCCGCCAAGGCGCTGGAGCTGCTGAGCGTCTTCTCCTTCCGCGAGCCGCGGCTCTCGCTCGCGGACCTCGCGACCCGGACCGGCATTCCCCGCGCCACCGCGTTCCGGCTGCTGTCGACGCTCGAGCAGTCCGGGTTTCTCGCCAAGGATCACGGCGCGTATCAGCTCGGCATCAAGTGCTTCGTCCTCGGCAACATCGTCGCCGGCGGTCTGGACCTGCGCGAAACGGCGCATCCGCACCTGGTGGCGCTGCGCGACTTGACCCGCGAGACGACGCAGATCGCGATCCTGGATCACTGGCAGGTCGTGTATCTCGAGCGCATGCTGTCGCCGTTCCCGGTGGGTGTCATGCGGTCGCGCGCCGGCGCCATCCTGCCGGCGTACTGCACCGCGCTCGGCAAGACGCTGCTCGCCTACATGCCCGAGCCGGAGGTGGCGACCTGGGCCGCCACGCAGAAGTTCCCGCCGCTGACGTCGCGGACGATCACCTCGGCGCGGCGGCTGCTGAAGGACCTCCGCGTCATCCGCGAACGCGGTTACGGGATTGACGATGAGGAGCGGGAAAAAGGGGTGCGGTGTCTGGCCGCGCCGATCCGGAACCATCACGGCGACGTCGTCGCCGCGGTGAGCATCGCGGCGCCGATCGATCGGCTGCCGCGCGACCTGGTGGGCAGCGACGTCGCGGCGGCGGTCGTGGCCACCGCGCGGGCAATCTCGATCGATCTCGGAGCCGTCGACGACATAGGAGCCACGGAAGCGTACCGCGCCGCTCTAGCGGCGCATGGAGGAAGAAAGTGAAGAAAGTCGTAATGGGTCTCGTTGTTGCGCTGTGTTTGCTGCCGATCGGCCTCGCGGCCCAGGCGGTGACCGGCACCATCCTGGGAACCGTCACCGACACGTCCGGTGCTGCGGTCCCCGGCGCCACGGTCACGCTGACCAACCAGGGCACCGGCCTGACGCGCAGCATGGTCACCGACCAGGCGGGCGAATTCACCGCGCCGTCGCTGCCGACCGGCAAGTACAAGATCGTGGCGGAGCTGCCGGGCTTCAAGACGGCGACGCTGTCCGACATCGAGCTGACGGTCGACACGAAGGTTCGTGTGAACGCACGGCTGGAGGTCGGCACGGTTGCCGAAACCGTGACGGTCGCCGCCGCCTCGCCGCTCGTGCAGGTGGCGACGTCCGAGCTCGGCACGACGGTCCAGGAAGAGCAGATCAAGACGCTGCCGCTCAACGGCCGCAACTTCGTCAACCTGACGCGCACCGTGCCGGGCGTGGTCCGCGGCATTCCGGGCGCGAACATCGACGGCGCGGGCAGTCTGGCGTGGCGCGCCTCCGCGTCGTTCTCGGCGAACGGACAGCGGCCGCGCGACAACAACTACATGCTCGACGGCGTGGACAACAACGAAACCTGGCTGCAGACCGTCGTGCTCTTCCCGAGCGTCGACGCCCTCGACGAGTTCAAGCTGCAGACCAGCACCTACTCGGCCGAGTTCGGCCGATCGCTCGGCGGCGTCGTGAACCTGCAGATCAAGTCGGGCACCAACACCCTGCATGGCAGCGCCTTCGAGTTCCTGCGCAACGACGCGTTCGACGCCAACAACTTCTTCAACAACCGCGCCGGCCGCGAGAAGCCGGACTTCAGCCAGCACCAGTACGGCGGCACCATCGGCGGTCCGCTCGTCAAGGACAAGACCTTCTATTTCTTCGACTATCAGGGCTACAAGATCAACCAGGGCGCGACCTACCTGTCGACCGTGCCGTCGGCGAAGATGCGCGCCGGCGACTTCTCGGAACTCAACCGGGTCATCTTCGATCCGGTCTCGCATCTGCCGTTCCCGGGCAACGTGATTCCGCAGAGCCGCTGGGACCCGGTGGCGAAGAACATCCTCGGCCAGCTGATTCCTGAGTCGAACACCGCGGGCATTCTGGGTGCCACCGGACAGACGATCAACAACTACCTGATCAATCCGACGCTCGAGCGCCAGGACAACCAGATCGACATCAAGGTCGATCACGCGCTCTCGTCGAACAACCGCCTCGCGACGCGGTACAGCTACGAGAAGACGCACCGGGTCCTGCCGGCGACGCTGCCGCACGGCGACGCCGGCTTCACCTTCGGCGCCGGCGACGGCAACATCAAGGCGCAGGGACTCTCGATGAACGACACCCACACGTTCAACTCCAACTGGTTGAACGAGGTGCGCTTCGGCTGGAGCTCGATCAAGTTCCTGATGACGCCGGTCGACTACGGCACCAACATCGCGCAGAGCGTCGGCCTCAAGAACGTCAACCTCGGCGAGACGACGTCGGCGATGAGCCAGATCATGTTCAACAACGGCGGCATGCGGAACATCGGCGCCAATGCCAACCAGCCGCTGATCACGAACCAGAACGACTTCCAGTTCTTCGACAACGTGACGCGCGTCGCCGGCAAGCACACGATGAAGGCCGGCGGCAGCCTGACGCTCCGCTCGCGGGAGATCCTCAACGCCGACACGATCGTCGGCCGGTTCGACTTCAACCAGAACCAGACGTCGAACTGCTCGGGTATCACGAGCGGCTGCACCATCCAGTCGAACACCGGGTTCGACCTCGCCAGCTTCATGCTCGGCTACGCGAGCAATGCCAGCCGGACGCTGTTCGACCCGGGCACCTACACGGAAACGCGGCCCGAGTACGCGATGTACTTCCAGGACGACATCCGCGTCACCAATCGCCTCACCGTGAATGCCGGTCTGCGGTGGGACGTCTACGTGCCGTGGATCGAGGTCGACAACAAGCAGTCGAACTTCGACGTCTCGACCGGCCGGTTCGTGGTCGCGTCCGACAACGCGACGATCAACGGCGTCGAGGTCGGGCGCTATCTCCAGACGTACTCGCGGCGCGACTTCGGTCCGCGTCTCGGCTTCGCCTACGACTTGGCGGGCGACGGCCGGACGATCGTCCGCGGCGGCTACGGCCTGTTCTGGAACTTCACGCCGGGCGGCACCTCGTCGTCGAAGGCGCAGAACCAGCCGTTCCTGCAGGCGCAGGCGAACACGACCAGCCTCGGCACGAACATCCTGCTGGCGAACGGCCTCGACCCGGCGCCGGGCGTGCACCCCGAGTTGGCGCCGACCGGTTCGACGCGTTCGGCATTCCTGACCGACTTCCGCGACGCGCATGCCCATAACTTCAACGTCAACGTCCAGCGGCAGCTTGGCACCAACTACATGGTGGAAGCGGCCTATTCGGGCTCGCGCACGAAGGACGCGGCGCGAAGGTGGACCTCAATCAGGCGGTTCCGACGGTCGGCGTGACCGATCAGAACGTGAACCGACCGTTTGCGAAGGTGTCGCCGGCGCTGCGCACGGTCGGCGCGCTCTCGAGCACGGGCTATGTCGAGTACAACGGCCTGCTGCTCAAGTTCCAGCGCCGTTCGGCGAACCATATCTCGTTCATGAATTCGTACACGTTCGGCCGCGCCATCGACCTCAACTCCGACAACGATGGCACCGTCACGCTGACCGACATCTTCCATCCCGAGTACAACCGCGGACCGGCGGACTACGACGTGACGCACACGCTCAGCTCGAACTGGATTTACGAGCTGCCGTGGGCGGCGCAGCACGCCGTGGGGCGGCTGGCAGGTGAGCGGGATCCTGTATCTGCGCTCGGGCCTGCCGATCACCATCACCCAGTCGCAGAGCATGCTGTCGACCGGCATCACGAACAACCGGCCGAACACGATTTGCGATCCGGTGTCGAGCAGCCCGACGATCGCGCAGTTCTTCAACACCTCCTGCTTCCAGCAGGTGGCCGACACCACCGGCACGTTCGGCAACACCGGCCGCAACTCGGTTCGCGGACCGGGGCAGTTCAACATCGACGCGTCGGTCATCAAGAACACCAAGATCGGGCCGGTGGCCTCCGAGTTCCGACTCGAGGTGTTCAACCTGCTGAATCATCCGCAGTTCGCGAACCCGAACGCGACAGTTCGGCAACTCGGCGTTCGGCACGATCTCGGCGATGCTGGCGAGCCCGTCGTGCGCGCTGTGCGGCACGACCGAGCGTCAGATGCAGGTGGCGGTCAAGCTGAAGTTCTAAGGTTCTAGGGTTCGTAGGGTTCGTAAAGTTCTCGACGCGAGAACCTGGACCCTGGAACCCGTGAACTCTAGAACCCGAGAACTCTAGAACCCTTGAACCCTGTTCGTTGGGGCCTGATCGGCGCCGGCGACATCGTCCGTAGACGAGTGGCGCCGGCGCTGATCGATTCTCCTGCCTGCGACATCGTGGCCGTCAGCCGGGGACGCCCCGAGCTGGCGGCGGCGTTTGCCGCCGACATCGGCGCCCGCCGATGGTATTCCCGCTGGCAGGAGCTCGTCGCGGATCCTGACGTGGACTGCGTCTACGTCGCGACGCCGGTGGACGTCCATGCGGCGCAGACGATCGCGGCCGCCGAAGCCGGCAAACACGTCCTGTGCGAAAAGCCGATGGCGATGACCACGGCGGAATGCGATCGCATGATCGCGGCCTGCCGCGCCCACCACGTCCGGCTGGGCATCGCCTATTACCGTCATTTCTATCCCGTGATCCTGCGTGTCAAGGCGCTGCTGGAGTCCGGCGACATCGGTCAACCGGTCTTCGCGCAGGTGAACGCCTTCGAGTATTTCGATCCCGCGCCGGACCACCCACGCCGATGGCTGCTGGATCCGGCCCGGGCCGGCGGCGGGCCGATGATGGACTTCGGCTGCCACCGCCTGGAAGTGCTGATGCACCTGTTCGGCGCGGTACGCCGGACGGCCGCCGTCACCGCCAACGTGGTGTTCGATCGCGCGGTCGAGGACACCGCCGCGGTGCTGCTCCAGTTCGAGGGCGGGCCGTGTGCGGCCGTGACGGTCACGCACGCGGCCGAAGAACGGCAGGACACGCTGCAGGTGTTCGGCACGCGCGGATCGCTCCACGTCGACGAGTTGAACGCCGGCTCGCTCCGGATCCGCACGGGCAATCAATCGCGGGTAGAATCGCATCCGCCCGCGGCAAACATCCATCGGCCGCTCATCGACGACTTCGTCGAGGCCCTGCTGACGGACCGGGAACCGGCGGTGACCGGCGAAATCGGGCGAGCCGTCGCCGCCATCGAGGACGAGATTTATGCTGTCGCGCCGTCAGGCCGTTAAGGCTCTAGGCATCCTGGGCGGAGCGGTCGTCACCGGGCGCGCGGGCTCGGCGCAGACGCCGCAAGCACCGCCGAGCACGATCACCAATCCCCCCAGGGACTTCGGTCCCAACGCCCCGCCGACCACCTACTTCACCGATCCCGACGTGCTGACCGTCGATCCGGCGTTCGGCAACCTGGTGCAGGCGAACTCGGCGATCAAGCGGCTGTGGACCGGCGCGCTGTGGGCCGAGGGGCCCGCCTGGAGCAGCCAGGGGCGGTATCTGGTCTGGAGCGACATCCCGAACAACCGCCAGCTGCGCTGGCTCGACGACGACGAGCGGGTGACGGTGTTCCGCAGCCCGTCCAACAACTCCAACGGCAACACCTTCGATTTCGCCGGCCGCCAGCTCTCGTGCGAGCACCTGACGCGCCGCGTCGTCCGCTACGAACACGACGGATCGACGACGGTGATCGCGGAGTCGTACAACGGCAAGCGGCTCAACTCGCCGAACGACGTCGCCGCGCACCCGGATGGCAGCTACTGGTTCACCGATCCGCCGTACGGACGGAGTCTGTACGAGGGGCGTCCCGAGAAGCGCGAGCTCCCGACGGCGGTTTATCGCGCGGATGGCAAGGGCGGGCTGACGCAAGTCGTGGCCGAAGAACAGGTGCCCGATCCCAACGGCATTGCGTTTTCGCCGGACTACAAGAAGCTGTACGTCGTGAGCACCGGGCGCGGTCCGGGCGATGCCGGGCCGGGCGGCAAGAGCAATGTGTTCGTCTTCGATGTGACCGCCGACAACCGGACGGCGAACGGGCGCGTCTTTTCGGAGTTCATGATCGACGGCGTCAAGTGTGGGCCCGACGGCGTGCGCTGCGACGTGGACGGCAATGTCTGGTGTTCGAGCAACGCCGGCCGCGCCGTCGGCTACAGCGGCGTGACCGTCTGGACGCCGCAGGGCAAACTGATCGGCCGCATCCGTCTGCCCGAAGTTTGCGGCAACCTGTGCTTCGGAGGGCCGAAGCGCAATCGTCTGTTCATGGCGGCGAGCCAATCGATTTACGCGGTGTACATAAATACCCAGGGCGCCGGCCCCGGTTAGCGGCGCCCGCCCCGGCGCTGAGCGTGCCGACGACAATCGGCCACAGAGACACAGAGACACGGAGCTGCCGATTCGACGGCGCGCCGCGAAGCGGCGCGGTCGGCCGAAAACGGTTCACGGAAACGAACCGCCTGAACGAGCACCGCGGCTCGTTTCCGTGAATCGTTTCCGGCCGCTCGATGGGCCTGCTCCGCAGGCCCACGCCGTCGAATCGGTGGTCTTGGTCCCGGTGGGCTCAGCGCCTCACAGAGCCCAAGTCCATGTTACGGCGAGCGAAGACGGTCCTGCCGCGCCGAAGCTTCCGGTATTGCAGCAAGCGAAAGCGAATGCTAGTGTTCGCTCGTCTCGGCCTGGCCCGCCGAAGCGCGGAGCGCGAAGGCGGCTGACTCTGTGGCCAACGCAAGGAGAGCGACCATGAAACGTTGGATTGTCGCCGTAGCAACCGTGATCGGGTGTGTCGCCGTGGCCGGCATGCAGGCGCAGCCCGCCAAGGGGAAGCGCATCAACCGGGCGATCGAGTTGCTGGAGCAAGGGCAGCCGATCTACTACACCGGGTCGCATGAGGGCACCGACGGCAACTTCGATCAGGGCGTCAAAGACGCGCAGACCTACGCCGACTACATCAGCTACGACATGGAGCACGCGCCGTTCGACGTCAAGGGACTCTCGGACTACATGCGCGGCCTCGCGAAAGGCGGGCCGACGAAGAGCGGCCATAAGACGCCTGCCGTCATCGTCAACGTGCCGGTGAACGGCATCGACGAAGCGTCCGTCCGCGCCAACGCATGGATGTTCCAGCAGGTGCTTGCAACCGGCGTCCACGGCATCCTGCTGTGCCACGCCGATGCGCCCGGAGCGGTGCGCGCGTTCGTCGAAGCGGTGCGGTTCCCGGCGAACGGCGGCCGCCGCGGCGTCCACGGCAACCCGACCGCCGCCCGCATCTGGGGCGTGACGCCCGATGAGTACGCGGAGAAGGCCGACGTGTGGCCGCTCAATCCGAAAGGCGAGCTGCTGCTGGGCCTGAAGCTCGAAGACAAGTACGCGCTCGAGAACGCCGAGGCCAACGCGAAGATCCCTGGCGTCGCGTTCGCGGAATGGGGACCTGGCGACATGGCGTTCTCGCTCGGTGTCAAGAGCGGACCCAACTCTGTGAACGATCCCCTGATGAAGGCCGCGCGCGCGAGGGTCCTCGCCGCGACGAAAGCCAGCAAGATTTTCTTCCTCAACTCGATGAACGCTGACAACGTCGTCGACATGATCAAGGAAGGCGTCATGGTCGGTCCGGCCAGTCAGCAGGCCGCCGAGATCGGCCGCAAGTACACCAAGCGCACGATGCCATGGTAAGGCGTCGCTGAGGGGACTGGGGGACTAGGGGACTCAGGGACTGGGGGACTAGTCCCCACGTTCTTAGTCCCCAGGTCCCTTAGTCCCCAAGTCCCCACTCGAGCAGCTCGGGCACTGCGTCCGCCTCACGAATGACGGCGCAGGTACTCGACCTCCACTCGGCTCTTCGCGGGAATCCAACGATAGGTGGGGACGTCGAAGAGCCGCCCACGGTCGATCATCGCGCGGCGTGACTCCGGCATCGGCGACACGCCGAATTCCATCCCGCAGGTGAGCGTCGCGCCGTTCCATGGCGCGTGCGTGCGGCTGTAGTTCTCCTGCCAGATGCCAAGCCACGGAAAATCGCGCCGCTTCCAGATGTAGCCGAACGCGAGCCGGGCCGCCGGGGCAAAGGCGACGAAAAACGCTTCCTCGCGCGTCTGGTCCATCAGGTGCGCGGTGTACGCATTCGAGTGCGGCGCATCGGTGTAACGGCGCAGGTCGCCGGTGCCGCCGTCCGTCCGTGGCGCCAACGGCCAGTCGAAGACGCGGCCGGCGGCCAGGTCGTCATGCGCGCCGAACACCTGCTCGAAGACCTTCGACCGCGTCGCGGACACGCGAAACTCGGTGATGCCCTTCTGAAGAAACGGCGGGCCGAGTGTGACGTGCTGGGTCCAGCCGATCGGCCGATCGCACGCGGTGAGATTCTCGACGGCTTCGCTGATCGCAAGGACGCGGCCGCGGAGGACGAGCCGGCGGTCGATCTCAAGCTGGGCGAGCGGGAGATGCGCGTGCATCGCGATCGAATGGCGGTCCCGGTCGGCGTCGATGTCGTACCGCACGAGGGAGGCTTCGCCGTGTGGCGTCAAGCCTGCCGCCGCCTCTTCCTCCGACGGTCCGCCGAAGATGTCGACACAGAGGTTGTGACCCATGAGACCGGCGAGCAGCGCCGCTTCGGCGCTGGTCCCGTAGTCGGGATGCGCGGATGGCGCGTAGGTCGAGGGCTCGATCGAGGGCCACGGCGGCGTCCACAGCGGGTTGAGTCCCGAACGCTTGTCGAGGATCTCCGCGATGTGTCCGCCCTCCTCGAGAACCGTCACCCGGACGTCGTCGTTCTCGATGACGTCGCGGCTCGTCGTCCCCGATAGCTGTGGGAGCGGGCATGGTCGGTATTATGTGTTCTCTTCGTGGCTTCGTGCGTTCATGGTCCCTGCACGTGGAACTGGCGTCTCGCGCTATCATGCTGCCTCCAAACCATGCTGAATCGCGCCACAGTTCAGGAAGCCATTGACGCCGGCGCCGGCGTCCTCCGACTCGAGCCCTCGTGGGTGCCGCGCACCTTCATGCTGCCGGGACGGCGGCTCAAGCTCCACCCCGACGACATCTATGCGCTCGGCGGCCATCGCGGCGGCATCAACGAGCGGTGGTTTTCGTCAACGACCAACGCCGACAACGGCCCCGGGACGCCCGCGGACGAAGGCCTCAGCTATGTGAGGCTGGGTAGCGGCGGGCGATTCCTGCTGAAGGAGGCGGTCGGCACCGCGGGCGATCTGCTCATCGGATCCGACGTGATGCAGCGCGAGGGCGGATGGAACCTGCTCTGCAAGTTCTTCGACAACCTCGGACCGATTCCTCACCACATGCACCAGAGTGAGGAGGACGCGAAGAGAGTCGGCCGCCGTGGCAAGCCGGAGGCGTATTACTTTCCGCCGCAGTACAACCAGCTCGAGAACCATTTTCCGTACACGTTCATGGGGCTCGAGCCGGGCACGACCAAGGCGGACGTGCGCCGCTGCCTGGAAGCCTGGAACAAAGGGGACAACGGCATTCTCTACTTGTCGCGCGCGTTCAAGCTGCAGGTCGGGACCGGATGGCAAATCGATCCCGGCATCCTGCACGCCCCGGGCTCGCTCGTCACCTACGAGCCGCAGGTGAATAGCGACGTGTTTGCGATGTTCCAGTCCGAAGTCGAAGGGCGCATCATCGATTGGAGCCTGCTGACGAAGGACGTGCCCGCCGATCGTCACCACGATCTGGACTACATCATCGGCATGCTCGATTGGGACGCGAATGTGAATCCCGAGTTCGCGCGCTCGAATCGGGTGTTCCCGACACCGGTGCGTCCGACGGCCGAAACCGAAGCAGACGGCTATCGCGAACAGTGGATCTGTTACGGGACGGGTACTGCTCGGCGAAAGAGCTGACCGTGCTGCCGGGGCGGACGGCGACCATCCGTGACGCCGCCGCCTACGGCCTGATCCTCACGCAAGGCCACGGCAGGTTCGGCTCTCACAGCGTCGCGACGCCGTCGATGATCAGGTTCGGACAGATGACGGAGGACGAGCTGTTCGTCACGAAAGACGCTGCGCTAGCGGGCGTTCGCATCGAGAACACGAGCGCGACGGATCCGCTGGTCATCCTCAAGCATTTTGGCCCCGGCAACCCGGACGCCGAGCGTTTCGCGCGGCTCGCCGGCGGTAGCGCTAGCGCGGAGGTATCGATGGCAGATGCGTCGACGAAAAGGTTTCCCGCCTTACACAACGCGATGTGGCCCGGGCTGGTGGGGAAGGGGCCCGACTCGGAGCCGGCGATCGACCTCGACACGATGCTGGACCTGACCGCGAACGCGTCGGTCGACGGCGTGACGTTCGACGGTGTGGACCTCTTCCTGTTCGATCCACACGTCAGCATCGACGCGAGCGACGACGACCTGAAGCGGCTCGTCGGATCGGATCCGCGCGCGGAATCTGCTCGTCGGCTCGCTGGTTGCGCCGGTCTGGCCGCCGACCGGCGGCGGCTCGGCGATGGGAGACGCCGACGAACGCCGTCAGTTCGTGACGCAGGTCAGGAAGGCCTGTCGGATTGGCGCCAAGCTTCGTGCGTCGGGCATCAGGAACACCGGCGTCGTCCGCATCGACTCCGCCTCGAGTCCAGCGGAGTGGGCGAAGGATCCGGCCGGCAACACCAAGAAGATCGCCGACACCTTCCGCGAGGCGTGCACGGTCGCTGAAGAGTTCGGCGAACGCCTCGCCGCGGAAGGAGAGATCTGCTGGGGCGGCATGCACAGCTGGAAGCGGAACCTCGAGCTGCTCGAGCAGGTCAACCGTCCGCGGACGCTCGGCTTCCAGGCCGACATGGCCCACACGCTGTTGTTCACACTCGGCTACAACGCGCCCGAAGATCGTCTGCTGCCGCAGCATTTCGACTGGCGGCGCGGCGACACGCTGGACGATGCGCTGGAGAGGATGACCCGGGCGCTGCGGCCCTGGACCAATCGATTTCCACGTGGCCCAGAACGACGCGACCGTCAAGGGGTCGGGGTCGCACGACAAGACCGGCCGTCATTGCCTGCCGACCGATCCCAACGGCAAGCTGGATATCGCCCGCCACGCCGGCTACTGGATGCGCGACGAAGCCGGCACGCCCACGCGCGCCTTCGCGCACATCTGCTGGGATGGCTGCATGTTCCCGAATGCGACCATGATGCAGCCCGATACCTGGACGGCAGTCCTGAAGACGATGATCGCGGTGCGCGACGCCCACGGCTGGAACTGACGTGGCGAAACGGCCGCTCAACATCGCGCTGGTCGGCTACGGCTTCATGGGCCGGACGCACAGCAACGCGTTCCGCCAGACGCCGCGTTTCTTCGACGTCCCGTACCAGCCGGTGCTGAAGGCGGTCGTGGCGCGCAACGCCGAACGCGTCAAGGCGTTCGCCGACACGTGGGGCTACGAATCGGCGGAAACCGATTGGCGCACGGTCGTCGAGCGCAAGGACATCGACCTCGTCGACATCGCCAGCCCGAACGATACCCACGCAGAGATCGCCATCGCCGCCGCCCGCGCCGGAAAGATGGTGATGTGCGAGAAGCCGCTCGGCCGGACCGCCGCCGAAGCGCAGACGATGGTGTCCGCGGTCGAAGCGGCCGGCGTCGCCAACATGGTCTGGTACAACTACCGCCGCGTGCCGGCCGTGGTCCTGCTCAAGACGCTGATCGACGAAGGCACAGCTGGGCCGCATCTTTCACTACCGCGCGCAGTTCCTGCAGGACTGGACGATTTCCGCCGACTTGCCGCAGGGCGGCGAAGGGCTGTGGCGCCTGGACATCGACGTCGCCGGGAGCGGCGTCACCGGCGACCTGCTCGCGCATTGCATCGACACCGCGCTCTGGCTGAACGGATCGATCGCCGAAGTGACCGCGATGACCGAAACCTTCATCAAGGAGCGGACGCACACGCTGACCGGGAAGAAGCAGCCGGTCGGCATCGACGACGCCAGCGCCTTCCTGGGCCGGTTCACCAACGGATCGCTCGCGCTGTTCGAGGCCACACGTTACGCGCGCGGTCACAAGGCGCTGTACACGCTGGAGATCAACGGCGAGCATGCCTCCGCGCGCTGGGATCTGCACGACCTGCACCGCTTGCAGTGGTTCGATCATCGCGATGAGGGTCCGTCTGCGTGGCTGGCGCAGCGTGCACATCACCGACGGCGATCACCCGTACATGAAGCACTGGTGGGTGCCGGGTCTGCAAATCGGCTACGAGCACACGTTCATCCACCAGTTCGCCGACTTCCTCGAGGGCGTGGCGACAGGCAAGCCCGCGTCGCCGACATTCCGCGAGGGTCTCGCGACCGATTGCGTGACGGATGCGGTGCTGAAGTCGGCGAAGAATCGACGGTGGGAAACGGTGTCGAGTGCGGCCGTCAGCGCGACATGAGGAGCGACGCTCGAGGGAGATTCTCGGTCGCGGCGATCCAGCCTTTTGGTAAAAAGCTGTCCTGTGTCGATCGTTTTTGACAATACTCTTGCGCCCGGACGTGGCACCGTTAGGCCCAAGTAAGAGAAGACCTTGGCCGAAACGAGCCTCGAAGCGGCGACGCGGTCGCTCGGCGCCCGGACCGATCCGGTCTTTGAGCTGTTCGACTATCTCAAAGACGTCTTGTTCTGGATCAAGGACAAGAAAGGGATCTTCCGATGGGTCAACACCACGTTGATGCTGCACATCGGACGGTCCAGCCGCGATCAGATCATCGGCCGAACGGACTTCGACCTGTTCGAACCGTACCTTGCCAACCAGTATCAGATGGACGACGCGCAAGTCCTGCGCGGTCGCCCGATCACGTCACGTGTTGAGATGATCGTGTTCCATCACACGCCGCGGTGGATCGTCACGTCGAAGCTGCCCGTGCGCAACGCCAGTGGCCGCATCGTGGGAACGGCGGGCGTGGCGACGATGGCGGTACAGGAGGGATCGAAAATCTGGTCTGAATCGCGGCTGGCTCCGGCGATGGCGTTCATCAAGGAGCACTATCACGAGCCGGTCAGCATTCGAGCGATGGCCCAGAGCTGCAGCCTCTCCCTTGGTTCGTTCCATCGCCAGTTCAGGGATATGTATCTGTGCACGCCCCACACCTACGTTCGGCAGCTGCGCGTCAGGATGAGTTGTCACGCCCTGGTCTTTTCGCGACGTCCGATCGCCGCGGTGGCCTCCGAATGCGGATTCTCGGATCAGAGCCATTTCACCAAAGAGTTCCGCCGCATCATGGGCGAAACCCCCCGCAGTTACCGCCGCCGACACAGCCACTAAAACGGCTAACTGGATCCTGATCGTTTCTACCAGTCTCTGACACGTTTCTCCTAGATCGGAATCCCAGCGAGGTCGAGGATACGCCCGAAGCAGAGGGAGGGATCCCGTGACATGCGTGAATCGCGGTTGGCTGATTGTGTGAAGATACGTCCCAAGGGGATTCTCATGCAGCGACTCCTTCTATCCGTCGTCGGCGCGATCGGTGTGGCAGCCGCCTGGGGCGCCGGGCCGCACGCGCAGACTGCCGCCCGAGCGAATTGGCTGACCGACGGTGCCGACCCGCAACGGACGTCGTGGCAGCGCCACGAGACGCTGATCAGTCCAGCGTCGGTCAAGAACATGACGTTGTTGTGGAAGGTGAAGCTGGACAACCAGCCGCGCGAGATGCACAACCTGTTTGCGCCGCTGATCCTCGGCGACCTGCAGCTTGCCAGCGGAACACGCGAAATCGCCGTGGTCGCCGGCATCTCCGACAACATCTACGGCATCGACGTCGAGCAGGGCACGCAAATCTGGAAGCGTCATTTCGACAGCACCTTCGATGACACCGGGCGGAGCGGCGGCCCGCTCTGTCCTGGCGGGCAGACGGCGACGCCGATCGCGGTGCCGACGGACACTCCCGGCAAGTATGTCGTGTACGCGATTTCGTGGGATGGGCGACTGCGCACGGTGGATCCGGCCACCGGTCGGGAGATCGCGCGCGCCGAGCCGTTTCTGCCACCCAATGGCAAGCCCTACTCGTTGAACCTGTTCAACAACGTTCTGTACACGACCACGGCGCAAGGGTGCGGCGGCACGCCAAACCAGTTCTACGCGTACGACCTCGCCACGAAGAAAGTCGGCAGCTTCAACCCGGGCAGCGGCGGGATGTGGCCGCGCCTCGGGCCCTCGATTGGCAAGGACGGCAGCGTGTATGCCGGCAGCGGCGACGGCGATTACTTTCCTGAGCGGCAGATCTACGGGCAGTCCATTGTCGCCGTGAAACAGAACCCGGAAACCAAAGCGCTGGAGATGACGGACTGGTATACGCCATCCAATGCGTACTGGCTGCGCAAGCGCGACCTCGACATCAATGCCACGGGCCCCGTGTTCGAGTACAAGGGGAAGGAATACACCGTTCAGACCAGCAAGGAGTGCCGAGTCTGGCTGCTCGAAACCAGCGGCCTGGGCGGAGAGGACCACAGGACGCCGGATACCGGACGCCGCTCATCTGCAACGAGGAAGTGCAATTCGCCGGCGCCGGCGTCTGGGGCGCGCTCGCCACGTGGGAGGAAGCCAACGGCACGCGGTGGATCCTGGTCCCGTTCTGGGGGCCGAAGCACTCGCAGTTCACGGCCCCGATCGAGCATGGACGCGGTGGTGCAGGGAGCGGTCGCCGCGTTCAAGATGGAAGAGACGAACGGGAAGCCGCAACTCACAGCGGCCTGGGTGTCGCGCAACATGTGGCAGGCCGATCCGGTCGTGATCGCCAACGGGGTCGTCTTCGCGTACGGTAACGGCGAGGACGCGACGCAGGCGACGTTCGACGGCGGGTTGGGGTACAACACGTCGGCGAATCGCATCGCGAATTCCGGGCACGCCACGCTGTACGCGCTCGACGCGCGAACCGGCGCCGAACTGTGGTCGAGCGGCGACCAGATCACGTCGTTCAGCCACTTCAGCAGTCTGGCGGTCGCGAATGGCCGGGTCTATCTGGGGACGTACGACGGCACGCTGTATTGCTTTGGCGTCAAGCCGACGGCGACGAAGTAGCCATGCGCAGACAACGCTTCCAGCGACTCATCCGTGCCGGACTGCTGGTTTCGGCGTCCGTCGCCGTTCTGCACGCGCAGGGCCGCGGCGGTAACGAGTGGACGACGAGTGGCTTCGACGCGCAGCGCAGCAGCTGGCTGCGCGGCGACGCGCGCCTCACGAAGGACGCCGTGCAGAAGGGCGAGTTCGCGTACCTGTGGTCGATGAAGCTCGAGAACGCCAACCGTCAGCTCAATTCGTTGACACCGCCAGTGCTCCTCGATCGTCTGATCGGGTATCGCGGCTTCAAGAGCCTCGCCTTCTTCGGCGGCAGCGACGATCGTGTCTTCGCCGTCGATACCGATCTCGCGAGGCCGACCTGGACGACCGTCCTCAATTACTCGGCGCCGACCGGCGGCCGGCCATCGAGCTCGATGGCATGTCCTGGAGGCCTGACCGCGATGCCAAGCCGCCGCACCGCGCTCGCGATCGCCGCGCCGATCGTGGGCGGCGGCGGACGCGGCGGCGTTCGCAACGGCAGCGCGGTTGGCGAACCCGGCAGAGGCGCAGCGGCGCTGGGCCAGCCGCCGGCCCAACGCGGCGCCCCTCCTGCGGCGCCAGGCCGTGGACGCGGTCCCGCGCCGATTGGCTTCGGCCGCGTCGACCCGCTGTTTGTCGTGGGCAGCGACGGCTTCATCCACAGCCTGTACGTCAGCAATGGCGCGGAGATGGAGCCGCCGGTGCCGTTCCTGCCGCCCGATGCCAAGCCATCGGCGCTGATCTGGATCGACGGCATCGTCTACACCAGCACCTCCGGCGAGTGCGGCGCGGCGCCGAACGCGATATGGGCGATGGATCTCAACGTGCCGGTCAAGGAACGGAAAGCCCTGTCGTGGAAGACGGGGTCCGCGAATATCGCGGGGACCTCCGGTCTGGCGTTCGGCTCTGAGGGTGCGATCTATGTCGCGCTGGCAACCGGGGCGACGGCCGCGCCCGCGCCCGACTCGATTGTTGCCCTCAATCCCGAAACGCTGAAGCCGACGGACTGGTTCACAGCCCCAGGCGCCGACTTCAACGCGACGCCGACCGTCATTCGCCACAAGAACCGGGATCTCATCGCGGCCACGGCGAACGACGGGCGCCTCTATCTGCTCGACGCGGCGTCCCTTGGCGGCGCCGATCACAAAACGCCGCTGGCCGTGACGGCAAAGTTCACCGACGCCGGCGCCGGAACCGCACTGGCGACGTTCGAAGACGCAAGCGGCCGCTGGATCGTCGCGACCGCCTCGGGCACGACCGGCGAGGTGAAGTTCACCCAGAACGGCAGCGCGCCGAACGGACGGATCGTCGCGTTCAAACTGCGCGACGAGGGCGAGAAGCTGTCGCTCGAGCCCGCCTGGCAGTCGCAGGATTTCACGTCGCCGCTCGCGCCGATTGTGGTGGACGGCATGGTGTTCGCGGTCTCGAGCGGCGAATACCGCGGCGGACCGGCGTCGCTGCCGGCTGCGCAGCGCGCCCAGAGGTCCGTGCCGGCCGTCCTGTACGTGCTCGACGCCGCGACGGGCAGGAGCATGTGGAACAGCGGTACGAAGATCACGTCGTTCGCGCGCGGCGGGTTGTCCGCCGGCGGCGGGCAGGTTTACCTCGTCACCTACGACAATCAGCTGTACGCGTTCGGGATCCCGTTAGAGCACTGAGGCATCCATGGCTTCGCATCCGAAGTTCCCCGCACTGCACAACGCGATGTGGCCCGGCCTGGTCGGCAAAGGCGGGCCGGGCGCGGAGCCGACGATCGATCTCGACACGATGTTGAACCTGACGGCTGCGGCCCGCGCGAACGGCGCCCGGTTCGACGGTGTCGATTTATTTCTCTTCGACCCGCATGTCAGCATCGATTCAACCGACGACGACCTGAAACGGCTCGCCGACAAGATCGGCGCAAAAGGGCTGGTCGTCGGCTCGCTCGTCGCGCCGGTCTGGCCGCCGACTGGCGGCGGATCGGCCATGGGCGGCAACGGAGACCGCGGCGCATTTCTCACGCCAGGTGCGTAAGGCGTGCGCGATCGGGAAGAGACTGAGGGATCTCGGCATCCGCCGTTACGGCATCGTCCGGATCGATTCGGCCGCCGGCCCGTCGGACTGGGCGGCCGATCCGGCCGGCAACACGAAGAAGATTGCCGACACGTTTCGGCAGGCGGCGGATATCGCCCAGGACTACGGCGAGCGGCTGGCGGCCGAAGGAGAAATCTGTTGGGGCGGCATGCACAGCGTGAAGCGCAACGTCGAGCTGCTTCAAGCCGTCGATCGCCCCGGCGTCGTCGGGTTCCAGGCGGACATGGCGCATACGCTGCTCTTCACGATGGGCTACAACGCGCCGGACGATCGATCCTCCCGGAGAACTTTGACTGGTCGGATCACGCAGCCCTCGACGAGGGGCTGAAGCAGATGACGCGCGCGCTGCGGCCGTGGACCATCGACTTCCACGTCGCGCAAAACGACGGGACCGTGAAGGGATCTGGCTCGCACGACAAGACCGGGCGGCACTGCCTTCCGCACGATCCGAACGGCAAGCTCGACATCGTGCGACACGCGGGGTTCTGGCTGCGCGATGACGACGGCCGTGTCGAGCGCAAGTTCGAGCACATCTGCTGGGACGGCTGCATGTTTCCGAACGCGGTGATGACCCAGCAGCAGACCTGGAACGACGTCCTGGGAGTCATGACGGCCGTCCGCGACGCTCACGGTTGGGACTGATCGATGAAGAAGAGTCTCAACATCGGCCTCGTCGGCTACGGCTTCATGGGACGGACGCACTCGAACGCGTTCCGGCAGGCGCCGATCTTTTTCGATCTGCCGTGGAAGCCGGTGCTCAAGGCGGTCGCGGCGCGGAACGCGGACCGCGTCAAGTCGTTCGCCGACAATTGGGGTTACGAGTCGTATCACACCGACTGGCGCGATCTGGTGGCGCGCCCGGACATCGATCTGATCGACATCGCCAGCCCCAACGATACCCATCACGCGATCGCCATCGCTGCCGCGAAGGCCGGCAAGATGGTGATGTGCGAGAAGCCGCTCGGGCGGAACGCGAAGGAAGCCGAGGAGATGGTGGCCGCAGTCGAGGCGGCCGGCGTGCCGAACAGCGTCTGGTACAACTACCGCTTCGTCCCGGCGGTCGCGATGATCTCGCAGCTGGTCGGCGAGAAGAAGTTCGGGCGCATCTTTCACTACCGCGCGAAGTTCCTGCAGGACTGGACGATCTCGCGCGACGTGCCGCAAGGCGGCGAAGGCCTGTGGCGTCTCGACGTGTCGGTGGCGGGCAGCGGCGTCACCGGCGACCTGCTGGCGCACAATATCGATACCGCGTTGTGGCTGAACGGTCCGATCGTCGGAAGTGAGTGCGATGACCGAGACGTTCATCAAGGAGCGCAAGCACAATCTCACCGGCACGACGCAGCCCGTCGGGATCGACGACGCGAGTGCGTTTCTCGCGCGGTTCGAGAACGGTTCGCTCGCAACGTTCGAAGCGACGCGCTATGCGCGCGGGCACAAGGCGCTCTATACGCTGGAGATCAACGGCGAGCATGCGTCCGCCTCCTGGGACCTTCACGATCTGCATCGCATCCAGTACTTCGATCACCACGATGAAGGGCGCGTGCGCGGCTGGCGCAACATCCACGTGACCGACGGCGACCAGCCGTACATGAAGCACTGGTGGGTGCCGGGCCTGCAGATCGGCTACGAGCACACGTTCACGCATCAGTTCACGGAATTCGTGCAGGCCGCGGCCAAGCGGCAAATGCCTGCCGCCGACCTTCCGCGACGGCCTCGCAACGGATCGCGTCACCGATGCCGTGCTGGCGTCGGCGAAGACCGTCGTGGGAAGCGGTGTCGAGGCTGCGGCCAGCGCGACATGAGGTAGCAGTGATGACGAACCGCGAAACGTTGACCGCCACGAGACGCGAAGACACGAAGAATATCCAATGTCCTTCGTGCTCGTGCCTTCGTGGCAATCGCGGCCCTGCTCGCGATCGTCCTGGCGTCCGTTACGCTCGCGGCGCAGGCGGTTCCGCCTCAAGGCCGTGGCGCGAGGGCGGCGGTGGCCGCGGCGGTCCAGCAGCTGCTCCCGTTCGAGGATCACGCGGGGTTCGTGTCGATCTTCGATGGATCCACGTTGAAAGGCTGGGACGGCGATACGAAGTTCTGGCGCGCGGACGGCGGCGCGATCGTTGGCCAGACGACGGCCGACAACCCGCTGAAGGAAAACAGCTTCATCATCTGGCGCGGCGGCGAGCCGGCTGATTTCGAGTTGAAGGTCGAGTACCGGATCGATGCCACCAACAGCGGCATCCAGATCCGGAGCGTGCGTCTGCCGCCGGGTACGCAGCAGGGGCGCGGCGCCGTCGCCGGCAACTGGGTCCTGAAAGGCTACCAGTGCGACATCGACGCCGAGAACCGATTCACCGGACAGATCTACGAGGAGCGCGGCCGCGGCTTTCTCGCCATGCGCGGCCAGTTCTCCTACATCCCTGAGGGCGGAGGCCCGAAGGTCGTCGGCGCGCTCCAGCGCAGCGGCGACGAGCTGTTGAAAGTCATCAAGGTGAATGACTGGAACCAGGCGCACGTCATCGCCCGCGGCAACATGATTACCGAAATCCTGAACGGCCACGTCACCAGCACCCTCGTCGACGACGACACGAAGGCCCGTGCGTTGAAGGGACTCCTCGGGTTCCAGATCCATGTCGGAGAGCCGATGAAGGTCGAATTCAAAAACATCTGGCTGAAGCAGGTCCTGACCATGTTCTCTCGTTCGCTGGTCGTTGTGAGCGTCGTTGGACTGTTGTCGGCAACTGCGCTGGTTGCCCTGGCGCAGGTCCAGTTGCCCGATGCGCCTGGGAAGGACGAGACCGTCCGCATGTGCGGCACGTGTCATGAGGTGGAGCGCGCCACGTCCGTCCGGTTGAGCCGCGAAGGCTGGCAGGACACCATCGCGAAGATGGTGGATTTGGGCGCCAAGGCATCGGACGAGGAGCGTGCGAAGGTGCTTGAACTACCTGGCCGAGCACTTCAAGGGGGAAGCGCCGCGGCCATTGAACCTGAACACGGCGACTGCGATCGAGCTCGAGAGCATCGTTGGACTTCTCCGAAAGGAGTCGGCGGCGTGGATCGCACACCGGAAGACGTCCGGTCCGTGCAAGTCGCTGGATGATGTGAAGAAGGCCCCGGGTGTGCCCTTCAAGAAGATCGACGAACATCGCGATCGACTCGTGTGTTTCTGAGTGACGCAGTGACCGCACATTTCCTCGCGTTCGATCTTGGCGCCGAAAGCGGCCGCGCGATGGTCGGCTCGCTCGATGGTGGCGTCCTCGCCCTCCGCGAGGTCCACCGCTTCGCCAACGACCCGATTCGTCACGACGGCTCGTTGCGGTGGGACATCGTGCGCCTGTGGGAGGAGATTCGACGCGGACTCGACCTCGCCAGTGAGAATCGCCTGCAGAGCGTCGGCGTTGACTGCTGGGGCGTCGACTACGCGCTTCTCGACGCGGCGGGTGAATTGCTCGAACCGCCGTACCACTATCGCGACAGCCGAACCGAAGGCGTCATGGAATCCGTGTTCGAGCGTGTCACACGCGAGCGGATCTATGCGGCAACGGGCATCCAGTTCCTGTCGATTAACACGATCTATCAGCTGGCCGCCGCCTGCCGCCGCACACCTGAGGTCGTCGAAGCGGCGCGATCGCTCGCGACGATTCCGGACGTCCTGAACTATTGGCTGTCGGGGACGCTGGTGTCCGAGTACACGATCGCGACGACGACGCAGATGGTCGACGCGCGAACGCGGACGTGGGCGATCGACTTGTTGAATGAGATTGGGTTGCCCGGTCGGTTGCTGCAGCCGATTGTCGAAGCCGGCAGCATCACCGGCGCCCTGCAGCGATCGGCGTCGACGACAGGCGCGGGCACACCGATCGTCGCGCCGGCGTGCCACGACACCGGGTCGGCAGTGGCATCGGTGAACGCGTCGGCGCCAGTCGCCTTTCTGAGCTCTGGCACCTGGTCGTTGCTCGGCACCGAAGTTCGCGAACCGGTGATCAACTCGAGAGCGCTGGCGCTCAATTTCACGAACGAAGGCGGCGTCTGCGGGACGACGCGTCTCCTGAAGAACATCGCGGGACTCTGGCTGCTGCAGTCGTGCCGCCGCCTGTGGCAGTCAAGCGGTCAGGACCTTTCGTACGAGACGCTGATTGCCGCGGCGGCAGAGGACCGGCGCGGGTTTCAATCGCTCGTCGATCCAGACGATCCCCGGTTCGTGAATCCCAGGGATATGCCGGCTGCCATCAGCGAGTACTGTCGCCAGACTGGGCAGACCCAGCCGGATACTCCGGCGTCGTTCACGCGCGCCATCCTGGAGAGTCTCGCGTTCAAGTACCGGGCGGTCCTCGAATCGCTCGAGGAGTTGACCGGTCGTCGATTCGAGGAGATTCGGATCATCGGCGGCGGCGCCCGGAACCGATTGCTGTCGCAATGGACCGCGGACGCGACCGGCCGGACCGTGACCGCAGGTCCAGTGGAAGCGACTGCGCTCGGTAACGTCGCCGTTCAGATGATTGCGACGGGCGCGGTTGGATCACTCGCCGACGCGCGTGCGGTGATCGATCGGTCGTTCCCCGTCGAACGGTTCGAACCACTCGACGCCGACCGCTGGGACGCCGAATACCAGCGCTTTCAACACTACGTGGAGTTCACCTGTGCCTGACACCGCGTCGATCTCGACGCGATACCTGCAGAACCTCTGGGACGAGGGCGAAGCCGCGAAGCTGGCGAACCAGCCGCTGGAACTGCTCCGCTATCGGTCGAATCTGCTGGGCGCCGATCTGCGCATCACGAACTTCGGCGGCGGCAACACGAGCTCGAAGTTCGCGCTTCCGGATCCGTTGACCGGCGAGGCGGTCCGCGTGCTGGCGGTCAAGGGCAGCGGCGGCGATCTTCGATCGATGGGCACGTCCGGGTTCGCCGTGCTGTATCTGGACAAGCTCGAACAGCTGATCGCGCGCTACCGTGGCGAGGCGCACGAAGACGAGATGGTCGCCTTCTATCCGCTGTGCGCGTTCGGCGAGAATCGCGTCGCCGCGTCGATCGATACACCGCTGCACGCCTTCTTGCCGTTCGACCACGTCGATCATCTGCACCCGGACTGGGCCATCGCCCTGGCGGCGAGCGCCAACGGGCGCCGGAAGCTCGACGAGCTGAACGCGCGCTACGGCCGGCGCATCGTCTGGGTGCCGTGGCAGCGCCCGGGCTTCGAGCTGGGCATGATGCTGCGCCGCGCCGTCGCGGAGCACCCCGGCTGCGACGGCATCCTGCTCGGCAGCCACGGACTGTTCACGTGGGGCGCCACGCAGCACGAATGCTACGCGAACAGCCTGAAGACGATCGATCAGATGGGCGAGTTCGTCGAGGAGCACGCCCGTGCGTCGAAACGGCCGCTGTTCGGAGGGGCGGCCGTGACGGCGGCGGTCGATCGCGAATCAACGACGGCGGCGATTCTTCCGATGCTGCGCGGCGCCGTGTCGTCGAATCGCCGGGTCGTCGCGCACGTCGACTCGTCGGACGAGGCCGTGACGTTCGCCAATTCACGGTGGGCCGCTGAACTCTCTCAGCTGGGCACGAGTTGTCCCGATCACTTCCTGCGGACGCGCATCTGTCCGATGTTCGTGCCGTGGCAGCCCGAACACGAAGACGTCACGACACTGCGGCGGCGGATCGGCGAGCAGATCGGTGGGTATCGCGACGAATACGTGGCGTATTACAACGTCTTGCGCCGAGGCGGGCTCGCCGGCGCTGCGCGACTCGAACCCGTCGGTGATCGTCATTCCGGGGCTCGGCGTCTACGGCTTCGGCAAAGACAAGCGCGAGGCGCGAATCACGACGGAGTTTTTCGCGAACGCCGTCCACGTGATGGCTGGCGCGACGGCGCTCGAGGACGATGCCAGCGCCGCTGCGGTGCTTCCGCAGGCGCGCACCGCGGAGCAGGCCAGGGGGTTCAAGAGCGTCCACAACTACGTCGCGTTGCCGAGGAGCGAAGCCTTTCGCATCGAGTACTGGGCGCTCGAGGAAGCCAAGCTGCAGCGGATGCCGCCCGAGCGCGAATTCAGCCGGAAGATCGCGCTCATCGTCGGGGGCGGGAGCGGGATCGGCCGCGAGGCCGCGCTGCTGCTGGCGCGGCGCGGCGCGCACGTTGTCGTCGCGGATCGCGATGAGGCCCTGGCCGGTTCGACGTGGGCCGAGGCGCAGAAGCTCTCGTCGCCGGAACTGGGGATGGCCGCGCCCGTCGATCTGTCGTCCCGCGACAGTATCGCGGCGGCGCTGCGGCGCACGATTCTGGCGTTTGGCGGCGTCGACATCGTCATCAACACGGCGGCAATCTACCCGACACCCGATCCGTCTCGGACCGATGCCGAAGCCACCTGGGCGAACACGCTGCACGTCAACGTCACGGGTAACTACGTGCTGGCCGAAGAGGCGGCGCGGATGCTACGCGAACAGAATCTGCCGGCGACGATGGTGTTCACCAGCTCGGCGAACGCGATCGTGCCCAAGAGCGGCAGCGAAGCGTACGACGTCAGCAAAGCCGCCGTGAACCACCTGATCCGCGAGCTCGCGATCGGCCTCGGGCCGCTGGTGCGCGTGAACGGCATTGCACCGGCCACCGTCGTTGCCGGCTCGTCGATGTTTCCGCGCGATCGCGTGATGGTCGCCCTGAAGAAGTACAACATCGCATTTGAAGACGGCGAGCCGACCGAGGATCTGCGGACGAAATTGGCCGCCTTCTATGCGAAACGCACGATCACCGGCGAGCCGATTCTGCCGCGGGATTGCGCGAACGCCATCTGCTGGCTCGCCGGCGACGCCAGCGCGAAGACGACTGGACATGTGATTCCCGTCGACGGCGGATTGCCAGAAGCGTTCATTCGGTAACGGTCGCTGAAGAAGCACTCACACGTGTTTCCCATAGGAGGTAGTAGCATGACGCGCAGGCTCGGAAGCATGACGCTCGTCGCCTTGTGGCTTCTGACGGCTGGGCTCAGGGCCCAGGAGTCGGCATCTTCCGGAATCGTCGGGCAGGTCGTCGACTCGACCCGAGGTGCGATGCCCGGCGCCACGGTCACTGTCATCAACGTCGGCACCAACGCACAACGCGTGGTCAACACCGACGCCGAAGGGCGCTTTTCGGTCCCGAACCTGCCGCCGGCAACCTACAGCGTTCGCGTGGAGCTTTCGGGCTTCGCGACCGCCGAGCTCAAGGAACTGGTCCTCCGCAACGGCGAAGTCGCCCGCCCGACGATCACGCTCGGCCTCGCCAACGTTGCCGAAACGGTGACGGTCGTCGGCCTGTCTCCGCTGCTCCAGACGACCAACGCCTCCGTCAGCCAGACGATTACGCAAAAGCAGATCGAAGATCTGCCGGTGGCGGGCCGTGGCCTGCTGTCGTTCGCGTCGCTGTCGGCGGGCGTGACGCCGCAGGCCTTCAATCGAGGCACGCAGTTCGGCGCCGCGGGCAGCAGCCGCAGTCAGTATGTGACCGTCGAAGGCGGCCGCGACAGCTCGACGAACTACGCCATCGACGGCGTCTACGTCCGGTCGCTGCGATTCAACAATCTGTCGCTGAACCCACCGCTCGATGCCGTGCAGGAAGTCAACGTGCTCCGAAACTCGTTCACGACGGAGTACGGCCAGGGTCAGGCGGTCGTCTCGATTGTGACGAAATCCGGATCGAATCGCCTGACCGGTTCCGCGTACGACTACATCCGCAGCCAGAAGGCCGAGGCGGAGAATTACTTCGGGCAGAAGCCCGGCGACCGGACGCAGGCCGGTGCCACGGGCGGAGGGCCGATCGTCAAGAATCGCTTCTTCGTGTTTGGCGGCTATGAAGCGCTGAGGTCCACGTCGCCGAAGACGCTGTTCGCGGCGGTGCCGAGCGCCACGCAGCTGGCGGGGAATTTCTCGGGCCTCTCGACGGCAATCACCGATCCGTTGACGGGCCTGGCGTTTCCGGGCAACGTCATCCCGTCGGGCCGGTTTTCGAACTTCGCCAAGATTCTCGCGCCGACCGTTCCGGCGGCCAACAACGTCGGCGCGAACAATTACCGGACGGTCCGCGATCTCACCGACGATGCTGACACGGCGACGATCCGCGCCGATCAGACCCTGCCGAACCACAATCTCTTTCAGCGGTTCATGTACTACAAAGGCTCGCAGGTGAGCCCGAGCGTATTCAGCTACACGAACCTTCCGCAGAACGGGCAGGAATTTCGCCGCGGGCGATACCTGGGTCGTCTCGCCAAGGCTCGTCAACGAAATCCGATTCGGCTACAACTACGCCTACCACCTGAACTCGCCGATCAGCCTCGACGATCGCAACTGGGTCGGCGATATCGGGATGCGCAACCTGGCCGGCGGCACCGATCCGATCGACTACGGCCGTCCCGGATTCACGATGACCGGCTTCACCGGAAATGGCGAGGGCGGCATTACCCAGGGCGCGACCGAAAACATCCTCAGCGTGTCGAACGCGACCAGCTGGGTGCAGGGCCGCCACAACGTCCGCTTCGGGATTCAGGCCCAGTTCCGCAAGAACGATCAGCTGACCGAGGTGCCGCCGCGCGGCGGCTTCACGTTCAACGGACAGTTCACCGGCAATCCAGTCGCCGACTTCCTGCTCGGCTGGTGCTCGACGTGCACCGGCGCGTTCGGCAGCTCGCGGTCGAATTACCGGTCGCCGACCTTCGCGCCGTTCATCGACGACAACTGGCAGATCTCGTCAGTGCTGACGCTGCAGATGGGTCTGCGCTGGGAGTACCTGGGACCGTGGCACGAGCAGAACAATCAGGAGGGCTCGTTCGATCCGGCGACCGGCAAGATTGCGTTTCACGTCGTGCCGACCAACCTGCCGGCCAAGCTGGTCCCGCTGGTCATCAACCAGGACAACTTCTTCCCTGAAGGCATTCTGAAAAAAGACCTGAACAACTTCGGCCCGCGCGTCGGTGTCGTGTATAGCGCCAACGACAAGACGGTGGTCAGAAGCGGCTTCGGTGTCTATTACGACAACCTCAATTTGAACGAGCTGCAGTTCTCGCGGCTGGTGCCGCCGTTCTACGGACAGTACTCGCTGCAGCCGACCAGGACCGACCTCCGGTTCAACGCCGATGGGCTGTTTCCGGATCTGAACAACATCCCCGAGTTCCCGGCGCCGTTCTCGATGAATCCCGACAACCGGACGGCCTACACGATGCAATGGAACGGCAACGTCCAGCACACGTTCGGCAAGGATTACCTGTTCGAGGTGGCGTACACCGGCAGCCACAGCTACAACGAGCACAAGCGCTTCAACATCAACCAGGCGCAGCCGGGCACGACGCCCATCGTGACGCGCGTCCCGTATCCGGCGTTCCAGTCGGCGATCCTGTACTCGTCCGATGGGGGGTGGGCCTCGTTCAACGGCGTGACGTTCCGTCTCGACAAACGCTACTCCGATGGATTGTTCTTCCTCGGCAGCTACCAGCTCTCGAGGAGCCGCGACAACGGCTCCGGCGAAATCGAGGCGAACGACACCGCCTACGCGTGGGATCTGAATGCCGACACCGCGTACGCGCGGTACGATCAGCGTCACCGGGTCCAGGCGAGCTTCGGTTACGAGTTGCCGTTCGGGCCCGGGAAGCCGTGGCTGTCCAACGGCGGCGCCGCGGCCTACGCGTTTGGTGGATGGCAGATCCAGGGAATCATGCGGTTCGCGTCCGGATTCCCGTTCAGCATCTCCTCCACGAACGTCTGCCAGTGCGGATCGTTCGTCCCGCAGCGCGTGAACCTCGTCGCGCCGGGAAACTTCGGAGAGCTCGACGCGCCGACGGCCGACCGATGGTTCGACAAGACGGCGTACGCGGTGCCGGCGCTCGGCACCCAGGGCACCGCCGGCCGCAACACCGTGCGCGGCCCCGGAACACAGCAGATCAACATGTCGCTGAGCAAGCGCTTTCCGATCAATCGCGCCCGCGTCGAGTTCAGGGCCGAGATCTTCAACCTCCTCAACCACAACAACTTCGGAAACCCTGATACGAACATCTCGAATGCGACCGCCGCCACCATCACGACGGCCGACGACGGCCGCGCCGCGCAATTCGGTTTGAGACTCGCCTGGTAAGAGAGCCGGAACGCAACGCCCGCGAAGGTCCAGGAAAGATTGGCCTTCGCGGGCGTTGCCGCCTTATCATCCTGCCGCTTGCCGCCCGCGCTGCTTTCCGCATCGTCCATCACCAAATCGTTCGAAGGGGTCAGCGCGCTCCGCCACGTCTCGTTCGAGCTGCAAGCGGGCGAGGTGCACGCGATCGTCGGCGAGAACGGTGCTGGCAAGTCGACGCTGATCAAGATCATGACCGGCGCCGAGCGGCCCGATGCGGGCCGCTTGACGGTGGCGGGTCGTGACGTGCCTCACATGACGCCGGCGCTGGCGCGCGCGCTCGGCATTGCCGCCATCTACCAGCAGCCGTCGTTGTTTCCCGACCTGTCGGTCGCCGAGAACGTCGCGCTCACACTCGAGACCGGCGGGATCTGGCGCCGCGTCCGCTGGAGCGAGCGGCGACGCCGTGCCCGCGCGCTGCTCGAGCAGGTCGGATCCACGGTCGATCCCGCGCGGCTGGCCGGCAGCCTCAGCATGCCGGAGCAGCAGTTGGTCGAGATTGCCAAGGCAATCGGGGCCGATGCGAAGGTCGTCATCATGGACGAGCCGACCGCGTCGCTGATGGACGAAGAAGTCGAACGGCTGTTCGCGGTGATTCGACAGGTGCGCGCGCAGGGCTGCGGCATCATCTACATTTCTCATCGTCTCGAGGAAGTGTTTGCGCTGAGCGATCGGATTACGGTGCTCCGCGACGGTGAGACCATCGCGACGCGCGCGACAGAGACGTTCGATCGATCGGCCCTGATTCAGACGATGGTCGGCCGGACGTTGAAGGAGACGAAGCCGAGACAGGCCGTGGCCACCGGGGATGTGGCGCTCGAGCTCAGGCATCTGTCGAATCGCGAACTGGGCCTGTCTGACGTGTCGATCAGCGTGCAGCGCGGAGAGGTGCTGGGCATCGCGGGCCTCGTCGGATCCGGCAGGACCGAGCTGGCGGAAACGTTGTTCGGTCTGGTGCCGTCCGACGGCGGGGAAGTGCTGGTCCGTGGAGTGCCGGTCCGCATCGGCTCGCCGCTGGAGGCGATCCAGCTGAGGATCGGCTACGTGCCCGAAGATCGCCGCCGGCATGGCGTGATGCTCGAGATGTCGATTGCGGAGAACACCAGCCTGGCGAGCCTCGGCGCCGTCTCGTCCCATGGCTTGATCGATCGCGCCGCGGAGCGGCGGCTCGCCGAACGCCATGTCGAGCGCCTGCGGATCAAGGCGCCGTCGGTGTCGACCGACGTGGGGGCGCTGTCCGGGGGCAACCAGCAGAAGGTCGCGCTCGCGCGTTGGCTGTCGATCCAGCCCGACGTGCTGATTCTCGACGAGCCGACGCAGGGCGTCGACGTCGGCGCGAAGGCGGAGATCCATGCGCTGATTCACGAGCTGGCGGAACGCGGGCTCGCGATCGTGATGATCTCGTCGGACTTGCCCGAGGTGCTGAGCATGAGCGATCGCATCGCGATCATGCATGCCGGCACTGTGAGTGGTGTGCTGAATCGCGCGGAAGCGACGCAGGACAGGATCATGGCATTGGCGTTGGAGCGCCCTACGGGGTAGGTGCATAGCCTGCCTCGCCGAAGCGAGGCCGGTGGGGCGAGCGAAGGCGGGGCTAGGGGCTGGGGCAGCCGCGGGCTAGGGGCTGGGGGCTAGCTACAAAAGGACAATGAAGAACGCTCACAGACGAGAAGCCGCGGTGGCCGCTGCGATTGGCGCGCTGGCGATCGTCCTGGCGGTCGTCGCGCCCGGTTATTTCTCCGCGGAGAACCTGCGCGATCTCTTCCTGGCGAACCTTCCCGTCCTGCTGGTGGCGATCGGGATGACGCTGGTCATCGTCGCCGGCGAGATCGACATCTCCGTCGGCTCGGTGTTCGCCATCTGCGCCGTCGCCGCCGGCGTGCTCGCAAAGGCCGGCATGCCGGTGTGGCTCGCGAGCGCCGCGGCATGCCTGCTGGGCGCGCTGTTCGGATCGATCAACGGGGCACTGGTCGCGTACGCCGGCATCCCGTCGATCGTCGTCACGCTTGCGACGATGGTGGCGCTGCGAGACGGGCTGCGCTGGACGACGGAAGGCGCCTGGGTTCAGGACCTGCCGCGGGCGTTTCAGTGGCTCGGGCTCACCCAGGCTGAATATCCGTTCGTCGCCGCGTCGCTGACGGCGGTACTGACGATCGCCTTTGCCTGGGGGCTGCGTCACGTGGCGGCCGGCCGTGCGGTGTATGCGACGGGTTCGAACCCGGATGCGGCCCGCCTCGCGGGGCTCGACACCGCCGCCGTGAAATGCGCGGTGTTCGCGATCGTTGGAACGTTGACGGGACTCGCCGCCGTGCTCAATGCCGTCCGGTTCAATCAGATTCCCAGCAACGCCGGCATCGGTCTCGAGATGAAGGTGATTGCGTCGGTCGTGGTCGGCGGGGCGTCGGTCGCCGGCGGCCGCGGCGGCGTCCCGGGCACCGTGCTCGGCGTCATGCTGCTGGCGGCCATCGGTCCCGCGCTCACATTCCTGGGCATCAGCGCGCACTGGGAGCGCGCCATCCAGGGCGCGATCATTCTCGTGGCGATTGCGGCCGAAGGCATGCGCCTGCCGGTCGGCGGTCGAGCGCTGGCGCATGTGAAGACTGCTCAGGCATGAACAAGTTGACCTCTGCGGTCTTCGGGCTTGCCAGCCGAAGCTCGTCTTCCGCACGTGCGAGCGCAGGCTGGGCGCTTGCTGATGGTGATTGCGGCGGAGACCGTGCTGTTCGCCGCCGTCGCGCCAGGGTTCTTCACGCTCGGGAACTTCTTCGAAATGACGAGGTTCAGCGTGGAGCTCGGCCTGCTGGCGGTGGCGCTGACACCGGTCATGATCGCCGGCGGCATCGACCTGTCAGTCGGCTCGATGATGGGCCTCGCGGCGGTCTGTTTCGGGGCCGCGTACCGCACCTGGCATCTGCCGCTGCCGATGGCGGCGCTGTGTGCGCTGCTCGCCGGATGCGCGGGCGGCGGGCTGAACGCGTTGCTGATCGCGCGGCTCGAGCTGCCCGCGCTCATCGTGACCCTCGGCACCTTTTCGCTGTTCCGTGGCATTGCCGAAGGCGTCACCGAGGGCGCCGTCAACTACACTGGGTTTCCCTCGAGGTTCCTGTTTCTCGGCCAGGGTTATCTCGGAGGCGTGATCCCGGCGCAGCTGCCGGTGTTCGTCGCGATCGCCGCGGCGTATTTCGTGCTGCTGCATCGCTCGGTGATCGGGAGAGCGTTATACGCGATCGGGTTCACGGCCCGCGGCGCGCGCTACGCCGCGATCCCGGTCGCACGACGCGTCGGCCTTGTCTACGTGCTGTCGGGGCTGGCGGCGAGCGTCGCGGCGATCATCTACGTCTCGCATCTCGGGCAGGCCCGCTCGGATGCGGGCACCGGCTACGAGCTCGACGCGATCACCGCGGTCGTGCTCGGCGGCACGTCGGTGTTCGGCGGACGCGGCACGCTGCGCGGCACGCTGCTCGGGCTGTGCGCGCTGGCGGTGTTGCAGACAGGACTGCACCTCGCGGCGTGGCCGTCGGAGCTGACCGGCATCCTGACCGGTGTGCTGCTGCTGGCCACGATCGCCGCCGATCGTCATATCCGGGTTCGCGCCGGTGCGCGGCCGATCGAAGAGGAGCTCGAGGTGAAGAACACTCAGGTCGCCGTGCTGTGCGCGGCGATTCTCACCGGATCGATCATCGTCGCCGGCACCAACGTCTGGCTGCTGCGAGGCGTCACCACCGCCTCCCGCCTGTCGGACGGGCCCCCGGCGCCGGCTGCCGCGCATCGAACCGTGATCGCGATGATGCCCAAGGCGAAGGGCGATCCCTACTTCGTCAGCTGCCGCGCCGGGGCGGAGGAAGCGGCGCGCGAGCTCGACGTCGAGCTGCTGTGGGACGGGCCGACCGGTCTCGATGCCGCCAAGCAGAACGAGCTGGTCGAGAACTGGATCACGCGCAAGGTCGACGCGATCGCCGTCGCCGTCGAGAACCGGGCCGGCATTTCCACGGTGCTCCGCAAGGCGCGCGAGCGCGGCATCCGGGTCCTGACGTGGGATGCCGATGCGGAACCCGACGCCCGAGATTTCTTCGTCAACCAGGCGACCGCCGAGGGGATTGCCAATGCGCTGACCGACGAAGCCGCGCGCCTGCTGAACGGCACGGGCGAATTCGCGATCATTACTGGCGCACTCAGCGCCGCGAACCAGAACGAGTGGATCGCGTTCATCAGGAAGCGACTGCATGACAAGCACACCGGCCTGAAGCTCGTGACGATCCGCCCGAGCGACGACGACCGCGACAAGGCGTTTGCCGAAACGCAGACACTGTTGAAGGTCTATCCGTCGGTGAAGCTGATGATGGCGATTTCAGCGCCGGCGGTTCCTGGCGCGGCGGAGGCGGTGCGCCAGGCTGGGCGCAAAGACGTCAACGTCATCGGGCTGTCGCTGCCCAACATCAACAAGCCCTATGTCCGCGACGGGGTCGTGCAGACCGTCGTCCTCTGGAACACGCGCGACCTGGGATACCTCGCGGTCTACGCCAGCGTGCTGGCAACGCAGCACAAGCTGGAGGCCGGCGCCCGTGAGCTGCAGGCCGGGCGGCTCGGCCACATCGACGTGCGCGGGAGCGAAATCGTCCTCGGAGCGCCCATGCTGTTCAACCGCGCGAACATCGAGCGGTTCGATTTCTGAGGCGCTCGCACAGAGGACACAAAGGGAACAAAGGACACAAAGGAAGCACGCTGTCTCATGACAACCGATACGATCGAGACGACCTACGAGCTCGCGCGCCAGCGCTACGCTGACATCGGCGTCGACACGGATGCGGCGCTTCGGCGCCTGGCGTCAGTGTCGATCTCGCTGCAGTGCTGGCAGGGAGACGATGTCGGCGGGTTCGAGGATCCGGACGGAACGCTGGGCGGCGGCCTGGCGGCGACGGGGAATTATCCGGGGAAGGCGCGAACACCCGACGAGCTCCGCGCCGACGCGGCACAGGCGTTCTCCCTCATCCCCGGGACGCATCGTTTCAACCTCCACGCCTTCTACGGCGAGTTCGGCGGACGGCCGGTCGAGCGGGATGCGATTGGTCCTGAACATTTCTCGTCGTGGATCGACTGGGCGAGGTCGCTCGGGATCGGACTGGACTTCAACCCCACCCTGTTCTCGCATCCGAAGGCGGCCGACAACTTCACGCTGGCGCACCGCGACCAGAGCATCCGATCGTTCTGGATCCGCCATGCCGCCGCGTGCCGCCGGATCGGCGCGGCGATGGGGAAGGCACTCGGCACGGCCTGCGTGACCAACGTCTGGATTCCGGACGGCATGAAGGATACGCCGGTCGACCGGATGGGACCGAGAGCGCGGCTGACCGAATCGCTCGATGCGGTGTTCGCGGAACAGCTCGACCCGGCACACAATCTCGATGCGGTCGAAGGGAAGCTGTTCGGCCTCGGCTGCGAGAGCTACACCGTCGGCTCGCACGAGTTCTATCTGGCCTACGCGCTGACGCGCCGGGTGCTCTACACGCTCGACACCGGGCACTACCATCCGACCGAAACCATCACCGACAAGATCAGCGCGGTGCTGTCGTTCCTGCCGGAGATTCTGCTGCACGTCAGCCGCGGCGTCCGCTGGGACAGCGATCACGTCGTCGTCCTCAACGACGATCTGGGAGCGATCGCCCAGGAGCTGGTCCGCGGCGACTTGCTGTCGCGGACGCATATCGGCCTGGATTACTTCGACGCGAGCATCAATCGCGTGGCCGCGTGGGTGATTGGGGCGCGCAACACGCAGAAGGCGCTGCTGCAGGCGATGCTGGAGCCGACGGCCAAGCTGCGCGCCTGCGAGGAAGCCGGCGACTACACCGCACGCCTGGCGCTGCTGGAGGAGATCAAGAGTCTCCCGTGGGGCGCCGTGTGGGATCAGTACTGCAACAGCGCCGGCGTTCCGGCTGGACAGCAATGGCTCGACGCGGTGAAGGTCGTACGAGAGAACCGTCCTCGCGACGCGGCGTTGACGGTCCATACGTGGTTCACGCTGAGCCCGCAGATCGAATTGGCCACAAGAGGCACAGAGTCACAGAGTTGTTCGATTCGACGGCGAGGGCCTGCGTAGCAGGCCCGCCGATGGCCGTAAACGATTCACGGAAACGAGCCGCATGTGGCGCCGGGGCGGTTCGTTTCCGTGAATCGTTTGCGGCCGGTCACGCCGCTTCGCGGCGTCGCCGTCGAATCGATGGTCTTCGCTGCGGCTCAGCGTGATCCGCGTCTTCTTCTCTGTGCCTCTGTGTCTCTGTGGTTACCGTACGTGGGCTCGGACGACACCAAGCGTGGTCGGCGACCAGGCGACCACTGAGGCCACGTCCCTGGTCATTGCGCTCTTCGCGTGTACTTGATTTCCGTGCCTTTCCATTCTGGCACCTGGCCGAAGCTGAGATAGCTGGTCGCGACCATCGCATCGTTCGACACCGGCTGGATGATTGTCCGCTGGTGCCAGGTCTCGCCGGCGAGCGGATAGTCCGCTTTCAGCTCGAACTGCCTGGTCTTTTCGTCGTAGCCGCCGGACTCGAGGATGCGCATGCTGTTCGTGCTGGCGATGCGCGTCGCCTCGTACTGGTGGGTCGCGGTGTTGAACCCGGTCCAGGCGAGCGTCGTGAACGGTGTGCCATTCAACAAGCCCTCGATCTTCTCCTCGACGAAGAGCCCGTCGAAGAGCGCTCGAATCGTGGACGTGCCTTTCGTGGTGATACCCGGGCGGCCCGGCTGGAACCAGAACGTCACCTCGACGTCCCAGGTGCCACACATCGAGACGAGACGGGCGTGCTCGGCATCGGCCGCGGCGTTCAGGGTCGTCGCGCCAATCGCGATGGCTGCTATCAGCGCGGCCACCACATCGGATACGTGAGGGGTTCATCATGTTCTACTGAAAGGCGCGCCGCAGCAGCGCGATTGCCAGCGGCGCGTCGGCCGCGAAGTCCTGCGTCGACGCTTCGACGCTGATGCGCTTGTCGTAGCCGATCTTCTGGAGCGCCGCGAAGAACGGCGCGTAGTCGAACTCCTCCCATTTCCGCGGGAACACGCGGCCGGTCGGGTTCGCCATGTGCAGGTGACGGATGTGCGCGCTCGCGCGCTGGATGATCGATGGATCCTCCTGCTCGCTGGCCAGGTGATAGAAGTCCACCATCAGCTGAAAGTTCGGATCGTTGATCGCCTCCACCAGGCGGAGACCCTCGCCGGCGGAGTTGATGATGTTGGTCTCCTGGCGGCGCAGCGGTTCGATGGTCACGGTGATCCCGCGGGCCCTGGCTTCCGGTGCGATCCGGCGGCCGAAGTCGACCAGTTGCTGGAACGCCTCGTCTTTCGAGAACCCGTCGGGCACTTGCCGCGCGCCGCCGCTGCCAAAGACGACGATCTGCGTGCCGAGTTTCGCGAGCCGATCGAACGCCTTCCTGACGTGCGCCATCTGCTGGTCGCGATCGATGGCCGGGCCGGTCACCTTGAGCGCGGCGGGCAGGAACAGGTTGGTCGCTGGCACCGGCAGGCCGACCTGACGGACGCGCGCCGCGGCCTGGTCGAAATCGGCGTCGGACAGGCTGGCAATTTCCGTGGTGCTGAGCTCGACGTAGTCGAACCCCGCCGCCTTCGCGGCGTCGAGATTTCTGAGCGGCGTGCAGTACCCGACCTGGACGGCCTTGCGCTGGGCGATCGGATGGCTCGCCGACAGAAGGGCGACCACTCCGACCGCGACGACGTGACGTGTGCTCATGACGGCTCCGCGGCGACTAGCGTAACACCCACGCGAACGCGAGTTGAAGCACCCCGCGTCAGTTGCTCACGCTGAGCCTGATGCCAAATGCGGGCCACAAGAGGCACAGAGACACCGAGCAACCGATTCGACGGCGCGCCGCGAAGCGGCGCGGCCGGCCGCAAACGGACCGCGGAAACGAACCGCCTGAACGACAATGCGGCTCGTTTCCGTGGTCCGTTTACGGCCGCTCGGTGGGCCTGCTTCGCAGGCCCACGCCGTCGAATCGTTCGTCTTGGCTGCGGCTCAGCGTGATCCACGCTTCTCTGTGACTCTGTGTCTCTGTGGCCAATGTGGCGCGGCGAAAAAGCGTCGCGGCTCGGTGCCAGCGGGTGTATAAGTAGCGAACCTTCGAGTGAAAAAGACACGCCGGCGTCGCAGGAGCCGTCAGAGTATGGCGAACGACAAGAAGCGCCCGGTGGGGCGGCGAGGATTTCTGAAGGATGCCGCCGCCACCGCCGCCGCGTTCGTGGCCGAACCGTCCGCCGCGCACGGGCATGCGCATCACGATCACGACCACGATCATCAGCATCAGGCCGTGCCCTCGGACGTCGCCCTGCGCGTCAAGGCGCTTGAATCGCTGCTCGTCGAGAAAGGCCTCGTCGATCGCGCGGCGCTCGACGCGGTGGTTGACAGCTACGAAACCAAGATCGGCCCGCGCAACGGCGCGCGCGTCGTGGCACGCGCCTGGGTCGACCCGGCGTACAAGAAACGACTGCTGGCCGATCCGACGGCCGCGATCGCCGAGCTCGGATATTCCGGCGGTCAGGGCGAGGACATGGTGGTGCTCGAAAACTCACCGAAAATCCACAACCTCGTCGTGTGTACGCTCTGCTCGTGCTATCCGTGGCCGGTTCTGGGCCTCCCGCCGGTCTGGTACAAGTCCGCGCCATATCGTTCGCGCGCGGTCATCGACCCCCGAGGGGTGCTGCGCGAGTTCGGCCTCGACCTGCCGGAAGGCGTCGAGGTCCGCGTCTGGGACAGGACCGCGGAGGTCCGCTACCTCGTCCTGCCCGAGCGTCCCGCGGGCACGGATCACTTGAACGAGGAGGCGCTGGCGGCGCTCGTGACTCGCGATTCGATGATCGGCGTCACGAAAGTGCCGCCACCGCAGGCTGGAGGCCGCGCATGAATGGCGTCCACGACATGGGCGGCATGCATGGCATGGGGCCGGTCGTGCATGAGAAAGATGAGCCGGTCTTTCACGAGGACATGGGAAGGGCGCGTGTATGCCTTGACGCGCCTCGTCCGCGCTGGCGGAGGACGATGGAACATCGATGCCGGCCGCTACGAGATCGAACGCATCCCGGCGGCCGAGTACCTTCGAATGAGCTACTACGAGCGGTGGGCCTGGCGGCTGCCGATTCAGGTCGTCAAGATGGGCCTGGTCACGCAAGCGGAAGTGGACAGTGGAACGCCGGCTCCCGGGTCGGCGAAGGCGACGCCGCAGCTGACGGCAGCCAGGGTCCCCGCGATGGTCGCGACGCGCGTGTCGACGAAGCGCGACGTCAAGCGTAAAGGCGACGTTCAAGCGGGGGCAGCGTGTGCGTGCCCGTAACATGAATCCGACCGGTCATACGCGCCTGCCGCGCTACGCGCGCGGCAAAGTCGGGGCAGTCGTCGAGGATCGCGGTGTGTTCGTGTTTCCCGACACCAACGCGGAATTCCTGGGCGAGAAACCGCAGCATCTCTATTCGGTCCGCTTCACCGCACGCGAACTGTGGGGCGATCGCGCCTCGCCGCGCGACTCTGTCTACCTCGATCTGTGGGACGACTACCTTGAACGCGTCTGAGCGCTTCTCGACGCTGCCGCGTCTGCCGCGCGACGAGGACGGGCCGGTGTTTGCCGAGCCGTGGCAGGCGCAGGCATTCGCGCTCGCCGTGAAGCTGTCCGAGCAGGGCCACTTCACCTGGACCGAGTGGGCCGCGGCGCTGGCGGACGAAGTCAAAGCGGCCGCGGATCGTGGCGAACCCGACGACGGCTCGCGGTATTACGAGTATTGGCTGGCCGCGCTCGAGCGCCTCGTCGCGGCGAAAGGCCTGGTCGGTCCGGCCGCGCTCCTCGAGCGCAAGGAGGCCTGGGCCGACGCGTATCGTCATACACCCCACGGGAAGCCGATCGAGCTCGGCGCCCATCGCGCGCACGACCACGCCGGCGAGCGGTGAATTCGACGCTCGTTCTCGCCTTCGCGCTCGGCGTGCGGCACGGGACCGATCCCGATCACCTCACGGCGATTGACGGACTCTGTCGGCTGCGGCCGCGCGCGACCAACGGGTTGCTGTTCGCCATCGGTCACGGAGCGGTCGTGACGTTGCTCGCAGCGGGGATCGGCCACGTGATCGCCGGGCGGCTGGCGTTTCTCGGCCCGTGGATGCTGATCCTGATCGGTGCCGTGAACCTCTGGAAAGTCATTCGTCCGTCGTCGCCGCCGGCCGCCGGTGCACGACCGATCGTCGGACAGCCCTTCCTCCTGGGGATGATCCTCGCTGCCGGGTTCGAAACCGCTTCCCAGTTGTCGGCGCTGATTCTGGCCGATCAGACCAATCCGTGGCTCTTCGGCGCGTCGTTTTCAGGCGGGATGGCGCTGGTCGACGGCCTGGACGGGTATCTCGCCGCGTCCACGCTCAATCTCGCGGCCAGCGGCGAATCGAACGCGAGGGCCGCCTCGCGACTGCTGGGAATCCTCGTGGTCCTGTTTGCGTTCGGTCTTGGCGGCGCTGAATTGATCGGATACGAGATCAATCAATTCGCGCTGCCGCTCGGGCTGGCCTTGTTCGCCATCGTGATCAGCATCCGCGTCTGGGCCCGTTCGAGCAAGCCTGAAGGCCTCACGGTCCGGCTAAAGAGCTCTCGACGGTCTATCACGAAGCCACGAAGTCCCACGAAGACGCCGAAGCCTTTTGATCAAAGAACTCTTCGCTGTACACGACCGTAGCACGTCAGACTTTGACGAGATCGGCGATCCGGATCGGCCGCTTCTGATCGATGCTGTTGCGAATCGCAATCCCGGTGAGGCACGACATCGCGCCGGCGCGCGAGTCGGGCAGCCTCATGTACTCGGGCGCGTCGGTCTTTCGGAAAATCAGATCGCGCATCCGATCGTCGCCGCCGCCGTGGCCCTCGGTCATCTTCGGCATCGGCACCTTGGTCCGCTTGCCGAAGCTCTTGGTGACATAGATCTCGTGGCTGTCGGCGACTTCCCACGGCTGGCGCTCGAAGGACTGGACGTCGAGCCGTCCCTTCTCGCCGTTGAACGCGACGCGGTAGCCTTCGTACGGCATGTAGGCGTTCAACGCGTAATTCATCGTCGCGCCGTTCGAGTACTTCACGATCGCCTGCATGTTGTCGAAGATGTCGATGTCCTGGCGGAAGACGCAGCCGTCGCGGAAATAGCCGTCGGCGTCCTCGCACTTGGCGTAGAGATTCATCCGCCGCTGATCCTTCGTCATGTCGTAGTGGAAGCGGCACTCGGACGTGTGCGAGCAGTTGCGGCAGTTGTCGGCGGGAGGCGTCGCGCGGAACGTGCCGTTCTTGCCGTAGATCGACAGGCCGCCGTATCCCGACACCTCGACCGGGTCGGCGCCCAGCCACCAGTTCATCAGGTCGAAGTGATGGCTCGCCTTGTGGACGAGCAGCGAGCCGCTGTTCTGGCGCAGCCGATGCCAGCGGCGGAAGTAGTCCGCACCGTGGACGACGTCGAGGTACCAGCTGAAGTCGACCGACACCACCTTGCCGATCTCGTTGGACAGCAGGATCTCCTTCATCTGCTGGTGAGCCGGCGCGTAGCGGTAGTTGAAGGTCACGACGATCTTCCGGTTGTTGCGCTTCTCGGCGTCGAGAATCGCCTGGCACTTGGTCTCGTCGGTCGTCAGCGGCTTCTCGGTCATCACGTCGATGCCGCGATCGAGCCCCTTGATGATGTACTGGTGGTGGAAGCCGTCGACGGTCGTCACCATCAGCAGATCGGGGCGCGTCTTGTCGAACATCTCGTCGATGTTGGTGAAGGTCGGGGCGTTGACGCCGATGTACTCGCGCGCCGCGATCGAGCGCTTCGGGTTGATGTCGCAGAGGCCGACGAATTCGAGGAGGTCTGGATACCGTCTGACGAGGTCGCGCCCCCACATGCCGCTGCCGCGATCGCCGGTGCCGACGATGGCGTAACGGCGTTTGGACGGCGGCTGGGCCAATGCGTCAACATTGAAGAGCGAGGCGCCAAGGGCGGCGGAGCCGGCCACCTTGACGAACTCGCGGCGGCTGCTCGCGGAGACGTCGGACATCGGATTCCTCCCGCGCGCATCGTAGCACACCGGGGTGGAAAAGAGGCCAAATTACGTTGACTTTACCGGTAAAGTATAGTACTTCACGCGGGCGCGTGTTTCAGTTGCCGGGCAAGGTGGCCGTCGTCACAGGCGCAGGTTCGGGCATCGGTGCCGCCATCGCCCGCCTGTTCGCGAGCCAGCAGGCACGCGTCGTGGTCCTCGACGTCGACGAAGACGCCGCGCGACGCACCGTTGCCGCTATCCTTGACGATGGCGGCACCGCCGAGTCGCAGGTCTGCGACGTCTCGAGCGCCGGCAGCGTCGCGGACGTGTTCGGCGCGGTGGCGGCGCGTCACGGCCGCCTCGACATCCTGGTCAACAACGCCGGCGTCGCGCACGTCGGCACGATCGAGCGGACGTCGGAAGCGGATTTCGATCGCCTGTATCAGGTGAACGTGAAGGGCGTGTTCCTCGGCGCCCGCGCCGCCGTGCCAATCATGCTGCGGCAGGGCGGCGGCGTCATCCTCAACATGGCGTCGATCGCGTCGCTCGTCGGCGTGCCGGAGCGGTTCGCGTACTCGATGTCGAAGGGCGCCGTGCTGACCATGACCATGTCGATTGCCATCGATTACGTGAAACAGAACATCCGCTGCAATTGCATCTGCCCGGCGCGGATTCACACGCCGTTCGTGGATCAATACGTCGCGCGCCACTACGCCGGACGCGAGCAGGAAGTGCTGCAGCAGCTGTCGGCGTATCAACCGATCGGCCGCATGGGCACGTCGGAAGAAGTGGCGTTTCTGGCGCTGTACCTGTGTTCCGACGAAGCGTCGTTCGTCACAGGCCAGGCGTACCCGATCGATGGAGGCGTACTCGTCGCATGAAGCTGATTCGATTCGGACCATCGGGACAGGAACGGCCGGGCCTGCAGCTCGATGACGGCACGCGTGTCGACGCATCCGGGTTCGGCGAGGATTACGACGAGCGGTTTTTCGCCGGCGGCGGGCTGGACCGGCTCCGCGGCTGGGCCGACCGCGAGGCGTCGCGTGCGCCCCGGGTGGCGGCGGCGTTCGCCTCGGACCGCCGATCGGGCGTCCCAGCAAGATCGTCTGCATCGGCCTGAACTATCGCGATCACGCGGCCGAAAGCGGCATGGCCATTCCGGCGGAGCCGGTCATCTTCTTCAAGGCCACGACCTCCATCGTCGGTCCGGCCGACGACGTGCTCATTCCGAAGACCGGATCGAAACTGGATTGGGAGGTCGAGCTGGCGGTGGTGATGGGCGCCCGGGCGAACGGGGTCAGCCGGGCGCAGGCGCTCGATCGCGTGGCCGGTTACGTGCTGCACAATGACTACTCGGAGCGCGTGTCGCAGCTGGAGCGCGGCGGCCAATGGGTGAAAGGGAAGAGCGCCGACACCTTTGCGCCGCTCGGGCCGTTTCTGGCCACGCGCGACGAAATTCCGGATCCGGGGCAGCTGCGCATGTGGCTGTCGGTGAACGGCACGATGCGCCAGGACAGCTCGACGGCCAACATGATCTTCGACGTGCCGACGCTGGTCAGTTACGTGAGCGAGTTCATGACGCTCTTGCCCGGCGACGTCATCAGCACGGGGACGCCCGCGGGTGTCGGGCTGGGGATGAAGCCGTCACCGATGTACCTCGCGCCGGGCGACGTCGTCGCGCTGGGCATCGATCGCCTCGGCGAGTCGCGGCAGAAAGTGGGCCGGGCCATGACGCGGCACGTGCTGACGGTCGATCTGCGCGACGATCCCGCGGCCATCGCCGCGTATCGCGAGCATCATCGGCGCGTCTGGCCGGAAGTGATTGCGAGCCTGCGTGGCGTCGGCGTGGAGCAGATGGATATCCACCTGCTCGGCCGGCGCCTGGTGATGATCGTCGAGCTGCGCGAAGGCACGGACTATCGGACCGCGTTCGCGTCGCACGCGGCGTCGAACGGCCGCGTCGCCGAGTGGGAGCGCCTCATGCGATCGCTGCAGGAACCGGCGCCGGACACGCCGCCCGGCGAATGGTGGGCGAGGATGGAGCCGGTGTTCAGCCTGAACGCCAACGGCCGCGCGCCGGAGCCGGGCACGCCCTGACGCGCGCGATGACGGACCTGCGGCAAGCATGGCCGCTGCCTTCGCGACCGCGGCCCATCGTCATGATCGGCGCCGGGGCGATCGTCCGCTCGGCGCACCTGCCCGCGTACAGACGCCTTGGGTTCCCGGTCGCGGGCCTCTTCGACATCCGACCCGACACGGCGCGCGAGACGGCGGCGCAATTCGCGGTCCCGGTCGTCTTCTCGACCCTCGCCGACGCCGCCGCGGTGGCCGACGCGGTGTTCGACGTCGCCGTGCCGGGCGACCAGATCCTTGCGGTCCTTCGTTGCCTTCCGTCTGGCGCTCCGGTCCTGATCCAGAAACCGATGGGCGATGATCTGGCGGCGGCACGCGCCATTCTCGAGCTGTGCCGCGAAAGACGGCTCGCCGCCGCGATGAATCTTCAATTGCGCTTCAGCCCGAACGTGCTCGCACTGCGGGACCTGATCGATCGCCAGGCGATTGGCGAGCTGCGCGATATCGAGGTGCGCGTCGTTGACCGGCAGCCGTGGGAACAATGGTCGTTCCTGAAGGGCGCGCCACGGCTCGAAGTGCTCTATCACTCCATCCACTACCTGGACACGATTCGCGCGATCGCCGGAGAGCCGCGATCGGTCTACTGCCGCGCGGTTGCGCACCCGGAGCTCGAGGGATTCGCGGACACGCGCAGCACGATCATCCTCGACTACGGCGATCGCATCCGCTGTTCGCTCACGCTGAACCACGTCCATCGTCACGATCCGACGCATCGCGCGTCGATGCTGAAGGTCGAAGGGCACGCGCGGCGCCGCGGTGCTGACGCTCGGTGTCAACATCGACTATCCGAATGGCGCGCCGGATCATCTGGTGGTCGCCTTCGAGCGCTCCGTCTGGACGCAGATTCCGCTGCGCGGCTCGTGGTTCACCGAGGCGTTCGAGGGTCCGATGTCGAACCTGCAACGGTTCGTCGCCGGCGAAGATCCGGCGCTGGTGTCGCCCGTCGCCGATGCGATCAAGACGATGGCGCTGGTCGAAGCGTGCTATCAGTCGAGCGAGCCGCGGCGGGACGCCGATTCCCGCAGGCCGGTTGATCGGCGATGACGACGATCGACGCGCATCAGCACTTCTGGCAGTACAGCGCCGCCGAGTACGGGTGGATCGACGACTCGATGGCGCCGCTCCGGCGCGATTTCCTGCCAGAGGAGCTCGGACGCGAGATGACCCGCACCGGCAGTCGATGCCTGCGTGGCCGTTCAGGCGCGTCAGAGCATCGACGAAACGCGATGGTTGCTCGCGCTGGCCGACGCCCACGCGTACATCGCCGGCGTGGTCGGCTGGTTCGATCTGCAATCGCCGGATGTCCGGGCGGACCTCGAGCGCTGGGCGCACCCGAAATTGGTCGGCGTGCGGCACATCGTGCAGAGCGAAGCCGACGACCGGTTCCTGATGCGGCCGGCGTTTCTTCGCGGCATCGCCCAGCTCGAGGCGTTCGGCCTGGCCTACGACCTGTTGATCTATCCCCGGCACCTCCCGTGCGCGGTCGAATTCGTGTCACGGTTCGAGCGGCAGCGATTCGTGCTCGATCACCTGGCGAAGCCCGATATCCGCGGCGGCGAGCGAGAGACGTGGGCGCGGGATCTTCGCCGCCTGGCCGCCTATCCGCACGTGTACGCCAAGCTTTCCGGCCTGGTCACGGAAGCGGACTGGACGCACTGGACCGCGGATCAGATCCGGCCGTATCTGGACGTCGCGTTCGAGTGTTTCGGCGCCGATCGATTGATGATCGGCTCGGACTGGCCGGTGTGTACAGTTGCTGCGGACTACGCGCGCACGCTGGATGTGGTGAGAGAGTATCTGTCAGCGTTGCCGTCGGGCGATCGCGCGGCGGTGCTTGGCGGCAACGCGCAACGGTTCTGGAATACTGAAACTCATGAGGGATCACGGTGAGTGACACTCGTAGCGCAGCCCTTAGGGCTGCTAGCGTCGCGACGCACGCTAAGGGCCGCTGCTACTGTTGCTGCTGTTGTGCGCGAGCTGCGCGCGCCAGCAGAGCCCGTCGGGGATCACGATCGCCGTCATCCCGAAAGGCACGTCGCACGTGTTCTGGCAGAGCATCCATGCCGGCGCGGCGAAAGCGGCACAGGAGCTGGGCGTCTCCATCATCTGGCGCGGACCGCTGCGCGAGGACGATCGGGCCGCGCAGGTGTCGGAAGTGGAGGGGTTCATCTCGCGCGGCGTGTCGGGCATCGTGCTCGCGCCGCTGGACGACTCGGCGCTCGCCCCGCCGGTCGCCGCGGCGAAGCGGCGCGGCATCCCGGTGGTCGTCATCGATTCGGGCTTGAAGGGCGACGACTACGTCAGCTTTGTCGCGACCGACAACCGTGCCGGGGGACGGCTCGCCGGAGAGCAGCTGGCAAAGCTGCTGAACGACACCGGCAAGGTGGTGATGCTGCGCTACGCCGAAGGGTCGGAAAGCACCGCGCAGCGCGAGGCCGGTTTTCTCGAAGCGATCGAAGCGCACAAGGGCATTCAGGTCGTCAGCGCGAACCAGTACGGCGGCGCCGACGTCGAGAGCGCGTTCAAGAAGAGCGAATCGCTGCTGCGGAGGTCTCAAGAAGGCCGACGGCAGCCTGGACGTCGATGGCATCTTCACGCCGAACGAATCGACGACGGTCGCGATGGTGCGCGTGCTGCAAAGCAACGGCTGGGCGGGCAAGCGGCGATTCATCGGGTTCGACGCGTCCGATCTGCTGGTCAAGGCGCTGGCCGACGGTCACCTCGACGGCCTGGTGCTGCAGGATCCGGTCAACATGGGGTATCTCGGCGTGAAAACGATGGTGGCGCACCTCAAGGGGAACGCCGTCGACAAACGGATCGATACTGGCGTGCGTCTCGTGACGCGCGACCATATGAACGATCCCGACGCGAAGGAGCTGCTTCACCCGGACCTCGCCAAATGGTTGAAGAACTGACCGCCGTCCCGCGCTTCGATATGCGCGGCGTGCGGAAGACGTTTGGCGCCACCGTCGCGCTCGACGGCGTCAATTTCGCCGTCCGCGCCGGCGAGGTCTGCGCGCTGGTCGGTCAGAACGGCGCCGGCAAGAGCACGCTGATGGGCATTCTTTCCGGCGCGATTCGGCCTGACGCGGGCGAGATGCGGCTGGACGGGATGCCATACGCACCGCGGGAGCCGATCGACGCGCGGCGGGCCGGCGTCGCGATGATTTATCAGGAGCTGTCGCTGGCGCCGCATCTGAGCGTGATGGAAAACATCGTGCTCGGCGTCGAGCCGTCGCGCTACGGCATCGTGCAGCGCGATCGCGCGCGTGCCACGGCGGCCGCCGCGCTGGAGGAGCTGGGCCGGCACGATATCCCGCCGCAGGCCGCTGTCAGCACACTCTCGCCAGCGTCGCAGCAGCTGGTCGAGATTGCGCGGGCGTTGGCCACCGGCTGCCGGGTCCTCGTCCTCGACGAGCCGACCAGCAGCCTGGGCCACGACGACGTGCGGCGGTTGTTCGACCTGATCCAGCGGCTCAAGCAGCAGGGGCACGCGATCGTCTACATCTCGCATTTCATCGAGGAAGTGAAGGAGGTATCGGATCGGTTCGTGGTGCTGCGCGATGGCGGCAACGCCGGCGAAGGTCCGACCGCGCAGACCCGCGGCGACGAGATCGTCAGGATGATGGTGGGACGAAGCGTCGGCGAGCTGTACACGCGTGGTTCGCGCGACGCCGGGGAGGCGCTGCTGCAGGTCGACGAGCTGATGCCGGGGTCCGCGTCGTTTGCGCTGCGGCGCGGCGAGATTCTCGGTATCGCGGGATTGCTCGGCGCGGGCCGCTCGCGCCTGCTGAGAACGATTTTCGGACTGGAGCCGGTGAAGAGCGGGCGCGTCACCCTGGGCGTGTATTCCGGACCCGCGGCGCCGCACGATCGCTGGCGGCAGGGCATGGGCATGCTCAGCGAGGATCGCGGCGGCGAAGGGCTCGCCGCCGGACTGAGCGTGGCCGACAACCTGACCGGTTCGCGCCTCGACGGTCTCGGGCCCGGCGTGTTCGTGTGGCCCTCGCGGCAGAACGCCGCGGCCACGCGGTGGATCGATCGGCTGGCGATTCGATGCGCGGGACCCAGGCAGACGGTCGCCGAGCTCTCGGGCGGCAATCAGCAGAAGGTGGCCGTGGCGCGGCTGCTGCACCACGATGTCGACGTGCTGATTCTCGACGAGCCGACGCAGAGGCATCGACGTCGCGAGCAAGGCGGAGATTTATCGATTGATCGACGAGCTGGTGTCGGCGGGCGGCAAACGAAAAGCCGTGTTGCTCGTCAGCAGCTATCTGCCGGAGCTTCTCGGCGTCTGCGATCGGATTGCGGTGATGTCGCGCGGCCGGCTCGGACCGGCCCGCCCGGTTGAGGAATGGACAGAGCACTCATTGTTGATGGACGCGTCGGGCGCGCGCGCGGCCTCGTAGGCGCGCGGCGGTTCCTCGACGAGCGCGGCGTGCTCGTCGGGCTCGTCGCCGTCGCCCTGATGTTCGGCGCGCTCGTCGGTCCGCAGTTCTTCAGCGCCGCGAACCTCGAGCTGATGGCGCGGCAGACGGTCATCGTGTGCGTCGCCGCGCTCGGCATGACGATGGTGATCGTCGCCGGCGGGATCGATCTGTCGGTCGGCTCGGTGGTCGCGCTGAGCACGGTCGTCGTCGCGCTGCTGCTGCGCGCGGGATCCGGTCCGGCGGTCGCGGCCCTCGGCACCGTGATGGCCGCCGCGGTGTGCGGGGCCCTGAACGGTCTGCTGATCACCAGACTCCAGGTGGTGCCGTTCATCGTGACGCTGGGGACCATGCTGCTGGTGCGCGGCGCGGCAAAGGGCCTGGCGGACGAGCGGCGCATCGAGGCGCCGATCTCGTGGCTGAACGATCTGTTGCGCACCGCGCAGGACGGCGGCGGCCTGCTGCTGCCGGCCGGCATCTGGCTGACGGTCGCGCTCGCGCTTGTCGTCGCCTTCACATTGCGCTACACGCGGTTTGGCCGGCACCTGTTCGCGATCGGTTCGAACGAGCGCACGGCGCGACTGTGCGGCGTGCGCATCAATCTCAACAAAGTGGCGGTGTATACGATTGCGTCGGCGATGGCCGGCGTCGCCGGCCTGCTGGAGTTCGCGAAGCTGTCGGTCGGCGACCCGACGGTCGCCATCGGTCTGGAGCTCGACGTGATTGCCGCGGTCATCATCGGCGGCGGCAGCCTGCTCGGGGGCAAAGGCAGCGTGGTCGGCACCATCGCCGGCGCGGCGATCATGGCGATCATTCAGATCGGCTGTTCCCAGCAAGGGCTGCCGAACTGGGTCCAGGAAATTATCACGGGCACCATCATCGTGGGTGCAGTCGCGCTCGATCGATGGCGGAGCAGGAGTTGAAAGTTAAAAGTTAAAAGTTAAAAGTTAAAACCAGAAAGACAGAACCAGCAGACAAAACCAGAAAGACAGACATGGCGTCAGTTCCGCATTTCAACTTTTGCCTTTTAACTTTTAAGTTTTAACTTTCCCATGGTTATCAGTGAACTGACCGTCATCGATCTTCGGTTTCCGACGTCGCGGACGCATGCCGGGACGGACGCGGTCCACGTGGACCCTGACTACTCGGCCGCCTATGTCGTGCTGAAGACCGACGCGGGGCTCGAGGGACACGGCCTGACGTTCACCATCGGCCGCGGCAACGAAGTGGTGGTGGCGGCGATCGAGGCGTTCCGGCATCTCGTCGTCGGCGAGCGCCTTGAAGCGATCGCGGAGGACTTCGCCGGATTCTGGCGCCGGCTGGCGTCCGATTCGCAGCTGCGCTGGCTCGGACCGGAGAAGGGCGTCATCCATCTCGCGCTCGCCGCCGTCGTCAACGCCGTCTGGGACCTCTACGCCAAAGCCGAACGGAAACCGCTGTGGAAACTGCTGGCGGACATGACGCCGCGACAGCTCGTCTCGTGCATCGATTTCCGCTACATCACCGACGCGCTCACGCCGGATGCGGCGATCGATCTGCTCGAACGGCACGCCCGCACCAAAGCGGATCGCGAAGCGGAGCTGCTGCGGACTGGGTATCCCGCCTATACAACCTCGGTCGGCTGGATGGGTTACTCGGACGATGGCGTCCGGGCCTTGTGTCGGGCGGCGCTCAACGAGGGGTGGACGCACTTCAAGGTGAAGGTCGGCGGGCGGGCAGACGACGATCGGCGCCGCGTCGCGCTCGTGCGCGAGGCGATCGGCAACGATCAGACGCTGATGATCGATGCGAACCAGCAGTGGGACGTCGGCACGGCCATCGAGCGGGCCACGGATCTGGCGGCCTATCGTCCGTGGTGGCTCGAGGAGCCGACGAGCCCGGACGACGTGCTCGGGCATCGGACGATTGCGGAGGCGATCCGGCCGCTCGGCATCGGCGTCGCGACCGGCGAGCATTGCGCGAACCGCGTGCTCTTCAAGCAGCTGCTGCAGGCGCGCGCCATCGACTTCTGCCAGATCGACAGCTGCCGGCTGGGCGGGGTGAACGAGAACCTCGCCGTCATCCTGATGGCCGCGGCGTTCGGCATCCGCGTCTGCCCGCACGCGGGCGGCGTCGGCTTGTGCGAGTACGTGCAGCACCTGTCGATGTTCGACTACATCGCGGTGTCGGCGACGATGGAGGGGCGCGTCATCGAATACGTCGATCACCTTCACGAACACTTCGAGGATCCGGTCCGCATTCGCGCCGGACGCTATCTCGCGCCGTCCAAGCCGGGCTACAGCATCACGATTCGTCCCGAGTCGCGCATCGAGTACCGCTATCCCGAAGGCGCGGCGTGGAGCGACGACCGGAGGACCGCCAGCGTATGATCCCGGGGCCACGGTGACCCGTCCACGATGACCTATCCCAGGATTGCCACGCTCAAGACCGCCGAAGCGTTTCGCGCGCATCTGACGGCCTCCGGCATCCCGCTGGCGTTCGACGATCGGCTGGCCGCGCCCGCCGCCTCGCCGCTGGCGCAGCCGATCGAGGTCGACGGCGTGCGCGTCGGCAATCGCTTCTGCATCCTGCCAATGGAAGGGTGGGATGGGACGTCGGACGGAGAGCCGAGCGAGCTGACGCGGCGGCGCTGGCGTCATTTCGGCACCAGCGGCGCCAAGTTGATGTGGGGCGGGGAAGCCGTCGCGATTCGCCACGATGGGCGGGCGAATCCGAATCAGCTGCTGATGACGCCGCGGAACCTGCCGGCGATTGCGAGCCTGCGCGACGAGCTCGTGCGCGGGCACCGGGAACGCTTTGGTGCGGACGCCGATTCGGATTTGTTCATCGGCCTCCAGCTGACGCACTCGGGGCGCTATGCGCGACCCAATGTCTACGATCGCCCGGAGCCACTGGCGGGATGGCACCATCCGATGCTCGATCGGCGATTTGCCGGGGGCGTTCGGGTGCTGAGCGACGCCGAGCTCGATCGCCTTGCCGACGAATTCATCGCGGCGGCGGCGCTGGCGCGCGACGCCGGTTTCCGCTTCGTCGACGTCAAGCAGTGTCATGGCTACCTCGGACACGAGCTGCTCGGCGCGCGCGGCCGCAGCGGGCCGTACGGCGGCCCGCTCGAGAATCGCACCCGCTTTCTCCGTCACGTCGTCGAGGGCATCCGCGCGCAGGTTCCCGAGTTGACGATCGTCGTGCGCCTCTCGGTCTTCGACACCGTGCCGTATCGAAAGCGCGGTGATGGCGTCGGGGAGGCCGAGGCGCGAGGGGACTCGGGGACTGGGGGACTGGGGACTGCGGATTCGTTCGGGTTCGGTATCCTGGAGTCCGATGATCAGCTCGACGCGGCGCTCGAGGACTGCCGCGCCGTGCTCTCGCTGCTGGAGCAGCTCGGCGTCCGCTGGATCTGCACGACCGCCGGCAGTCCGTATTACAACCCCCACATCCAGCGACCGGCGATCTTTCCGCCGCTCGACGGCTACGAGCCGCCTGAAGATCCGCTGCGCGGCGTCGCGCGGCAGATTCGGGCGACGGCCCTCTTGAAACAACAGTTTCCGCGGCTGGTCTTCGTGGGCTCGGCCTACAGCTATCTGCAGGAGTGGCTGCCGCATGTCGGCCAGCACGCCGTGGCGCACGGCTTGACGGATTTCGTCGGCCTTGGCCGCATTGCGCTGTCGTATCCGGATCTGCCGGCGGACGTGCTGGCGGGTGCGCCGCTGAAGCGCGCGGCTTTTTGCCGGACGTTCAGCGACTGCACGACCGGTCCGCGCATGGGGCTGGTTTCGGGGTGTTACCCGCTCGACAAGTTCTACGCGGCGCGGCCGGAGGCGGCGAAGATCCGCGAGGTGCGGGTGCACGAGATGATAGGGATTAGGGATTAGGGATTAGGGATTGGGATTGCGGGAGGATCGGTATGACGCGGCAACTGGTGATCGGCATCGTGGTCGGCGTGGCGATTGGCGCGGCGGGGATGCGTTTGGCCGCGCAGTCCGCCAAGGTCAAAGGCGGCTTCATCGTTCAGCGCGATGCCGAGATCGCGAAGAACGAGCCTGGCACGCACAACGGCGGCGGCCAGACGATCGGGTACTCGTTCTTCGACAAGACGCCGGGGATGAAGTTCGTCTTCCGCAAGCGGGCCCTTCATCCCGGCGCCGGCGTCGGGCACCACGAACAGCACGAGGACGAGGTGTATTACGTTCTCAGCGGCAAGGGCGTCATGACGGTCGACGATACGCCAGTCGAGATGACGCCGGGCACCGCGGTGTTGACGCGGCCGGGCAGCTCGCACAGTCTCAAGCAGGTTGGTGCGGAGGATCTCGTGGTGTTGATCTCTTACGAGATCAAGTAGGGATTAGGGATTAGGGATTAGGGATTAGGGCTAGGGGCTAGCTGGTCTCGCCGTCATGGTGTTCACCAAACGACTTCGCGACCGGGTCCGGAGCGGGAGAATCAAGTGCAGCGTCCGCGTCTGGACGCGGCTCCACGTCAAGGTGGGCGGCCGCTACCCGATGGACGATGGACACATCGTTGTCGATTCGATTGCGCCGATCGCCATCGACGACATCACGCACGATCTGGCCCGCGAGTCGGGATTCGACAGCGTTGACGATCTCCTGGAGATCGCGCGGCACGGCAAAGGCGACCAGGCCTACCTGATTCGGTTCCATTACCTGCCTCCGGGCGCCTGGGACTTCGTCACCGAAGAAACCTCGCCGGAGGATCCGCCCATCATGAAAGGGAATCTGAAGGGGCCAGCGTGCAGCTAGCCCCTACGGTACGTGCAGCTAGCCCCGAGCCCCTACTGGTTCTTTGACAGAAAGTCCTCGCGGATCGGCGTGAAGATGTCGATCAGCACGACAGGCTCTTCCAGCATGGTCGCGCCGTGGCGGACGTTCGACGGGAAGTGCAGGATCTCGCCGGCCGAGACGATCCGATCGGTCCCGTCGACGTGAAAGCGGACGCGCCCCTGCTCGATGATGGTGATCTGCTCGTGCGGGTGCGAGTGGACCGGCGTAATGGTATGAGGCGCCATCTGCAGGCGGCACATCATCAGGCGATCGCCGGTGACCATTTGCCGCCTGATGCCCTCGCCAACCGTTTCGACCGTAATCGAGTTCCAGTTCATCGGCCTTTGTCCAGACCTGAGGGCGTGGCGGCGAACTCGGGCTGCACGTTGACGACGCCGTACTGGCGATCCTCGCGCTCGCGGTTTGCGGCCATCATCCACAGAAAGTTGATCGATCCGCCGGGGGCGGCGACGTTCGGATGATACCCCTGCGGCATCAGGACGACGTCGCCCTCGCGAACGATGGTCGCGATCTCCGGTTCCTTCGCGTCGGTGTACACCAGCTGCAGTCCAAAGGCGGGCGCCGGCATGTCGATGTAGAGATAGGCTTCCTCGAGCATCGCCGCGTGCTCGTGCGGCGGCCAGGACGTCCAGTTCCCCGGATCGCTGAACGTGACGCCTGCCATGATCCGGCCGGCCTCCACGTTCTTGCCGATGAGGATGTTGAGGTCGCGCTGCGCGCTCGGCCCGCCGACTTTCAGGTGCAGTCCCGGATCGGCCTGCACCGTCTTGAACGCGACGAACTGCACCGGGTATTCGCGTTCGACAGGCGCCGCGACCTCGGCGAGGTCGCATCCATCAGGGCCCGGCGTAATCTCGATCGACGCGCCGCGAGGCACATACAGCGAGTCGTACCGGCCGATCGTGAACGACTGTGAACCGGATTGGCTGGTCTTCACCTCGGCCGATCCTTTCAAGCCGATCAGGCCGGTCTCCATGTCGTTGGTGGCAAAGCTGAGCGGACGGCTGCCGGCGTCGAGAATGATCCGGCCGTAATGGAGAAAGCGCGAAGCGGCGGTGCCCGGCGCAACCGCGATGGTGCGGCCCTTGCGGGCCGCGGTGTCGCGGACGATGCACGTGTCCTTGGCAATCTGCTGCAGGGTCATGGTCTCCTCGACGAAAGACGTAGTATCCACGATTGCGGAAGGCCTGGCTGGAGCGAGAGGTTCGGCGACTCGATCTCGAGGTGGAGCGGGATGGCGCCTCGGGCCCCTCGGCCGTCGGCGGCATTGCCGGTGGCGCGCAGCGTCCAGGTGCTCGGCCAGTCGATTCGCGGCACCGAGACGGCCAGCCGCCCGTCCGGGCCGTCGAACACGTCCGTTCTGATTCCGCCCTGGCTGGAGGTCGTCGCCCGAGTTCCGGTCGTCGTCACGCTCACGCGCCAGCGCTTGATCCGCAGCGGTCGCGCGGCCGTCAACCGCTCGGTGCGGACGACCGTGTCGCCGTCGAGCGTCCACTCGACGTCGCTCTGCAGCCCCGCGTCGGCCCGCTCGCCGGCCTTCCCGCCCACCACGGCCCACTGATTCCAGTGCGCGCGCACGCCGCGGCCGTCCGCGGACGGCACAATCGCGTCGGCGCCGTCGGCGGCGACGATCGTGCGGCCATCCTCGAGCTCGAGAAACGGCACCAACGCAGGAACGAGCTGTTCGACCGGCGCCGCAAATCCAGGCAAGTCCATGAGGCGCCGGCAGGTAGTCGGCGACACCCGGCCGCGTGCGCGGTCGTGAACGGCAGCGCGAAGCGCGGCGTGCTCCTGTCGCACGAGCCACACGCCGGCCTGCCTCGCCGTCGATTTGAAGAACTCGAAGCGCGCCACCGCCGGCAGCGACGGCGCGTCGGGAATGGCGGTGACGCGCTCAGCCGTGATGCCCTTCATCAGCCGCATGTGGGCGTCTGCGAGCTTCCCGAGCGAGCCTGTCGTCTGCTGCCACTCGCGGTCGATGCTGATGTACGAGAAGTTGCCGCGGCCGAAGTCGAACAGCGAGAGGAGATGCCGGTCGTCCTTGAAGTCTTGCCGCAGCCACTGCCACGCCCGGTAGTACTCGGCGGCGAGCTGTCGAGCGGCGCCGGCCGGAACTCGGGGTTCAGCGCGAGGAAACCCGGAATCTCGAGCGTGTCGAGGTAGCTGACCAGGCCGAGACTGCGTCCCCACGGGTAGCCGTAGCCGTCAGCCGCGACGAGGTCCCACCACAGCTTCATCTGCGTGTTCAGCGACGGCCGCAGCGCGTCGAGCAGGTCCTTGCGACCGGCAATCTGCGCCGCGTCCCAGAGGTATCGCGCGTACTCGTTCGAGTAGCGATCGTAGCGGCCGGTCGGCAAGGCGTCGTCCGCGAAGAGCGCGCCGGAGGTGAACTGCACGGCGGCGCGATCGAGGAGCCCGTCGAGCAGCGCGCGATCCTTCAGGAAGCCCATCTCGAAGCTCATCGCGGCAATGCGCGCGGCGACGCCCAGGTAGTTCTCCGGCAGGTTGATGACCTGCTGCTTCACGGGATCGTAGAACTTCGTCGCGTCCAGCAGCGTGGCCCATTGCGTTCGTTCCTCGGGCGTCAACGACTGCCAGATGCGATTGGTGGAGAGATCGACTCCGTACGAGCGCAACGACAGCGACGCGTAGAGCTGGGAGAAACGCGTGCCGCCCAGACGAAACTCGACGAGTCCGATGTCGCCGAGTTGCCGCGCGATGTCGCGCCCGGCCAGCGTCGATGCGCCGGACAGCTCGCCGTAGACCGCCAGCGCGCGCATGAACGTGCCCCAGGTGTATTCGCCGGTCGTCAGCGCGCCGACCACGCGGGTCTGCGGTGGATTCAGTTGATGAATGTCGGCAAGGTGCGCGGCCATCTCGCGCGAGAGGAAGGCGCGGACGTCGCGATCGAGATCGCCGATGGCGACGATGTGGGCAGTTGCAGGGGACCCTGGCTCGCCGGAGCGCGGAACCCGCGAAGGCGGCTGCGCGACGAGTACAAGCGCGATCAGCGCGGCGACCTTCACCGCTCGACGCGCGTGCCGTCGAATTCGACGACGACGACCGTGGCCATCGGATCGAAGATGGGCCGCTCCAGCGATCAGGTAGGTGCGTCCGTTCTCGGTCTTCATGTCCACCGGCGCCTTGTCGGCGAGGCGGTACGCCTTCGTGATCCGGTTCTTCATCGCCGGAATCGCGAACGGCGCGCGCGGTTCGTCGAAGAACGTGATGTACAACTTGCCAGGCTTCGTCGTGACGCGCCACTGAGTCTGCTGATAGATCAACTGATCGCCGCGCACGTCCTTGTATCCCTTCGCGCTGGGCTCGCCGAGCTCCTCGCCGAAGGGCGTCGGGCGCGCGCCGTACACGGCCTCGCCGTTGGTCTGCAGCCAGCGGCCGACCGTGCGCAGGATGTCCTGGCTCACCTGCGGGATGACGCCTTCGGCGGTCGGCCCGACGTTCAGCAGGTAGTTGCCGCCCTTGCTGACGATGTCGACCAGCTTGAAGGCGATTTGCCCCGGCGATTTCCAGTCGGTGTCGTCCTTCCGGAATCCCCAGGTGTGGTTGATCGTCGCCGGCACTTCCCACGCTTCGCCGGACACATTCGGCGGGATGACGTTGTCGCCGGTGCTCGTGTAGTCGCCTTCGGCGCCGAGCCGCCCGTCGATGAGCGTGTCGGGCTGCAGCTCGCGGACGATGTCGCGTGAACCGATGCGGCCGGTCGCCGGTCATCATGCGCGGCGTGTCGAACCAGATGAGCGCGACCTTGCCGTAGCCGGTCAGCAGCTCGCGGATCTGCGGCTCCGCCTTGCCGCGCAGATACTGGTCGTAGTCCTTCTTGTCGTCGGCGCGGAAAGTCCCAGTCGTTGCCGGCGCCGTTCGGCTCGTGCCAGTCCTGCGACTGCGAGTAGTAGAAGCCGAGGCGGATGCCGGCGCGCGCGCACGCGTCGGCGAGCTCTTTCAGCACGTCGCGCTTGAACGGCGTGGCGTCGACGACGTTGTAGGGGCTGGCGTTGGACTTGAACAGCGCGAAGCCGTCGTGATGCTTCGACGTGATCACGATGTACTTCATGCCGGCGTCCTTCGCGAGCTTGACCCACTCGTCGGCGTTGAACTTCACCGGGTTGAAGCGGGACGCGAGCTGTCTCGTACTCGCTTGACGGGACATGCGAGCGCAGCATCACCCATTCGCCGAGGCCGGGCGAGCGCTTGCCGTTCCACTCGCCGGCGGGAATCGCGTACAGGCCCCAGTGGATGAAGAGGCCGTACTTTGGCCTCGCGGAACCACTCCAGACGCTTTTCCTTCGCGGGATCAGGACGCGCAGGCGCTGGCGCCTGCGCATCCGCGATGCCCGGCGAGAGAGCGCAAAGGCCGCGAAGGCCGCAAAGACGCTGCTTCATACACTTCTCAGAAGTTCAACCGCACCGAAAGCTGGACGATGCGCGGCGGCCGCGTGGGATTGGCGATCCCGATCGCCGTCCCGAAGTTGGGGTTGATCTGCACCCCGCGGCGTCGAACCGCGCCGTGCGGTCGATGTCCTGGAACTCCACCGGGTTGAACACATTGTAGATCTCGGCGCGGAACTGTGCGCGCCTCGCTTCCGCCGAAGCTGACGTTCTTGAACACCGCGAAATTCCTGTTGTTCACGCTCGGCTTGCGGACGGCGTTGCGCGGCGCGTTGCCGTAGCTGCCCTTGGCGGGACGCGCGAACGCCGCGGTATTGAAGCAGCCGGTCAGCGGATCGCCGCCGCCGGCCAGCGGATCGCCGACGAGCACGGGACGCACGGTACGGAATCCGCCGCCGAGGTCGGTGCCCTGGCCGCCTTCGCCGCCGGTGAAGTCGAAGTTGTCGACGGTCGTGAACATGACCGGCGCCCAGTCGCCGGTGGCCCAGTCGCTCTCGCCCGAGAGCTGCCATCCGTCGAGCAGCACGCGCGATCGCGCCCGTGTGTCGTCCGGGGATGTCCCAGGAGTAGTTGACGATCAGGGTGTTGCGGTTGCTCTGCGCCAGCTCGGAGTAGAAGAAATCGGTCGGACGCGTGTACGCGATCGACAGGTTGCCCGGATCTTCGTCGGCGAGCCCGCGCGAGCGCTGCAGTGTGTAGGCCGCGCCGAACTGGACGCCGTGCGTGTAGCGCCGGTTCACCTGCAGTTGCAGCGAGTGATAGTCGCCGTCCGCCGAATTGCCGCGGACGCGGATGTTCTGGTAGCCGCGATACGGCCGGAGGAACTCCGCCGGCAGGGCGGCCGCGGTCGGTGTCGCCGTTGCGGCGGCCGTCGGATCGCGGTTCGCCGGGATGAGATCGGTGAACCGCGCGCCGTCCGGCACGCCGTTCAGGTCGTAGTACATCTCCATGTTGTGCGATTTGTAGCCCGCGTACGTCGCGTCGACCGCGGTGCCCCAGCCGATGTCCTGTCGCAGGCCGATCGACCAGTTGATGGAGCTCGGCGTCTTGTAGTCGCTTTCGAGCGCCTCGACCGTCGCCGGGTCGATTGGCAAGGCTTGCCCCGGGCACGAGAAGGCCGTTGAGGAAGCCGTAGTAGATGATCGGGTTGTGAATGAACGGCGGGTTCGCCGCGAGGTTGCCGAGCGAGCCGCCGCCGAGGCGCGCCTGATGGAACAGGCCGGCGCTCGAGTGCAGAACGGTCGTGCCGGCGCCCGTCAGGTCCCACGTCAAGCCCAGCCGCGGTTCGACCTGCGGCTTGAGGACTTCGCGGAAACCGGCCGGCACGCCGGCATCGGTTTCCTTGACCAGCCCGTTGACGTCGTTGCCGGTCCCTGGCACGTAGGCGCCGATGAAAATCGCGTTGAGCGACTGGCCGGTCATCGGGTCGAACGCCACACGCGCCCCGTTGATGGTCGCGGGCAGGTAGAGACGCGGCGCTTGCTTCGGGTCGAACTTCGACGGATCGAAGTTGGCCACCTGGTCGTCCGGCCGCGTGTACGGCGAGTAATAGAGGAAGCGCGCGCCGTAGTCGACCGTGACACGCGGGTTGGTCTGCCAGGTGTCCTGCACGTACCACTCCGACCACCATTGCCGGTTCTGCGTCTGGCGGTACTTGTCGGTCTCGGTGTATTGCGAGTACACGCCGAGCATGCGCGTTGGCGAACGCGAAGTTCGTGTTCAAGCGGGTTGCTGGTGTTGTTGTTGAACTGAATGTCGCCGGCCCAGTTGCCGCCGCGCGCCTCGTTGTTCTGCATGTACTCGAAGTGGCCGCCGATCTTGAACGTGTGCCGGTTGCGCGTCCACGTGAAGTTGTCGCGGAAGCTGGTGAGCCAGTCGTACGCCGTCGAACCGAGGCGCGAGTCGTAGGTGAAGTCAGGCGTGTCGATGCCCGTCGTGTTGAGACCGAAGTGGATGAACGGCATCAGCCCCTGAGGGTTCAACTGCGGAGTTGAACTGACCGAGTGTGTAGCCGACCGTGGACTTCTGGATCCGCGTCAGATCGCCATCGTCCTTGGTGCCGAACCCCTCGGTGGCGCGGCGGATGCCGGCGCCGAATTCGTTGACCTTGTTCGACGTCGAGATGTGGTTCCAGCCGCCGTTGATGCCGCTGTCGCCGGACACGTAGGTGCCGTTGAAGAACCCCCACTTGGCGGGGCCCGCGGTGATTTCGGATCCCCGTCTGGTCTGAGCTGAACTGCCGGTACGAAGCCCAGAAGCTGTTGTTGCCGGAGGGCCGCGCGTCGATGCGCAGCAGGTTGTTCATGCGCGGGTTCTCCGGCGTCTCCTGCCGCGTGAAGTTCGACAACGCGCCCGAGCCGGCGCCCGTCGACGCGACGTTCGGGCAGCGGCAGGTAGTTCATCAGCGCCAGGCCGTTCGGATCGAGACGGTTCTTCGGGATGACGTTGCCGGGGAAGCAGCCGGCGCCGCCGGTCGTCACGTTGCACGCGGCGGTCGACAGCGGATCTTTGATGAACATCAGCCGGCCGTTCACGTCGAAGGTCTGCGAGAAGTCGCCGGCGCGCTCGAGCGCCGTCGGCATCCGGTACAGCCGCACCTGTCCCGGTTTCTGCACCTGCGGCGCTTCCATGGAGTAGAAGAAGAACAGCTTCTTGTCCTGTGCCCTGGCCGAACCCGGGAATCTTGACCGGGCCGCCGAGATTGAACCCCGGCGTGTCGATCTTCAGCTTCGGCTTCGGTAAGCCGGCGCGTTCGTTTTCCCACGGGATCGCGTTCCAGGCGTCGCGGCGGCCGTACCAATACCCGCTGCCGTGATAGGCATTGCTGCCGCTCTTGCTGACGATTTCGATGTTCGCGCCGGCGCTGTGTCCGAATTCCGCCTTGTAGGTGTTCAGCAGCACTTTCACCTCGGCGATCGCGTCGAGGTTGATCGACGAGTTCATCCGGCTGGTCCCCGACAGCTCGTTGCCGTTCAGGCCGTCGACGGTCACCTGATTCCAGTTCCGGCGCTGGCCGCCGATGTTCGGGATATTCGAGCCGAAGCTGTCGCCCATGGCGTCGATGTCGTTTTCGTAATGCACACCTGGCAGCAGCCGCAGCAGGTTGACGACGTCGCGTCCCTTGGTCTGGATCTGCTGGATCTGCGTCGACGTCAGGAGGCCGGAGTAGTCGCTGTTCTTCGTCTCGACCACGCGTGCCCTGGGAGGTGACCGTGACCACCTCGCTCACCGTGCCGATCTCGAGCTTCAGTGCGCCGACCGCGAGCTGGCCGCTGGCGTTGAGCACGTTGTTGCGGCGCTCGTATTTGCGAAAGCCGGCCAGTTCGGCGGCCACCGTGTAGGTGCCGGGCTGCACGGCGCGGAACGTGAACTCGCCGCGCTCGTTGGTGACGGCGGTGCGGGCGTCGCCGGTGGCCTCGTTGACCAGGGTGACGGTCGCGCCCGGGATCACCTGGTCGGAGGTGTCCACGACGCTACCGGTGACGATCCCGGTGTCCTGGGCGAGTACCGCGCGGGGCGCGGTCGAGAGGATAATCAGCAGGATGCCGAACAGCCGGCGCAATCGAAGCGTGCTCATAAGGCGGCTCCTGCGGAACAGGTGTGACGCGCCGGCTGTGATACTATGCTTTACCGGTAAAGTCAAGGCACTTTAGCGTTAAAGTGCGACCGCAGCGGCGGGCGCAGAGGACCTCTGCATGCACTCGACCACGATGAAGCGGATTGCCGGCGAGCTCGGCGTGTCGATTACGACCGTCTCGAAGGTGCTCAACAACCGCGCCGACATCAGCGAGGCGACGCGCTCGCGCGTCCTCGCCAAGGTCGAGGAGCTCGGCTACCAGCGCAACGCCGTCGCCCGCAGCCTCAGCCTCCGCCGCTCCCACACCCTCGGCATCGTCATCCCCGATCTGATGCACTCGTTCTTCGTCGAGATCATCGCCGGCATCGAACCGGTCGCCAGCGTGCGCGGCTACGGCCTGCTGCTGTGCAGCTCCAGCGAGGATCCCGAGAAGGAGCAGTCGGAGCTCGAGATGCTGCGCAGCCGCCAGGTCGACGGCATCGTCCTCGCGTCGGCGCACGGCTCCGGCATCACCGGCCTGCTGCAGCAGCTGACCAAGCAGGGGACCACCCTCGTGATGATCGATCGCGACGATCACCCGAGCGTGAAATGCCATCGCGTGCTCACCGACGACGAGCGCGTCGGCCAGCTGGCGACCGATCACCTGCTGGATCGCGGCCGCCGCGCCATCGCGCACATCGGCGGCCCGGCGATCGTGCACGCGAAGCGGCGCGAGAAGGGATGGCGCGATGCGCTGCGCGCGCGTGGCATCAAGCCGTCCGGACGAGTGGATCGTGCGCGGCGGCTTCATGGAGAGCGAAGGCTACCGCGCGATGAAGCAGCTGCTGCACGGTGCGGCCGAAAATCGACGCGGTCTTCGCCGCCAACGATCCGTCGGCCATCGGCGCGATGAAAGCGATCTGGGAGGCGGGCCTGCGCGTGCCCGACGACATCGCGGTGGTCGGCGTCGGCGACATCGCGCTCGGCGATCTGCTGCGCGTGCCGCTGACGACGGTGGGGTGGTCGCGTACGGATCAGGGAAGGCACGCCGCCGAGCTGCATGCTGAACAGCCTCGACGAGGACAACGACGCCGAGCCGCAGCGCATCATCATCCCGCCGCGTCTCATCGTCCGCGAGTCGTCGGGAGTCGCCGCGGTGAGGCTCGCGCGCGCGTTGCCCTTGGCTCGTCGGTGACTTTCGATTGCGGATCCGGCTTGCGGAGCTCGGGCGATGCCGACGGCGTGAATCCGCGCTCCGACGAGCCACAATCCGAGATGGCGCCGGCGGAACGCGAACGCGTCATCGCGGCGGCGGATCGGTATCTGACGCGGCCGCCGCAGACGATCACCGCGTTCCGCGCGGCGCGAAGCGCGGGCGGGCCGCACGACTTCTTTTCCGAAGGCGACTACTGGTGGCCGGATCCGAAGAATCCGGATGGACCGTACATCCGGCGGGACGGCGAGTCGAACCCGGGCAACTTCGTCGATCATCGCCGGGCGCTGGTGCGCTTGAGCGTCGAGGTGCCGGCGTTGACGGCGGCGTGGAAGCTGACGTCGGACGACCGCTACGCCGCGCAGGCCAGACGGCACCTGCGGGCCTGGTTCGTCGATCCGTCCACGCGCATGACGCCGAGCCTGGAATACGCGCAGGCGATCCACGGGATCGCGACCGGCCGCGGCACCGGGATCATCGACACCATCCATCTCGTCGAAGTGGCGCGCGCGATCGAGGTGCTCGAGCGCGGCGGGGCACTGCCGGGCGCCGAGCTTCAGCCGATCGCGCGTGGTTTGCGGACTACGTCCGCTGGATGACCACGCACCCGTACGGCATCGAGGAGCGCGACGCAAAAAACAATCACGGGACCTGCTGGGTGATGCAGGTCGCGGCGTTTGCGTCGGTGACGGGCGACGAAGCCCAGAAGGAGATGTGCCGCGTCCGTTTCAAGACGGTGCTGCTGCCCACGCAGATGGCGCCGGACGGCAGCTTCCCGCTGGAGCTCGCGCGCACGAAGCCATACGGCTACTCGCTGTTCAACCTCGACGCGATGGCCACGATCTGTCAGATTCTCGATGGTCCGGCCGCAACCAGGCCGCACGATGATCGTCGCCTGTGGACGTTCGAGCTGCCGGACGGCCGAGGCATGCGGAAGGCGCTCGCGTTCATGGCGCCGTTCATCGAAGACAAGAGGCGGTGGACGCATCCGCGGGACGTGCAGTACTACGACGAGTGGCCGATGCGCCATCCGAGCCTGTTGTTCGCCGGCCTCGCGCTCGAGCAGCGCGCATACGTGGCGTTATGGCATAGGCTGAAGGCTGATTCTGACGTCGAGGAAGTCGTCCGGAACTTCTTCATTCGTCAGCCGCTGCTCTGGATCGACGAACTGTCATGACGCTGACCTGGCTCGACTGGCTGCTGATGCTCGTCTACTTCGTCTTCGTGCTCGGCATCGGTGTCGCGCTCAAGGGCAAGACGACGACGAGCTCGGCGTTCTTCCAGGCGGGGCGGGCGATCCCCGCGTGGGTGTGCGGCCTGGCGTTCATTTCGGCGAACCTCGGCGCGCAGGAGATCATCGGCATGGCCGCGTCCGGGGCGAAGTACGGCATCGCCACCAGTCATTTCTACTGGGTCGGCGCGATCCCGGCGATGGTGTTCCTGGGCGTGTTCATGATGCCGTTCTACTACGGCTCGCGCGCGCGCTCGGTGCCCGAGTATCTGCGGCTGCGGTTCGACGAGAAGACCCGCGCCTTCAACGCCGTCTCGTTCGCCTTGATGACCGTGTTCTCGTCGGGCATCTCGATGTATGCGATGGCGAAGCTGCTGCAGATCCTGCACGTCTTCGACGCGCCGTTCGCCGCGCTCGGCATCGGTCCCGAATACATCTTCCACATCGCGGTCGTGTCGTCGGCGCTCGTGGTCCTGGTCTACGTGCTGCTCGGCGGCCTGTCGAGCGCCATCTACAACGAAGTGCTCCAGTTCTTCCTGATCGTCGCCGGCTTTGCGCCGCTCGTGTATCTGGGCCTGCGCGACGCCGGCGGCTGGTCGGGGATCGTGCGGACGCTGCCGCCGGCGTTCACGCACGCGTGGGTCGGACTCGGCAGCGCCGCCACCAATCCGATGGGTGTCGATGCGTTCGGCGTCGCGATGGGCCTCGGGTTCGTGCTGTCGTTCGGCTACTGGTGCACCGACTTTCTCGTCGTGCAGCGCGCGATGGCCGCCGATTCGATGACCGCCGCGCGGCGGACGCCGCTGATCGCCGCCTTCCCGAAGATGCTGTTTCCGTTTCTGGTGGTGATGCCCGGGCCTGATCGCGCTGTCGGTCCACGGCGGCGTCGTCCCGGTCAAGGTGCACGAGGGGACCACCACCGCGATGCTGGATGCGCTGGGCAAGCCGCAACTCGACTACGACCTGACGGCGCCGACGCTGATGCTGCGGTACTTTCCGACCGGGATGCTCGGGATCGGCCTGACGGCGCTGCTCGCCAGCTTCATGTCCGGGATGGCCGGCAACGTGACCGCGTTCAACACGGTGTGGACCTACGACATCTATCAGGCCTACCTCCGACCCTCGGCGACCGACGCGCACTACTTGTGGATCGGGCGGATGGCCACCGTCTTCGGGATCGCGGCCTCGGTCCTGACGGCGTACGTCGCGGCGCAGTTCAACAACATCATGGACGTGCTGCAGCTGGTCTTCGCGTTCGTCAACGCGCCGCTGCTCGCGACGTTCCTGCTCGGCATGTTCTGGAAGCGCACCACCGGGCACGGCGCGTTTGCAGGGCTGGTGGCCGGGACGTGCGCGGCGGCGCTGCACCACGGGCTGACCTTGCCGGCGGGCGCGGTCGCCGGCGTCAAAGGCGGATGGCTCGGCACGCTGTCGACCTATCCGAGCGAGATGGCGCAGAACTTCTGGACGGCCATCGACGCCTGGACCGTCTGTTTCGTGGTGACGATCGTCGTCAGCCTGATGACGCGGCCGCGCGACGAGCGCGAGCTGGCCGGGCTGGTGTACTCGCTGACCGAACGTCCGCGCGATGCCCAGCTGCCGTGGCACCGGCGGCCGGCCGTTCTCGGCGTCGTGGTGCTGGCGGCGACGCTCCTGCTGAACCTGGTGTTCTTCTGATGCTGGATATCCGCGTGCCGGTGGCCGTGATGTTCGGGGCGATGGGCGCGCTGCTCACCGGGTACGGCGTGTTCGGCGACCAGTCGATCTACGGGCGCTCGCTGGGGATCAACATCAACCTGGTGTGGGGAAGCGTGCTGCTCGCCTTCGCGGCCTGCCTGCTGATCCTGTCGGCCCGCGCGCGATCGCGGCGCGGTGACAAACCGTGATCGACCCCGAGGCGCTGGCGCGCGAGTTCGAAGCGGCGGTCGGCCGATCGCCGCGGCTGTATCGCGCGCCGGGCCGCGTCAACCTGATCGGCGAGCACACCGATTACAACGACGGGTTCGTCATGCCGATCGCGCTCGACCGCGACACGTGGGTCGCGGCGGCGCCGCGAGACGACGGCACGCTCGTCGTTCGATCGAAAGCGTTCAACGAGACGGTGAGCATCAATCTCGAAGCGGCGTGTCGCCGACGGATCCGGCACCCGTGGCCGACACTGGGCCTGCCCGTGGAGCCGGTACATCCTCGGCGTTGCGAGGACGCTCGATCGCGTCGGTGGCGCGGATCTGATGATCGCCAGCGACGTCCCGATCGGCGCCGGGCTGAGCTCTTCGGCGGCCCTGGAAGTCGCGTGCGGCTTCGCGCTGCTGGATGTTGCCGGCGCCTCGATCGACCTCGACCACCTCGCGCACGCCGCCCAGCGGGCCGAGCACGATTTCGCCGGCACCCGGTGCGGAATCATGGACCAGACCATCGCGTGCCACGGCCGCGCAGACGCGGCGCTCTGGCTCGACACGCGGAGCCTCGAGCGCCGGTGGCTGCCGCTCCCGCCGCGCGTGCGTGTGGTTGTCTGCAACACGATGGTGCGTCACGAGCTCGCATCGGGCGAATACAACGCGCGCCGGGCCGATTGCGAAGCCGGCGTCGCCGTACTGGCACAGCAGCGGCCGAATGTCCGCGCGCTGCGTGACGCGACGCTCGCGGACCTCGACGCCGCCTCGGATCGGCTGTCGACGCGCGTGTCTCGGCGCTGCCGGCACGTGATCACCGAGAACGCCCGTGTCGAGCTGGCGGCCGAAGCGCTCGAGGACGGTGACGTCCATCGCCTCGGCACGCTGATGAACGAGTCGCACGACAGCCTGCGCGCGCGATTACGAAGTCAGTTGTACGGAACTGGATACCATGGTCGCGATCGCCCGGTCGCTGGCCGGCGTGCATGGCGCGCGAATGACGGGTGGTGGATTCGGCGGATGTGTCGTCGCTCTCGTCGAACGGGCGGCGGCGGCCACCGTCGTGCGCGAGATCGCTCGCAAGTTCAGGTCGGCAACCGGCACCACACCCGAGGTGTGGCCGACCGGGGCTGGCGCGGGCGTGGGCGCCTGGCCGGTCGGTGCGTCGGCATGACGGATCGGCCGCATCGCCGCTTCAATCCGTTGCGAGGCGAGTGGGTGATTGTCTCGGCCGGCCGCAACGCGCGACCGTGGCAAGGGCGTATCGAGACGCCGGAACCGGCGCAGCCGCCAGAGTACGACGCGAACTGTTATCTCTGTCCCGGCAACGAGCGCGCTCACGGTGTCCGGAACCCGCGCTATGCGTCGACCTTCGCGTTCGACAACGACTTCCCCGCGCTCGCTCCGGAGCCGGGATTCGGGATTCGGGATCCGCAGCCGGAGCCGCCGAGCTCCCGGCTCCCGACTGCCCGACTCCCGGATCCCGACTCCTGCTCGCCCGTCCGGAACGCGGCCTCTGTCGTGTGCTCTGCTTTTCCCCGCGTCACGACCTCACGCTGCCTCGGATGGAGACACCCGAGATTCGTCAGGTGATCGATTTGTGGGCCGAGGAATACGCGGCCGCCGCCGCGCTGCCGTGGGCCCGTTACGCGATGGCCTTCGAAAACCGTGGCACGCAGATGGGCGCCAGCAATCCGCACCCACACGGACAGTTCTGGGCCACTGAAAGCGTGCCAAACGAACCCGCGCGAGAGCGCCTCGCCTTCGACGAGTACCGCGCCGCGCACGGCCGCTGTCTCCTGTGCGAGTACATGCAGCGCGAGGCGCAGCAGGGCGAACGGCTGGTATGCGGGAACGATCATTTCGTCGCTCTGGTGCCGTTCTGGGCGATGTGGCCGTTCGAAACGCTCGTCGTGGCGCGCCGGCACCTCGCGGCGATCGAGGCGCTGGACAACGTCGAGCGTGACGCGCTCGCCGACGTGCTCAAACGGTTGACGACTCGCTACGACAACCTGTTCGAGACGCCGTTTCCGTACTCGATGGGCGTGCATCAGCAGCCGATGCGCGACGCCGGTCACGACTGGCATCTTCATCTGCATTTCTACCCGCCGCTGCTGCGCTCGGCTACGATTCGCAAGTTCATGGTCGGCTTTGAGATGCTCGGCTCGCCGCAGCGCGATTTTTCGCCCGAGGACGCCGCGGCGCGGCTGCAGGCGGTGGGGGAGACGCACGTGCACCGGCGTGCCGGCGCCGAGGCGCGACCATGAATCGCCGCGAGTTTCTCGCGCTGGCGGCGCTGCCGCTGGCGCAGTTGCTGGATCAGAAGGATCTCCGCCGATTGCCGGGTGCCGTCATCGGCGTGGATGGACGCCGCCTGGATGACGTCGAACTGATCCGCGACTGGACAGGGCCGCTGTGCCGATCGCGTCTCGTCAACCGCGGCCGGTCCGCCGTACGAATCCAGGAAGCCGTGCTCGTCGACGTCGAGCTGCAGTTCCCCCCGTCGACCGGGCTGTACGGCGAAGGCTTTCAGATGCTCAGCCAGACCGCTGGCACGCTCGGGTCGCCGGTCGACCTCAGTCAATACACCGACGCGAAGCATTACCGCATCTCGACGTCCGAAGGCGCCCGCGCCTTCTATGGTCTGCTCACGCTCACGCCGCCGGAGGGCGACACGACGCTGTGTGCGTTCACGTCGTGCGCGAAATTCAGCGGACGGTTCGAGATCGCGCCTCGCGACCCTGCCAAGATCACGCTGCGGGCGGTCGTCGACACGGAGGGCCTTTCACTCGGGCCCGATGAAACCTGGGTTCTCGAAGATCTCCTCGTGACGTCAGGAGCGGATCGTTCGCGCCTGCTCGCTGATGTCGCCGGCCGTCTGGCAGCGCGCCACCCGCCGCTGCAGGCGCGAACGCCGCCGACCGGCTGGTGCTCGTGGTATTGCTTCGGGCCGAGTGTGACGGCGCAGCAGGTGCGCGACAACCTCGACGTCATCGCCACCAGCATGCCCGCCCTGCGCTACGTGCAGATCGACGACGGCTACCAGAGCGCGATGGGCGACTGGCTCGACACCGGCGCGGCGTTCGGCGGCAACGTGCGCACGGTGCTGGCGGATATTCGTCAGCGTGGATTCGAGCCGGCGATTTGGGTCGCTCCGTTCGTCGCGGAGGAGAAATCGGCGCTCTTCCAATCCCATCCCCACTGGTTCATCACAGATGCGGACGGTGCGCCGCTGCGTTCCGATCGCGTCACGTTCGGTGGCTGGCGTCGCGGTCCGTGGTACGCGCTCGACGGCACGCATCCCGAAGCGCAATCGCATCTCGAACGCGTGTTCCGGACGATGCGAACCGAATGGGGCTGCACCTACTTCAAGCTCGACGCCAACTTCTGGGGTGCGATGCACGGCGGACGGTTCCACGACGCGCGCGCGACACGCGTCGAGGCCTACCGCCGCGGCATGGAGGCGGTGGTTCGCGGCGCGGGCGACAGCTTCCTCCTCGGCTGCAATCACCCGATCTGGCCGTCGCTCGGCCTGATCCACGGATCGCGCAGCTCGAACGACATCAAGCGCACGTGGGATCGCATCAAGACCACCGGATTTCAGAACCTGCAGCGCAACTGGCAGAACGGGCGTCTGTGGTGGAACGATCCGGATGCGATTGTGCTGGCGAGCGACCTGACCGATGCCGAGTGTCAATTTCACGCGTCGGTCATCTATGCGAGCGGCGGGATGGTGCTGTCCGGCGACGATCTGACGAAGCTGCCGCCCGCCCGCGCGGCGATGCTCAGGAAACTCGTGCCGCCGACCGGCGTCGCCGCCGCGTTCGATGACGCCTCGCTCCGGCTTGGAACCGTGACGCTGCCGGGCGCACGCATGCTGTGCCTGTTCAATTGGGACGACGCACCGGAGTCCCGGACGGTTCGCGTGGGCGCGGGCAGCGGTCACCGATTTCTGGACCGGTGAAACACTGACGCCGCGTGCAGGTTCACTCGAGATCGCGATGGCCCCGCGCTCGTCGCGCGTGCTCAAGGTGTCATGAAGTTGGCCACCGCGGACGGAACGGCGGCGGACACCGGGACCCGCGACCAGTCGGGCGGCGCGTTCGTCGTCGCCACTGCGTTTGCCGCGCTCTTTTCCGTCGTCGGGCTCGCGCTGTACGGGCTGCCGCTCTACTACGACTTCATGGTGCGCGAGTTCGGCTGGTCGAGGACGATGGTGACGTCCGGCAATGCGATCAGCAAGCTCGTGGTCGGGCCGTTGTTCGGGTTCGCGGCCGGATGGATTGTCGATCGGTTCGGACCGCGCCGGCTGATGATGGCCGGGATTCTGATGGCGGGCGGCGCGCTCGTCGGCCTGGGCCTGACGTCCGCGGCCTGGACGTTCTACTTTTTCTATTTCTTCAACGCGCTGGGCTACGTCTGCGGCGGCCCGCTGCCGTGTCAGGTGCTGGTGTCGCGCTGGTTCGATCGCACGCGTGGCAAGGCGATGGGCATCGCGTACCTCGGGATCGGCATCGGCGGCGCCGCCGTTCCGCTGCTGTCGCACTGGCTCACGGATCTGTTCGGGTGGCGCGGATCGCTTCAGGCGGTCGGCGTGCTGATCGTCCTGATCGCGTTGCCGATGGCGTTTTTCGTGCGCGAGGCGCCACTAGGCGCCGGCGATCGTCGCCTTCGCTCGCAGGGCCGCGAGCTCCGGCGACGCTGCCCTGCGACAAGGCTCAGGGCGACCCCGAGTAGCGTCGAGGCGGTGAAAGGCTCGCCCTACGTAAGATCCTTGCGACGCCGGCCTTCTATCTTCTTGCGCTGGGCAGCATGTGCTCGATTGCGGCGGTGGGCGGCACCAATCAGCACCTGAAACTGTTTCTCAGCCTGGATCGCGGCTACTCGCAGGGCGACGCGGCGCAGGTGATTTCGCTCGTGCTCGCGGTCAGCATTGCCGGCCGGCTGCTCATGGGATGGCTGGCCGACCGCATGCCGCGCAAGCGCGTGATGCTCATCATCTATCTCCTGGTCGCCGGCGCGATTCCGCTGCTCCTGGTGCGGACGTCAACGTGGTCGATGTACGCCTTTGCCGTGATCTTCGGTCTCGGGCTTGGCGGCGAGTACCTGATCATTCCGCTCATGGCGGGGGAGTTGTTCGGCATCGGCGTCCTCGGTCGCGTGATGGGCATCGTGCTGACGGCCGACGGCGTGGCCGAGGCGACCGCGCCGATGCTCGTCGGCAAACTCCGGGACCGCCTCGGCAGTTACGATACCGGCTTCATCGTGCTGGTGGGCGCGGCGCTGGTCGGTGCTGTCGCTATCGCGCTCCTTCCTGAACGTCGATCGGAAGCCAATCAGCTAGCCCCCAGCCCCTAGCCCCGACTCCTTATGCGAATCACAGACGCGCAAAGTCATCATCTGCAGTCCCGGACGGAACTTCGTCACGCTCAAGCTCGTGACCGAAGACGGTGTGTACGGTCTTGGCGACGCGACGCTGAACGGCCGCGAGCTCGCGGTGGCGAGCTATTTGAGCGATCACGTGATTCCGCTCCTCATCAATCGCGACGCGCGACGGATCGAGGACATGTGGCAATACCTGTACAAAGGCGCGTACTGGCGGCGTGGCCCGGTCACGATGTCGGCGATCAGCGCGGTCGATACGGCGCTCTGGGACATCCTGGGCAAGACGGTCAACGCGCCCGTCTATCGCCTGCTCGGGGGCGCGTCCCGCGACTCGGTGATGGTGTACGGCCACGCCAACGGCTCGACGCCCGACGAGACGGTGCACGCGGTGCAGGAGTACCTCTCGATGGGCTATCGCGCCATCCGCGCCCAGTGCGCCATCCCCGGCGTCGTCAATGCCTACGGTGTCGGTCGCGGCACGATGTATTACGAGCCGGCGCAGAAAGGCATGCCGCTCGAGAGCGTCTGGAGCACCGAGCGCTACCTCGATTTCGTGCCGCCGCTATTCGAGCGCCTTCGCCGCGAGGTCGGCTTCGACGTGCATCTGCTGCACGACGTGCATCACCGCCTGACGCCGATCGAGGCGGCGCGGCTCGGCAAGAGCCTGGAGCCGTACCGGCTGTTCTGGCTGGAGGATCCGGTGCCGGCGGAAAACCAGGCTGCCTTCCGCACGATCCGCCACCACACGACGACGCCGATCGCTGTCGGCGAGGTCTTCAACACCATCCACGACTGTCAGCAGCTCATCGAAGAGGAGCTGATCGACTACATCCGCATGACCGTCGTCCATGGCGGCGGCATCAGCCATCTGCGGAAGATTGCCGCGCTTGGCGAACTGCATCACGTTCGAACCGGATCGCACGGCGCGACCGATCTGGGTCCGGTGTCGCTGGCGGCGGCGCTGCACTTCGACCTCAGCGTCCACAACTTCGGCATCCAGGAGTACATGCGGCACACGCCGGAGACCGACGCTGTCTTTCCTCATGCCTATCGATTCGAACACGGCGCCATGCATCCCGGCGACAAGCCGGGGCTGGGCGTCGACATCGATGAGATACTCGCCGCGCAGTATCCGTACGAGAGGGCTTATCTTCCCGTGAACCGCAAACTGGATGGAACGGTGCACTCATGGTGACACGACGCCAATTCCTGACCGGCCTGTCGGCAACCTACGTCGTGTCCGGCCTGTCGAGGACCGCCGGTGCGGCAAACGCGCTGCCGATCAAATACGGCTATGCGGCGATCACGTGGGGCGCCGACATCGTCAAGGCGATGGAGGACATCTCGGCAGTCGGGTTCCGCGCGATTCAGCTGCGCGGCGAAGCGTTCGCGCAGTTTGGCGACAAGCCGAAGGCGCTGCGGGAACTGCTCGACAAACATCGCCTGACCTTCGCCGTGCTCTCGAGCGGCAACCTGTCCATCGATCCGGCGCGCGAGCAGGAGATGCTCACGCTGCACACGCAGCACGCGCAGTTCGTGAAAGACGCCGGCGGACTGTACCTCCAGGTGATCGACGAGCGGCCGAAAGGACGGGAGGTGGTGCCGGACGACTATCGTCGCCTCGGCCGTCTGATGACGGAACTGGGCAAGCGCACAGGCAACCTCGGTGTGCCGCTGGTGTACCACCATCACATGAACAGCACGGGCGAGAAGCCGCACGAAGTCGCCGCCGTGCTGGACGCCGCCGACAAGCGTCACGTGCGGCTGCTGTTCGACGTCGCGCACTATCAACAGGGCGGCGGCGATCCGGTGGCGGCGATTCGCACCTACCGCGACTGGATTGACGTCGTGCACTTGAAAGACGTGCGGCCGGCCCCCGAGTCGGGTGGGTCGAGCGGGCCAGGCGGGTCGCGTGGGTCAGGCGGGGCGAGTCCCTATCAGTTCGTGGAGCTGGGGCGTGGACGGGTCGATCTGCCGGCGTCTTCGCGGTTCTGCGGCAGATCAATTACCGGAAGTGGGCGATCGTCGAGCTCGATCGAGTGCCTGATCCAGGCCGCACCCCGAAAGAGGCGGCCGAGACCAACAAACGCTACCTGCTCGAGACGATGCACCAGACGCTGTAGGTCCGCCGGGAACATGACGTGTCCCGCCGTAGCTCCCCCGTGAACTGTGGAGCGAAGGCGGAACCTGTCCCGCCGTAGCTCCCCCCGTGAACTGTGGAGCGAAGGCGGAACCTGTCCGCCGTAGCTCCGCACGAGACCGGTGGAGCGATGGCGGAAGCCGCGAAGACACGAAGAATCACAGGAGGTTAGAAGGGCAGGAGGCTGCGTCAGATACGGTTCGACGGCCGTCGCAAAGCGACGGGCGACCCGTCGAACCGTGACGACCGAAGCGTCTTCGTCTCCTGAACTCCTGACCTCCTGTAATCCGTGTGGAGGTCGAGCAGCTCAGTCGCGAAGGCGAACGGGTTCCAGTCTCGGCGTGAGGATCTGGACCACCAGCGAGCGCCGTCAGGTACGCGCCGCCGGCGATCATCAGTACTGTCGTGTAGCTGCCGGTCATCTGCAGCACGTAGCCGACGAGTTTCGCGATCATCATCCCGCCGACCGCTCCGGCAAACCCGCCGAGGCCGACGACCGAGCCGATGGCCTGCCGCGGAAACATGTCCGTCGCGAGGGTGAAGCAGTTGGCGGACCATCCCTGGTGCGCCGCCGTCGCGAGGCTGATCAGCGCCACCGCGCCCCACATGCTGTGCACGCTCGCCGCGGCGACGATCGGCACGACCGCGATCGCGCAGATCAGCATGGCGGTCTTGCGCGCGGCATTCACGCTCCAGCCCCGGCGGATCAGCGACGAGGACAGCCACCCGCCACCGACGCTGCCGATGTCCGCGACCACATAGATGACGATGATCGGCGGTCCGAGCTGCAGCAGGGACAACCCGTATGTGCGGCTGAAGAAGTCGGGCAGCCAGAACAGGTACATCCACCAGATCGGATCGGTGAGAAACTTCGCCGCGGCGAACGACCAGGTCTGTCGATAGCCGAAGAGGCTTGCCCACGGCATATGCGTCGCCGGCACCGCCGGGTCGCTGGTGATGAACGCGCGCTCCGACGCGCTGAGCCGGGGATGACGATCGGGCTTCTCGTACACCATCAGCCACGCGATCAGCCACCCGAATCCAAGGAAGCCCGTCAGCACGAATGCCCAGTACCAGCCGAACCGCGCCGTGATGAACGGCACCGTCATCGGCGTGATCACCGCGCCGATGTTGGTGCCGGCGTTGAACAGCCCGGTCGCGAACGCGCGCTCGCGCTGCGGGAACCATTCCGCGACGGTTTTGATCGCGGCGGGGAAGTTTCCCGATTCGCCGAGTCCCAGGACGAAGCGCACGAGAATGAAGCCGGCCACCGATGCGGAGTAGGTGAGGCCGACGGTGCCGAGAAGAACGGCCGCCGCCGGACCGAAGCGCTCGACCTCCGCGGCCGCCATGGCGGCCAGCGACCAGATCGTCAACGCGAGCGCGAAGCCGCGCTTGATGCCCAGGCGATCCATCACGCGGCCGGCGAACAGGAATCCGATCGCGTAGGCGAGCTGGAACGCAAACACGATGTCGCCGTAATCGATTTCGCTCCAGCCGAATTGCGCCTGCAGTGTCGGTTTGAGAATCCCGATCACCTGGCGATCGACGTAGTTGATGGTCGCGGCGAGAAACAGCAGGCCGCAGATCACCCACCGGAACGAGCCGACGCGCCGGGCCGGAGCCTCGATCGGTTGTTCGGTGCGCAGGTTCGGCATCGCCATAGTGAGTCCTCGATCCTGTCCCGAGTTTTCCGTCGCTGCTCTGAGTCCCGTGTCGGGGCTAGGGGCTGGGGCTAGCTACGTCAGTCCCCAATCCCCATCCCGGTCCCCCGCCTCCGCTCGCAGTGCATCCCTCGCGAGCTTCGGCGCGGCAGGCTCAGCTAGCCCCGACAAGTATCAGCTAGCCCCTAGCCCCGATGAGTATCAGCTAGCCCCGAGCCCCTCAGATCGTCGGATTCCTGCGATGAATCGCGAACTCGCGATGGCCGAGCCGCTCCGCCGCGGTCGGCCGCCCCGATGCCACGTCGAGCACTTCGTCGAATAACCGGTCGGCGGCGGCGTCGAGCGTTTCTTCTTCGCTCATCACGCCGCTGACGTCGAGGTCGATATTGTCCGCCATGCCCTGCGCCGTGCGAGCGTTGCCGGTGATCTTGATCACCGGGGCGACCGGGTTGCCGGTCGGGGTCCCGAGGCCGGTCGTGAAGACGACGACCTGCGCCCCGCCGCCGACCATGCCGGTGACCGATTCTACGTCGAGCCCCGGCGTATCCATCACGGTCAGGCCGGGCTTGCTGACGCGCGACGCGTAGGGCACGACCTCCTCGAGCCGCGTGCGCTCGCCGGCCTTGTGCGTCGCGCCCAGCGACTTCTCCTCGATCGTGGTCAATCCGCCGCGGATGTTGCCGGGCGACGGCTGCGTGCCGCGGATGTCGAGGCCGAGAGCGATCGCTTCGGCTTCGACGCGGTTGACGACACGCAGCAGGTGCGCGGCGGCCGCGGGAGACGATGCGCGCGCCGCCAGCAGGTGTTCGGCGCCCATGATCTCCGCAATCTCGCCCAGCACCACCGCGCCGCCGACGTCGACGAGCCGATCGGCGACGCGGCCGACGACCGGGTTCGACGCAAGCCCGGACGTGTAGTCGGAGCCGCCGCATTTCACCGACAGGACGATGGACGACGCGGGGCACCAGACGCGATCGATGCGGCTGACGTCCTCCGCCAGCCGGCGCGCGATCTCGATGCCGCGCGCGGTCGCGCGCACGGTGCCGCCCTCGCCCTGAATCGAGACGATGTGCGCCGGCTTGCCCGATTGACGCGCGGTGTCGGCGAGATACTGGGCGACGAGCTGCTCGCAGCCCAGCGCGATCACGATGACGGCGCCGACGTTGGGATGGCGGCAGTACGCGGCCAGCGTGTCGTGGGTGACTTGGAGATCCGGCCCCAGCTGGCCGCAGCCGGCGAGGTGGGGCAGCGCGGTGCCGATCGGCGCGATCGAGGCGGCAATCCGTTCGGCGACGACCGCGGAGCAGATGACGGTCGGCACGACCAGCACGTGATTGCGCACACCGACCCGGCCGTCAGGCCGGAGATACCCGAGGAACACCGGTCCTGACGTCATCGCGACTCCGCCGCGAGATCGCCGCGTCCGCGGGCGCTCGCCACGTTGTGCGTGTGCACGTGCGCCCCGGCGGCGATGTCCGCCGACGCCGTCCCGATCGGGCTGCCGTATTTGACGACCGCCTCGCCCGCGCGAATCGCGCACACCGCGACCTTATGCCCGCGTGGAATCGCTTCGGCCGCGACGACCGTCCACGCGCCGGCGCGCAGCTCGCGCCCCTGGTCGATCGGTTCGAGCGCGGTCGCCACGTTGTCGCGCTCGCTGATGATCAGCACCGCGTTCACTGATTCACTCCGCTTCCCAACAATCCGCCGTCGACGGCCAGCAGCTGTCCGGTGACGAACGTCGCGGCGTCCGATGCGAGATAGACCGCGGCGCCCACCAGCTCCTCGACCCGCCCGAAGCGCTTCATCGGCGTCCGCATCAGGAATTCCTGTCCGCGCGGACCTCTCAAGAGCTCGCGGTTCAAGTCGGTCTCGAACACGCCGGGCGCGATCGCGTTCACCGTGACGCCGTGGCGCGCCCACTCGACCGCGAGCGCCCGCGTCAGGCCGGCCACGCCGGCCTTGCTCGCGGTGTAGGCCGCGACCTCGAGCAGTCCGACGTACGACGCGAGCGACGCGATGCCGATCAGACGGCCGGAGCCGCGCGCGATCATCGGCGGCGCGAACACCTGATAGGTGCGGAACATGCCGGTCAGGTTGGTGTCGAGAATCTGGCCCCAGTCGCCTTCGGTCATCTCGAGCGTCGGCACGCGCTTGGTCGTGCCGGCCGCGGCGACGACGATGTCGACTTGTTGAAACGCGGCCAGGCACGCGTCGCGCAAGCGCGCGCAGCGACCCGAGGTCGCCGACGTCGGCCGGATGACGCAGCGTCCGCCGGCCGCGCGCCTCGATTTCTCCCGCCACGCGGTCCACGACGTCGCGCCGGCGGCCGGTCACGACGACGTCAGCGCCGGCGTCGGCGAGCCCCAGGGCGAGCGCGTGACCGATGCCGGTCGTGCCGCCAACCACGACCGCTGTCCGTCCCGTGAGGTCGAAAAGGCGCGAGGTCATTTCGCAGTCCGTTTCTGTCCACCTTCGCGCGGCGCGCTACGGTGGACAAGTCCGCGTCGCGTTCGGCGCTCGGTCGGCGCTGCGGCGGACGAGGCGCGACGACTTGATCGTCGATCCCTGCGCCTCTTTCGCCTGATAGGAGCGCGAGCGGACGAGGTGTTCGTCCATCGCCCGGCGCGCGGCATCGACGTCGCGCGCGCGCACCGCCTGATAAATCTGGCGGTGCGAATCGGCGGCGTCGCGCAGGTCGCGATCGACGGCGCGTTCGGCGGTCGCGCGCCGCCGCTCGTAGTACAGCAGTGACACCATCTCGACGAGCGAGGCGACGATCGGGTTGCCCGACGCCGCGGCGATGCTGCGGTGAAAGTTGATGTCGTGGATCAGGAACACCTGCCGCTCGCTCAACGACGCGAACAGGCCGGCGACTTCGTCGGCGAGCGTCGCGAGCTGATCGGGCGTCGCGCGCTCGGCCGCCAGGCCAGCGGCGCCGACCTCGAGAATGCGGCGCGCCTCGTAGACGTCGTCAACGGTGAACTTGTGCAGCGCGGCGAGAAAGCTGAGCGCGTCGGCGCCGAGCGTCGGCGGTCCGTCCGGGATGTAGGTGCCCGATCCGCGGCGCGAGCGGACGACGCCGAGGGCGGCGAGCGTGCGCAGCCCGGCGCGCACCGTCGGGCGGCTGACCCCCACCTCGCGGGCGAGGTCGCGTTCGGGGGGCAGCCGGGCGCCGGGGCCGAGGCTGCCGCTGTCGATCAGCTGCCGGACGTGCGCCACCACGGCGGCGGCGCTGTCGTTCGCATGAGACGGCTCGAGGCCCACGTTCATGATTGGATTGACCAATTATAGGTCGCGAGGGTCCATTGGCAACGAGCCTCCACGGCAGCGCCCGGACTGTTGCCAAGGTGGACGTTCCAATTGTAATCTCCGCTCCGCAATTGGATAGTCCTGTGACTGTACGTGACCGGTCCCGCCGGACGCAAATTGCGATAAGGTTCCTCTCATGATGAACAGACGTACGTTCCTCGCGGCGCTCGGCGCCGCCGCGGCGACGCCGCGCTACCTGCGCGCCGCCATGTCCTCGTTCAACCTCTCCGTCCTGACCGATGAAATCTCCCAGGATTTCGGCCACGCCTGCGAGGTCGCGGCCAAGGAATTCGGCATGGGGTTCGTCGACCTCCGCGAGGCCGGCGGCAAGAACCTGATGAAGTGGGACGCCGCGCAGATTGCCGACGTCCAGCGCGTCCTCGAACGGTTCAAGCTCCGCGTCGCCTGCCTGGCGACGCCCATCTTCAAGGTCGATTGGCCGGGCGCGCCGAGGTCGCCGTTCAGCCCGAAGCGCGACGAGTTCGGCGCGGATTTCACCTACAAGGATCAGGACCAGCTCCTCGAGCACGCCTTCGAGCTCGCCAAGGCGTTCAACACCGATCGGATTCGCATTTTCGATTTCTGGCGGCTCGAGGATCAGAAACCGCACCGCGCCGCCATCGACGATGTCGTCCGCGCGGCGGCGGCCAAGGCGGCCAAGCGCGGCGTCACGCTGGTGCTCGAGAACGAATACGCGTGCAACACGGCGACCGGCGCCGAGGCCGGACGGCTGCTGACGGCGATTCCGGACAAGGCGCTCGCGATCACCTGGGACCCAGGCAACGCGCAGTTCCGCGACGAGTCGCCGTTTCCCGGCGGCTACGAGAAGATCGCGAAGGGACGCATCGGTCACGTGCACTGCAAGGACGCGGTGAAAGACGCCAACGGCAAGTGGGTCTGGAAGGCGATGGGGACCGGTGTCATCGACTGGGCGGGACAGTTCCGTGCGCTGAAGGCCGATGGATATCGCCATGCCGTCACACTCGAGACGCATTGGCGCGGCGCCGGCACGCCTGAAGAGTCCACGCGTCAGAGTTTCGCGGGGATGAAGGGGTTGCTGCAGAAAGCAGGGGCGAGCTGAGACTCGTCGGGGCTCGGGGCTAGCTGAGACTCGTCGGGGCTAGGGGCTAGCTGAGCCTGCTGCGCCGACTTGTCGCGCCGTAGCGCGTAGCGCGCAGGCGGAAGCTCGCGAGGATGCACTGCGAGCGGAGGCGGCGGGACTGGAGACGGGATGAACGGATCGCGCATCGTCATCGTTCTGGCCGTCATCGTCGTCGCGATGGTGGCGTCCGCCAAGCTTCGTGGGCCAATTCGAGCTGACACCGTCGCGCCGCAGGCGGTCGCGGTGACGCCGAACGAGAGTGCGCGCCGCGTCGACGTCACCGTCGGCGGCAAGCCGTTCACGTCGTACATCTGGCCGGAGCGTGTCAAGAAGGCGGTGCTCGATCCGATTCGCAGCGCCGGCGGCACGATCGTCACGCGAGGGTGGCCGCTCGCGCCGCGCGCCGGCGAGCGGGTCGATCACCCGCACCACGTCGGTCTGTGGTTCAACTACGAGGTGGTGAACGGACTCGATTTCTGGAACAACTCCGACGAGATCAAGCCGGCGGAGCGCTCGAAGATGGGGACGATCCTCCACCGGCGGATCGTGTCTGCCAAAGGCGGTGCCGATCGCGGTGATCTCGAGACCGAATCCGACTGGGTGACGCCCGACGGCAAAGTCCTGCTGCGCGAGCGGACGCAGTTCGTCTTCGCCGGCGATGCGACGAGCCGGACCATCGATCGGATGGCGACGCTGACGGCGGCCGGGGATCGCGTTGTCTTCACCGACGCGAAAGACGGCATGCTCGGCATGCGTGTGGCCCGGCAGCTCGAGCAGCCCTCGAACGAGCCGCTGGTGTTCACGGACGTCGCCGGCCGCGCCACGCCGGTGCCGGTGATGGACAACACCGGCGTCACCGGCGAGTACCAGAGCAGCGAGGGCAAGAAAGGCGACGCGGTCTGGGGCACGCGCGGCCGATGGACGATGCTCGCCGGCACCATCGGCACGCAGCCGATCACGATTGCGATGATCGACCACCCGAAGAACCCGGGATTCCCGACCTATTGGCACGCGCGTGGCTACGGGCTGTTTGCCGCGAACCCCCTCGGACAGAAAGTGTTCAGCGAAGGCCGCGAGACGATGAACTTCACGCTGGAGCCCGGCGCATCGGCCACCTTCCGCTACCGGATTCTGATCGTCGACGCCAAAGCGACGGCCGATCGCATCGAACGCGAGTTCAAGGCGTTCGCGAAATGAGGCCTTGATCAACATCGGTCTCATCGGCGCCGGCAACATCAGCGACACGCACGCCCGCGCGGCCACCGCGATTCCCGGCGTCGCGATTGCGGCGGTGCATGCGCCGACGCTGGAGCACGCGCAGCGTCTCGCGGCGCGGCACGGTGCCGTCGCCTACGACACGCTCGATGGTCTGCTGTCGCACCGGCCGCTGGACATGGTGGCGATCGGCAGCCCGTCGGGGCTGCACGCCGACCAGGGGATCGCGGCGGCCAGACAGCGACCTGCACGTCCTCGTCGAGAAGCCGATCGACGTGACGACGGCGCGAACCGATGCGCTGATTGCGGAAGCGGCGCGGGCCGGCGTGACGCTCGGGCGTCATCTTTCAGGATCGGCTGAAGCCCGATGTCCGGCGCCTGAAAGCGCTGGTCGCCGGCGGCCGCCTCGGGTCGCCGATTCTGGCCACGGCGGCCGTGAAGTGGTACCGCGCGCCGTCGTACTACCGTGACTCGCGGTGGCGCGGGACGCGGTCGCTGGACGGCGGCGGCGCGCTGATCAACCAGGGCGTGCACACGGTCGATCTCCTGCTGTGGTTGTTCGGGCCGGTGCCGGCGCGTCTATGCGAAAACCGCCGCGAAGCTGCACCAGATTGAGGTCGAGGACACGGCGGTCGCCGTGCTGGAATTCGAGAACGGGGCGCTCGGCACGCTCGAAGCGGCGACGTCGGCGTTTCCGGGGTACTCGCGGCGGATTGAGCTGACGGGCTCGAACGGCACGGTCATCCTGGACGGCGACAGGCTGGCCGCGATCGATCTGCAGGATGCGACCGAGGCGGAGAAGGCAACTCCGGCCGACGCGTCAGGTGCGACCGTGAGCGCGGCGTCGCCGATCGTCGCGGACGCGTCGGCGCACCAGCGCGTGTTCGAGGACTTTCTCCGCGCCGTGCAACAGCACACCGCGCCGTGCTGCGATGGCCAGGGCGGACGCGCGAGCGTCGCGCTGATCGAAGCCATCTACCTGTCTTCGCGTACCGATCGTCCGGTGGAACTGTAATCCTTGCAAGTCTCGTCAGGAGGATGAAATGAAAACCCTAGCGGCGCTCACGATCGCGCTGGCGGTGGCCGCCACGGCGGCCGGCCAGGAATTCCGCGGCGCCATCACGGGCCGGGTCAACGACAAGTCCGGCGGCGTGCTGCCCGGCGTCACCGTGACGGCGACGAACGTGGCGACCAACGTCAGCTCCACCACGGCGACCACCGGTGAGGGGCTGTTCACGATTCCGTATCTGACCCCCGGCACCTACACGGTGGCGGCGGAGCTCTCGGGATTCAAGAAATCGGTGCGCGAGGGCCTGGAGGTACGGATCGGCGATCGCCTCGTCGTGGATCTCAGCATGGAAGTCGGCCAGCTCGAAGAGACGGTGCTGGTGACGGCGCAATCGCCGCTGCTCGAGATGGGCTCGGCCTCGGCGGGGCAGGTCATCGACGAGAAGCGCATCTCGATGATGCCGCTGTCGGACGGCAACCCGTTCGTGCTGTCGCGGCTCGTGCCGGGCGTCGCCTTCACCGGCGACCTGAAGTTCTCCCGACCGTTCGACAACGGCGGCACGTCGGGCATCAATGCCGACGGCGCGAGCGGCGGCAACGAGTTCACGCTCGACGGATCGCCGAACATGGCCAACGGCCGGCGCGTCGCGTTCGTGCCGCCCGCCGGCGCGGTGCAGGAGTTCAAGGTCGGGACGGCCACCTTCGACGCCGGCGATGGCCACACCGCCGGCGCGATGGTGAACGTCACCCTGAAGAGCGGCACCAACAGCCTGAAGGGCGAGGGCTACTACTACCTGCGGCGCGACGAGCTGTCAGCCAACGACTTCTTCGTCAACAAGGCCGGCGCCGCGAAGCCGGACCTGGAGTACAACCGTCCGCGGCGGCGTACCTCGGCGGGCCGCTGCGCTCGAATCGCACGCTTCTTCTTCGAAGCGGTGGAGTGGCTCTACGACACGTTCCCCGAGCCGCTGCCGCAGACGGTGCCGACGCAGGCGATGCGCAACGGCGACTTCTCGGCGCTGCTGGCGCAGGGCACCATCATCTACGATCCGGCGACGGCGACACAGGTCGGCGCCCGCGTCGTGCGGCAGCCGTTTCCCGGGAACATCATCCCGGCAAATCGCATCAACCCGATCGCGGCTGCACGTCTTGAAGTTACTATCCGCTGCCGAATCAGCCGGCGGACAATCAGGGGCGGAACAACTTCTTCTACGTCAATCCCCGCGACGACACGTTCTACTCGACGTCGACGCGCATCGATCACCGGCTGACCGACAAGCAGCGCTGTTCGTGCGCTACACGCGCAACAATCGCCGCGAATCCCGCAACGCGATTTACGGCGAGGTCAACGGGATCATCCCCAACGGCAACTTCCTCTTCCGGATCAACGACGGCGTCACCTCGACCATGTCTGCACGATGACGTCGAGCACATTGCTCGACGTCCGCGCGGGGTGGCAGCGGTTCAAGGAGCCGAACGTCCGGCAGCACGAAGGGCATCTTCGATCCGGCGACGCTCGGGTTCTCGTCGTCGGTGGCCGGCCTGTTCGGCGGCGCGAAGTACTTTCCCGCACTTCGACTTCGATCAGTTCTCGGACGTCGGCGAGAACCTCTCGACGGTCACCAACCACACCATCTACTCGTTCCAGCCGACGCTGACGCGGATTTTCGGCAGGCATTCGCTGCGAACCGGCTACGACTTCCGTCAATACCGGGAGCTCGGCACGAATCCGGGTGCGCAGGCCGGCGAATACGTGTTTCGGAACGCCAACGCCTTCACGCGCAATCAGGACAACTCCACCGGCACGTTCGGACAGGATCTCGCCACGTTCATGCTCGGCTTCCCGACCGCCGGCACCATCGACATCAACGCCGCGCGCTTGAACATCACGCCGTACCACGGCGTGTTCGTGCAGGACGACTGGAAGATCTCCGACCAGCTGACGCTGAACCTGGGCTTGCGCTACGAGTACGAAGGCGCGACGCGCGACTCGGAGAACCGCAACGTGCGCGGCTTCGATCCGGCGGCCGCCATCAGCATCGAAGGCGCCGTCAAGGCGGCGTACGCGGCCAGCCCGATTCCGCAGATCGCGCCGTCCGCGTTCAGCGTGCGCGGCGGCCTGCAGTTTGCCTCGGATGCGGATCCCGGATTCTGGAACGCCGACAAGAACAACTTCCAGCCGCGTCTCGGCTTCGCCTACAAGTTGAGTGAGATGACGGTGGTTCGCGGCGGTTTCGGCGTCTACACCGTCCCCTTCATCATTTCGGGCAACTTCCAACCGGGGTTCTCGCAGACGACGACGATCGTGCCGTCCAACGACCTCGGCCTGACGTTCAACTCGACGCTGGCGAATCCGTTCCCGAGCGGGGTCGTCGCGCCGGCGGGCGCGTCGCGCGGCGCCGACACCTTCCTCGGACAGGATCTGAACAACGCCTCGGGGACGCGCTTCGTGCCGCTCGACTTCGCGAACGCGCAGAACACGCGCTACCTGATCAGCGTGCAGCGCGAGCTGCCGAACCAGTGGCTGCTGGAGGGCGGCTACACCGGCAGCCACGGCTGGAACCTGACGACGGGCGGCGGCGGCCAGGCGGGGGAGATCGAGATGAACGCGCCTCCCGCAGCAGTACCTGTCGAGCAGCCGCGTGCGCGATCAGGCGACCATCGATTTCCTGGCGGCGCTCGTTCCGAATCCCTTCCGCGGGCTGCTGCCGGGCACGGCGTTCAACGCCGCGACCGTCGCGCGCTCGCAGCTGCTGCGGCCGTTCCCGCAGTTCGGCAACGTCCGGACCTTCGACGACAACGGCACCAGCAGCTATCACTCCGCGCAGTTCAAGGTGGAGAAGCGATTCACGAAGGGCTATACGGTGCTGGCGGCCTACACCTGGTCGCGGTTCAGGGAACAGGTGTTCCAGCTGAATCCGTACCGACACGACCTACGAAGATCGGCCGGCGGCGTCGGATGTGCCGCACCGCGTCACGATCAGCGGCATTCTCGAACTCCCGTTCGGCCACGGGCGGGCGTTTGCCGCCAACGCGAACCGGTTTGCCGATGCGTTCATCGGCGGCTGGAGCCTGCAGGCGATCGGACAGCTGCAGAGCGGGCAGCCGATTGACTTGAGTGGACGCAACGTCTATTTCAACGGCGACGCGGCCAACTTGAAGAGCGACTACTCGGGCGATACCAACAACCCGGTGTTCGATATCAGCGGCTTCTACTTCCACGACGCCGCAGTCCAGACCAACGGCGTGGACGATCCGGTCAAGCAGCGCGCCGACACGCGTATCCGGCTGGCGAACAACGTGCGCTATTTCCCATCGAAGACCGACGGCCTGCGCAGCCCGAAGCTGAACCTGTGGGACATCTCGATCATCAAGCAGGTCCGCCTGAACGAGCGCGTCCGCGGGCAATTCCATATCGAGCTCCTCAACGCCTTCAATCGCGCGGTGTACGCGAACCCGAATACCGATCCGACCAACGCCGATTTCGGCAAGGTGACGAGCCAGACCAACCTGCCGCGCGACATCCAGCTGGCGATGAAGATCGTGTTCTAGTGATGACCCGTCGTTCGTTGACCGCCACGAAAACACGAAAACACGAAGGAGACCAATGGTGTTTCGTGGTTTCGTGCGTTCGTGACTGACGGATCAAGGTCGACGGTGACTTCATTCGATCTCAGCGGCCGCGTCGCGCTGGTGACCGGCGCCTCCCGCGGCCTCGGCGCCGCCATGGCGCGGGCACTGGCGCGCGCCGGCGCGCACGTCGCGTTGCATGCCAGCCGTCTCGAGCCCGCCGATCTCGCGGCCGCCATTGCGTCGGAGCACGGCGTGCAGACGGCGTCGTTCGCCGCCGACCTGGCTCGCCGCACCGAGACGGCTTCGCTGGTGCCGCGCACGCTCGAACGGTTTGGCCGTCTCGACGTGCTGGTCAACAACGCCGGCATGATCCGCCGCGCCGACGCCCGCGAGTTCAGCGATGACGACTGGGACGCGGTGCTCGAGGTCGATCTCTCCAGCGTCTTTCGTTTGAGCCGCGACGCGGGCCGGCACATGCTCGATCGCGGCAGCGGTAAGATCATCAACATCGCCTCGGTGCTGTCGTTTCAGGGCGGCATCCGCGTGCCGGCCTACGCCGCCGCGAAGGGCGCCGTGGCGCAGTTGACCAAGGCGCTCGCCAACGAGTGGGCCGGCCGAGGCGTCAACGTCAACGCGATCGCGCCGGGATACATCCGGACCGACAACACCCGCGCCCTGCAGGACGACGAGGCGCGGAGCCGGCAGATTCAGGATCGGATTCCGGCAGGACGGTGGGGCGAGCCGGACGATCTGGGCGGTGCCGTCGTCTTTCTGGCGTCCCAGGCGTCGGACTACGTCCACGGTCACGTGCTGGTGGTGGACGGCGGCTGGATGGGTCGATAAAGTTAAAAGTTAGAAGTGAAAAGTTAAAAGTTAAACGCTAAAAGTTAAAGGCTAAAAGTTGGAAGTTAGAAGGCGGGAGCGGCGATGAGCATGGTGAAAACGAGACGCGCGGCGGTGGTCGAGCAGGTCCAGGAGCTCGGCGTCGTGGCGGTGATTCGGATCAAAGACCCGGCGAAGCTGCGCGCGGTTGTCGATGCGCTCGTCGACGGCGGCGTGCGCGCGCTCGAGGTGACGATGACGGTGCCGGGCGCGGTCGGGCTGATTCGGGAGCTTGCGCCGACGATGCCGGCGGGGTTCCTGCTTGGGGCGGGCACCGTCACCACCGCCGAGACGGCGCGCGCGGTCATCGATGCGGGGGCGACGTACGTGGTCTCGCCGGTGTTTCAGCCGGCGGTGATTGCCGCCTGCCACGAGCGCGACGTGGCGGCGATGCCTGGCTGCTTCTCGCCGACGGAGATATTCGCGGCGTACGAGCTGGGCGCCGACATCATCAAGGTGTTTCCGGCGACATCGCTCGGACCGCAGTTCATCAAGGACGTGCGCGCGCCGCTGCCGCAGGTGAAGCTGATGCCGACCGGCGGCGTCTCGCTCGACAACGCGCACGACTGGATTCGCGCCGGCGCGGTGGCCGTCGGGATCGGATCGGCGCTGCTCGACGCCAAGGCGATCGAAGACGGCCGCTTCGACGCGATTACCGCGAATGCCAGGCGCGTCGTGGCCAACGTCGCGTCAGCGAGGTAGTCGGGAGTCGGTAGTCGGGAGTCGTGAGTCGAGTCGGGAGTCGGGAGTCGAGTCGGGAGTCGGGAGTCGAGTCGGGAGTCGGGAGTCCGGTCGGGAGTCGGCAGTCCGGTCGGGAGTCGGCAGCCGGACGAACAGACAGCAGAGCCCACGACTAACCAACCATCGACTCCTGACTCCTGACTCCTGACTCCTGACTCGTGACTCCTGACCCCTGACTACTGACGAGACTATCGACTCCTGACTAGACTATCGACTACTGACTCTCGACTACCGACTACTCATGTCTCATACCGTCATCACCTTCGGCGAAATCATGCTGCGCCTCAGCCCGCCCGGGTTCGAGCGCTTCTTCCAATCGCCCGTGCTGTCGGCGATTTTCGGCGGCGGCGAAGCCAACGTCGCGGCCAGCCTCGCGCACTTCGGGCTGACCAGCCGCTACGTCACGCGCCTGCCGAAGCACGCGATCGGCGAGTCGGCGCTGCGGGCGCTGCGGGCGGAGGGGATCGACACGACGCACGTGCTGCGCGGCGGCGATCGCGTCGGGATCTACTTCGCGGAGAGCGGCGCGAGCCAGCGCGCGTCCACGGTCGTCTACGATCGCGCGCACTCCTCGATCAGCGAACTGGATCCGGCGGCGGTGCCCTGGGACACCGTGATGCAAGGCGCCTCGTGGTTTCACGTCACCGGCATCACGCCCGCCCTCGGCACGAACTGCGCGGAGGCGACCGCCCACGCGATTGCCGCGGCCAAACGGGCGGGCGCCCGCGTCAGCGTCGACCTCAACTACCGCAAGAAGCTGTGGACCGAGGCGCAGGCGCAGGCGACGATGCGGCCGCTGATGCGCGACGTCGACGTCGTCGTCGCCAACGAAGAAGACCTGCAGGCGGTGCTCGGCGTGCCGGTGGCGGGCGCGGACGTGACCGGCGGCTCGCTGGACGTCGCGGGGTATCGCGCCGCGGCCGAGCGCGTCACGCGCGAGTTCGGCCCGGCGCAGGTCGCGATCACCTTGCGCGAGAGCCTGTCGGCGAGCGACAACGGCTGGAGCGCCGTGCTGTGGGACGCGAACACGAAGACGATGCATCAGAGCCAGCGCTATGTCGTCCGGCTGGTCGATCGCATCGGCGGCGGCGACAGCTTCGCGGCGGGCCTGATTTTCGCGACGCTGGCCGGGCGCCCGCTCGATGCGGCGCTGCGGTTCGCGGTGGCGGCCAGCGCCCTCAAACAGACGATCCCCGGCGACTTCAATCGCGTGACGGTGGCCGAAGTCGACGCGCTGGCCGCGGGGGACGCGTCGGGCCGCGTGCAGCGCTAGCCGACGGCTCCTCACGAAGCCACGATGGAAGACGAAGATCACGAAGAATCTTTTGTCACAATCCGTTTTTCGTGATCTTCGTACTTTCGAGCCTTCGTGATGACCCGTCCTCGTGATCACTCGTACCGTCTCGCCACGCGAGGGAACCGCGGTCGCGGTCCTGGCGGGCATCAGCCTGTCCCATCTGCTCAACGACACGGTGCAGGCGTTGGTCCCAGCCATCTATCCGATGCTGAAGGCGGCGTTTTCGCTCAGCTTCGCCCAGGTCGGGTTGATGACGCTGGCACAGCAGCTGACCGCTTCGGTGCTGCAGCCGCTCGTCGGGTTGTACACCGACCGCCGTCCGATGCCGTACTCGCTCGTGGTCGGCATGACGTTCACGCTCGTCGGCCTGCTGCTGCTGTCGGCGGCGCCGACCTTCGGGATCATCCTCGCGGCCGCGTTGCTGATGGGCATCGGCTCGGCGGTGTTCCATCCAGAGTCGTCGCGTGTGGCGCGGATGGCGTCGGGCGGCCGGCACGGCCTGGCGCAATCGGTGTTTCAGGTGGGCGGCAACATCGGCACGTCGTTCGGTCCATTGCTGGGCGCCTTCCTGGTGCTGCCGCGCGGGCAGGGGAGCATCGCGTGGTGCGCCCTGCTGGCCCTCGCGGGGATGGCTGTCTTGTGGAAGATCGGCGGATGGCATCGAGCGTGGCGGGCGCGCGTGCTGACCGCTCCACCGGTGTCCGCGTCACGACCGCGCGTGCAGGTTTCGCCGCGCCGCGTCGGCTGGTCGCTGGCGATTCTCGCGGCGCTCATCTTCTCGAAGTACTTTTATCTGGCGAGCCTGAGCAGCTACTACACGTTCTATCTGATCGAGAAGTTTCACCTGTCGGTTCGGACGGCTCAGCTCCAGTTGTTCGTGTTCCTTGCGGCTGTCGCCGTCGGTACCATCCTCGGCGGGCCGATCGGCGATCGGATCGGCCGCAAGCTGGTGATCTGGGTATCCATTCTGGGGGTCCTTCCGTTCACCCTGCTGCTACCGTATGCGTCGCTGTTCTGGACACCGGTGCTGGCGATCGTCATCGGCCTGATCCTGGCGTCCGCGTTCTCGGCGATCGTCGTCTTCGCGCAGGAACTGGTGCCTGGACGCGTCGGGCTCATCTCCGGCGTGTTCTTCGGGTTTGCCTTCGGCATGGGCGGCATCGGGGCCGCGGTCCTCGGCCAGATGGCCGACGTCGTCGGCATCGAGGCGGTCTATCGGCTGTGCGCGTTTCTTCCGGCGATCGGCCTGCTTGCCGCGTTTCTTCCTGATGTCTGAGACTGCATTGCGGAATCATCGGCGGCGGTGATGGACAGCCTCCTGCGAGAGATTCTCGCCAGCCGCGTCTACGAGGTCGTCAACGAGACGGCGCTGGACGTCGCGCCGCGGCTGTCGCGGCGTCTCGATAACCACGTGCTGTTGAAGCGCGAGGACACGCAGCCGATCTTCAGCTTCAAGATCCGCGGCGCGTACAACCGGATTGCGCGGCTGACTCCCGAAGAGCGGAGCCGCGGCGTCATCGCCGCCAGCGCCGGGAATCACGCGCAGGGCGTCGCCTTTTCCGCGCGCCGGCTGGGCATCCGCGCCGTCATCGTCATGCCGCGGACGACGCCGGAGATCAAGGTTGACGCGGTCAAGGCGCTCGGCGCCGAGGTCGTGCTCGTGGGCGACCGCTATGCCGAGGCGCAGCAGCACGCGGAGCGGCTGGCGAGCGAGACCGGCCTCGTCTTCGTCCACCCGTTCGACGATCCGCTGGTCATCGCCGGACAGGGGACGGTCGCGGTGGAACTGCTGCGTCAGGCTCCCGCGGATCTATCTGCGGTGTTTGTTCCGGTCGGCGGGGGAGGCCTGATTGCCGGCATCGCCTCGTACGTGAAGGCGCTGCGGCCGGACATCGACGTCTTCGGCGTCGAGCCATTCGAGGCCGACGCGATGGCGTGCTCGATCGAGGCCGGCCGCCGCGTGCGCCTGGACGACGTCGGCATTTTCGTTGACGGCGTCGCGGTGCAGCAGGTCGGCGCGCACACCTTTCCGATCGCGCAGGCCACCGTGACGGAGGTCCTGCGCGTCAGCAACGACGAGGTGTGTGCGGCGATCAAGGACATCTTCGACGATACCCGGACGATCGTCGAGCCGGCGGGCGCCCTGGCACTGGCGGGCCTGAAGTCGTACGTGACCGCGCGCGGCGTGCGCGGACAGCCGGCTGGCCGCCGTGTTGAGCGGCGCAAACATGAACTTCGACCGGCTGCGCTTCGTCGCGGAGCGCGCGGAGCTCGGCGAAGGCCGCGAAGCGCTGCTCGCGGTGACGATTCCGGAGCGGCCCGGCGCCTTTCGGGCTTTCTGCGCCGCGCTCGGCGCGTGCGTCGTCACCGAGTTCAACTATCGGCTCAGCGGACGGGACCAGGCGGAGATCTTCGTCGGCATCGCGACCGCGACGCGGCACGATGGCGACGAGCTCGCCGCGCGGCTGCGTGAGCAGGGCTACGAGACGGCGGATTTGTCCGGCAACGAAACGGCGAAGCTGCACGTGCGGCACATGGTGGGCGGGCGCACGCCGCACGTCGGCGCGGAGCGCCTGTGCCGCTTCGAGTTCCCCGAGCGTCCGGGCGCGCTGATGCAGTTCCTCGACACGCTCGGCGGACGCTGGAACATCAGCCTGTTTCACTACCGCAACCACGGCGCCGATTTCGGACGGGTGCTCGCGGCGTTCGAAGTGCCGGACGGCGAGCGCGGCGCCTTCGATGCGTTCCTGTCAGGACTGGGCTACCACTACACCGTCGAAGAAGGGAACGAAGCCTACCGGCGGTTCCTCGGTCCACCTTCGCGCCCGGCGAACTCGTAGCGCTTCGGTGGACAAGCCCCTCTGGGGCCTATTTCTTAGCGGGCACGCTGCAGCGCGCGGGACTGTCCGCGGGTCCCTTGTCGCGATAGACCTCGTGGCAATTCGAACAGGCGTCGGCCAGATCGTTGGTGGCGTCCGACACCTTCTCCTGGTTCCTGGTGTGCGCGGCTTCGAGCACCGCCAGGCCGGCCTTGCGCATGTCGCGCGCGAACTTCTGAAAATCCGGCTGTCGTGACGGGACCGGCTTGCCGTTCTGGCACAGGCGGCCGGGCGTCAGGAGCAGATCGACGCCGTCGGTGAGCGCAATCGCGGCGTTCTCGACGACCTCCCACCCGGTATAGGCGCCGCCGTAGGTGTCGGTGGCGGTACCCGTCGACTCCGTCTTCTTTTTCGGCGCGCCGGGGTCGTTCTTCTGCACGTCGAAGATCAGATTCGAGTTCGGGAAATAGATGCCGCGCATCACCTGCGCGAGCGTCCCGGCCGGCTTGACGACGGCCCGAGCCTGCGGCCTGGCGGTGGGCGACTGGGCGACAACCGCGGCGGAGGCGAGCGCGGCGGCCACGACGGTTCCAAGAATTCTCATAACGGCATTCTAGCGACGAAGAAGTCGCCGGCGCGACGAGCGCGTATCCTCTGACTTCTCCACGAATGGCTCAGACAAAAGTCCTCTGCCACGGCGCGCGATAGTCGCCGGATCTGGCGGAAAGATGAGCAACGGCCACGCGCGACGTGGACATCGCATCAGGCTTTGGTGAAAACCGCTGCTCCTGCATTGAGCAATTCCTCGACAGGCCGGTTAGAAGATGACCATGGATTATTGGTTCAGTTCCTGCACCTTGGTCGCGCGCGCAATAGGTGACACGTGCGGAGTCGATGTGACATCGACGTTGTTCCTATTGTTTCTTTCATTTTCACGAGGATTTACGCATGAAGCGACGATTTCGCGCGGCCGCACCGCCGCGCCGGTTCCGCCGGCAATCTCATTGGGCGGTGATGTTGGGTACGGCGCTGGCGGCGTCGACGACGGCTGGAGTCCAGCCGGCGCGCAGCCGCCGGGGCGAGCCAGGGCGCTCAGGCGTCGGGTACCGCCGCGCAGGATTCGCGGCAGCTTCAATTCCAGATCGCGGCAGGTCCGCTGGACGCGGCGGTGGCGGAATACCAGCGTGTCACCGGCCTCAAGGTTGTCCTTGCGGATCCCCGGATTGGATCGGTGCAGTCCTCGGGCGCCGCCGGCACGCTGACGCCGGCTGCGCGCGATGGACGCGCTGCTGTCGGGCACCGCGGTGCGCGCGACGTTCGGTCCGGAGGGGATTCGTCTCGACATTCGCGGCGTCTCGGAGTTCGTCGCTGTCGAGGGACAGCCCGCGAAAGTGGCCGGGCCCAAGTACAGCCAGACACTGCGCGATACGCCGCAGACCGTCGCGGTCATTCCACAGCAGGTCTACCAGGAGCAGAACGCGACGTCGCTTCGCGAGGTGCTGCGTAACACGCCTGGTATCACGATGAGCATCGGCGAAGGCGGCAGCGGCGGCACCTCGTCCGGCGACAACGTGCTGATCCGCGGGTTCAGCGCGCGCAACGACATCTACGTCGATGGCGCTCGCGATGTCGGGCTGATCAGCCGCGACGCCTTCAATACCGAAGTCGTGGAAGTCGCGAAGGGCCCGTCGTCGGTCACGACCGGGCGCGGATCGACCGGCGGATCGATCAATCTCGTCAGCAAGGTCGCTGGTCCCCAGGACTTCACCACGTTTCGCCTCGGCGGCGGCAGCGCGGATTACAAGCGGACGACGCTCGACGTGAACCACCGGATGACGAGCACGGTCGCGTTCCGGTTCAACGGGATGTGGCAGGACACCGGTTATGCCGGACGTGATGTCGCCAAGTACAAGAGCTGGGGCCTCGCGCCCTCCCTGGTCGTCGGCATGGGGAAGCCGACGCAGCTCACGTTGAACTTCTCGCACATGCAGCAGAACAACGTCCCTGACTGGGGGATTCCGACGCTGCTGCCGGACGTCGCCATCAATCGCGGGATCACGGTCAACGATCTGAACTTCAGCAACTTCTACGGGATCGCGTCGCGCGACTACGAAGACACGACGTCCGACCTCGGCACGGTGACGCTCGATCACAAGTTCAACCGGACGTCTGAGCCTTCGCAACCTGACGCGGTACGGCAAGAACTATCGCGACGCCGTGCTCACGCCGCCGCGGCCGGCGACGTCGGCGGCCGGTCAGGGCCCCGGCGACCCGGGCTACGATCCGGCCATTGCCCAGATCCGGCGCACCGACACGAAATACCAGTATCGCAACGATCGCATCACCACGAACCAGACGGATCTGTCGTCGGCGTTCAAGACCGGGGCGGTCCAGCACAGCGCCAACGTCGGCGTCGAGTTTACGCACGACGACCAGCCGACGTACGCGTTCACGGACTCGTTCGCGAACGGTCGGCCGCCGGTCGACGATCTGTTCAATCCAACCCCGTTCGCTGCCTATAGCCCGGCGTACGTGAAAACCGGCGCGACGTCACAGGCGGATGCCAACTCGCAGGCCTTGTACGCGTTCGACACCATCAAGCTGAACAAGCAGTGGCAGGTCGATCTCGGCATCCGGTGGGATCGCGCGGTGGTCGATTACACGACGGTGTCGGCGCCCACGGCGGCGGCGCCGGCGGGTGTCACGGCGGTGTTCGGCCGCAAGGACACAGCGGTCACGGGTCGCAGCGGCATCGTCTACAAGCCGGTGCAGCGCGGAAGCATCTATGCCGCGTACAGCACGTCGTTCACGCCCTCGTTCGACGGCACGCTGGGCCTGCAACTGGCGGCAACCGGCGTGCAAAGCCAGTCGCTCGCACCGGAAAAGACCCACAACATCGAGGCCGGGACCAAATGGGACTTGGCGCCAGGTCTCCTGTTCACCGCTGCAGTGTTCGACATGGAGAAGACCAACGCCAAGACGACCGACCTGACCGGCGCCACGGTGAACGCTGGCGATCAGGACGTCAAAGGTGTCGAGTTCGGTCTCTCAGGGAACATCACACCGCGGTGGGGAGCGTACGGCGGCGCGTCGTTCATGAACGGCGAGGTGAAGGGCTCAGGGATTGTTTCAGAGATCGGGGCGCAGCTGCCATACGTGCCGAAAGCGACGCTCAACCTCTGGTCGAGTTATCGACTGCCGATGGGCCTCACCCTGGGCGGCGGCGCGAACTACAACAGCGGCAACTACTTCAACCAGACCGGGACGTTCAACTTCGTTGCTGGCGGCACGGCCGCCCAACCGAAGTACGTGCCCAATGCGGCGGCCGTTCAGGCGTTGACGAAGTACTGGATCTTCAACGCCGTCGCGATGTATCAGCTGAACAAGCACGTCCTCCTGCAGGTGAACGGCACGAACCTGGGGAACGAGAAGTACGCTGACCGCGCCTACGATCGGCACTTCCTGCCCGGGCCGACGCGGCAAGTCGTGTTCAGCCCGGTCATCACGTTCTGAGGGCGACTGGCGACGCACGAGTGCTCTTACAGATTCCGGAGCTTCTCAACGCCGAGCAGGTGGCGCATGCGCGCCGCCTGCTCGACGCGGCTGACTGGGTGGACGGTCGCGTCACTGCCGGCCGCCAGTCGGCGCAGGTCAAGGACAATCTACAGCTGCCCGAGGACCATCCAGTCGCGCACGAGCTCGGCGATCTGATTCTCACCGCACTGCAGAACAGCGCGCTGTTCGCCTCCGCGGCGCTGCCGAACCGCGTGTTTCCGCCGCTGTTCAACCTGTATCGCGGCGGGCAGTCGTTTGGGAATCACGTCGACAACGCGATTCGCCAGATCCCAGGCACGCCGCTTCGCATCCGCACCGATCTCTCGGCGACGCTGTTCCTCGCCGAGCCGCATGAATACGATGGCGGGGAGCTGATTGTCGAGGACACCTACGGAGTGCACCCGGTCAAGCTTCCGGCCGGACACATGGTGCTCTACCCGGCGAGCAGCCTGCATCGGGTGCAACCGGTGACCAGAGGCGCGCGCCTGGCGTCGTTTTTCTGGATACAGAGCATGGTTCGCGACGACGCCGCGCGAACCGTGCTGTTCGACCTCGACACGTCGATCCAGCGTCTCAGCGTCGACGTGCCCAACCATCCGTCGATCGTTCAGCTCACCGCCGTGTACCACAACCTCGTGCGGCGCTGGTCGGACATCTAGTTTTCGTCGTCAGGCGCGTCCTTCCGCGGGCCCCAGCGTTCGAGCGCTTCCTGAACGGCCGCGCGCATTTCGGCGCTGCCGACGTACTCGGCCGACGACCGATTCGGATCCAGGTGCTCGCGTACGAATTCGTTCAGAAACTGCGGCTGATACGTCGCGTAGACGACGGTGCCGAAGCGGAACAAGTCGTAGGCGATCGCTCGGAAGCGGGCGACGCCTTTCTTTTCCCACTGCCGAACCAGATCGAGCCCTTCGTCAGCAATATCTGTCGCCTCGTGGACATCCTCAGGCATCGGATCGTCGCTCGCCGCCGGCGCTGACAGGCGTACCGCAATCGTGTGACAAAGCACGTGACGGGCCTTGAGCCCGACTTCCGCAGCGGCGGCATCACCCGCTTCCGCACCATCGACCAGCGCGATCGCCCGCCGGGCCGCTGCGCGAGCCAGCGCGGCCGACTCGGCGGTGTTCTCGACGACGCGCGCGCTCGCAAGGTTCGTCAACACGACAGCGAGCAGATACTGCCGGTCGGTGATCCCCGAGGCCTGGTCGTCGTCGAGGATCGCGAGGGCGTCGGTGAACGCGGCGATCGGTTCGGCGACGGGACGCCCCATGGCCTGGAGCGCCAGTCCGCGATTGTGGCAAGCCATCGCCAGCCGTCTGGGAAAGCGGGCATCTGCGGTAAGAGGCAGCGCACGCAGCACATCGATGCCTTCGTCGAACGCAGCGAGGGCATCAACCATCCGGCCGGCGTCGCCCAGTCGAACCAGCGCGTCCCCGCGATTGAGCAGGCACGCCGCGAGCCCGTAGCGGAGAACGGGGTCGTCATCGATCGGGAGCCCACGCCGCATATCGAGCGCGCGATCGAAGCAGCTCAGCGCCTCGACAATTGCGGCCTGATCGCCATCATCGAGCCGGCGGATGCCCTGCTTCATCAGCACCGACGCCTGATCGTTGATCGCACGTACCTCAGATGGATCGAGCGCCTTGGGATCCCGTGTCATGCGCGGCGACATTGTACCCGGCCGTCTGACGTGATGAGGTGGGACCCAACGGACCGGCGACCGAAAGCCAACCCATGCTGAATGTCGGCGAAGTCGACGGCCGGATCGAAGTCAAGCATCCAGGATAGAAGCCAGTCCGCCCGGGGCGGCTTTCCGAGTCGGAAAGGACACTGCACTGAGGGGAAGTTTCGAGCAGGTTCGGGCCGGCCAGCGTCGGTGCGCACACGTATCATAGTCGCGACCCATGCTGGCCGAATTCTGGGCTCGCCAGGCATTCTCGATCCGCGACGTCGATTTCTCGTGGCTCGACGTCGCCCTCGGCGCCATGACGCGCGGACAGTGGCCCGCCTTCGAGCAGCGGCTGGCACAAGGGCTCGCGTGCATCGCGCGCGCCGAGGCCGAAGACGCGTTGCCTTCGGAGGAGGCGCTCGACGCCGCCGCCACGGCGTTTCGCTACGACCGCGATCTGATCGCCGCGGCCGATGTGAACGCGTGGCTCGAGCGCACCGGGATTCCCGCTGACGACTGGGTCGCCTACCTGAATCGACACCTGTTGAGAGATCAATGGTCTGACGATCTCGACGACATCCTCGATCGGTTCTCACCATCGGTTCGGCAATTGTTGGCGGCGGCGGTTGCGGAAGGCATCTGTTCCGGCAGCTTCGACACGTTCTCGGAGGCTCTCGCCGGGCGGGCCGCATTCGTCTTCGAGAACGATCCGGAACAGTTTCATCGAGTCTGCGTGGGCCGCGAGGCGCCGGCTTCGGTCGCCGCACCGGTCGCACGTCTCGCGCAAACGCACGCGCATTGGTGCTCGATGCAGCCCGCCGCGGAGATCTCGTGCGCGGCTGGCGATGGTGCTGCAGATCGAATCGGCCTTCACCCCGCTGATCGAGGGTATTGCGGCAAACGGCCGCCTGCATGAGATCGTCGACGCGAACCGGCTGGAGTGGATGCGTCTCGAGCTGGAAACCGTATCGTTCCCGATGGAAACGGCGGCTCGCGAGGCGATCCTGTGCGTTCGCGAGGACGGCCTCACGCTGTACGACGTCGCGGCGCTGTCGCGTCGCGCGGTGGGCCGCAGGGCCGTCGCGCTGGTCGACATCGATCCTGAGCATCGCGATCGATTGCTCGCGGCGGAACCGGGCCGTGTCGTCGGACCGCTGGCGGTTGGCGATCACTTCGAGGTGACGGCTCTCGTCAGCCGCTCACCGGCGACGCTCGCCGATCCAGCGGTTGCCACGCGCGCCCGGCAGACGCTCGTCGACGTGACGATTCAGCGCGCCATCCGCGATCACGTCACCCAACCGGCTATGCTATCCTCCGGCTCACATTCCACAGGCGGCGAGGCGGTTTGACGGAACTCGGTGTCCTCGACGATCTCCCGATCCTAAGGTTTCTGCCCGACGACGCCCGCGCGCTGGTCGTTCGCCAGTTCGTCGCCGTGTCGTTTCCATTCGGCGGCGTGATCGTGGCGGAAGGCGACGCAGCCGACGGTTTGTACGTGCTCGTCTCGGGCCGGGCCCGGGTGATCAAGCGCGCCGACAACGGCGATGAAATCCCGCTGAACATCCTGCGGGCCGGCGACAGCTTCGGTGAGGTCGAACTCCTCGACGGGGCGCGCCGTCCGGCAACGGTCCGCGCCAGCAGCGACGTCCTGGCGCTGCAGCTCGATCGCGCGGCGTTCGACGGTCTGCTCGAGCGCACGCCCGACATCCGCACCTACCTCGAGCTGCAAACCAAGCATCGTCAGCTCCAGGGATTCTTCAGAGGGTTTCCGGCTTTCGCGCGACTGCCCGCGGAGGCCGTCGTCGGCATCGTCCTCGCGGAGCTCGAGCCGGTCGACGTTCCGGCGGGTGCGGTGATTGTGCGGCCGGGCGATCCGGCCGGGCCGATGTACCTGATCGAGCGTGGCAACCTGCGCGTGTTTCGCGAGGACCGCGGCAAGCGCGTCTACGTCGCGAGCCTCGGCGCGGGCGAGTACTTCGGCGAGATGGCGGCGCTCGCCGGGCTCCCGCACAACACCACCGTGGAAGCGGTCGCCGACAGCCGTCTGCTGACGCTCGGGTCGGACACCGTGAAGCGGCTCGCCGACGCGCTGCCCGATTTCCGCGCCCGGCTCGATGAACGCATCGCGCAGTATTCCTACCGGGAGCGTGCCCAGGTCCCCGACGGCGTGGCGGACGAGATCCTTCCGGCGTCCGCCGACGCGCAGCGGCAGGTCAGCGACGCGCAAGTCGATCAGACCACACCGGCAGATGGCGCGATCGACGAGGCGCCGTTCGAGTCCGAAGGACGGTTCGTCAAGAAGCGGCGCCGCGTCCGGCGCATGAAGTTCCTCCGGCAAATCGACGAGATGGATTGCGGCGCCGCCAGCCTGGCGATGATCAGCAGGCATTTCGGTCGCGCCGTCCCGCTCGCGCGCATCCGGCAGCTGGTCAACACCGGTCTCGACGGGACGAGCCTTCGTTCGCTGTGCAGTGCGGCCGAGGAACTGGGGCTCGCCGCGCGTTCCGTCAAAGCCTCGCCGCAGAATCTCGATCGCATGCCGCTGCCGGCGATCTGCCACTGGGATGGCGACCACTGGCTGGTGCTGTACCACGTCACGCGCCGTTTCGTGCGTCTCGCCGATCCCGCGCTGGGGTTTCGCCGGCTGCCGCGGGCCGAGTTCGACCGGCGTTGGACCGGTTACACCGCGCTCTTCGACTACACGCCGGCGTTCGAGCAGGCGCCCGAGGCGGCGCGCGGGCTCGCGTGGCTGCGGCCGATCGTCAAGCCGTTTACACCGCTGGTGATGCGCGCGCTCGGCCTCGCGCTGGTGGTGAGCGGACTGCAGATGGTCCTGCCGGTCTTCACCCAGGTGATCGTCGATCGCGTGCTGGTCGAGCAGGACCTGACGCTCCTCCGGCTCCTCATCATCGCCATGGGCGGAACGATGGCATTCATCGTGGCGTCGCTCCTGGCGCAGCGGTATCTGCTCAGTTTTGCCGCCGTGCGGATCGACGCTGCCGGCCTCGACTTCATCACCCGCCGGTTGCTGGCGCTGCCGATGTCGTACTTCGCCACGCGTCGCACGGGCGACCTGCAGCGGCGGATCGAAGGCGTGAGGCAGATCCGCGACCTCCTGGTCCAGAACGGCATCGCCGGCGTGACGGCGGTCGCGCAGCTCGGCGTGACCGTCGCGCTGATGTTCGTGTACAGCACGCCGCTCGCGCTGGTGTTTCTCGCGACCGCGCCGCTGTACGCGCTGCTGATGATCGGCGCGGTCCGGCGGCTGCGGCCCACCATCTACGACCTCGAGGACGCCTACGGCCGGTATCACTCGTATCAGGTGGACGCGATCAAGGGCATCGAGACGGTCAAGGCGGTTGGCGGCGAGCCGATGTTCCGTCAGATGATGCTCGCGCAGTTTCAAGGCGTCGCGCACAAGCTGTTTCGTGCGGACTTCACCGTGATGAGCTACGAGGGCGCGGCCGAGGCCATCACGTTTCTCGGCCTCGGATTGTTTCTCTGGGCCGGCGCCAAACAGGTGCTCGCGGGCCAGCTCACCATCGGCGGCCTCGTGGCCTTCAACTCCCTGGTCACGCTCGCCACCGTCCCGATCCACAACCTGCTGACACTGTGGGATACGCTGCAGCGCGCCACGGTGATGCTCAACCGGCTCGACGACGTCTTCGACCAGGAGCCCGAGCAGGGACACGATCGGTCGCGGCTCCGTCCGGTGCGCAACCTGACCGGACACGTGGCGTTCCGAAACGTGGGCTTCCGCTACGGCGGTCCGGAAGCGCCGGCGATTCTGCAGGACATCACGCTCGAAGTTCCCGCGGGAAAGACCATCGCCATCGTCGGTCGCAGCGGATCGGGCAAGACCACGATGGCAAAGTGCCTGGCGGGGCTGCTCGAGCCGACGGAAGGCACCATCCAGTTCGACGGACTCGATCTCAAGACGCTCAACTACCGCGACCTGCGCCGTCAGATTGGGTTCGTGCTGCAGGATTCCTATGTGTTCGCCGACACCATCGGCCGCAACATCGCGTTTGGCGACGACGAGCCCGACATGGCGCGCGTGACATGGGCGGCGCACGCGGCGAGCGCGCAAGAGTTCATCGACCGGCTGCCGTTCGGGTATGACACGCGCATCGGCGAAACCGGCATCGCGCTGTCCGGCGGCCAGAAGCAGCGCATCGCCATCGCGCGTGCCATCTATCACAAGCCGCCGATTCTGGTGTTCGACGAGGCGACCAGCTCCCTCGACACCGAATCGGAACGCGCGGTTCAGGAAAACATCGACGCGCTGCTGCGCGGCCGCACGTCGTTCGTGATCGCGCATCGGCTCAGCACGGTGCGCAACGCCGACAAGATCATCGTGCTCGAGCGCGGGCGGCTCGTCGAGCAGGGGACACACGACGAGCTGATGCGCCGCCAGGGTCTTTATTACTATCTTGCGAGCCAGCAGCTGGGGGTCGCCTGACCATGACCGGTCCCGAATCGCCCGCGCCGTTTCTCGACGCCGATCCGCCGCCGTGGGCGGTGCGGTCGCTCGCGACGATTCTGCTGCTGCTGTTCGCGGTCGCTGTCGTCGCGCTGTTCGTCGTGCACGTGCCCGAGACGGTCTCGGCGACGTTCACGCTCCGGCCGATGCGTGGCACCGATCCGGTGCGGACGCTGCACGACGGCATCGTCGCGAAGGTCAACGTCGAAGACGCGCAGACGGTGGCCGCGGGGGCGGTGTTGTTCGTCATCGCGTCGGAGCCGGTGGGGGACCGGATGGCCGAGCGGCAGACCGTCGACGCGCGATTGTCCGGCGGGCGAACCCGGATGGAGAACGAACGCCAGAAGTACGAGAACCAGCGGCGCGCCGACTCGCAGGAACAGGGCCGGCTCCAGCAGCACGTCGCGAACCTCGATGCGCAGCTGACGCTCAAGCAGCGTCAGTTCACGCTGACGCAGGACATCGCGACGCGACACCAGAAAAGCTTCGAGGAGGGCATCGGGACCTGGATGGAGGCGTCCCGGCAGAAGCTCGAGGCCGACAAACTGGCGGTCGAAGTGGAACAGCTGCGGAACGACGCCGCCGACACCCGCAATGCCCTGGAACGCCTGACGTTCGAGATGGCCTCGCGGCGCGCAGGATTCGCCGAGGTGGAGCGCGGCATTGGCGAGGACTTGTCCGCGTACCGCGTGCGGAAGGGCGTCCTCGATCAGGATCGCGCGCGCGACGGCAACGCCATCTCGGTGGAGACACCGTGCGCGGGCACGATCGTGAAGCTGCACGTGCGCAGTCCCGCCGCAGTCGTGCACGAAGGCGATCTGCTGGCGGAGGTGGCGTGCTCGGATGAAAAACTCGAGGCCGAGCTGCTGCTGCCGGAGCGCGGACTGGCGCTGGTCAGAACCGGCCAGCCGGTCAAGCTGCTGTACGACGCGTTTCCATACGAGCGCTACGGCGTGCACTACGGCACGCTGCGTTGGCTGAGCCCCTCGTCGACGTCCGACGGGGGCTCGACGGGGTTTCGCGCGCTGGCTGAGATCGAATCGACGACCGTAGGCGTTCAGGGCCTGCGCCGCCCGGTGCTGCCGGGGATGACCGGACGGGCGGCGGTGATTGTCGGGCGGCGATCGCTGGCCAGCTACGCGGTCGAACCACTGCGTCAGCTCCGCGAGTCGCTCGCGACCGGGCCGCACGGTTCGTAATTGGAAGCTGAAGAGCTGAACGCCGAGAACTGCTGATGCCCGCCAAGCACGCACGAATACGACGACACCGACGCGACGCTCGACGACTTCTGGTCCAGCGACGCCGGGATGCAGGCGTGCCTCGACCGCGCCCGGCTGGCCGCGCGCACGGACCTGCCGATTCTGATTCTCGGAGAGTCCGGCACCGGAAAGACGATTCTCGCGCGAGCCATCCACAACTCCTCGTCGCGGAAGGGCCGGCCGTTCATCGCGTTCAACGCCGCCGCGCTGAGCGAGACGCTGCTCGACAGCCAGCTGTTCGGGCACGAGCGGGGCGCGTTCACGGGCGCGCAGAATCGCGTCAAGGGCAAGTTCGAGCTCGCCGACGGCGGCACGCTGTTCATCGACGAAGTGGGCGACCTCAGCCCGACCGCCCAGAGCAAGATCCTGCGAGCGGTTGAAACCGGCGAGTTCGAACGGTTGGGATCCGAGACGCTCCAGCGCGGCGACGTCCGCCTGATCTCGGCGACTCACCATCCGATCGGCGTCGCGGACGGCAGGAACGGCTTCCGCGACGACCTGTTCTATCGCATCAGCGGCATCACGCTGGCGGTGCCGTCGCTGCGCGAGCGGCCGAACGACCTGCCGACGCTCCTCGCCAACGAAATCGCCAGGGCCAGCCGGCGGCAGGGGACCTCGATCGTCGGGCTGGATCGCGAAGCGGCCGATCGGCTGCTGGCGTACCCGTGGCCGGGCAATCTCCGGGAGCTCTCCAAGATCGTCCAGGCCGCGGTGGCGCTGACGACAGGGGAGGTCATCACACGTCGACCACCTGTTGCTGCCGGGCGATCAACCCCCGGCCGTTGTCGCCGCCGCGCGCGCGGCCCGCGGCACGGACCACTCCTTGAAGGAGGCCGTGCACCGCCATATCCGGACAGTCCTCGAGGCGGTCGGCGGCAACAAGCGCCGGGCGGCGCGGGAACTGGGCGTGTCGCGCGCGACGCTCGAACGGAAGCTCCAGGAAATCGCCAGGGCGACGCGGCGGTAACCGCCGGTCGTCGTCTCGATGCGCGCCGTGACCGGCTCGGAAACGGTACCTCCATGGCCTCGTTCTGAGCGCGACTGGCCCTGTTTCGAGACCGCTCGCGCACCCGCATGAAATCTCCTGGCCGGACTTCTTTTCAAAAAGTCCGCGGTTTTCGACGTGTCACGCGCAGCCCGCGCGGTATGGACGAGTGGCAAGCCGCGTGCACATGCGGGCGGCGCTGGAGGATTTGAGGATCACATGGCCCAGAAGAAACCAAGACCGAACACACGAGACATCGTGACGCTTGCCGACCTCGCACCCCGACATGACGTGACGGGTGGAAGCCAGCGGCGCGTGTTCGGGTCGGACCCGATCGAACCGGCGAAGGCCCACGGGAAGAAGGTCAAGGATCTCCCGGCGAAGTCCGGCGTCAAGGGCGGCGGCAGCAATCTCAACGACAACGTGACCTTGGTGCGCGCCGCGAAGCCGGGCAAGAAGGCGAAGGATCTCGGCGAAGTCCCCGACCCGGGTCAAGGGCGGCGGCGTGAATCTCAACGACAACATGACGCTCGTCCGCGTTCACTAACGATCGACTACGACGGAGGCAGACGATGGGATCGAAACGACCGGCGAAGAAGAGCAAGGATTCCACCAAAGTCGAGCGGCGCCGTCAAAGGCGGAAAGACGGACAAACTCGCCGTGAACGACAACTGGACGCTCGTCCGTGGCGCGAAGCCGGCGCCGAAGAAGAGAGACCTGCCGTCGCGCAAGGACGTCAAGGGCGGGAAGAAGGTCGCGTAAGCATCTCAAACCCTTCAGCCAGTGGAGGACGCGATGAAGAAGACCAAGAAGGTAAAGGATTTGGCCCCGAAGTCAGGCAAGGTCAAGGGCGGCCTGATTGCGGCCAACGACAACCTGACGCTCGTCCGCAACGCGAAGCCGGCGCCGAAGAAGCGGGACCTGCCGTCGCGCAAGGACGTCTCGGGCGGGAAGAAGAAGGCCTAGTCTCGGCAACCCTCGGTCAACTGTCAGAAAACTGGAGGCGTGTGATGGCATCGAAGAAGGCGAAGGATCTGACCCCGAAGTCTGGCTCCGTCAAGGGCGGCCGGCCCGTGGCGGGAGCTGGTCCGAACGACAACATGACGCTCGTGCGCAACGCGAAGCCGGCGCCGAAGAAGCGGGACCTGCCGTCGCGCAAGGACGTCAAGGGCGGCAAGAAGGCGGTCTAGTTTCGTCGAACGTCAGCGAACCGGTCAGGACAGGAGAGCGATGATGAAGGGATCGAAGAGCCCGGCGAAGAAGGCGAAGGATCTCGCACCGAAGTCTGGCTCCGTCAAGGGAGGCGGCTGCAGGGTAAGAACGACAACATGACGCTCGTCCGCGGCGCGAAGCCGACGTCGAAGAAGAAGGATCTGCCGTCGCGGAAGGACGTCAAGGGCGGGTATAAGAAGGCCTGATTGAGCCGCGGGCTCTCTACGTCCGCGGAGCCGTTCGTCTCCGCCGTCGCGAACGCTTTTTCAGGTCGCGGCGGCGGGGTAGATTCATCGTCCCGCGGCACGTCGGCGCCCCACAGCGGCAGCGATCGGGCGCAGCTCCTCCGAGTACTTGTAGTCGACCGTGAGCTCCTCGCCGGCCGCAATCGGCCGGCGGCTGTAATACATGATGTGGCCGCGCACCAGCCGAGTCTTCAAGTTCGGCTCGCACGAGTGGTTGATCAGTTCCGCACCGCTTCCGCCAATCGCGCCGTCGAGCCGCCAGTACGAATCCAGCAGAAACAGGTAGCTGCGCGCCGGGTCCCAGCGGCGTTTGCTTTCGCGACGGCTGATGCGCTCCCCCGTGTACTCGATGACCTTCCGCCTCGGTGGGATCGGTTCGTCGGCAAAGACGCCCAGGCGATGGATGCGCGAACGACGGACGGCAAGCCCGAATTTCGCGAGCGCCGGGTTGATCGTTCCGGTCAGCGCCACCGCGTCGTCGTTCACCGCCTCGACCTTCCCCAGGATCCGCGCGGCCCGCTTCGCGCACGCCCTCGCTTCCCCCCAGCGCCGCAGCTTGCGCAGCGTGTCGGCGTAGTTCTCGAGGCAGATCGCCACGTTCGGGTGGTCCGGACCCAGCGTCTTCGTGAACACGTCGAGCGCCTGCCGAAAGAGGTCGGCCGCTTCCTTGACCCGCCCGCGGGTCTTCAGCAGCGAGGCGAGGTTGTTGGCGCAGAACGCCGTCTTCGGATGGTCGTCACCCAGGCGAGCGGTTTCACTGGCCAGGGCGCGCCGGTAGAGGGCCTCGGCCTGTTTCGGCCGGCCCCGTGCCTGCTGAACGGCCGCCAGATTGTTCAGCGCGACGGCCACCTCGTGCGAGTCGGGACCGTGCTCGCGTTCGAGGATCGCAATGGCCCGCCGATACAAGACGCTCTGATTCGTCGAACTTTTTCTGTCCGTCGAGCAGCGCAGCCAGGGCAGTCAGATCTCGAGCGACGAGCGAGTGGCGCGGCCCGAGCGCGCGCGATTCTGATCCGCACGGACCGCCGCGCGAACGGTTCGCCGCGTGCCCAGTTGCCGGCCGAATGCTCGAGACCGCCGAGGTTGTGATACAGCGTCGCCACGTCCGGGTGATCGGCACCGAGCCGGTGTTCGCTGATGGTCAGGGCTCGCTGATACAGCGGGCCGGCATCGAGGAACCGGCCGAGGTACTTGTAACAGACGCCGAGGTTGTTCAGGGCAGTCGACACCGCGAGCGTGTCCGGGCCGAATCCGCGCTCGGTCGCGTCGAGCGCCTGCTTGAGCACGCGCGCTGCCGCTCGGTAGCGCCCCTGATTCTCCAGCAGTTGTCCGAGGCGGATCAGCGCGCGCGCCCGCTGCACGCAGCACACGTCGAGGCGACGAGGCGGTTACCTTCAGCCGGCGAATTGCGCGGCGGAACTCGCGCTCCGCCGACGCCGGATCGCCGGCGGCCTCGTGCGCGGCGGCGGATCTCAAGAGGCGGGCGATCGTCCGGCGAGCATCCATCGCGTCTGTTCAGAGCGCATGACCAGTGGAGTGTCCACGCTGAATCGGGACCAGTTGTGGCCTGCCACGAAAACACGACATCACGAAACCCTTTGGTCTTCTTCGTGTCTTCGTGCCTTCGTGGCGATCCGGGCGTACTGATTCGCCCGGACAGCCCACTGCGGCGAGTATAAGCGGGATTGTCCGGCCGGGTCTCGATGACCCGAGGCCTCGAACGAGTGGGGCTCGTCAACCGACGCCCATATCCGTTGACATTCACTCCTCCTCGACGGCGACGGCAGACCTTCGAACAAGCTCGTTCGGTCGCGCAGCCTGTACTCAGGCTGAACATCCAGCACCAAGCGTGCCGTCGATGGGGAAAAAAGTGACTCGACCGATCGTCAGTGCCGGTTTTCAGGCGCCGATTGTGGCGTCGATTCCGTAGAGCGCTCGAGCTGAAAAATCTGCGTGTCGGCCACCCAGTCGCGATAGTGGCCCATCGGGCGGAGCTCAGCGCGATGAAGAATGCGTTCCATCAGGTCGGCGTACTCGTCAGGTGCGTAGTACGCCTGGTGGACGACGACGTAGCGGACGCCGAGCTCCGTCAACCGCTCGATCGCCTCGTCGTCGGGAAACGTGCGCATGCGCTCGCGTGTCTCGTGGTAATCCGGCGGGGTGAAGCCGCTGTAGCCGTTCACGAGCCGGTGCCAGTGAAAAATCGAGCCGTACATGAACTGCGGTGTCATGTCGTAGTCGACCATCGGGAATTCGACGATGACGGATCGATCCAGCGTCTGCAGAAACCTGTAGACGTCCGGTACCTTCGTCGGCACGTCCGCAAGAATCATCGGCGCCGATCCGCACTCCAGTCCGATCAGCACGAGCACCGTGACCAGCAACCCGCGCCGCATGAAGGGCGGGACGACGACCCGCCTGAGCGCCTGGAAACCAAAGCCGGCGACGACGGCCAGCGCGCACGACGCCAGGATGGCAAAACGCGCCGGCGCGCGGAACCCGCGCGACACCCATACGTGGTCGTTGAGCCATCGATAGATCGGCAGGTTGGACCCCAGGGACAGAGCGGCGGCCAGGACCGCCAGCGTCACGTAGATCCACACTTCCCGTCTGGGCTGGCGCCTGGCGAAGAGGGACAGGCCGATCGCGGCCACACCGGGAAACAGATGGAGCTCGTTGCCGCCAAACTTGAAGGCGGTCCAGCCCCAGAGCCAGTTCTGCTGGGGCGTCAGGATGTAACTATCGAGGCTTGCGCTGAAGGTGGCGATCTCGCCTGGATCGCGAGGACCCAGCTCGCGGGCATTCGCGATGTAAGGCACTGCGTACGGCAGCGTCAGGGCAGCGGCGACGAGGGCGCAGACCGCGAGCGGCAGGACGGCGCCACGCGCCTGCTGCGGTTTCGACGCCACCAGCAGTCCGGCGAGCGCCGCGACGATGACGCCGAGGAACGCGCCGTAGTAGACGGAGGAAATCATCTGCAGCCAGATCAGCAGGCCGGCGAGGAGACCGAATCGCACCGAGCGCTCCTCGATCGCGCGGTGGACGGCCCAGAACGCGAGCGGCATCCAGACCGTCCATTGCAGCTCGAGGTGCATGAAGTGCTCGATGCGGTATGGCACGAGCGTAAAGATGACCGCCGACACCAGCGCCGCGTCAGGATCGCCGGTCAGATGCCGGACGAGCACGAACATGCCCATCCCCGATGACACGATGGCGGCGAGCAGCAGGACGTTGTAGACGAGGATCGGGTTGACCTCCGCCCAGAGCCACGGCGCCGCCAGCAGCGACTCGAACAGCATCGCATCGGAATAGGCGAGTGTCCGAAGGTGCGGATGGAAGATGTTGGCGTCGAAGACGTGCTGCGGATCCATGGGGAGGCTGTGAGCCACCCACGCGAGGCGCCAGATGCTGAACAGCGGGTCGTCGTGCGCCGCGACCTGGGTGCCGAGATGCAGCACCTGGGGCCACGTCAACAAGATCGTCAGTGCGATCAGCAGCGCCAGCGCGCTCGAGAGTGGGTACCTGGACACGGATTAGAAAAGCGGCCGCCAGGTATAGAACAGGGCGGCGTTGTAGGCCTGGAGGGCGGCGAAGCTCGCGATCCAGGCCGGACGATGAGTCGAGGGCACGACGGCCGCCAGCCAGATGAACGCCGGAAACAACACCGACGAGAAACGCCCGGCTGAAAGGAGCCCGCCATTCGCCAGCGCCGGCAGGATGTTGACGGCCATGAACAACGCGTAGGCAAGCCCCAGACGCCGCGCGACCGGGTACATCGTCGCGACAGCGAACAGCGCGCCGAGCGCATTCAGGACGTCGTAGCCGGGAGTGCCGACATAGCCGCTGAGACCTGCCTTCGCGATGATGGAATACTGTTGAGAAACCAGGGCGCCAAGGCCGCGGTATTGGCGGCCCCAGGCGAGCTGACCGCTGAGGAACGCGAACGGGTCGCCCGTCAACCAGGCGACGAACAGCGTATAGATCGCCAGACCGGCGACAGGCGCGATCACGGCGGCCAGCATGTGCATTCTCGGTGGCGACGGCCTCGACTGGATCGCGAGCACGGCGAGCGGCAGCATCAGCAGCGATCCATTCAACCTGGTCAGGCCGACCAGCAATCCCCACAGCGCGGCGCGTCCGTAGTCACCCTTCGTGAAATGGTAGAAGGCGCCGACCGTGCCGAGCAGGAACAACGATTCGGTGTAGATGGCACCGAAGAACAGCGCGAATGGGTACGCAGCCAGCAGCCACGCCGAGGCGCGCGCGCGGTCGTCATCGAGCGTTTCGCGGGCGATGGCGTGAAGGTACACGAGCGCACCGCCGAAGGCCGCGAGGGAGACCAGCATGCCGGCGGAGACATAGCCGATCATGTGGCCGCCCAGGATTCGGCCGACGATCCGAACCAGCATCGGATACGCAGGGAAGAACACGATGTTCTGTTGCGTGGTCGTGTCGAGAGGCGAGTACCGGTAGCCGTCCGTCACGATCTGCAGGTACCAGCCGGCGTCCCAACGAACGGGCAGGTTCAGCAGCTCGTTCGTGAAATGACGGAGCGGTGCGTGACCCTCCGCGTATCCGAACATGAAGACGGCCAGGTAGCCGACGAACAGGATGATTGGCCGCGTTCCGGCGAGCGCGGCCACGGCGACGCGGACTGCCGGCGCGTGTACCCAGGCCGCCAGCAGAACGGGAAATTCCCGATAGAGCGGTTGCTGCGGCGCGACGACATGCCGTACGACGCCCACGCCAAGCGACCAGAGGAGCAGCGGCCAGGGCGTCGTGACGCCGATGCGGATGGCGCCGAGGTGGAGTCGGAATCCGCCGGACAACGCGACGACCGCGGCGAGACACGCGAGAAGAACGCAGACGACATCCAGCACGCGCACCCACGGCGGGACGCGAACCAGATCGGTCATCTGCACGGGCTGACGGGTCGCCATTGACACACGCGCGCTCGGGGAATCGCACGCCCGAGCGCAACAGTCGTACCACGTGAAGAAGGCCGCTGATCGCGACACACACTGCGTTTTGGGAGCCGCCAGTGTGTAACCAGATCAGCCGCGGGTGTACAACATCGCGGCAGACGTTCGAGGAGCGGAAGTCGCTTAGCGTGCCATCCGTAGCTCTCGCAGCGGGGAGGTCCGCCTTCGCTTGCGGGTCTTGCGCCAGCTTCGGCGGACAGCCTTCGCGGATCCGGCAGGCAGGCTGGCTTGCCAACCGAAGCTCCGCGAGTGTCAGGGAGCGAAGGTTGGGCCCCCCGGGGATCGAACCCGGGACACCGTGATTAAAAGTCACGTGCTCTACCACTGAGCTAGGGGCCCGTTGAGTGGACACGCTTCGCCTCCGCGCTTCGGCGAGACGAGTCGGCGAGACTGGTAATTGTACTGTGCGCGCGCATGCGGTGCGCAAGCGGCGCGGCCTTTCACGCTATACTGGCCGTGCATGTCCAAGGATGCCGCGCGTCTCGTGCTCGTCGTCGAAGACGATGTGTCCGTTCGACGTCCGCTGGTCAAGTTTCTCGAAATGCACGGCTTCGCTGTCGTGACCGCGGAAACCGCCGACGAAGGTCTTGACGCGCTGAAAAAAAATCGCCTCGTCGCCGCGGTCGTGGATCTGCGGCTTCGCCGCGGGTCGGGCCGCGACGTCGTCATGGCCAGCCCGCCGGACGTGCCCGTGATCATTTTCTCGGGCGTGCCATCGGAATCGGCCGAGCTCGAGCGTTTGCGTCCGAGGACGCGGCTCATCGAAAAGCCGTACTCGCTCGTGCTGCTGGTCGAAACGCTCGAGGAAATGCTGGCCGAATCGGGCTCACAGAATCTTCATCCCTAGCGCCGACAACGCCAGCTCGGTGCCGAGCTGCGCGGTCGCGTTCCGCACGTCGAGCGTCGGGTTGACCTCCACCAGGTCGAGCGACGTGAGCAGGCCGGAGTCGGCGACGATTTCCATCACCATGTGCGCCTCGCGGTAGTCGAGTCCGCCTTTCACCGGCGTGCCGACCCCTGGCGCGATCAGCGGATCGCAGACGTCCATGTCGAACGAGACGTGGATGCCGGCGGTGCCGCTGCCGGCAAGCTTGACGGCCTCTTCGACGATCGACGCGATCCCCTGGCGATCGATGTCCTTCATCGTGAACACGTGCACACCGGAGTCGCGAACCGCGACCTTCTCGCGCTCGTCGAGATTCCTGATGCCGACGAGCACCGTGTGCTGCGGCAGCACCTTCGGGGCGAACGTGCCGATCTTCGACAGCTCCGCCGGCTCGGGGCCGAGGAGCGCGGCGAGCGGCATCCCGTGCACGTTGCCCGACAGCGAGGTCGCCGGCGTATTCATGTCGCCGTGCGCATCCACCCAGAGCAGGCCGATCGGCAGCTGCTTCGACCTGCGTCCCCATTCCGCGGCCGCCGCGACCGAGCCCGCGGCGAGGCTGTGATCGCCGCCGAGCACGACCGGCATCGCACCCTCGTCGAACGATCCGAGCGCGGTCTGGTAGAGCTTCTGGCAGACCTTCGCGATATCGCGGATGTACTTCTTGTGCTCGTCGCGCAGCTCCTGTGTTTCGGGAATTGGCGTGGGCAGGTCCCCTTTGTCGACGACCGAATAGCCCAGTGCGGCGAGCTGCTCGCCAAGCCCGGCGATGCGGAAGGCGGACGGTCCCATGTCGACGCCGCGCCGGCCGCCGCCGAGGTCGAGGGGGACACCGATGATGTGCACGGACTTCATAAAGTTAAAACTTAAAAGTTAAAAGGCAAAAGTGAAAGGACAAAAGTGGACAAACAAGGATAAAAGGCATTTCAACTTTTCTCTTTTAACTTTTCACTTTTAAGTTTGTCAGCGGCCGCGCGAGCAGTGGCGCGGCCGTCCGCGATGCAGTCAGGAATACCCGTGCCGCGGAAGCCGCTACCGGTGACGTACAGCCCCGCGTGCCTCGCCAGTGCGTGTTCGATCGCGGCCATGCGCGCCAGGTGACCGACCTCGTGCTGCGCATTCGCGCGGTCCCAGCGGTAGACCCTCGACAACAGCGGTGGTGCGGCGATTCCAAGGAGCGGTGTCAGCGCGGTGACCGCCTCCGTCACGAGCTCTGCATCCGACCGCTCCAGCGCGTGCGGATCACGTGCGCCTCCGACGAATGCGCGCATCAGCACACGATCGTCCGGTGCACGTCCCGGCCACTTCGACGACAGCCACGACACCGCGAGCAGCGTGCTGCCTTCGACACGGGGCACCACGAAGCCGGATCCGTTGAGAGGGTGGCGAACCGCCTGACGGTCGAACGCCAGGACGATGGCCGCGCTCGACGCGTACGGAATCTCACCGCACAACCGCGAAAGGTCAGCATCGTAGTCGCGGGTCAGCGCGCTGGTCACGAACGCCGGCGCCGCCAGGATGACCGCGCGCGCTTCGACGGGCGTGCCGGTCGCCCGCTCGACGAGGAACCTGGGAGATGACTCGACCGCGTCCGCTGACGATCTGGTTGGCAGTCGATCTCTGATACCGGTCACTTCCGTAGCGGTCTGAACCATCCCCGGTGGCAGCGACTGGACGAGCGTGCGCACGAGTTCGCTGAGTCCGCCTGGCAGCGATCGAAACACCCCGTCGGCCTGAGGCTCTCGAGGGCCGGCTTGACGGGCACGAAAGGCGCGGAGAAGGCTGCCGTGCGTGCGCTCGGCTTCCACGAATTGGGGAAACAGCGCGCGCACTGACAGCCGATCGACATCGCCAGCGTGGATGCCCGCGAGCAGCGGTTCGGCGATGTAGGTTGCGGCTTCGCGCCCAAAGCGCCGGGTGATGAACGCGCCGATCGACTCATCGCCGCTGCCGTCCCGGCGGCGTGGTACGAAGAGCTCGGCGCCCATCCGCAGTTTGCCCGGCCACGAGAAGAGTCGTGATCCGAGGAACGGTTTCACACGGGTGGGAATACCGAGCACCGACGCAGCGGGCAGCGCGTGAAGCGTGCCGGCTCGCAGGATGTAGGCCAGGCGGGGCAGTTTGGTCGGGACGAGCCGTGCACCCAGCCCGAGCTCCTCACACAGTTGGATGCCGGCCGGCTTCTGCACGAGCAGGGAGTCGGGGCCTCCGTCGATGGTGAACCCGTCCACCTCTTCGCTGAAGATCACGCCGCCGGCACGCGCGTGACGCTCGAGCACGACGCACCCGACGCCCTGCCGCGAGAGCTCGTACGCCGCCGCGAGTCCCGCGATTCCGCCGCCGACGATCACGACGTCAGGCACGTGCCTCAATTCAGCTAGCCCGAGCCCCTTGCCCCGATTCGATGTCACAACCTCGTCCTCACGAGCGCTTCGAGCAGGTCGATGAAGAGCGGCGACGTATTCAGCGACTCTGTCCGGCGAAGCGACGTCGCGAACTCGCGCGCGATCCGCGCGCCTTGCACGTCGATGTCGAACAGGATCTCGGTGTGGTCGCACACGAATCCGATCGGCACCACGAGAAACCGGCGGACGGTGGCCGACTGCTCGTCGATCACGTGCTCGAGGTCGGGTCCGATCCACGGCTCGGGCGTCCGGCCGGCGCTTTGGTACGCCTGCGTGAAGCGGGCGACGCCGGCGCGCTCTGCCACGCCCCTGGCCGTCGCGGCGACTTCGTCCGCGTAGCGATCGCCGGCGTCGATCGCGCGCTGCGGCAGGCTGTGGGCGGTGAACACGACCAGCTCGCCCGGCTGCGGGCGTGCGGCACGCACGCGATCGGCGAACGCTTCCAGCAGAAGGGGATGCGCGTGATACGACTCCACGGCTTCGAATTGCATGCCAGCGGGCAGCGCGTTCGTCGCCGCGTCGATGTACTTCTGCACGCTCAGCGTGGAGAACTGCGGCGCCATCGGGATGCCGATGACGCGCGTGACGCCAGCCGCGGCCAGTCCGGCGAGCGCGTCCTTGATGAACGGCGACCAGTTGCGCATCCCGACGGCGACCGGCACGTCAGGTCCGAGCCTGGTCCGCAGTTCACCGGCCTGCGCTTCGGTGATGTCCGTCAGCGGCGAGCGTCCGCCGATCGCCGCGTAGTTGTGCCGCATTTCGGCGACGAGCTCGTCGGATGGCGGCCGCCCGCCACGAACCAGGGTCAGATACGCCGGCATCTCGTCGAGTGACGACGGTGTGCCGTGTGCCATGAGGAGGACGCCGGTCATGTCTGCGGGTGCTGGGTGCTAGGTGCTGGGTGCTGGGTGCTCGTGCCAGGTGCTTGGTGCTGCGTGCCGAGTGCTGTGCCTGGTGCCACTGGAACCCGGCACAGCACCCGGCACTGCACCCGGCACTGCACCCGCACCTGGCACCCGAGCACCCGGCACCCGAGCACTCAGCACCCAGCACCCAGCACTCAGCACGCGATCAGGAGCGCGTCTTTTGATGGACATACCGCGCAAGCGCTTGAACATGTTCCACCGGCGTGGACGGGAGAATGCCGTGACCGAGGTTGAAGATGTGGCCGGGGCGTCCTCCCGCGCGCTCGAGCACCTGGTCGGCCGCCGCGAAAATGCGGTCCAGCGGGCCGAGCAACAGCGTCGGATCGAGGTTCCCCTGAATACCACGGTCGCTGCCGATGCGCTCCCAGGCCTCGTCCAGCGGTGTGCGCCAGTCGGCGCCGATCACATCGCCTCCGGCATCCCGCAGGTCGCGAAGGATCGATGCCGTGCCGACGCCGAAATGAATGGTCGGCACCCGCTCGCCGTCGGCGGTTTTCACGCACGACAGGCGGTCGAAGATCTTTTTCGTGTGGGGCAGAATGAACTCGCGATAATCGGCCGAATTGAGCGCGCCCACCCACGAGTCGAACACCTGCACCGCGTCGACGCCCGCCTCCACCTGCGCGGCGAGGTAGTCGCCCACCACCTCCGCCAGGGTGTCGCAGAACCGGTGCCACGCCGCCGGGTGGCCGTACATCAGCGCTTTCGTGTGCGCAAACGACGTGGAATGGCCGCCTTCGATGGCATAGGACGCCAGCGTGAACGGCGCGCCGGCAAAGCCGATGAGCGGCACCCGGCCGCCGAGCGCCCGGGTGATCTGCCGGATTGCCTCGAGCACGTACGACAACGCTTCCCGAGGCTCGAATCGCTTGATGGCGTCGAGGTCGGCCTCGGTGCGCAGCGGATTCTCGATCGCGGGCCCTTCGCCGTGGATGAAATCGAAGCGGACGCCGAGTGGTTCGAGCGGCAGCAGCAGATCCGAGAACAGGATGGCCGCATCCACTTCGAGCCGGCGGACCGGCTGGAGCGTCACTTCGGTCGCGAGGTCAGGAGTGCGACAGATATCCAGCAGGGAATAGCGCTCGCGCAGAGAGCGGTACTCGGCCATGTACCGCCCGGCTTGACGCATGAACCACACGGGGGTGGCATCGACCGGTTGGCGCTTGCAGGCCTTGAGGAACCGGCTGCCCGACTCGTTCAGTGGGTCACCTTGAGCAGATTTCGTGCAAGGCCAACCAGATCCTCGAGCCACAACGGCTTGAATCGCAGCTCCGCGCCGAGCTCGCGAAGCTCGCTCGACACGGCATCGTCGAGGAAATAGTCCCCGGTGACGATGGCCACCGGTACCTCCCGCTGTTCGTCGTGAGCACGGAGACGCCTCAGGAACCCGAGGCCGTCGACCAGCGGCATGCGCAGGTCGAGGATGATCGCGTCCGGATGACAATCCTCCGCTTCCTGCAATCCAGTTTCGGCGTTGACTGCCGTTCGGACCTGATAGCCCTCGAGCCGCAACATCCGCGCAAACGTTTGCGTGACGCCTTCGTCGTCGTCGACGATCAGAATTTTTGACGCGGTTTCAGACATGGGCAGGCAACCCGGCTATTGTAACCGACGCGCGCTCAATGGAATCCGTCGATCGTACAGTTCAGCTTGACAGATCCATGCTAAAATTTCGGGTTTGATCCTCACCGTTATCCAATCGCTTGGAGGCGCTCGTTGAGCCCGATTCTGGTTCGGCCAGTTCGCGAGCAATTGGAGCACGACCGCCTGATCCGCCTGCTCCATGACAAAATTCCGCCGCAAGTACGACGCCGGCATGAACCCGGGCACAGAACAGAACGTGCCCGTCGGCACCGGCCCATCGCCGCTGTTTCCGGATCTGGTGCTTCTGTCCGCCGATCGCGGCCGGAAACTCCAGGCCGTGGTCGAAGTCGAGACCGGCGAGTCAGTGAATCATCTGGAAGCGCTGGCGCAATGGGCGCATTTTGGCCGGCTCCGCGCCGCGTTCCACCTCTACGTGCCTGCCGGAATGGTCGACGTCGCACGCCGTTTGTGCGAGGACAACCAGATCCACGTCGGCGAAATCTGGAGCTACCACATCGTCGGCGATCAGCCGCGCTTCACGCTGGTTCACCGCAGCAAAGAGGCGCCGCCCGTGGTTCGGACGAAGCCACTCGTGAAAGCGCCGGTCAAACCGGCGGCGCCGCGTCCAGCGGCCGCGCCGAAGAAACCGGAGCCGCCTCGCGCGCCCAAACCGGCGCGCGCCGTCAAGAAAGCCGTCAAGAAAGCCGTCAAGAAGAAAAGGAAATAACGCCGGCTGTTCCAGCTGATAGCTGAAAGCCGATAGCCGAAAGCTGTATGGCTTTTCTCCGCTTCACGCGCGACAAACGCGGCTACGAGCACTTCTACCTCGTGCAGCCGACGACGAACCGTCGAGGCAAGGTCCGCACGCGCATCCTCTACTGGTTTCGTACGCCACCCAACGTCAAGGTCGGCCGGCAGCCTTTCGACGAGGCGCTCCGGCGCGCGCTCGAGGCGCAGAATCCCGGCGTCGACTTCGACTGGCAGAAAATCGTCGACACACCCATTCCGTCGGCTGACGCGGAAAAGTGGCGCGAACGGCGACGGGCGGAACGTGCCGAACGAGTGGCGCGCCAGGCCGGGACCGATCTGGAAGAGACCGCAGGCGAGTCCGCGACCGTAGAAGACGAGCCGCCATCCGACGACCAGACGACAGAGGCGCCGCGCACGGATGTTTCCGAAGTCCGCGCATCCCAACCTGACGAGCAACAGCAGCAACACAGCACGCAGCAACAGCGGCAGCAACAGCAGCAGCGGCGTCGGCGCAGACGCGGACGCCGCGGCCGTCCGGAGCGGCCAACCGAACCCCAGCCGGCCGAAGCTCCCACGACGCTCGACGCGTCGTCCCCGCCCGACATTCCTGAATCGCACGAACCGCAGTGATCCGTCTTCGCGCGGCCGCTGGCGCGATTGCGGTCGCGCTGCTCATCTGGCTGGGCGGACGATGGGCTGGACCGCGCATGCTCGGCGTGATTGTGGACGTCCGGCACTGGGGCCTGGTCGCACCGGTCGTGTTCATGCTGCTCTATGCGGTCTCGGTCGTTGCGCTGGTGCCGGCCTCTGTGCTGACGATGGCGGGCGGAGCGGTCTTCGGCCTGGTGCGAGGGGCCGTTTTCTCGTTTGGCGGAGCGTTGCTCGGCTCAACCGTGGCGTTTCTGCTCGGCCGTTACGTGGCGCGTCGCCTGATCGAGCGCAAGCTGGCCACGATGCCACGATTCGCAGCCATCGATCGCGCCGTCTCGGCGCAGGGCCTTCGGATCGTGTTCCTGCTGCGCCTCTCGCCGATCGTGCCATTCAATTTCCTGAACTACGCACTGGGGGTCACGAGAATCTCGATTAAGGACTTCGTGATCGCGTCCGCCGGCACGTTGCCTGGCGCCGTGATGTACGCATACGCCGGAAAAGTGACTGGCGAAGCGCTGGCGCTCGCCGGTCAGGCCGAGCTCCCGAAAGACGCGTCTTATTACGCGATTCTGGTTGCGGGGCTTGCCGCGACGCTGGCCGCCACGACCGTGATTGCGCGGACCGCCCGGAGGGCTCTTCGCGATGTATAATGAAGGACCCTTATGAACTTGAAAATGAACGGGTTCTGGTCCACGGCTCTGTTGGTGGTCCTGGCCGCGGGTCTGTCGGCGCAGACGCCCGCGCAGCCACCGGCACAGCCCCCAGCGTCCGCGACGACGACGACGCAGCAGAAACCCACGTTCCGCGTCCAGGTCGATCTGGTCACGAACGATATCGTCGTGCGCGACGACAAGGGCAACTTCATCCCGGACCTCAAGAAGGATGAATTCGAAGTCTATGAAGACGGCGTGAAGCAGGAACTCACGTCGATGACAGTGGTCACTGGTGGCCGCGTGACGAACGTCCTGGCGCCGCCGCCGCCACCGCCACCAGAGGGAATCATTCTGCCGCTATCGCGGCCGAAGACCGACGTCTCGGGCCGCATCTTTCTTTTCTTCGTCGACGACTTGCACCTGCAGTTCCACAACACCGGCCGGGTGCGCGATCTGTTCAAGCGGATCTCGAAGGAGCTGGTGCACGACGGCGACATGTTCGGCATCGTCTCCAGCGGTCCGTCGTCTATCGCCGTCGACATGACGTACGACAAGGCGCGTCTCGAGGAGGCGATCAAGAAAATCGCCGGCAGCGAACTGAAGCCGACCGACATCATCAACGGCTCGTCAGGGGCCGAAGGGCCGAGCGAAGTGCGGTATCGCGCACACGTCGCCTTCTCGACGGTCAACGACCTGTTGAACAACCTCGAATCGGTGCACAATCGCCGCAAGGCGCTGGTGTACGTCAGCGACGGCTACGACTTCAATCCGTTCCAGGATGCGCGTCTCGGTCTGATGGAGCCCAACTCGCCGTTCGCGCAGAACGAGTTCGCGCGCTCGCAGAATCAGATGCAGCAGCAGAACTCGGACGGGTCGAACTCGAACGCCGTCGATCCGATGACGCAGCAGCAGAAGCAGAGCGAGCAGTTCGCCGACGCGGATCTCGCGCGCGAGCTCGGCGAGCTGACGCGTCAGGCGAACCGCGCGAACGTCACGATGTACACGATCGATCCGCGCGGTCTCGTGTCCGGCATGGGCGACATCGACGAGCAGGTGGATCCGCGGCAGTGGAGCGAGTTCGTCCGGAAGTCACAGGACAGTCTTCGCGTCATCGCGGAAGAAACCGGCGGCATCGCCGTCGTCAACCAGAACGATTTCAGCAAGGCGCTGAAACGGATTGACGCCGAGACGAGCGACTACTACGTGCTGGGGTACTACTCGAACAACCCCGACGCGTCGCGCCGCCGCCGCCAGGTGGATGTGAAGGTGACGCGCAAGGGCGCGACGGTCTGGTTCCGGAAGGAATACGTCCTCAAGCCGCCGCCGAAGCCGTCGTCTTCGACCAAGAAATAGGCTGGACGGGCGGGAAGGGCAGGACGGGAAGTCTTCCCGTCCGCCCATCCTGCCCATCCTGCCTACACTGCCCGCCGCGGCCTTTTAACCTCAGACTTCAGACTTCGAACCTTCGCCGGCCGTCCGGTCATGGTCGCGCGGACCCTGGCGACCGCTTCCCGCAGGTACGTCTCGTCGACGTCGGCGCCGATGAAGCTGACGCCGAGGCGGGCGCACGCGACGGCTGTGCTGCCGAGGCCCGTAAACGGGTCCATCACCACCTGAATCCGCTTCAGCCCGTGCAGGCGCACGCACTGTTCCGGCAGCCGCGACGGAAAGGTCGCCGGGTGCGGGCGGTCGCGATCGCGGCGCTGAATCGTCTCGTACGGAATGAACCACGTGTTCCCGCGGCAGCGCACGCCGCCGGAAGCTGCCCGCCAGCGAGCGATGTTCGATTGGTCCTGGTAGGGGACCCCAAGGGCCAGCCGCTCCAGGCCGGTTTCGCCGAGCGGGGTGAAGTGGAAGATGAATTCGTGGCAGTCGTTCAGGAACCGGTCGCTGTTGATCGGCTTGTAGTGCCCGACCGCCAGGTCGCGGGTCAGTCCGGCGGCGCTGCCGGCCGCCGAGCGCTCGATGGCGATCGACTTGACCCAATGGATGATGTTCTGCAGCCGCAGATGCGGGCGTACCGCCTGCGCCACGTCAAGAGCGGTCCAGGGGTCGGTCGGCTTGGCGCCCACGTTCAGAAAGAGCGACCCCTCGGGGCGCAGCACCCGAGCCGCGGCGGCCACCCAGGTGTTGGTCCATTGGAGATAGTCCGACCGCGACAGGGTGTCCTGGTACTGGTTGTACTGAATGCCAAGATTGTAAGGAGGCGACGTGACGATCACGTCGACGCTCCTGGCGGGCAGCTGCGCGAAGACGTCCAGACAATCCGAATGATAAAAGGTGCTTCGCGCGGAGCCTAAAGTGACGGAGTCGAAGGGCTTTTGTAGAACGGTCACGCCAGTATTTCGGTCGTGTGCCGCGGGTACGTTAGAGGGTGGGCGTCACTTACGAGGTCGTACGATGACACAGGGTTGTGACCTGACGGTCACAACCGGTTGTCAGGAAGCCTTGGTCGCGAGCGCGATCGGGACGGCCGACGAGATCCGGTCCGCAGCCACCGTGTGATTTCGTCGATGACCGGCGCTGACGCAGGTTTTGCCTTTTTCCTCGACGTAAGTGACTTCCCGGCTGGTCGCCACCTCGCGATACCGGCCGACCACGCAGCCGCATCGGAGCGTGGTGAAGCCGAGAAGCCGAACGAGACTCATCGTGTCCTCCGTCTCAACCGCGGAGCAATATACGTACCGCGACACACTTCGAACGAGCCTGCCACGCCATAGCCGCGAAGCGGCGAAGGCGGGCTGCCAGTACACATATCGGCACAGAGATCAGAGGAGTACATGCACGATCGATCGATGGTCGCGACTTCAGATCTTTGAACTGATCTTCATCATCGTGGATTTGCGAGAGCGGAACGAGCCTGTGCGAGACCGGAACGCGCGGCTTCCGAATGACGGTCGATCGACAAAGCCTCGGTGAAGTAGCGCGCGGCCTCTTGCGGGTTGGCGGCCTCGAGATGAAAGAGCCCCAGGTTGATGTACGTCGACGGGTCTTTCGGATCGGCGCGCAGCGATGCTTCGAATGCCGATTGCGCACACTCCCGGCGCCCGAGGGTGGCACACGCCGCCCCTAACAGGTTCTGCGCCCGGGCGTGGTCGGGGTGCCGATCGACCACGCCGCGGATGGCCGCAATCGCCTCTTCGGCCCGGCCGCGCAGAAAGAGCACCGTGGCCTGGTAATAGCGAGGGTCCGGCCGATCAGGGAAGCGCGCGGCCAGCGACGCGGCCAGCGGCTCGAGGCGGTCGGCGTCCTCGGCGTCGGCGACAATCGAGGCCAGTTGCTCGGCCGCGCGCGGATCCTCCGGGGCCAGACCGCATCGCCGCGGACGCGGCCTCGATTGCGGCGTTCCCATCCCCGCCAGCCGCGTACAGATGGGCAAGCTCGATCCGGATTGGAGCGTTGGTTGGCTCGCGGGACGCGATCGTCTTCAGCCACTCCAGCGTTTCGGGCTGCTTCCGCGCGCTGGCCGCCGCCGTCACCAGACCGGCGAGCGCTTCGGCGTTGCGGCTGTTCAGCGTCACCGCGGTTCGAAACGACTCATACGCCAGCTCGTACGCCTCCGCCTTCAGCTGCATGGCGCCGCGCGAGGCCCAGCTGGCGTCGGTGGCCGCGTCGAGTACCGCGCCGACGGCCCGAGGCCGGTCGCCGCCCAGGCTCTGGATGGCCCCGGCGTTGTTCCCGCCGGTCTTGCCATAGATGCCGCGCGGCGCCGAATACTCCAGCCCGGTGCGGTCGTCGGTCTGGATGACCGCGTTCCCCCCGTAGCGGTTGAGCTCGTCCGGCCCGCCCTTGTAAAGAGAGAGCAGATCGAATGGCGCGTCAGCCGCGCCGGATGTTGACCGTCGCCAGCATGCCGGCCGTCGACGGGTTGCGCAGCCTGGACGGCAACCCGTCCAGCCTCGATCGCACATCGTCGCCAGGCCCGCCGATCAGCAGCAGGTCCGCTTCGCCGACCAGCCACATCGTGCCCTGGGGAAAGACCGAAGCGAACGTCCGGACGATCGACTGCAGGTCCTCCTGGCTGATGTCGTAGGTGTGCGCCCACTGGCAGAGCAGACCGTCGGGCGCCAGTCTTGCGCGCGCCGCCTCGAAGAACTCGCGAGTGAAGAGCGTCGCGACACCGGCCATCCATGGGTTGGAGGGCTCGGAAATGATCACGTCGTACTTTCGCGGCGTGAGCAGCAGGTGGGACCGGCCGTCGCCAACGATGAGGCGGACCGCCGGGTGCGCGAGGACCGATCCGTTCTCGCGATCGAAGAGATGCGACGCCTCCACGACCTCGGGCGAGATCTCGACGACGTCGGCATGACGCACGTCGCCGGGAGCGAGCGCCGAGCCGAGCGTCACGCCGCTGCCGAGCCCGATCACACAGATTTCGCGCGCCCGGCCGTGGAGCGCGACCGGCAGCAGGCCGAGCAAGCGCTGCGTCAGCATGTCGCCGCCATTCGAGGCGTCGACTTTGCCGTCGATCGACAGCGCGCGCACGCCGGCCAGCCGGCGCACGCTGACCGTGGCGGCGGCGCCTTCCTTGTAAAACTCCAGCGTGCCGGCGCGCAGCCCGACGTCGAGATCGGCGGCACCGATGTACGGCGCGTACTTGTAAGCGCCGCTGGACAGCAGTTGTGGATCCCACGGCGGCAGGGAGACGACGGCCGCGACCGCGGCCACTGCGACGAGCGCTGCGGCCAGCACGGTTTGGCCACGAAACCACGGTTCGACGTCGCTCACCGCAGGCGCCTGCCCTGAGCCTGTCGAAGGGTGTTTTCGCGCTTTCTTGGATTCGAGGGGTCGCGGGTTGCGCAATGCCGCCGCCAGACAGGCCGCGCCGGCAGCGGCACCCGCAATCGAGGTCCACTGAAACGTCGATTGCAGTCCCAGACGAGGAATGAGCGCGAACCCCGCTACAAGAGAGCCGGCGATTGCGCCGAGGGTGTTGGAGGCGTAGACCCTCGCGGCCTCGCGTCCGGCGGAAACGCCGGGGCCGGCGGCTGCCAGCGCGAGCGGAAACGTGGCGCCCAGCGCGAGCGTCATCGGCAGCAGCAGCAGGCCGACGAGCGCCGCCTGGGTGGCGACCACCGGGCCGAATGCCGCCGCTGGATCGGCCACTTCCGCGGCAACTCGAAGGGGCAGGCGCGCCGCCGCGTACCACGCCGCGGCGCTCGCCGCGACCGAAGAGACCACCAGCATCGCCGCCAGCCAGACGGCCGGCCGCGACACGCGCCGTGCGATCCGCGCCCCGACGGCCGATCCAATAGCCAGCCCGCTGATGAAGGCCGCGGCCATCGTGGCAAACGCGTAGGTGGTGGGGCCGATGACGAGCGCGAGCAGGCGCGTCCAGGACACTTCGTAGATCAGCGCGGCGCAACCAGAGATCGCGGCGGCGACGCACGCCAGCACCGGCGCCGGTGCGCGTCACGCGAGCGCCGAGCGCGGCGGAACCGCGAGAGCACGTCTGCGGACGCTGCGTGTGAGGTCTGTTCTTCGACTTCTGTGGGCAGGGTTCTTCTCTGCGATCTCTGCGGGCTCCGCGGTTTCTGAGCTTCGGCGGCTCAGCCACAGCGCGCCGGCCGCCGCGGCGACGTTGAGTCCGACGCCGACCCAGGTCGTTCCGCGAAGGCCGAGCGTCGGAATGAGCCAGAAGCCCGCGGCCAGCGCGCCGAGCGCGGCGCCGGCGGTGTTCGACGCGTACAGCGATCCCGCGCCGGAAAAAGAGGCTCGGCCCTGGTCGTGCGACGCCAGCCAGCCGGCCGCGATCGGAAAGGTCGCACCCATCGCGGCGGCGGGGACGCCCAGAAGCGCGAGACTGATGACGACGCGGACGATCGCGAAACGCGCCGGGGCCGCGCCGTCCGCATACGCCCACGCCAGGGCCGGGGTCGCGCCGGTCAACGCCAGCGGAAGCAGGAGTGCGGTGGCCGCGACCAGAAGTTCGAGCGCGGCGTAGGCGCGAAGGCTTGCCGCCGACGTATACCCGGCGAGCCAGGCACCGAGCGCCAGGCCACCCATGAATGCCGCGAGCACCGTGCTGGCGGCGGCGACGGTGTGGCCAAGCTGCAGCGCGAGCAGCCGTGTCCAGGTCACTTCGTAGACGAGCGCCGCCGCGCCGGAGGCCGCGTAGAGAACGAGCGAACAGGCGTCGGGCCGCGGATCACGCGCAGTCGAGTAGTCAGCAGTAAGACGGCCAGCTTCCGGTCGTCCAGAAGCTGGCCGCTGCGTAGCGGACAGGACTGGGACTACCGGCTAGGCCGCGCTAGCGGACTGCTCGTCCAGCTACGACTCCACTGACCCCGAGTCCCGACTACTGACTATCGACTCTCAGAAGTCCAGCTTGAATCCGATCTTCAGCACGCGCGGAGCGACGATCTCCTGCACGCGGCCGAAGTACGACGTCCCCAGCCGCGCCGCGTCGAACGCGGCCTGGTTGGCGAAGCCTCGGGTCACGGTGCCGTAGCTGTTCTGGCCGGCGCTCGAGTTGAGCACGTTGTGCAGCTCCGCGACGAACGAGGCGCGGTGGCCGCCGCCGAGGCGGAAGCTCTTGTCCGCGCGCAGCGACAGCAGGTTGAGGAAGTCGGCGCGATACGTGCCGCGCGGTTCCACGCGCGAGTTCGCCGTGCCCTGCGAGAGCGGCACGCTCAGCACGCGGTCGAGCGGCAGGCCGCTCAGCGCCTGGAAGTTCGCGCCGACGTGATGCCGTACGGCGCCTGGTAGCTGCCGAGCAGCTTGAACGCGTGCGGCTGATCGGCCGTGCCGCGGCCCTGACCGACGAACGGCAGCAGCGTTGTTCGGGTTCGTGTAGTCGAGCACCAGGTCGCCGTCGAGCCTGCGACCACACGTACGAGCCCTGCGTCTGCCAGCGGTTCGACATGCGCTTGCTGAGCGACATCTCGAGCGCCTTGTAGCGCTGCGTGCAGCTGACCGACACGTTGTTGCCGCAGTTGGTGTGGAAGAACGTGTCCTTGCCGAGGTACGCCGGCGCGACGTGCATAGAAGGTGAGTGCTCGTCGTCGGCGGTGCCGCGTCAGGTTGTCCGGCCCGAAGTCGGTGACGAGCTTGTTCTGGACGTAGGCCGTCGTCGCCGTCGTGTTGCACGGCAGACCGTAGCAGTTCTGGTCGATCGTGTAGTCGTTGAACCAGCGCTGGATCCAGTCGACGTTGAACGACACGTTGTTCATCAGCTCGCGCTGGAACGCGAACATGATCTCGTCGTTCTTCGGATCCTTCAGGTTCGGATCGATCGCGTTCGACTTCGCGCACGAACTGGCTCTTGAGCGTCGCCCGAGCATCCGTTGCGATCGGCCCGTCCGCATTGCCGTTCAGATCGCCGCCGGTCCACGCGTACGTCGCGACCCGCCGGTCGTGATCGATGTTCGGCGTTGATGCTGCCGAACTCGGTCGTGTACATCGACTCGTAGTAGCGGCTGTAGCTCGCCTTCGCGACGTTCTTGCCGTCTTCCGTCAACTTGAAGACGACGCCGGTGCGCGGCGCGAACGTGTTCCAGCTGATACGGCGGCTTGATTTCGGGAAACGACTGGTTGCACGCCGCGCAGGCCGCGCCCCACTCGGCGCCGCCGTTGCTCTGCGCCGGAATCGAGCCGTCGAAGTACGACCAGCGCAGGCCGAGGTTCAGCGTGACGCGCCGATAGCTGGCGCGGTCCTGGACGAAGGCCGCGAAGTTCGCATCTTCGTCTTCTGCGTCAGCGGCGTGTTGTAGAGGAACACTTCCGACGCGACGCAGCCCGTGCGGACGGTGGGCTGCAGGTCGCTCGCCGGGCCGGTGTAGCGCAGGCGGACGTCGTCGAAGATCTCGAAGCCGTCGGTGCCCGGTCGGCGTCCACCAGTTTTCGAATCCGGTCTTCAGCTGGTGGCTCGCGCCCAGGAAGCCGTCGATGTAGCGGGTCACGCCGATGTTGGTCTGATGGCGGTAGGCGTCGCGGAAGCGCTGCCCGGTCGGCTCCGGGCCGTCGATGTAGATGCCGGTCGTGATGTTGAACGTCGCCGGATGCTGCTGGCTCGCCGGCAGCGCGTTGAACTCGTCGGCCCACGTGCTCGGCCAGTGCATGTGGAAGTAGGTGGACGACACCTCGAGGAATGTGTTCTGGCCCATCACCGACGTCCAGTTGGCGTTGATCAGGTTCTTCGGCGACTCCTGATGCAGCGTGCCCTGCGGAAGCGGCTGCGTGACGCCGGCGCCGCGGTGCGGCTGGAACTTCCGGTTGTAGGTCCAGAACGCCGACAGCTGTTGTTCTTGTTGACCTGGTACTTGCCGCTCGTCGTGTAGTTGCGCAGGTTCGAGTCGAACGGGTTGGTCAGGCTGCCGTCCGAGTTCACCATCGTGTAGCTCGGCGGTCGCTTCGACGGTCGCTGTAGTTGCGGAACGATCCGAACCACCAGAGGCGGTCCTTCATGAACGGCCCGCCGACGTCGGCGTTGAAGTCCTGCAGCGTTTCTGCAGGGTCGGGTCGGTAATGCCCTGCGCCCGCAGTTCGTCGGTGATGTTGTTCCCGGTGAAGTGATCCCAGTACCCCTTGCCGGTGATGCTGTAGTAGGCGCTGCCTTTGAGCGTGTTGCCGCCCGACTTCGGGATCACGTTGATGTTCGCGCCGCCGCCGCCGCCGACTTCGGCGCCCATCGCCGCCGTGTCGACCGAGATTTCTTCGGCCGACCCGAAGTCCATGTAGTACATCGACCCGTAGTTCTGCGGCGTATCAGCGGTGACGCCGTAGTAGTTCAGGTTGTAGGTGCTGGCGCCATGCGCGACCATGCCGGTCGAGGTCGCCGCGTTCAGTCCGCCCGGATCCTGCCGGCCCATCGTCATGCCGGGCAGCACCGTGGTCGATCCGAAGATCGTCCGCGACGTCGGCACGGCCGTCAGGATTTCCTGCGACAGGCGCGCGCCGACTTTGGTGTTTTCCACGTCGACGGTCGGCGACGCGCCGCTCACCGTCACGGTTTCCTGCAGCGACGCGAGCTTCATCTGCGCGTCGACCGTAATGGTCTGTCGCACCGGGACGACGATGCCGGACGCGGACGAGCGGGGCGAAACCGCCGAGCTCGAATTTCAAGGTATAAGTGCCGGTGGCGACCGCCGGGAAGCGGTACACGCCGGTGCGCCGGAGACGGCTGTGGGCGTGCCCATCACGGCGGGACCCGACAGCGTGACGGTGACGCCGGGCAGCACCGCCGCCCTGATCGTCGGTGATCTTGCCGACGAGCTCGCCGAACGTCTGGCCAGTCTGTGCCGCCGCCGGCGCGAGACCGAACGTCGTCACAATCGCCAGGGCCGCAAGTACTCGAATGAACGTACCTTTCACAGGTGACCTCCTCCTCACGAAACCGCAATAGTCAGTGTGCTGAAAGGATACGCGGCCTTATATCGCGTTTTATCGCTAAAAGTTGGGCCCATAACTGATGCCTTCCCACGACATACGGGGATTTGGATTGTGCGGCCGCAACGCCGCCTGCGCTACCATGCAGAACCGTAGAGGAGAGCGCATGATACGGCCGAAATGGCGGTTCCCTGGAAAGACCCTGGTGCGCGGCCTTGGCGGCCTGTGCGTGCTCGCGATGTCGAGCGTCGGTGTGACGCTGGCGCAGCCGGCGTCGACCCTGGCGGACGTGGCGAAAGACCCGGCAGTGAAGGCGGCGCTCGACGCCGTCAAGGCGAACGAGCCACAGACCATCGAGGATCAGATTCGCTTCTGCCAGATTCCCTCGCCCTCCTTCAAGGAAGAGATTCGCGGGAAGGAACTGGAGAGGGTGTTCCAGCAGATCGGGCTGCAGAACGTGCGCGTCGACAAGGTGGGCAACGTCCTCGGCGAGCTGCGCGGCGCGGCGTTGCACCCGCACCTCGTCCTCGCCGCGCATCTCGACACCGTCTTCCCGGAAGGGACCGATGTCCGCGTGAAGCGCGACGGGAACATCCTGCGCGGACCAGGCATCGGCGACGATTGCCGCGGCCTCGCCGTGCTCGTCTCGATCGCCCGCGAGATGAAGAAAGCCAATGTGCGTCTGAGAGGCACGATTACCTTCGTCGCCAACGTCGGCGAAGAGGGACTGGGCGACCTGCGCGGCGTGAAACAGCTGTTTCGCGAGACCTTGAAGGACCAGATCGACAACTTCATCTCGATCGACGGCACCGGCGTCCACGTGACGAACGTCGCCGTCGGGAGCCATCGGTACCGCGTCACGTTCAAGGGACCGGGCGGCCACAGCTTCGGCGCGTTCGGTCTGGCCAATCCGATGGGCGCGATGGGCCGCGCGATCGCCAAGATTCAGGAAATCCAGGTCGCGAAGCAGCCGAAGACCACGTTCAACGTCGGACGCGTCGGCGGCGGCACGTCGGTCAATTCCATTCCGTTCGAAGGATGGATGGAGATCGACATGCGCTCGTCCGATCCGGCATCGCTGGCGGCGGTCGACGCGAGCTTTCAGAAGGCCGTCGATGCCGCGGTCGTCGAGGAGAATCAGCGCTGGGGCGGCAAGGCGACGATCACGGTCGTCAAAGAACTGGTCGGCGACCGGCCGGCCGGATCGACGCCGGAGAATTCACCGATCGTGCGGAGCGGTCTGGCCGCGGCCACGGCGCTCGGGTTCAACGCGTCGCTTGGCGAGGGCTCCACCGACTCCAACACGCCGATGAGTCTGAAGATTCCGGCGATCACCATCGGCGGCGGCGGACGCGGTCGCGACGCGCACGCGCTCACCGAGTCGTTCGACGTGACGGACGCGTGGATGGGCACGCAGCACGCGCTCCTGGTCGCGATTGCGCTCGTGCAGTAGAGGATGCGCACGGCACGAACACGCGAAGACACGACGAGATCCGTACGCTCGCTGTCATCGCGTTCGTGCGTTCGTGGTCCGTCGCGTTCGTCGCGATCGCCATGCGGTTGTTCCCGTGCGCGCGCCGCAGGCCGATCTGCGTCCGATTCCCGGCCAGAACGTCCTGCTGATCACGATCGACACACTCCGCGCCGACGCGCTGGGATGCTACGGCGGTCCGGCCGCGACGCCGGCGCTCGATCGGCTCGCGCGTGAAGGCGTCCGCTTCGACTTCGCCCACGCCCACGCGGTCGTGACGCTCCCGTCGCACGCCAGCATCCTCACCGGGCGGTACCCGTTCGAGCATGGCCTGCGCGACAACAGCGGCTATCGGCTGCCCGCGGGGTTTCGCACCGCGGCGACGGCTGCTCAAGCAGGGAGGTTATGCGACGGCCGCGTTCGTCGCCGGATTCCCGCTGCACTCGCGCTTCGGCCTCAATCAGGGGTTCGACGTCTACGACGATCGCTTCGGCGACACGCAGGCGCCGGCAGATTTCGACATGCCCGAGCGGCCGGCCTCCGCGGTTGTGCCGCTCGCGCGCGCGTGGATCGCGGAAAGGTCGAGTGGGTCGGGTGGGTCGCGTGGCGGTGAGTGCGGTGGACGGAGCCTGCCAGCCGAAGCACGCGATGGCACCGCAGCGAAGGCTGGTTCGTGTGGCTGCACCTCTTCGATCCACACACGCCGTATCGGCCGCCGCCGCCGTTCGACGTCACGTATGCGAACCGCCCGTACTATGGCGAAGTCGCGGCCGTTGACGCCGCGCTGGCGCCGCTGCTCGACGATCTGCGGGCGTCGACGCGTCCGACGCTGGTGATTGTCACGGCCGATCACGGCGAAGGACTCGGCGAACATGGCGAACAGTCGCATGGGTTGTTCGCGTATGAATCGACGCTGCGCGTGCCGTTGATCATCGCGCAGGTGGCGCCCCTGAACGGAGCGCCTCCGGCGAGAGCGCACGTCGGTCGCGATCGCAGGGCGAAGTGTCGAACGTCTCCGCGCGCCACGTCGATATCCTCCCGACGATTCTCGATGCCGTCGGACTGCCGCCACTGTCGGAATTGCCGGGGCGATCGTTGCTGCCGCCTGCCGAACGCGCCGCGCGTACCCCGCGTCCTTCGTACTTCGAAGCGATGAGCGGGATGCTGAATCGCGGCTGGGCGCCGTTGTCGGGCATCGTCCTCGAGCGGGAAAAGTTCATCGATCTGCCAATCCCCGAGCGATACGACCTCGCGGCCGATCCCGCGGAGGCGACGAACCTGGCGGGCCGCACCCCGGCGCAGGACCGGACACTGGCGGCGAGTCTGGCCGCCTTCAAGGCCGTGGCGCCCGGACAGCGGATCGCGGAAAGTCCCGACGCGACAGCGCGACTCCGATCGCTCGGCTACCTGTCGGGGAGCGCGCCCGTCAAAGCGCGCTATACGACGGAAGACGATCCGAAGCACCTCGTAGAACTCGATCGGACGATTCACGATGCAGTCGAGGCGTTCGGCGCCGGCCGTTCCGCCGATGCCGTGCGGCTCTATCAGGGCGTCATCGAACGCCGTCCGGACATGGCGATCGCGTACAGACACCTCGCCTTCGTGGAGGCGCGGCGCGGCAACGTGGCCGCGGCGATCGACGTGCTCCAGCAGGCGATCGCGAAAGGCGTCACCGACGTCCGGCTGATCGCGCAACTGGGTGAAACGCTCGTCGACGCGGGACGCCTCGATCAGGGTATTCAGCTGCTCGAGCCGCTCGTCCGTCAACCGGACGCGGACCCGGAGGCGATGAACGCACTGGGGATCGCGTATGCGACCGCAAGCCGCCACGACGACGCGCGGCGTGTGTTCGAACGGGTCCTGACCGTCGATCCCGGGAGTCCGGTCCCGCTCGAGAACCTCGGGATGCTCGCGCTGGATCGCGGCGACCTCGCCGCGGCGCGGACGCGTTTCGAGGCGGCGATTGCCGTCGACCCGCGCTCGTCGCGCGCCTATGCCGGAGCTCGGATTGGTTGCGCTGCGGCAGGGAAGCCGGGCGGCGGCGATCGAGGCCTGGACGCGAGCCGTGCAGCTCGAACCGCGAAACTTCGACGCGCTGTATAACCTCGCGGTCACCCTCGCGCGCGACGATCGCGCCGCCGCGCGGCCCTATCTCGAACAGTTCCTGAACACCGCGCCACCGGCACGATACGCAAAGGATCGGGCGGACGTCGCGCGGTTGCTGAACCGATAGCGCTGTTTCTCGTCGCGACGACGGGGCCGCTCTCACGACGATCACCGTGCGTCGTGAGGAGCCTGTGAGCGTTTGCGCGCGCCGCTGCACGAATCGTCGCTCGTATTCCTTCTGTTCGCACTATGTCGTGCCGATATTCACGCTATGGGGCGGTTCCCGGTTGCACATGCTGGCACAGGACTTGGGGAGAGCTCGTGTGTGCCCTTGAATGGAAGAGGTTTTATGCTCGTCCGTAGGGATAATCCCCTTGCAATCTGTGATTTGTCTGCTAGACTGACGTCACCGCTTCCCGGCAGAATTCTTATAGTTTTGGGGTTGTCCGCTTGAGCAAAAACTCAATCCTCTGGGTCGGTCCGGCTGCGCTTCTGTGCCTCGTCAGTATTTGCGAGACGCCGGCGTCGGCCGCGACCAAGGGAACGCAAACGCAAGGGCGCCTATTCGGCCGCCCGCGCGCAGACGCGTAAGGCGAAGCTGGCGAGCGCACGCGCCGTCGCCATGGCGCGCGAAATTGCGGACACGGCGCTGCCGCGGTACAAGGTCGACGCGAGCGGCGACCTCGTTCCCGATGTGCGCGCGGCCGCGGCCATCATCTACGATCCCGACACCAAGCAGGTGCTCTGGGAAGAGAACTCCCAGAGCCAGCGCTCGATTGCCAGCATCACCAAGGTGATGACGGCGACGGTCTTCCTCGAGAGCAATCCCGACGTGACGCAGCCGGTGACGATCACCCGCGGCGACGTCTTCCAGGCTTCGACGACGCACCTGCGCGCGACCGACAAGGTCACGACCGACGACCTGCTGCACCTGTTGTTGATCGCGTCGGACAACGCCGCGGCCCGTGCCCTGGCGCGTGTCTCGCCGCACGGGTCTGAAGGCTTCGTCCGCCGCATGAACGAAAAGGCCGCCGAGCTGGGACTGGAAAGCACGCACTACGCGGATCCGTCCGGTCTGCTCTCGGACAACACGTCGACCGCCTACGACATGGCGCGTCTCATCACGCACGCCGCGCAGGACGATCGGATCTCGTCCATCATGCGCACCTACGAGTACACGGTCTACAGCGCCCGACGCCCCATCACGTTCCACAGCACGAACCATCTGCTGGGCCGTTCGGACGTGGACGTTCGCGCGGGGAAGACGGGCTTCATCACGAAGGCGGGTTACTGCCTCGCGACCGTGCTGCGTCTCCCCGAATCCGGACAGAACGTCGCCGTCGTCGTTTTCGGCGCGCGGTCGAACGCCGGACGGTTCATGGAGTCGCGCAATCTGTTCAACTGGGTGTCGTCGAAGGCCTCGACACTCTTCGCGACGAAACCGGCGACGCCGCAGCAATAACCGTCGCCGGCTGTCCTCAGATCACCCGCATCATCAACACGACGATCGTCGCGATCAGCGCCACGCCGATCGCGACCGACACACCAATCAACACAGCGCGCCGCCGTTTCTTGCGGCGATCTTCCGCAATACGCAGCTCCGCGATGTGTGACCACAGCAGCTTGCTGAGCGTGCCGTCTGTTCGTGCCTGCGGCGGCGCCTGAACCGCCTGCGATCCGACGACTTCGACCGGGGCGACGAACTTGTAGCCGCGCTTCGGAATCGTCTGGATATAGATCGGGTGATCGGCGTCCTCGCCCAGCGCCTCGCGCACCTGCTTGATCGCGAAATTCACGCCCTGCTCGAAGTCCACGAAGGTCTCGCTCGTCCACAGCGCCGCCCGGATCTCCTCGCGGGTGACCACGCGTCCGGCCTGGCCGGCCAACAGGCACAGCAGTCGGAAGGGCTGAGGCTGCAGCCGGACGTTGCGGCCGTTCCTGAGCAGCCGTTCCGCCTCGATGTCCAGCTCGAATGCGCCAAAGCGGAGGAGGTTCGCCGTCGGCATGGCGTCCAGCGGTGTCGTCACGTCCTCAGAAGCCTACCATTTCCGCCGCTCCGGTCCCTCGCTGAAAGCCGTAAGTCTTTGCATGATCAGCGGGTTGTGTCCTCATCGAGAAATCAGCTTCCGCAAAGCCGCCGCCTATGGCCTTTTGATGCGACGGAGCGTATATCTCCCAGCGAAAGTTCGACAGGAGGCGTGAGATGAACTGGGAGGACGTCACGGAGTCACTGGTTGAGGCGCGGGACGAATTCGAGCTCGGGATGGACCTGCAGGCGGCGGCGCGCACGCGCGTGCCGGTGTTGATCAGCGGGTCGCCCACATCTGCCCTGAGACTGACGGAGGCGATCGCCGGCCGGCTGTCCAGGACTGACCACAGCATCAGGATCCTCGCCTGCGACGTCGCCGATTGCGGCGGCGATCTGGGCGCCGTCCTGTCGCCGACCGAACCGCCCCGTGCGCCGCGCGCCTCGATTCTGCTCCTGCGCGAAGTTCATGCGCTGACGCAGTCGGGGCAGTCCGCCTTGCGACGCCTCATGACGAAGCGGGCGCCGGAAGCTCCACGCGTGTTCGCCTCGTCCTCCGTGTCGCTGTACGAGCGTGTGAAGGACGGCTTGTTCGACCCCGAGCTGTTCTATTACCTGAACGCCGTCCACATCGTCACGTCGGAGGGCGAGTTCAACTAAAACCCTAATCACTGCGGCCGGGATCGCCACGAAAGCACGAAGACACGAAGAAGACCAAAAGGTTTCGTGATTTCGTGTTTTCGTGGCAGGCCACAACTGGTCCGATTCAGCGTGGGCACTGCTAACCCTTGTACCCCGCTGCATCGCGGCGGCGTCGAGCGGCAGCGTCGCGATCGTGTCCACCGCCACCATCAGCGGTCGCGTCGCGCGCCGCGCGTCGTACGCCTTCAGGTACCGCCGGCAGACGTCGCATGCCGACACGCGATAGCGTCCGTCGCGTGTGGCGAACGACGTGATGAGCGTGCGGTCGTCGTTCAGGCAGAACGGGCATGCGAGTGCCGCAAACCGCCACTGCGCCACGACATCGTCCGCAGACCAGACGGCGATCGGCCGTCGGCGTGATGACCGCAAACTCCGGCTCCCAGCCGCAGCACGGACAATGGCCGTGCGTCCAGCCCGACAAATCGACCTTCTGAACGAGTGCTTCGGCGGAGCGGGCAAGAAACGGGCGCAGCGCGAGGACGAGGACGTGGTCGAGGGACGCAGGCGCGTCTGAGGCCGCGCGGCGCCGCGGATCCGCGCCGGAGACACCCGAGGTGGCGTCGTACCACGACGTGACCAGCGGTTCGAGCGCGTTACCGTCGCGTCCCATCGCGACGATCTTCTGATAATCCGAGCGGTCGAGCGCCTCGAAGCGCTGCAGGATGTCGGCGGTCTGCCGGAAGGTCAGCCGAAAATCGCTCCACTCGAGCGGAATGTCGCTGAAACGCACCAGCGGCCGGCCCGCGGCCTGCTGAGTTCGCATCCAGTCGGGATCGACCTGGATCCACGGCAGAGGTACGCGCGACTGCACGCGCCGCTGCATGTCGACCAGCGCCAGCTGCATGTCGACCGCGGTCGCCAGCTCTGGCTGTTCGAGCTTGATCTGCCGCAATTCGACCATTTCGCGTGGTTCCGCGCGCGGCGGCCGTGGTGGACGATCGGTCACGAACCGATTGTATCGAGCGAATGCGCCGGGGATCGAGGCTTACTTATGACAGAATGGGCGCTCACCCACGATTGCGAGCGTAGCGATTTGAGTCAGGAGACTGAATGAGGGTTCACCTTGTCAACCCCAGCGCGTTGGCATTTGGCGTAGGGGTTATCACTCCCCGGTGGTTGTACGTCCTCGCGGCGGCAACTCCCGAGGAGTACGGCGATCCGATCGTGACGGACGAGACGCTCGAGCCGCTGGGATTCATCAGCCGTGTCGGCCGGCGACGTGGTCGGCATCGGCATTCACACCGGCAACGCGGTTCAGGGGTACGAAATCGGCAAGAAGGCACGCGCCTGCGGTGCCTACGTCGTGTTCGGGGGCATCCACGCCACGCTCTATCCGGAGGAAGCCGCCGCGCTCGGCGAGGCGCATGCGGTCGTCAAAGGTGACGGCGACCTGGTGTGGGCCCAGGTGATCGCCGACTGCGCCCGGAACGCGCCGTTGCCGATGTACGACGGCGGCAAGGTCGAGGGCGGGGACTTCAAGCCTGCGCGCTGGTCGCTGGTGCCGCGTGACAAGTACATGTGGGCGTCGGTTCAGACCGTGCGGGGCTGTCCGAAGCATTGCTCGTTCTGTTCGGTGTGGAAAACCGACGGCCAGCGGCCGCGCCAGCGGACGGTCGATGCCGTCATCCAGGAAATCGTCGTGCTGCGCCGCCTCGGGTTCAGGTTCATCGCGCTCGCCGACGATAATTTCTACCCGGTGACGCTCGAAGATCTCGCGATGGCGTCGCGGCGGCACGACAAGGGACGGCTCGAGGAACTGCAGGCCATGCGCGCGGAGCGCTTCGAGCTGATGGACGGCCTGGCCAAGCTCCCCGAAGACATGGTCTTCTACACGCAGATCACCATGGAGGCCGCCGAGGATCCCGAATTCCTCGCGGCGATGTCGCGGGCGCACATCCGCGGGGCGCTGATCGGCGTCGAGGCGGTCACTCCCGAAGGGTTGAAGGACGTTTATAAAGACTTCAACATGAGCGGCGAGCGGCTGGTCGATCGGCTGCGCGCGTTCCGCCATCACGGCATTCACGTGCTCGGCTCGTTCATTTTCGGGCTGCCGAGCGATCGCCCGCAGACGTTCGATCTCACGGCGGAGCTCGCCGAGCGTTCCGGCGTCACCTTCGCGCAGTTCGTCATGCTCACGCCGTTTCCCGGCACCGTCGACTTCGCCGCGTGGGAAAAGACGATGGAGTCGGATCCGACACGGATCGAGGGCATTCCACTCACGCGCCACTGGCTGATCCCGAAAGGCAAGCAGCCGAAGGTGTACGTGCCGCATCCCGTGATGTCGCCCGATGAAATCCGCATGCGGACGCAGGCGGTGTGGGATCGGTTCTACAGCTGGCGGAACATCTGGGTCCGCTCCGGCTGCGTCGAATCGATCAAGGCGCGCGTCGCGTTCGTGCTGGTCTCGAAGCTGTACCGGCAGATGTACGCGAACACCGGGATCGCCACCGACAGCGCGCGCATCAACCGTTCGGCGAATTGGGCGCGCTGGATGGCCAAGCCGCTGGTGCGTCTCTTCGCGGCTCAGCCCATGCCCGACCTCGAAGTGCCCCGTCTGATGTCGGAGCCCGCACGGGTGGCGTAATTGAGCGCAGCCCGTAGCGCCGCGGGCTCGCGGATCCCGGCCGATCGCGCGAAGGCCGGGGCGCGGGCCCGACCGATCAAGGCGCCCAAATCGGTTCTGATCGTCGGTTCGGAGGCGCGGCCGTTTTCGAAAACCGGAGGGCTCGCCGACGTCCTGGGCGCGTTGCCGCCGGCGCTCGCGCGACTCGGATGGAGCGCCACCGTCGTGCTGCCGCGCTACCGCGGCGTCGACGCCGGCACCTTCGTCGAGTCTCTTTCGGTGTCCGTCGGCGGGTTCACGCGCGACGCCGGCTTCTTCGACGCGCCGCTCGGCGACGGCGCCCGCGCCATCCTCGTCGATTGTCCCGAGCTGTTCGATCGTCCCGCGCTGTACGGCATCGGCAACGACGACTACGCCGACAACGCGCTTCGTTTCGCGTTCCTCGCGCGCGCCGCGCTCGAGTTCGCGTCGCGGCGTTCGCCGGCGCCCTCGATCGTCCACGCGCACGACTGGCAGGCGGCGCTGGCGCCGGTGTATCTCCGTTCGATCTACCGCACGCATCCGGTTCTCGGCGGTGTGCCCAGCGTGTTCACGATCCACAACATCGCGTATCAAGGGCTCTTCGACCCGGAGTGGCTGCCGCGGCTCGATCTCGGCTGGGACCAGCTGTCGATCGATCGCCTCGAGTACTGGGGCCGCATCAGCTTTCTCAAAGGCGGCATCGTCAACGCCGACGTCATCACCACGGTCAGCAGACGCTACGCGGAGGAAATCCAGACGCCGGCGTTCGGCTTCGGGTTCGACGGGATCCTCCGCGCGCGGCGCGACGACCTGTTCGGCATCCTCAACGGCATCGACACGCGCGAATGGGATCCGGCGACCGACCCGGCGTCTGCCGCGGCCGTTTTCCGCCAGTGACCTGGAAGGCAAGGCCGACGCGAAAGCGGCGGTCCTGGCGCGTTACGGCCTGCCAGACGACGAGGCGGCGATGCGGCGGCCGCTCATCGGCATGGTGTCGCGGATGGTCGATCAGAAGGGCCTCGATCTGATTGCCGCGGTGTCCAGCCAACTGCCGCAGCTCGACGCGTCGTTCGTGGTGCTGGGCACCGGCGAGCCGCGCTATCAGGCGATGTGGTCGTCGCTGGCCGCGGCCTACCCGCAGAAGGTCGGCGCGCACATCGGATTCGACGAGACGCTGGCGCATCTGGTGGAGGGCGGCGCTGACATCTTCCTGATGCCGTCGCGCTTCGAGCCGTGCGGGCTCAATCAGATGTACAGCATGCGCTACGGCACGGTTCCCGTCGTCCACGCCGTGGGCGGCCTCGCCGACACGGTGACGCCGAAGACCGGCTTCTCGTTCCACGAGTATTCGCCGGCGGCGTTGGCCGGGGCCCTCCAGGCCGCGCTGGCCGCTTACACCAACAAACGCGCCTGGCGCGCTGTCCAGGCGGCAGGAATGCGGCAGGACTTTTCGTGGGACCGTTCGGCAAAAGAGTACGTCAAAATATATGATCGGGCGATCAAGCAAAGGCTAGGGCCTAGGGGCTAGGGGCTGGCCGGGGGAGACACGATGGCGGCTGAGAACGTGCAAACGTTTACGGACGGCAACTTCGACGACGACGTGCTGAAGTCGGGTGCGCCCGTCCTGGTGGATTTCTGGGCGGAGTGGTGTGGGCCGTGCAAGCGGCTGGCCCCGACTGTCGACGCGCTGGCGAGCGAGTATGCGGGCAAGGTCACGGTCGGCAAACTGAATGTCGACGAGAATCCGAACGTCTCGTTCAAGTTCCAGATCCGCGGCATCCCGACGATTCTCATTTTCAAGGGCGGCCAGGTGGTCGAATCGGTCGTCGGCCTCGCGCAGAAGGATGATCTGAAGAAGGTCATCGACAAACATATCGGGTGACAGAGCAGATTGGGTAATTGGGTGATTTGGTAATCGGGTCATTGATTGCCGGATTGCCCAGTCAATCAATCACCAATCAATTACCCAATTCACCCAATTACCCAATTACCCGATTACCAAATGGCCAGTCCGCAACGTGATCATCATCGGCTCGGGTCCTGCGGGGCTCACCGCGGCGCTCTACTCGGCGCGCGCCAACCTGCAGCCGTTGCTCATCGAGGGGATTGAGGCCGGCGGCCAGCTGATGCTGACGACGATGGTCGAGAACTTCCCGGGCTATCGCGACGGCATCATGGGGCCTGACCTCATGGCCGAGATGCGCGCGCAGGCCGAGCGGTTCGGCACCGAAATCGTGCAGGGCAACGTCACCAGCGTCGATCTGGGCAGCCAGCCGATGGTCGTGAAGACGTCGGAACACGAATACCAGTCGAAGACCATCATCATCGCGACGGGCGCTTCGGCGCGCCTGCTCGGCCTGCCGTCGGAGCGCACGCTGATGGGACACGGCGTGTCGACCTGCGCGACCTGCGACGGCTACTTCTTCCGCGGCCAGGAGATCGCGGTCGTCGGCGGCGGCGACTCGGCGATGGAAGAAGCGATCTTTCTCACGCGCTTCGCGTCGAAGGTCACCGTGGTGCACCGGCGCAGCACGCTGCGCGCGTCCAAGATCATGCAGGACAAGGCGCGCGCCAACGACCGGGTCGCGTGGCAGCTGGATTCAGAGGTCGAAGAGATCAGGGACGGCGGGAAGGGCGAAGTGACCGCGATGGTCGTCCGCAACAACAAGACCAGCGAGCGAACCGAGATCCCGGTGTCCGGCGTGTTCGTCGCCATCGGGCACACGCCGAACACGTCGTTGTTCCAGGGTCAGCTCGAGCTCGATCGCAACGGTTACGTCATCACGCACGACGGCGCGAAGACCAACGTCCCCGGCGTTTTCGCCTGCGGCGACGTCCAGGATCACATCTACCGCCAGGCGATCACGGCCGCCGGCACCGGCTGCATGGCCGCGCTCGACGCCGAACACTACATCGACAACATTCCCGAACACCTCGCCACGGTCTAAAGTTAAAAGTTAGAAGTTAAAAGGTAAAAGTTAAAATCGAAAGTCAAACCCAAGACACCGGTTCCGGTTTTCTTGCAGCTCTTCTCCTACTTTTCAAGCTTCTAACTTTTAACTTTTAAGTTTTAACTTTCTATCCAGCCGCCGCCGAGCACGATCTCGCCGTCGTAGAAGACTGCTGCCTGACCCGGCGTGATGGCGATCTGCGGCGTGTCGAAAGTGACGGTCGCCTGTCCGGGCGCGGTGGCGCGTACCGTGGCTGGCGCCGCCTCGTGGCGGTGGCGAATCTGGACGGCCGCGCGTATCGGCACGGTGGGCGTGTCGATCAGCCAGTTGACGGCTGACGCCTGCAGCGTCGTGCGCTCGAGCGACGACTTCGGGCCGACGACCACCTGCTGTTCCGCCGGACGCAGCGCCAGCACGTAGAGCGGCGTCCCTGATGGTGACGAGCTGAGACCGAGCCCGCGCCGCTGGCCGATGGTGAAGCGGTGAACGCCCTCGTGCGCGCCGACGACCGCGCCGTGCTCGTCGACGAACTGTCCGGCGCGCCGCGTATCCGGGCGCTGCTTTTCCACGAACCCCCGGTAGTCGTGGTCCGGGATAAAGCAGAATCTCCTGGCTGTCAGGCTTGTCGGCCACCGGCAGGTTGCGAAGCCGGGCGTAGGCGCGGACCGCGGTTTTCGGACGGTCGCCGACCGGGAAGACCGCGCGCGCGAGCTGCGCCTGGGTGAGCGAGAACAGAAAGTACGACTGGTCCTTCGACGCGTCGAGACCGCGCTTGAGGACATAGCGTGTCGCCTTCGAGCTGACCTCGTCCTCGCTGAGGAGCTCGACCCGGGCGTAATGACCCGTGGCAACGGCGTCAGCGCCAAACGACTCGGCGCGCTCGGCGAGCGTCGCGAACTTCAGGTCGCCGTTGCAGCGGGCGCAGGGCAGCGGCGTGCGGCCGGCGATGTATTCGTTCACGAAGTTCGAGACGACCTGCTCGTGAAACTGGCGCTCGAAGTTCAGGACGTAATGGGGGATGTTGATCGCCGCGGCGACGCGCCGCGCGTCGTTGAGGCCGTCGATGGAGCAGCAGCTTCCGAACGAGGACTGGCCCTCTGCCTGATCGTAGAGCTGCATCGACAGGCCGATGACGTCGTGACCCTGCTCGGCCAGCAGCGCCGCGGCCACCGAAGAATCCACGCCGCCCGACATCGCGACAACGATACGCATCAGTCGCACTCGTGATTCGAGAGTCTCGGGCTTCGTGAGCCCGGCATTCTAGCCTCAGTCCTAGCCCCGACAGACTTCTGCGTGAGCCCGCGCAGTTTCTCCACCAGCCGCGGCAACACCTCAACCACCCGATCGACCTCCGCCTCGGTCGAAAACAGTCCGAGGCTGAAGCGCAGCGAATTCTGCGTCCGGTGCGTCGACAGGCCCATCGCGCGCAGCACGTGCGACGGCTCGAGCGTCCCCGACGAACAGGCCGAGCCGGTCGACACCGCAATACCTTCGAGATCCAGCGCGATGAGGAGACTCTCGGCCTCGACGCGGTCGAAGCTGATGTTGCTGGTGTTGGGCACCCGCGAGCCGCGCGCGCCGTTGACGGCCGTCCCGGGCACGCCGCGAAGGATCCCGTCCTCGAGGCGATCGCGCAGCGCGGCGACTCGCGCCGCTTCGGCGCCGAGCTTCCCGCCCGCGAGCCGCGCCGCGACGCCGAGTCCGGCAATCGCCGGCACGTTTTCGGTGCCCGCGCGGCGGTTGCGCTCGTGTTTGCCACCGGTGACGATCGGCAGCAGGCGCGTGCCGCGCTTGATCCAGAGCGCGCCCGCGCCTTTCGGTCCGTTGAACTTGTGCGCCGACAACGACAGCAGGTCGGCGCCGAGCGCGCGCACGTCCACCGGAATCTTGCCCACCGATTGCACGGCGTCGGTGTGCAGCAGGGCGCCGCGCGCGTGCGCCAATTGCGCGAGCTCCGCGATCGGCTGGATGGTGCCAATCTCGTTGTTGGCGTGCATGATCGAGACGAGGGCCGTGTCGTCGGCCAGCGCCTCGCGCAGGCGATCGGGCGCCACGATCCCGCTGTCGTCCACCGGGAGCAGCGTCGTCCGCCAGCCCCGGCGCGCCAGCGCCTTCAGCGTGTTCAACACGGCTTCGTGCTCGATCGCGCTCGCGATCAGATGACGCCGTCCCGTCGGTTCGATCGCCTCGGCGGCGCCGCGGATGGCCATGTTGTCCGCTTCGGTGCCGCCGCTGGTGAACACGATCTCCGACGGATCGCCGTGAATCAGCGTCGCCAGCTCCGATCGAGCGTCGTCCAACGCCGCTTTGGCCTGCTGGCCGAAGTGGTGAACGCTCGACGCGTTGCCGAACGTGTCGCGGCTCGCGCGGGCGACGGCCTCGATGACCTCCGGGGCCAGAGGGGTCGTCGCGTTGTAGTCAAAGTAGACACGCACAGTGAATCGTTCATTGTAGCATTCCCGCTAACCGTTGATAACAAAAGGACTAGACAAGCTTTCGCCCCACCCATATACTCACAAGACTTCGGAACCGATACACACCGCGGCAGAGCCCTTGGCGCCCTGGGAAGAGGCCAGGCGGAGGATTACATATGTGGAAACGCGATGAAGCAGTCCGGCCGGTCAGTGGCGGACAACCAGTGCCGGCAGCACAGCCGCCGGCGCCCGCGCCAGCGGGCATCACTGGTTCTCGTCCAGAGACGCAACAGCTAATGGAGAAGGACATCGTGAACATCGGCAAATCGGTCGTCATCAAGGGCGAGCTGAACGGCAGCGAAGACCTCACCATTGAGGGGCATGTCGAAGGCACGATCCAGCTGCGGGACCATGTGCTGACGATCGGCCCCAACGGCAAGATCAAGGCGCAGGTGTTCGCGAAGGCGGTGATCGTCCTCGGCGAAGTGACCGGCAACGTCACCGCCAGCGACAAGGTCGACATCCGCGACAACGGCTCAGTTGACGGCGACATCGTTTCGCCGCGCGTGGCAATCGCCGAGGGCGCGCATTTCCGCGGCAGCGTCGACATGCAGCGCAAGGGCGCGGCGGCCGCGTCACCGAGCGCGTCGAAAGCCGCGGCGCCGCAACCGGCGGCCCAGCAGCCCGCGCAGCAGAAACAGGAACAGAACGCGCCGCAGCGCGTCGGCGCCTAGCGGAACGTTGGGAAAGTTAGAAGTGAAAAGGTAAAAGGTAAAAGTAAAGTTTGAAAGTCGAAGTGTTCCAGCTTTTAACTTTTGACTTTTAACTTTTAACTTTTATCTTTTCCTATGGGCCTTCTAGACCGTCTCGCCACGCGCAAGACCGAGCCGGACGTCCAGCATCGGCAGCTGCCGTCCGACGACGACCCTGTATTCGCGACCAAAGCGCTGCGCAAGTTTCTCTCGTGCCTGACGTCGCGCGAATCGCCGGTCCTCGCTCGACCTTGGTCCCGTCGTCGGCAGCAACGTCAGCTTCTTCGGCGAGCAGCTCGGGTGCAAGATCTTCGTCGAGGATCTGTTCGCCGATCTCGATCGGCACGTCCGTGCCGGCACGCTGGAGGCCCTGCCGGCGTTTCTCAAGAAACGATTTCCACAGGAAGCCGGCAGTGTCGACGGCATCCTGTGCTGGGACCTCATCGACTATCTGGATCGCGCCGCGGCCCAGGAACTCGCCGGCGAATTGACGCGTGTGCTGCGTCCGGACGGCGCGCTGCTGGGTTTCTTCGGCACCGCACAGACGCGAGAGGCGCGCTACACGAAGTTCATCATCGCCGACGAAGTGAACCTGAAGCATCGCTCCTATGAGGCCGCGCGCGGCCGGCAAGCCATCCTCTTGAATCGCGACATCATCAAGTTGTTCGCGGGCTTGCGCGTGTCCGATTCCTTCCTGCTGAAGAACAACCTGCGAGAGATCCTCTTCCGCAAACCCGCGTAAGACGGGACGATCGTTCACGAAGTCGCGAAGGGACGAAGATCACAGAGATCCTTCGTGTGCTCGTGCTGATCGAGCCTTCGTGATTACCGTTGTTTCTGTAAGCTAGAGGCATGGCGCGGCCGGTCATCGCCCTGCTGACCGACTTCGGGACGCGCGACCACTATGCCGGCACGATGAAGGGGGTCGCGCTGGCGATTTGCCCGGACGCGACGCTCGTGGATATCTCGCACGAGATTCCCGCGCACGACGTGCTCGCCGGCGCCCTCGAGCTGGCCGCTTCCTATCGCTACTTTCCGGCCGGCACCGTGTTCCTCGTGGTCGTCGATCCGGGCGTCGGGTCCGACGCGCCGCGGCATCGCGGCTGACGCCGGCGATTACAAGTTCGTGGCGCCGGACAACGGCGTGCTGACCGTGGTCCTCGACGAGCATCCGCCCAGGCGTGTCGTCGAGCTGACCGAGCGCAAGTATGCGCGGCCGACGGTCAGCCGCACGTTCGAAGGCCGCGACCGCTTCGCGCCCGCCGCGGCCTGGCTCGCGAAGGGGATCGAGCTGACCGCGATGGGCCGCCCGGCCGGCGCCATCGCGCGGCTCGATCTGCCGCAGCCGCGCGTCGCGGAGGACGCGATCGAAGGCGCTGGTGCTGCGCGTCGATCGCTTCGGGAATCTCATCACGAACATCGATCGCAAGACATTCGAGAAGCTGTCGGGCGCGCCGCTCGACATCCAGGTCGGCTCGCGCCAGGTGTCAAAAGTCGTCTCCACCTACGCCGACGCGACCGCCGGCGATGTGTGCGCGTTGTTCGGCAGCACCGACCATCTGGAGATCGCCGCCAACGGCGCGAGTGCCGCGGCGGAGCTCGGTTTGGGCCGCGGCGCGTCCGTGCACATCGCCCGGCGCGCATGATACGATTCGTCGCTTCGCGACGGTCACCAGGTCGTAGGGTCCGGCGACGTCGCACCGACCTGCTGAACCTGCGCCTCGACCATGATTGATTTCAGCCTGTCTGACGAACACCGTCTGCTCGAACAGTCGATTCGCGAATGGGGCGCGCAGAACGTCGCGCCGTTCATCCGCGAGAACGATCGCCAGCACCACTTCGATCGCGACCGCATCCTCGGCGGCATGGCGAAGCTCGGCCTGCTCGGCGTCTCGGTGCCGCAGGAGTACGGCGGCGCCGGCATGGATTACATCTGCGCTCGGCATCGCGAGCGAGGAGCTCGAGTATCTCGACACGTCTCTGCGCGTCATCATGTCGGTGCACGCCGGGCTGAATTGCCTCACGCTGCTGTCGTGGGGCACGGAAGATCAGAAGCAGCGCTATCTCGTCCCGCAAGCGCAGGGCAAGGCGATCTCGGGCTACGGGCTCACCGAGCCTTCCGCCGGCAGCGACGCGCGCGGCATCCAGACGACGGCGATGAAGAAGGGCGATCGGTACGTCCTCAACGGCGAGAAGAGCTGGATTTCGCTGGCGGACGTGGCCGACAATTTTCTCGTCATCGCCTGGACCGATCTCGAGAAGAAGAAGCAGGGCGATCCGTCAGGCATGACGGCCTTCATCGTCGAACGCCGCTTCAAGGGGTTTTCGAGCGGACCGATGAAGGAGAAGTGGGGCATCCTCGCCGGCAACACCGGCTTCTTCAAGATGGACGATGTCGAGGTGCCGGAGGAGAACGTGCTCGGCCGGCCGGGCGAAGGCTTCAAGATCGCGATGTTCGCGCTCGATCAGGGCCGGTTCACCGTCGCCGCCGGCGCGACCGGATTGATCCGGGCCTGCCGCGACGCGAGCGTGAAGTACGCCAAGGAGCGCAAAACGTTCGGCGTCGAGATCGGCCAGCATCAGCTGGTCAAGGAAATGATCGCGCAGATGGAGTCCGACTATCAGACGGCCCGTCTGCTCTGGCTGCGATCGGGGTGGCTGAAGAACAACGGCACCCGCAACACGCGCGAAACCGGACTCGCCAAATGGTTCGCCACCGTCGCCTCGGAGCGTGCCGCGGGCGACGCGGTCCAGATTCACGGCGCGAACGGCTACTCGGACGAGTATCCGGTGGGCCGGTTCTACCGCAACTGCAAGGGCGCGGTGATCTACGAGGGCACGCGCGAGATCCACAAGATCATGCAGGCCGATTACCTGCTCGGGTATCGCACCGATCGCCCGACACGCTGCGAGTTGCCGGCTTACGCCGATAAAGTTAAAAGTTAGAAGTGAAAAGGCAAAAGTTGAAATGCACGTCAAGGGCCATGAGATCGCATTTGAGGTTTTAACTTTTACCTTTTAACTTTTAAGTTTCTATGGATTCTGACCTCTCACTCGAGTTTCTGCGCGTCGTCGAGCAGGCCGCCATCGCGTGCGCGCACACGATGGGGCAGGGCGATCGCCACAAGTCCGATCAGGTCGCCGTCGAGGCGATGCGGCGGGTGATGGACAGCGTGCCGATTCACGGCACGATCGTCATCGGCGAGGGCGAGCGCGACGAGGCGCCGATGCTCTACATCGGCGAAAAGGTCGGCATGGGGGTCCCGTTCACCGAGGTGGACATCGCCGTCGACCCGCTCGAAGGGACGAACCTGTGCGCGACCGGCGCGCCGAACGCCATCGCGGTCCTGGCGGCGTCGAACCGCGGCGGCCTGCTGCACGCGCCCGACCTCTACATGGAGAAGCTCGTCGTCGGGCCGAGCTCGAAGAACGCTGTCAGCCTCGACGCGCCGGTGCACGAGAACCTCAAGGGGATTGCGCGGTCGCTCGGCCGCGCGGTCGAGGACCTGGTCGTCATCGTGCTCGAGCGCCCGCGCCACGAAAAACTGGTCGACGACATCCGCGCGACCGGCGCGCGCATCCGGTTGATCGGCGACGGCGATCTGTCAGCGGGTATCGCCGCTGCCGTCGTCGGATCCGGGGTGCACGCCGTGATGGGCACCGGCGGCGCGCCCGAAGGCGTGCTGACCGCGGCGGCGATGCGCTGTCTCAACGGGGAGATTTTTGCGCGCCTCGTGGTCAGCAAGCCGGAGCACGAGGAACGATGCCGCGCGATGGGGATCAGCGACTTCAAGAAGGTCTACACGTCGAAGGATCTCGCGCCCGGCAGCAGCATCATCTTTGCCGCGACCGGCGTGACCGACGGCACGTTGATGAAAGGCGTCCGGTTCTTCGGCGACGGCATTCGCACCAGCTCCGTGATCATGCAGAACGATCCGCACCGCATCCGGTTCATCGACAGCATCCACGTCGCGCCTGCGACGGATGTGAGAATACGCTTCTAAAAACGTGCCGGTGCCAGGTGCTGGGTGCTACGGTGCTAGGTGCGTTGGTGCCCGGTGCCGGGTGCACCCAAGGCGCCCTGGCACGCGCACGCTGGCACGCGCACCGTGGCACCTAGCACCCAACGCACCTAGCACTGCACGCCGTGACGTCTAGCACCGTAGCACCTAGCACCCGTGGACCGCACCGCGAAGCGTGGCAGCGAAACGTCTACGCCGTGACCGCGACGTCCTTCATGGGCTACACCGGCTTCACGCTGGTGATGCCGTTTCTGCCGCTGTTCATCGGCCAGCTGGGCGTCACCGATCCGGGACAGATCGCGATGTGGACCGGCGTCAGCCTCGGCATCACGCCGGCGATGACGGCGATTCTCGCGCCGGCGTGGGGAAGGCTTGGCGATCGGTTCGGCCGCAAGATCATGGTCGAGCGATCGCTGGTCAGCTTCGTCGTCCTGTTCGCGGCGATGGCGTACGTCAGCCGCGCCTGGCAGGTGCTGGCGATTCGAGCCGCGCAGGGGTTGTTTGCCGGCTACGGATCGTTGTCGGTCGCGATGGCCGCGGAGTCGGCGCCGCGCGACCGGATGCCGTCCGCGATCGGTCTGGTGCAGACGGCGCAGCGGATTGGTCCCGGGGTTGGCCCGCTGATTGGCGGTGCGCTGGCGGGTTTGGTCGGTCTACGCCGGGCATTTCTCGTGACGGCCGTCTTCTACGCCGCCGGCCTGGTGCTGGTGCACATGATGTACGACGAGCGCGCCACGCACGCGGTCGCAGCGAACGCGCGGGACCTCGAGAACCTTTCGAACCCCGAGAACCCTCCGGACCGCGCGAACGCTCAGAACTTCCCGAACCCCTCGACTCGCGTCACGTTCCGCAACGTCCTCGCGTTTCAGAACTTCATCCTGATGATGATCGTGATCTTCGGGCTGCAGTTCGTGGATCGCAGCTTTGGCCCCGTGCTGCCGCTGTACGTCGAACAGGCTGGACGATCGCACGCGCAGGTGGCGATGGTCTCCGGTGTGCTGTTCTCCATCATGGCCTGCACCGGCGCGCTCGGCCATCACTTCTGCGGCCGGCTCGTGAAGAGATTTCCGATGCGCGTGGTGATTGCGGGCGGCGCCGCCGTCGCCGCGGCCGGGTCGGCGATGGTCGGCGTCAGCGGCAACCTGGTCGTGATGAGCGTGGCGTCGACGCTGCTCGGTCTCGGCATCGGGGCAGCGATGACCGCGTCGTACAGCGCCGCCGGCAGCGTGATTCCCGCCGGCGCGCACGGCGCCGGGTTCGGCGTACTGACCAGCGCGTCGCTGGTCGGCATGGCGAGCAGCCCGTTCATCGCGGGGTTTCTTGGCGGGAGCTCGATTCGCGTCGTGTTTCTCGTCGACGTCGTCGTCATGGCGGCGCTCGCCACCGCCGTACATAAGATGATGGTGGACTGAGTCATGCGTCGAGTGGCCGTCGATCGCGAGGCGCCCCAGCGTGACGCGATCGACGAGGCGGCCAAGTGGATTCGCGCGGGATATGTCATCGCCATTCCGACCGACACCCTGTACGGACTCGCGGCCGATCCGTTCAGTGCGGCCGCGGTCGCGCGTGTGTTCGATGTCAAGGGTCGGGCCGCCGACCGGGCGCTGCCTCTGATCGCCGCGGACGTCGCGCAGATTGTCTCCAAGCTGGGCCGGCTTTCCGGGACGGCGGCGCGTCTCGCCGAGCGGTTCTGGCCCGGGCCGTTGACGCTCGTGATGCCGGCGGCCCGGCAGTTGGCGCGCGAGGTGAGCGGCGGAACGGGTACAGTGGGCGTGCGTGTGCCGGCCGATGCGATCGCGCGGGCGGTGTGCGCGGCGTGCGGCCATCCGGTGACCGCCACCAGCGCGAACCTCTCGGGGGAGCCGGCCGTGGCGGCGCCTGATGACGTGGAGCGGGCGCTGGGCGATCGCGTCGAGTTCATGCTCGATGCCGGGCGCACGCCCGGAGGCGCGCCGTCGACAATCGTGGACGTGACCGCCGCCGAGCCCCGGCTCGTCAGAGCCGGAGCGATCGGATGGGACGAGATTCAGGCATGGCTGCACAGCGCGCGCGCGTAACGCCTCCCGACGCTTCGACACTTCGAGATCCTCAGGGTCGCCCCGCCCACGGTCGAGGACGCGACAGGCTCGGGGTCGTCCCGAGCGAAGGCGAGAGGCGAGCGGGCGGCGCTCGTCGGGTTGATCGCCGGCCGGGCGCGACGTCTCGAAGCGGAGCGATCGCTCGAGGAACTGGCAGGCCTCGCCGAGGCGGCCGGCGCGGAAGTGGTGCTGCGCGTGCTGCAGGAGCGCCCGAAGCCCGATCCGTCAACCTTCCTCGGCGCCGGCAAGATTCAGACGCTGGCGCTCTCCGCGGCGGAAACCGACGTCGATGTCGTCATCTTCGACAACGAGCTGACGCCGGCGCAGCTGCGCGAGATCGAGAAGGTGATCGGCCGCAAGATCATCGATCGCACGCAGCTGATCCTCGACATCTTCGCCCGCCGCGCGCGGACCCGCGAAGGCAAGCTGCAGGTCGAGCTCGCGCAGCTGAAGTACCTGCTGCCGCGGCTGGTCGGCGCCGGCGACGCGCTGTCGCGCCTCGGCGGCGGCATCGGCACCAGGGGCCCCGGCGAAACCAAGCTCGAGACCGACCGGCGGCGCATCCGCACCCGCATCCACGCCGTGTCCGAGGACATCGAGCACGTCAGGAAGCGGCGCGGTCAGCTGCGCGAGCGCCGGCACAAGGCGTCGGTGCCGACGGTCGCGCTCGTCGGCTATACCAACGCGGGCAAGACGACACTGTTCAACGTCCTGACACGCGCCGACGCCGAGGCGTCGGACGCGCTGTTCGTGACGCTCGATCCGCTGGTCCGCCAGGTGCGGCTGCCCGACAGCCGCGAGCTGCTCGTGTCGGACACCGTCGGATTCATCGACCGCTTGCCGCACGCGCTGGTCGCGGCGTTTCGCGCCACGCTCGAAGAAACCGCCGATGCGGATCTCGTGCTGCACATCATCGATGCGTCTGCGAGCGATCGCGATCGCCGGATGGCGGCCGTCAATCACGTGCTGAGCGAAGTCGGCGCGGTCGACGTGCCGTTGCTCGAGGTCTACAACAAGTGCGATGCCCTGACCGACGACGAGCGGCGGCGGTTGCAGGATCGGGATCCAGCCGCGCTGTGCATTTCGGCGCTCGAGCGCCAGGGCATCGACGAGCTGATCGAGACCGTGGCGTCACGCCTGGCGCTGGACGTGCGGCGGGTCACGCTGACGTTCGACCTCGACAACCCGCCGGACCGCGAACGGATCGCGCGGCTGTACCGGCACGCGCGGGTGGTGCAGCACGAGGCACGCGACGGCCAGGTGTCGATCGTCGCCGACGTTCCGCGGCGGCTCTTGAGCCGGCTGGGCGGGACTGGCTAACAGGAGTTCAGGAGCTCAGAAGGAACGTGATCTCGGGTCGAGGAAACTCCTGGTCTCCTCGTCTCCTGTTTAAGACCAGGTCGCCCGCGGAGTAGTATTTTCTCGATGCGAAGACTCGTGCTCCTCGCGGCGGTCGTCATCAGCGCGTGCGCGCCGAAGGTGGTGCCGGCGCCAGTGGTGACCGCGCCGAAGTTTCCCGATTTCGTGCAGCCGTCGGTGCCCGAAGCGCTGGCCGGCAGCCGCGCGGCGGAGATCCAGCGGCGCGGCTGGGCGTTTCTGCAGGCCGGCGATTTCAAGGCGGCAGAGCGCGAGTTTGCCGCGGCGTTGAAGGCGGTGCCGGCGTTCTATCCGGCGGAGACGGCCCTCGGCTACATCGAGCTGGCGCGGAAGGACGCGAAGGCGGCGCTGCCGCATTTCGACAAGGCGCTGGAGATCGGCCAGCAGCCGCGAGACGTGTCGACGGTGCTGGGCCGCGGAGAGGCGCTGCTCGCGCTCGACCGCGATCCCGAGGCGGTCGCCGCCTTCGAGGCGGCGCTGGCGATCGACCCGGCGCTGACCGACCTCCGGCGGCGCGTCGAAGTCCTGAAATTCCGGAGCATGGAGCGCAACCTCGAGCAGGCGCGGCAGGCGGCGCGCGCCGGCCGCCTCGACGAGGCGATCCGTGCCTACACCACGGCGATTGCGAGCTCGCCCGACAGCCCCTTCCTGTATCGCGAGCTCGCCGGGGTCGAGCGGCAGAAAGCGACGCCCGCCGACGTGGACTCGGCGCTCGAGCACTTCCGCAAGGCGACGGCGCTCGAACCGACCGATGCGCGCTCGCTCGCGCAGATCGGCGAAATCCTCGACGCGCGTGAGGATCTCGAAGGCGCGGCCAACGCGTATACGGAATCGCTGGCGCTCGAGACGAACGCCGATGTGCAGAAGCGCCTCGACGCGGTGCGGGCGCGCCTGGAGCTGGCGAGACTGCCGGCGGAGTTCCGCGCCATCGATCAGGCGCCACAGATCACGCGCGCCGATCTTGCGGCGCTGATCGGCATCCGCCTCCGTACGCTGTTGCCGGCGGCACGCTCGAACGCCGTCGTGATCACCGACGTGCGCGGGAACTGGGCGGCGACCTGGATCATGGCGGTGGCGCGCGCCGGGGTCATGGAGCCGTTTGCGAACCACGCCTTTCAGCCGCGGACGGTGGTGCGGCGCACGGATCTGGCGCAGGCCGTGGCGCGTCTGCTGCCGCGCGCCGCCGCGCAGCGTCCGGACAAGATCAAGGCGTGGGAGGCGGCGCGGCTGAAGTTCAGCGATCTGTCGTCGAGCCACCTCGCGTATCCGGCCGCTTCTGCCGCGGTCGCGTCGGGCGTCCTGGCGGTCGCGGGCGAGAACGCCTTTCAGCCGTCCCGCCCCGTCACCGGTGCCGAGGCGAGCGACGCCATCGCGAAGCTGGAGGCCCTCACGGGTCTGCGATGACGGTGCTCACACCCGCCAATCAGCTCACGCTGTTGCGAATGTTCCTGATTCCGGCGTTCGTCATCCTGGTCGTGTACGGTTATCTCGGATCGGCGCTCGCGGTGTTCGTGACGGCGGGCCTGACCGACGCGCTCGACGGCGTCATCGCGCGTCGTTCGGGCCAGAAGACGACGCTCGGCGCGTGGCTCGATCCGATGGCCGACAAGCTGCTGCTGGTCACCACCTTCATCGTGCTCACGCTGCCCGGACTCGGCCTGGCCAACCGGCTGCCGATCTGGCTCACGGTGCTGATCATCAGCCGCGACGTCGGCATCGTGCTGACCGTGGCGATCGTGAACTTCGCGGTGGGACGTCGAACGTTTCAGCCGTCGATCTACGGCAAGACCGCCACCGCCACCTACATCGTGACCGCCGTGGCGGCGATGATCTTCAACTACCTCGGTTACCATTCCGCGATCGTCGACTTCGGCATCTTCGCCTCGCTGGCGATCACGCTGATTTCAGGTTTTCACTACATATGGCACGCTGCACGCATCTTCGACGCGCCTGCGTCCTGACATTCGGCGCCCTGGCGTGTTCGTACGTCGTGTCCGGCTTCCCGCCTTCGCTCCGCGCGTTCGCACAGGAGCTACGGCGCGACCAGGCGCCGCCGAAGCAAGCGGTCGTCGACACCAGCGCCGGCACGTTCGTCATCGATCTCACGCCAGCCACCGCGCCGAATCAGACCGCCCACTTCATGAAGCTCGCGGCCGAGGGCGGCTATGACGGCACCACCTTTCACCGCGCGGTGAAGTACGGCATGGTGCAGGGCGGCGATCCGCTCAGCAAGGATCCGGCGAAGCGTGCGCTGTATGGAACCGGCGGACAAAACGCCGTCAAGGCGGAAGCGCGGGCTCCGAAGATGACGCGCGGATCGGTCGCCGCGGTGCTGGTGCCGGGACGGCCCGACAGCGCCGGCGCCCAGTTCTTCATCGTCCTCGTCGATCAGCCCGCGCTCGACAATCAGTACACGGTGTTCGGCCGCGTCTCCGAGGGCATCGAGGTCCTGCAGAAGATTTCGCAGATGCCGGTCGACGACAAGGGGGTCGCGACGGAGCGGATCGAGATCCGCCACGTCACCATCCGTGATACGCCCGCCGAGCCTTTCATCACCGAAACGCCGCAGGAGCTCGGGGCGTACCGCGCGGTGCTCGACACCGCGTCCGGACCGATCACGATTGAATTCCTGACCGACAAGGCGCCCGACACCGTTCGTCAATTCATGCGCCTCGCCGCGGCTGGCGTCTACAACGGGATGGCGTTTCACCGCGTGGCGCCGGGCTTCGTCATTCAGACCGGCGCGCTCTCGAGCCGGACCGGCGGACTGACCGAGAAGCAGCAGGCGCTCGTGCGGAATCTGCCGCCCGAATTCAACGACACGAAGCACGTCAAGGGTGTCGTGTCGATGGCGCGCGGCGACGCTCCCGACAGCGCGCAGACGTCGTTTTTCATCTGCACCGGGACGTCGGCGGCGCTCGACGGCGTCTACACCGCGTTCGGACGAGTGGTCGATGGTATGGCGGCCGTCGAGGCGATTGAGGCGACGCCGCGCACGGGTGAAACGCCGAATGCGCGGGTGGAGCTCAGGACGGTGAGGGTAGAGAAGAAGCCGTAGGGGCTAGGGGCTAGCTGTAACGGACTCGGCTCGCTCGCGATGCTCGGAGGCTCGCTGAGCGCAGTCGCCGGGCCGAAGCTCGGAGGGATGCACTTCGAGCGGAGGCGGGGGACTAAGCGGTCGGTACGACCCGCGTCACCCGCACGGCCTGGCCGACGAGGTACTCGACCTGAATGCGGTCGCCGGGTTCGAGGTTGCTGCCGATGACCGCCTCCGGCCCGATCCGCGCGACCGTGATCTGCCCGTCGGGGTCGTCGACGTCGGTGAAGAAGACGTCCCAGGACACCTGCCCGTGGATGCTCACGGGCTGGACCTTCTTCAAGATGCCGTCGCGGGTGCCTTTGAGCATGATGCCAGTACGCGCTTGAACGGAAAGAAGAACGGCCGCGCCGAATCGAGCTGCGGAACCAGACGCGCCTGATACGCCTCGACGAATCGCACGAACAGATCCGGCGGCAGCCGTTTTTCGTATTCGGCGAGCAGCGTGCCGCGCATCCATTCGATGACGGCCTCTCGGCTCGCCAGGACATGAGGATAGACGATCAGGCGCACTTGTGGATCGGCGAATCCGAGCCGGAACAACAGCCGTGCGTAGGCGTCGGGCGCCAGGACCGTCCGCGCGCGCCGCCAACCGCCGAGCGCGGATGCGAACGGTTCCTCCCCACTAAGCTCGTCCGCGACCAGATGTGATGCCTCGTCGTGCATCGCCGGAACCTGGAATGCGAGCTGACCGCCAGGGGCCAGCTTGTCCGCCAATCGTCCGAGCAGACGTTCGTGATCGTCCATCCAGTGAAAGACGGCATTCGAAAACAACAAATCGTAAGCGCCGTCGTCGTCGAGAAACGATTCCACGGTCCCGATGCGGAAGCTGAGGCCCGGCGTCGGCGGCTCGCGCTGCTGCTCGGCGAGCATACGGGCCGAGCGATCGATCCCGAGCGTTTCACGCGCCGCCAGACGCGCGTGCAGCTGACGCGTGAGCTTCCCGGTCCCGCACCCCAGATCCACAACACGCATCCCGGGCGCCGGCCGGATCATGGCGAGCAGGTCGTAGAACGGCTGCTCACGCTCGCGCTGGAATTTGTCGGTACTGAGCGGGGTTCCATGTATCAGTCAACCGGAATCCTCTGTGTCCTTTGTTTCCTTTGTGTCCTTTGTGCCGCCGAAGGGCAGCCGATCGCGGTCTTCTGGGGCAGGCTCGTCTTCGGCGGCGAAGTTATGCAGGCTCACGCCGAGCAATCGCACCGGCCGGCGGCCTGCGTCCGTCTTCTCCAGCAGGCGAACGGCGCGAGCGGTCAGATCGGATGGGTCGCGCGTCGCCTCGGCGGTGTGGCTGCGCGTGATCGTCGTGAAATCGCTGTACCGCACCTTGATGGTGATGGTACGCGCCAGACGCTGCCGGCGCGCGAGCCATGCGATGGAATGCGACGCCATCTCCGCGATCTCGGTGCGGATCGTGTCGAGGTCCGTCAGATCTTCGGGATAGGTATTCTCGGACCCTGACGACTTGGCCTCGCGATTCGGCACGACGGGTCTGTCGTCGATGCCGTTGGCGAGCTGCCGCAACCAATCGGCCAGGCTGCCGACCGTACCGCGCAGCAGGTCCATTTCCACCGTTCGCACATCGACCAGCCGCTCGATCCCGCGCGCCCGCAGTTTTTTCGCGGTGACGGGCCCGACGCCCCACAGGGCATCGACCGGGAGCTTCTGCAGAAACGGCTCGACCCGCTCGGGGCTGATGACCGTGAGACCATCGGGCTTCTTCCAGCCGGACGCGATCTTTGCCAGGAACTTGTTCGGCGCGACGCCCGCAGACGCCGTCAGTCCGGTGTCGGCTCGAATCCGCTCCTTCAGCCGTCGTGCGACGGCTGTGCCGAATGACTCGCCCCAGGCATTCTCCGTGACGTCCAGATACGCCTCGTCGAGCGACAGCGGCTCGACGAGCGGCGTCACCTCGCGGAAGATCGAGAACACCGCGTTCGACGCCGCCTTGTAACGCGCGAAATCCGGCGGGACGATGACCAGCGACGGACACAGCCGCACCGCGGTCGCCATCGGCATCGCTGAATAGACGCCGAATGCGCGTGCTTCGTAGCTCGCGGCGGCGACCACGCCGCGTCGTGTGGGCTGGCCACCGACGGCCAGCGGCTTGCCTCGCAATTCCGGCTTGTCGCGCTGTTCGACCGACGCGTAGAAGGCGTCCATGTCGACGTGAAGGATCCGACGCACGGCTCGCATCAGGGTTGACCAAAAACGGCCGGATTCACGAGGCAATCCTGCAAATCGGGGGTCTCGTTGCCGACCCGTGAATGCCGGCTGGCCATGCTATCATCGAGACGTTCCGGCACAGACAAGCGCATAACCATGGTCTGCAGTCGCTGCGGGAGTGATATCCCGTTTTCCGCGCACAGCTGCCCCCGCTGCGAGGCGAGCCGCGTACGGACGACTGCGACCGGTCTCCAGACGCCGCCACCCAACACGTCTCAGGGCCGCCCGGAACTTGCCGAGGCGCTGACCATTTTTCCCGATTCTGCCCCATCCGAACGCATCGCCAATCGCCGAAGCCCAGACGATGATCCCGGGCATCTCGAGGGCCGGGGAGCCGCGGCAGGACGAGCCAGAGACCGTGGTGCCGTGGGCCGGGGCCGCTTCATCCGAAGAGGGACCGCTCGAGGTCGGATCGGCATTTGGCGCGCGATATCACATCATCCGTCTGCTCGGCATCGGCGGCATGGGCGCCGTGTATCAGGCGTGGGATGCCGAGCTCGGCGTATCGGTCGCGATCAAAGTGATTCGCCCCGAGGTGATGGCCGATCCGACGGCGGCGGCCGAAGTCGAACGGCGATTCAAGCGCGAACTGCTGCTCGCGCGCCAGGTCACGCACAAGAACGTCGTGCGCATTCACGACATCGGCGAGATGCTGGGCATCAAGTACATCACGATGCCCTACGTCGACGGCGCGGATCTGGCGACCGTCTCGAGAAACGAAGGCCGCCTGCCCATCCCGAAGATCCTGCGCATCGCTCGCGGTATCGTCTCGGGACTGGTGGCCGCCCACACCGCCAGCGTCGTTCACCGGGACCTCAAGCCAGCGAACATCATGATCGGCGCCGACGACGAGGCGATGATCATGGACTTCGGGATCGCCCTCTCGTCCGGCGCGCCGTCCGCGACGGCGACGGTCGTTGAAGGGTTGCCCAAACATTTCACCAAATCGGCGGCGAAGTTCTCGACAACGATGGCGGGCGCCGTCGTCGGCACCGTCGAATACATGGCGCCGGAGCAGGCGAGGGGACAGGCGGTCGATCAACGCGCCGATATCTACGCGTTCGGCCTGATCCTGTACGACCTGCTGGTCGGGCGGCGCCGCGCCGAGCACGCACAGAGCGCGATCGCCGAGCTGCAAGGGCGGATGGAACAGCCGCCACCCCCACCGAGATCGGTCCTGCCGGAGGTCCCGGAGGCGCTGGACCGCATGGTCGCGCGGTGCCTCGAACCGGACCGCGAGAAGCGATACCAGACCAGCGCGGAACTGGCGGCGGATCTCGAGCGACTCGACGAGAACGGCGTTCCGATCCCGATACCGCGCCGCTTTACGCCGCGGATGATCGCGGCGGCCGTGGTGCTCGTGGGCGGTCTGGTGACCGGAACGTGGTGGCTGACGCGGACGCCGCCGGTGCCCAAACAGCACGACCCGGTGACGGTGGTCATCGCCGATTTCCAGAACAACACCGGCGATGCCGAGTTCGATCACACGCTGGAGCCGATGCTCCGGCGCGCGCTTGGAGTCCGCGGGCTTCATCAGCGCCTACGACCGCGGCCAGAATCCGGGCGACGTTCGGTGTGCGCGCCGCCGCGAAAGCTGGACGAGGTCTGCGGCGCGCGAGCTCGCGCTGAAGCAAGGCGTCGGCGTCGTGCTGGCCGGTTCGATCGACCGTCGAGGAAATGGCTACGAGATCGCGGTCAAGCGCGGCGCAAACCGTGACCGGGAAGGTCATCGCCAGCGCGAAGAATCGCGCGTCGAACAAGGACCAGGTGCTCGGCGCGGCGACGAAGCTTGTGACCACGGTCCGCAAGGCGCTCGGCGACGAGACGTCGGACTCGGCGCAGTTGCTCGCGATGAAGAGTCTGTCGACCACGTCGATGGAGGTGGCCGGCCACTACGCGGCGGCGATCGAGGCGCAGGCCAACAACAAGTTCGAGGAGGCGCGGCAGAGCTTCCTGAAGACGGTGGAGCTGGATCCGAACTTCGGTCTTGGCTACCAGGGACTCGCGCGTCATGTCGCGGAATCTCGGCAAACTGCAGGACGCGCAGAAGTACACGACGGAAGCGCTGCGGCATCTCGAGGGCATGACGGAGCGCGAGCGGTTTGCCGTCCGCGGCCTCTTACTACATGAACACCGGCGACTTTCAGCAGTGCGTGAAGGAATACGGCGAGCTGATCGCGCCAGTATCGCGGCGGACGCCGTCGCGCACAACAACCGCGCGCTCTGTCTGTCGAAATTGCGAAACATGCGCGAGGCGGTCGACGAAATGCGGCGGGCCGTGCAAATCCTGCCGAAACGCGCGTCGTTCCGCGGCCAATCTGGCGATCTATGCGGACTACGCCGGCGATTTTCGACGGCGCGGAGCAGGAAGTCAAAGCGCTAGCAGGAGCCGACCGATCTCGCGACGCTTGCCTTGGCCTTCGCGCAGTTGGGACAGGGCCAGCTGGCCGAAGCGACCGCGACCGTACCAGAAACTCGGCAACGATCGGGCGCCCGTGGCGCGTCCTGGTCGGCGTCAGGACTCGGCGACCTCGCGCTGTACGAAGGGCGTTTCTCGGATGCCGCGCGGATGTTCGAGCAGGGCGCGGCGGCGGACCTGGCGGCCAAGAACACCGACAGGGCCGCCCGGAAGCTCACGCTCGCTGGCCTACGCGCATCTCATGCGAGGGCAGAAGGCGCGGCGGCCGCGGCCGCCGAGAAGGCGCTGCAGAACAGCAACGCCGTCGCCGATCCGATTCCTCGCCGCTCGCGATCTTGTCGAGGCGAACGCGGTCGCCAGGGCCCGGACGATCGCCGCCGGCCTCTCCGCCGAGTTGCCGGCCGAGCCTCAGGCCTACGGGAAGATCATCGAAGGGCGAAATCGCCCTGAAGACCGGGGACGCACGTCAGGCGATCAAGATTCTGACGGAAGCCAACGATGTCCTGGACACCTGGTTGGGGCACTTCGATCTCGGGCGCGCGTACCTGGAGCTCAGGGCGTTTCCGCAGGCCGACTCGGAGTTCGAGCGCTGCATCAAGCGGCGCGGCGAGGCGCTGTCGCTGCTCGTGGACGAGGAGCCGACGTACGGTTATTTCCCGATCGGTGTACTACTACCAGGGCGTGGTGCGCGAAGGATTGAAGAATGCGGCGTCCGTCGATTCGTACCGCGCGTATCTCAATATCCGCGGCAAGTCGACCGAAGATCCGCTCTGCCGGAAGTCCGCCGTCGCGCCGGGCGCTTAGATCCCGTACAAATAACCGCGGAGATCGCTCGAGCGGATCATCAAGAATCGCGCATTCGCTACGATGCTTTGCGCTCTCGGCGGTTAAACGTGGGCAGCTTGCAACGTGCTCTTAATACGCGAGCGGTTACGCCGTGGGGCGCCGGTCGCGCTTGAGCGCCGCGCCGATCAAACCGGTGCCGAGGAGAAAGAGGAGTGCCGTGGACGTGGTGTCAGGCACAGCCGTCGAGGTCACAGCGTCCGCATACACTCGAACGCCAATTTGAAGTCATAGGGTGATCATATGTCCCGCCAGCCCCGATTGCCTCATTGCCCGGGAGGGGGAACTGGCTCGGTGACGGCATGTTTCCATCGAAGCCTGCATTTGGCACTTCAAATGCCACCCAATAACTGCCAGGCCCGATCAGGACGCTCCATCCCAATGGCCCGTACCATCCTCTGTCACCTGTTATGATCAATGATTCCTCGAACAACGGTGGCGCAACAACATCAGGGACGTCGCCGCCGTTGAAGGTACAAGCGAAAACGGACTTCGCCGCCCGAGGGAACGGATCGATTCCACCCTCGACGCCCGTGATGATGAAAATCTGTGACGGAGAACTGGGCGGCAAGCCACTGGTCATTCCGCAAAGCCCAGTCGTTACAAGGGGGGCCGCAGGGCGACAAGGGCCCGCGTCCCGTGTCAACAATCGGCAGCGCGTCCGCGGGCCGTGCGGTAATGAGTCCGGCTGTCATGATGAGGGCGAGGGTCAGTTTTCGCATCTTGTATCCTGCGTCGCCCGTAAGGTTTTGCGAACCGCGAAGCCGCCCAATGATCTAGTTGGGCGCGAGTACGATGATCGATCCTTTTGCATCGGAATTGTTGATCAGCCCGAAGCGCTTAGCAACGGTCAACTGGCAGCGGAAGTAATCGTTCCTGGTGGCGACTTCTGTCTACTTCCTCGGTCGTTGACCGTTGAAAACTACTTTGGGTTCGGAAACAAGTCTTGTAAGGATGAACCCATGAGCGGGGCAACCGACTGCCGATCTGATCGACCAACGTCGTATGAGGGAACATCTAATGAATCGCAACGGTCTGCTGTGCCGAGCTTGCCAGGTAATTGACCGTGGGGCGCTGTGTCAGCCGGTACAACGCAACTGCCGATCCCTGTTGGACTGAACGTGCCCGTGTTTGGATCTGACTAAATCGCAGAATCCGCTTACCTTGCTGAATGTGATCGTGCCGCCCGAGTTGTTGAGCCCAAACACTCTAAAGTTCGGTCCAGGATATCTCGGCGCCGGCACCGGTCCGAACCGCGTCGTCGACGCCGCCGGGTTGATCGTGAGTGTGCCCTTCGTAAACGGCGTGAAGTCGTAGTTCGTCGCTGTCAGCGGACCGCTGCGCGCAGGTGATACGCCTGCGCCGTCTCTGGACCGTACACGCCGGCATTGGTTGTCGCGTTTGCCGTCGACGCGCAGGCCGCCGTACCAGTTACGCCGCTGCTCGCCAGCATCTGACCACCGACAAACCCGCTCAGCGTCGCCGAGAACGCCGGATTGGCGGCGCCGTATGCCCGGCTTGCGTTGTTCGCCGTCACAGCCAGATGCGCCTTCTGAATCACCTGGGTCGAGGGGTGAAGAGGTGCTGCCGTAGAAAATGTGCTGCGCCGTGTCGCAGTACGTCGTGAGTTGCCGCAATAGACCGCCGTGATCGAATGGGTACCGGCGTTCAGGAGCGTCCCCAGCGATGCGGTGCTGAACGTGGTCTGGCCGCCGGAGAGCGTTCCCGTTCCGAGCGTGGTCGAGCCGTCCTTGAACGTCACAATTCCGCTCGGTGTCCCCAATGAAGGCGACACGGGCGTCACGATTGCCGTGAACGTGAGGGTCTCTCCATAGACCGACGGACTCTTCGATGAAAATACATCCGTGTCGTATGACCGAGAAACACCGAGATCGTGACGGTTGCCGGACTGGAGTCACCGCTCATCGGCACGATCGGTGGGCCGGCTCACGTCCCGTCGTTCGCGACGTAGGTGAAGTTATCAGATGACTCGAAATCGGCAACTGATGTGTAGGTGAAGTCGCGAACGAACGCGTCGTTCACGTTCAGGATGACGCCATGAGATCTCAATACGCCACGGGCTGCGCAGGCTCTTCAGAACTGCCCGCAGCCCCGCGTGGTTGCTGTCGGTGTCGGTGTCGTTGATCAGCACGTCGCCCGCCACCGGCGTGTCCTCGCTCGTGCTGTAGCTGTCGGGGTTTGCCACCGGCGCATCGTTCACCGCTGTAATGCTGGCGAAGGCCGCGTTGGCACCCTCGGAGCCATAGTCCGCGGTAGCCGAATACGTAAACGTGACGCCGTTCGGAAGCTCCGTGGGATCGACGATGGGAGTCGTTGGTGGCGTCGGCACCGTCGCGATCGGGACGGCCGTGCCACCGCGACTGAGAATGTACTGCGAGGGAGTGAGAGAACTGGGTGCGGCCCATGTCAGGCTCGTCCTGTGCGACGGCGACCCTGTGCAGGGACCGACGCCGATCACGCAGGCGGTGAATCCATTCGGTGGAGCGCCACCAGAACCAGACCGTGCGACGCTGACGCCCGGCTACGCTCACGCCCTCGGCTAATGCATCGCCTTCCGCCAGCGCATCGCCTTCGGCCAGTGCATCGCCCTCAGCCAACGCATCGCCTTCAGCCAACGCATCACCCTCAGCCAGCGCATCGCCTTCGGCCAGCGCATCGCCTTCGGCCAGCGCATCGCCTTCCGCCAATGCGTCTCCCTGCGACAGCAGCGCGATATTCCGGCCGGCGCCAATCTGATCGAGGCGGAGGTTGCTCCACTCGTCGAAGCCGCGAAGGGGAGTCGCGCCGAAGCTCAAGACGCCGTCGAAGTTCAAGTCCTGGATTCAGCGAAATCGGGCGTGCCGCGTCCGCGTTCCAGTCGGTAGTGTCGACCTCGCTCGGCGGCGTCGAAGCGAAACATCTTCGTCGAAGCTGGTTAACGGCGCATAGATGACGTCGCGCCGGCTGAATGCGCAACGGGGGTGGTGCGCGTCACCGCAAACGTCTGTCCGTTGACGGCTGTGACCCTCAGGATCTCTGAATCGATCTGAATCCCAAACGGGCCCGCCGCGGGAAAGCCGGCCGCCGAGGCGACGACGACGGACGACGCACGCGCCGTTGATGGCGTTGTTCAGTTTCGTCTGCGCAGCGGTGCAGAATCTCGTCAACGGCCGGGAACTCGCCGCGAACGCAGACGTGCCCGGCCGGATGGGCGCAAACCAGGAAAGCCGGTAGGGTGTTACAGGACTGGGCCGGACACCTACGTTCGTCTCATTGACACTGGCACCCGCGATTGTCCGGTCCCGAGAAGATCCACGAGGAACGGCACTGCTGCCGGCCTTGAATAGCCCGTGCGCCTGAAACAGATAGTTCATGACGCTCAGATCGAACGGGTTGCAGTTCGGCGGGACATACGTGGGGACGATGGTGTCGCCGACTTTGTGGCCCCACGTCGGCGCCGCTCCGCCGTGCCAGAGAGACAAGTTGTGGCCCAGCTCGTGCAGCGTGGTCGCCGCTTGAATGTAGGGCGTAGCGACGAAGTTGACTTGTCCCAGAGACCGAGCGCGACCATGACGCTGCCACCCGGCTGGTGCGCGATGCCTGACGTACTGCTTGGAACGTGGAAGTTCGGCAGCGCCGGATCGGTGGACTTGGCCTTGGCGCGCGCGTGCACATACAGCACGTGGTGGACAAGGCCGTTGCGCTTCGCATCGAATCGGATCCGCGGGCACGTTCCGTCTGCGATACACGCCTGCCTGCTCGTGGCGTCGAGAGCTCAGGTGCCGTCGGCGGCGACGTGTTGGTTCCGATAGTGTTGAAAGCCGAGCATCCAGCCGACCGTGCCGGGATAATCGGGAAACTGGCATGTCCATCGGGGCGGGTGCGTATTATCGGCGAGCGGGTCGGGAACGCACTGTCGTTTCTGTGTATGGTCTCGCCGCCGCGGGCTTCGGTCCCGGCAACCAGATACGCATCAGCATCGGTCGAAGCATACGGGCTCACGCCGACGAAGCCGGCGTACGGCTTGAGGGCGTGATACGAGCTGAGAGGGTCCGACATCGACGTGCGCATGGATGTTGTTGGCAAGCAACGTGTCGCCCAACACCCTGATGACTTCGGGCGTCGGCAGATGAATGTGACCCCTCGACATCGGTCACTTGGTCGACGGGTGGAATCGAAGGGAGCGGCTGCGTGAGCCGTACGTCGTTCAGGGCCGGGGCTTTCATCGCATTGAGCTCGACGATGATGTCCTTCTGTCCCGTTCGTGCGCCCATGGCGTAGAGATTCGGCAGAGCAACGCCATCGGGGTCTTTGAGCACTGCGTCCTGCGCCTCCAATCCGTCCGGGAGGCCGTCATCGTCGTGCATCCTGCACCGCTGTGCTGAAGATGATCGCCGCCAACGTCGAGGCATTCGTATGGGCCGCTGTCCGAATGGTCGAATATCGTCGTGGCGCGTTTCGCCGTAGTCAAGTTCATTCGGCAGGTTGGCCATCAACGAGCTCACGTCGAAGGTAGGATTCGCCCATCCGCGGTCCGAGGCACTCTGACCGCCCGGAAAGAGATTGGTCGGGATGACTGACCCGTTGAAGATCAGCCGTTGGTTCGGATTGTTCAAAGTTGCTCCGCCGATATACGTCAGTTTGGCGGATGGCGTCGCAGATGACTTGTAGAACCCTTGCAGCTTGTGCGTTGTCGTCGTCGCGACTTCAGACTGGACGACGATGCCGTCATGGACGACGATTTTTCTCAACGGTTCCGTCGGGTCTCGGTAGACCACGAACAGGCTGGCGCCTCCGCTTGCGGCGGAAGGTTTCCGATCCACCTTCCGGCAGCGCCACGGTGTGCAGCGCGAGACCGTTGGCTTGCAGGTCCGCGTCGTTGACCAGACGGTTCTCAGTCTTCTTGACGCTCGGGTTCAATGGCAACAGGTGGAGCACATCGGCGCGGAACATCGTCAGCGTCAACGAGAGTCGATTAGCAAGGAGTATGCCGCACCAACTGACGAATTCGACTGCGCTCTCACGACACTGATGTTGTGCGTCGACGACGGGTTGACCTCTGAACGTGACTGGCGTGTGCAGCGGATCCAGATTGGTCGGAGCGGGGAAGGTCGATCGTCTCCCAGGACAAGTACGCGGCGAGAATGTCGGCGTTGGCCGGCACGCCGCCCATCGGGATGGTGCCGGTCTTTAAGCCATTCACGGGGTTGTCGGGGGAGAGATTGACACCTCCCGCGACGTAGTTGCCGGTGACGAGAAAGCCGTTCGAGTATGGCAGGGGGTTCGGCGTTTGCGCATGGCCCAGCTTCTGAGCCAACAAGTGCCGCGAGACCTATCGACAGCAACCCGGCTGTTGCGAGTCTTCGCGCAACAGAGCATGGGATCGCTGCGATCCGAGTGCGGATGCGAGGAAGGTCTTCATAGGCGTCTCTTCAGCTGAGTGAGGAAAACGTCGGGCTCGAAGAGCAGAAACGTTCTCGGACCACAAAACAAACTGAGGCATTTTGCGAAACTATAAAGTTTCGCGCAAGCGAAATCGCCCGCTACTGTACGGTAAGTAATTTTAAAGTCGTATAAAGTGCTCTAGTGGCTAGTCTTTAAGTGGCTGCGACTAGCCAAGATTCTGACCTCATCAGCCAAATCACGGTTGAGTCGGCCGCAAGCGGTCGGTGGGAAAGGAGGGAGGGTTACGGCACCTTGCTCACATACAAGCCGGTCCAATATCCGGGTCCCAGGTCGTTCGGCAGCGTGTCGGTTCCAAGCAGCGTCGCCTCCACGCTGTCTACCATCGGTACGATGAAGCCAACGGCGATTCGGCCTCCCGCGGGAATCGTGACTGGCGTATCGAACACAATCGTGAACGTTCCAAGCGGGTCACTCGGGGCCATCGCCGGCGCCGTCGCTGACCTGAGCACGTTGTTTCGGTCCGGGATTAGGATTGGCTCCTCAGGTCCAATGACTGACCCGACGACGACTGGAACCAAAACCACCGTCGAGTCGACGTTGACTTTTCCATAGAGCGTCACCCGGTCGACGCTGACGTCCGTCTCTCCGGTGTTGGCGATGATCTCGTAGAAGTCTTTGCGGTGGGACCCGGCTCCTGCGAGCGTGCCAAACTGATGGTATAGTCCGGGGTTTGTGGAACCGGTGCTATTCAGCATGCTGGTTTGCGAGTACATCATCCCCGCCGCGTTCCCTGCGTCCAGGTAGGGATTCCCCGTTCGCCAGGCACAGGCTGCCTTGTGTCAGGATGCGAATGTCGTCAGGCGAACCGTAGACATTCGTGCATACCGTGACAGTCCGCCGATCGGCGGACAAAGAGATCTGATCCTGGGCTCCAGCCGCAGTCGAGCACCCACCAGTCCATTCGTAACCCTGACCGTTTGAGCCGTGTGATACAGCGTTAACGGGGCTCCCAATTGCCCGTTGCTGGCCACGAGGTTGTTGTAGAGCACGATGATCCCCAGAACGTCCGTATCGAAGGTCCACGAGGCGGTCTGGGTGTTCTGCACGATGCCAGGCTGATCGTGATGGAGATAGGTGCTATTCACGACTGTCCCGGCCGGGATGTCGAGTGGTGTGACCTGATTGGCAGAGTTAACCGTACCCGGCTCCGAGATGTCGACGTGCACCGGAGAGGTCAGGGTGAAATTTCTTTCTCGACGAACAGGAACATATTGGTCGTGCTCGTGAGGTCATCAACCAAGACCGACGGCGGCGGGGCGATGACTAGCACGCCTGCGATGTGGTCGTGGACCGTTCCGTCCGCATTGTTGTAGTTGCCCGTTGTATCAGTGAAAGTCCACGGATCGGTCGGATAGTCGCCGACATCCGTGTGCATCGTCCCGCTGAGATTCGCCGCCGCGAGCCCCTCACCCTCGCCGATCACCCCGTGGCAGGCACCGGACGCGGTGTGGGGACTACCGTCAAACGGTAGTTGTACCCCGTGACCACACACACCGGGTTCGCTTTGGCGATTGCGTCGGTGACCGTTCCGCTGGTCGCGTTGTAATTGTTGTTGCCATCAAACGTCCAGGGATCCGCCGGATAGCCGCCGGCGTTGGTGTGGGTCGTCGCCACCGTGTGCAGGAACGCCGTCAGATTCGAGGCACGGCCTCCACCCCGATAGCGGATCCCCCCGCCGTATGCGGATTGCCGTCGAAGACGACGTTGTATCCGACCACGACGATGATCGCGTTGGCCTTGTTGATCGTCAGCGTCCCCTCGATGAACACGGGGAAGTCGTAGTTGGTCGCCGCAGGGTGCCCGCCCGCCGGCGTAATCGGGTAGCTGCCGGCGCCGATCGCCGCGATCGCCGCGCCCGAGAGGGCGGCGCGCCCGACAGCGCGCCGGACCCGCGCAGTCCGGCGTCCGTTTCGCTGTTCACGAAATCCGGTGAGCGTTGCGGTGAACGGCGAGTAGAGGGCGCCGTCGTAGGTCTTGATCTTGTTGCCGGCGGTCACTGTCAGATGCGCCTTCTGAATCGTCTGCGTCATCGCAGTCGACGTGCTGCCGTAGAACACCGGGTCCGGCGGGCACAGCACGGACGTGTTGCCGCAATAGACCGCGGTAATCGAGTGCGGCCCGGCGTTCAACAGAGATGGCAGGGATGCCGTGCTGAAGGTCGCCTGACCTGCGCTGAGCGTTCCGGTCCCGAGCGTCGTCGCGCCATCCTTGAAAGTCACGGTTCCGGTTGGCGTTCCCAATTGGGGCGAGACGGGAGTCACGATCGCGGTGAACGTAACCGTATCTCCGTAGACGGACGGATTCTTCGACGAGAAGAGATCGGTGATCGTATGACGAGATACGACGGTGATCGTGACCGTCGCCGGGCTGGAATCAGGGCTCATCGGCGTCGATCCATCCGTCCACAGCCCGTCGTGCGCCACGTACGTGAACGTGTCGGCCGGTGACGACTCGAAATCGTCGTTCGGCACATAACTGAACGAACCGTCCTCGTTCAGCGTGAAGCTCTTGGCGTGCCGGTCCGGTCACGAGCCTGGCTCGAAGCCCCGCGTGGTTGCTGTCAGCGTCGGTGTCGTTGTCCAGGACGTTGGCCCGTCAGCGGCGCGTGTCTTCGTTACCGTTGTAGCTGTCGGGGTTCGCGACTGGCGCATCGTTCACGGCCGTGATGCTGGCGAACGAGAGGCTCGTCCCCTTGGAGCCGTAGTCCGCCGCATTCGTGTACGTAAACGGGACGCCGTTTGGAAGTTCTGTCGGATCGACGATCGGCGTCGCCGGCGGTGTCGCCACGGTGGCGATTGGCGCTGGCGCGCCCGAGCGAGTCAGGATGTACTGCGAAGGGCGTCACGGAGCTGGGCGCCAGCCACGTGAGGCTGGTCCTGTGCAGCGATACGGCTCCTGGCGAGGGATCGGGACACGATACTCCGCCAATCACGCACGCCGTGAATCCATTCGCGGGAGCGCCGCCCGAACCAATGCACCGTTTCGACGCTGATGCCTTCGGCCAACGCGTCGCCTTCGGCCAGCGCGTCGCCTTCGGCCAGCGCATCGCCTTCCGCCAGGGCATCGCCCTCCGCCAGCGCATCACCTTCGGCCAGCGCGTCGCCTTCGGCCAGCGCATCGCCTTCCGCGAGCGCATCGCCTTCGGCCAGCGCATCGCCCTCCGCCAATGCATCTCCCTGCGACAACAGTCCGAAGTTCCGGCCACCGCCGATCTGATCGAGGCGAAGAGTGTGCCAGTCGTCGGAGCCCTGCAACGAACTGCTGAGTGCGCCGTCGAAGTTCACGTCCTGGAAGACTATGGCGATTTCGCGTTCACGCTCCAGTTCGTCATGTCGAACGTGTCGGGAGTGTCGTAGCGAAACATCTTCGTCAAGTTGGTCAACGGTGCAAAGACGACCGTCGCACCGGGCGAGTGCGGGACCGGCGTGGTGCGCGCCACGGTGAATGTCGTTCCCGTTACCGCGGTCACCCTCAGCACTTCGGAATCGATCCGAATGCCAAACGGCCCGGTCGGGGGAAACCCGTCCTTCGAAGCGACCACGAGCGACGTCGCCGTGCCATTGATCGCGGCGTTCAACTTGGTCTGCGCGGCCGTGCAGAACTTGGTGAGCGGCTGGGCGACACCGAACGCAGGGGTACCGTCCGCGATCGGAGCGAACCAGGAAAGCCGATAAGGCGACGCCGGGCTCGTGCCGGCTTCCTACTGCGTTCTCATTAACGCTGAGGCCGGCGAGTTGTCCGCCCGAGAGATCCGCAACTTGAACCGCGCTGCCGTCCTTGAACAGTCCGTGCCCCTGAAACAGGTAGTTCATGACGCTGACGTTGAACGGCCCGCAGTTTGCCGGGACGAACGTGGGGATGACCGTGTTCCCCTGTTTGCGGCCCCAGGTCGGCGGCGCACCGCCATGCCACAGATACAGGTTGTGACCAAGCTCGTGCAGCGTGGTCGCAATTTGAATGTACGGCTTCCCGACGAAGTTGATCGTGTCCCATAGACCGAGCGTCACCATGACGTTGCTGCCAGGCTGATGGGCGATGCCCGATGTGCTGACGGCGCATGGAAATCCGGCAGGGCCGGATCGGTAGACTTGGCCTTTCCGCGCGCGTGGGCGTACGTCACCAAGTGGACAAGACCGTCGCGCTTCTCATCGAACCGGATTCGCGGGCAGGTTCCGTTGTCGATACACGCTTTTCTCGCGGCCGTCGTCAACTCCGTCCCGTCGTTAGCGACGTGCTGATTCTTGTAGTGCTCGTACCCGAGCATCCATCCGAGCGTGCCCGGATAATCCGGAAACTGGCACGTCCATCGCGGCGGGTTCACCGTGTCCGGAACGCATGCCACTTCCGTGAACGTCTCCCCGCCACGAGCCTCGGACCCGTCCACCAGATACTGATCCGCCTCGGTGGAAGCGTATGGGCTCACGCCGACGAAGCTCGGATACGGCTTGAGGGCGTGGTACGCGCTGAGAGGGCCGACATCGAAGTGCGCGTGAATGTGATTGGGGCTGTTCAGAAGAATGTCGCCCAGCCCTTTGATGACTTCCGGCCATGGCAGGTGATTGTGGCCTCTCGAGTCGACCAATTGCGTGATTGGGGGACTGGCAGTCAGGTCGAACGGCGCAGCCGCGGAGCCATACGTCGTTCCCGGACGAGCCGTCATCGCGTTGAGTTCGACGATGATGTCCTGTTGCCCGGTGCGTGCCCCCATGGCGTAGAGATTCGGAAGGGACACGCCATCCGGATCTTTGAGGCCTGCGGCGGCGTCTTCGAGTCCGTCCGGGAGACCGTCATGGTCGTCGTCCTTGACCGCCGTGCTGAACATGATCGCGCCCAGCGTGAGGCATTCGTACGGCGTGGCCTTAGTGTGGTCAATCGTCGTGGTCGCGGTTTCGCCGTAGTCCAGTTGATTCGTGTCCATCGACATCAACGAGCTGACGTTGAAGGTCGGATTCGCCCAGCCACGGTCCGAGGATTTGTTGCTGTCCGGAAAAGGATTCGTCGCGATGAGCGTCCCATTGAAGAAGATTCGTTCGTTCGGATTCTTCGCGCCTGTTCCCGCGATGTACGTGATCTTGGCGGAGGGGGTGGGGGACGATTTGTAAAACCCCTGGAGGGTTTGCGTCGTCGTCGCGCCCTGAGGCTGGACGTAGACGCCGTCGTTGACGACGATCTTTCTCAACGGTTCCGTCGGATCCCGGTAGACGACGAACAGGCTGGCGCCCGCGCTTTGCGGAGCGATTGTTCGACGTTCCCGCTTCCGGCAGGGTCACGGTGTTCAGCGCGAGACCGTTGGCCTGCAAATCCGCGTCGTTGACCAGGCGGCTTTCGGGCTTCTTGACGTTCGGGTTCAACTGCAGCAGGTGGAGCACGTCGGCGCGGAACATCGACAGCGTCAACGACGAGCCGCTGAGCAAAGCATGACGCGCCAATCACCGGCATCGATTTCGCTTTCACGACCTGATGTACGTTCGCATCGATGACCGGTTGACCGCTGAACTTGACCGGCGTGGTTTGCGGGTTCAGGTTGGCGGAACCGGGAACGTCGATCGTCTCCCAGTACAAGTACGCTGCGAGGATGTCCGCGTTGGCCGGCACGCCCGCTCATATGGATCGTGCCGGTCGCGAAGCCATTCACGCACTGGCCCTGGCGAGGTCGACACCGCCCGACGACGTAGTTGCCGGTGACCAGAAACCCGGTTGAGTAGGGCAGCGGGTTCTGGCCCTGGGCCTGCCCGTGCGTTTGCGCGATGAGCGCGGCAAGGCCGATCGAGAGCAGCCCAGCTGCAAACGACCTCCACAAACGTGCGTGCCGCCGGCCGGATCCCGATGCGGATGCGTGTGAGGTCGTCATAGTCGTCTCTTTCAGATTTCGCGTTGCAGATACAGATAACGTCGCAGAATCACAAAACTAACTCGACCATTCTGCTGAATCGGGCAGTGCTGCGCAAGGACATTCGTTCGTTACTGTACCGTAAGTGTCTGCTAGAGTCCTATTAAATGGGTTCTTTATAGCGATTTACAGCCGGCACGAGGCCAATAAATTGGCCAGTGAGGCCAATTCAGCGGCAGAGCTGGCTGGGGACCGTTGGCCAGCGCCGCGTCGGCGTGCAGGCCTGTAGAATGGCTGGATCCTATGCCGCAGTTTATCTACACGATGAAGGGGCTCGGGAAAGTGCACCCGCCCGATGCCAAAGTGCTCGAAGACATCTGGCTGTCGTTCTACTTCGGCGCCAAGATCGGCGTGCTCGGCTTGAACGGCGCCGGCAAGAGCTCGCTCCTCAAGATCATGTCCGGCGAAGACACGAGCTTCATCGGCGAAGCGTTTCCCGGCGAGGGGATTTCGATCGGCTTTCTGCATCAGGAACCGCGGCTCGATCCGGCGAAGACCGTGCTCGGCAACGTCGAAGAGGGCGTCGCCGCCACCAAAGCGCTGCTGACGCGCTACGACGAAGTGAACGCCAGGCTCGGCGAAGATCTCTCGCCTGAAGAGATGGAGAAAGTGCTCGACGAACAGGGCAGGCTCCAGGACAAGATCGACGCGTCGAACGCGTGGGACCTCGACTCGCAGCTCGAACTGGCGATGGACGCGCTGCGCCTGCCGCCGCCGGACGCCGACGTGACGAAGCTGTCCGGCGGCGAACGCCGACGCGTCGCGCTCTGCCGGCTGCTGCTGCAATCGCCCGATCTGCTGCTGCTCGACGAGCCGACCAATCACCTGGATGCCGAGTCCGTGGCCTGGCTCGAGCGGTTTCTCAAGGACTACGCGGGGACCGTCGTCGCCGTGACGCACGATCGCTACTTTCTGGACAACGTCGCCGGCTGGATTCTGGAGCTCGATCGCGGCCGCGGCATCCCGTGGGAAGGCAACTACTCCTCGTGGCTGGAACAGAAGCAGAATCGTCTGCAGCAGGAAGAGAAGGCCGAAACGCGCAAGCAGCGGACGCTCGAGCGCGAGCTCGAATGGATCCGGATGTCACCGCGCGCGCGGCAGGCCAAAGGCAAGGCGCGGCTCAACGCGTATGAAGAGCTGCTGCGAGAGGAAACAACCCAGAGAATCGAAACCGCCGAAATCTACATTGCTCCCGGTCCGCGGCTCGGCGACGTCGTCGTCGAAGCCCGGGGGCTGAAGAAGGGCTACGGCGACAATCTGCTGATCGACGGACTCGATTTCACGCTGCCTCGTGGCGGGATTGTCGGCGTGATTGGTCCCAATGGCGCCGGCAAGACGACGCTCTTCCGGATGATCATCGGCCAGGAAGGGCCGGACGCGGGGACGTTGAAAATCGGGGAGACGGTGCGAATCGGCTACGTCGATCAGAGCCGCGATGCGCTCGAGCCGAACAAGACCGTGTTCGAAGAGATCACCGGCGGCAGCGACGAGATCGAGCTGGGGAAGCGCAAGGTCGCGTCGCGCGCCTACGTGTCGTGGTTCAACTTCAAGGGTGCCGGGCAGCAGCGCAAGGTCGGCACGTTGTCGGGCGGCGAGCGGAACCGCGTTCACCTGGCGAAGCTGCTGAAGAAGGGCAGCAACCTGTTGCTGCTCGACGAGCCGACCAACGATCTCGACGTCGACACGCTCCGCTCGCTCGAAGAGGCGCTGCTCAACTTCGGCGGCTGCGCCGTCGTGATCAGCCACGACCGCTGGTTCCTCGATCGCATCGCGACGCACATGCTGGCGTTCGAGGGCGACAGCGAGGTCGTCTGGTTCGAAGGCAACTACCAGGACTACGAGGCGGACCGGAAGCGGCGGCTCGGTGCCGCGGCGGATCAGCCCCACCGGATAAAATATCGAAAGCTGACGCGATAGCGAGCGAGTCATGTGCAGAAACATCAAAACCCTGTTCAACTTCGATCCGCCGGCGACTGACGAGGAGATTCGGGCCGCATCGCTGCAATTCGTTCGGAAATTGAGCGGCTTCAACGCGCCCTCCAAGGCGAACGCCGCGGCGTTCGAGCGTGCCATCGACGAGGTGTCGGCCACGGCCCGCCGGCTGATCGATTCGCTCTCCACCACCGCCACGCCGCGAAACCGCGAGGAAGTGGCGGCCGCTGCAAAGGCTCGCGCGGCGGAACGGTTCAGCTTATAATTTGTAAGCGAACGCTAAATGGGGCCAGGTTTCCTCCGGACCGCGGCCGTCGGTGTGTTGTGTCTGGCGTGCGTGCTGATGGCGCGGGTGGTGGAGGCACAGCCACTTCGCGGCGTCGTCGTCGATCAGACCGGCCTGCCGCTGCCCGGCGCGATGGTGCAACTGCGCAACGGCGACGCCGTGATCGCGACGGTCGTCACCGGCGCCGACGGGACGTTCGCGTTTCCGCCGGACGCGAGCGGTCCGACGCTCGCCGTCTCGCTCGACGGCTTCGAAACCAGCATCATCGCGTCGACTGACGCGTCCCGCATTGTCCTCGGCCTCGCCCGTGCGACCGACACGACGACGGTGATCGGCACGGCCGAACCGGCGGCTGCGGCGCCCACGACGGCGACGCTGGGCAGTACGATGACGGCCAACACCGTCGCCCGCATGCCGTCGGCGCACATGAAGGCGCGCGAATCGCTGCCGCTGCTGCCATCGGTCGTGCGCGGACCGGATGGCCTGTTGCAACTGGGCGGCGCGCGCGCGTCGGACACGCCGCTGTTCATCGACGGATTCAACGTGACGAATCCGGCGACCGGGATTTCGTCGATCAACCTGCCTTTCGAAGCCGTCAAGGCCGTGGACGTGCTGCGCGATCCGATGGCGGTCACCTACGGCGACCTGGTCGGCGGGCTGGTGCAGATCCGGAGCACGTCGGGCGCCGATCGGTTCAAGTTCGGCGTGCAGGGGCTGGTCCCGCGCCCCCGGTTCACCAGCCCCGGCTTCGGCCGCCTCGAGGGCATCTTTCCCCGGGTCTACGGCGGCGGCGCGCGTCTCAACGGCCGCGTCCGTTATTTCGCCGCCGCGGAATACGACTACGAACGGATTCCCGTCCCGGAAGTGACCGACAACAACGGACCCGACGTCGTCGACCAGAGCGCGACGATTTTCTGGCGGCTGGATGTGCAGGCGACGCCGCGCAGCAACATGAGCCTCGAGAGCCTGCTCTTCCCGACATCGACACGCCGCAAGGCACTCAGCCCGCGCCGGCAGGAGGAGGCCACCACCGACTTCCACGCACACGATCGGTTTGTCGGCTTCACCGACCGCGTCGTGATCGACGACTCGAGCGTGCTCACGATTCAGGCGAGCGCGCTGACGCACGACACGCGATCGATGCCGAACGGTCAGGGCATTTCGCACCTGTCCCCGGATGGATGGCGCGACAACTGGTTTGCGTCGGTCGAGCGCCGGTCGGTCCGGTACGGGGCCAAGGCATCGTGGCAGCAGACGCGGGTGATCGGGTCGACGCCGCACGATTTCACGGTGGCCGGCGAGTTCGCCACGCGACGTCTCACAGGCTCGGTCGAGGAAACGTCCATCGCGGTGCTCGATGTCGACGGGCGGCTGGTACGGCAGGTTGAATTCGGACCGCGCAATACGAACATTCGATCCCAGGACACGCCGTTGTCGTTTTCTGCCCGCGACGTCTGGCAGCCCGGCGGCCGGATCACCATCGACGCGGGCGCGCGCGTCGACGGTGGCAGCGGCCATGCGCGCGCGACGCCCTCGGCCCGTGCCGGCGTGCGCTACGCACTCGACGAATCGGCGCGCACCGTGATCAAGGGCGGCTACGGCAGCTTCGTCGCCAGCCTGCCGCTGGCGGTCGAGGCGTACGCCGGATATCCGGTGCGCCTCGAACGCGACATCGATCCCGACACCGGCGAGACGCTCGGAGAGTTCGTCTACGATCCGTCGGTCGAGCCGCTGTCGCTGCCGCGCGCGCTTGACGGCGACCGCCGGAATCGAGCGGCAGATTACGCCGCGACTCGACCTGCAGATCAACGTCACCGATCGCCGGACCAGCCGGATTGCCACACTGCGTGTCCCGCCCGCCGGCGGCCTCTTGCCGGTCCGCAGCGACGGATCGAGCGTCTATCGCGAGGTCGAGATTTCCGGACGCCGCCGGTGGGACGGCGACCAGCAGCTGTTCATCAGCTACGTGCGATCCTCGGGGCGAGGGGAGTTCAACGAATTCGCGACGCTCTTTCAGCAGCTGGCGGTGCCGTTGATTCAGCGCGCCGGCGTCACGCGATTGCCGACCGACGCCCGCGATCGCGTCATCGCCTGGGGCACCGCGAATCTGCCGTACCGGATCGTCATCTCGCCGGTGGTGGAGTGGCGATCCGGGTTCCCCTACACCGTTGTCGACCAGCGATACGTGGCGGTCGAAACCAACGTCCGCTCGTTTCCAGCGTTCATGGCGACCGACCTGGTGATCTACAAGACCTTTACGGTGAAGAAGCGGTCGGCCGACCTCGGCATCCAGTTGTTCAACGCGACGAACCACTTCAATCCCCGCGATGTGCACGCCGTGGTCGGCGCCCCTCGGCTGGGCGAATTCGCCAACAGCGTCCCGACCATCCTCCGCGGCTTCATGATGCTCAAGTGGTAAGGAGTGTCGGCATCCTGATCTTCGACGATGTCGAAGTGCTGGATTTCGCCGGACCGTTCGAAGTCTTCTCCCGCACGCGCCTGATCGGCGGCGCCGAGTCGCGCCGGACCGACGACGCCGCCCCGTTCAAGGTCTTCACCGTCGCGCGATCGCGAGACACGATCACGGCGATCGGTGGGCTGAAGGTGATCCCGGATCACGCCGTGGCGCGACGCGCCCGCCATCGACATCCTGGTCATCCCGGGCGGCTTCGGCACACGCGCGTTGCTGCGCGACGAGCCGACGCTGGCGTGGGTGCGCGGCGCCGCATCTTCGGCCTCGCTCGTCACGTCCGTGTGCACGGGCGCCTTGTTGCTCGCCCAGGTTGGCCTGCTGGCCGGCCGGCGGGCCACGACGCACTGGGCGGCGCACGATCTGCTCGCCTCGCTCGACCCGTCCATACAGCTGGACCGCCAGTCGCGCGTCGTCAGCGACGGCATCGTGACATCAGCCGGCGTGTCGGCCGGCATCGACATGGCGTTCGACGTGGTGGAGCAGCTGTGCGGCAAGGCGGTCGCCGACGAGACGGCTCACTACATCGAGTACCGCCGGTCGCGATAAGCTAGATCGACCATCCGACACGGCTCGCGGGATCGCCACGGCAGGAGATCGTGAAGCGACACAGCCAGTGCCGGGCTGATCCAGGACGCGCGCTATGCCATGCGCCTGCTGCGACGCGAGCCGGGGTTTACGGCCGTCGCGATTCTGACGATGGCGCTGGGGATCGGCGCGACGACGACGCTGTTCAGCGTCGCCTACGGCGTCCTGCTCAAACCGCTGCCGTGGCCGCATGCCGATCGTCTCGTGCGCGTCACGGAGACGCGCGCCGGCCGCATCGGACGCGTCCGCGGCACCGTGATGAACGGCACCTATCTCGCGTGGGCGGAGCATCCGACGACCATCGATGGGCTTGCCGGCTGGATGCGCCGAACGCAGACGATGACGATCGCTGGCGGCGAACCCCGGCGCGTACCGCTCATCTCCATTACGCCCAGCAGCTTTCCGCTGCTCGAGGCGCGCCCGTTGCTCGGCCGTTCGTTTGCGGAAGGCGAAGGGGCGCGCGGGACGCCCGGCGTGGCGTTGCTCTCGTACGGTTTGTGGCAGAGAGCAGTTCGGCGGGCGTCCGGAAGCCGTGGGCAGCGAACTACGGCTGGACGAGCAGCCGTACACGATTGTCGGTGTCATGCCGCGCGAGTTTGCGTTTCCCGATCGCGAGGCGCGCCTGTGGACCGCGTGGGTCGTCCCGGGAGTGAACGGACCGCAGGGCTTACTGACCGGTGTCATTTTCTCCGCGCTCGCCCGGTTGCGTGAAGGCGTCACGCCGGCGCAGGCGGAGGCGGAAGCCACCGCGCGGGCGCGCAGCGCACCCGACGCCAGCCAGGTCGCGCTGGCGCTCTTCGGCGCGAAGGAGCCGATCGACATTGCCGTGACAGCCGGCGCGCGACGCGTTGACCCAGGACGTCAAGCCGGCGATCGTCGTGTTGCTCGCGGCGGTCGCGCTGCTGCTCGTCACCGCGACGGCCAATGTGGCGAGCCTGCAGTTGGCGCGCGCCGCGACGCGGCGCCACGAACTCGCGATTCGCGCGGCGATTGGCGCAGGTACCGCGCGGCTGACGCGGCAACTGCTGGTCGAAAGCGGGATCCTCGGCCTGGCCGGAGGAGCCGCTGGCCTGGCGTTGGCCGTGGCGCTTCATCGGATGCTGCCGGCGATTCTGCCCGCCGATTTCCCTCGTCTGGACGACGTGGCCGTGGACTATCGCGTGCTGCTGTTTGCCGTGGTGATCTCGCTGGCCGCCAGCGTGGCGTGCGGGCTGATGCCGGCGTTCGACGCGCGGCGCGTCGATCTGGCGGAATCGCTGGGCGATGGCGGGTCTCAATCGCGCAGCAGCGCGGGCGCACGCACGGCAAGGATCCGCACGCTGATCATGGCCGGCCAGGTGGCCGTCGCCTGCCTGTTGCTGGTCGGCGCGTCGCTGCTGGGGCGCAGCTTCGTCGCGCTGATGAACGCCGATCGCGGGTACGACCCGTCGAATCTGCTGACGGCGCGCCTGTCTCTGCCCGCGGCCTACTCGATGGAGCGGCGGGTTCAGGTGCTCGACGGTATCGCCGGCCGCCTTCGCGGCGTGGCGGGCGTGCGCGACGTCGCGTATGGGAACGCGCTGCCGCTGCTGACCGCCGGTGGATTCCGCGCGTTCAAGATGCGTCCGCCTTCGGATCCGTCGATTGAAGTCGACGTCAATGCCATCGAGCGCGTCGTCAGCCCGGGCTACTTCAGCGCGTTGGGCCTGCGCCTCTCGGCAGGGCGGACGCTGTCCGAGACGGACACGATGACCGCGCCGCCAGTGATCGTGGTCAACCGGTCGTTCGCCGCCAGGTACCTGGGGGCGTCGCCTCTCGGCGCCATGGTGCCGAACCTGGGGATGTGCCGCGGCAACGGCGATCGCTGGCAGGTTGTCGGCGTCGTCGAGGACATGCGGCAGGGATCTGTCACGGACACGCCGCAGGCGGAGCTGTTTCTGCCGTTCAGGCAGACTGGCTGCACGAGCGCCGCGGCCGATCCGATCGTGATCGTGCGCAGCAGCGGCGATCCGGTGCCGTACGCGTCGCATCCTCCGGGATCTCGTCAAACAGGAAGCGCCGGCGCTGGCGCTCGACTCGGTGATGACGATGGACGATCGCGTGATGACCAGCCTGGCGAGGCCGCGCACCTACGCGCTGCTGCTGGCGGGCTTTGCGGCGTTTGCGCTGGCGATTGCCGGCGTCGGTCTGTTCGGCGTCCTGTCGTACAGCGTGGCCCAGCGGACGCGGGAAATCGGCGTGCGGACGGCGCTCGGCGCTCAGGCGCGCGACATCGTGCGCATGGTCTTCCGTGAGGGACTTGCCATCACGGCGCTGGGTGTCGTGACCGGTCTCTTGATGTCCGCCGCCGCGGCGCGATCGCTGTCGACGTTCTTGTTCGGCGTGACCGCATTCGACGCCACGAGTTTTCTCGTGGTGCCGCTTGTACTGGCCGTGCGTCGCCGTCGCCGCCTGCCTCGTGCCCGCACGGCGAGCCGCGCGAGTCGATCCGCTGCAGGCGCTGCGCGCGAACTAGTACGGCTAGCCCCTAGCCCCGAGCCCCGAGCGGAGATCAGCTAGCCCCTAGCCCCGACGGAGATCCGCTAGCCTCGAGCCCCGACTTTTGTGCGGAAGTAGTCGATCGTCTTGATCAGCCCTTCCTCGAGCTGCACTTTCGGCTCCCAGTGCAGCAGCGTCCGCGCGCGGGTGATGTCCGGGCGGCGCTGCTTGGGATCGTCAGTCGGCAGCGGCTTGTAGATGATTGTGCTCTTCGCCCCGGTCATCTTGATGATCGTCTCGGCGATCTGCTTGATGGTCATCTCGACCGGATTGCCGATGTTGATCGGATCGTGCTCGGCCGAGAGCATCAGCCGGATGATGCCGTCGACGAGATCGCTGACGTAGGTAAAGCTGCGCGTCTGCGAGCCGTCGCCGAAGACGGTGACGTCCTCGTTGCGCAGCGCCTGTGACATGAACGCGGGGACCGCGCGGCCGTCGTTGATCCGCATGCGCGGCCCGTAGGTGTTGAAGATCCTGACGATCTTCGTGTCCACCCCGTGATAGCGGTGATACGCCATCGTCATCGCCTCGGCAAACCGCTTGGCCTCGTCGTAGACGCCACGCGGTCCGACCGGGTTGACGTTGCCCCAGTAGGTTTCCTTTTGCGGGTGCTCGAGCGGATCGCCGTACACCTCGGAAGTCGACGCAATCACGAACGTCGCGCCCTTGGCCTTGGCGAGACCGAGCGCCTTGTGCGTGCCGAGGGCGCCGACCTTCAACGTCGGAATCGGCAGCTCGAGGTAGTCGATCGGACTGGCCGGGCTCGCCCAATGCAGCACGTAGTCGACCGGCCCGTCGACGTAGATGTAGTTGGTGACGTCGTGCTTGATGAACGAGAAATCGCGGTTGGCCAGGTGCGAGATGTTGGCGGTGTCGCCCGTCAGCAGATTGTCGATGCCGATCACCGAGAAATCGCGATCGAGCAGCGCGTCGGCCAGGTGCGATCCGATGAAGCCGGCGACGCCGGTAATGACGACTCGTTTCTTCATAGCTGATAGCCGGGAGCCGCGAGCCGAGAGCCGCGGCTCTCAGTACGCATGTTTATGGAAGAACCCGCGCAAGAGCGTCAACCACATGATCTTGAGGTCGAGCTTCACCGACCAGTGTTCGATGTAATACAGGTCGTACTCGATGCGCTTCTCGATGGACGTGTTGCCGCGCCAGCCGTTGACCTGCGCCCAGCCGGTGATGCCGGCCTTGACCTTGTGACGCAGCATGTACTGCGGGATCTTGTTCTTGAACTGCGCGACGAAGAGCGGCCGCTCGGGCCGCGGCCCGACGATCGACATGTCGCCCTTGAGCACGTTCCAGAGCTGGGGCAGTTCGTCGATGTTGGAGTGGCGCAGGAGCTTGCCGATCGGCGTCCGGCGAGGATCCTCCTCGCTCGCGAACACCGGCCCGGTTTCAGCTTCGGCGTCCTCGTACATCGAGCGGAACTTGTAAATCATGAACGGCTTGCCGTCGAGCCCCATCCGCTCCTGGCGGTAGAAGACATTGCCCTTCGACGTCAGCTTGACGAGGGCCGCGATGATCCAGAAGGGGATGGCCAGCACCAGCAGCGCGCCCGCGGATATCACCATGTCGATGCCGCGCTTGACGAGGGTATTGAGGCCCTGCAGCGGCACGTCGTTGATGTTGATGACCGGCAGGCCGTCCAGCTCTTCCAGCCGCGCGCGCAGCGCGATCACCTGCAGCAGGTCGGGCACCACCTTGACGTCCACGAACTCGCGGCTCGTGCTTTCGATGAGCCGTAGCATCTGGACGTGCTGCTCGGGCGGCAGCGCCACGTACAGCTGATCGATCCCCTCGCGCGCCGAGATCTCGGCGGTGTCGTAGATGGTGCCCAGCAGCGGCAGCCCGCGGTATCCGAGGTGATCGCCCGAGGCCTTGTCATCCACGAAGCCGACGATCTGATAGCCGAGCTCGCGATGCTCGAGGATCTTGTCCGCGACCAGCCGCCCCAGCTCGCCCGATCCGGCGATCAGGATACGCTTGAGGCCGATGCCCGCGCGCCAGCGCCGCTCGAGCACTTCGCGCACCAGTTCGCGCGACGCGTAGGTCAGCGCCACGTTGAGCACGAGGAAAATCGCCCAGACCGGTTGCGATACCTCGAACTGTCCGCGCGCGCGCGCCGCCGGGCTCGCGAAATACACGGTCACGTACAGCGTCGCGACGATGCCGAACAGGACCGGCGAGAATGCTGCCGACGAACACCGCAAAGAAATCGTCGACGCGCGACCGGCCGCGCCGCAGCCGGTAGAGCCCCTGGAGCTGGAAGCCGAACGGGACGAGGACCGCGATGAACGGCAGGTCCTGGATGTACTGCCAGAGTGGCGGCACACCTTTGGTAATGGGAATCAGCAGCGGAACGACGACGGAATGGAATCGGAGCGCGTACGCGATGATGAACGCGGTCATCGCGAGGAGCGCGTCCGAGAGGACATGAAACGTGACGAGGAGGCGGTTGTGACGGTTCAGCATCCGCCTAGGCGTGTCCTTCAGCGCTCGGGTCGGGACAGGAGTCTTGAATCAGCACGCTCATCTCGTCCGCGAAGCGAGCCCGGCTGAACCGCTCGGCGTGCGCCCGAATCGCGGCGACGTCGAAGCGGCGATCGAACGTGGCGGTGATCGCGTCCGCGAACGCGCGAGGATCCAGGTCGTCCACGAGCGCGCCGCTGACCTCCGGCACCACCGTCTCCAGCGCGCCCCCGCGTCCGAGCGCGACGACCGGACGCCCGCACGCCTGGGCTTCGAGCGGCGCGATGCCGAAATCCTCTTCGCCCGGCAGGAGCGTGACCGCCGACCGCCGGTACAAATCGCGAATGGTTTCGTTGGACACCGAGCCCAGGAACCGCACGTCCGGTCCGGCGGCGCGCTCGAGGCGTGCGCGCTCGGGACCGTCGCCGACAATGGTCAGTGGGACACCCGCGAGGCGGCAGGCGTCGATGGCCACGTCAATCCGCTTATAGGGGACGAGGGCCGACACGACAAGCGCCTGTCGAGTGGCCACGGTGTCGTCGGGATGGAAGAACTCGGTGTCGACCGGTGGATAGACCACAATCGCCTCGCGATTATAGTATCGGCGGATCCTGCCCGCAACATAGTGAGAGATAGCGACATAGCGGTCCGCCCGGTTTGCGGTCTCCCGGTCCCACCGCGCCATCCGCGCCATCACCGGACGCATGAGCCGGCTGCCGACCCTCCCCAGGCGCTCGGGACCGAAGTAGGCGTCGAACTGATCCCAGGCGTAGCGCATGGGGGTCAGGCAATAGCAGACATGCGCCACACGGCCGGGCCGGACGATCGATTTGGCGCAGCAATGGCTGACGCTCACCACGAGGTCGAACCCGTCGAACGAGAACTGTTCGATCGCGGTTGGAAAGAGCGGCAGGCACTGACGGTAGTACTTCGCCACGAGCGGCAGGCGCTGAAGGAACGACGTGTGCGGCCGGAGGCGTTCGATGGCGGGCGACACCGACCCGGGTGTGTGAACGAGCGTGAACAGCTCGGCGTCGGGAAAACGCTCGCAGAGCACGTCGAGCACTTTTTCGCCGCCGCGCATCCCGGTGAGCCAGTCGTGGACGAAGGCGATTTTCATCGTCCCGGGGCGGCCGCCGCGTCGCGATAGATGTCGAGGACGCGGCGAACCGACTGTTCCCACGAAAATTGGGCCGCGCGCGCCAGTCCTTTCTGCCGAAGCGTCCGCCGGACCGCCTCGTCCGTCAGAACCGTGTAAATGCCGTCAGCGATCGCCTCGGGGAAGTGCGGATCCACGAGGACGGCCGCGTCGCCCGCGACTTCGGGCAGCGAAGAGATGTTCGAGGTGACCACCGGCGTGCCGCTGGCCATCGCCTCGAGCGGAGGCAGCCCGAACCCTTCGTACAGCGACGGAAACACGAACACGCCGGCCAGACGGTACATGACGGCGAGCGTCTCTTCGGGAAGGTAGCCCAGGAAGCGGACGTACTTGTGCAGCTGGTGATGATGGACTGCCCGTCGCAGGGCTGCGTACTTCGAGATCTCGTCGCCGATGAGGACGAGCTTCAGGTGATCGAGTCCGCGCTTACGCACGAGGTTGAACGCTTCAATCAGCCGCTCGAGGTTCTTGTGCGGCTTCACGTTCCCCGCGTACAGCACGAACTCGTCGTTCAGCTGGTATCGCTCGCGGACGCGGACGACGTCCTCCTCGCGCGGCTCGACGCCGAAGCGTTCGTCGAACGCGTTGTAGATCACCTCGATTTTCCCGGGCTCGACGTCGACGAAGCGGAGGATGTCGCGCTTCGAGCTCTCCGACACGGTCATGACGCGCGTCGCCCGCCGCGCGGCGAGCGTGATCGATGTCCTGGCGTAGGCGAGGGCGAACCGGCTGGGCAGGTATTGCGGGAACATCAGGTGAATGCAGTCGTGGATCGTCACCACCGATCGTGTCCTGACCAGCGGCGGAAGCACGTAGTGCGGCGCGTGAAAGAGCGTGACCCCCTCACGCCGGAGCGCGAGCGGGATCCGAATCTGCTCTTCGAGCGTGTAGTTGCCCGACGTCTCAGGGACTGCCCGAAAGTTCTCTCCGAGCGACGTCAGCCCCTCGCGGTCGTCCGGCCGGCAGAGGACCACGTACTCGGTCTGTCGATCGAGTCTGGCGAGCTGCCGCAACAGGTTCCGGATATAGGTGCCGATGCCGAAGTCGTGCAGCTTGCGGGCATCTATGCCGATCCGCACGTTCGGATGATATCTCGGGGCGGATGGGCCGGATCCGCCTATCCTGCACCGCTTACGACTCCAGCTCCCGTAGTCCAGCCGCCAGCGCCGCAGGACGTCGCGGCGTGTGCCTGGGTAGACGTCGGCCTGCCGCGCGGCTTCGTCGGCGGCGATCACGGCGTCGCGAATCGCGTCGGCCATCTGGCGGAACTCGCCAAAAAAGACGCCGCAGCCGGGCGCCACGGCACCCTGCATCGCTCGCTGATCCCAGAGCGCGTACCATTCGCGATCGAACGAGCCAACAATGCGGCCTTCGTAACAGTTCTTCCGGAACGAGCGCCAGCGCGTGTCCAGGACGTCGGCTCGCCGTGCGAGCTGCGCGATCGCCTGATCGAACATCTTCCCGGCGTCGTCGCGGCGCTGATCGGCCGGCGACGCCACAGCGGGCGAGATCGCCCGGTACTGCGAGGTGCTCGCCGTGGTCGATGGCGTTGCGGTCTTGCCCTCGAGGACGGTCCGCGCGTGATCGATCGCCACCGCGAACGACAGACCGTTGCGCGCCGTTGTAGCCGGACTTGATGACGCCGATGACGCGTCCGGTTCGATCGAGCAGCGGGCCGCCGCTGTTCCCGGGGTTGATCGCCGCATCGGTCTGGATCATCGTCGCGCCATCCACGTCCCGTAGCGCGCTGACGATGCCGCGGCTGACCGTGTTCTGCAGGAAGCCGAGAGGCGTGCCGATGGCGACGACCTCCTGTCCAACCCGCGCGTTTGCCGCCGACCCCATCGGCAGCGTCGGCTGATCGGCAATCGGATTGGACGCTCTGAGCACAGCGATGTCGAATGGCGCGGACTGCGCTTCCACGCGCGCCGTCGTTGTCGACCCATCGGGCCGGCGAAGCGTGACGCTGGTGTTGGACGACACCACGTGCACGTTCGTGAGGACGGTGTCCGGTGTGACGAAGAATCCCGAGCCGCGTCCGGACGACGTCTCGACGACGACGACCGCCGGAGAGGCCCGGCTGACGAGATCCTCGAGCGATGCGGAAGCTGCGGCGGGCGTCGAGGGTTCAGCCTCGTCGGGCGAGCTGAGGGGCGGCTGCGCTGGCGCTGGCGTCGCGACGGCGGGCGCCGGCGATGCGGCACTCGGGTCACCCGATTTAGCCAGCGTGTCCGGCCGCGCCGCGGACCTGGCCGATGGCGTGACCGTCCGGTTCGCGGTTTCCGCTGACGGCCCAGGCCTCATCAACCACCAGCCGCCGCCCGCACCGACCACGGCCAACGCGACGATCGTGCGGGCGACCGCGGCGCCGGCACTCAGCGTCGCAGCGGGTGTCGCGTCGTCGACGGGCGAGGTGCCGGCCGACTGGCGACTCGAACCGCACCGGCAGGTCGCCACGCTGGGCGGCACACGCCGGCCGCATTCGGCACATACCCAGCTCGTCGCAGACGGATCGCGATCGCTCACGATCAGGTTTTCGGCCGTTTACCGCGTCAGACGCCTTACAGATGTTCACAGGTTGCCTCGGACGGGAAGGAATCTGCGGATGGAGCGCGAAAGCCTGCCTCGCCGACTTGTCCCGCCGAAGCGCGTCGGAGTTGGCGCCGCGAAGGCGGAAGCTCGGAGGCGTTGAGCGAGCGAAGGCGGGTCAGATCTGCCGGCGGACCGTGAGGTACAGCTTCAGGATCGGCGCCCAGAAGGGATGGTGCTTCTCGTAGAACGCGATCTGGCTGCGCCGGTAGGCGGACCGTGTCTCCGCGGGCGCCGCAGCCGCCGAGCGGCCGCGCTGATGAACGATCTCCACGTCGGGCATGAACAACACCCGGCGGCCCCGTGCCCGGACCGCGGCGCAGAAATCCACGTCCTCCGCGTACATGAAATACCGTTCGTCGAGCAGGCCGACCGCCTCGGCGTCACTCCGCCGCACGAGCAGGCAGGCGCCGCTCACCCAGTCGGGGTAGCGGCGTTGCCGCGTGAGCGACTCGACGTTGGCCCGTCGCGCCGCCCGCTTCTGCCTCCATTCGTTCAGCGGACCGATCATCCGGCCGAACGAAAGTTCGGCGTGCCCGCTTCCATCCACGAGCCGTGGACCGACGATGGCAACATCCGGCTCGGCGTCGAGCGCGGCCAGCAGCCGATCGATCGCGCCCGGCGGCACGATGGTGTCGCTGTTGAGCAGCAACAATGCGGTTCCAGTGCTGGCGCGGATTCCGGCATTGTTCGCGCGCGCGAAGCCGACGTTGGTGGCCTGCTGGATGACACGGACACCCGGAACACGTCGTGCGCTCTCAGCGCTTCGGTCGGTGGAATTGTTGTCGACGACGAGCACCTCGTGAGACGCCTGCGGTGGCGCAGCGCGCAACGACTCGAGGCAGCGCTCGAGATCCGAGCGCGCGTTGAAGGAAACGATCACGACTGAAACGGCGATCGACATCAGCCGGATCCTGCGTGTTCCAGGACCGCCAATGTTTCCCTGGCGGCCTTCGGCCAGCTGTAAGTCGACAGGGCGGCCGGCGCGGCGGCGAGGACGCGCGCCCGGACGGCTTCGTCGAACAACAGCGAGGCGAGCGCACGTGTCACGGCTCTGAGATCGTTCGGCGGCACGAAGACGGCCGCTTCGCGACAGCTCTCGCGAGCCACGGCAGTGTCGAGCAGCACCGGCGGCACACCGGCGGCCAGCGCTTCGAGCGGCGTCATGCCCAGACCTTCGTATTCGGACAGGAACGCAAACGCCCGGGCCCGCACGTAGAGATCGCGCAGTTCTCCCTCGGATACGTACTCGTGGCAGCGGACCTGTCGCTCCAGACCTTCTCGCGCGATCGTGCCGACGATGTCTTCGCGCGGGTAGCTGCGGTTGTCGCCCACGATGTCGAGCGAGGCGTCGCCGCGCTCGCGGGCGATCGGCGCGAACGCGCGGATCAGATCCGTCACGTGGCGGCGGTTGAAGATGGAGCCGACATACAGAACTCTGTAGGGGCTGGGGGCTAGGGGCTCGGGGCTAGCTGACACAGCAGGGGCTAGGGGCTCGGGGCTAGCGGACTCGGGGCACTGGGGCCTGCCGCAGTCCCCAAGTCCCCAGCTCCCGATACCCTGCGGAATGACGTGTATCTTCCCCGCGGCGATCCCGAGATGCTCGACGATCTCGCGCTTGGAGAACTCCGACACCGTGACGACCGCGCGCGCCCGTTGCGCAGACTGTTGCGTCAGCCACCTCCGCCGCAGGCCTTCGCGCAGCCGGAACCACTCGGGGTGCGCGGCAAACGACACGTCGTGGACCGTGACGACGGTGGGGAGGTTCAGCGACAGCGGCGCGCGTATACGCGGGACCAAACCACACATCCAGGTGATCCTGCGGAATCGCGCGGGGCAATCGGACCTGCTCCCACCACGTCCCGGGAGCGCCTGGAATCAAGCGCGTGCCGAAACGCCGCGCGTCAAGTTCGGCGCCGATGGCCGCCGCCGCGTAGAGCACGAACTCGTGGCGGCCGGCCGCGTGGCCCGGCCGGGCCCACTCGTGGAGGAGGCCGCTCAAGTATCGACCGACGCCGGTGGCCCGGCCCGACAGCTCGCGCGCATCGATCCCGATCCGCATCAGGCGGCGCGGCTCCTCTGCCGGCGGCGGGCGATCGCCTGTTCGTACGCGGCCCGGACGCGCTGCACCGTGCGGGCCCATCGGAACTCCCGGGCGCGGGCGATCCCTCGACTGAAGCACTCCGCGGCGTGTGCGCGATCCTCGAGCAGCCGCGCGATGCCGGCGGCGATCTCCTCCGGTCGATCGGGGTTGACGAGCACACCCGCCCCGCCGAGCACCTCCGGCAGCGATCCCCGGTCGGCGGCGACGACCGGCACGCCCGCCGACATGGCCTCCAGCACCGGGATGCCGAAGCCCTCCTCGAACGACGGCATCACCAGCAGCCGTGCGCCGTCGTAGAGCGCCCGGCGGTTGGCCGGTTCGACGTATCCGATGTGCCGGACGAATCCTTTCAACGGCGGACGGGCGATGCGATCGAGCCACGGCGCCGCCTCCTCAGTGGCTTTGCCCGCGAGGACAAGCTCAGAGGGAGTGCGCCCGACCGCTAGCAGGTGTTCGTACGCGTCAAGAAGGCCGCCGACGTTTTTCCGCGGTTCCAGCGTGCTGAAAAACAGCACGTAGCCCTCGCTCGGCGGCGTCGTGCGCGGCGCCCAGTCGGGCGCGCCGTGGGGACAGACGGCAATCCGATCGGCGGGGACGCCAAGCGTCCGCTCGACCTCGCCTGCGGTGAACGCGGACGGCACGATGATCGCGTCCGCCCGTTGTGCGTGGCTGTGCGCCAGGCGCGGGTAGTCGCGGCGGATTTCGGCGCGCGTACGTTCGGGATGGGCGAGGAAGTTCAAGTCGTGGATCGTGATCACCTGCGCGGCTTCGCGCGACGGCATCAACAGCGGATGGGACGAATGCACGACGTCGAATCGCCGCGCCGACAGCGCTTCGATCGGCGGCCATTCCAGCCGGTGCCACAGCAGGTTCAACAGTCGAACCGGAATGCGCCGGTCGACGGTCGCGACGCCCGCCAGGTCGCCGTTCAGCGCCAGCCGATCCTTCCACGAGCTCGAGAAGATCGTCAGATCGTCGTCGCCGGTTGCGACGAGCGCCTTCGTGAGCTGGTGCGTGTACTCACCCGCGCCGCTGCGTTCACGCAGCGCCGGACGATAGTCGATCAGGACGCGCACTTGTTTAAGTCTTTCCGAGTCAGTATCTTATTGTGAAATGAAAATCGCCGTTGTCGGAACCGGTTACGTGGGGCTTGTCCTGGGTGCGTGCCTCGCGGAAAACGGCAACACCGTCATTTGCGTCGACAAGGACGCCTCGAAGGTCGACATGCTCAAGGCCGGCCGGATGCCGATTTATGAGCCTGGCCTCGAGGAAATCGTCCGCCGCAACGATCACGAAGAGCGCCTCACGTTCACAACTGACCTGCACTCCGCGGTGCGCGCCTCGGATTTCGTCTTCATCGCCGTCGGAACGCCCCAGGGCGAGGACGGGTCGGCCGATCTTCAGCACGTCCTGGCCGTCGCGAAAGAGATCGGCCGGGCGATGAATAAGTACACCGTCGTCGTCGATAAGAGCACAGTGCCGGTCGGGACCGCCCAACGCGTGCGCGACACGGTCGCCGCTGAAGCCAAGCATCCGTTCAGCGTGGTGAGCAACCCGGAATTCCTGAAGCAAGGCGCGGCGATCGAAGACTTCATGAAGCCGGATCGCGTCGTGATCGGCGTCGAGGACAACGACGACCGGGCCGCGATGCTCATGAAGGAGCTGTACGGTCCCTTCACCCGGACCGGCGCGCCGATCCTGACCATGAGCACGGCGAGCGCCGAGCTGTGCAAGTACGCCGCGAACTCGATCCTCGCGACGCGGATCTCGTTCATGAACGAGATCGCGAACATGTGCGAGCTGGTGGGCGCGGACGTCGACCAGGTGCGGAAGGCGATCGGCGCCGACCGCCGCATCGGCACGTCGTTCCTGTTTCCGGGCGTCGGATACGGCGGCAGCTGCTTCCCCAAGGACACGCAGGCGCTGCTCAAGTCGGCGTCGGACAAGGGCTACGACTTCAAGATTCTCCGCGCCGTCGAGGACGTGAACGATCGGCAGAAAGAGCGGCTGGTCGAGAAGATCGCCGCCAGGTTCAAGGACCTGACCGGCAAAACGATCGCGTTGTGGGGCCTGGCGTTCAAGCCGCGAACCGACGACATGCGCGAAGCGCCGGCGATTCCGATTATCGAGGGCTTGCTGGCGCGCGGCGCGAAGGTGAAAGCCTACGACCCGGCGGCCGGGCCGGTTGCCAGGAACATCTTCGGCAGCCGGATCGAATTGTGCGACAAGAGCTACGACGCGCTGGCCGGCGCCGACGCGCTGGCGGTCGTCACGGAATGGAACGAATTCCGCGAGCCCGATTTCGAGAGGATGCGCAGCCTGCTCAAGGCGCCGGTCATCTTCGACGGCCGGAACATCTATTCGCCCGAGCAGATGCGCGCGCTCGGCTTCACCTATCTGTCCATTGGACGCTAGCGCGCTCGAGCGCCGGAGCCGCGGCGGAGGGGGCCGCGCCGTCCTCGTCACGGGAGGCGCCGGCTACATCGGCAGCCACGCGGCGAAGGCGCTCCAACGAGCGGGCTACCGCGTCCTCGTCTACGACAACCTCGTCGCCGGACACCGGGCCGCGGTGAAATTCGGCGACCTCGTCGAAGGCGATATCCTCGACACCGACGGGCTGACCGAGGTGCTCCGCCGTCAACAGGTCTTCGCGGTGATGCATTTCGCCGCGTTTCTCGACGTCGGCGAATCGGTGCGCGACCCGTCGAAGTACTACCGCAACAACGTCGCCGGCGCCGCGAGCGTGCTCAGCGCGATGGCGGCGGCCGCGGTCAAGCACTTCGTCTTCTCGTCGACCTGCGCGACCTACGGCGAGCCGATCGAGACGCCGATCGCCGAGACGCACCCGCAGCAGCCGATCAACAGCTACGGCGAGAGCAAGCTGGCCATCGAACGCGCGCTGCCGCACTTCGAACGGGCGCACGGCATGTCGTGGGTCGCCCTGCGGTATTTCAACGCCGCGGGGGCCGATCCGGACGGCGAGATCGGCGAAGATCACGATCCCGAGATTCACGTGATCCCGCGCGCCATCGAGGCGGCCACCGGCGGCCGGCGGCTGGAGGTGTTCGGCGACGATTACCCGACGCCGGACGGCACCTGCCTCCGCGACTACGTCCACGTGTCGGACCTTGCCGACGCGCACCTGCGCGCGCTCGAAACCATCGTCGAGACCGGCAAGTCCGGGGCGTACAACCTGGGGACCGGCCGCCCGCATTCGGTGCGCGAAGTGATCGACACCGTCGAAAGGGTCACCGGCCGTGCGGTGCCCTGGGCGCTCGGACCGCGGCGTCCTGGCGACCCGGCCGTGCTGTACGCCGCGCCCCACAAAGCGCAGGCCGAGCTGCACTGGACACCGCGGCACGCCGACCTCGATGCGATCGTGCGCACCGCCTGGAACTGGCACCGCACGCACCCGAACGGATACGAGGACAAATAGGTGGTCAGGCAGCGGACGACCCTGCGACGGCTGTTCCGCTACGCCACCCCGTATCGCGGACGGCTGGCGTGGGCCGTCGTCGGGATGACGGTCTACGCCGTCGGGTCCGCGGGCCTGGCCTGGCTGATCAAGCCGATCTTCGACAGCGTGCTCCCCAAGCAGCAGGAAGTCGCGCTGATTGCCTGGGGCATCGTCGGCGTCTATCTGCTGAAGGGGATCGGATCCTACGTCTCGTCGTATCTGATGGCGGACGTCGGCCAGCGCGTCGTCATGGACCTGCGCAACGATCTCTACCGCCACATCCTGGGCCAGTCCGCCGGGTTCTTCGCGCACGGCGCCACCGGCCGCCTGCAGTCGCGCATCAACAACGACGTCGGTCAAGTGCAGCAGGCGGTGTCCGAGACGGCCGGGGATCTCGCGCGCGAGACGCTGTCACTGGTCGGATTTGCGGGGTTGCTGTTGTACTACGACGCACGGCTGACGCTCGTCTGCATGACCGGCGCGCCGCTGATCGTGTATCCGCTGATCCGCCTCGGTCAGCGCGTCCGGCGCACGACACGCAGAAGTCAGGAGGCACTCGAGCAGCTCTCTCATCTCAGCTCCGAAGCGTTCACCGGGCATCGGATCGTCAAGGCGTTCGGGATGGAGAAGCACGAGGCCGACAAGTTCACGCGTGCCGGACATCACCTGTTCCGGACGAACATGAAGGTCACGGCCGCCCTGGCGACCCTGCCGCCGTTGATGGAACTGCTCGGCGGCATCGGCATGGCGGCGGCGCTCGTCTACGGCAGCGCGCAGATCGCGGACAACCGGTTGACGACGGGGCAGTTCGCGCTGTTCATCAGCACGTTGTTCCTGATGTACGGGCCGGCGAAGAAGCTCAGTCGGGTCAACGCCAACCTGCAGCAGGCGATCGCGGCGTCGGAGCGCATTTTCGAGCTGCTCGACACCCACAGCGAGGTGAAAGAGCTGCCCGGCGCGGACGCGCTGGCACCCTTTCACCGGCTCATCGAGTTCAGGGAGGTTGGCTTCGGCTACGACGACGGCCCGGGCCGCATCCTCCGGGACGTGTCGCTTCGCGGTGCGGGCCGGACAGATGGTCGCGATCGTCGGCCGCAGCGGCGCCGGCAAGACGACGCTGGTCAATCTGTTGCCGCGCTTCTACGACGTCAGCGCTGGCACCATCCTGATCGACGGCGTCGACATCCGCGAGGTGACGTTGAAGTCGCTGCGTAAACAGATCGGCATCGTGACGCAGGACACCGTGCTGTTCGACGATTCGATCGCCACCAACATCGCCTATGGATCGCCGAAGGCGACGCTGCAGGAAATTGAAGCGGCCGCCCGCGCCGCCAACGCGCACGACTTCATTGCGGCGTTGCCGCGCGCCTACGACACGATGATCGGCGAGCGCGGACAGCGGTTATCCGGTGGACAGCGGCAGCGTGTCGCGATCGCGCGGGCGCTGTTGAAGAACGCGCCGATCCTGGTGCTCGACGAGGCCACGTCCGCGCTCGACACCGAATCGGAGCTTCTGGTGCAGGAGGCGCTGGCGAACCTGATGCTCAACCGCACGTCGTTCGTCATCGCGCACCGGCTGTCGACGATTCGCCGCGCCGACGCCATCATCGTGCTCGAGCGCGGCCGCGTTGTCGAGATCGGCCGACACGACGAGCTGCTGGCGCGGCCGGATGGCACCTACGCGACGCTCTATCAACTGCAGCTGCTCGAAGGACGAAAGGCGGAGCGTCGAATGGTGCCGTCGTGATCAAGAGCATGACCGGCTTCACGTCGGTGACCCGCGAAGACGAGCGCGCGACGATTACGGTCACCATTCGGGCGTTGAACCACCGCTATCTCGATCTGCAGCTGCGGGTCCCGCAGTCGATCGCCGCAATCGAGGGCGAGGTGCGGGGGCTGGTCGGCAAGCATGTCGCGCGCGGGCGCGTCGAGTTGAGCGTCTCGCTGCAGCTCCGTCAGACGCCCGGCGTCGAGGTCGAGCTGAACGAAGCGTTCGCGCGAGCGCTCGAAGCCGCGCTGGATCAGGCGCGCGAACGCGGGTTGGTCAATGGCACGCTGACGCCGGGCGATCTGGTCCGGATGCCGCAGGCGCTGACGATTCGGGAACGCCAGAGCGGCGACGACGACTCGGCGCAAGCGGCGGTGGCCGAAGAGGCGCGCGCGGCGGTCGTGCAGGCGCTGGTCGATCTCGATGCGATGCGCAGCCGGGAGGGGGAGCACTTGCGGACCGACCTCGACGTCAGGCGGGCGTTTGTCGCCGACCTCGTCGAGCGGATCGCGGCGGCGGCCGACGAGGGGCGGGCGGCGATGGAGCTGCGGGTCGCCGAGCGCGTGCGCGAGATGCGCACCGAGCTGCAGGCCGACGAGAACGCCGTCGCGCAGGAGATCGTCCGCATGGCGGCGCGCTCCGACATCAGCGAAGAGGTGACCCGCTTCCGGGTCCACGTGTCCCACTGGAGCGCGCTGGCCGACAGCCCCGAGCCGTGCGGCCGCAAGCTCGATTTCCTGCTGCAGGAGATGAATCGGGAAGTGAACACGATGGGATCGAAGGCGGACGGCCTTCGCGTGTCGGAGCTGATCATCAACGCGAAGGCGGAGCTCGAGAAGATGCGCGAGCAGGTCCAGAATGTCGAGTGATCGAGGGCTGCTCTTCATCGTCTCAGCCCCTTCGGGGACCGGCAAGACCACCCTGGTCGAACGGCTGGTCGAGCACACTCCCAGCCTGAAGATGTCGCGGTCCTACACGTCGCGGCCCGCCCGCGAGGGTGAAACCGACGGGGTGGACTATAATTTTGTGAGGCGGCCGACGTTCGAGGCGATGGCCGCCGCCGGTGAATTCCTGGAGTGGGCGGAAGTGTTCGGCAACCTGTACGGCACGGGCGCGTCGGACACCGAACGCATGCTGGCGTCGGGGCACGACGTCGTCCTCGTCATCGACGTGCAGGGCGCCCGCAAGGTGCGGGCGCGCGGGGTCGAAACCACCACGGTGTTCGTGATGCCGCCGTCGATGGCGGTGCTCGAACAACGGCTGCGCGGCCGCAGCAAGGACAGCGAGACCGAGATTCAGCGGCGGCTGCAGGTGGCGCGCGACGAGGTGGCGGCGTTCGCCGAGTACGATTTCGTCGTCGTCAATGACGAGCTGACGTCCGCCGTCGACCGGCTGCGCAGCATCGTCGTCGCCGAGCGGTCGCGTCTGGACCGGATGCAGCCATCAGCCGAAACAATAGTCAGCTCGTTTTTGAAGGGTGCACGCACACCATGATTGATCGCAGCAAACTCTCCAATTCGTTCGAGTTCGTCGTCACCGCCGGCGCGCGCGCCCGGCAGCTGCTCGCGGGATCCACGCCGCGCGTGGTGGTCGGCGAGCACAAGAAGACGACGGTCGCGCAGACCGAAGTGATGACTGGACAGGTCGAGAAGATCGAAGCGAAGGACGTCGGGTAATCGAGTAATCGGGGAATTGGGTAATTGCAATTACCCAATCAATTACCAATTACCCAATTACCAGTGCTGAGATGCTGAGATGCTGATCGCCCTAGGCGTGACCGGCGGCATCGGCGCCTACAAGGCGGTCGAGGTTGCGCGCGGGCTGCAGAAGCGCGGCCACGAAGTCGTCGCCGTGATGACGCATTCCGCGACGCGCTTTGTCGGCCCCGTCACGTTCGAAGCCATCACGCGCCGGCGGGTGATCACCGATCAGTTCGAGCCCGGCGCCAACGCCGACATCGAGCACATCGCCCTGGCGTCGACCATCGACCTGCTCCTGATCGCGCCGGCCACCGCGAATATCGTCGGCAAGCTGGCGCACGGCCTCGCCGACGACTTTCTGTCCACCCTCTACACCGCGACCCGCGCGCCGGTGCTGCTCGCGCCGGCGATGAACACCCAGATGTTCGAGCACGAAGCGGTGCGGCGCAATCTCGACACGCTCGCGGCGCGCGGCGTCCGCTTCGTCGATCCGGGCGAGGGATATCTCGCGTGCGGGTGGATTGGCAAGGGCCGGCTGGCCGAGCCGGAAGAGATTGTCGCGGCCGCCGAGGCGATTCTGCGACCACAAGGTCCGCTCCGTGGCCAGCGCGTGCTGGTCACCGCCGGGCCGACCTACGAAGACGTCGATCCCGTGCGCTACATCGGCAATCGCTCGAGCGGCCGCATGGGCTATGCGATCGCCGCCGAGGCGGCGCGGCGCGGGGCGGAGGTGACGCTGGTCACCGGGCCATCGAGCCTGGAGGCGCCTCCGGTGCGCGAAGTGGTCCGCGTCCGCAGCGCCGCGGAGATGCATCAGGCCGTGATGACGCGGGCCGGCGAGATGCAGGTCGCGATCATGGCGGCGGCGGTGGCCGATTACGCGCCCGCGGATCGCGCCGCGCAGAAGGTGCCGAAGGGCGGCGAGACGGTCACCCTCGTGCTGAAGCGAACGCCTGATATCCTCGGCGACCTCGGCCAGCGGCGCCTGGCCTCGGGCGCGGGGCCGGTCCTCGTCGGGTTCGCCGCCGAGACGGAGGATGTCGTGGCGCACGCGAGCGCGAAGCGCGAGCGCAAGCACGCGGACCTCATCGTCGCCAACGACGTGTCGCGGACCGACGCCGGGTTCGACGTCGACGCGAACGCGGTCACGATCGTCGAGCGCCGCCGGCGCGGAGGCGCTGCCGCTGCAGTCGAAGGCTCGCGTCGCGGCGCAGATTCTGGATCGGGTCGAAAAGCTCCTCAGTGGATCGCGATCAACTCACCGAACATCTGAAATTCGCGGCTGAGCTCGGCGTCGCCGGTGTGAGCCGCGATCCCGCCTGGCGCACGCGACAGGGCGACACGCTCGTCGTCCCACCCGCTCAAGGCGAGCGGATCGCCGAACCATCGCCGCGCGCCGCGTCGGCTCTCGACCCAGCTCGCGACGACGCCCAGGCTCTCGACGGGGCGAAGGGCGAGCCGGTGACGTTCTCCGCGAATGCCGCCGAGGCGCTCGCCGCCGTCCGCGCGGATATCGGCGACTGCACCCGGTGCAAGCTGCACGGTCAGGGCAGGCGGCAGATCGTGTTCGGCGTCGGCAATCCCGACGCCGACCTGATGTTCGTCGGCGAGGCTCCCGGCGCGGACGAGGACATCCAGGGCATTCCGTTCGTCGGCCGGGCCGGTCAGCTGCTGACGAAAATCATCGAGGCGATCGACCTGAAGCGCGAGGATGTCTACATCGCCAACGTCATCAAGTGCCGGCCGCCGGGCAACCGCAATCCGGAGCCGGACGAGGTCGAGACGTGCGAGCCGTTTCTGTTTCAGCAGATCGACATCATCAAGCCGAAGGTGATCGTCGCGCTGGGGAAGTTCGGGGCGCAGACGCTGCTGCGCACGCTGGATCCCATTTCGCGCCTGCGCGGGCGCGTCTACAATTTCCGCGGCGCCAAGCTCGTTCCCACGTTTCACCCGGCGTACCTCCTGCGCAACCCGTCCTCGAAGCGCGAGGTGTGGGAGGATATGAAACTTGTCCGAACGCTCTTAAGTGAAAAGTGAAAAGTTAAAACTAAAGTGTCTGTGCTTTACCTTTGACTGTTGCCTTTTAACTTTTAACTTTTAACTTTTAACTTTTAACTTTAAGGGTGTTCCTCCACGTTGCCGTCCCCGTTCCCGGTCTCGATCTCCTGACCTACGCGGTGCCTGCCGGTGTGGATCCGCCGGCGGTCGGCGCGCGTGTCGTCGTGCCGCTCGGGTCGCGAATCGTCACCGGCATCGTCATCGAGCGCGACACGCGGCCGGTGTCGCGCGCCGTCGACGTCAAGCCGATCAGGCAGGTGCTCGATGCGGGTTCGTTCGTGCCGCCGGACGTCGTCGCCCTGGCGCGGTGGACGGCTGACTACTACGCCGCCGGTGTCGGCGACACGATTCCGGCGCTGCTGCCGCCGATGGCGCGCGGCGGCCGCGCCGACGCGCACAAGACGCTGCGGATGGCGTCGATTACGCCGGCGGGGCTGGAAGCGATCGCGCGCCGTCGGAGGTCGAGGGCACGGCAGCTCGAAGGGTTGCAGATCCTCTCCGGTTCACCGGCCGGGATCGCAACGAGTGTCCTGGCCGCTCGCGGGATCGCGGCCGCTGCGATCTCACGCCTGGCGAAGCGTGGCTATATCAGCCTCCGACACGACCGCGTCGACCGCGATCCGCTTCGCCGTGTCGACCCGGCGACCGCCGCAGTCGGCATCCCGGCGTCAGACACGGGTCCGACGTGGCCGACCCGGTGCTGACCCGGCTCCGACCGCGGCAGCTGACCGCGGAGCAGGCCGCCGCCCTCGATCGCCTCAGCGCGCTGGCCTCCTCCGGCGACTTCCACGTCGCCCTCCTCCACGGCGTGACGGGCAGCGGCAAGACGGAACTCTACCTGCGCCTCGCGGCCGCGGTCCGCGGGCGCGGACGTCGCGTGCTGATGCTGGTGCCCGAGATCGCCCTCACCCCCGCGATGGCCGCCGTCTTCCGCGACGCGTTCGGCGACCGCGTCGCCATCCAGCACAGCGGCCTCTCCGACGGCGAGCGCCACGACCAGTGGCAGCGCATCCGCCGCGGCGACATCGACGTCGTCGTCGGCACCCGCTCGGCGGTGTTCGCGCCGCTCGAGCAGGTGGGACTGATCGTCGTCGACGAGGAGCACGACGGCTCCTACAAGCAGGAAGAGAGTCCGCGATACAACGGCCGCGACGTCGCCATCGTCCGCGGCCGCGCAGGCCGGCGCGCTGGTCGTCCTCGGGTCGGCGACGCCGTCGATGGAGAGCTACCACAACGCCATGACCGGCAAGTACGAGCGGATCGTGCTCGACGCGCCGCGTGCTGGATCGGCCGCTCGCCGCCGTGACGGTCGTCGACATGCGCGAGGAGTACGCGGCCGAAGGGCCGGACGTCATCTTGAGCCGTGCGCTGCGCGACGGCATCCGCGCGCGCGTCGCAGCGCGGCGAGCAGGCGCTCGTGCTCCTCAATCGCCGCGGCTTCGCGACCGCCGTGTTCTGCCGGCAGTGCGCCGGCACGCTCGATTGCCCGAACTGCAGCGTGTCATTGGTCATCCACGGCGAGGGTCACGCCCGGCGCGCGCGGTGCCACTACTGCAATTACACCGCGCGCGTGCCGACGGCCTGCCCGCTGTGCGCCGGCCCGTACCTCGAGCAGGCGGGATTCGGAACCGAGCGCGTCGAAGCGGAGGTCGCGAGCGCGTGCCCCGGCGCGCGCGTCGCGCGGCTGGACCGCGACGCCATCCGGCGCCGGGGATCGCTCGCCACGCTGCTCGCGCGGTTTCGCGACGGCGAGATCGACGTGCTCGTCGGCACGCAGATGATTGCCAAAGGCCACGACTTTCCGCGCGTGACGCTGGTCGGCGTCGTGTCGGCCGACGTCGGCCTCGGCCTCGCGGATTTTCGCGCGTCCGAGCGGACGTTCCAGCTGCTCACGCAGGTCGCCGGCCGCGCGGGTCGCGGCGAGCAGCCGGGCGAGGCCATCGTCCAGACGCTGTATCCGACCCACTACAGCATCCAGCTCGCGTGCCGTCAGGATTACCCGGCGTTCTACGAGCGCGAGCTGCAGTTCCGCCGCGCGATGCAGTACCCGCCGATCGTCTCGCTCGTCAACACGGTGGTCCGCTCGCGGACGTTCGCCGCCGCGATGGACGACGCGGGCGATGTCGTGGACAAGGTGAGGGGAGCGGACAACCAGCTGCGCGTGCTGGGCCCCGCGCCGGCGCCGCTCGGCAAGCTCCGGGGCGAATACCGGGCGCAGCTGCTCATCAAAGGCACGAACCGGAAACAGATTCGAGAACGGTTGCAGTCAGCGCTGGCCGCGCGTCCCGACCTGCAGAGACGGATCGTCGTCGACATCGATCCGCTCACGGTTCTCTGAGATCGGTAATGGGTAATTGGGTGATTGGGTAATTGGGGAAACATTACTCAATTACCAATTACCCAATTACCGATCCGCCGTTACTTTCGCAGCAGCTCCATGGGCTGGATCGGAGCGGGCGTGAAGCAGAGGATGAAGATCACGACCGCGCACAGCGCCAGCAGCAGACGCGTGCGATCGAGCGGCTCCTCCTCGTCGAAGACGCGCGGGTGGCGCGGACCGACCATGAACAGCATCACCACCAGGAGGCCGGTCCACACGATCCAGCTCGCCGAGAAAAACGTCAGCACCAGCGCGACGCCGAGCATGACGAACGTGACGACCGTCGATCGCGGACCGAGCACCGCGTATGAAATGTGACCGCCGTCGAGCTGACCGATCGGGAAGAGATTGAGCGCCGTGGCCAGCAGGCCGAACCACGCCGCAAACGCCATCGGGTGCAGGTTGAGGGAATACCCGTTCGGGTACCGAACCCCAGAACAGCCATGACACGGCCTTGAAGAGCAGCGGCTCGCCAAGCTCGAGCCCGACGAAGTTCTCGGGCATCTGCACGACGTGCGACATCGCGACGCCGAAGAACAGCGCCGGCACCGCGACCAGAAACCCCGCGATCGGGCCGGCGATGCCGATGTCGAAGAGCATCCGCTTCTGCGGAATCGGCTCGCGGATGCGGATGAAGGCGCCGAGCGTTCCGGTAATCGAGATCGGAACCGGCAGAAAATACGGAAGCGACGCATCGACGTCGTAGTAGCGGCACGCGAAGTAGTGTCCGAGCTCGTGGCAGCCGAGGATGCCGAGGATGGTTCCGCTGTACCACAGGCCGCGGAGCAGGAGGCTGGGCACCGACATCGGCAACGGGCCCGGCTGCTTGAAGTCCGCGAGGAACCCTGCATACTGGTCGGCGCCCACCAGCGTCGTCGTGACGATCGTGAGCAGGAACAGGAGGCCGTGCAGCCACACCCGGTCCTGGAACTTCAAACGGGGTTGCCAGACGACCGGAGTGGGATCCAAGCTAGCCGATGTTCTGGAGGTCTTTGCCCGGCTTGAACCGAATGGTGCGACCCGGCGGGATCCGCACTTCCTTGCCGGTGCGAGGGTTACGGCCGATGCCGCGCTTGCGCGGCTTCACCTGGAAGACTCCGAATCCGCGAAGCTCGATCCGTTCGCCGCGCTGCATGGAGGTCCGCATCGCGTCGAATACCGCGTCCACCGCAACCTCGGCCTTGACCTTGGTGATGTCCGCGATCTTCGACACTTCGTTGACGATGTCGACCTTGATCATGCTTAGAGTCTCCTGACGGCTTCTAAATACTATAGATTCTGAGACTTACGCTGTCAAGGCGCAGGCTAAGTTACAGTTCGAACAGCCAACAAAATGCCCCGTAAATCGCCGATTGTCGTGCTGGTGGGTCGTCCGAACGTCGGGAAATCGACCCTGTTCAACCGGATGACCGGCAGCCGCCGCGCCATCGTCAACCCGATGGCGGGGACAACGCGCGACGCGCTGGCGCGGCCGGTCGTCTGGCGCGGCGTGCCGTTCCAGCTCTTTGATACCGGTGGACTCTTCGGCGCGAGCGAAGACCCCTTGCACGAGCTGGTCGTGCAGCACGGCCAGCGCGCGATGGCTCAGGCTGATCTGCTGGTGTTTCTGGTCGACGGCCGTGAGGGGCTCGTGCCCGGCGACCAGCGCATCGCAGCCGAGCTGCGCGAGACCGGACGGCCGGTGTTGCTGGCCATCAACAAGACCGACGACAAGCGGTCGTTGAAGTCGGCGCTCGAGTTCTACGAGCTCGGGTTCGATCCGGTGTTCGAGATCTCAGCGGAGCACGGGACCGGCGTCGCGGAGCTGCTCGATGAAATCGTGGAGCGACTTGGGGCTCGGGGTTTGGGGCTCGCTGACCACGATGCTGTCGGGGCTCGGGGCTCGGGGCTAGCCGATTCTGAGACAGCTAGCCCCCAGCCCGCCAGCCCCGACTGCGAGCGACGCGGATCGAGAGATCCGCGTCGCGATCATCGGGCGTCCCAATGTCGGGAAATCGTCGCTGGTGAACCGGCTGCTCCGCGAGGAGCGCGTGCTCGTCAGCGACATGCCGGGCACCACGCGGGATGCGATCGATTCGCCGCTGCTGTGGCATCGTCGCCGCTTCCGGATCATCGACACCGCGGGCATGCGGCGGCCGGGCCGCGTCTCCGGCGGCGGGAAGGTGGAGATGGTCAGCGTCGCGCTCGCCAAGGAAGCGATCGCGGACGCGGATGTCGTCGCGCTCCTCATCGATTCGAAGACCGGCGCCAGCGACCAGGACGCGGCGATCGGCGGCGAAGCGGATCGCGCCGGACGCGGCATCGTCATCGTCGCCAACAAGTGGGATCTCGTGAAATCGCAGGACCCGCAGTTCGTCAAGTCCTTCGACGACACGCTGCGGCACGGGATGCGGTTCCTGGATTACGCGCCGATCCTCCACATCTCGGCGCTGACGGGCGAGCGGGCTGGGAAAGTGCTCGAGACGATCGACAAGGTCGCCGCGGCGCGGCGCACGCGCGTGCCGACGCCGGCGCTCAACCGGTTCGTCGCGGAGGTGACCGCGGCGAATCCGCCGGTGAGTCCGGATCGTGCCCACGTGCGGATTCTGTACGCGGCGCAGGTCGGCGTCTCGCCGCCGTCGTTCGTCTTCTTCACCAACGTGGCGACGACGTTTCACTTCTCCTACCAGCGGTTCCTCGTCAACAAGCTTCGGGAACGTTTCGGCTTCGTCGGGTCGCCGATCCGGATCCAGGTGCGGCGGCGCAGCAAGGAAGGCGGCAGCGGGCCGCGTGTCTCGCAGCGGCCGCGACCGTCCCGAGGAACGGATCGGACCCGTCAGGACCGCACGCGGCGCAAACCAGCAAAGAAGAAGATGCACGCCAAAACTTAGTCACTTTTTTGGAGGTTTTTGGCCCGGTTTTACGGAGCGAGTTTTTAACGTGGGGAGTGATCGCCCAGTTGCACATCATTGCGACTTCCGAGGAGGGCACGCGCGCGGCCCTGAAAGAGGCGAGGCAGCTCATACGGCGCCTGGAAGCGCAGCGCGCGGTTTTGCTCGTGCCGCGTACGAGGGCGCAGGCCGTCGCGGCGACGCCGGAAAACGTCGCCGCCGTCGACGATTACAGGCAGATGGCGAACGAGACGGGCGTTGATGTGACAGTCAGGACTGTGTCTGGGCACCACGTATTTTGAAATCTCTCGATGGATGCTCCCGCCCGGTTCGACCACCATCGTCGGGGGAGGCGGCGCTGGTGGTGGCCCACGCGCGCACAGCGAATGGCCTACGCCTTGAAGCGGGCAGGGCACCACATTGTCTTCGCGGACGCGTCTGGCCCCGGACCGCGCGAGCGCGTGAATCGTACGCGATACTCGCCCGATGCACTAGGATGCCCGCATGGCGATCTCAGCGGACGTCCGCCACCTCCTTTGGGGGTTCGCCGGGATCCTCCTGATCACCCTCCTGCTGTGGTGGCGGCCGAGCCTTTCGAATGCCGACGACGGTTGCGCTCGGCTATCTGATCGTCGTTCTGCTCGTCGCCGCGACGTCGCGCCTGTGGGTCGCGGTGACCACGTCGATTGCCGCGATGCTCGCCTTCAACTTCTTCTTTCTTCCTCCCGTCGGTGCATTTGTCATCGCCGATCCGCACAACTGGATTGCGCTGCTCGCATTCCTGGTGGTCAGCCTGGTGGCGAGCAACCTGTCTGCGGTGGCGCGGGATCGCACCCACGTGGCGGAGACCCGGCGAGACGAGCTGGCAAGGCTCCTCGATCTGAGTCGTGACGTGCTGCTGATTACCGACAGCGCTGAGGCCCACGCACGGCTCGCAGGATTCATCGCCCGCCGGTTCGATCTCGAGTACGCGGCGATTTGCGTGCCCCAGGGCGCGGACTGGGCGGTCTTCCGCGCCGGGCCGCGCGACCTGACCCTCGATCCGCGCGATCTGTCATCGGCATTCCATTCGGCGCAGACCGAGCATCGGTTCACCGGCCGATGGCGTGTCGCTGATTCCCCTGCGCCTGGGGACGAAACCGATCGGGATGCTGGCAGCGGCAGGGCGGCCGCTCGAGTCGGGCACGTTCGACGCCGTCGCGGGCATCGCAGCGATTGCCCTCGAACGCGCACAGTTCCTCGACGAGCGTAAGAGCGCCGAGCTGGCGCGACAGAGCGAGGAGCTCAAATCCGCGCTCCTCGCTTCGCTCGGCCACGATTTGCGGACGCCGCTCACGGCCATCAGGGTCGCCGCGAGCAACCTTCAGGGGTCGTGGCCGAACGAGCAGGAGCGCCGGGAACAGAGCGACATCATCCTGGCCGAAGTGGATCAGTTGACGCGCCTGTTCCAGAACATTCTGGAGATGGCGCGCATCGACGCCGGCGCAGTCACGGAAGACATGCGGTGGGTCGCGCCATCGGAGATCGTCGACGCCGCGCGCAACCGCGTGGAGCACACGCTGCGGGGACGGAGCCTGCGGATCTCGGTTGAATCCGATCGGCTCGCCAGGCTCGATCCGCGTCTGACGGCGGCAGCCCTCTCGCAGCTGCTCGAGAATGCGGCGCAGTACCTCGCCGGCCGAATCGCCGATCGACGTCGCCGCGACGACCAATGGCGGCAGTCTGACGATCGCCGTGCGCGATCACGGTCCGGGGATTCCGCCGGCTGATCTGCCGCACGTCTTCGAGCGCTTCTATCGGGGGGCGAATGCCAAACGGCGCCGCTCGGGGACAGGGATGGGATTGGCGATCGCGCGCGGTATGCTCGCGGTCGAGCGCGGCACGATCTCGGCGGAGAACTGTGCGGACGGTGGCGCCCGTTTCACGATGGTCGTGCCGGCGGAGGTGAAGTGACTCGGACGATGCGGATCCTGCTGGTCGACGACGACGTGTCGATTCAGCGGGCGGTCGCGCCTCTCCTGCGATCGCGCGGCTACGAGGTGGACGTCGTGGGCACCGGCGCGGAGGCGGCCAGCGCGGTGGCCGACCAGGCGCCCGACCTCGTCGTGCTGGATCTCGGTCTCCCCGACCTCGAAGGCGTCGAGGTCTGCCGCCGGATCCGCAAGCAATCGAAGATGCCGATCGTCGTGCTCTCGGCACGCGCCGGCGAGGCGGACAAGGTGGCGGCGCTCGACATCGGCGCGGACGATTACGTGACGAAGCCGTTCAGCGCGGAGGAACTGCTGGCCCGCATCCGCGTCGCGCTGCGCCGCGTCTCGGAAGCCGAAGCGCCGGAAGTCGAGCGCGTCGAGGTCGGCGACCTGACGATCGATTACGGCCGCCATCGCGTCGTGCGTGGCGACGACGAGATCCGGCTGACGCCCAAGGAGTTCGAACTGCTCGCGCTGCTCGCGCGAAACGCCGACCGCGTGCTGACGCATCGCGCCATCCTGAAGGCGATCTGGGGACCCAACGCCGTCGACCAGCCGGAACACCTCTGGGTGCTCGTCGCGCAGCTTCGCAAGAAGATCGAGCCCGATCCGGGCAATCCGCGCTACCTGCTCAGCGAGCCGTGGGTCGGCTATCGACTGGCCAGCAGTCCACTCGCGTAGCTCGACGATGTCATTCCGAAACCTGCTGTTTGGCAGACCGCTCGCCAGCCACGAAGAAGGCGAACAGCGTGTGGGGCCGGTCGCCGGCATCCCGATGCTCGGCCTCGATGCCCTGAGTTCGGCCGCGTACGGTCCTGAAGCGGCGATGACGCTGCTCATCCCGCTGGGCGCGGCGGGTCTCGGTTACATCGGCCCGATCAGCCTGGTCATCATCGTGCTCCTGCTGATCGTCTACCTGTCCTATCGCCAGACGATCGCCGCGTATCCGACGGGCGGCGGCTCCTACACCGTCGCTCGCCAGAATCTCGGCCTGTTCCCGGGCCTCCTCGCCGCTGCGGCGCTCCTCCTCGACTATGTGCTGGTCGTCGCGGTGGGAATCTCCGCCGGCGTCGGGGCGCTGGTGTCCGCGGTCCCTTCGCTCCAACCGCACACATTGCTGCTCTGTCTGGTCATCCTCGCACTCATCGCGCTCGTCAACCTGCGCGGCGTTCGCGAATCGGGCCTGGCATTCGTGGTGCCCACGTATCTGTTCGTCGGCTGCCTGTTCGTCGTCCTTGGCGTCGGGTTGATGAAAACGTGGCTGGCGAACGGCCATCCCGTGCCGGTCGTGCTCCCGCCCGTCGTCCCCGCAGCGACGACAGCGGTCGGCTGGTGGATCGTGCTCCGCGCCTTCGCGAGCGGCTGTACGGCGATGACCGGCGTGGAGGCCGTGAGCAACGGTGTGAGCGCGTTTCGTGAGCCGGCCGCGCGCAACGCTCAGAGAACGCTATCCGCAATCATCGGCATTCTCGTCGTCCTCCTCGCGGGCATCGCGTACCTCGCGCGCGCGTATCACATCGGTGCCACCGAGCCAGGCGTGACGGGTTATCAGAGCGTGCTCTCGCAGATGGTCGCGGCCGTCGTCGGCACCGGACCGTTTTACTACATCTGCATCGCGTCGATTCTCGTCGTGCTCGCGTTGTCGGCAAACACCGGGTTTGCCGACTTTCCGCGGCTGTGCCGGCTGATTGCGCAGGACGGCTTTCTCCCGCGCGTGTTCGCGTCACGCGGTCGGCGACTGGTGTATTCGCTCGGGATCTACGTCCTGACGGGCCTCTCGGCGTTCCTGCTCATCGTCTTCGGGGGCATTACCGATCGACTGATCCCGCTCTTCGCGGTCGGCGCGTTCCTCGCGTTCACGCTCTCGCAGGCGGGGATGGTCGGCCACTGGTGGCGCAGTGGCGGAACCGGCCAGCGCCGTGCCGCTGGCCATCAACGGCGTCGGCGCGCTGGCGACCGGCGTCACGCTCTGGTCGTTGTCCTCGTGGCGAAGTTCGCCGAGGGCGCGTGGGTCATGACGCTGCTGATTCCGATGCTCCTCGCGGTGTTCGGGATGGTCAGCCGTCACTATCACGCCGTGGCGGTGGAGATCGCGAATCCGTTGCCGCTCGACGTGACGAACATTCAGCCGCCGATCGTGATCATTCCGATGAGCCAGTGGAACAAGATGTCGCAGAAAGGTCTGCGGTTCGCGCTCAAGCTCTCGCCGGACATCTTCGTCGTGCAGGTGCAGGCCGGTGCGCCCAGCGAAAGCGACCTGGCGGGACGTTGGCCCGAGTACGTGGAGGCGCCGACGGCGGGCGCGCATTTGCCGATGCCGCGCCTTGTCACAATCGCCTCGCCGTACCGGCATGTGTTCAATCCGCTGATCGACTACGTCCTGCACGATGAAGCGAGGAACATCCCGGATCGACAGATCGCCGTGCTCATCCCGGAGCTGGTCGCGCGGCGCTGGTACCATCACCTTCTTCACAACAAGCGTGCAGCGATGCTGAAAGCGTTGCTGCTCGTCCGCGGCGACGAGGACGTCGTCGTCATCAACGTGCCCTGGTATCTCCAGAGTTGATCGCCGCCGATTCAGGATGATCGGGCTCGCTTTCACGATACTGTGAAGGCGTGAAGCGATTCGGCGTTCAGGCGGGCCTGTTGGCGGGCGGCGTCCTTCTGCTCGTCGGCGGATTCGTGTTGTCGGGCCGCGCCGCACAGGCGGACGAGTTCAGCTCGCTGGTGCTGTCGCTGGCGATGCTCGTCACCGCCGCCAAAATCGGCGGCGATCTCGCGGGCCGGTTCGGTCAGCCGGCCGTCCTGGGCGAGCTCGCCGTCGGTGTGCTCCTCGGAAACCTGCCAGGTCTCGGACCGCTCCAGTATCTGGCCAGCGACAGCTATCTCGACACGTTCGCGCGGCTGGGCATGCTGCTGATGTTGTTCGAAGTCGGCCTGGACCTGTCGGTTCGCGAGCTCTTCGCCGTCGGCGCGTCGTCTCTCCTCGTGGCGGTGTGCGGCACCACCGCGAGCTTCGCGCTTGGCTGGGGCGTCGCGGCGCTGATGTTGCCGTCGGCGCCGGGAAGCGTTCACATCTTTCTCGCCGCCGCCATCACGGCGACGAGCGTCGGGATTACGGCGCGCGTGCTGAAGGATCTTGCGCGCGTCTCGAAGTGGCGAGGCGAAAGTCATTCTTGGCGCCGCGGTCGTGGACGACATCGTGGCGCTGGTCGTGCTTGGGCTCGTGACCGGAGGGCTCGCCGGCGGCGCCGCCGCGCCCGCGTCCGAGTGGCGTCCAGCTTTCGCCTTGGTCGCGAAGAACGATCGGGTTTCTCACGCTGGCGATTCTCCTCGGCGTCAGATTGACCCCGGAATGGTTCCGCCAGGCCGCTCGCCTGCGTGCACCCGGCGCTCTGCTCGCGCTCGGCCTGTGCTTCTGCTTCTTCCTGTCGTGGGCCGCGAACGCGATCGGGCTGGCCCCGCTCGTCGGCGCGTTTGCGGCGGGGCTGGTGCTCGAAGACAGTCACTCGGACGCTTTCGTGCGCAGGGGCGAGCGGCCGCTCGGCGAGCTGCTCGAGCCGATGACCTCTTTCCTGGTGCCAATCTTCTTCGTGCTCGTCGGGTTTCGGACGAACGTCCGCGTGCTTGCGGATCCGGCCGTGCTCGGGTTGCCGCTGGCACTCACGGTGGCCGCGGTCCTCGGCAAACTCGCATCCAGCGTCGGCGTGCTCGCGCCAGGGGTCCGGAAGCTCACCGTTGGATGGGGAATGGTGCCGCGCGGTGAGGTGACGCTCGTATTCGCCGCGCTCGGCCGGTCGCTGCAGGTGGGCGGCGTGCCGCTACTCGACGATCGCGGGTATGCGGCCCTGGTCACGCTTGTCATCATCACGACATTGATCACACCTCCGGCGCTGAAGTGGAGCTGGCGGACCGACGCCGCGCTATCGCGCGTCAGCGGACAGGAAGCGTGAGTCGGACGGTCGTCCCGTGGTCGAACGCCTCGGTGCGACTCTGGACGTCGCACCTCCCGCCGTGCGCGACGACGATGTCACGGACCAGGAGCAGTGCGAGCCCGCCCTGCGGGCGGCCGTTACGGTCGAACAGGTGTGCGACCTTGTCCGCTGGAATGCCGGGGCCATCGTCCTGGACGCTGATCGCGACCTCGTGCGTGGCGGCGTCGTAGGCTCATCTGGACCGCGATCGCGCCGCCCGGCATTCGTCGCGTCCCGGGTCGGATGTAGCGCAGCGCGTTGCCGACCAGCGTCGTCACGGCCCACGCCACTTTTTCAGCATCCAGCGTCAGCCGCGAGGGGACGTCATCGGCGATGGTGAGCGTCAGCGAGCCGTCGATCGCTTCCGCCTGCCGGCGCAGCACGGCCATCGTGGGCGGTAGCAGGCCGCGGAAATCGATCGGCTTTCTCCGGATGGGCAATGCCGCGATGGCGGTCACATGCAGCGTCGATCCGCCCGTCGATATGGTTGTCGCGGCGGCGCCTTGATCCGTCCGATGAAGATCGAGCATCACGTGTCGCGCGGCGTCTCGCACGGCTGCGGGCGCAGCGTCATACTCCTGCAATCGCACGCGCAGCCATTCGAGAGGAGCGCCGCCGAGCGCCGCCAGGACCGTCCCGTCCGCACCGAGAACGACTGTCGCGTCGCCTGCGGACGGCGATTCGGGTTCCATGCGCTGACCTCCACTCTCAGGCTAGCGGACGGCGGCTGGGAGTGGACTGAAGAGTCCCTAAAGAAGGCCTCAATCTCAGGCGTTGTCTTATTCGTGCACAAATGGCACGGTTATGAGAGCGATCTGCACGGTAAGGACAATAATGTCTCGATCTGACAATGACCCGTGCAGATAGCGCACAATTATGCTAGCGTATCCGAACACAGGAGGTGGGGATGCGCAGGCACGTTCTAGCTGTCGTTGTCGCGACCGCGGGGCTCGTCAGCGGATTTCGGGCAGAAGCCGCACAGGATCGCCTGCAGTCGAACCAGCGGGCGAGTCTCGTCGGTTGCGTGGTGCAGACGCCAGACGGCGCGTTCGTGCTGTCGAGCGCGACGCCTGCGCCGCCAGCCGGCCGATCGAGTGGATCGAATTCCGCAAAGGCCTCGACGCCGATCGGCCAGGCGGCGCCTTCAAGTGATCGGCCGAGGACCGCGGGCACGACCACACCCAAAGGATCCACTCCGATCGGCGTTACACCCGTGAGCTTCACATCGTCGGCGACGAGCGGCTCCAACAGCCCCAAGGCCTCCACGCCCGTGCGTCGCGCCGCGACATCGGCCTACGCGCTCGACACACCGAGCGTTGACGTCGCGCAGTACGTGGGTCAGTTGGTGGAAGTCAGCGGCGTGTTGCCGCAACAGCACGCGATGAAAGTAGAGACGCTTCGTTCTCTCGGCTACGAGCTGCGTGCGCTAACGGCTTCCTCGCCTCGATCGCAATGGCCTCGTGTGCACGGCGCTGCCCGTGTGTCGCCACGAAAACACGAACGCACCCAAACACAAACTGATCGCGTCCGTCCAGTCGGCGATGTGGAGGTTCCGCGCGGTGGGGAAGAACTGCTGCGGTTGAAACGCGCTGTTACGACCTCGTGACCGAGCGTGGAGCCACGAAGTCGGGTGACTGGTTGACCTTCAGAACGTCGCCGAAACGACGTTGAGATCCGTCCGTCGCGGGATTCGGACGGCGAACCTCGTGATCCCTGACGCGGGCGTAGAGACCCTCCGGTGTCGTACGTAAGAACTTCGCGTCGACGAGCGCATCGAGGACCGACTGGCACATATCGAGGACCGACTGGCACATTTGGGCTCGACGCCGCACAGACGCTGCACTTGTTCGGCATTGAGGCGCAAGCCGGGCATTTCCACATACTCAGCACGAATAGGCGCGCCGAGTTTCAGCCGAACGTCGACGACCACCCAGACCTGCAGTGTTGACGAGATGCACACGCGGTCCCGCACTGCGCCGAAACGGCCGGTTGGCGTGGCGTTAATTGGGTCGACACTCGCGAGGGACGGACACCGACGACTGTCTCAAAACCGTAAATTGTGCAAGTAGTCGTGACTCCTTTTGATGCTCTCGAAAGCGGACTTCGGTTCGTCGTGTTCCACGAAATAATGCTGAATGCCCGCCGTTTCGGATTGCGCGAAGATGCGCGCCCAATCGACGGCGCCGTCGCCGACGTCAGCAATGCGCCCGGTGACATTGACCGACGGGCCAAGCGCGCCCTCGTATCCGCTCGAAATAGTGCCGTCCCTGATCCAGTCCTTGACGTGCACCAAAGGGAAGCGGCCAGGATATTTCTCGAAGTAGGCGAGCGGGTCTTTGCCCGCAGCGATGATCCAGCAGAGGTCCAGTTCCATGACGACCAATGTGGGGTCCGTCTCGCCGAGGATGAAATCATACGGGAGCATCCCGCCGAGTGAATCATCCGGGACAAATTCGAACGCGTGATTGTGAAAGCCGAACTGGATGCCGGCGTTCCGGCTGGCTTCTCCGGCGCGGTTGAATAGCTCGGCGGCGCGTTTCCAACCGTCCGGTTCGGTCCGCTGCTTCTCGTCAATCCAGGGGCAAATGATGTAGCGGTGGCCGACGGTGTGAGCCGCGTCGAGGGTTTCGCGCCACTTGTGTTCGACGACGTCGTAGCCGACATGGCACGACGGTGCGGAGAGGCCATTCTTGTGGCCAATGACGCGGACCTCTTTCAGCTCGTGGCCGAAGTAGCCGGCGAACTCGACTTCCTTGTAGCCGCTGGCCGCGACTCTGGCGATGTGCCCTCCATGTCGGTCTTCATGGCATCCCGAACGGTGTACAACTGGAGGCCTATTCCGTCAATATGGTGCATGGCTCCCGTTGCCGGGGAAGGTCGGCACGCCGCAACGGCTGTGGCAATGGATGCGCCGATAAAGGTCGCGCCGATTCATGTGGCCCATGGCGCAGCATACATCCTGTCGCACGGCCGGACTCTTTAGGTCGACAAACAGTTCAAGGCCGCCGTCACGCACGGTCGACGGGCGAAGGGGGCACGCGCTCGAACGCGCGGATGGCGTCCTCCTTCGTGCCGAGGATATCGAAGACACGGTGCATGCGCACGAGCTCGAAGACGGCCCGGACCTGCTTCGACATGCCGCACAGCTTCAGGTCGCCACCTTTGGCGTTCAGCTTCCGCAGGCAGGAAATGAACGCACCCAGTCCGGAGCTGTCGACGAAGCGCAGGCGGGACAAATCGAGCACCAGCTTCGCGTTGGCATCGAGCACCGGCGCCATGTCGCGCTTGAACTCCCCGGCGTTGCTGGCGTCGAGTTCCTCGACGGGCACGGCCACAACCGCCACATCGCCGACTTTCTCGAAAGCCATTTGCATCGCGTTGTCCTTCGCAGCGACTAGGAGTTCAGAGCCTTGACGAGCGTAATACAGTTCCTCCCGCGCTCGTCGCGAGAGTACCGCACCTCGTCCACGCTCCTGGTGATGAGGTAGATGCCGAAGCCTGACTCCCGCGAACCGTCCAGCGCGGGCGGCGAGACGGTTGCCGGGTCGAACGAATCTCCCAGATGATGCAGTCGTATCGAAACCCGGCCGGGGGACCATCTCGGCTTCCAGTTGAATCCGCTGATCGGCGCGGCCATGATAGGCGTGCTTCATGATGTTGCTGGCCGCCTCGTTGACGGCCAGCTCGAACTCAGCGACATCGTTCTGATCGAGCAGCCCCTCCGGGAATCGTCCGACAAAATTCGCGGACGAATCCGCGGGCACGGCCGAGTTCGGTGAGATCGCTGCCAATCTCCAGCTCGGAGCGCGCGAGCGGTTGTTGCGCCTCGCCGACTTTCACGGCGACACAGGTCAGATCATCGGTCAGCCGATCGGATTGCGCAAATGTGACAGCGGCTTGGCGGATGGCATCCACGAGCGCTTCCGGCTCGAGCCCGCGGTTGATCCGAACGCACTCCGAGAGGCGGTCTGCGCCGTAGAGCTCTCCGGCGCTGTTGCGCATTTCCGTGATCCCGTCCGAGTAGAACACGAACAGATCTCCCGGCTCGAACGGGACGGCAATCTGGTCGAAGATCTCTCCCTCGCGGATCCCCAGCGGCAGATTGTTCCCGTGCACGATCTCGCAGAGGCCCGTATTGGCGCGTACGACCATCATCCCCGTGTGCCCGCAGTCGACGAGATCGAGGATGCGCCGATTCAAGTCCAGTCTGGCGTAACTCAGCGTCACGAAGCTCTCGAGATCGATCAGTTGTCGAACCATGTCCGCATGGGCCAGGGTCACGATTTCCTTGGGCTCTGGAAGAGCGCCACTCTTGGACATGGCCATGAGGTGGCACAGAGCCTCGAGGAAGTTGCTCTTGGTCGCCCCGGCCAGCAGTGCGGCAGGAATGCCCTTGCCCATGACGTCCGCGACGATCACGTCGAGGCACTGGTTCTCATGCTTGAAGAAATCGTAGAAATCGCCGTCGATGCGCCGGGAAGGAATCGTCAGCGCGGCCACCCGCAGTCCAGCCACGTCGGTCGGTGGCTGCGTCAGAAGCAGCATCTGCTGAATCCTGAAACCAATCTGGCCTTCCCGCTCGTGGGCGGCTTCGAGGTCGGCGGTGCGTGCGCGGACGCGCTCTTCGAGCTCGGCATTCAGCGTCCGGATCTCGTCCTCCGCTCGCTGTTGCTCGCCTCGGGCGCGAAGCGTCGTGACCCCGTAGCCCAGGTCGCCGGCCAATTCTGTCAACAACGCCACTTCGTCGTCGCGGAACGCTTCGGCCTCCGCCGCGTAGATGCTCAGCGCTCCGAACGGCTCGCCATCGACGACGAGCGGAATGGCAATGATCGACGCGTAGCCGCGTTTCAGCGCCTCGTCGCGCCACGCAGCGAACGCCGGATCCGTGGCGGTGCTCTTTACGATCTGCGTCTGTCCAGCCCGGATGCAGGTCGCCGTCGGTCCCAGGGCGCGGTCCGTGTCGGTCCAGGTCACGTTCACGGCCTGCAGGTACCCCTCGTCGACTCCGGCCTGCGCGACGGCCGTCACGGTCTTCGCCTCGTCGTGTTCAGCACGGCCGACCCAACAGAAGCGATAGCCCGCCTCGTCGACGATGATGCCGCAGACTTGATCGAGCCAGGCGGATTCATCCGTGGCGCGGATCAACGCCTCGTTGCAGCGGCTCAACGCGCGGTGCGCGCGATTGATCCGGAGCAGTTCTTCCTGCGCGCGTTTGCGTTCGGTGATGTCCTGAACGGTGCCGATGCCTTTCACTGCTCGCCCGTCTTTGTCGAAGTCGACCTCCGCCCGCTCTCGCACCCACTTCGGCGCGCCGGCGACGACGAGACGGTGTTCGATGTCATATGGGGCACCGCGCATCGCGGCGGTCCAGGCCTTGTCGACGGCTTCCTTGTCCGCCGGATGAATCGAGCCGAGAAAGGATTCGTACGTGAGGGGCGTGCCTTTGGGTACGCCAAAGATGCGAAACACCTCGTCCGACCACGTGAGCTGGTTGTGCGTGACGTCCAGATGCCAGCTGCCGATGTGCGCGATTTCCTGCGCTTTGTTCAGATTGGCTTCGCTCTCCCGCAACGCCTCTTCGGCTTGCCTGTGCTCGGTGACATCGTGGATAGTGCCGCGCACGAGCACGACCCGGCCACCAGCGTCGCGCTCCGCTTCGCCGCGACTCGTGACCCATCGGAGACTCCCGTCGGCGCGGACCATCTCCAGCTCCAGCGCGAACGGCGTCCCACTCCGGACGGCCCGGTCCACGGCGTCGGTCAGTCGCGCGAAGCTTTCGGACGTGTAGAAACGCGGAGTGCGCCTTGAAGCCCGGAGGCGGCAGCTTCGGATCGCGGCCGGCAATGCGATACAGCCCTTCCGACCACGTCACGGTGTCGGTCGCCGGATCCCACCACCAGCTGCCCACCCGCGCCAGACGCTGCGCCTCTCTCAGCTCCTGCTCGCTTCGATGCAGCGAGCCTTCCGCGTGTCGCCGTTCAGCATCGCTGCGATCGATGCTTTGCCCGCTCCAGACCGTCAGACCGGCGAGCAGCGTGATCATCGCGACGATGATGACCGTGATCCCGCTCCACTCGGAGAACAAGCCGGCGGAATAGGCCTTCCACGACGCCGTGCCAATCAGCAGCGGAACGACGATGGTCGCGGGCCACAACCGCCGGGTGAGCACGCCGCCGTCACTCGAACTGGCGAACAGCGCACCGAGCCCCCAGCCAGTGCGCGCACACGCCACAGCCAGAGACAGCACGAACAGGGTGACGGCCGCCGGCAGCGCAATGTGCGTGTAGGAGGTGTGCGATCCGAGTATGAAGTCCAGGAGCCCGACGATGGCGCCGGTATTGGCTGCGAAGGCCAGGAACTGCGCCGGCCCATAGCGCCGCGACCTGTACGACGATCGTCCAGTCGAGCCACAGCAGCGCGAGGCCAATCAGCAAGAAATCCAGCGCCGTCACCGGCGCCATCAGGCCAGGACGAAGGCTTCCGAACGCCTCGAAGGGGTTCTCATCGAGGAAGAACAGCTGATCGATGCCGAGGTTCCAGCCGACGAGGTGCTCCGACAGACTCAGCAGACCCACCAATGCGACGACCGACGCCAACCCCTGGCCGGCGAGCTTCCTGATGGCCTGTGGGGGCTGCGCGTCCACGCTCCGCAGCAGCCACAACGAACAGCCACACAACACGAGCGCGATGGCGGCGTTCGGCTTGATGATCACCTGCCCTGGGATGACGCTCTTCAGGACCGCGAGGCCGAGCGTCCAACCGACGAGGCCGAGCAGCCCGACCGCGACCGAAAAGAGACTGGCGAATGCGACGAAGCGGTTCAGGCCTCTGCACCACGCTGGCGTCGGACACCGCGACCGCGGGTCTTCCGGCGGACGTCGAAATGGAGCCGGGCCGCGGCCACCACGCCAATCACCATCCCGCGGTCATCGCGATGGAGCGACGCGCTGTAGAGCAGGGAGGTGACGTGCCCGTCCCGGTGGCGCAACTCCAGCCGGCGATCGCGCACGAAGCCGTCGTGGAGTACCTCCTCGTACACAGCACGAGCCAGTTCCGTCTGAACGAAGTAGTCGGAGAAGTCGGTGCCAATGAGTTCCGGCCGCGAACGGCCGGTCAAGGTCTCGATGGCGGAATTGACGTCGTTGATCTTGCCGTCGGATCCGATCGTGACGAGCGCGTCGAGGCTCGCCTCGAGGAAACCTCGATTGTGAACGCTGGCCAGCCTGGCTTCGTGTTCTGACCGCCGCGGCCTCCGCAGCGCGTCGTTTGGCCAATTCCGACAGCTGGCCGGCCGTGACTGCCGTGACGAGAAACGCGGCGAGCGCTACCCAATTCTGCGGGTCCGCGATCGTCAGCGTGTAGACGGGCGGCAGGAAGAAGAAGTTGAAGCACACCACGCCGGCCGCTGAAGCCGTGAATGCCGGCCAGCTTCCCGCCGCCGTCGCCACGAGGAGCACCACCAGCAAATAAGCCAGTGCCACGGTCGTGTCGTTCAGGGTGTCGTGAAATGGTGCACAGATGGCTGTCACGACCGCGATGCTCCCGATGGCGATTGCGTGGCCTACCCACCTGCGCTGGAAGATGCTGCCCATGGTTCGAAGCATTGTGTTCAAGACTCGGTCCGACCGAAGGGACCTCCCGGCGTGATCAGGAACGACGGCGTTCAGCGTTCTTCGAGCGCCAAGGACCCCATGTGGATTCGACACACGTCGTTTTCGTCGGAACGTCGAAAAACCGATACCTTCAGATCATTCCTTCCGGCTTTCCGGCAGAATCCCTCAGGACCTCTGCCGCAAAGAAGGCATGCTCTCTTGCACGCATCCCAGACCTCGACACAGCGCCAATCGCGAGCCTTCGTGAGGGAACGCACATGGAAATCTTCCTGATACTGCCACTCATCGCTCTCGGCGGCGTGTTTGCCATGGCGGAAATCGCGCTGGTCTCCGTCCGAAAGCCCCGGCTTCAACAATGGGCCGCAACAAGGGAACACGAACGCCCAGGTGGCACTCGATCTTGCGAACAAACCGGAAACATTCCTCGCGACCGTTCAGATGGGCATGACGCTCGTCGGCATCTTTGCCGGAGCGTTTGGTGAACGCACCCTGTCGATCCGCATCGAGTCGTATCTGAACGGGATTCCGCGGCTCGCGCCGTATGGACACGTGATCTCGCTCGTGACCGTCGTCGGTGCCGTCACGTACGTCGCGCTCATCATTGGCGAGCTCGTGCCGAAGCAGATTGCGCTGCACAGCCCTGAGCGGTTCGCCAGCGCGCTCGCCAAGCCGATGATGGCGCTCTCCCGGGTGGGCGCGCCCGTCGTGACGCATCCTGAACGCATCGGCCAGGGTGGTTCTGCGCGCGTTCCGCATCCGGCCGTCGGAGGAGCCACTGGTCACGGAAGAAGAAATCAAAGTCATCATGGAACAGGGCGCCGAAGCTGGCGTCCTCGAAAAATCTGAGCATGAAACGGTCAGGCGCCTGTTCAGGTTGAGCGATCGCGCGGTGATGGCGCTGATGATACCCGCGTCACGACATCGTGTGGCTTGACGCGGACGCACCAACGGAACAGACGATGAAACAGGTCGTGGCGTCCTCACATTCGCGCTTTCCGGTTGCGCGGGGCAGCCTGGATAACATCGTCGGCATGGTGAAAGAGAAGGATTTGCTGGCCTGTTGCATGAGTGGCGGGCCATTGAACCTGGTCGACGCGGCACAGCCGCCGTTGTTCGTGCCGGGCGCGATTCCGGCATTCCGCCTGCTCGAGCTGTTCAAGAAATCCCGGACGCACGTCGCGCTCGTCGTCGACGAGTACGGCGACGTCGAAGGGCTGGTCACGATCAACGACTTCTTCGAGGACCTCGTCGGCGACGTCGCGTCGGCCGACGCGCCCCAGGAACGGCACGCGGTGCAGCGCCCTGACGGCTCGTGGCTGATTGATGGAAAGATGCCGGTCCATGACTTCAAGGAACTGCTGAATCTCGGCAAGCTGCCGGGTGAAGAACGAGGCAGCTATCTGACGCTCGGAGGGTTCGTCATGATGCAAATCGGCCGTGTTCCCGTCGCCGCCGACAGTTTCGAAGCCGCAGGTGTTCGCTTCGAGGTGGTCGACATGGATGGGAAACGTGTCGACAAGGTGCTCGCCCAGCCCTTGTCGACGTCCGCAGGCGAGAACAGGACTGACGATCTGGCTGGAGATCGCGGCCCTCAGCGGTGATGTAGACTGTCACCCTCAGGCGGGCCTCATCATGCCGTTTCTCGCTAACCTCATCGATCTCTATTCACTCGTTGTCGTCGTCGCCGTCGTTCTGTCCTGGATACAGCTGGATCGGCGAAACCCCCTGGTGACGATTACGCATGTGCTCACCGAGCCAGCCCTTGCGCCGATTCGCAGGGTACTCCCGCCGATGGGAGGTCTGGATTTGTCGCCGATGGTGCTGCTGATCGCGCTGCAGCTCTTAAAGGGGCTTCTCGTCTAGGCGTCGTGACGCTCAGGTGTGCCCGCCAGTGAGTGCCTTCACGATGTCTCCCACGAACGTCTTGGCATCTCCAAAGAGCATCAACGTCTTGTCGAGATAGTACAGGTCGTTGTCAATGCCCGCGAATCCCGGGCTCATACTGCGCTTGATCACCATCACCGTCCGCGCCTTGTCCACGTCGAGAATCGGCATGCCGTAGATGGGGCTGCTCGTGTCGGTTCGCGCCGCCGGGTTGGTCACATCATTCGCGCCGATGATCAGGACGACGTCTGTCTGGGGCAGCTCGGGGTTGATGGCGTCCAGGTCGAAAAGTCTGTCGTACGGGATGTCTGCCTCGGCCAGCAGCACGTTCATTTGTCCCGGCATCCGGCCGGCGACCGGGTGGATGCCGAATTTCACGTCGACCCCGCGCTTGATGAGCGCGTCAGCGAGCTCGCGGACCTTGTGCTGCGCCTGCGCGACCGCCATCCCGTACCCCGGCACAACGACGACCTTGTTGGCTGCGGTCAGAATCTCGGCCGCTTCCTCGGCCGTGGCGGTGTGGACCGGTCGCGCTTCCTCCGACGTCGCGGCCGAAGGCTGAATCTGCCCAAATGCGCCGAACAGCACGTTCGTGAACGAGCGGTTCATCGCCTTGGCCATGATGACGGAGAGGATGAACCCCGACGAGCCATCGAGCGCTCCCGCAATGATCAGCAGCTTGCTGTTGAGCACGAAGCCCATCGCCGCGGCGGACAGTCCGGCGTAAGAATTGAGGAGCGAGATGACGGTAGGCATGTCCGCCCCGCCAATGGGAACGATCATCATGACGCCGAAGACGAGCGAGATGGCCATCATCAGCGGGAACAGCCCGGCGTGTTCGGGGTGCAGCACCAGAACGATGGCGATGCCGATCGCGACCGCCAGCAGCGAGAGGTTGACAATGTTCTGGCCCTTGTAGGTGATGGGCCGTTGCGGCAGGATTTCCTGCAGTTTGCCCGCCGCCATCAGGCTTCCGGTGAAGGTCAGCGAGCCGAGGATGACCTCCATCGAGAGGGCGCCCATCATGAAACGCGGCACGGCCGGGGCGCGGAGATAGAACTCGGCGGTGCCCACCAGCGCCACGCACAGCGCGCCGAAGGCGTGGCTGAGCGCCGTCCGCTGTGGAACGGCGGTCATGTGGACGAGTCCCAGCGGCACGCCAATGAAGGAACCCAGCACCAGGCCGATGGCAATCCACCGGTAGTCGACGATGTGGCGATCGAGCAGCGTGCCGCCGATCGCCAGCGCCATGCCCAGCTCGCCGGCCCGGACGCCGCGGCGAGCCGTCGTCGGCGCGCTCAGCCATTTCAGCGAGAGGATGAAGAGCGCCGTCGCGATGAGATACGTGACCTGGATGACATGCTCCGCCACGGACGGAGGAGTCATGGCTTCGGCGTCTTGCTGGACTTGAACATCCTCAGCATGCGATCGGTCAGCAGGAATCCACCCACCAGGTTGCTGGTCGCCGCGACGACGGCCACCGTCGCCAGCACGGTCGTGAGCCCGCCCTTGTCTTCTCCCGCCAGCACGATCGCGCCGACCACGGCGATGGCGTCCAGGGCGTTGGTCAGCGACATCAGCGGCGTGTGCAACAGCGGTGAGACGCGCCGAATCACCTCGAATCCGATGAACGCGGCCAGCATGAACACATAGAGGTTGGTCATCAGGTCCGATGTCACACGTCCTCCTCGTTGCGCTACGCGTCCGTCGATCCAGCCAACGGCGGGAGCGAAAAGAACTCCCGCACGCGCGGGTTGACCAGGTCGCCGCCCTGCGTCAGCAAGGTCTCGCCGACAATCGGGTCATCGAGATCGAGCCTGAGGGCCCCGTCCCTGAACACATGGAGCAGAAACGCGCTGACGTTTCGCGCGTACATCTGGCTGGCGTGGTACGGCACGGTGCTGGCCAGGTTGACGGTGCCGTTGATCGTGACGCCGTGCTCTACCACGATCTCGCCCGGCTGCGTGAGCTCGCAATTGCCACCGCGCTCGGCCGCGAGATCGACGATCACCGAACCGGGAGCCATCGTCGCGACCATCTCGCGCGTGACGAGCACGGGCGACTTCGCTCCTGGCACCACCGCCGCCGCAATCACCACGTCGCTCTCGCTCACGACGCGCCCGAGCAGTTCTCGCTGGCGCTGATAGAAGGCTTCGTCCTGCGCGCGGGCGTAGCCGCGCGAGTCCTGCGCGTCCGTGGCTTCGAGGGCAGCTCGACGAACCGGCCGCCGAGGCTCTGCACCTGCTCTTTGGCGGCGGGGCGCAAATCGTAGGCCGACGCGACGGCGCCGAGTCGCCGAGCCGTCGCAATGGCTTGGAGTCCGGCGACGCCTGCTCCGATGACGAAGACGCGCGCGGGCGTGATCGTGCCCGCTGCGGTCGTCAGCATCGGAAAGAGCCGTGGCAGCGTGTCGGCGGCGATCACCACGGCCTTGTAGCCGCAGATCGTCGCCATGGATGAGAGCGCATCCATGCTCTGCGCCCGCGTCGTCCGCGGCATGAGCTCGATGGCAAAGGACGTCACCCCGTGGCAGCGAGCTTCTGGAGCGTCTCGATCGTCCCGAAAGGGCGCAGAAAGCCGATCAGAATGTGGTCGGGCGAACCAACGGCAGGTCCGCTTCACCGGTCCTGTCGTTGGCGCCGACGGCGAGCACCTGCGTGATGACGTCGGCGGTCCTGAACACATCCGCTCGCTCGGGCACGAGCCTCGCGCCCTTCGACAGGTAGTCTTCGTCCCGATAGCCGGCCGCTACGCCGGCGCCCGTCTCGACGACGACGTCCAGGCCGGCTTTGAGCAGACCGGGGATCACCGCCGGCACCAGCGCCACGCGCCGTTCTCCCGGGATAGGTCTCCTTCGGAACTCCGACGATCATCGTCAGGCCCGCCACCCCCGGAGCATGAGCATGTA
>CAWBVG010000032.1:0-118156 GCA_963792175.1 uncultured Acidobacteriota bacterium
CGAGCGGCCTCGAGCCGTCTCAGAATGAATCGTGGGTATTTGGTACGGAATGAAGTAGAATAAGCCTAACTGCAGTCCTGAATCTGCTGCCTGATTCTCGCATCCGCTAGGCCCGTCACCAGCGCTCGTCAAGGCCAGGGACAACAATCGGACGCAATTGGCAAACACACTCTCGTAGAGAGCCCGCGACCGTTTCAGGCGGCAGTTGTCTCCGGGGAATGCAGTTATCGCCTACTCAACAGGCACTGCAATCGACCCGGAATCGCATCGGAGTGGACATGGTCAATTTTAGCGACGCGGTGAGACTGCTGCGAGCCCAGCGGCAAGAGTTGTCCGATCAACTGGATGCGGTTGACGAGGCCGATCACCGCACTGGGCGAACCACGCGGCGTTCCCGGAACAGGTTTCGAGGGGAATCCCGAGGGGTCCGCGGGAGAGACGGTGACCGAAGTCATTCCGACAAGGCTCAAGTCGCCGAGGACGCTGAGCGATGAGCACCGGCACGCTTTGAAGGAAGGCCGGCGCAGAGCGCGCAATTCAAAGGAAGTGGCAGCAGGCCGTGCGCGGGAAATGTCAGATCCGCGCCCCGGCCTGGCATCGGCCTCAAGTCCAAACAATAACCCACATCACGGCTTGTGAAGCAAGGGAAAAGGTAGGAGGACACGAATGAATGGAACGATCCGAACGATCCGCATCGACAAGGGATTCGGCTTTATCAAGGACGATGGCGGCAAGGACTACTTCTTCCATCAGAGCGCGATATTTGGCGAAGGTCTCGATAATCTGCGCGAGGGCGACTCCGTCAATTCGATGTCGGGCAGGGGCCGAAGGGTCCTCGGGCCGAGAACGTCCGCCGCACGTCCACCTAGAATATGGGGGCGCGGATCGCCGCGTGGGTAGCTCGCGGGGGTAAGCGCCTCAACCTGCTGGAAGAAAGCCGCTTCGAACATACGTCACTGCTCTTCCAAGCCGGAAGTCGCAGGTTGGAGTCCTGAGGGCCGCGCGACCAACCGACTTCAGGAACGTGGCCGGCGTGCTGGCGTACGTCGCGTTGATGCTTGCCGTCCTCGTTCCGGGTGTTCAATGACCCTTAGAACACCCGCGTGACACAGCATCGAACGCGTTGCTGGACGTGGAGAACCCGCTGCCCCCGAACGCTGCCGGGTCTGAACGAACAGCGCTTCGAAGCGCCAGCTGAAGTCGTGCCGATAGCCAACGCCCGCGCGCACGCGGTATCGTTGAAGCGTGGGTCGGAGGCCTCACCGAGCAGCACGAACAGCTCGACGTCGCCGGTCGCATACACCGCCCCGTCCGCGGTCAACTTCTTGCGGTTGAAGGGATATGAGATCTCCTGGCGATCCCGCAGCCGCCACGTCGTGGTCGTAGCGCCGCCGTTGAGGGGGTCCTTGTTCTCGTACTCGAGACGCAGGAGATTGGAGGGCACCAGACGACGCAGCGGCTGTTTCTCAAGTTCGGCGCCGCGTCGCGCCCCACGATCCGCCAGCAGTCGCGAGAGGATATGAAAGGAGAGTCCGACCCGCGATTCGGTCTCGATGACGTCGTTGCCGTTCGGCTTGTAGCCCCAATCGACTTCGGCAAGCGCGTCAACCCACTTCGCGAGCGTGTACTGGACAGATGGCGTCACGTTCAGGCTGGCCCACCTGGACGTGCCGGCCGGCACTGGTGATCGATTTCTTGGGCTCGACGTCGACCTGCCACGTCAGGCGTCTAGTCTGCAGCCAGTCGATCGTGAAGTCGCCCCACAACTCGCCGGTCGACTGCGCCGCTACCTGGACGAGCCGGCGAGGCACGCCAGCAGGCACCCCACGCCCCACACGCCCGCCTGCCAACGCCTCGATGACATCGCCTCACTCGTTGTTGTGCGGCAGCAGAATCGTCATGCTGGCGCGGACACTGCCCGTTCTGCGCGGACCTCTGAATCAAACTACCGCCAGCAGGGAAAGGTCGGCTATGCGGACTCGGCGGCCGCGAGGTCTGAGGATGGACCTTCCGGGTGCTCAATCGTCAATCCCGGAATAAGTCCGGCACCCGAGAATCGTTTGAAGGGGTTTCGCCCTCGGCGAGGTCAGGTGGACTCGGTCCATATCCTTGTGATGGCAGCGAGCAGTTCGTCCGCGGCAGACTTGTTGAAGAAGCCTGACGCGCCGGCCGCCAGCACCTCATCTCTGATGTCATCGTCGGCCATGGCCGTGATCACGATGACTTTCGTGCCCGGATTCGTCTGTGTGATCTGGCGACAGACGTCCAGCCCACTGAACGTCCGCCAGGTTCAGGTCGACCACGATCACGACCGGCTGAAGCCGCGCGGCGGCCTCGGCGACCTTGCGGCCATCAGCGATGCCGCCAACCACGTCGCACCCGGGTGACAGCGCGCGGCTAAGCGCCTGCACGATGCCTGGATGATCGTCCACGAGCAGGACGCGGGGACGACTCGGCACTACGAGCCCGAGCGAACGTCAGCGTCGCGGGATGCGTGAAGCGCCAGCAGGTGATCGATCAACCGTTGCGTGTCGGTGCCCTTGACAAAGAAGCCGGCCGCCCCCGCATGCTCGAGCGCGTCCGCGGTCTCACTCCGAGCCAGCATCGACACGCCGAGGATCCTGATGCCGGTGAGCTCGGTGCAGATGCGCGCCGTCGCCTCGACACCGTCCATATGCGGCATCGAGACATCCATCAGGATGACATCGGGCCGCAGCGTATGCGCGTAGGCGATAGCCTCGAACCCGTTGGACGCATCGCCGACCACCGAGAACTGCGGCCGCTGATGCAGCATCTCTCGCAGCGCGCGCCGTACCGCTGGATGGTCGTCGACGATGAGAATCCTGAGCGCGTCCGGGGACGCGCGATCGTCGTCGACCGCCAATGCGGCTCCGGTCAGCGTGAGGCTCAACTCGTTCGCACCGTCGGCGGTGTCCGGCGCAGCATCACGCGGCGCGACGAGACGGACCCGAGTTCCCCTTCCGGGCGCGCTGTCGATGTCCAAGCGGCCGCCGAGCAGCGTCAGCCGCTCGCGGATGCGGAACAGCCCCCAGCCTACCTGGCCGGCCTTCGATCGATCGTCCAGTCTCGCCGGCTCGAACCCAGCCCCTCGATCAGTCACGGTGATGCACAGCTGATCGTCGGCATCGATCTCCACCGCCAACGTCACTCGATCCGTCTGCGCGTATTTGACGACGTTGAAGAGCAGCTCTCGGACCGACTCGAAGAGCAGCGTGCGGACATCCTTTCGCGCGGAATCTGCGCGCGGATCGGCGACGATCTGGACACTCAGCTTGTACTTCTCGCGTGTCCAGTTCGCCAGCCACGTCAAGGCGGCGGGAAGTCCGGAACGCTGCAGCACGGGAGGAAACAGCTCGACGTTCAGCGACCGCGCGACGGACATCGCTTCGTCGAGCTGCTGTTTCGCCTCGACCAGCAGATCGCGCGCCGCAGCGCCAACCTCGTTCTCCCGCTTCAGCAGCTGTTCGAGGTTCAACGCCACGATGACCAGGAGCTGCTGGAGCCCATCGTGCAGCGTCCTGGCGATCTGCTCGCGCGCATGGTGCTCGGCGAGCGTCAGGTCCCACGCCATCTGACTCAGTTGCGTCGTCCGGTATTCCAGTTCGGTCGTGCGGTGCTGAAGGGCCACCGCGGCACGCTGGCGTTCGGTGATGTCGGTCACGAACGCGAATGCGCGTCCGCCGCCCAGCGTCGGCACGTGATTGACGGTCACTTCGATCGGAAACCTGGATCCGTCCTTGCGCGTGCCGACGAGGTCCAGACTGCCCGCGGGGTTCATGCCGTCGCGAAAGACCGATGGAATCAGGCGCTCGATCGGTTGGCCGATCAGCTCTTCGGCGGCCCAGCCGAACATCACCTCGACCGCGCGATTCGCAAATACGAGCATCCCACGCGCGTCCGCCGAAACGATGCCCTGCGTGGCGGTCTCGAGCAGCGTGCGCAGCGTGCGATCGTGGTCCTCGTCGCGACGCGCCTGGAGCGCCTCCTCAGTCCTGCGGCGCTCGGTGATGTCCAGTTCGAGTCCAGTGAGCCGCGTGGCGTGGCCAGTGGCGTCGCGATCGGCTCGTCCCAGACTCTGCATCCAGCGCACGGCTCCATCAGGGCGTACGACACGGTATGTGTGATCCCACGTCTCCTTCGTCTTCAGAATCTCTTCGAGTATGCGACGCATCCGCGGGCGGTCTTCGACGTGGACGCGTTCGAGCCAGGTTTCAAATAATGGCGATTCCTCTGGCGTGAACCCGAATTGTGCGCGGAAGGTGTCATCCCAGTCGGCGTCATTCGTGCGCGGGGGCCCATGTCCAGGAGCCGCCTGCCGACGCTTCGAGCGCGAGCCGGAGCCGCGTTTTCTGCTGCCGTAGTGCCGCTTCGGCGCGGGTTCGCTCGACGGCGTCCCAGGTCCGTTCGGCGACCTCGCGAACGAGCTCGATCTCACCCGCCGCCCACACGCGCGGCGTGTCGTGATTGAGGCCAAACGCGGCAACCATCTGCCCGTCTTTGAACCGCGCCACGCCAATTAATGCCGCGATCTGACGCGACCGGAACGCCGCCCGGTCGTCGTCGCTGAGCCGCTGATCCGTCCGCACGTCGTTGACAACGATGGTCTGACCGCGCCGGAGAGCCTCGCCCAGCGGGCCTCCCATCGTGATTCGCAGCGGCATGCCGACGAGCGGCTCAGCGCCGCGGGTGTGCTCGCGGCGAATGATGTACTCGCGGCCTCCCAGTTCCGCATAGCCGACGCGGGCCGCGCCGAGGTGCTCGCAAAGAAGCCTTGCCGCAGTCTCCTGGATGGCCGCCGCATCGTTCAACGGGCGGACCATGTCGTTCAGCCGGAGAAGAAACGCCAGTCGCTCTTCGTTCGCCCGCAGCTCGGCTTCCGCCTTGCGATGCTCGAGGGTCGCCCAGATTCGATCGGCGACTTCCTGAACCAGGGCAATCTCGTCGGGCGTCCACACGCGTGGCGAGCGGCTGTGAACACCGAACGCGCCTACGAAACGGTCGTCCTTGACCAGCAGTGGACAGGCGTAGGCCCCGATTTCCGCCGCCGCCAGCGCCGCGCGCTCCTCTGCCGTGTGCGGCCCGGTCGATGTGTCATCGACCGACAGCGGCCAGCCTTCCAGGATGTCTGCCGTGCGACTGCCGACCAGATTGCGCCACTGCAGGTGCCCGACCAGCGAAGCCACACCATCCACATAGTCGTGGACGACGACGCAGTCGTCGTCCTCCACTTCGGCGTAAACCACGCGGTTGACGCGAAGGTATGTGCCGAGCAGGCGGCAGGTCTCCTGAAGGATGCGCGCCGGATCGGCGAGCGGCCGGATGGTGTTGTTCAGGCGGCGAAGGAATGCTCGCCGGCTCTCACTCCTGTCCAAAGCCTCTTCCGCGCGGGCCCGCTCGGCGGCCGACCACGTCCGGTCGGCGGTGATTTCAACTAGTGCGATCTGGTCGCGGGTCCAGGTCCGCGGCGTGGCACTGTGGACGCCGAACGTCGCCAGCCACCGGCCACTCTTGATCAGCGGGGCACCGACGAACGCCGCAGTCTCGCCCGCGAGGAGCTGCTCGCGCTCCGCGTCCGTGAATCGCGGATCCGTCTTGACGTCATCGACGGCCACCGTCTCGCCCCGGCGGCACGCGTCGACGATGGCCTGGCCGAATGGGGCGAGCGAGCCTCGACCGGCGAGCGGCGGGACCCCGTCGGCATAGGCCCGGCTGATGACGAACTCGTCGCCATCGACATGCGCGTAGTGGACGCGGCTGGCGTGGAGATGCTCCCCGATCAGGCGAACCGCGACTTCCAGGATTTCGACAGGTTCCTTCAGCGGCCGCAGCTCCTCGTTGAGCTTGATCAGGAAATGCCACTCGGTGGACATCTGTTGGCGACGATTCTAGTCGTTTTCGATTCAGGTGCTTTCCGCGCGGGATCTGCGCCGCGAGCTCGAGTGGATTGCGAATACCCGGGATGAAGCAGGGTTCTTCGATGTGACGCGCGACGGCAAGCGGGTCGTGACTCCGAATTCCGGAGTGAGCGCCACAAGGCCGTTGAGCCATGTGACGTTCCTGGTGAATTTCGCGGACGAACTGCGGCGCAACACGACGGCAAAATGAGCGGAGCATCGCGACGCATGGCCTACGATCGGCGGCGTCTCGGGCCCTATCTATTTTTCTGTCGAGCTTGACTCATTCACGCACGCGCACCATTATTATCATCAATCCCTAAACCCTAGCGTTCCCACAGGTTGTGGACGCACTCGGCATCGGCCGCACTACGTGCCCGTGCGGGGTTGGGGACTCGCATCGTTTCGCTCGTCGCTTACTGCAGGGCTTCCCGGGACCCTCTCGTCGATCCAAACGTGAATTTCGCGGCCGACGCCGTGATCGATACCCGTCTGCCCGACGGTCAGGAGAAGTGTTTTTGGGAACCCGCAAGATCCTCGGAATCAACGCCCTCGTCTGCCTGGTCACCGTTGGCGTCACCGTGGCACCGGCCGATGCGCAGACGACTGCGCTCGGGGGCTTCATGGATTCGGCGACCAGCGCCGGCCTCAGAGCGCAGTTCTCGGCTGGCGAGATTCAGACGTTCCTCCCCGATCGGGGAACCTTCAGGTTCCCATCGCCTTACTTCACCCAGGGAGTGCGCGTGACGAACGCCAGCGATTGCGGCGGGACAGATTGCGTCCGTCCGGTCGGCTACTCCTACTGGAGCAACAGCAACAACCATGTCGGCAGCGACACGATGTTGATTTTTCTGGGCCTCGAGCGCCGGCAAGGCGGCGGAGGACCGACGCTCTTCAGCTACAACAAGCGCTCGGGTCAAGTGCGCAACGACGGCCCGCTTTTTCCAGGCGACAGCCCATTCAGCTGGGCCACCGGCGAGGGCTGGTACTTCAGCGCCAAGCAGCCGACGATGCTCTATGTCAACCTGCCGGCGACCTCCACCCTCCAGCGCTATGACGTCGTGAGCCACGCGCTGACCACGGTCTTCGACGTCGCCTCACGGCCGGACCTCTTCGGCACAAACCGCTACATCTGGCAGTTCCACTCGAGCGACGACGACCGCGTGCACTCGGCGACGCTGAAGGACGGATCGAGCTATGCCGATCTGGGGTGCCTGGTGTACCGCGAAGACACGAATCAGTTCTCGTACTTTCCCCAGAAGGGACTGCGTTACGACGAATGCCAGATCGACAAGAGCGGTCGCTGGCTCGTGATCAAGGAGAAGATCGGCACCGATCCGTCGTCCGAGGTTGATGATCGCGTCATCGACCTGCAGTCCGGTGTCGAAAGGGACCTGCTCGATCGGAACGGCGCCGGCGGACACTCCGATACGGGTTTCGGCTACCTGGTCGCATCGGACAATCACAACTCGCTGCCGGGTGCCGTGCGCCTTTGGGACTTCAATCTCGATTTGCAGGGCGGAGAACCGGTGGCGTCCGTGGAGGGACAAGGCACGCTGGTGTTTCAGACGACGACCTGGGACGCCGATGTCGGCCACGTCGCGTTCGGCAACGCGCAAGCCGGCGTGCCGATTGGTCAGCAGTACGTGTGCAGCGCGAATGCCAGCCGCAAGGCTGTGTCGCGCGCGAACGAAATCCTCTGCTACCGGCTGGATGGATCGCTCGACGTCCTGGTCGTCGCGCCCAATCTCACCAGCCTCGATGCCTCCGGCGGCGGGAGCGACGACTACGCGAAGCTTCCGAAGGGCAACCTCGACATCACCGGCGAGTACTACATCTGGACGGGCAACGCGGGGACGAACCGCCTCGATGCGTTCATCGTGCGCATTCCGAAGGACCGACTCACGGCCGGAGGCCCGCTTTCACCGTCCGCGCGGTCGATGCCACCTGCTCCCACGTCACCCGCTGCTGGCCGGTGAGAAACCGGACGAATCCGACAAGAGCGGCCCAGTTCAACACGCACAGGGCGTACGGGACCGTCAGTACGTAGAGACGATGCTGCGCATGCCGATGCGCATGGCCGCCGAGGGCTGCCGCGTAGAACACAATCTGCGCCGCCAGCAGCCAGCGGTAGAACCACAGGTCCGCGAGACCGAAGTTGGCTGCGAAGAGAAGCAGCTGCAGGAACGGCGCAGCCAGCCGCAGCGCTTTGTGCGACATCGTCTCGAACCAGAGAGGATTACGAAGCGGATCGAACAGCCAGCGTTCCCGGGCGAAGAGCTGGAACGTGCCCGCGATGGTCCGCACTTTTCTGATGAACTCGTCATGGCTGGTGGCGGGTGTCGCGTCGTACGCCCGCGCCGCGGATTCCAGGCACACGCGGTAGCCGCGCCGGATGATCCCGAGCGGAATCAGCACATCGTCGAGAATCGTATCGTCGGGAATTGGCTCGAACAGCGTCCGCCGGATCGCGTAAATCGCGCCGGTCGCGCCGACGGTCGAGTTGGTCCGGCTCTCGCTTCGCCGGATGAACTTCTCGTATCGCCAGTAGAAGCACGCGCCCTTTCCGATCGTGGCGCCCTTTGTCGGCGTCAGCATCAGCTCCCCGCCGACGGCGCCGACCACCGGATCCGCAAAGTTCGCAACCAGGGCACGGATCGCGTCACGCTCGAAGCGCTGACGCGCATCTGCCAGCACGACAATCTCGCCGCGCGCGGAAGGGACGACGTCATTCAGCACGGCCGGCTTGCCCCGCCGTTTCGCGAATGCTCGAACCTGCACGCCGGCTTGCTCGTACTGGCGGGCTCGCTCGACCGTGCCGTCCGTCGAACCATCTGACGCGAGCAGGATCTCGAGCTTCTCCGGCGGGTAGTCGAGCGACAGCAGGTTGTCGAGTCGCGATCCGATCCGGTGTTCTTCGTCGTGTGCCACAACGATCACCGTGACCGTCGGTTCCGCGGCCCCGCGGTCATGCGCTCTCGGCCACAGCTTCGCGCGGGTCCACGCGAGAATCGGATAGCCGAAATACAGATAGACCAACAGCGACAGCGCCATCCAGAACACGAACATGGGTCACCTCGGGATTAGCGGTCTTGGTCGGATTAGCGGGTCTTGGTTTCAGGAACAGCGTCGAACCTGGCGATGGCGTCGAGATCGGCACCGGGTTCGCGCCCGTCCGGGCCTGCGTGCCGGTACGAGCTCGACGCGGCGAGGCGGTAGTTGCCGTCTTGCGGAGAGACGAAGCCGACCTGTTCGACGGACGCCGGAAAGAAGTTGCCAGAGGGGTACTGCTCGGGTCGGCCGCCGACGATCAGGTTCCTGCGGACCAGCGCGCCAGGGAAGTAGCGATCGAGCGAAGGGCGGCCGGTCGCCGTCCCAGAGCCGATGATGCCGTAGCGATTGTGGAGCGCAATATTGTCTTGGAACACGAAGCCGGTGTGCGGTGCGTGATCGCCGCCAAAGAGCAGCGAATCGCTCTGAAACGCCGTGTTGCGATCGATGCTGATGTCGGACGTCCCGTCGAGAAGCTGAAACAGGCGGCCGCCGCCCCACTGGCCTCCGACATCGACGAAGAGATTGTTCCGGATGGCAATGCGTGCGGTGCGCCGACTCGGATGGATGTCGTCGCGGCCGAGCACGTTGATGGCGGACGCGACGTGCCGGACGACGTTGTTCGCGAAGGTCACGTCCTCCACGACCGACCAGGGGGCGGCCCCGTCCTGATTTCGAACCGTAAACAGAATCGCGAACCCGTTCTGGGACTGCGGCCAGTTGTACTCGAAGACGTTACCCTCGATGATCACTCGCCGGGCGTTCTTCAGCTCGAAGAGGTTCTTGACGGACCACTGCGTGCCCTCGAAGTCCCGGCTCCCCGCGCGCCATCGGAGCGGTTTGGCCAGGTGATTGCCACGAATCTCGATGTCGGCCGGCACGAGATCGGGAATCGACGGATCGGCGCCGCCGAACAACAGGTTTTCGCCGGCGGCTTCGAGGAAATTGTTGGAGATCTTGAAGGGCCCTGGGCCGTTCCATCCCGCAATCGCCTGTGAGTCGGCGCCGGCCTCTTTGAAGTCCGAGAGATAGGAGTCGACGACGGCCGTGCTCCCTGAATTCATCGCGATGCCGCGGCGGGTTCCCTTCTGCGGGTCGCCGTGCAGGTAGCAGCGGTCGAAAATGATGTGGTGCGGAACCGCATCGACGTTCGTGTGATTGAGTCCGAGCTGGACGAGATCGCGAAGAAACGTGCCGCGCGCCGGACCGAATTCGATGCCGACGAACCGGTAGTGGTGGGCCGCCGGTTCGGTCACGATCACCGAACCGGACGCAGCCACGAGCTTCGGCATCGCCGGGGCGTGTGATGGGTTGACCCGCTGCCCTGGTGGTGGGAGGCGAGCGTCCGAGGACGTGCCGGTGATGACGATCCAGCCCGACCCTTCTTTCCGTGGAAGCCGAAACGATCCTTCATAGGTCGCGCCGTCCTCCAGCGCAATCAAGTCGCCAGGACTGGCCCGGTCGAGCGCCTCCTGCAGGTCGCCGCGAGCCGGAACGCGAATCGTTCGTTGGCGCTGGAACGCCTCACCGGTGTCGACGCTCTGGCGCGGAAGCTCAGGTGGCCGCGCCCCGGCGGATGATCCAGGTCCGAACGCACCGGGGGCGACATCTCCCGAGGAGAATCGCGGGAGCGACGCGGCCAGACACATCGCGGCGGCCGCCGCGATGGTCAGGACGGTTCTCACTCTGCGGCGCATGCCGCCAGCTCCACCGGCCGGGACTCCGGCGGGCGTGCCGCGCCTCGCGTCAGATCGACGATCGGCAATTCGGGCCCGGCCAACGCGACGGCACGAGCGGCCTGCGCATCGGCCGCACTGAGAATCAGCAACTCGGCGTGCGCGACCAGTTCCTCGACGCGATCGCACAACAGCGACGCGATGTGCGGGATCTCGGTGTCGATGTAGCGGCGATTCGCGCCCATGATCCGCGCCAGCGACACGGAAGGATCGTGAATGCGCACGTCGTAGCCTTTTCCGATGAGCCGCTCCACCAGCGTGACCATCGGGCTCTCGCGCAGGTCGTCGGTGCCCGACTTGAATGCCAGACCGACGATGCCGACGCGGCGCCGTCCGGCTCTCAAGACCGCCTCGATGCCGCGAAGCACCTGCTGTTCGTTCGCCGGCATGATCGCCGACAGGAGCGGCACCGGCAGGTCGTGGATTCGAGCCGCATTCGTCAACGCCCGGACATCCTTCGGAAGACAGGAGCCGCCAAAGGCGAAGCCGGGCTTGAGGTACGCCTCGGAGACGTTCAGCTTTCGATCCATCCGGAAGATCCGCATCACCTCCTGGGCATCAGCCCCGAGCGCGTCGCACAGATCCGCAACCTCGTTGGTGAAGCACACCTTCAGGGCGTGAAACGCGTTGCAGACATACTTCACCATCTCCGCCGTTCGCACGGTCGTCTGGACGAACGGCGCATCGACTCCGGCGTACAACGAGCGCAGCACGTCCGCGGTCTGGGCCTCGGCACATCCGACGAGCACAAAGGGCGGATGCTCGAAGTCCTGCAGCGACGAGCCTTCGCGCATGAACTCCGGGTTGACGGCCACGGGAAAACGCGTGACCGCTTGTCCGATCTGCTCGCCCAAGACGGCGCCGAGCACCTGTTCAGTGGTACCTGGCAGTACCGTGCTGCGCAGCACGATGGTCAGCGCACGTTCGCGCCCCCGGAGACAACGCCCGATGTCGGCGCCCACGCGCATGAGGCCGTCGAGATTCGGATGTCCTCGTCCTTCGTCCGGTGTGCCGACGCAGATGAGCGCAAGATCCGAGTCGCGGAGGGCATCGTCGGCTGACGTCGTCGCCGACAGCCGTCCGTCGGCCACGAGCCGCGCGAGCAACTCGCCCAGCCCCGGCTCGACGACTGGCGCAGTGCCCGAGTTGATCATCGTCACTTTCTCCGCCACGACGTCCACGCCGACGACCCGATGGCCGGCCCTGGCGAGACAGGTCGCGGAGACACACCCGACGTATCCGAGCCCGAAGACACTGACATTCATTGGAGTTTCCCTGGGAAGGGCGTGAGGGCGTTACGGCTTCCGGAGCTGGATGGTCGGGGTCGTGACGCTTACCGCGCCCCCTCTGTCGTCGGTACCGGTGAACGTGGAGAGAGCGGTGTGGTCGGTCGGGTTGCCGCTGCACCACCGGGCGTGCAATGTCAACTTCCCGCGCGGCTGAATCGTGATGCCGAGTCCGCTGAAATCGTTCACGACGAATCCGTCGAAGGAATCGACACGGGCCGTCAACGTCACGCCAACGCCCGCGGTCTCTTCGAAGATCTGATCGTAGTACCAGGTGTGTTTCAGGTCGCTGCATTCAGGCGTGTCCGTGACTGGCACGCCACTGTAGGGAACCGGATTTGGATTGATGCTCACAATGACGCTTCCCCTGTTTGGTGGCGGCTCCGAGCCATTCTCTGAAGGACCAGTCAGCCCCAATTTGCTGCACGCCGAGCTGATGACGGCAGGAACACACAACCACGCCACGGCCCAGAGCCGCGAGCGCTTCCACAACGCCCTGAACATACGAGCCTCCTAGAAACCGAAATTCGGGTGACGAGATGGCGGCGGCCGGTGGCGCCGCGCCTCACGAATGACGATGAAGCCGGCCGGATTCATTCCGTCTGCCAGCCAGGACGCGACCCCGCTCGATCGAGCATGGTCGCTCCAGTGACAGATCAACTCGACGACCGGCGCGGCTCCGTGATTGCGCATGATGCACGAAGGCGTCTATGCACAGTGTTTCGAACTCGCTTGCCACATGAGTCCACGTGTAGCGGCTCTCGACGAGACGCCGTCCTGCGGTACCTAGCGCCTCCCGCCGCCGCGGATCTCGCAGCAGCGACACCACAGCGCTCGCGAAGTCGGCCGGGTCGTCGGCGATGACCGCATCTCGTCCAGACGCAAGCGCGAGCCCTTCAGCGCCCACAGTCGTGGAGACCACGGCCTTTCCCAGTGAGAGTGCTTCGAAAATCTTGAGACGCGTGCCACCACCCGCTCTCAGCGGCACCACATACACCGCAGCCTCTCTGACAAACGGGCGCACATCGTCGACGGTTCCGGTGATGAGCACGCCGCTGCGCTCGCCGGCCGCGCGCAGCCGATCGCTCGGGTTCCGACCGACGACGGCAAGAGACGCCTGCGGCACTTCAGATCGAATGCGGGGCAGGATGGCGTCGATGAAATACAGCATCGCGTCTTCGTTGGGATGCCAGTCCATCGACCCCGTGAAGACCAGCCGGGCCGGCAGCTGCGCCGTTCCGTCCGGCACGAAGTACGACGTATCCACGCCGGTGGGAATCGGAGAGACGCGCGCGCCGGGCGCCAGACTGGCCAGCCGATGCCGGTCCTGTTCGGAAACGGCAATCGTCAAATCCGAGCCGGCGCACGCCTCGGCCTCGCGGCGGCGGAGCTTCCGCCACTCGATCTCGAACAGCATGCGGCGCCACGGTTTCCGTTCCAGCTCGCTCAATCGTCTCCAGATCAGGTGTTCGACGTTGTGTTGGAACAGCACGACGGGGACTGCTCCGCCAAGCGGAACGTTCGCCACGGCGCACAGGAAATCGGCGATGCAGAGATCGACGGAATTCGCGGCCATCAGCCTGCGCACTTCATCCCGTACGGCGGGCACGCACCACTTCCAGAGATCCACCGGATAGGGCGAGAGCCACGATCGGGCCACTGCGGCCGGGAAGGTCGCGCTCTCTTTTTTCGGGACGACGTACGGAATCGACAGGACGCTGTTGCAGCTCGACAGATGGCGAGCAAGGCCCTTCGGGTCTTCGTCAGGGCCGTGGGTCGTGATGACCGTGACTCGATGACGCCGGGAGAGCTCCCCGATGATCCGCAGGCTGCGGACGCGGCCGCCGCTCGTCGACGGCCAGAGGCCGCCCATTTTCACCCAGAGGATTCGCATAAAACGTCCTTGATGACTTCGCGCGGATGGCACGCAAGACATCGGCAGATGTCTCACCCTCGCAAAAAATTCGATGCCAGATTTCCAGGTTGATGAGCAGCCAGAGCCGATCGTCGTGACGCACGCGTCCGCCACGGTGCTCGTCGGCCAGCTGCCGCACGGTGTGCGGATTGAAGAACCCGCGCGCTCGGGCGCGCGGTCCCAGAACGAGCTCCTCGACCACCGGCCAGAAGCCGCCGCGCAGCCAGCGGCCGACCGGCACGGGGAACCCCATCTTGCGGCGCGCGAGGATCGCCGGCGGCACCAGATCCCGCACCGCGGCCCGAAGCACCGCCTTGGTTGTCCATCCCCGCAATTTGAGCCGTCCTGGCATCGCCGCGACGTGCTCGACGAGACGGTCGTCGAGGAATGGCACTCGGCTTTCGATCGAAGCGGCCATGCTCATCTGGTCCTGCTTCATCAGCAGTTCCTGCAGATAGGTCTGCAGATCCACGCGGCTCATGCGCTCGAGCATGGTTCCCGTCGCCTTCCTCGTAGCAGCGCGCCTGGACGACGTACGGGTCCCGCTCGCCTGAGGAGACATGGGACGCCAGGAGCCGGCTGCGAAGCGCCTCGGGAAACACCGCGAAGTTTTCGAAAAACAGACTGCGATAACCCGGCTCGAGGGCGACGAAGCCTCGACGCGCGTAGCGCGCGATGGACTCGGGCAGCGTCTCGACGAGATCCCGCACGTGCCGGCGCAGGCGCCGCGGCGCAATCGCCCAGTACGCGCTGCCCGAAACGCGCGTTCCACAACGTCACGCGGTAGCGGTTGTAGCCGAGGAACAGTTCGTCGGCGCCTTCGCCCGTGAGCACGACCTTCACGTGCTCGCGAGCCAGGCGCGAGACGAAATAGAGCGGGACACTGGACGGAAATGCAATCGGTTCGTCTTCGTGCCACACCAGGTCGGGCAGCGCGTCGAAATACTGCTCGGGCGTCACGACGACGTCGCGGTGCTCGGCGCCGACCGACTTCGCCGCGAGGCGCGCGAACTCGAGCTCGTTGGCCTCGCGCTCGCGAAAACCGACCGCGAAGGTCCGGACCGGCTCCTTGATCGCTCGCGCCACCAGGGCTGCCAGCGCGCTCGAATCGAGACCGCCCGACAGGAACACGCCCAGCGGCACATCGCTCATCAGATGGCTGTGCACCGCCGTCTCGAGTCGATCCCGGAGCCCGTCGACCTCCGACTGCATGGTTGCCGCGGGCCGGCTGGCCGTGACCGGCAGATGCCAGTACCGGCGCGTGCCGATCCCTTCGGCCGGCGACCAGGAGAGGACGTGTGCCGGCAGCAGCTTTCGAATCCCGTTGAAGAACGTGTCCTCCGTCGAGACGAAGCGTGTGGCGAGGAACTCGGGCAGCACATGCTCGTTGAACGCGGGCCGAATCGAGCCCGCGGCAAGAACCGCCTTGATCTCCGACGCGAAGATCAGCTCGGTGTCGGTGCACGCGTAGTAGAGCGGCTTGATGCCCAGCCGGTCGCGTGCCAGCAGCAGACGGCGACTGCGATCGATCCCAGATCGCGAACGCGAACATGCCGTGCAGGCGCTCCACGGCGTCCGCTCCCTCTTCCTCGTAGAGGTGCAGGATGGTTTCGGTGTCGCACCGCGACCGGTAGCGGTGACCGCTGGCCTCCAGTCCCGGCCGAAGCTGCGCGTGGTTGTAGATCTCGCCGTTGTAGCACCACCCAGACGCTGCCGTCCTCGTTGCACATCGGTTGACGGCCAGCGTCGACATCCACGATCGCCAGACGCCGGTGCGCCAGCCCCACCGGACCGTCGACCATGAGCCCCTCGCCGTCGGGGCCGCGGTGGCTCAAGGCCGTCCCGCATCCGCAGCAGACGGTGCTCCTCCACGCGTTCACGCGGATCGAATTTCACGATGCCGGCAATGCCGCACATGGGTTCACTCTCGCGTCAGGAGGACGACACGCATCGTCGACGCGCACGGTCTCGCCGGAGTCCTCGAAGAACAGGCCGGCCGGCAGGTGGTCCTCGTCGTAGACGAGCCGCACTGGCGGCGGCGAGGTCAGGCCGTCCGCGTCCGGCAACAGCAGGGTCAAGACGCGCCAGGGCGGCACGATCGTGGCCGAGTAGATCAGCATCGGGGCCGGTCGGCGTTCACCGTAGGTCGGGAGCCACCCACCCGCGAATCGGCTGTCGCGCTCCCCGATTCGAGGCTGGTTCGCACACGGGTGGCCGCCGACGTGAACGGCCCGACCCACAGCGCGTGGCCCCGCGGGCGTCTCGACGCGCGCCCAGCGATCGGGGCCGAGCGCCACCTGCAGCGGCGCGAACTGAAACGTCAGATCGACCTGGTGCGTCGACGTTCCGACGAGATCGTCGACGAGGATCCAGTAGCGCGGCTTGACGAACAGAATGCGGCGCCGATGCACGAGCGGATCGCCGCGGCGGCTGAACGCATCGTGCTCGGCATCCAGAAAATCCAGCTCGGGACTCGAGTGCCATTCACGCAGCCGCACTCGAGGGCGCTCGCGCCACGCGAACGGTCCGGCCGGTTCGGACTGAGTCCGGCCGTCGATGACCAGCGTGCTGTGCGCCGCGGTGCTGCGAAAGAAGTCGCGCCACTCCGAATCCGGGGTGTAGCAGAAGTTCCCGCCGTCAACGAGGCACGGTTCGCCGAAGATCGCGCACTGAACGCTCAGCAGATCGGCGTGTCCGTGTCCGCTGCTCCCGGGGCAGCCCAACGGACCGATGTCGACGATCATCTGGTGCGCATCGTCGTCCCAGCCGTTCCGCATGACCGCGTAGCCGCCCGCCGGAAAGGCGCGAGAGGCCGGACCGGCAGGCGGCACGGGCTGCAGCGCGTCGAAGGCGCGAAGGCCATCGAGCGCCCATCAGCCACAGGATCTCCGGCGCGACCCCGTTCGCCGCCCAGGCGAAGTCGGCTCGATCGAAACAGCGCCGCCGCTGTCGCGAACAGTGCCGGCCGCGTCGTCCGGCCGGCGCCGCGACAGCGGAAGCAGCGTTCCGCCGTCGGCGTCTCCGATGGCGGGAATCGATCCATCCGGCTGGCGCACGGCGAGCAGGAACTCGACCATCTGGCGAACGCAGTCGACAACGTGGCCAGGGACGCTGACGCCGTTGCGTCGACGCCAGCAGCAGAAAGTGCAGGTAGATGTCGATGGTGTAGCGGTGATAGCAGGTCGACTGCTCGAAGTGGACGCCGTCAGAGGAGACCTGTCGCCGGCTCTCGGCGACGAGGATGCGCGCACCGAGCTCGCGCCAGCGCGGCGCGTCGAGGAATTCGGTGAACAGCGTGCCGGCGTAGAACAGGCCGAGCGCCTCTCCGGTCAGATGCGTGTTGGGCGAAAAGTAGTACGAGAGATAGCGTCGCACGTGCGCCGCGTGCATCCAGATCGCCGAGACGACCTTCATCATCCACTCGCCCGACAGCCCGGGAAAGTCGCGGAGGAGGACCAGCGTCCAGCACCACGAGATCAGCCGGTAGGCGACCTCGAGGCTGCTCGCCCAGTTGATGCCGGTGCCGGGCGGATTCGCCTCGAGCCACGCGTCGATCGATCCGATGCACGCGTCGGGCATACCGCTCGTCGCCGGTCAGCGCCCAGGCCTGGGCCAGCGTGACGATCCACTGATGACGATTCAGCTCCCAGACGACCTTGCTGTCGCCCACCACCGCCGGATCGAGCGCATCGATCCGGCTCCAGTGCACGAGCGGCGATTGGCGACCCCACACCGGATCGAGGTGCCAGTCGATCGGATCGCCGAACGACAGCATGCGGTATCCGAGCAGATCGAAGCGTCGACCGACCATGGTGTCGGTTGCGGCAGCAGACGAGGTCGACGCACTCGGCGGGCAGCCGATCGCGAAGCGGCGGACAGGGCGCCCTGGTCGCATGCGCCGGCAAAGAAGCGGCCGGGCAAGACGTCGCGCTCGAGCCTGAGCGCCGCGCTCGGCCGTCGCGATCGCCGGCGCGCGGCTCCTGAAGCCAGCACCGCTGGGTCCGGATAACGGCCGCGGCGCCGCGACCCGTTCGAGCAGCTTGGCCGCCTCCTGGTGTCCGCGGTACGCCACCTCGGCAAAGCTCATCTCTCGAATGCGGCTGAGCCGAGCGCCCGTGCCGCGATGTCGAGGCATCGACGACCGGGCCATCGGCGTCAACGTGCTCGATGCGTCAGAGGACTCACCGCGCGTCCGTGGCGACTGCGACTTCGTCGAAGCGGCGCCCGCTCCGCATAGACTGCGGCCCACTGGTCGCGCACGGCCGGCCAGGTGTACTTCACGACTTCCCGGCGTGCTCGTGCCGCTCGTTGCGAGCCTCTTCGGGAGCGCGCCACACGGCGGCCATCGCCTCCGCCAGCGCACGGGATCGCCCGGCGCCACCAGGAGGCCGATCTCGCCGTGGCGCACCATCAACGGAATGTCGCCGGTTGAAGTCGAGACGACCGGCAGCCCGGCCGAGAACGCTTCGAGAATGGACACCGGCTGGTTGTCGAGCACCGACGCGTTGACGAAGATGTCGTGCTCGGCATAGCAGCTGCGGCATCGCCGCCGGATCGATCTTGCCGGCGAATCGAACGGCGTCGCCCGCCGAGCGACGCCGCCAGGCCGCGCAGGCGCCCCTCCTCGCTGCCGTAGCCGGCGACGGTGAGCGTGGCGGCGGGCACCTCGGCGCTGAATCGCGCGAACGCTTCGATGACGAGGTCGACGCGGTAGTAGCGCTCGAGATTTCTGCGTCGACAGCACGCGAGGCTGAAGCGGGCGTCGCTCCCGGTACCGAAACCGCGACAGGTCCACGACGTTGGGGATGACGCGCGTCGGGTAGCCGTGTCGCGCAAAGACATCACGGAGATACTCGGAGGGCACGACGATCTCGTGCGCCAGTCCGAGCCACGGATGAACGAGCCATCCCCAGTTGGCGAGGTGGTCCTCCGCTTCTCCGCTGTGGTAGTGGAGAACGATGCGCTTGTTCATGGCGCGCGCCGCGATCATGGCCGGCACCGGCGCCAGGAGAAACGACCAATACGACGCCGAGAACACGTGGACGACGTCCGCCGACGCGAGCCGCGACAAGCTCGGCAGATAGATCGCCTGATTGACCAGCGTGCGCAGACCACGGATGTTGCGAATCCAGCCGAGCGCGCGCGGAAACCGGGGATTGATCGGGACGAACGTCACGACGTAGCCGTCGTCGCGCAGCGCCGTCGACCAGGCTGCGCGCCTGCACGCCCTGGCCGCCCAGGATGTCGAGGCTGGCCGCGACAACGGCCACGCGCGGCTTTCGTCGGTTCATCGGTCTTTTTCTCGCGGACAGTTGCCTCAGACCATCACCGCGGGCAGGATCCGCTCGTGCGCCGCGCGGGCGGCCGGTTGCGGGCGATGGATCGGAACGTCGAGCACGCGACGGCACCAGAGCTCGAACGACAGCAGCGTCCACAGCTGGAGATCGAGGTCGCGTCCGCTCTCGTGCAGCTCGATCAGCCGCTCGACATAGCTTGGTGTCGAAGAGGCCACGTTCGCGGCAGGCGTCGGAAAGGAGCACGTCGCGCGCGAAGCCGGCCAGCTCGCCTCGGAACCAGCGGGCCAGCGGCACGGCGAAACCGTGCTTCGGCCGATCGATGATCCCGTCCGGCAAGATCGCCGCGCATCGCGCGCTTCAGCAGGTACTTCGTCGTCCCATCACGCAGTCGGAAGCGGGCGGGAACCGTTGCGGCGAATTCGACGAGCCGGTGATCGAGCAGCGGCGGGCGCGCTTCAATCGAATGCGCCATCGTCATTCGATCGACCTTCGTGAGGATGTCGAGCGGCAGGTACGTCTGGAGGTCGCAATACTGGAGCGCCGCCACCCAATCGGACCCGACGCCGCCGAGCTCCGATGAGCGCATGCGTCCACGGATCGTGGGTCGCGATCTGCCTGAACGCCTCGTGACGAAACAGCTTGCGCAGTTCGTCGGTTCGGAAGAGCGTGGAGGCATCGAGATACCGTCTCGACCCGTCGAGCGCGAGGTGGCTGCAGAAATCTCCGGCCCGGCATCCCTTCGGGCATGACGCGGCCGACGGCACCGAGGGCCTGCCGGATCGTGGCCGGCACCCGGTCGTACCTGCCGCTCGCGCTGCTCCGTCACGTACTTGTCGTAGCCCGGCAAACAACTCGTCTCCGCCGTCGCCGGTGAGCACGACCGTGACGTGTTCGGAGGCGAGCTTCGAGACCATGTAGGTCGGAATCGCCGACGTGTCGCCGAACGGCTCGTCGAGATACCAGGCGAGATCCTCGGCAATCTGGACCACATCGGGTCGCAGGATGAGCTCGTGATGTTCGGTGCCGAACTGCTCCGCAACCCGCCTGGCGTGGTCGAGCTCGCTGTAGTCTGCCTCGACGAAGCCAATCGAAAAGGTCTTGACCCGGCCGGACGTGAGCTGCGCCATCGTCGCGACGACGGCGCTCGAGTCGATGCCTCCGCTGAGAAAGGCGCCGATCGGCACGTCGCTGATCTGATGGAGCTTGACCGCCTCGACGAGCAGCTCGCGCAGCCGCTCCACCAGCTCGTCCTCGCTGGAGTGCTCGTCCGGCTGGAAGTCGACGTCCCAGTACCGTTCGACCCGCACGGCTCGGCCGTCGGCAGCCGTTGCGATGCGCGCCGGCTCCAGCTTGCGGACGCCTTCCACGATGCTCTGAGGACGACGGGGTCGCCAGGAACGTGAAGAGATGGCCGACCGCCTCCCAATTCAGATCGCGGCCGATGTCGGGCAGCTGCAGGATCGGCTTGAGCTCGGACGCGAACACGACGCCGTCGTCGATGTCCGCGTAGTAGAGCGGCTTGATGCCCAAGTCGATCGCGCGCGAGAAGCAGCTGACGGCGCCGCGCGTCCCACATCGCGAACGCGAACATGCCGCGCAGGCGCTCGACCGCCCGCGGGCCCGAGATCCTCGTAGAGATGGACGATCGTTTCCGTGTCGCTCGCCGTGCGGAACGTGTGGCCGCCGCGTGTCAGCTGCCGGCGCAGCTCTCGATAGTTGTAGATCTCGCCGTTGAACACGACCCAGATCGAGCCGTCTTCGTTCGAGATCGGCTGCTGCCCGCCCTCCAGGTCGATGATGCTCAACCGGCGCATGCCGAGGCCGACGCCCGCGCCGAGGTAGACGCCTTCCTCGTCGGGTCCGCGATGCACCATCGCCCGGCACATCGCGCGCACGTCGTCTTCGAGCGACGGGTCGGCCGTCCCACCTCACGATGCCGGCAATGCCACACACGATCGGAACTCCTCGTCAGGCTTCTTCGCTCGGGCAGGCCGACAGCCCGGGCGCCACCGTCGGCCGGTCGGCGGGTCGCTGCCACGGCCCGCGCAGGTACCAGATGGCCGCGAACGACGTGCCGTACGCCGCGGCACTCAAGGTCAGCGCCGCCAGCGGCGGCAGCGATGGAACGCGCATGACCCACCAGGCCGGCACGACCGCAATCGCCGCGTGAACCGCCGCAGCGCCGAGCCGTCGCCACGGCAGCACATCGGCCACGCCGACGTTCATCAGGCGAGCGATCCGCACAACGGCCACCGCTTTCACGAGGCTCGTGGCGACCAGCGTCACCAGCACCGCGCCGATCAAGCCGAAGGTCGACATGAACCAGCCGATCAGCCCCGCGATGAGCGGCGAGCCGAACGGCATTCAGCACGACGAGGAAGCGCGTCTGGCCGTAGACACGCAGGACGGCGTCGACCGCAAACACCGACGGCAGAATCATCAGACACCAGACCCTGAAAATCGGGACGCTGGCCAGGTAGCGGTTCGTGAAGAGAAAGGCGATCACCGCGTGAGCGTTCAGCAGAAAGAACGCGGCCAGCGGAAAAATCAGCGAGCGCCAGCCTGGCGGTCGTGTCGTGCCACAGCGTCAGCGCCGAACGCTGATGTTCGCCTCCGGCCTCGGCCATCCTCACCATCATCACGTTGGCGGTCGAGCTGCAGACCACATCCACGAGCGGAATCTGCAGACATCCGACGGCATAGATCGCGAACGTCGCGGCGTCGAAGCTCGACGCGACCGCCCATTGGTGGAAGTTCGCCTGGACGACGTCGATGCCAACCGCCAGGGCGAACGGCAGCGCGTAGGCGAGTTGATTGCGCCAGAGCGCGGCGTCGAGCTTCAACTCGCGCGCCGAATTCGCGCCAGAGGTACGTGAGCATCGCACCGAGTCGGAGCGCGGCGAATCCGGCCGCGCCGACCAGCACGGCCCGCAGCGTGCCGATGGCCAGCGCTGGAAGGATGAACAGCACCGTTCGAACCAGGTCCGAGGCGGCATACGTCCTGGCGGCGTTCATGTGCTCGTTGCGCGAGACCATCACGATTTCGAAGGCCGCCGTCACCAGCGTGAACGCCAGGAATACGCCGATGAACGGCAGGTAGCCCGCGATGTCGGCGTTGGTCAGCCACGCCGCAATCGTGGTCCGGGCCAGGTACAACGCCACGAAACACAGCGCGCCCATCAGCGCGAGCGTCGCCAGCGCGTTGCCCACGCAGCGGCCGGCCTTGCCGGAGCTGCGCGGGACGAAGTAGTAGAGGCTTTCGGCCGCGCCGAGCTGCGCGAGCCCGTAGAGGGTCGTGTAGACGAGGAACAGCTGCTTGTAGGTGCCGAACGCGCCGGGGTCGAAGGTGCGCGCGAGCACGATCGGGATCGCGAACGACGCGACAAAACCGGCCGAACGGCCAGCGACGAGCAGCAGAGCTGGACGCGACGTTCCGTCGTTCCTGAAAATCTGAGACCGGAGCGATGTCATGACGGTGGCCCGCCGTTCCAACAGCGATTCATAGAGTTGCTCGGTCGCGCGCACCATCTGCTCGGTTGAGAATCGCGCAGTGGCGGATTGACGCGCGGCATGGCCCAACCGGGCCGCCAGCAGCGGGTGGGCCAGCACATGACAGATCGCGTTCGCCAGTGCGTTCGCGTCGCCGGGCGGCACCAGCAGGCCGTTGACGCCGTCTTCGATGGCCTCCGGCGTGCCGCCGACACGCGTCGCGACCACGGGCACTCCCGCGGCCATCGATTCGAGGAGCACGTTGGAGAGGCCCTCGTTGAGCGACGGCATCACCGAGACCGTGAGGCCGGCGAGCAGTTCGCGCGCATCCGTTCGCAGGCCGGCGAACACCACGCGATCGAGCACGCCGAGCTGCCTGGCCAGGGTCGTCAACTCGGTCCGGTACGCGCGATCGTCCGGGCTGGTCTCGCCGACCACGAGAAAGCGCGCGGCGGGAAACCGGGTGGCCACGATGGCCGCGGCCTCGAGAAACGCCTCGAGCCCTTTCAGTCGGGTCAGACGCGACACGACGCCGACCACAGGCGGCGCCTGAGACATCCCAAACTCGCCAAGCAGCCGCACCAATGCCCTGTCCCGGCTGCAGGGACTGACGTCCACGCCGTTGCGAATCACGACAATCTTCGAGGGGTCGTATCGCTCGGAAATCAACCAGCTCCGCACGGCGTCGGCGTTGACCAGCACGCAGTCGGCGAAGCGGCACACCAGGCGCTGCACGTGCTTCTGCGCCGGCGTGAGATACGGCGCGAGGTCCCGAATCGAAGCGATGACGACGGGCGCTCCCGCCATGCGCGCGGGAGGTATCGCGAACACGTTGCCGTAGAAACTGTAGGCGTGGACGATGTCGATCCGGCGCTGGGCGATGTGTCTGGCGAATCGTGTCTGGTGCGCGAGCGCTCTGACACTGCGAAACGTGGCGATGTGGTACTCGCGCAACGGAATGCCGCGTTCGTCGAGTTCGCGGACGAAACCTCCCTGCCGCCGCAGACAGGCGAACTCCAGATCGAAGCGACAAGGGTCGAGGGAGCGTCCGAGCGACATGAATTGAGTCTCGGTGCCGCCGCACATCAACGTCGCAACGACCTTCAGCAGGCGGACGCGGGCGGTCCCGTCGGCGTCCGGCGTCCGGCGGTTCCGCCACTCCGACCAGGCGCGGGCGCGAGCGAACATCTTCATGAGGTCTACCGGGGCCCGGCCGACAGCCGGGCTCAGCTCCGCGACGCAGGCGTTCCGGAGGGCGACGGCCAGACCAGCGACGCAAAAGAAATAGAACTGGTAGGCAATCGGATGAAAGAACGCCGCGACCGCGAACGCCGCCAGCGCGATCTGCACGCTCGAGGCGAGGAGGCAGAGGTCGCGCAACGACGGTTCCGTCGACGTCCGACTCTCGACCCGTCGCGCGCTCCTGAACGTCGCCACCAGAAGCCAGAGGAACAGCAACAGGCCCGGCAGCCCGAGATCGACGGCATACTCGAGATACGCGTTGTGAATCGATCGCCAGGTGACCCGCGCACGGAGCCGGTCGAGCGCCAGGATGTCCTGCCCGATGCCGGCGCCGAGGATCGGGTTGGCGACGACAAAGCGGGTGGCCACCCGGTAATCGCTCCACCGGCCTTGCGCCGATCCGGTCGGGTCCGCCTCGAAATCGGTGATGGTGCTCAGCCGCTCCATGTAGCCGGCAGGCAGGAGCGGCACGATCGTCAGCGTCGCCGCCACCATGGTCGCCGCCGCGGCGGGGGCACGGCGCTTGACGAAGAAGATCATGGACAGGATGGCGATTGCCGACAGGGTCAAGAACCCGGCCCGCGAGAACGTGATGATCACCGTCGTCACGCTCAGGATCAGCGCGCCGGCGGCAACACTGCGAGCGACCACGCCTCTCGAAAGCGCGATCAGCGCGCCGGCAAAGGGAATGATGAGATTCAACGTCAGCGCCAGGTCGTTGGGGTTTCCGGAGAGTCCGGAGTATCCGGCGATCCTCTTCAGGCCCGCGACGCCGGTGTAGAGGAATTCTCCCGACCGAAAGTGCTGAATCCCGATAATCGCGAGCGGGATCGAGCAGAGAACCAGTGCCCACGCGAATGTGCGGAGCCGCTGCCGTGTGGTGACCAGCGTCGCAATCAGCCAGAAGAAGATCACGGCCTTGAAGTACTGGTCCGACAGCAGAGCGACGCTTCCGCTGGGCCAGTACGAAAACGGAATGGTGATCGCCGCCCAGATCAAGAGCGTGAACGCGATCACGATTTCCCGGCGCGATCGCACGATCGGTTGCCGCCGGGCCGTGGTGTCGAGCATGTGGGCCAGGATCGAGACACCAGCGGCAAGCAGAGCAATCCGCAGGGTCTTGAGCACAGGGAGCAGCGTCTGGGGCGTCAGCAGCAGAATGGCCGTGAAGGCCACCAGGCCGCCGAACGCCACCGGACTGCCTGGGACGTCGACGCGGATCGCCGGTCGATCAGGACGCCACCAGTTCGTGCCCGAGTCGGTTTCTGTCACTGATTGGCTCCATGACCTGGCCTTTCTTGGCGGACATCCGAATCGGTCCGTCGAAAAGCTGCACGTCTTCGAAACCGGTATCGCGGAACCAGCGGTAGACCTCGGGGTAGAGGTACTTCCACTGGTATGTCGGCGTGTACCAATCGAACGTATCCAGCCAGCGCCAGCGCCAGTTCGACTCCATGGAAATCGGAAGCGCCAGGCGGAGCGCCTTGCCGATGACCGGCAGGCGATACGGGTAATAGAGCGGAATCGCCGCCGCCGACAGCAGCCACATCAGTCTGAGCGGCAGCCGCGTGGTGACCATCCGCAGGGCGTCCGAGGCGTGGTGCGACGAGCCGTATCTCGCGTACAGATAGACCGCGAGCCGTCCCCGTGGCTTGACCGTCTCGGCGACGCGCGCGAAGGCGGCCGGAGGATCGGGCGTGTGGTGGAGGACGCCAATCGAATACGCGAGATCGAAGGTGTGAGCGCGAAACGGCAGCGCGAAAATATCCGCCTGGATGAGATGAACGTTCTCGCGCTTGCCGATGTTGCGGTACGCGGCATCAACGGCGGTCGTCAGGTCCACGCCGAACACCTGCGCACCTTTCGCGGCCGCCTGTTCGGCAAAACGTCCGGCACCCACGCCGGCATCGAGCAGTAAGCCGTCCTCGATACTCGGCGTCGGACCAGCCGGTCGTCGCACGCAAGTGCGTGGTCGGATGCCGCGGTCGTGTTGAGCGAATCGAGTTGCACGGTGCGAAACCAGTTCCACTGAGACCCGAAGCTGCTGGCGTACTCGCCTCGAGGCACAAAACGTGGAACGCCGCCGCGGATCGGGTAGGTCGTCCCACAGCGATCGCAGGCGAGGCTGCCCTCGAGAATCTCCCGGTCGATTCGCACCGCGGCGCGCAGGGACAACCGCTCCTTGCACGACGGACAGACGATGACTTCAAGCGCAGCCGCTTTCACGATCACCTCGACAGCAGATCCAGATTGGCCGGCACCCGGCGGCAGCGATTCGCGGATCCGCCGGCATCGTCGTCTCGACAGGCCGGTCGGGTGCGCGTGACCGAACCTGGCTCGCGCCATGACCGAGCAGGACGATTCCAACGGTCTCCAGAAGGATTCGGGCGTCGAGGCGCAGGGACCGGTTCTTGATGTAGTACAGGTCGTACCGCATCTTCTCGGTTTCTTCCTCGATGTTGTTGGCGTAGCCGTATCGAACCTGGGCCCAGCCGGTCACTCCAGGGTGAACCGTCGACCGCAGGCTGTAGTAGGCGATGTGCTGCTCGAAGATCTCTTCGTTGCACGATCGGGTGCGGTCGCGGGCCGACGAGATTCATCTCGCCGCGCAGAACATTGACGAGCTGAGGGAGTTCGTCGAGCCGGAAGCGACGCAGCGCCCCTCCGACGCGCGTGATCCGATCCGAGTTGTCCTGCACCCATTCGGACGCCCGCTCCTCGCACGGATGCATCGTCCGGAATTTGAGCAGGTTGAACGGTCGGCCGTCCCTTCCGCTGCGAGCCTGCACGAACATCACCGGCCCCTTCGAATCGAGCTTGATCGCCGCGGCAATCAGCGCCAGTACGGGCGAGAGGAAGACGAGTCCGGCCGCCGCGATCACGACGCTGACGGCGCGCGCGACTCGTTCAGGTGCGCCGCTGTTCCGGAATCCCTTCGACAGGATGAGCGGGCCTGGCGTGAGCGCTTCGATCGCCATCTTGCCGGTCAGCCGCTCGCACAGGTCCAGTGCCTCCTCCACGACGACGCCGCGGACCCGAGACGTCAGGAGCGGCTTGAGGGGCAGGCGTCCACGCCGATCGGACAGCGCGACCACGATGTGATTCGCGCGAGCGGCTTCGACGATCTCGGTCAGCCGGTCGAGCGGGCCGAGCCAGGGTGTCTCTGCTTGAAGATCTTCGTCGGGAGGCTGGTCGTCGACGATACCGACGGTGACGTGGTTGAATCCGCTGGCAGACCTGAGCTCCTCGATCAGCTTGGACGCCAGCGGTCCACCACCCAGGATCAGGATGCGCGAGACGGCGGGCCGGCTGCTGGCGCATCCTGTACAGAAGTCCGGCCACGACGACCGATCCCGCGATCAGCAGCAGCCACATCGCGAGCTGGCGGCCGATCGGCCACGACCCTGCCCCACGGCAGGCTCGTGAACATCGACAGCCCGATGATTCGCGAAACGGCAGACGGAGCTCGAGCGCACGATCGCGCAACCCTGGTCATGGTGTGTGCTGGATAGCCCTTCGCTACAGCCCTGCGGGGTTCGTCACACGGTCTGGGCGGACCCGTATGGCCTGCTGAAAAGTAATCGCGATACGAGTGCCGGCGGTATCTCAGGAATCGACGATCGTCGCCATTGAAGACGATGCCGAGCACGGACGCGTCTTCGAGCAGATTCAGCGTCTCTTCGAGGAGCTTGCGCGACGTTCTGTGGGCGGCGACGACCAGCAGCACGCCGTCGATCCAGCGGGCCAGGAGCGCGCAGTCCGACACCGGGCCGAGCGGCGGCGTGTCGAGCACGACGTAGTCGTACTGCTCCCGCGCTTCCTGGAGCAGCGCCTCGAGCCGCGGCGATCGGAAGAGCTCGTGAATCGGCGCGACGGTCGAGCCCGCAAGCACGACGTCGAACCGGTGCGGCCCCGCGTCCACGATCGCGTCGCGCAGCGGTCGATGTCGGGTCGACGACGATGTCGGCCAGGCCCGGGCGCCTGCTTCTCGCCGAGCCTGAGATACCGCGCGACGGCGGGCCGCCGCAGATCGGCTTCGATCAGAAGGACCCGCGCGTCCGAGCCCTGCGCCAGCGCGGCCGCCAGGTTGATGGCGGTCACGGACTTTCCGTCCTTGACGCCAGGGCTCGTGATCGCCATCACGCGGACGCCACGTGAACGCTGGAGGCTTTCGAGCTTCAACCGCAGCGCTTGGTATTGTTCGGCCTCGAGAGATGTCGGAGCGGTCAGACTGACCAGACGCCGGTCGAGCTTCTTGGCAAGACATGGACCAGACCCTCGAGTCGTTACGCGCCGCGCACCAACATCCGCACGATTTCTTCGTTGCCCCGTGCGGCGTGAATCGACAAGGTCGCGAAGATCGCGACGACCGCGACAATCGAAACCGTCGCCAGCGATCGGGCGCAGCATCCGATGCGGATACCCGGGCGAGATTCTCGGAATGCTGGCAAGAACCGGGACTTTCGTGAAGTTCCGCAGATCCTCCACGTCGTGGAACGTCGCGTCGAACTGCTCGGCGGCCAGCACGGCGCCGACGCCGGCGGCCACCGCGAGGATCAAGCCCAGGATGACGAGCCGCTGGCCGATTCGGGGCGACCGGCGCGGAAGGCGGAAGCGCGTCCTCGAGAACCCGGAACTGTTCGCCGTGCCGGTCGGTTTCCAGGTTCTCGCCGAGCTGCGCTTCGTCGAGTTTCTTGAGCAACGAGTCGTACAGGCCTTTCGAGGCCTGCTGGTCGCGAGTCAGGCGGCGCGAATTCCTGTTCGCGCTCCGGCACCGCTTCGAGGCGCTGCTCCACGTTGGCGATCGTCTGTCGCAGAGCGGCTTCGTCCTTCTTGAGCCGCTCGACTTCGGCCTCCACGCCTTCCAGCGTCCTGAGTCGCGCGGCGGCCGGCAACGGCGGCGGCCTTCTGAGCCGCGTCCACGGGGTTCGCTTCGCGTTCGCGCAGAAGCCCATCTTCGCGCTCGCGTTCGGCGATCGCGATTTCGGCTTTGAGCCGGACGACATCCGGATATCGGCTGTTGTATTGGCTTTCGAGCAGCTGGAGACTGTGTTTCATGCGCTCGATTCGATCGGGCCCGGTGTCGGCGGCCGCGGTGCGCTCGCCGGTGGCCGCATCAAGCGTGATCGTCAGGCCGTCGGTCAGCTTCTCGCGATCCTCCAGCAGCTTCAGCTGGCGTTCGCCATTGAGGCGAAGCTGCGTGTTCAGCCGTTCGAGGGCGGCCAGATTGACGTCGACCTGCTGCGGCAGCTCGCCGTGATGACTGGACGTATAGGCACGCATCTCCCTCTCGTGCTGATCCAGTTGCTTCCTGGTCGCATTCAGCTGCGCTCTCAGGAACTCGGTCGTGCGGGTCGCTCCCTCGGAGCGGATGCTCGCGTTCTGGGCGACATAGAATGCCGCCAGCGCGTTGGTGACGTCGGCAACCGTTTTGTCGCTCGCGCCCGTGTAACTCAATTTGAACGAGACGGTCGTCTTGCGGCCGCTCACCTGTTCCGGCCCGTTCAGCTCGATCTCGATGTCGCGGCGCATCTGGTCCAGAACGGAATCCATCGGCGCGCGGGCCCGCAGCTCCGGGTAGAGATCGAAACGCGTGATCAGATCGGTCAGCCGATCGCGGCTGAGGATCTCCTGCTTGATCACGTGAAGCCGGCTGTCCAGTTCGCCGTTCACGGCCGACCGGACGAAGGCCTCTGGAATCGGCCGCTCCACGAGGACAATCGCCGTCGCCCGATACAGGTCGGGAAGGCACAGCGCAAAGGACACTGCCGATGCCATCACCGCGGCGGAGACGAGCATCGCCACGATCTGGCGCCGGCGAAACATCTCGACGGCACGGAACACGAGCGATTCGTCGGTCGAGGGCGAGAGTATGTCCTGGGACATCTGGGATTCCCCTTACGGAACGACGACGATGTCGCCGGGGCGGACGAAGAAGTTCTCCTGCTCGATGCCGTCGGCGATCTTCCGGTAGTTGAACGGGATGCGCGTCGTCGTCCCGCCGCTCTGGCGAAGGACGACGATCCGGTCTCGCGCCGCGAAGTCGGTGAAGCCCTGAGCCAGCGCGATCGCTTCCAGCACCGTCATCGGGCTCTTGAGCTCGTAGCGTCCGGCCGTCTTGACCGCGCCGACCACGGCGACCTTGCGGCTGTGCACTTCGCGAACAATCACCGACACTTCCGGCGTCGGCACGAAATCCGAGAGGCGCGCGACCAACTGCTCGCGAAGATCGCTCGGCGTGAGACCGGCGGCCTGAAAGTCGTTGAGCAGCGGCAGCGAGACCTTCCCGTCCGGCCGCACCGGAACGGTGCGGCTCAGTTCAGGGTTCTTCCACACGGAAATGTCGAGCACGTCTTCCGGCCCGATCTGGTACGTCGGCGGCCGTGTCGAGCGCGTTCGAGATTCGCGAGCGCGGTCGCGCGCGCCTCCGGGACGGCGCCGCGCGGCGACGGCACTTGAGCGGACGCGACGGAGACGGCCGACAGAGACAGCAGTGATGCCGTGAGCAAGCGTTGAGTCATCGGTTCGCTCCATGGGAAGGCTTCCTGAGCAGTTCGAGGGGATCTTCCGGTTGGAAGGATCGGCCCAGCCGCGGCGGCGTCGCGATCAGACGGAGCCGGACGATATGGCGAACGACCGTCTCGTCGGACAACAGACTGGTTCGAACGTCGCCCCGCTGAAAGTCGGCGCCATACGACAGGGCGACGACAAACGGCCCGATCGGGCTCCGTACGGCAAGGATCTCGCCGTGATACACGCGGGCCTTGCCCTGTGAGATGGTGTCGATGTTGAAGAACCCGCCATACAGTCCGAGGGCGAACGTTCTTGATGACGCGGCGACGTGACCTGCGCGGTGGCGCTGTTCACTTCGACCGGACCAATGACGCCGAGCGTGATCGATTCGCCGCGCCAGTAATCGAGCCCGAACCCGACCAGGTGCGTGCCCTTTCGCGCGAACGCGGCGACGATCTCTGGCGCGATGCCTCCGCGCGCGGACCGTCGCGGGCCGGCTTGCAGCGTGAGTCTCGTGAACGGCGTCGACCTGTAAGTCCAGCCAACGAGCGGCGCGTGCGACGTGCGCGCGTCGATTTCGTTCACGAAACGACGCTCCAGATAGCCGACGCTGGCCGCCGATCGGGGCGACAGCTGACGCGTCACGTCAGCGCGCACGACGTGCTCGTCCTCGGCTGGAGTTCCGTGCGATGCCCTCGTTCGTCCAGGTGTAGCCCGCCGAGATGATCGTCCGCGGAGCCACTTGATAGACCGATGGAGGGCCCGACCTGCCATCGCTGTGCGCGCCGGCGCTCGAGCAGGAGGCCGGTCATAAAGTTCAGATCCCCCGCGGTGTCGGTGCGATCGTAGTTGCCGTCCACCGTCAGCGTCGATTTCGAATTCTGACGAAACGCGGCCGTGAGCATCCCGTGGCGGCGCGCATCGAGATTGTTCAAGGCCGGATGATCGATCGACCGTTGCATCTCGAACGAGTACAGCCCGTTGATGTTCACGACCGGGGTCGCGAAGACGCCCTGCGATGCCCGGAGTCAGGAGCGTCATCTGATCGGCAGAACCGGTAGCCGTGGCGAACGGATTGTCGTCGAACACCGAGCTGACGGTCACTGACGGCACGAACATCACGCGCGATTGCGATCGCGCCACCTGCGGAAGCGCGAGCTGCAGCGGCCGCAACCGCACCCATGATCGCGACTCGCCTGCCGATTCCGCGTCCTCATTCGCAGGGCGCAACCAGCGCGGCGTCGACTTCGACGGCCACGCTTGTCTGAAGCAGGTTGATCGACACGACCAGGCGGCCCTTGTTCGGCTTGTCACGGACGAAGATGCCTTCGAGGCCCGTGAGCGGGCCGTCGAACACCCGGACGCGATCGCCCCGGTTGAAATACGCGTGAGGCGACACCGGCACACCGGCCTTCACGACGCGTTGAATCCCCTCCATTTCGCCGTCAGCGATCGGCGTCAGCCGGTTCCAGCCCCCTTCGAGGACTCGAACGACCCCGCGGGCTTTGAGGATCTCGATGTAGCTCTTCTTCTCCATGTCCGTGATGAATGAACAGATAGCCGGGAAACATCGGCACGACGCGCGGCGTCTGGAGCCGTTTGGACCAGACGCCCCTCTCCGGGAGAAAGAGCGAAAAGCCTCTGGCCGTCAGCTGATCGGCGACAAGATTCTCGAAGTGACTGCGCGTGTAGATCGCATACCAGGCGGCCGGCTCGCGCGGTCCGCACGCGTTCGGAAAGTTGGTCGTGCTCGATGGTCGTGCTGCCGTCGGTCAACAAGGCTTCGCCCCCTTAGGGTTCGAGCGGCTCATCCGCGCGAACCCCATATTTGAGCGCTGCGTCTACTTGCTAGGGCCGAAGATCTCCGGACTGAAGAACTTCGCACGACGCTCATGCACGTCGCGATCTGCCGGCGCGTCGAACGAGAGCCCTCTCCGCCATCCCGTCGGTAGCACCGCTTTGGCCGGATTCAGCCACTGCATAAACACTGCCCGAGAGCGGGTCCGTAAGACTGTGACTTCTCGCACGATTCGCGACCCGGCGGCGGCCCGCGATTCCGGCGCGCACAATCGTCTCACCGTGGGTCGCCACCTGATGTCGAGCGCGAGCTGATTCCTGGCGGGGATGGAGCCTGGCCCGGCCGGCCGGCTTGCACGACACGCGAGCGCGGCGGCGAGCGTTGAGGCCCTTCTTTGCGCCGGCGCTCTTCGCCAATCTTTGCCTGTGAAATGTCGCGAGGTGGGGATGAGGGCGAACGGCAGGCACTTCAGCAAAACGTCGAGCGCCTGAATCGGAGAGGCGTCATTGATTGACGGGCATCCGTCGGCGTCAGAGAGGAGCACCGGGCTCAGCCGCGTCCAGGCCTTGCGGGCCGCTCCACCCCGCGGTGGCTGCGGCAGCCTGGACCGGCTTCGCTCGGTGCGACGTAGCCGTTACCGAGCGGAGGGGAGACGGTCGGTCTCCCCTCCGATCGGCGCGGGCGCGTCACGCCCTCGGCCACGTTGCGAATGTGCTACCAGCGGAAGGCCACACCCAGACTGGATCGCCAGTAGTGGATACCGGACAACTCCACCAGCCGGTTCGTGTCGTCCAACCGGTCTATTGTCCACCGCGTCGAGGTCGAGGAGCGTGCTGTCGGAATTCGCCTTGAACCACCGGATATCCGCCCGGATGCCGACCTTGCCGACATATCCCATGGTGCCGACTCCGACGTCTCCGCCAAACCGCGACTGGCTGGCGGTGATCGTGGACTGAATCAGGTTCGTGTCAATCGAGATCAGATCCGCGCTCATGTTGATCGCAACCGATTCCGCCGGAAATGTACGGCTTGAACCGCCCGCCGGAGCCGATACGGAATCCGTAGATCGCGTTGAACATGTAGGCACTCAGGCTCGGATGATCGGAGATCGCCAGGCTGGGTACCTTGAATGTCGGCGCGAAGTCGGCGAGGAATTCGGCGCCGAGGTTGGCTGCGCCACAGATACGCGATCTGTCCGCCGAACGCGATGCTCTTGTTGATGGTGTCATTGTCGCCAAGAACTCCGTCCCCCGAAAACGCACCACCGTCCGCGTGGAAGTAGTTGCCGACGTTGAAGGACGCGATCCATGGCTCATACACGGGTTCTTCGACGACCGCAGCGACCACGGCTGGCGGCGGCGGGGGCGGCGGGGGCGGCGGCTCATAGGCCGGCGGCGGTGGCGGAGGCGGCTCGGGGGCCGGCGGCGGCTCTGGAGCCGAGGGCACCGGCGCGGCGACCTTGCTGACCAGCGAGAAATTGCCGCACACCTTGGGGACGATGAACGTATACACGTACCCGCCAGCAGTCACCTTGAACTGGAACGCCTCGAACGAGTCGCGTCCCGACCATCGGACATTCCGCAACACGGCGGGCGCTCCGCCGCGCTTGAGCGCCATGAACAGAAACCGAGAACCCGGCGTGATCGTGGTGTCGGTCACTTCGCTCACGGAGAAGCCGTCGGCGAGCTGGGCGGAGACGTCGCCATAGCCAGCCATCACCATCACGCTTCTGATCGCGCTTCGATTCGCGATCACCATCGTGTGGAGATCATCGACCGTCCGCAGCGGTTGACTGAACCGCGTCGTGCCACCGAGCCTCGTGACCTGGTGCTCGCGGCCGTCCCCATCCTGCGCGAGTGCAGGCGTGACCAACATCGCGAGCGCCGTCGCTACTAACATTCCGCTACGTACGACTCTGACTTGCCTCATGACAATCTGGCCTCCTCCAAGAGTTCCGGACAACGAGTTCGAGCTTCTACAAGAGCGGGGCCACACGGCGCTGGACGGGTTTTTGTCAGGAAATTTGCGGGTTTGAAGGGATGTGCGGGCTTTGCACCGCCGACTGCGAGGACCGTCTGCGACGGCCGGTGATGATCGGTCACGGCCAATTGCAGCGACGCCCGCGTGGGGGGCGGCCGGTGCGACGAAGCCGTTACCGAACGGAGGGGAGACGGTCGGTCTCCCCTCCGATCGGCGCGGGCGCGTTACGCCCTCGGCCACGTTGCGAATGTGCTACCAGCGGAAGGCCACACCGAGACTGGAGCGCCAGTACTTGATACCGGACAGCTCCACCAGCCGGTTCGCGTCGTCGAGCCGGCTATTGTCTACGTTGAGGTCGAGCGTGTTGTCGTTGTTCGCCTTGAACCACCGGATATCCGCGCGGATGCCGACGCGTGCCGAGGTATCCCATGGTGCCGACTCCGACGTCTCCGCCGAACCGCGACTGGCTGGCGGTGATCGTCGACTGAATCAGGTTCGTGTCGATCGTGAGCAGATCCGCGCTCATATTGATGGCACCGATCCCGGCCGAAATGTACGGCCTGAACCGCCCGCCGGAGCCGATACGGAATCCGTAGATCGCATTGAACATGTAGGCGCTGAGGCTCGGATGGTCCGAGATCACCAGGCTCGGGATCTTGAAGGTCGGTGCGAAGTCGGCGAGGAACTCAGCGCCGAGGTTGCTCCGCCACAGATACGCGATTTGTCCACCGAACGCAATGCTCTTGTTGATGTGGTACGTCGAAGGTTTCATTGAGCGCACCGCCACTCGCCTCGAAGTAGTTGCCGACGTTGAAGGACGCGATCCAGGGCTCGAACTCGGTTTCTTCGACGACCGCAGCGACAACCGCTGGCGGCGGCGGCGGACGGCGGCGGCGGCTCATAGGCCGGCGGGGGCGGTGGCGGCGGCTCGGGGGCCGGCGGCGGCTGTGGAGCCGAGGGCACCGGCGCGGCGACCTTGCTGACCAGCGAGAAATTGCCACACACCTTGGGGACGATGAACGTATACACGTACCCGCCAGCCGTCACCTTGAACTGGAACGCGTCGAACGAGTCGCGTCCCGCCCAACGAACATTCCGCAACACGGCGGGCGCTCCGCCGCGCTTGAGCGCCATGAACAGAAACCGAGAACCCGGCGTGATCGTGGTGTCGGTCACTTCGCTCACGGAGAAGCCGTCGGCGAGCTGGGCGGAGACGTCGCCATAGCCAGCCATCACCATCACGCTTCTGATCGCGCTTCGATTCGCGATCACCATCGCGTGGAGATCGTCGACCGTCCGCAACGGCTGACTGAACCGCGTCGTGCCACCGAGCCTCGTGACCTGATGCTCCGTTCCATCCTGCGCGATCGCAGGTGTGACCAACATCCCGAGCGCTGTCGCGACTAACACTGCACTACGTACGACTCTGACTTTCCTCATGACCATCTGGCCTCCTCCAAGAGTTCCGGACAACGAGTCCGAGCAACTACAAGAGCGGGGCCACAGGGTGCTCGATGACGTTTTGTAAGGAAATTGCGGGTTTAAGCGGATGTGCGCGAACTTGCACCGCCGACTGCGAGGACCGCCTGCGACGGCCGGTGATGATCGGTCACGGCCAGTTGCAGCGACGCCGCGCGGAGCGGTCGGACACACCACGGCCTTCAGCAAGAGTTCGTCGATCTACCAGCCGTCGACGCGCAACGCGTCGACGGTCGGCAAGCGGAGACTTCGCAGCGCCGGCCCAAGCGCGGCGAACGTCGCGACCATCGTGTTGCTGCGGCCACGGTCACATCCTCCGCCACACGAAGCGGAGCTCTTCGTGAAGAGAGTCCGATCAGCGATACCACGCGCCGCATCTGCAGCGCCGGATCGATCTGAGGCGCCGATGTCACGCAGGCGTGCTGAAATCCCTACGGGTATCCCAGCGACCCTGCGCGACGATGAACGCGTGGTAGCGGAGTCCAGAACTAATGTTCGATGGGAAACGCGAGGCCGGCCGGGGCCGTCTGGTGTCAGCAGAGGAGCGCATTGCATTCCCGCGAATCTTGGCAATAATTGGCCGAGGCCGGCGCCCGACCAGCGGTTGCGGGCCGAAGACCAACCAAGCGACAGAGCAGAACAGGGAGCGTTCCATGCGTTTCGCGCTCATATTGAGTTTCGTCGTCGCGGGGACGGCCGCGGCAGCGCCAGCGACGGCTGCCGACGGCACGCCGACCTTCACCAGGGACGTCGCGCCGATCTTCTACAAATCGTGTATCGAGTGCCATCGCGCGACGATGTTCGCGCCGATGTCGCTGACGTCGTTCGAAGACGCGCGTCCGTGGCTGCGCTCGATCAAGCAGCGAGTGACGGCGCGGACGATGCCGCCGTGGGGGGCGGACATGCCGCACGGCGTGCTCCGCAACGATCCGCGGCTGACGGACCAGGAAATCCAGACCATCGTCTCGTGGATTGACGGCGGCGCGCCGAAGGGCGACATCGCCGATATGCCGAAGATGCCGGCGCTGGCCGACGGCTGGACGATCGGCAAGCCCGACGCGATCTACTCGATGACCGAGGACTACAAGATTCCGGCTGCCGGTACGATCGAATATCTGTACCTCCGGATTCCGGTGAACCTGCCGGAGGATCGCTGGTACACCGCGGTCGAGATCAAGCCCAGCGCGCGGGCGCACGTCCATCACATCATTGCGTACACGGAGCCCCACAGCGACGCGCCGACGCGTCCTGGCAGCACCTTCGGGCCGACCAACATCACCGGCGTGTCGCCGAACAAGCCGGGCCTGGTCTTCGAGCCCGGCGTCGCGAAGCTCCTGCGCGCGGGGCACGACATCATCCTGCAGATGCACTACACCACCAACGGCAAGGAAGCCGTCGATCGCACGCAGGTGGGGTTCGTCTTCGCCAAGGAGCCGCCGAAGCAGATCCACGTCACCGGCCTGGCTGTGCAACCACGCTTCGTGATTGCCGCCGGCGATCCGAACGCGGAAGTGAAGGCCGTCGCCGAGATCCGACAGGACACCGTCATGACGAGCCTGACTCCGCACATGCACGTGCGCGGCAAGGACATGACCTACACCGCGCTCTACCCGGACGGCACGTCGGAAGTGCTCTTGCGCGTGCCGAAATACGACTTCAATTGGCAGATCACCTACGACCTCGCCAAGCCGAAGATCCTGCCGAAGGGAACCAAGGTCGAGGTCGTGGCGCACTTCGACAACTCGGCGGGCAACAAGTACAACCCCGACCCCACCAAGGACGTGAAATGGGGCGACCAGACGTGGGAAGAGATGATGATCGGGTTCTGGGGTTCAGTGGTCGACGCGCCGACGGCGTCTCAACAAAAACAGTGAACGCGTCAGCTGGGCGGCGTCGGCCCGTCAGCACTCGGGGCGCAGCGCCATCAGCGGATCCACGGGCCCGGCGCACCAAAGTTTTCGGGCCCCTTCCGGACACTCCTACGGACGCCTCGGCATCGTCCGTTTCCCGTCGACGACCGGCGGAAAGTCCGACACCTCGTCGTACACTTCGGTGATAAAGCGCGCCTTGCTCTGCGGCGTGTCTCCCAGCGTGGTCTTGTCGTAAGGCGCGGTCAGGTTCGCGGCCAGCACGTCATCCAGCGACTTGCCGTGATCGCGCAGGGTTTTCACCTTCGCCATGATGTCGACCAGCATCGCGCGATACGGTAGCAGATCCTTCTTCTTGACCAGATTGCCATGTCCGGGAATGAGCATCGTGTTCGGACCGGCGAGCTTCCCGATCAGATCGATCGCGTCGAGCATCCCCTTAATCGAACCGCCATTGGCCTGATCGGCGAATGGATATCCGAAGTTCCGGTAGAAGTCCTCGATGTAGATCACATTCGCCTTGCGGAAGCGCACGATCGTGTCGCCGGCCGTATGAGACGGCATCATTGGGATGAAGTCCACCGTCTCGCCGTTCATGTCGAAGCTCACCGCAGGCTGCCCGGGCGCCGCGGCGTTGTACAGTATGTGACCACGGGTACCGCGGCCGTCTCTGGCGCCGGGGCGGGTTGCCCGTTCGCGCGCGGCGGCGGCCGGAGCATCTCGTTGCGCAGATTGTCCTGGGCGAAGAGCAACGCGCCCTGGTTCGTGAAGAAGGCGTTCGCGCCGGTGTGATCGGGATGAATGTGCGTGTTGACGAGCACCTTGAACGGCGCGTCGGTGAACGAACGAATCGCCTTCAGCGTTTTGTCGGCGACCTGTCGGTTCTCGGTGTCCACCAGCAGAATGCCGTCCGCTCCGAACAGCACCATGGCCCGGCCGCCGGATCCGTCGGGATGCGCGGGATCGAGACCTTCCGATCCATGCAGCACGAAGAGATTCGACGACATCTTCGACGTCACCACGATCTCGATCTTGTCCCACGGCGTTTGATAGCCGGGAGGAAACGTGAACGGGCCCTTCCCGGGCGCGACGAGCTCGACCGGATAGCCGGGCGACTGCATCGTCGGCGCCGCGGAGGCGCACGCGAACGCAAGGGCCGTCAAGACAAGGCGCGGGCGTGTTTTCAGCATGACCCGCGGATCATAGCCTGTCTTTCAGACGGGCAGACACCGCGTCAAGCAGGCAGCTGTCGTTTTTGCATGGAGCGCGGAGAGCATCGTGACGTGCGTTCCTTCAGTCTCTACGACTACGACCGTTCGCGCATGCTTGCGCCAGATAGACTCGAGGGATGGGAGGCTAGGCTCGCGTCCCGCGGGCGAGAACAGCGTGAGCTGCCCGCGATAAAACCCTGCGTGGTATTTTGCGGAGGCGATGAGACCGCTTGCCGATACCCTGATGGCGATTGAAGGCGCGGCGCCGAGAGTGCCGCGCCACGCGCGAAGTCGCTCGGCTGATTTGGGTAGTGGGGGGGGGGGGGGGGGGCGGGTAGCGGCGGCGAGGCGTGCAATGCGGCGGGCAATGATCGAGAGCCAGGCCCGTAGTGGCCATCGCACCGGACTCATCGTGGTATCGAAGAGCCCGACCAAGCCAACTTCATCGCCCGACTCGGACAGGCGCCGTGCGATCTCGAACGCCACAAGCCCGCCGGAAGAATAGCCGCACAGGTAATAGGGACCGTTTGGTTGGTACTTCTTGATCTCATCCAGATAGTCCGCGGCCATGGCCTCGATGCTGGTGTGCGGCACTTCTCCGCGTACGACGCCGCGCGCCCGAATGCCAATCACTGCACCTGAGTAGCCCACGCATCGCGCCGCAGGCACGAGTTTGACGACGTTGCCGCCAATGCCGTGGATGAAGAACAGCGGCGGCAGGCCGTCTCCTGTCTTGAGAGTCACCAGCGGAGTCGAGCCAGGAGCGCGCCGCTCTTTCAGCGCCTGGCAAAGCTGATCAAACCTCGGCGCCTCGTTGATCAGTGTGAGTGAGATCTCAAGTCCCAGCGCCCGCTCGAGCTCGATCACGAACGAGATGGCTTTGAGCGAATCGCCGCCGCTGTCGAAGAAATCATCCTCAGCGGCGCGGACCGGGACGAGTAGCACTTGTCGCCAGACGCGAGCGACCGTCCGGGAGATGTGATCGCCGGCAATCGAGGCGGGCGCGGCTTCATCGATCGATTCCTCATGTTCGTTCTGGACGTGGACCTCATCCAGCGCAACCAGCGCGCGAATGTCCAGTTTCGAGCTCGGCAAGCGTGGAATCGAGGGGGCAAGATAGAAGCGTGCAGGGCGCATCGGCGGCGGCGCGGATCGCATCGACGCCTTCAACTCGTCGATCAGCCCGGATGGTGCTCCGTCGCGCGCGCTCACGTATGCGACGACAGTCGTCGTGCCATCGGCACCGACTCGGCCGAGCCACTGCAGCGACATCTCGTACGAACGGGTGGCCGCGAAGCATGGCTTCGATGCCGTCGAGATCAACGCGAAACCCGCGTATCTTGACTTGCCGGTCCTTGCGACCGACTCGCTCCAGCAGCCCGTCGGGTCTCTGCCGCACCGAAGTCCCCGGTGCGAAAGATCCGCCATCCGCGCCCGCCACCAGTTTCAACGCTCTCCTCCGCAATCCGCCCCTCGGCCCAGCGCCCCAACGCCACGTAAGGGCTTGCGACGATGAGCTCGCCTACTTCACCGGGGAGCGTGGCGCGACCAGCTTCATCAACTAACGCGAGACGGTTGCCGGGCAGCGGATAGCCGATGGGAATACGGGCGTCGTCACGCCTGCATGTGTCGTCAACGAACCACTGCATCATCGGCGCTTCCGTGGCAGCGTAGATGATCTGGATGGCGGCCTGCGGTGGGAGCCACTCGCGCAGCGTCTCGATGTCGCTCCACAGCGTCGTGTCCCCGCCTATACGGACCAGTCTCAGAGACGCTCCCGCGCGACTCCCTCGAGCCGTGACGATGGATCGCAAAAGGGCGGGAAACGTGAAAAGGATCGTGATGGCCTCCGCGTGGATCACGTTCAAGGTCTCGCGCACGCCGACGCCTTGTGGATCGCGGAGGTGAATGCTTGCTCCTGCCAGCAGCGCGGTCATGACGTCGCGGACGCCGACGATCGTGCAAGGCGAAGCGAGAGTCAACAATCTGTCCGCGGTGTTGATGTGCGCGGCATTGATCGACTGAGCCACGCGCTGCAGCAGGTTTCGCTGGCTATTCACGACGCCCTTCGGCCGCCCCGTGCTGCCGGACGTGTACAGGACACAAGCGGGTTCGTCCACACCCATGGTGGCCGGTCGCCAACCGGTGCGCCCCGATTCGGGCATTCCCGTCAGACGGATAACCCGCACCAGTGGCATCCGCGCCTCGACACCCCGGAGGCCATCCTTCAATGTGATGATCAGCGCCGGGCGCGCATCCCGCAGGACGTGATCGAGCCAGTCCGGCGGATAGTGTGTATCGAGAGTGACAAACGGGCGTCCGGAGGCGAGGCACGCGAGCATCGCGAGCGGAAACATCGGACAGGCCGGCAGCAGGATGCCGATCAGGTCGCCGGGCTTGGTCTCGGCCGCGAGCGTCTGGGCCAGTCCCGAAACTCCGTCCCACAGTTCGCCGAACGTGAGGGCGGCGTCCGCCCCGCTGATCGCGGAGCGACCTCGGTGTCGGAGGGCCACCTGCTCGAAGTGCTCGATGATCGGCCGCTGTAGATCCTGGTCGCGAAAGCGCGTGAAGAGCCGATTCGCGGGCCCGTTGGAGTCCAACGCACGTCGATCATCCTCGAGCCATGCAAACGTCGGAGACACGTCGAGGGCGCCGTGCAGAAGATCGGTGCGCGCGTCGCCTCGCGAGGAGTGCAGGGCCATAGGGTCTCGAGTCTTTGACTAAGACGTAGAACGTCTACGACTTGTTCCCAGAGGCTGCATATGGCAGGAATCTGTCCGCCACTGGCTCGGCGGCTTTGATCTGGGCGTACACATGGGGGAAGTCGTCGTCGATCGGTTTGGCAAAGATCACTAGACGATCAAACAGCAGCCTCACCTGAGCCGGGCGACAGGCTGCCACGAATGCGCCGCCTGTGGACGCGCTGGAGCCTCAGGTCATCAGCAGGGTGACGATAGACCGTGATCGCATCTCCACCCGCGGGAACGAGCGTACGTGGCGACCACAGAACATGGTGTGTCCACTGGGCCGCCCGTTGCACTCCTATTCCACCGGAGGTGATGTATGCGACTGCCAATCGCGGCCGCCGTCGCAACCACGGGTGTATTGACGGCGACCCTCGCATTCGGCGCACTTTCGAAGGATGACCTCAAGCAACTCAACAAGGCGACAACGGTGCTCAGCGAATTCCGGAACTCGTCGGAGATTCCCGAATCGATGTGGACCAAGGCCAACTGCGTGCTCGTGATTCCGTCGCTGAAAAAAGCGGCGTTCATCGTCGGCGGAGAAGGCGGCTCCGGCGTCATGAGCTGCCGGCATGCGAACGGCGCGTGGGGCACGCCAGTCTTCATGCAGCTGACGAAAGGCAGCGTTGGTTTCCAGGTCGGCGCCTCATCGACCGAACTCGTGCTGTTCGTGATGAACGCCAGCGGAGCAGAGAAGCTGCTGAGCAACAAGACGACGCTCGGAGTCGGTGCCTCGATTGCGGCCGGGCCCGTCGGACGAACGGCGACGGCGGCCACCGACGCGCAGATGACCGCGGAGATGCTGTCGTACTCGCACTCGAAGGGTCTCTTCGCCGGCGTCAACTTGTCCGGTGGCGCCCTGACTGCTGATAAGGATGCGAACACGCGGGCCTATGGCTCGACGGCTTCGGCGAAGGAGATTGCATTGGGCACGAGCCCGGTAACCGCTCTGGCGCAGGCGCGCGGGTTCACCGACGCGCTTGGGCGCGACATGCGGGCGACGACAGGCGTGAAATGAGCGGAGGCGATTCTCGAGCGAAGGTCGAACGTTCGAGTCGTGTCGTGAGCGTTTGTGCCCACCAAAGCTCGAAGAGCCAAGGTGGGCCAGACGCGCCGTCGAACTTCTAGCTAGCGCCAATCGACGAAGTTGGTCTCGCGACCGAAGCGGAATTTTTTCGTTCAACGTCGCCGCGTGGAGTAAGATCTTGCCCGCCATGCGCCAGGTCGCACCGTGTTCGCCGCTCTGACCCCGACGAGACCCACGCCTACGTTCCGTCGTTGCCGGTTCTCATGAAAACGCTGCAGGCGGTGCGCTTTCACGATCGGTCTGTAATGCCATGAATGCCCTCCCTCCATCCGGGCGGAACGACGGCGAGCACAGACTGCGGGTGCTGGTGGCCGACGACAATGCGTCCATCCTGGCCAAGGCGTCCACGCGTCTCGCGAGGGATTTTGACGTCGTCGCCGCGGTCAGTGATGGACGGCAGGCATTGTACGCGGCGCGGCGGCTGGATCCGGACGTCGTCGTGCTCGACGTCACCATGCCGGAAGTCGACGGTTTTCAAGCCGCGCGTGAACTGAAGCAATCGGGGTCGCGCGCCAGGATCGTCATGATGACGATGCACGACTCGGACGAATTCGTGGCCGCCGCCATCGAATCCGGGGCGCACGGCTACGTCCTGAAAACACGAATGCACTCGGATCTCGTCAGCGCCATCGATCACGCGATCGCCGGACGTCTCTTCGTGCCTTCGCTCACGTCGCTTCGTGCCATCGCCCCGGCTGCAGGGCCTGGCCGGCATGCGATGCTGTTGGGCAGCGAGCCTCGCCTGTTTCTGGATGACGTGAGCCGCCTGCTCGCCGCCGCGATTCGACGAGGCGACATGGCCGCCATCATCGGAACCGAGGCCACGCGCAACGGGGTCTCTGAACGACTGCTGGCGAAGGGCTGCGATCTGGCCAAGGCCATCGACCGAGGCACGTATGTCACGTTCGACGCAGCGGAGGCGCTGTCGCAGGCGATGGTGGGTGGCCGGCTGGATGCCGATCGCGTCGCGGCGTTCGTCAATGACCTCGAACGGTCACGTCTCGCCGTATCCGCGTCAAACCTGACGGTGGTCGGCGAAATGTCGGCTCTACTCTGCGCGGACGGCCACTATGAAGCCGCGCTTCAAATGGAATCCACGTGGGATGACCTGACACGAGGACTGCCATTCCTCACGGTCTGCTGCTATTCAATGGCGCCCTTCAACGAGGGGAGGCCCTGAACTCTTTCCCAACATCTGCGCTTCACACTCGGCAGCCTGCCACGCACATCCCGCATTCAGTCGCGTGTAGAAAGCCGTCGCGACACCTCACCGCCCGACCATCTTCTGCAGATGCTCGGGGTAGCGCGCGCCGTGCACCTCGATCTGTGACGCCGCGCGATCGATCTCCCGCAGGTCGTCGGCGCTCAGCTGAATCGCGGGCCGCGCCGAGGTTCTCCTCGAGCCGATGCCGCTTGGTCGTCCCTGGAATCGGCACGATCCACGGCTTCTGCGCCAGCAGCCACGCGAGCGCGATCTGCGCCGGCGTCGCCTGCTTCCGCTCCGCAAACGTCGCGAGCCAGTCGACAAACGCCTGATTGGCCTTGCGATTCTCGGGCGTGAAGCGCGGGACGACGTTCCGGAAGTCAGTGCTGTCGAAGGTGGTCTTGTCGTCGATCTTCCCGGTGAGGAACCCTTTGCCGAGGGGACTGAAGGGCACGAATCCGATGCCCAGTTCCTCGAGCGTCGCCAAGGTTTCGCGTTCGGGTTCGCGCCACCACAGCGAGTACTCGCTCTGCAGCGCGGTCACGGACTGGACGGCATGCGCGCGGCGAATGGTCTGAACGCCCGCTTCGGAGAGCCCGAAGTGTTTGACCTTGCCTTCGCGAATGAGGTCCTTCACCGCGCCCGCGACGTCTTCGATCGGGACGTTGGGGTCGACGCGGTGCTGATACAGCAGATCGATCCGATCGGTCTTCAGTCGGGTCAGCGAAGCGTCGGCGACCTCCCGGATGTGCGCGGGACGGCTGTCGAGCCCCGCCTGCTTGCCGCCCTCGAACTTGAAGCCAAACTTGGTCGCAATCACCACCTGATCGCGAACCGGGCCGAGCGCCTCGCCGACGAGCTCTTCGTTCGTGAACGGCCCGTAGGCTTCGGCGGTATCGAAGAACGTGACGCCACCGTCAACAGCCGCGCGGATGATCGCAATGCCCTCGTCCCGGCTGGTGGCCGGCCCGTAACCGAAGCTGAGGCCCATGCAGCCGAAGCCGATGGCCGAAACCTCGAGTCCGCTCTTGCCCAATGCGCGCTTCTGCATGTGTTGAACGACTCCTCTCGAGTCTCTACCGCGCCTGATACTGGTCGTCGCCGACCTGTTCCATCCAGTCCACAGCCTTGCCATTCAACTTCTCTTGAACGGCGATGTGTGTCATGGCCGTCGTTGGAGTCGCGCCGTGCCAGTGCTTCTCGCCCGGAGCGAACCAGACGACGTCGCCCGGCCGAATCGGCTCGATCGGTCCGCCCCATCGCTGCGCCAGGCCGCTGCCGGCGGTGACGATGAGCGTCTGGCCGAGCGGGTGCGTATGCCACGCCGTACGGGCTCCGGGTTCGAACGTGACACTCGCGCCGACGGCACGCGCCGGATCGGGGGCGTCGAACAACGGATCGACCCGGACGGCGCCGGTAAACCAATCGGACGGCCCTTTGCCGGACGGCTGCGTGCCGCTTCGCTTGATCTCCATGTCGCCCCTTCGTTGACGCTCGCGCGCTCGCCAGCTGTGCCGTGAACGCCGCGCGCCAACGGCTCACAGCCAGCCGTAGTATGACGAACACGTCGCGGGCTTGCACCATCCGGGACGTTCCAGCCGGCGCACACAGGAAGTCATCGCAGGTAAAGAAGTTCGAAAGACGCCTCGCCTGAGCGATAATCTGCGCCCATGGGCGCGTTTCGTTTCCACAGGGTGGCCGGGGCCCTGCGGTCGCGGGTCAATTGGGTCGCATCCCTGATCCTCGCCGCCGCAACCGCGGCGTGCGCGGGCGCACCGGCGCAGGGTCTCCATGCCACGCCGCCAGGGCTCGGCCGATTGCCGTACACCGACGCCGACGTCGATTTCATGGCGGGCATGATTCCCCATCACGCGCAGGCGGTCGTCATGGCCGGCTGGGCGCCATCGCACGGCGCGCGCGCCGACGTCGCCGTCCTCTGCGAGCGCATCGTCGTCGCCCAGCGCGACGAGATCGCGATGATGCAAACCTGGCTGCGCGATCGAAGCCAGTTCGTCCCCGACGCCGCGTCGACGCGCCATCGGATGAAGATGAACGGCGTCGAGCACGACATGCTGATGCCCGGCATGCTGACCGACGAGGAAATGGCCGCGCTCGATCGCGCGCGAGGCCCGGAGTTCGATCGCCTGTTCCTGGTCGGCATGATCAAGCATCATCAAGGCGCCATCGACATGGTCGACGTGCTGTTCAAGGCGTACGGCGCGGCGCAGGACGAGACGGTCTTCCGCTTCGCGTCCGACGTCTATGCCGACCAGTCCACCGAGATCGATCGAATGAACAAGATGCTGGAGGAAGGCCCCCCATGAGATGGATCGTCGCGTTGTTGCTCGCGTTCGTGCTCGCAGGAAGCGCATTCGGTGTCGCCGCGTGCGCAGGCTCGTCGAAAACGGCGCCGCCCGCCGTCACTCCCAGCACGCCTCCTGCGGCCGCGCCGCAGCCAACTCCACCGGCCGCCACGACGCCGCCGCCGGCCGTGACGCCGCCACCGGCCACGACTGCGCCACCGGCCGCCGCGCCGACGCCGGCCGCGGCCGCCACGCCGCCGAGCGAGCCATCAGCCGCTGCTCCGGCGGGAGGCATGGCGCCCGGCGGTGGACGTGGCACTCCGCCGCCGCCACCGCCACCGGCTCCAGCCGTCATGCCTCCGCCGGTTGCGCCGATCGTGTCGGCGACCGCGCCGGTTCCGGATCCGCGCGTGGGCCTCAAGGCCGGCCGCTGGGACGCGGCCCAGGCCGCGTGGAACATGCGGATGCTATCGACCACGCCGCCGAAGGGTCGGGTGCTGGGCTCTACGCACTCGGACCTGGCGTTCACGGGCAAGTACGTCATTCAGGGCAACTACAACGGGTTCGAGATCTACGACATCTCCAATCCCGCGAAGCCGGCGCTGATGCAGACGTATCTCTGTCCGGCCTCGCAGAACGATGTGTCCGTCTATCGGAATCTGCTCTTCATGTCCGCGGAGGCGACCAACAGCCGCGCGGACTGCGGGTTCGAAGGCGTACCGGAACCGGTCAGCAAGCTTCGCGTGCGCGGCATTCGCGTCTTCGACATCGCCGACGTCAAGCATCCGAAGCTGGTGACGACGGTGCAGACGTGCCGGGGATCGCATACGCACACGGTCGTCACCGATCAGAGCGACGACAGCAACGTGTATATCTACGTCTCGGGAACCTCCAGCGTGCGGTCGGCTGAAGAGGTACCAGGCTGCGCGGATGGCGGGATCGACGATCCGAATACCGCGCGCTTCCGTCTGGAAGTGATCAAGGTGCCGCTCCGCGCGGCCGAGCGCGCGGCGATCGTCAGCTCGCCGCGCATCTTCCAGGACCTGCCGGTGCCGCCGCGCAACGACGAACGCGCGGCCTCGGACGAGCGCGACCGTCAGGCGGCGGCAGCGGCAGCCGCGGCCGAAGGTCGCGGCAGGCAGGGCGGCCCCGGCGGGGGGCGCGGACGCGGGAACGCGGGACCGCCGACTGGTCCGAACCAGTGTCACGACATTACCGTGTACCCCGAGATCGGGCTGGCGGCCGGCGCGTGCGCAGGCCTCGGGCTCCTGCTGGACATCCACGACCCATCACATCCCGTTCGCCTCGACGCGGCGGCCGACGCCAACATGTCGTTCTGGCACTCGGCCACGTTCAGCAACGACGGATCGAAAGTCCTCTTCACCGATGAGTGGGGCGGCGGCGGCCAGCCGCGCTGTCGCGCGACCGACAAGAAGGAATGGGGCGCCAACGCGCTGTTCACCATCGACAACCGGAAGCTGACGTTCCATGGCTACTACAAACTCCCGGCCCCGCAGACGCCGCAGGAGAACTGCGTCGCGCACAATGGATCGCTCATTCCGATCCCCGGCCGCGACATCATGGTCCAGGGCTGGTATCAAGGCGGCCTGTCGGTGTTCGACTGGACCGACGTCGACCATCCGCAGGAGATCGCCTACTTCGATCGCGGGCCAATCGACGAGAAGCGCATGATGATGGGCGGCTCGTGGTCCGCGTACTGGTACAACGGCGTCATCGTCAGCTCCGAGATCGCGCGCGGCCTCGACATCTACGAGCTCGTGCCGAACGGCCTCATCAGCGAGAACGAGCTCGCCGCCGCGAAGACGGTGAAGACGCCGTACCTGAACACGCAGGATCAGCAGAAGATCGTCTGGGTGCCGAGCTTCGCGCTGGCGCGCGCGTATCTCGATCAGCTCGAGCGATCGAAGGGTCTCGCATCGGAGACGATTGCCACGGCGCGGACCACGCTTGCCAGCGCCGAGCGCTCGGGATCGCAGCGCAAAGCGGCGCTGACACAGCTCGCCGCGCAGCTGAACACCGCCGCCGCCTCGGCGCGCGATCAGGCCAAGGTCCGAGTCCTCTCCACCGCGGTCGGCGATCTGGCGAACGCGCAGCGGTAACGCGAGCCGCCACGAAGGCACGAAGCCACGAAGTATTGGATGTTCTTCGTGTTTTCGTGTTTTCGTGGCGATCCACGCGGTGCCGATTGAGTGGGACGGTTCACTCGTAAGAAGGACGATTGAAGTGGGCGGGAGCCCTGGTATAGGCTCCCCTCCATGACACGACATCTTCTCTCCACGTGCGCCGCGGTCGTGCTCCTGGCCGGCTCAGCGTCTGCCCAGCAGAAGGCGACGATTACCGGCGTGCCGGACATCCCCTTCACGTCCGTCCCGAATTTCCTGAAGCTTCCGGCCGGCGAGTATCTGGGCGAGTCGGTGGCCGTCGCCACCAACTCGAAGGGCAACATCTTCGTCTATCACCGCCGCGACACGACGCGCCTGTTCGAATTCGACAAGAACGGCACCTTCATCAAGGAAATCGGCAAGGGCTATTACGGCTTCGAATTCGCGCACTCGGTCCGCGTCGACAAGGACGACAACATCTGGACCGTGGATGAAGGCACCAACCTGGTCACCAAGTTCAGCCCCGAAGGGCAAGGTGCTGATGGTGATCGGCCGCAGGCCGCCGGCCGTCGATGGCCCCGTCGTCACGCCGTCGGTCCGAATCCGCCGGCGCAGAAGTACATCCTCTGCCGCCCGAGCGATGTCGGCTTCGATCCGCAGGGCAACATCTTCATCTCCGACGGCTACTGCAACAATCGCGTCGTGAAGTACGACAAGAACGGCCGCTTCGTCGCGCAGGCCGGCAGCGAGAAGGCGGGCAAGGAGCTCGGCGAATTCAACCTGCCGCACGGTCTGCAGGTCGACGGGCGCGGTCACGTCTGGGTGGCCGACCGGACCAACAACCGCTATCAGGAGCTCGACAACAATCTGAAACCGATCAAGGGAGATTACCAATCTCGGCACGGGATGGACGTTGTGCATCTCCGGCGGACCGCATCAGTACGTCTTCTTCTCCAACTCGAACCCGAACGGCAATCCGCCGGGTTCGTGGCAGAACACCGGCGAGATCTACAAGGCGGAACTGGATGGCACGGTGCTCGGCAAGTTCGGCAAGCCGGGCAAGAACCCGCCTGGCTTTCAGGTGGTCCACAAGATCGACTGCCGCAATCCCAACGAAGCTGATCCTCGGCGAAATCGAATCGTGGCGCGTGCAGAAATACATCCTGCAGCCGGCGCCGTCGCGCACGCGCGGGCGAAGGAGAACGCCGATGAAGGACGACACACGCCTGATCTACTCGCACTGTTGGCCGCCACCGTCCTGGCGCCGCATGCCGATGTCCGCCCAGAACGCGGCGCCGGTGATGAACTTCGACTCGGCGCCAATCCGCTGGCGCTGCCGGACGACATCTATCTCGGCGAGGTCGGCGGCGTCGCGACCAATTCGCGCGGCGACATCTTCGTCTACACGCGCACCGGCCACCCGACGGTGTCGATGGCGCACGGCGCGTCCGTTCGTCCACGGCGGATCGCGTCTGTTCCAGTTCGATCGCAACGGCAAGTTCACGCGCGAGATCGGCCAGGGCGTGTACGGGTTCCTGTTCGCCGCCCAGGTCCGCGTCGATCCGCAGGACAACCTCTGGGTCGTCGACGAGATGTCGGCGATGGTCATGAAGTTCGATCCGCAGGGGCGCGTCGCGTTTCTCCTCGGGCGCAAAGCCGGAAGCGATTCAGAATCCGCCGCGAGCGTGGCGGACCGGGCGGCGGAGGCGGCGAGAGGCGGGGGCGGCCGCGGCGGCGGTCCTCCCGGCGCGGGACGCGCAGCAGGACCTCTTCAACCGTCCGACCGACGTCGCGTGGGACGCGCAGGGCAACATCTTCGTCGCCGACGGCCGCGGCACAACGCGCGCGTCGCGAAATTCTCGAAGGACGGCGTGTTCGTGAAGTCCTGGGGCCAGCGGGGCACCGCGCACGGCCAGTTCGCCAGCGTCGACAGCATCGCGGTCGACGCGCAGGGCAACGTCTACGCGGCCGACGCGCGGCAACAAGCGCATCCAGGTGTTCGACAACAACGGCACCTTCAAGAGCGAGATCAAGAACGTCGGCAACGCCCAGGCCATCTGCATCACGCCCGGCGCAAACCAGGTGCTGTATGTCTCGAACTCCAATCCGCCGAACGACCTCGACACCGCCGGCGAAATCTACAAGATGAAGCTCGACGGATCGATGATCGGCAAGTTCGGCAAGGCCGGCAAACTGCCGAAGGAGTTCGGCACCGTCAACGCCATCGATTGCCGCAGCGAGAACACGCTCTACGTCGGGCGAAGTCGGCAATTTCAGGGTGCAGAAGCTCACGATCCACTAGCGACGCCTGGATAGCCACGAAGGCACGAAGCCACGAAACAAGATCATGTTTTCGTGTTTTCGTGTGTTCGCGTTTTCGTGGCTCCCGGTCGGAAATTTCAGGGTGCAGAAACTGACGATTCGCTGACACAGGTCTGCTGATGGCTTGGCTCGCCGATTTAGGGGCGGACGGGCGATTCGCGTGGCGAATCCTCGCCAAGGACCGGTGGTTCACTGCCGGCGCCATTCTCACTCTTGCGCTGGCGATGGGCGTGGCGAACACGACCTTCATCAGCACCTACGCCGTCCTGTGGCGCGACTTCCCGTTCGAGCGCCCCGATCGCATCGCCATCATGAGGACGGTCGATGCGCGCGGCCGAGAGGCCGGCCTCTCGTTTGCCGACTACCAGGATTGGCGCCGCGACGCGCGGGTGTTCGACGGCCCGGCGGCCGGCTTTGCAATAGCCACCATCAGCCTGGGGCGCGACGGCGCTGCGCCCGAACAGTTCGAGGGGCTGTATGTGTCTGCCGCCACTTTCTCCGTGCTCCGCGTCAAGCCGCAGCTCGGTCGCGACTTCTCGGCGGCCGACGATCGTCCTGGCGCCGAAGCCGTGGCGATTATCTCGAGCAACCTCTGGAAGGGCCGTTACGCGGCAAGCCGCGACGTGCTGGGACGTAAGGTCTCGATCAACGGTGCCACGCCGGCGACGATCATCGGCGTCATGCCTGATGGCATCCGCTTCATCGACTTCACCGATGTCTGGCTGCCGCTGGCGCAGATGCCGGGAGTGGCCGCGCAGCGTCGTGATTCACGCACGCTGATGATGATCGGCCGCCTGCCCGACGGTGCGGATCTCGACCGCGTGCGAGCCGAACTCACGCCGATCGCGGCGAACCTCGCCGTTGCGCATCCCGACACGAACAAAGATGTCCGGCCTCTCGTGAACACCCTGCTCGAGGCGTACAACGGCGGTGGCAGTATCGCGCTCACCAATTCGATGATCTACATGCCGCTGCTGGCCGCGGCCTTCGTCCTGCTGATCGCCGCCGCCAATCTGGCGAATCTGCTGCTGGCGCGCGCGGCGTATCGATCGCGCGAGATCGCGATCCGCGCTGGCGATCGGCGCCACGCGGTGGCGGATCGTGCGGCAACTGTTGATCGAGAGCCTGCTGCTGGCGTTCGTCGCGTGGGTTCTGGCCCTCGGATTCTCATGGCTCACCCTGAAAACTGGACGTCGCAAGTTGACCCGCTGCTGCCCTATTGGCGCCTGAAGATGGACGTCCGCCTGTTGGGCTTTCTTGCGGCCGTCGCGCTGCTTCACCACCGGGCTCTTCGGCCTGGCGCCGGCACTCTATGCCTCGCGTCGAGGGACCGCCGATGGGCTGAAAGACGGCGGACGCCTGAGCGCAACCCCGAGGGCGCGCCGCTGGACCCACGCGCTGCTCGTCGGGCAGTTCGCCTTGACGCTGGCCCTGCTGAACGGCGCCGGTCTGACAGCGAAGACCTTTTACAAGATCTATGCGCCTTGACCTCAATGTGCAGACGTCGGATGCGGTCACGACGTTCGTTCGACTCCCGGCACAGAAATATGCGACGCCGGAACAGCGCGTCGCATTCCACACAGCAGCTGAGGGATCGGTTGCTGGCGGTTCCCGGGGTAACGGCGAGCACCATTGCCAGTGCGCCGCCCTTCACGTCCGCTGGCAGGCGCCGGCTGACCGCCGTGGATGGACGGCCCGCCAGCGATCCGCCCCCAGACGTCATGACCGTGATCGTGGAGCCCGCGTACTTTCACACCGTCGTCCGTGGGCTCGTCCTCGGCGAGTCGTTCTCCGAGTTGCACGGGACTCCCGGGAACGAGGCGGCGATCGTGAACCAGCGATTCGCCGAGGTGTACCTCGGCGCCGGCAATCCGATCGGTCGTCGCCTCGAGCTCCGGCCGCCAACGGCACAACGGACCTACCTGAGAGAAGCCGACGGCCCCGCGCCGCCGGTTCGCGTGACGATCGTCGGCGTGTCTCCCGACATCCGGCAGAGTCAGCAAGACGCGGTGCCCATGGTCTATCTGCCGTTTCGGGCTGAGGCGCCGGCCGGGGTCACGCTGATCGTGCGCGGCTCCGGCGGACCTGCGCGCGTCGTGTCGGCGGCCCGGGACGCGGTGAACGCGATCGACCCCGATCTCGCGCTTGGTGTCGTGAGAACGCTGGACGAGCTACGCGATCGCTCGAGGTCCCCCTCGGCCGGCAGTGCGTCGCAATTCGCGAAGATCGGCGGCCTGGCGCTCGTCTTCTCCGGGGTGGGCCTTTACTCGGCGATGGCGTACGCCGTGAGGCGGCGGACGCAGGAGATTGCCGTGAGGATGGCGCTCGGCGCCCAGGCCAACGCACGTGCGCTGGCTGTTCCTCAGGACCGGCGCCCTGGGTCGTGGCTGCCGGTGCTGGTGCTCGGTGTGCCCGCTTCACTGTGGGTCGGTCGCCTGCTGCAGAACAATGTGGTGCGTGTCGAGTCGCGCGACCTCGCGATGCTCATCGCGATGGTCGTCATCCTCGCGATCGTGGCGCTGGTCGCGTCAATCATCCCGGCCCGGCGCGCGACCCGTCTCGAGCCGACCGTCGCACTGCGGATCGAATAGCGACCAGCGCCGCGAGTCGAACCCTTCTACTTCCCCTGATACTTCGGCGGTCGCCCTTCGGCTTCGGCGCGCCGGCCTTCGAGGAAATCCTCGGTTCGGTAGAGAGCCGCGTACTGCGCGCCGAGCTTCGAGAGCGCGTCGGCTTCGACGGGGTCGACGTACTGGTGTGCCGATGTCAGCGTCGCCTTGATCGACAACGGTGCGCAGGCGGCGATCCGGCGGGCGATCGCGATGCCGGCTTCGAGCGCGGCCTCGGGCGTAACCGCGATCTGCTGCGTCACTCCCATCCGATACGACTCCTCGGCGCTCCAGTGATCGCCGGTCAGCATGTAGCGCATCGCGTTGCCCCAGCCAGCCTCGCGCACGAAGCGAATGGTCGCGCCGCCGCCTGGAAAGCGGCCGTGCGTGTTCTCGTCCTGACCGAACCGCGTGTTCGCCGCGGCGACGCGCACGTCGCCGGCCAGATAGATCTCGTGTCCGAGGTTCCAGGTGTCGCCATGGGCGACCACCACGACCGGCTTCGACCGATGCGGCTGGGAGTTGCCGAGCGGATCCAGCGTCGGCCGTGGGCTGGTCGGCCGCTGGCCGGACAGGATGCCGGCCTGCGCGGCGTCGACATCGATGCCACGGGAAAAGTGCTCGCCGTGACCAAAGAGCACGAGCGCGCGCAGCGACGGATCGTGCTCGTAATCGTAGAAGGCAGCCGCCACCCGCAGACGCGTCGGCGGATCGATCCGGTTCTGGATGAACGGGCGGTTGAGCCCGACCAGCACGATGTCGCCGCGGCGCTCGACCGTAACCGTCACCGCCGGGCCGAACGGCACGTCTTCGAGCCGCGTTACCGCTTCCGGCGTCGGCGCCTGGGCTTGCGCTCGAGGCGCGGCCGACAGCGCGAGCAGCGCCGTTCCCTTGATGAGCGCACGTCGTCCGACCGCGTTTGCCGTTGTGTGTCGCATGGTGTCCTCGAGGCGCGATATTCCTGCGATCCACAGGCGGCCGCAAGACAATTCGCGATTCAAAGGCTATCGAATGGATATAGAGTGTCAGACCGAAGGCCGGACGCTCGATCAGGGCGTCGGCGAGGAGCGACTATGTGCGAACAGGATCAATTTGAGAAGGATCGACAGGAATTCGAGGCGCGCGGCCAGGTCACACGGCGGCAGTTCGGCGTCCTGCTGGGCGCCGGCGTGGCGATGATGCTGCCGCGCGTCGTGAACGCGGTCGCAGTGACCGACGGCGAGGTGACTGTGACGACGCCGGACGGGACCTGCGACGCGTACTTCGTTCACCCGGCGACCGGCACGGGCGCGGGCGTGCTGTTGTGGCCGGACATCTTCGGCCTTCGGCCCGCGATGCGGCAGATGGGCAAGCGGCTCGCCGAGTCGGGCTACTCGGTGCTCGTCGTCAATCCGTTCTATCGCGTCAAGAAGGCGCCGACCGCGGAGAACGGCGCGGCCACGGCGATCCCGTCGTTGATGCCGCTCGCGCAGGCGCTGAACGAGACGACGCAGATGACCGACGCGAAGGCGTTCATCGCCTGGCTGGATCAGCAGCCGTCGGTAGCCAAGAATCGGAAGATCGGCACGCAGGGCTACTGCATGGGCGGGCCGATCGCGTTTCGCACCGCGGCGGCGGTGCCCGATCGCGTCGGCGCGGTGGCCTCGTTCCATGGCGGCGGCCTGGTGACCACCAATCCGAACTCTCCGCATCTTCAGGCCGCGAAGACGAAGGCGCAGCTGCTCATCGCGATCGCCGCGAACGACGATCAGCGGGCGCCCAACGACAAGACGGTGTTGAAGGAGACGTTCGAAAAGGCGAACCTGCCCGCGGAAATCGAAGTGTACACAGGCGCGGCGCACGGCTGGTGCCCGCCCGATTCGGGCGTCTACAACGAGCCGCAGGCCGAGAAGGCCTGGAGCCGTCTGCTGGCGCTGTACGGTAAGGCCCTGGCCTGAGGCGTCTTTCTACAGGAGGCTAGGAGATCAGGAGATTTGTCTTTAGAAAAAGAACGTTCTTGACCTCCTGACCTCCTGTTGTCGAGACCGTGCCTGAGCTGCCGGAAGTCGAACGCGTGCGCCGGACCCTCGAACCGGCGATGGCGGGCGCGCGCTTCGATCGCGTCCAGCTCAATCGGCGCGATCTGCGGAAGCCGTTTCCGAGCGGCTTCGCCCGTCGGCTGCGGGGGCGGCGCGTGCGAGCGCTGACGCGCCGCGGCAAGTACCTGCTCGGCGAGTTGTCGTCGGGCGACACGTTGATCATGCACCTCGGAATGTCCGGCTGGTTTCGCGTCGAAAAAACCACGGCGATCGCCACGCGCCCGCGCGATCGGGACGCTGACCTCGACAACCGTCACGATCACGTCGTGTTCACGATGTCGTCGGGCATGACGGTGACGTTCAACGATCCGCGGCGGTTCGGCGTCATGGACCTGGTGGCCGCGGATCGCCGGCCGCGACACCCTTCGCTCGGCCGCCTGGGGCCGGAACCGCTCTCGCGCACGTTCGACGAACGCGCATTGGCGCGAACGGCTGGCGAAGCGGCGGATTTCCCTGAAGGCGGCCCTGCTCGATCAGCACGTGGTGGCCGGCATCGGCAACATCTACGCGAGCGAGGCGCTGCATCTGGCAGGCCTGTCGCCGTTCCGCCTGGCGTCGTCTCTGGTCACGCGAGCCGGCGCGCCGCGGGCCGGCTGCGAACGGCTGGTCCAGGCGATCAAGTCGGTGCTGCGCCGCGCCATTGCGCTGAAGGACTCCGAGCGCTATCGCGGCTCGCGCTTCCGCGTCTACGAGCGCGAAGGCGAGCGGTGCCCGACCGCCGGCTGCGCCGGCACGATCGCGCGCGTCTGGCAGAATGGACGCTCGACGTTCTACTGTCCCGTCTGCCAGCGATGATCCGCTGGCGACGAGGCTGTGCGCCCATGCTCCAGCGGGCTCATCATCCCGCTGACAGAATTCCATGCGCCAGTCGATCGCCTTCAACACGTAGCCGGGCCAGGTGTGAGCGTGCTCGTCTCACTGCCCGACGGCCTGCTCGCCGGCCGCTACCGCATCCTCTCGCCGCTCGGCGCGGGCGGCATGGGCGAAGTGTTTCTCGCCGAGGACACGCGGCTCGAGCGCCGGGTCGCCATCAAGCTGCTGCCGGCGTCGGCCGAAGCGCGACGCCGTCGCGCGCGAGCGGCTCCGTCGCGAGGCGCTCGCCGCCGCCGCGCTCGATCATCCCTTCATCTGCAAGGTCTACGAGATCGGCGACGCCGACGGCCGCGCGTTCATCGTCATGGAGTACATCGAGGGCGAGACGCTGCACGCGCGCTCGCCCGGCGCGCGCTGCTGCCGCTGCGCCAGATTGCTCGAGATCGCGCACGAGATCGCCCAGGCGCTCGACGAAGCGCATCGCCGCGGCATCGTGCATCGCGACCTGAAGCCGGCGAACGTGATGCTGACGCGCAGGGCCACGTGAAGGTGATGGACTTCGGCCTGGCGAAGCAGATGTCGGCGCAGCCGTCGCGGCCGCGACAGCAGGCCAGCGGCGACGCACGGCGATCGCTGACCGACGCCGGGCACGCGGCTCGGCACGCCGGCCTACATGTCGCCGGAGCAGGTGCTCGGCGGCTCGCTCGATCGCGCGCTCGGACATCTTCTCGCTCGGCGTCGATCCTGCACGAGCTCGCGACGGGCCGCCATCCGTTTCTGCGCGACGATCCGGCCGAGACGATGGCCGCGATTCTGCGCGATCCGCCGCCTCCGGCTCGCGCGATGTCGAATGACGTCGCCGGGCTTCGGCGCACGTCATCCACCGGCATGCTCGCGAAGGCGTGCGCCGAACGGTCACCAGACGATGAGCGAGCTGCGCGTCGGACGCTCGAGGCGCTGCGCGACGCGCGTCGGCTCGACGTCGTCGTCCGGCGCGCGCGGCCGAGCGCCGGCGCAGCCGCCGGAGCGAACGCCGTTCGTCGGCCGCGACGCCGAAGCCGCCGAGCTGCACGCGCCTGCTCGATCGCATGCTGACGGGCCAAGGCGGCCTCGTGCTGATCGGCGGCGAGCCCGGCGTCGGCAAGACGCGGCTGGCCCGCGAGCTGATGCGCGCAGGCGCGAGACGCGCGGCTGCCTGAGCCTCACCGGCCACTGCTACGAGATGGAGGGCGCGCCGCCGTTTGTGCCGTTCGTCGAGATCGACCGAGCAGGCGGTGCGGCTCGTGCCGCAGGCCGTGCGGGCGGCGATGGGCGACTGGCGCCGGAGATCGCGACGATGGTGCCGAGCCTGCGCCGGGTCTATCCCGACATCCCGCCGCTGCCGGAGGTCCCGCCGACCAGCAGCGGCGGCTGCTCTTCAGCGCCTACCTCGAGTACGTCCGGCGCGCGCACGCAGAAGTCGCCGGCGTCGTGCTGCTCGACGATCTCCACTGGGCCGACGAGCCGACGCTGCAGCTGCTGCTGCATCTCGCGCCGCACCTCGCCGTCGATGCGGCTGCTCGTCGTCGGCACGTACCGCGACGTCGAGCTCGACGTGAAGCGGCCGTTCGCGAAGACGCTCGAAACGCTGCTGCGGCAGCGCTCGCGACGCGCATCAGCGCTCCGGCGGCTGAACGAGTCGGGCGTGGAGCAGATGCTCGCCGCGATGAGCGGGTCGGCGCCGCCGTCGTCGCTGGCGCAAGGTCGGTGTTCCGCGAGACCGAGGGCAATCCGTTCTTCGTCGAGGAGGTGTACCAGCACCTCGCCGAAGAAGGGAAGCTCTTCGATGCGAGCGGCGGTGGAAGACCGACCTGCGCGTCGACACGATCGACGTGCCCGAAGGCGTGCGGCTCGTCATCGGGCGGCGGCTCGACGGCTGGGCGAGAGGCGCGCAAGGTGCTGACGGCGGCGGCGGTCATCGGCCGCACGCTTTCCGCTCGATCTGCTGCAGGCCGTCGTCGATCTCTCGGAAGACGCCGTGCTCGACGCGATCGAGGAAGCCGAGCGCGCGCAGCTCGTCGCGGCGGACGCCGGGCAGCGGACGGCGCGCTACAGATTCGTGCACGAGCTGATTCGCGACGACGCTGGTCAACGGGCTGTCGCTGCCGCGCCGGCAGCGGCTGCACCTGAAGATCGCCGACGCGCTCGAACGCCTGCGGGCGGCGTCGCTCGAGAGCCACGTGTCGATGCTCGCGCATCATCTCTATCAGGCCGGCGCCGCGGCCGACGCCCAGCGAACGGCGAAGTCCCTGCTGCTCGCCGGCACGTCGCGCGCTCGCGGCGGGCGCGTTCGAGGAGACGCTCGAGACGTTCGACAACTGATCGGTCTCGAACTGGCCGAAGACGATCCGCTGCTCGCGGAAGCCTACGAGCATCGCGGCGAGCGCTCGCCGGGCTGCAGCGGTACGACGAAGCGGCCGCCGCGTTCGATCGCGCGCTGGACGATCTACATCGCGCTCAAAGACGACGCCGGCATCGAGCGCGCCGCGCGCGGCGAAGCGAAGGTCTACGGCTGGCGTGGACGCCCGGCGGAGGGACTGCCGGCGGTCACGCGAGGCCTGAAGGCCCTCTCGAGCGGGGCGGCGCGAGAACGCGCGCTGCTCCTCTCATGGTTCGGAACCATGAGGATTCTCAACGGCGCATCTGGAAGAGGCGAGCCAGTGCATGGCCGAGGCCATGGCGATGCCGTCGAGCAGCTCGATGACGCCGACACGGTGGGGCGTATTCTCATTGCAAAGGCCTGGTATGAGCGCATGTGCGGCGACTACCACGCGTCCGCCCGCGCCGGCCGCCGAGCGCTCGCTCTCCTGCCGGCCAGGGCGCTGTGGCACCGCGCTGATGTCTCAGTCGAACTGTCGCTGGTCGATTACTTCCTCGGGCGGCTCGCGGAATGTGACGAGCGGCTGCCGGAGGTCGAAAAGGCTGCCCGACCTGTCGGCCACGGCGGCGCTCTGTTCATGCAGCGCTGGCTCCGTTCGTCAGTGGCGTTCCAACGCACGGGGGACCTCCGCGCGTTTCTTGCCGAAGCGGGACAGCGGCTCCAGGACCCGCGCATCAGGTTTTCGATCGGCACCGTTGTCGGGCTGAGTCGCCTCTACCTTGGCGACGTGGACGAGGGGCTCGAACAGCTGGCTACTGTCATGGCGGAAATGCCAGACAACTATTATTACGAGGGCACGCCTGAGGGCAATCTCTTCGCGGGCCATGCGCTCGCCGGGCGGCACGATTGGGCGAGGGCGCTCCTTCCAGCGGCGCTGCGGAAGCTGCCGGTGTCTGGACGTCGGAATGTCCAGGGTGCGTTTTTCGGCCTCGATGCGACGGTCGCGGGATTGACGCTGATTGACGACCGCGAGCAATGCGGCGCGCTGTACCCTCTGACCATCCAGGGTACGTGGGCACGGGCCAGGTCGTCTCCTCGCTTGTGGCCGGTCCTGGAGGTGATCCCCAGCTGGCGGCGGCGCTGGCCGCCGACGCTGCGGGCCTGGCCGACAGGTCGCGAGAACACTTCGAAACGGCGCTCCGCCAGGCGCGCGCTGTGCCCATGCGCATCATGCAGCCCACGGTGCTGTACTGGTACGGACGCGTGCTCTCATCCGCGACCGATGGCGACGAACGATCGCGGGGGCGCGCGATGGTCGAGGCGGCCGTCGCCGATTTCCGCACGCTCGACATGGCGCTGCACGCGAACCTCGCCGAGCAGTTTCTGCGCAACTGATGATCCGCGGCTCCGCGATACTCACGCGCTGTTCTCCTACGCCAGCCGCGCCGGCCTTCGCGCAGCCCTATTCATCGGCCGCAACGGCGACGTCGTGCGCCTGCCTGACGCGCGCGCCGAGACAATCGTCTCGATTCTGACGTCTGTCGGCAACATCGCGTTCGAGATGAACGTGAAGGGCCAGAACGTCCTGTACTGGCCGTACGCGCTCGATCGACGAGTTCAAGGCGCGTCCGGGTATGAGCGGCATCCCGTTTCTCGGCCCCTGGATCGATCGCCTCGACGAGCAGGCGTTCTTCGCCAACGGCCGCCGGCGCGCATTCGACATGCAACTCGGCAACGTGCGCGGCGACATGCCGAGCCACGGGTTCGTCACAATGACCGACCGATGGAACGTCGTGGAGACAAAGGCCGACAAGCGACGGCGCCTGGGTGACGAGCCGGCTCGAGTTCTACCGGCAGCCGATGTGGATGAAGCAGTGGCCGTTCGCGCACACGATCGAGATCACGCATCGCCTGCGCGACGGCGTGCTCGAAGTGGAGACGGCGATCGTCAATATGAGCGCGGAGCCGATGCCGATCGCGATCGGGTTTCACCCGTACTTCCAGTTGACCGACTCGCCTCGCGACACGTGGACGCTGTCGGTCGGCGCGCGGACGCACTGGCTGCTCACCTCGAACAAAGTACCGACCGGCGACACCGAGCCGATCGAACGGTTCTTCCCGACGCCGCAGGCCGCATCGCTCGGCGACTACAGCCTCGACGATGTGTTCACCGATCTGCGGCGGGACTCTGAGGGCCGGGCCACGGTTGCGGTCAGCGGAAAGTCGCAGCGCCTCGAGATCGGGCTGGGCGCCAACTACCGGGCGGTGACGATCTGGTCGCCAAAGGACCGGCCGTTCATCTGCATCGAGCCGACGGCCGGCATCATCGACGCGCTGAACCTCGCGGCGCGCGGACTGTACAAGGAATTACAGAGCGTCGCGCCGGGCGGCACCTGGCGCGAGCGCTTCTGGATCAAAGCCAGCGGCTTCTAGCTCAGCCGATCCAAGGAATCTGAAATTCGCTCGTCTCGAACCTCGCTAGAATGGATCCGCTCGCGACAATCTCTGCGGTCCCATCAGGAGGTTCAATGCGATCGGCTGTAACACGCCTTGGCTCTACTGGCCCTCGCTGTCATCGCGCGCCGTCGGATGGGACGGCATACGGATCGCGTTCGCGCAGCCGGCTCAACCGGCCGCGCGCGTCGAGCCGGGCATCGCGCTCACGTGCGAGCAGTTCTGCAGCGACACCAAGCTGCGGACCAGCAATGCCCGCCTCCGGTGGACACTGACGCGCGCCGCGCTCGCCGCGAGCAACATGGAGAACCTGGCCGCGGCCGCGCAAACCCTCGAGGTCACGGTCTACAAGAACGGCTTCGACAAAGGCCTGATGGTCGCGCTGCCGCTTTCCCCGGCCACGCCGGACCGCCCCGTGCTGGCTGTCGCAGCGCCACAGGCGGCGGCCGCAGGTCAATCCACAGCAGGTTCGCGCGTTCCAGATTCGCCTCATCCAAATCGAGCCGCTCCGGGCCGCGACCGCCGACGCCGAGGCCTAGATTGGGCGCCGTCGTCGAAAACCTCGAGCCCGGCGTGAACTACACGTGGCGGATAGCCATCAAGGCCCCTGGCGGGCCGGATCGTCTCGCGCCTGACAACGTGCCAGGCGGATGTGTGCCCGGCCGATGTCGTTCTTGCATGCGAACCCGCCAGCCAGACGACGGGGGCGGTAATGCGCGCCGCCGCGTCGCTCTTGACATCTGGCGTGCTGCCTCGCCGCGAGCACGGCGTCCGCTCAGCTCTCGGTCGTCGTCCGGGACATCAGCCCGGATCAATCGAACAACAGCGACGCCGACGCCGCGTCGGGCGGCCGTGTGAACGGCCTCGGTGTCGATCGCAGTACCGCCGGCACGCGTCTACGCCGCCAGCGAGTTCGGCGGCATCTGGCGCAGCATCAACAACGGCCAGAACTGGCACATCTGGACGGCCACGTGCCGACGGTGACCTGGGACGTCGAGGTGGATCCGACGAACTCGAACAAGGTCTACGCCACGTCGTTCTTCGACGGGCGCGCGAACAGCCGCTCCGGGATCAACGTCAGCAGCGACGGCGGCGTCACCTGGACGCACCCCGCGAGCGCGACACCGCCGGTCAACTTCTGCCTGACGGCGTCAGCGCCGGTCCGAGCCGGCGGCTTTCGGCATCGCCATCGATCCGGCGAACGCGAGCCGCGTGTTCATCGGCACGAACTGCGGCCTCGCCATGAGCACCAACGCCGGCGCCACGTGGACGTACGTCGATCCGACGCCCGGCAATCCGGCGGACGACGTCGGCGACGTCGTCGTGCACGACGGCGGGCATCATCGATTTGTGCGGCGACGACGGTACATGCGGCTCGACCGACGGCGGCACGACGTGGACGACGGCGACGACCAACCCGCTGCCTAGCGGACGATGCTCGATGGCGGTGTCGCCCGACGAGGCGTACGTCCTGTTTGCGGTGGTCGGCACCACCGTCCTCGAGAGCGAGAAGGGCGGCCAGTCGTGGCCCGTCAACTACGGCAGTCACGAGCCGCAGCAACAGGGTCGTATCCCATTCGTCGCCACGAATCAGCGCGCCGGCGCGACTTTCGATCTGTGGTTCGGCGATGTCGGGTTGTGGAGAGGGACCTGCACGACGCCCTCACCGGCCACGCAAGGTGGCGCACGCCGCTGCAACGCCGCAGCCTCTTGGGCCGGGTCGTTCTCGCGGCCCAACGGTGGACACGACGACGTCGGCGACATCGCCTTCGCTGCGGCGCCAGTCGACGCCTGTCCGCTGTACTTTTCGTCGGACGGCGGCGTCTACCGCAACACGCTGGCGGCAAGCCCCGGCTGCCACACGCCGGTGTGGGCTCAGCCGACGGTCACGCCGCATGCGCTCTGGAACTACACCTTCTCAGGGTTCAACCAACCCGGCGCGGTGACCGAACACCTGTATTTCGGCAACCAGGACAACGGCAATTTCGGCGCCACCAATGGCGGCGCCACGCCGGTCACCTGGAACAACGAGCGCTGCTGCGACGGGTTCGACTCGGCGGCGACGGCACGCGCGCGCTGACGACGATGTGCTGCTTCAACACCGGGCGCGCGACGCGCCTGTTCGTCAGCGGCCCCGGGCTGTCGGGCGCGTCGCCTGAAATCGGCACGTATCCGCCGGGCGAACATGCGATTCGTTCGAGCATCTCGAGGCGATCCTCAGGTTCGCCGCCAACTGGTCTACGTGATCTCGACCACCACCGGCGTGTTCGTGACGACAAATATTGGCGCGGCGACGATCGTACGTGGACGCAACTCGGCGCGGCGACGACGCCGGCCACCGCGTGCGGTCTGCAAATGGCGGTGAGCGGCGGAACGCTCGACGATTTTCACGAAGAGCGGCGGCTGCAATGGCGACACGGCAGGGCACCTTGTGGAGGCTATCAGGGCACGGCAGCCGGCGGCACGTGGCACGCAGGTGCCTAATGCTGGTGCCGTCGGTGCGTTCGGTGTCTTCGGGGTCGATCCGGAACGATCCCCAGCGGCTGATCGCGTCCCATCTCGGCGGGGCGAGCGGATCCGCGAATGATGATGACACGCAACGGCGGCACGACGTGGACGTCGATTGCCGCACTCGACGGTCATGATGACCGGCGAACGGAACGTTCCGGTACAAGAACCAGACGGGACCGACATTGCAGCAGGCGGGCACGAACTTCAGCATGCAGCGGAACGGCTATCCGCAGCCGACGCTGGTCGCCTTCGATCCGGCGGACTCCGACATTGTCGCGGCAGCAGGCGCCGATTCTGGCGTCTTCATCAGCACCAATGGCGGGGCGCGATGGCAGCTGGTGACGGATCCGAATTCGCCGGGCGCGTTCGGGCATTCCGCACATCCCACGCCCGTACTACGCCTACTTCGATCACGATCCGCCGGGCGGCGACATCAATTCTGTCCTGGGCACGCGCGGCCGTGGCGCCTGGCGCCTGACGTTCAAGAAAGTCGCCGATGCCAGAGATCCAGGTGCCGTCACCGCCGGACGTTCGCCGCATCGTGTCTGGGCGAGGTCACGCGTGCACCGGTCTGTGGTGTGCAACACCAGCGCGCGGCGATCTCATCGTGAACTCGGTGATCACGTCGTCCAATCCACGAATTCACGATCACCGCGCCATCGGGCGGCTTCCCGGTCACGATCAGCCACGACTTCTGTTTCCCGGTCGCAGGTCGGCATTCACGCCGACGACGGCGGGGACGGCGTACGACCAACCTCGATGATCACCAGCAACGATCCGAACATTCCCGAGCACTCACGGTCGCCGCGACGGCCAGCGTCGGCCAGCCCACCGCCGTCACGATGATCGCGGACAACGGCAACTTCGGCGAGTTCTGCCCGGCGCCTGGCAAGTTCAAGGATCTGGCGGTGACCATCGACAACCGCGGCACTTGTCCGCTCCTCATCACGGGCCTCACCTCGTCGTCTCCCGAGTTTCAGGTTCCGCAGGTGCTGACGTTCCCGATCAAAGTCGCGCCGGGCGACAACATCGCGGTGCCGTTCCGGTTCCAGCCGACGTCGGCGGGAGCGAAAACGGCAACGCTGACGGTGTCGACCAACAATCCGGCAGCGCCGACCAAGAGCGTGTCCGTCACCGGATCGGCGCCGCCGAGCTAGTATGCTCGCCGCCGGTCTTCACGTCAATCGACGCGGCGGTCGGCCCGACGTGGGGCACCGGGCGCACGGGCAGCTACACGGTGAACACGTCCGGTCATTTCCTGGGATCGTTCGGGCCGGAGCGCCGGTTCGGCGCCCAGGTCCAGGGCGAGTACATGTTCTATCCGGGCCGCCAGGAGGGGCAGTTGGACGCGTCGCTGCTCTATCGCCGCGGCCTCTGGCAGGCGGCGGTGGGCGCCAGCTTCAAGGACGCCAACTTGCGATCCGAGGTCTTCCCAGGATCGCTCAGTCAGGTGACGGCGAGCTTCGACGTGTTGCTGCCGACGATCCGGTTCGGGGCGTTCGGCTCGAAAGGGCTGAAGGAGACGGACATCGCCGGGCTGACCGAGCGCGTCGGCCCGGTCGCGCCGCCCGGCGGGCAGCCGATCATCGCGATCGAGCGGGTCCTCCACACCGTCGATTCGCTCGGCGGCTCGGTGCAGCTCGATCTCGTGCCCGCGCTCTGGTGGCTCGACGCGAATGCGGCGTTCCTGAACCGGCACGCGCCGGGCGCCAGCAACACCGCGGGCGCGGCGGTTCGCGTGTCGAGACAAATCCTGCCGTGGCTGGTCGGCATGGCGCAGTTCGACGTGAACGAGAGCTTCGTCGGATCGAACGCGGTGGGTACCGTCACCGTAGGCCTGACGATCGGGCGTTGGCCGAAGCCATCGGACTTGTCGAACCCGGTGAATCCGCTTGGGACGTTCGTGCCGAGGCTGCACTACGAAGTATTCGATCGGATTCGCTGATCGGCCCGGGGCTGAACCAGCCTACGCTCGGCCCGAACGTTGGATCGTGGAGGACGACCATGAGGATCAGGCCGCTCGGCTGTGCCGCTCTGCTCGTCGCGTTCTGTTTGCTTGCCAGCGCACCGCTCTCCGCACAACTGCAAACAGGTCGACTGCTCGGCATGGTGCTCGATCAACAGCACGCCGCCGTGCCGGGCGCGACGGTCACCGTCACGAATCTGGCGACCAATATCTCTCGCACGGTCACGACGGATGGCGAAGGCAACTACGTGGTCACGCCGCTCGAGCCCGGCATCTATCGCATCAGCGCGTCCCTGCAGGGCTTTCAGACCACGGTCCGGGATCGTGTCGAGCTGACGGTCGGCCAATCGTCCCGCGTGGAGCTGACACTCTCGGTGGGTTCGCTCTCCACCGATCTCGTCGTGTCGGCACAGTCGCCGCTGCTGAACACCGAATCGGCGACGCTGAGCCACGTCGTCACCAATGAACAGATCGTCGACCTGCCGCTGAACGGCCGGGGCTTTTACGAGCTCGCGAAGCTGACGCCGGGTGCGGCGCTGCTGCCGGCGACCGGAAACGTGCAGACCGTGCGGCCGGAAATCGTGAATGGCAACGTCATCGGCGGCATCAGCGGACAGCAGACGCGCTTCCTGCTCGACGGCGTCGACATCACCGAAGAGCACCAGGGCGGTACCTGGATCCAGACGTCGGTCGACGCGCTGCAGGAGTTCAGCGTCCAGCAGAACGCGTATTCCGCCGAGTTCCACGGCGCCGGCGGCACGTTCAACGCCGTCACGAAGTCTGGGATCGAACGCCTTCCACGGCAGCGCGTTCGAGTTCCTGCGCAATGACGCCTTCGACGCGAGGAATTTCTTCGCCGCGCAGAAAGAAAAGCTCGACCGCAATCAGTTCGGCGCAACGCTGGGCGGGCCCCGGTGTTGAAAGGCCGGACCTTCTTCTTCGCCAGCTACGAAGGGCAGCGGCGCGATCAGGGGAACGTCGTCAACGTGGTCGTGCCGGACGCCGCTCAGCGCGCCGGCGACTTCCGCGGCCGCGCGCCGATCTACGACCCGCTGACGACGGTCGGCAACACCCGCGCGCCGTTCGCGAGCAACACGATCCCGCAGAGCCGCATCTCGTCCCAGGCGCAGTTCTTCATGCAGTACATCCCGCTGCCGAACACCGCCCAGGGGACGTTCACAGCCAATCCGATCACGGCAGTTCGATTCCAACCAGGTCACGCTTCGGGCCGATCAGCAGATCAGCGCGCGCAATCGCCTGTTCGTCCGCTTCAGCCGGCATCACAGCTCGGAGGAGACGCCGGCCGCGTTCCCCGCGCTCGGATCGACGCAGCTGCAGGGACCGGCCTACAACCTCGCCGGCGCGCTGACGTCCACCTTCGGATCCTCGCTCGTCCACGAGCTGCGTGTCAGCCGGATGTACGGCGAGTATCGCTCGACGGCGTACTTCCAGGGGCAGGGCGTCGATCTGCTGCGGCAGGCCGGCGTCCGCGGTCTCGAAGCGGTTCAGGATCCGGCGATCGCGACGCTGCCGGCGTTCACCTTTTCCGGCTACACCGGCTTCTCCGGCAACGCGGGCGACGGCAGGCCGAAATGGCAGAATCGCAGCGAGTACGAGGTCATCGACAACGTCACGTGGATCAAGGGGCCGCACATTCTGAAGTTCGGCGGGCGAGTGTATCGCCGCAACATCCTGTTCACCGACGCGCGCACCCACAACGGATCGTATGGCTTTACCGGCGTCATGACGCAGAACCCGCGTCGGCTGCCGGTACCGGTGACGCGTTCGCCGATTTCCTGCTCGGCTTCCCCGCCAACTCCGGCCGTTCGAACCCGGCCACCTGGTGGGGCGGTTACGGGACCTACTGGCACGGCTTCGTCCAGGACGATCTGAAAGTGTCGAACTCGCTGACCATCAACCTCGGCGTGCGGTACGAGTTCACACCGTGGCTCACTGGCTATCGCAATCAGGCGGCCGCCTTCGATCCCACACGCGCGAAATCAATCATCGTCTCGAGCGAGACTGACACGATCGATTTGAGCTCTCAACGCCTGGCCGACGTCGGCTATGCCCTGTTCGGCGATCTGATTCAGACCAGCAGTCAGGCAGGGCTGCCTCTGAATATCACCAAGAACGATACCAAACAGATTGCACCGCGACTGGGGTTCGCGTGGCGGCCGTTTGGCGATCGGACCGTGGTGCGTGGCGGCTACGGCACGTTCTACGAGGCCGAAGGGACAAGCGGTCGCTTGAATTTCAACTTTCTGCCGTTCAGCCTCAGCGAAACGGTGACTGCCGCGATCAACGCGGTCCCGACGAGAACGCTCGGCGACTTCTATCTGGGTGTGCCGTTTGGCACCGCCGTCGGCACGGTCGGATGGGTGCCGTTGCCGCTCGAAGCCAAAGCGGGACGCGATCAGCGGTGGAACATCGGTTTCCAGCAGGAGCTCTTCCCTCTCACGACACTGGAGGTGAACTACGTCGGGACCACGGGCGCGCATCAGCAGCAGGCGGAGAACATCAACCTGCCGCCGGCCGGACCAGGCAGCGTTCAAACGCGCCGCCCGTACCCGCGATTCGGCAATCTGAGCGTCAATACCCAGGCGATGTCGAGTCGATATCACGCCCTCCAGACGAAGCTGCAGAAGCGCGTGTCCGATGGGTTCTGGTATCTCGTGTCGTATACCTACTCGTCGAGCCTGCGGACAGTGCCGGCGCCGGAAATCGGTGGCAACTACGTCTACGAAGAAGGTCCCACGCCGTCCGACACGCCCCACCTGTTTGCGTTCAGCTCGGGGTATGCGTTGCCGTTTGCGAAGAACAACTCACTACTCGGTGGATGGCAGGTCCAGACGATCGTCAACTTCCGCAGCGGTCTGCCGTTCACGCCAACGATTTCGCGGGACGTGGCCAACAACGGCGTCGGCGGACAGCGGCCGAATCGGACCGGCTCCGGGACGGTGGCCAGTCCGACGATCGACCAGTGGTTCGACAAGACCGCGTTTGTCGTGCCCGACCCGTTCACGTTCGGCAATTCGGGCGCCGGCATCCTGCGGGCGGACCATCAATGGAATGTCGACGCGTCCGCTCTTCAAGCGGTTCGCGATCACGAGCGGCAGAAGGATCGAGCTCCGAGCCGAAGCGTTCAACCTGCTGAACTCGGTCTATTTCGCCGCGCCGAACACCGTCATTGACACCGCGGCCGGTGGGCGGGTGACCAGCACGTCGAACCAGGCACGGCAAATCCAGCTCGGGGTGAAGTACACATTCTGACATCACGGATCGCCACGAAACACGAAGACACGAAAAAGACCCAAGGGTTTCGTTAGCGATTCGCCCTTGGCGTTCGGTCCGGTCTTTCACAGCGCCGCCTTGCAGTACTCGAGGCACTTCGCGACTTCCTTGACGGCGTCGGATCCCGCCGGCACGTCGTACTCGAGCTCGATCGACGCCGGAAACGTGTATTTCTCTTTCTTCATGACCTGAAGAATCTCCTTCAGCGGCGTATCGCCCGTGCCCCACGGCAGGTTGCCGGCGCCGTGCGCGGGCGTCTGCCGATCCTTCAGGTGCACGCTCGCGATCCGGTCGTGGAACTTCCGCAGGAACGGCATCGGGCTCTCGCCCGTGGCGGCGACGAAGTGACCGAGATCGATGTTCGCCATGTTCGCCTTCGACGCGGCGAACGCCTGGTCGAATGCGGTCATGCTGCCCTGCAGATGGGTGTGGTACGCCGCGTAGATCTTCCGCTTCTCCGCGAAGGCCCCAATCCGTTTCAGCTGCGCGGCGTCGGTGGGCAGTTCCAGCGTCGTGTGCGTGCAGCCGAGCGCCTCGGCCACGTTGAACACGTACTCGAACTCCTGGTCCGACATGTTCGGGATTCAGCGCCTTCCACGCGTAAATCGTCACGCCAGCGTCGTTGTACATCCGGCGCAGCTGCTTGAAGCGATCCATCGAGACCGACGTGCGCCACTGCTTGAGCCGCTGGGCCGATTCGCGCTGCGCCGCCTGCTGCTCCGGCGTCGGCGGCTCGCCCCGCCGTCCGCCGCCGCCGCCGCGTCCGCCCGGAGGCGCGCCGGCAAAACTTTCGGCCGGCCCGTTCATCAGCTCGATCTGACTGATGCCGGATTCGACGACGTACCGGAGCGTCGCCTCGGCGCTCTGATCCGGCATGCTGCGGTAGCTGTAGGTGATCGTCCCGAGGCTGACGCCTCCGATGACGGAGTTCGGCTTCCGCGGCTTGCGCCAGCGCCGCCGACCGGCGATCGGTGAGCGCGGCGGCGGGAAACGCCGCGAGCGCCAGCGTGGCAATTTCGCGTCTGGTGTACAGCATGGGCGGATGATAACGATTTCATTTATCATTTGCGAGCGATGAGACAGGCATGGATAGCGGTGATCGGTGCGGGCATGCTGTGGACAGCCGTCCAGGGCCGTGCCTCTGGAGATTCACAGGAGCCGCCGGCCGGCACGGCTCAGCAGGGACGCGGCGCCGGGCCGCAGCGCGGAACGCCGCCGCCCGGCCGCCAGGGCGGCGGTCAACGCGCCAACTTTCCGCAGCAGCAGCGCGCGCCCGGCGATCCCGCGGTGATCGCGCGCGGCCGGGCACTCTACGGCGTGCGCTGTGGCGCCTGCCACGGCGCCGACCTGCGCGGCGGCGATCAGGGCGGGCCAAACCTGCTGCGGTCGCAGATCACCCTCACCGATCAACACGGCGAGAATATCGTTCCAGTCATCCGCGACGGCCGCCAGGGCGGAGTGGGCACGATGCCCGCGTTTCATCTCCCTGAAGAAGACATGCTCGCGATTGCCGAGTACATCCACAGCGTCATGGGTCAGGCAGGACGCCAGGGACGGCCACCCGGATCGGAGACGCTGCCCGAGCTGAACGTCATCGTCGGCGATGCCGCGGCGGGCCAGCGCTACTTCGAAAAAGTCTGCAGTCGATGCCATTCACCGGCAGGCAACCTCCGCGGCGTCGCCGCCCGGGTCGCGGACGCGCGGGCGCTGCAGGACCTCTGGGTTTCGGGCGGCCTCAGCGGACGCGGCGGCCGCGGCGGCGGCGGTGGCCGCGGCGACGCCGAGACCAGCCGCATCCAGGTGACGGTCACCGCGCCGGGCAGCGCGCCCGTCACCGGGCGGCTCGTGCGCATCGACGACTTCGTCGTGTCGATCGTGACCGAGGATGGCGCGCGGCGCACCTTCCGGCGCGATGGAGCGAATCCGAAGGTCGACATCAACGATCCGCTGGAGCCGCACCGGCGGCTCGTGCTGGAACTGACCGATCGAGACATGCACGACGTGACCGCGTTTCTCGCGACCCTGAAGTAATCCCATGAACAGAATCAAGCTCCTGCTTCCGCTCTGTCTCGTGACCCCGGCGCTGCTGCTGGCGCAGAGCCGCGGCGTCGATACCGCGGCCCAGCTGCGCCCGCCGACCGACTCGTGGCCGACCTACTCGGGCGACTTGACGGGCCGTCGCTACAGCCCGTTGAAGAACATCGACAAGTCGAACGTCAAGCAGCTCTCGCTGGCGTGGGTCTCGCGGGGATTCATAGACGGCGTGGGCCCAACCGGGCGAGCGGCGGCGCCGGGGCCAGGCGGTGGTGGCGGAGGAGGCCGGGGCGGCCCTTCCCCTTCCCGCTCGTCATCAGCGGACTCGGAACCGGCGAGTTCAACACCGGCGGGCCCGCGGCCATCCGCGGATCGATTCTGATGGTCGACGGCGTGCTCTACCCCACGTCGCCCGACAACGTCTGGGCGGTGGACGCGCGCGACGGCTCGATCCTCTGGCAGTACTACTGGAAGACGCGCGGCGGCACCCACACCGGTCATCGCGGCGTCGGGATGTGGAAGAACTTCCTCTTCACCGAGTTCCACGACAACTATCTCGTGAAGCTCGACGCCCGAACCGGCAAGGAGCAGTGGCGCGTCGAGATCTCGCGGTTCGACGAGCAGTATTTCTCGTCGATGGCGCCGATCATCATCGACGACCACGTCATCGTGGGCACCGGCAACGACCTCGACATGCCCGGCTTCCTGCAGTCGTACGACGCCGAAACCGGCAAGCGCCAGTGGATCCTCTACACCGTGCCGATGAACCCGGGCGACCCCGGCCTCGACACGTGGCCGAGTCTCGATGCGGCGCGCCATGGCGGCGCTCAGCCCTGGGTCCCCGGCGTCTTCGATCCCGAGACCAGGTATTACATCTTCGGCACCGGCAATCCCACGCCGGCCTACACGCCGGCGGGCCGCGGCGAAGGCGCCGGGCTGTTCACCTGCTCGCTCGTCGCGGTGAACGTCGACACCGGCAAGATGGCGTGGTACTACCAGACGTCGCCGCGCGACATGCACGACTGGGACTCGGCGCAGACGCCCATCCTCGTCGACGCGGTGATCAACGGCCGCCCGCGCAAGCTCGTCTCGACGGCAGCGCGCAACGGCTACTTCTTCACGGTCGATCGGATTACCGGCGAGCACATCGCGACGAGCAAGTTCGGGACGGTGGCGAACTGGGCCAAAGGGGTCGACGACAAGGGCCGGCCGATTCTCAACCCCGAGAAGGTCGCGACGATTCCCGGCGCGATCGTTCCCGGCAGCGCGACCAACTGGCCGCCGCCCGCGTACTCGCCGGACACCGGTCTCTTTTACGTGCCCGAGAACAACCAGTTGTCGATCGCCTACTTGATTGACGCCGATCCGCGCGGATCGATGGGCCTCGGTGGACGGCAGGCGTCTGGCATCGGCAACTACGGCAACTTCGTCACGGCCATCGATCCGAAGACCGGACGGATCGCGTGGCGCCACCAGCTCCCCGGCGGCGGCGGTCCCACCGGCATGCTGACGACCGCCGGCGGCCTGCTGTTCGCGGGCGACGGCGCCGGCAACCTCGTGGCGTTCGACGCGGCGACCGGCACGCCGCTATGGAATGCCCGGCTGGGCAACGTCACCAACGCGCCGCAGACCTACATGCTCGACGGCAAGCAGCATGTCCTCGTCGCGGCCGGCGATCAGCTGTACACGTTTAGATTGAATTGACTGAAAGAAGCTCTAAGCCGGCTGGCCGGGCGATTCGAGTGCGGTCATGGCGTGGACGGCGATCAGGTGGTCGATCAGGCGCTGCGTGTCGACGCCTTTGGTGAAAAACCCTGCGGCCCCGACCATCTCGATGGAGTGAAGGTCCTCGGTTTTCACGTGCGTCGAGAGCCCGAGAATCTGGATGCCCGGAAGCTCGGCGCGGATGCGGCGCGTGGCTTCGACGCCATCCATCCGTGGCATCGAGATATCCATCAGGATGATATCGGGCTGGAGCTCGCGCGCTGCGACAATCGCCTCGAGTCCGTCGGCGGCTTCGCCCACGACGTGAAGCTCGGACCGCTCCTGCAACAGTTCGCGGAACGCTCGTCGCACCTCCGCGTGATCGTCGGTGATCAGAATCCTGAGCGGCCGCGCCGGCGCGAAGCCGGCGGCGCCGAACGTGGGTTCGGTCGCGCCGCGGCTCACGTGAAGTGGTGCCTCGGCCTCGCCTTGCGTCTCGCCTCGGGGCGCGACCAGGCGGAACCGTGTCCCCTGCCCGGGGGCGCTCTCGATGTCGAACCGGCCACCGAGCAGCGTCAGCCGTTCGCGGATGCTGAACAGGCCAAATCCGGCTTTGCCAGCCTTGCCTCGTTCGGCGAGCGCGCCCGGGTCGAACCCGATCCCCAGGTCCGTCACGGTGATGCAGAGCGCGTTCTCCTGATCGAGTGACAGATCGAGCGTGACCCGATCGACGCGGGCATGCTTGACCGCGTTGAACAGCAGCTCACGCACCGACTCGAACAACAGCGTACGGACGTCCTTCCGATCGGAGTTGGCGAGCGGGTCGGCCGTCACCTGCACCACAAGGCCGTACTGGTTTCGTGTCCGCCCTGCCAGCCAGGTCAACGCCGCAGGCAATCCCACAAGGTGCAGCGCGGGAGGAAACAGCTCCAGGCTCAGCGATCGTGCGGCGGCGCTCGCCTGATCGAGGTGACCTTTCGCCCGCACGAGCAAGTCGTCCGGACTGCCCCCTTGCTGGGCTTCGCGCATCAGGTGTCGCTCGAGGTTCAGGGCCGCGCCGACGAGCAACTGTTGGAGACCGTCGTGCAGCGTCTTGGCGAGCTGTTCGCGCGTGTGCTGCTCGGCGAGCGTCAGGTCGGACGCCAGCCGGCTCAGTTGAGCCGTCCGGTGTTCCAATTCGATCGTGCGCTCCTGAAGGGCGACCGCCGCCCGCTTGCGTTCAGTGATGTCCGTGACGAAGGCGATGGCGTGTCCGCCCCCGGCGTCGGCCAGATGATTCAGACTGACTTCGAGCGGAAACGTCGACCCGTCCTTCCGTTGACCGACGAGCTCGGCGTTCACACCCGCCGGCTTGGCGCCCGGTTCGGCGAAGTACCCGGTCCAATGCTGCGCGTGCGCGTCACGAACGGCCGGAGGCACGAGCCGCGCGATCGACCGGCCAATCAGCTCCCCGGGCGCCCAGCCGAACATCGCTTCGAGGGCGCGATTCGCCGTCGCGATCGTTCCCTGGGCATCCACCACGACAATGCCCTGCGTGGCGGTCTCCAGCAGCAGCTGCACTTCCCGATCGCGCTCTTCGTCGCGGCGCGCTCGAAGCGCCTCCTCGTGCTCCCGCAGCGCCGCTTCGGCGCGGGCGCGCTCGACCGCGTCCCAGGTTCGTTCGGCGACGTCGCGGATCAACGCGATCTCCGCCGGCGCCCACGAACGTGGTGTCGCGTTGTTGGCACCGAAGGCGGCCACCAGTTGCCCGCCTTTCAACATCATCACGCCGACAAACGCCGCGATCTGTCTCGCCCGCATGGCGACGCGCTCGGAGTCCGTAAATCTCGGATCCGTATCAACGTCGTTCACCACCACCGTCTCGCCGCGCCGGAAGGCATCGCGCAGCGCCGCCGCAAAGCTCCCCAGCGGACCCTGTCCGGCAAGGGGTGCAACGTCGCGAGCGTATTCACGCCGAACGACGTACTCGCGGTTTTCGAGCTCCGCGTAGCCGACACGGTTTACGCCCAGGTGTTCCCCCAGGAGGTTCGAGGACACTTCCTGCACGTCGAGCGGATTGCTCAACGGCCGCAACGCATCGGAAAGCCTGAGGAGGAATGCTTGTCGCTCGTCGTTCCGCAGCAGGCGTTCGCTCAACACCTGCACGTGCGTTTCCCGGGCCCTGCGCTCGGTGACATCGGTCGCGATGCCCGTGAACCGTACGGGTCGCCGGTCGTCCGCGGCTCCATCGAAAAACGTCTGGCATGCGCTTGCGACCCACCGCACCTCGCCCGTATCCGCGCGACGGATGCGGAACTCTTCGGCAAACGCACCCGATCCATGCGGATCGAGAGCCGCCGCAATGGCGCCTTCGACACGACCCCGATCCTCGGGATGACAGAAGTCCAATGCCCCGGCCAGCGTCGTCAGTCGTCCCTCGGGAATTCCCAGGAGCAAGCGGACTTCCGGCGACCAGAATCCCTGCTCCGCGATCACGTCGTAGTCGAGCACGCCGACACCAGCGCTCCTGGTCGCGAGCTTGAAGCGCTCCTCACTCGCACGCAGCGCCTCCTGTGTGTGCGTGGTGTCAACGAGCGTCCAGACGAAGCCGACGACGCGCCCATCGGAGTCGTGCTCCGGCGTTGACTGGCTCAGGAGCCAGCGGATGCGGCCGTCCGGAAGCACGCAGCGGAACTCGCCCTGCCAGGGTTTCCTCGCATGGAGCGCCGACGAGACCTGACGCCGGACCGCCTCGCGTTCGTCGGGATGGATGCATTGTTCCCATCCCGACTCGAGGGCCGATTCGGCGGTAAGACCGGTCAGATCGGTGACGCGTTCGCTGAGGTAAGAACAGCGGCCCTCGAGGTCGGTCCGAAGGATACCGACAGGGATCACCTTGGCGAGCGCCGTTAGTTCGAGGGGTTCTGGCACGTCTGCGGCCATGCGTGTGAAGATTGCTGGAGCGGACCAAACCCAGGCGCTGGTGGGCCGCAGAATGGGCGGAGTTTATCACGCCAGAACACGCGGTTTCGGACGACATCGCGAGAACAAACCCACCGTCCGACATTGGTTTACGGCTGAGGTGCCGGAGGGCCATCAGTCCCTCGGCTCGTGCGGCTGTGAGTCGTCGGCGGGCTGAAAGTCCGGCACGTGATTCACGACCGGCTTGATGGTTCGCAGGTAGGCATAAACGGCTTTCAGATCGTCGTCGCTCGCGTTCCGGTACGCTGGCCATGGCATCGGCGGGTTGATCGGACGTGACACGCCCATATGCCTGCCCGTGCGGATCGCCCGGACGAACATGTCCTCCGTCCAGATGCCAAGACCTGTCTTCGGCTCGGGTGTCAGATTGAACGTGTAGCTCACGCCCCAGGGCCCGCTGAACGCGGTGTTGGTGCCAAATGCGGACCAGACGAACGGCGCAGCAGCCGTCCGGTTCGGCAGCGGACCGATCTGTTCCGGATGACCCGACAGAAAACGTGACATGTCCGGTTCCGGACCCTCCGGCCCCATTTTCCACGGTGTGTGACAATCGTTGCACCCCATGATCTTGACGAGATACTCGCCACGTTGAATCACGTGTTCAGGTGCTCTGTCCTTTGTGGACTCCCGTTTCTCGCGTCCGGTCAGGGTCACGAAGCCGACGCCCGCGAAAACGACGACAGCGATCCCGAGCAAAAGCGTGCGCATGACCTGCCTCCTTCTGCTCGTCTAACGCGACATCTGTCCTCAAACCCCGCAGAGGCCGAAACCGCCCCTCCCGGCTGGTGGCGAAGGCGGACAACTCCGGTTGGCGCCGCTCCGTCTAAGCCGCTATGGCTACCACTCTGCTCGACGTCCGCGACGCGCTGCGCGCCGTCCGGCGCGAACCCGTGTATGCCGGCGCCGTCATCGCGACGCTCGCGCTGACCCTCGGCGCGTCCACGGCCGTGTTCTCGATCGTCAACGGCGTGGTGCTGCGGCCGCTCGCCTACCGCGAGGCGCAGCGTCTCGTGTCGATCCGCGAGGTCGTGCCGGGAAACGCGAGGCGGTACGCCACCCATCCGGTGAACGCGCGGCACTTCGAAGAGTGGCGGCGCCAGGCGACATCGTTCGCGTCGATCGCAGAGGTCGAGTGGCGGACGACGAACCTCACCGGCGCCGGCGATCCGGCGCAGGTCGTCATCGTGCGGGCGTCGGGCACCGTCTTCGACGTGCTGCAGATGCCGGTCGCGCTTGGCCGGCCGCTGACGCGTGACGACGAACGGCCCGATCACCCGCCGGTGGCCGTCATCAGCCAGCGGCTCTGGGAGGACCGGCTCGGTCGCGACCCGCAGGTGGTCGGCCGCGCTCTGATCCTCGGCGGGACGCAATACACGGTCGTCGGCGTGCTGGAGCCTCGCTCCGAGCTCCCGGCGTTCGAGCTGCTGTCCGAGTCGGCCTCGCTCTCTTCGAAGTTCGACCTGGTGGTGCCGTTCCGGCTGAACTTTGCCAACATCGGTTGGATGGGCCAGTTCAACTACGCCGCCGTCGCGCGGCTCAAGGCCGGCGTCACGCTCGAACAGGCGCGGGCCGAGCTGGACGTCATTCAACAGTCGGTCGCCGACATCGCGACGAGGGAGACGCACGAGCCGATCGACCTGCGCGGCTGGATCATGCCGCTCGACGAGTCGATCGTCGGACGCGCACGGCTCGGGCTTCTCCTGCTGCTTGGCGCGATCGGCGGCGTCGTGCTGATCGCGTGCGCGAACCTGGCGAACCTGTCGCTCACCCGGGCGCTCGGCCGGATGCGCGAGGCCGCGGTTCGAAGCGCACTCGGCGCCAGCCGCGCACGGCTGGTTGGCGGGGTCGTCCTGGAACAGCTGCTGCTGGCGGCAACCGGCGGCGCACTCGGCGTGCTGATCGCGCGGCAGGGGCTGAACCTGTTCGTCAAGACCGCGCCGATCGATCTTCCGCGTGTGAACGACGTCGTCATCGACGGGCGCGTGCTGGGATTCGCCGCGTTGGTGGCGATCGCCGCCGGCCTGTGTGTCGCCCTGCTGCCGGCCTGGCGCATGGGACGCGGCGACGTGCAGGCGACGCTCCGCGGCGGGGGACACGGCGCGACGGATCGCGGCGGTTTGCGAGTCCGTGCCACCCTTCTCGCCGTACAGGTGGCGTTGTCGGTGACGCTCCTGGTGGTCACCGGACTCTTCGTCACCAGCTTCGTCCAGCTGTTGCGCGTCGATCCCGGCTTCTCGCCGGAGCGCGTCACGGCGGTCGAAATCGCGCCCATCGCCAACCGGTATCCGGACGAAAAGGCGCGCGCGGCTCTCTACGATCGGATCCTCGCCTCGGCACACGATCTGCCTGGTATCACGTCGGCGGCATGGACGTCGGCAGTTCCGCTCACCGGCGAAACCTGGGTCGACCTGATCGCCCGAATCGGCGACACGCGGCCGTCCTCGCAGAAGTCGAGCGCGAATTATCGCTTCATCGGCCCCGACTACTTCCGAACGCTGTCGATGCCAATCGCGAAGGGCCGCGCCATCGACGAGCGCGACCGGAATCGGGCCGTCGTGCCGGCCGTCATCTCGGCGCGCGCGGCGCAGGCGCTGTGGCCGGGTGAAGACCCGGTCGGCCAGCAGTTCGCGCGTGGCGACCCCAGCCAGCACTTCGAGGTCGTCGGCATCGTCGCCGACGGCCACGCGACCGCGCTCGAGGCAGAGTCGCCGCTGATGGTGTACGTGCCGTACTGGTTCAACAACGAAGGCAAGTCGGTGCTGATGGTACGGACGCCAGGCGAAGCGGCCGCGATTGCGGGCGAGCTGCGGCGCGTGATTCACGCCGTCGATCCCGAGATTGCGATCGCCGACGTGAGCCCGCTGCGACAGGTCGTCGACAAGGCGCTGGCCGGCCGGCGCTACCAGATGTGGCTGTTCACCGCGTTCGGCGCGGTCGCCCTCCTGATTGCCACGGTGGGCGTGTACGCGACGACGGCGTACGGCGTGTCGCGGCGGCGCCGCGAGATGAACATCCGCGCGGCGCTCGGCGCCCGCGCCTCGCAGGTGATCGGGCTCGTGCTGCGCCAGAGCCTGACCCCGTTGTTCGCTGGCATCGCGGCCGGCTGCGCCGGTGCACTCGCGATGGGAACCGTCGTCGCCAGCCTGCTGTTCAAGGTACGGGCGGCCGATCCGTTCGTGCTCGCGACCGTCGTCGCGCTCGTGGGCGCCGTCGGCGTGCTCGCCTCCGCGACCGCCGCCCGTCAGGGGATGCGTGTCGATCCGGCGGCGGCGCTCAGAGACGAATAGCGATCCGACGTCCCTTCCTCGCACGGGCGGGGTCGACGACCCAGTCGATGAGTTGACACGGTATTTACATCGTGTTGACTCGCCGGTTGCACTCCTCAGGCAGGATTGCGCAACTTTGGGTCTCCTTTCCGCCCGCCTTCCAGCGGCATTCCGCTAACCATCGCCAATCCCCTGGTCGAAGATCACTGACAGAAGGAGCAGCTCTGTGACCGCAACGACGCGTCGAGGCTTGAATGGGTCGACTCGACCAAACAGACGGTTTGAGAACGCGGATCGGTACATCGCATGGGGCCTCGCCGCCGTGCTTGCGGCAATCGTCGGATCGCTTCGACCCGGTGATGTCGGCGGCGGTGGCAGCTCCGAGGGTGTTCATTTCCGAGGTGCATCCTGCCGGCAGCGGCAATGGCACCTATGCCGCCGACTGGTTCGAGGTGACGAATACCGGCACCACGCCCGTCAACATCACAGGCTGGAAGGTGGACGACAACTCCAATTCCTTCGCAGCCGCGATCGCGCTCAGCTGGGGTCGACTCGCATCGCCGCCGGCCAGTCCGTCGTCTTCATCGAAGCTTCCAGCGGCCGTCAACAACGTCGTCAACAACTTCAAGGCGGCATGGTTCGGCAACAACGTTCCGAGCAGCTTGGTCGTCGGTACCTACAGCGGTTCCGGCGTCGGCCTGGGCACCACGGAGATTCGTTCAATCTCTTCGATGCGGACGGCAACCGCGTCAGCGGCATCAGTTTCGGTACAGCGACGCGCCGGCGGCCACGTTCGACAACACCGCCGCTCTCGGCAGCTCGACGCTCCCGCTCCCGACTGTATCGACGTTGAGTGTGGCCGGCGTAAACGGTGCGTTCCTGTCCTCCAACGGAGCGGAAACCGGATCGCCAGGCCTGCGAATCAATTCATCTCCGCTGTCCACGATCGATCTGTCTCTCTACGTCAGGGTTGGCAGATTCGACCTGCCCGAACCGACCAGGAGTCACGCCGCCGGACGCTGTCAGCCTGTTGGCCCAGGAAGCTTCGGCGGTGACGTACGACTGGGACACCGACTCGCTGTTCGTCGTCGGCGACGGCGGCACGTCGGTCGTTCAAGTATCGAAGACCGGGCAATTGATCGATTCGATGACCCTGGCACCCGGGCACAGCCCGCAAGGCACCGAGTTCTACGATCCGGAAGGCCTGACCTACGTCGGCGGCGGCAAGTTTGTCATGTCCGAAGAACGGGATCGGCAAGCCGTCTTGTTCACGTATGTGCCCGGTACCACGCTGCAGAGAAGCGACACACAAACCGTCAAGCTCGGCTCCTTCGTCGACAACATCGGCAACGAAGGCCTCTCCTATGACCCATCGACCACGGCTCAGACACGTGGCTTCATTGTCGTAAAAGAGACCCAACCCGAAGGGATCTTTCAAACCAATATCAATTTTGCCGCTGGCACCGCCACCAACGGTTCGCCGGACACCGAGCTCGACCAACCTGTTCAATCCGGCGTTGGCAAACCTTTCGGACTTCGCCGACGTGTTTGCGCTATCGAATCTGCCCTCGCTGACCGGAGCTGATTCGAGCCACCTGCTGGTGCTCAGTCAGGAGGCAGGCAAGATTGTCAACATCAGCCGCGCCGGCGTGATTGCCAATTCGCTCACCATCAAGGCCGATCCCGGCGATCACGTTGTCCATCGCAGACATGCAGCAGGAAGGCGTCACGATGGACTTCAACGGCGTCCTGTATGTCGTCAACGAGAATGGCGGAGGCGATATCAATCACCCGCAGCTTTGGGTGTACGCGCCGTCGTTGGTTCCGAATCAAGCGCCGACGGCCGTCGTGCTGAACAATCAGATCAATTCGATCCAGGAGAACACCAGCACCGCGCTTCGGATCAAAGTGGCGGACATCGTCCATCACCGATGACGGACTCGGAACGAACAGCGTGACGGTGACCGGGCCGATGCCGAGCTTCTTCGAAACTGACGGCGTGGGGCTATACATCAAAGCCGGCACCGTGTTGGACTTCGAAACCAAGACCAGCTACAGCGTCACCGTCAGCGTGGACGATGCGACCGTCGGTGGCGCGCCGGACGCGACCGCCTCCTATGCGCTCGCCGTCACCGATGTGGTGAACGAGACTCCCTCCCTCACTCCCCTCGTGATCATCTCCGAAGTGACACCCTGGAGCAGCGGCAACAGCCCCCTATGCCGCCGACTGGTTCGAGGTGACGAACACCGGCTCGAGCCGCGTGAACATCACGGGTTGGAAGATGGACGACAACTCGAACGTCGTTCGACAACAGCGGTGGCCGCTGACCGGCATCACGCAGCATCGCCGCCGGCGAATCGGTGATCTTCATCGAAAGCGTCGACTCTCGACGACGCACGATCAGCGCCGCCTTCTTGGCGGCGTGGTTTGGTGCCAACCCGCCGACCGACTTCCAGGTCGGCGCCTACTCCGGCGCGCGGCGTCGGCCTGAGCACCGGCGGCGACGCCGTGAATCTCTTCGACGCGTCGCGGGAACCGGATCACCGGCGTCAGCTTCGACGCGTCGACGACCGGGCTTCACGTTCGACAACAGGGCTGGCCTGGGCAGCACGACGCTCCCGCTGCCTGTGATCTCGACGTTGAGCGTCGCGGGCGTCAAGGGCGCGTTCCTGGCGTCCGATGGCCACGAGACCGGCTCTCCAGGACAACGACGGCGCCGCCAGCGTCATCATCTCCGAAGTCTCGCCATGGAGCAGCGGGAACAGCCCGTACACCGCGGACTGGTTCGAGGTGACGAACACCGGTGACACCGCCAGTCGATCATCACTGGCTGGAAGATGGACGACAACTCGAACGCCTTCGCAACGCAGTGGCGCTCCGCGGCGTGACGACGATCCCCGCCGGGAAATCAGCGATCTTCATCGAGGGCATCCGCGAACGGTTCCACGGACGCCGCACTCATCGCCGCCTTCTCGACGGCATGGTTTGGATCGCCAACGCCGCCCTCCGGCTTCCTCATGGGCGCCTACGGCGGTGGCGGTGTAGGTCTGAGCACTGGCGGCGATGCGGTGAACCTCTTCGACGCGTCGGGGCGACCGGGTCACTGGCGTCGTGCTTCGGTTCATCGACGACCGGCTTCACGTTCGACAACGCGGCTGGCCTGGGCAGCCGAACGCTCCCGCTTCCGCGATCTCGACGTTGAGCGTCGCTCACGTCAACGGTGCCTTCCCTGCGTCGACGGCGGAAGAAGTGGGGTCACCTGGCGTGCCGTTCCTCGACCGGCCACCTGACGGAAACGCTGGCCTGGATCAAACCATCGAGGTGAGGGGCTCTGGAGGCGCACCGGTGATGCGTGAACGGATCTGGCTCCTCGGATCCCGACGAGGACGCCTGATCGACATGTGGACCGAAAAACGGCTCTCCACCGCTACCGGTGCCGCGCCGGTTGTCATGCTGGCACGGGCACCCACACGATGACGTTGACGGTCGACGACGGGAGGGCCACTGCGTCGGACACGGTCATCGATCACGGTGCGGGACATGATGCCGCCAGCGATCAGCAGCGCTGCGCCCAGTCAGACGCAGCTCTGGCCACCGAACGACAAGATGGCGTCGATCGCGGTGACTGTCAGCGCCAGCGATCTGGTCACACCGAGTCCAGCTGGCGTCATCGCGAGCGTCGACGAGCGACGAACCCGGCAACGGTGAATGGGAAATCATGGGCCCGCTCACGCTGAACCTTGTGGCGAGCCGAAACGGCAATGGAAATGGCCGCACTGACACGATCGCGGTGCGATGCTGGGATGTGGCCGGACTTAGCGCTTCGACGTCGACGACGGTCGTCGTGCCGCACGACAAGGGGAAATAGTCGCGAACGTCAGCAGCGACGCTGCAACGTCATCGCATCGAGTTCGACCACGCCTTCGATGGCGTGGACGAACTGTTGCAGCTCTTCGCCGGAGGCAGGCGGCCGCGTCGGGCGATGCGCATCCACCGCCGCCTTCGGAGTTTGTCCTCGAGCCAGCAGTCGAGCACGTCGGTGACGCGCATCAAGTAGACGTCGACCTGACAGCGGCGATTGCCTTTGACGCGCAGGTAGCGGCCGAGTGGCTTCCGCGGGACGACGCCGAGCAGTCCGGCTTCTTCCTCGGCCTCGCGAATCGCTGCTTCGCGTGGCCGTTCACCATCGTCGACCGATCCCTTCGGCACAATCCCCAGCCCTTGCCTCTGGACGTCGTGACGAGTGCGACTTCGACGCGCTCCTTGCGAATCCGATAGGGAATCACCGCCGCCTGCTGGTGTACGCGGGCCATCCATCCCCCTGTCGTCCGGCGTCGAAGTGGCGTTGTGGGGAGAACGTACCAAAGCCGACGGCCAACGTAACAAGGTCAGATTGAATATTTGAGCCATAATCAGCGCCGCATGAAGTCCAGATCGGCGCTCATCAGCCGGCGGCAGCTGCTCGCCGGAGCCGGCGCCGGCGCCGCGGCGCTGCTTCTCGAACCACGCGGCCTCCAGGCGCAGGCGCCGCCGAGCAGGACCGTCGTCTTCACGCACACGACCGTCGTCAACGTCGATGCGGTTCAGGACGACGTGGCGCTCGCGGTCGCAGGCGACAGGATCGCGGCGATCGGCCCGACCGACACGGTCCTGAGGACGTATCCCAACGCCGACGTCTACGACGGGCGCGGCAAGGCGCTCTTCCCGGCCTCATCAACTGTCACGCGCACCTGGCGGCGACGCTCGAGCGCGGCTTCAACGAGGACTTCGGATTCCCCAACTCCGCGCGCCTGGCCGTCCGGCCCGCCAGCCTGCTTCAGGGCGAAGAGGCCACGCTGATGGTCACCGTCGGCGCGCTGGAAGCGCTGCGGACCGGCACCACGACCATCGTCGAGAACTCCGGCGGCATCGGCCGCCACGCCGCCGCGCTGGCGCAGACCGGCCTGCGCTGCGTGTTCGCGGAGTCGATTCGCGACAGCGAGAACGTGGCGGGCCCGATGTCGCCGGACGGGCTCGCCAGAAGCGAGACGCCCCAGCTTCTCGCCGAAGCTGCGCGACGAGGGCCTGCAGCGCATCAACGACCTGTTCACCACGTGGCACGGCGCGAAGCAGGGACGCATCAGCGTGTTCCCCGCCGCCGCGCTCGCCGAAACCTCGTCGCCCGAGTTGCTGCAGGCGGTCCGCGCCTTCGCCGAGAAGCACGATCTCGGCTACACGATCCACCTGTCCCAGAGCCGCGCCGAGGTCGATTTCATGGTGCGGCACCATGGCGTTCGTCCGCCGGCGTTTCTCGACGAGGCACGGCTTCCTCGGCCCGCGGCTGTTCGCGGCGCACTGCCGCTACGTCGACGACGCCGACATCGCGCTGCTCGGCCGCTCGGGCACCATCGTGTCGCACCAGGCGGCGATGGCCGCGAACCGCGGCGTCATCCCGCCGATCGCCAGCGCTGCGCGCCGCCGGCTGCCCGATCGCCAACGGCACCGACAACAACACCAACGATCTGTTCGAGGTGATGCGGGTCGCGCTGCTGACCGAACGCATCTCGCGCGACGATGCGTTCCCCGGCGTTCGGCCGCAGCCGGAGGACATGCTCGAGGACGCCACGCAGGGCGGCGCGCGCGCCGTGCGGCAGGACACGCTCGTCGGCTCGCTCGAGGTCGGGAAGAAGGCGGACCTGCTCGTCGTCGACACGCTGCGCGCCCACCTCGTGCCGGCGGGGCGCATCGTGTCGGCGCTGGATCCACAACGGTCAGCCGTCCGACATCGAGTCGGTGATGGTCGACGGTCAGTTCGTCATGCGCAACCGCAAGGTGCTGACGATGGACGAGGAGCGCATCGTCGCCGAAGCCGACAAGGTCGGGCGGCGGATCTGGACACAGGTGCAGGCCGCCGGGCCCGTGACCGTGCCGGGCCGGCCGCGCCGCCATTGAGCACCGATCCTCGCCACTCGCTACCAGTGCGTCAGCGAACCGTCGGGCCGCCGGTAGACATTGCTCGGGACGCGGCTGATCGAAGTCGGCGATCTGCGTCAACGCCTTGAAGTCCACCGTCACACCGAGGCCTGGACGATCGTTCGGATAGAGCTTTCCGCCCTTGAACGTCAGAAACTCCGACAAGATACTGCGGCGGGCGATCGCCGTAGTTGTATTCCATCAGCGCCGGGCCGGAGAAACGTGGACATCGTGTGCACGAGCGCGGCGGTCGCGACCGGCCCCGTGAAATGCGGCACGATGCCGACCGCCGAGGTCTCGCACAGCGCCATGACTCTTGGCCATCTCGGTGATGCCGCCGACATTCGGCAGCGTCGCGCGGATGTAGTCGATGTGCTTGTCGTAGACGAGGCGATGGAAGTCCCAGCGCTGTCCCCACTCTTCGCCGTGCGCGAGCGGACAGGTCGTCATCAGTCGCAGCTTCGGGATTTCCTCGAGCGCCTGCTCGTCGCGTACCGGATCCTCGACGAGAAAGGGCTCGTAGTCCTCGATCAGCCGGCAGCAGCGCAGCGCGTCGGCAAAGTCGAATTTCTGGTGAAAGTCGATCATCCAGTCGCCCTCGCCGACGCCGTCGCGAATCTCTTTGCACGCTCTCGCCACCAGGCGCACCCGTTCGTGCGTGTTGAAGACGTTGTCGGGAATCGGCGCCGCCGATCGAGGCATCGACGCTGAAGACGCGATAGCCCGCCTCCATCGCCGCACGCGCGCGCTCGCGCAGAGCCGTTCCGCGCCATCCGCCGGCCGGCGCCGCGCCGGGCTGGCCGACAGCCGGGCCCGCTCCGGAGGTCGGAAGGTCGTCGCGTAGCACTCGACGTGATTCCGGCTCGGCGCCGTGCAGCAGATCGTAGACCGGAAGCTGCAGCGCCTTGCCTTTGATGTCCCACAGCGCGAGTCGATCGCGCCCTGGCCATGGATCTTCTCGCGCCCCGGCGGATAGAAACGTCCATGTACATGTGATGCCAGATCCGCTCGATCTCGAACGGATTCTTTCCGATCAGACTGCCGGCAAGGTCGCGGATCAGATCCGGCGATCCGCCTTCGCCGATGCCGGTGATGCCGATATCGGTCTCGACGGTCACGAGCAGCGCGCTCTGGTTGAACGAACGATTCATGCTCGGGTGCGCCCAGCACTTCACGCGCGTGATCTTGGCCTTGGGAAGCGCGGCGCTCCGATCGCCGGGCCGACCACAGCGTGGCGCCGACGCCTGCGGCAAGAGACTTCAGCAGAGTCCTGCGATCCATCATCGAGTGCCCCTTTCGAAACATCGCCGGCCCGAAAACGGGCCTTAGTGTGCCACGGCCGCAGGTGCGAGATCGTGTCGTGGCCGCCGCAACAGAGTTGAGATGGGTACATCGCTTGCGGCGGAGCATTCGGCTCGCGTGTTCGAGGACGCGGCGGCAATTCCCGCATACCGGCCCAAGCGATCGACGGTGATCGAGCTGCATTTCGAGGTCCGGGCAGCAGGTCTACGACGTCAGCGTGCAGGGCGTCGGCTACGAGGAAGGCAAGAAGCTCGCGCATTATCGCACGTCGACATGATCGGGTCCGTCATGGAGCGCGGGCCGTTCGTAGCCGATGCTCCTCCGCCATTCATGCAGGGATTCTCGTGGGCGGGCGGTCAACCAGGAGCGGTCATCGACGCCCACCGTCATCGTCAACCTTCCGGTGCTCGGCCTCGACGAGACTCGGTGCGTCAACCACTGGGTAATCGAGCAGGTGCTCAGCGCGGGTGTGCACGGCTTGATGTTGTGCCACGCGCGGAACGCCTGAGGCGGTAAGGATATGTTCGTGTGCGTCGGCCCGCTATCAGTTCGTAGCGCGCGGTTAGCGAAAAGGCGTTTTTTTCGTTGATCAAAGGATCCCTTTTGTGAAGGGCTTCGCGGGTCTTCGGCAGCGAGACGTACGCGTCGCGCATCTTGGGGCATTCAGCGGCACCGAGTACATCGAGCGCGCGGAATCCGTGGCCGATGAACGCGAAGGGCGAGATGATTCTCTCGCTCAAGATGGAAAGCGGTTCCACCTGGCCAACGTCGACGGAATCACCAAGGTCTCCCGGCATCGCGTGGGGCAAATGGGGACCGGGTCAATCAATCGATGTCATTGTATAGGGGCTCGACTACTTGAAGATTTAGGGCATGATCCGACGAGGCGCACGCCGGCTCCGGCGGCTTCACGCCGGAAGGCCTGCGCGCATCGGCGTGGAGTTTAAACTCGACTCGGCTCGCGCCCGCATCATGGCCGCGATGAAAGCGAACCATATCTTCCGCTGCATTCGAGCAGCATGGACAATCTCGAGCGCCTGATCGGCACCGGCATTATGGTGACGCACGGCACGTCGGTCGAGCTGACCGGAACACAGGGGCGTCGCCTTCACGAAGCGGCAGATGCATTTCGTAATGCAGCTGCAACGTCAGGCCGACGGCTCTGCCATCTCAGGTCGTTTCTTGCGTGCAAGGCTGGCGACGGCCGCGACCAGGCAGTCGGGATCGACCGGTTTCGCCAGATGCATCTGGAACCCGGCGCGCACGCGAGCTGCCGATCCTCCTCGCGCGCAAATGCCGTGATCGCCGCGGCGGGAATCGAGGTGCTCATCGGCACCACGCCCTGCGCGGACGCGTCGAATCAGCGTGTAGCCGTCCTCGCCTGGCATGGCGATGTCGGCCAGGAGCACGTCGACGCGCTCGCGCCGCAGCACGTCGTAGGCGTCAGCGGCCGACGTGGCCGTGAACACCACACCGTGGCAACGCTGCAGATGTTCGGCAACCACAAGGCGGCTTTCCTCATCGTCGTCGACGACGAGCACGCGCACGTTGTCGAGCGACAGCGTCTCGACAGAAAGCGCCGATATCGCGCGGGCGACGGGCTGGTGTGACTCATTCGCGCACGCTGGATCGATCGGGAACCGCGCGATGAACGTTGCGCCCTGGCCGACACCGGCGCTCTGGGCCTCGACACTGCCACCGTGCGCTTCGACAAGGTGCTTGACGATCGACAGACCGAGCCCCAGCCCGCCATGGACGCGGGTGGTCGATCCATCGGCCTGCCGGAACGGTTCGAAGATGTATGGCAGGAAGTCGGCTGACATCCCCTGTCCGGTGTCGCGGACTTGGATCTCGACGCAGTCCTGGACACGTTTCAACTGGACATGAACGGTGCCACTGTCGGGCGTGAACTTGACCGCGTTCGACACAGGTTCGCAACGACTTGCTCGAGGCGCGCGCTGTCTCCCTGGATGAACCCGAGCCACGAATCGGCCTCGGTGGTGATGCGCACGTTCTTGGCGTCGCCGGCTGGCTGCACGGCCCGCACGGCATCGTCGACGACGGTCTTCAAGTCGACGGCTGTCCGTTCGATGCGAAGCGTGCCTGCCATGATCCGTGAGACGTCGAGCAGGTCATCGATCAATTGCGCCTGCCGTCGTGCGCTGTCGTAAATCGACTGGAACGCGCGATCGCGCCGCGCCTCGTCGAGTCGTCCGCGGCGTAACATGTCGGCCCATCCCAGAACGGCGTTGAGCGGCGTGCGCAGCTCGTGCGAGACGACCGCGAGGAACTGATCCTTCAAGCGATTCGCGCGCTCCGCCGCCGAGCGTGCCACTTGTTCCGCGTACTCGGCTTGACGCGCCTGCGCCAGCGCCTCGACGTACTCTGGTGGAGCTCGCGCATTTCCCCCATGTGCCGCGCCTGGTCTGCCAAGCGGCCGACGAAGACTTCGTAGGTCCGGTAGGTGAGATAAACCGGAGCGATCAGCAGAACGGCTTTCCAATGTTCGCCACGAGCAACGACCACGGCAGCCATCGCCCCGGCACTGCCGGCGACCATGAAACTGGCGCTGCTCCAGAGAAAATCGTCGCGCCAGACGTGAAGAACGAGCGGCTGCTGGACAACGCAATCGCGCCTGCGACCAGGCTCGTGTTCACGATGAAGTAGGCCGCGATCGCGCCGACAAGCGGCTTTGCCAGAACGGCCATGTGCAAGGGACGCAGCGATCCGCCGAGCTGCTGATACACGATGCCCGTTGCCGTCATCGTCATAACTCGGCCGCGGCGCTGAACAGTGTCCGGTACAGCGGATAGCTTTTCTTGACCTTGTAGCTGCACTGCATCAAGACGCCGGCAACCGCAACGATGATTGCCGGTTGCAGTCCGAGCAGCAGCAGCGCCATGAGATCGGCGGCGTACGAGACCGAGAGCGTCGAACCGCTGGCGGTGGCAATCGGTAGATTCACCTTCCAGAGCGAGGTGAGACACGCGAGAACAATCAACGCGGCGAACAATACAGGCCGCGGATAGGCGGTGGGGAAAAACGCGACGAGCGTTGCCGCGCCAGCCCCCATCACGATCGCGACATAGCATTGTGCCGGCCACGACAGCGCCTCCCACGCCAGGCGATCCGCCGGGGCGGTGTGACACGGGCTCTGGTCGCACGATGTCGATCTCGCCCGTGTGTGCGAACAGCCTCGCAGAAAGCCAGCCTTGCATATGTCGCCTGCCGGTTCCAGATGATGGGCACGCAACTCGCGTCGGTGCAGCTCGTACCCCACACGACGGTGTCGCCGTCGGACGTGCCCCAGACGACCGTGTCGCCCTCGGTCGTGCCCCACACGACCGTGTCGCCCTCGGTCGTGCCCCAGACGACCGTATCGCCCTCGGTTGTGCCCCAGACAACCGTGTCGCCCTCGGCTGTGCCCCAGACAACCGTGTCGCCCACCGTCGTCGTGAAGACATCAATGATCCATGGGCCATCGCAATTGCTGTTGCCGCATTTCGATCCCCAGACGACGTTGCGGAAGCCGGGATCGATGGTCCACGCCGTTGCGCCGTCCTCACAGGTCGGAGTCGCGCAGCGCAGGCCGAATTCGATCGGTTGACCATCTCGTGTGGTGCTGCTGCCCCACGTGACATCCGAGCTCCACGCGTTTGCATCCGAGGTGAGCCATCCGCCTGTCACGAGGCGGTTGCCCCAGATGATCTGTCCGCTCCATTCCGGCGAGAACGCAGGGGTGCCGGCTCGCGATTGCGCGCGCGAGGTCGACGGCGCCTTTCGCGTTGAGGAAGCCGGCCCCTTCGGTGAGCGGGTCGTATCGCGGGTAGACTTGCGCGGTGTACTGCAGAATCGCTTTCACCTGATTGGGCGTCAGCGATGGATTGGCCTGCAGCATCAACGCCACCGTACCGGTGACAACCGGCGCGGCCATGCTCGTACCGCTTTGGCTCAAATACGGCAGATACGTCGTCGGCACGGTGCCCTCGAGCAAATACTGCGACTGGGTTGAATAGAACGCGCTGCCCGGATCGCTCAGCGACTCGATGCCGACCCCGGGGGCGAGGAGATCCGGCTTCGCGGCGAGATCGATCGCGGTCGGACCACGAGAGCTGAACCCCGCGATCCTATCGTCGGATCGATCGACCGTGCCCATGTGACTGGACGCGCCCACTGTCAGGACCCAAGGCGCGTTGCCGGGCGCCGTGACACCGCCGTAGATGATGCGGCCCTGCGAATCGTGTCCGTAATTGCCGCTGGCGGCGACTACCACGATGCCCGCTCTCACGAGACGTCGCGCCGCGCGCGTCAGCGGATCGTCGTCGTACGACTGTAGACGCCCGTTGCGACCGACATGTTGACAACGCGGATATTCAGCGCCTCTTTGTTCACGAGGACGTAGTGCATCGCGGCGATGACGTCGCTGACGCGTCCGCGGCCGGTGCCATCGAGCGCTTTGAGGACGATCAAGCGTGCGTTCGGCGCGATGCCGGATCGAGCGCCGCTCGAGTCCATACCGTTGCCGGCAATGATGCCGGCGACATGCGTCCCGTGACCGTAGTCGTCGTACGCCGTGTCGCGCCCGTTGACGAAATCGACAAACGAGTCAACGCGTTGCGACTCCCGCCGCCGGTCAGATCGTCGTGCCACGACGTGATACCCGAATCGATGACGGCGATGCCAACCCGGATCGTCGTAGCCGAATTCTTGTCGGATCGCCGTCGCCCCGATCGCCGCACCCGTGCGTTCCATCGTGCCGACAATGGCTCGATCGAGCGCGATGTGCGAGATATGGGGATTGTGCGACAACCCGAACAACGCCGCATTCGGCATGTCGGCGACGTACGCGTCGATGATTGGCAGCGCACACCCACGCGTGCCGCCGGCGCGGTCGATGGCGGCGGCGACGTCAGGAAGCTGTGGTGTCCGCCGCCGTGACGATCACCCGCGAGGAACCGACCGCGAGGGCTGCCCGCCGCGAGGCAAGCGGACCCATCTTCGAACCGGGCTCCGGCGAAAGACGAAGCGGCCGTTGCGAAAATCCCCAGCAGCGCGGCTGAAATATTCAACGATGCGGTCCACCGCATGGCACCTCGATCTTGACGAGTAGAATGGCCGAGCGAACTGTCGCCACGCGGCGACACAATCCCAGGAAAAGCGGTTGTCGTGGGCGCGTAATTTCAGCTGAGTGGGTCCAAAATGGTAGCGCACATCGCCCAGAATCGAGCTCATCGATATGCAAATACTGTGAATGGCGGGTAGGATCGTTCAACTCGACAATAACCAGCCCACCATTGGTTCCGGCTGGCAGAATTCCCGCCTCCGCGCTATTGATGCCGCAGCGCGCTCAGCGGATTCGTCCGCGCCGCGCGCCAGGCGGGAACGATGGTCGCGACGATCACGCCGCCCAGGACGATCGCCAGCGCGCGCGCAAAGGAGATGGCGTCGGTCGCGCTGACGCCGAACAGCACGCTGCCGAGCAGGCGGCTGACGCCGAGCGCCGCGACCATGCCGAGCGCGGCGCCGATCGCGCCGAGCCGCAGGCCGCGTGCCGAGAAATCGGCGCACGACGGAGAGCCGTGGCGCGCCGAGCGCCATGCGGATGCCGATTTCGTGCGTGCTCTGCTTGACGGTGTACGACACGAGCCCGTAGGTGCCCATCGCGGCGAGCGCCATGCCGGCCACGCCGAAGAGAAACAGCATCGTCGCCGTCAAGTCGAAGAGCATCAGCGCGCCGCGCGATCGTGTCGGCCAGCGGCCTCGGCATGCACAATCGGCAGGTCGGGGTCGAGCGCCGCGACACGCGCGCGCGCCTGGTCGACGAGCGCGTCGACCGGCGCCGCGCCCCGCGTGTGCAGGATCATGCTCGAGCGGTACGACTGCAGGAACGGCAGGTAGAAGTACGGCCGCGGCGTTTCGTCGATCCGCGACGTACTTCACGTCCGCGGCGACGCCGATCACCGTGCGCCAGTCGCCATCGCCGACTCGGATCCGCTTGCCAATCGCGTTCGCCGCGCCGCCCCAGAATCGTTGCGCGAGCGTGTTGTTGACCACCGCCACCGGTGCGCCGTCTCGTCGTCCCGGTCCTCGAACTCGCGGCCGGCCACAGGGGGATCCGCAGCGTGCGGAAGTAGTCGGGGCCGACGGTGTTCGACATGAAGGACAGGTCTTCGCCTCGACGCGGCTCGTAACCCTCGATCGCGACGCGCTGCGACGGCGTATCGAGAAACCCCAGCGGCTTGTACGCGGCGAGCGTGGCCGATTCGATGCCGGCGTCGGCACGCGCCGCGTCCAGCAGGTGTCGATAGAAGACGCGGCCGCGCGACTCGTCGTAGCCGTTCTGCTTGACGTCCAGCGCGATCGCCGTCACGTGGCTCGCGTCGAAGCCGGGATACGCGCGCCGCGCCGCTTCGAGGCTGCGCGTCGCCAGGCCGGCGCCGACCAGGAGCAGGAGCGAGACCGCCACCTGCGCGACCACGAGACCGGCGCGCAGCCGGCCTCGCGCCGCGCCGCGCGGCGACGCGTCTTCGTTGATGACCGACACCAGATCGACCCGCGAGCTTTGCAGCGCCGGGACGAATCCGAACACCAGCGCGCTCCCGCAGGCGACCAGCGCCGCGAACCCGATGACCAGGCGGTCGACGCCGATATTGAAGAAGAGCCGCTGGGGCGCGGCGAGCCGTTCGGCGTAGCCGACCAGCAGCGGGATCGCCTCGCCGCGCGAGCAGCGACGCCGAGCACGGCGCCGGGCACGGCGAGGACGAGGTTCTCGACAATCAGCAGCCGGACGATCCGCGTCCGCGTCGCGCCGAGCGCCAGCCGCAGCGCGATTTCGCCGCGTCGCGACACGCCGCGCACCAGCACGAGCCCCGCGATGTTCGCGCAGGCGATCAACAGGACCAGCAGACCCATCGCGCTCAGGACGATCAAGCGTCGGCAACAGGATCGTCGGCGCGCCGTCCGGTGTCTGCCAGAACGGCACGACCCTCAGCGGCTGCGCGGCATCGGCGAGCGGCCGATCGCGCGAGAGCGTGGCCCAGAGCGCGTCGGCCTGCGCGGCGGCGCTCGCGATCGTCGTGCCCGGCCGCAGGTAGCCCTGCGGATAGAACAGCGCGGCGCGGCGGTCGGAGAGGATTTCCGACGGTGTCGTCTGCTGGCTGCCGAACTTGAAGCCGAGCTCCGGCGCCATCATCACCGGAATGAACACCTCGACGTCGTAGACGACGGTCGTGCCATGGAACGCGGGATCGGCCACGCCGACGACCGTCAGCGGGTAGTTGTTGATCTCGATCGTCTTGCCGACGATCGTCCGGATCGGCGCCGAAGTCGCGCCGCCACAGACCGTCGCTGAGCACGACGACCGGATGGCGGCCGGGCGCGATTTCGTCCGACGGCAGCAGCGTGCGGCCGCGCTCGGCGCGAACGCCGAGGACCTGGAAGTAGTTCCCGGTGACGAGCTCGCCCCAGACCGGGCGGGCGCCTCGGCCTCTGCCCAGGCCGTGCGGTCGAACGGGCACGAGCCGAAGAGCCCCGAGAACGCGCGGTCGTGATCGCGGAGGTACTGGTAGTCGGGATACGACAAGGCGAGCTGACGTCCGGTGCTGGTTTCGCCGAAGATGACGGCGAGCGCGCCGACCGCTCGACGCCCGCGAGCGGGCTGAGCGCGAGGCCCTTGAGCATCGTGAAGACGGCGGCGTTCAGGCCGATGCCGAGCGTGAGCACGCCGACCACGGTGAGCGAGAAGACCGGGTTCTTCGCGAGCGCGCGGATCGCGTAGCGGACGTCGCTCATCTGATCGTGCAGGGCCTCGAGCCACCACGGCGTCCAGACGCGGCGGGCCGCTTCGGTGGTCAGCGTGACGTTGCCGAAATCCTTCAGCGACGCGCAGCTGCGCGCTCTGGCGATCGGCGCCGTCGGCCATGCTGCTCGTCGGCCGCGATCGCCAGGTGAGCGCGGATTTCGTCGTCGAAGTCGTCCTCGTCGAGGCGCTGCCGCTGCAGCCCTTCAGCCAGGACGAGATCGACATGTGCTACTCCTCGGTTCCGGGCGTCAGCGGCCGGCTTCATCACCCGGCCGATCGCGTTCACCAGCTCGGTCCATCGCGATTCCTCGCGGAGCAGCTGCTTCTTGCCTTCGGGCGTGAGCCGATAGAACTTGGCGCGCTGGTTGGCCTCGGTCTGAGCCCCATTTCGCGGTCACCCAGCCTCTCTTGGCGAGCCGCTGCAGGGCGGGATACAGCGAGCCGGCTTCGACCTGCAGCACGTCGGACGACTGCGCGCGGATCGTCTGGCCGATGGCGTAGCCGTGCTGCGGTCCCCACTGGAGGGTCCGCAGGATCAGCATGTCGAGGGTGCCGTGCAGGAGGTCGGTGCGCGCGTCGGGCCGTGACGAGTGCAGGGTCATGGCTATAGAGAGTCTATAGCCTTGAGACGTAGAGAGTCTATAGCCTGTTCCCTCGCGAGCCGCCGCCCGAGCTCAGCGGGGCGATTCCCAACAACGCCGCTTCGTGCCGCCCTCGAGACGATCGCGCGCTGAGCTAGCTAAGACGGCCGAACGGATTCGCGGCGTTCTATTCCTGGCGGAGGGCGGTCATGGCGTCGACACGGCTCGCTCGACGGGCGGGCACGAAGCTCGCCACGAGCGCTGCCAGCACGAGGATCGCGACCATGGCGCCGAACGTCGACGCCTCGGTGTCGATCATCCCTTCCACGAGCCTCTGCAGCACCCGCCCGGCGGCCCAGGCGGCACCCGCGCCGAGCAGGGCACCGGCGGCGATCATTCGCGCGCTCTCGCCGAGCACCAGCCGCACCACGTCGCGCGCCGTCGCACCCAGCGCCATCCGCACGCCGAATTCGGGGACGCGCTGGCCGGTCAGGTACGCCAGCACGCCGTAAATCCCGATGCACGCCAGCGTCATCGCGAGCGCGGCGAATGCGCCGAACAGCACGACGAGGAACCGCTGCTCCGCCAGCGTCGCGTTCGCCAGCTGGTCCAGGGTCGCGGTGGCGTACAGCACCTGGTCGCCGCCGGGGCCGCGCAGCTCATGCCGCAGCGTCTCGACCAGACTGAGCGGCTCGACGCCGGTGCGCACCGCGATCGACATCAGCTCGGACCACCGCCGCACGTTGGCATCGGAAACCTGGGCGAATGGGTAGTAGAACTGGTCGCGCACCTGCGCGCGGTCGTCGGCCGCCAACCCCCAGTGACGCACGTGGCCGACGACGCCGACGACGAGCAGCGGCTCTGGCGCGAGATCGGTCCACAGCCGCTTGCCGAGCGGATCCAGCCCGGCGAACGCGCGCTGGGCCATGACCTCGTCGATCACCACGACCGGCTCGCTGCCCAGGCGATCGTGGTCGTCGAAGAATCGTCCACGGCGCAGCGGTATCCCCATCACGTCGAGGTACTCCGGCGTCACGCTGTTGGCGAGCGCAAGCGGCTTCTGCATCCGCTCCGGCTCGGGCGGCGCCGTCCAGTAGCCGACCTGATTGTTCCCCGCGCGCATCGGCACGGTGTCCACCATCGCAATCGCCCGCACGCCGGGCACGCGATGGCCGCGATCGATCACCGCCTGCCAGGCCGCGCGGACCCGAGCCGGATCGCTGAGGATCGACGGCGACACCGCCATCCGGCTGGTGAGAACGTTCTGCAGGTTCACACCGGGGTCGACCGATGACAGCCGCAGGAGCGTCCGCCCCAGCATGCCGGCGCTGACCAGCAGCACCATGGCGAGCGCGATCTCGGCCACGATGAAGACGCTGTGCAGTCGTCTCGAGCCGGTGACCGAACGGCCGCCCGCGCGCAATGCCGAGTCGGGCCGCTGTGACGGCGCCCGCAGTGACCGGCGCCAGCCCGAACAGAAATCCGCAGGCGAGGGACACACCAAGGGCGAACGCAAGGACGCTCCAATCGAGCTGAACGCGATCCGCCCCGGGCAGCCCGCCCGGCCATAGCAGCACGAACGGCTGCACGCCGATCGCGGCGAGCGCGACGCCCAGCGTGCCGCCCGAAATCCCGAGCACGGCGCTCTCGGTCAGATACTGACGCACGAGCCGTCCCCGGCCGGCGCCGAGGGCGACGCGCAGGGCGACTTCGCGATCCTGCGACACGGCGCGCGCGAGCAGCAGGCTCGCGACGTTCACGCACGCGATCAACAGCACGAGGGCCACCGCGCCCATCAGCAGCCACAGCGTCGATCGCACGCCGCCGACATCCGGCCGCAGCGGCTCGGCAATGAAGCCGCGGTTCGCGTTCGATTCCGGATATTGCGCGGCAAGATTGCGACCGACGACGTCGAGCTCGGCCTGCGCGGCGGCGCGGGTCGCACCAGGCCGAAGGCGCGCCCACACGCTGATACCGGGATGCGCGCCGCGAAGGCGCATGAAGGGTCGCGTGTTCTGCGCGATCGGCGTCAGGAGGTCGGCGCCACGCACGTCGAAGGTCGCCGGCGCCACGCCGACGATCGTGTAAGGCGTGGCCTCGAACGTGACCGTCGCGCCGACCGCCGACGGCGCGCCGCCAAAGCGGCGCTGCCACAGCGCCTGACTGATGACGGCGACCGGCGCCGCGCCCGGCCGATCGTCTTCCGGCAGCAGGCTGCGCCCCGCGATCGGCGCAACGCCGAGCACCGACATCAGGTTGGCCGACACCTGCAGCGCGTCGACGAACTCCGGATCGCCGGCTCCGCTGACGGTCCCGCCGCCGTAACGGAAGGCCGCCATGTCGAGCGAGCGAACGCCGCGCTGGCAATCGAGAAAATTTGGATAGGAGAAGGCCCAGCGATCGCCCCATCGGTAGTCGACGATCCCTTTCGTCTGCTCGTCGACCTTCACGAGCGTCGCAGGATCGGCAAACGGCACGGGCTTGAACAGCACGCCGCGCATCACCGTGAAGATGACCGTGGTCGCCCCGGACCCCAGCGCGAGCGTCAGCAGCGCGACGGCGGCAAAGCCGGGCCGACGGCGAAGGGTGCGCAGCGCGTAGCGACCGTCCTGCCACAGGTCGTCGACCCAGCGGGTCCCGCGCGCGTCCCGGCATTGCTCTTTGACCTGTTCAGGCCCGCCGAGCTCGAGCCGCGCCTGTCGGCGCGCGTCGTCCGGCGCGACACCGCGCGCGATCAGGTCGGCGGTGTGCCGTTCGAGGTGGAAGCCGCAGTTCGCGGTCGAGCTGTTCTTCCATCTCGGCGCGTCGCAGCAGCCGGCGCAGCCAGGTCATTCGGCGCCACCTTCCGACAGCTTCAGAATTGCGCCGATCGCGCCGGCCAGCCGTTGCCAGTTCTCGGTCTCGCTGCCGAGCGCGGCGCGGCCTTTGCGCGTCAGGCGATAGAACTTCGCCTCGCGGCCGGTTTCACTTTCGTCCCAGCCGGCGGCGAGAAGACCGCGGTTCTCGAGCCGGTGCAGCGCCGGATAGAGCGAGCCCTGCGGCACCTGGACGACGTCGCGCGAGACCTGCTGCAGCCGCTGCGCGATGGCGTAGCCGTGCACCGGTCCGAGCGCGACGATTTTCAGAATCAGCAGGTCGAGCGTGCCCTGCGGCAGATCGGACTTCGGCGCCATCGTCTAACACCTCGAGCTTCTACAGCTTGCCACGGCCACGTGTAGAAGCGCAAGGTGTGTCGGTGGGTTATGCTCCTGGACGGGATTCGAAGGTCATCGCGACGTGGGCGTCGTCCTTACTCCGATCATCACGAAAGACACCATCGCGCTCGACGCGCTGCGCGGCCGCACGCTCGCGGTCGACGGCAACGGCGAGCTGTACCAGTTCCTCGCGCTGATCCGGCTGCGCGACGGCACGCCGCTGCGCGATTCGAAAGGTCGCACGACGTCGCACCTCTCCGGCCTGTTCTACCGCAGCACGCGTCTCATGGCCGACCACGGGGTGCGGCTGGCGATGGTGTTCGATGGCGAGCCGCCGCCGCTCAAGGCGCGGGAGATCGCGAAGCGCCGAGCCGGACGGCAGCGCTACGAGGAGGAGCGTGCGGCCGCGCTCGCGCGCGGCGACATCGCCACCGCGTACTCGAAGGCGACGATGACCTCACGCCTGACGCGGGAGATGGTGGCGGAGGCGCGCCAGTTGTTGCGCCTGATGGGCATCCCCACGGTGCAGGCGCCGTCCGAGGGCGAGGCGCAGGCCGCGCACATGGCCGCCACCTCGGATCAGATATGGGCGGCCGCGAGCAAGGACTACGATTCGCTGCTCTTCGGCGCGCCCCGGCTGGTCCGGTTCCTCACCATCTCGGGCAAGGAATTCCTGCCCAGCCAAGGCACGTTCCGGCCGATCGTCCCGGAGACGATCGTGCTCGAGCGCCTCCTCGAAGGCTGGGGCATCGATCGCGAAGCGCTCGTGGATCTCGCGATCCTCGTCGGCACCGATTTCAACGACGGGATCAAAGGGATCGGGCCGAAGAAGGCGCTGGCGCTCGTGCAAGCGCACGGACGCATCGAGCGCATGCCGGACGAGATCCGGCACGCGGCTGGGCACGCCGAGACGCTGAACGCCGTGCGGAGCATCTACCTGCAGCCCAATGTCAGCGACGCGTTCAACGTCGATCCGATCGAGCCGGATGTCGACGGCATCATCCGGTTCTTGTGTGAAGAGCGGGAATTCTCGCGCGAGCGCGTCGACGCCGCGATCGAGCGCACGTTTCGCAACCGATTGCTGTGGTGAACACGCGCGAGTGAAGCGTCCACGCTGAATCGGGACCAGTTGTAGCCTGCCACGAAACACGCACGAAATCACGAAACCCTTTGGTCTTTCGTCGTGTCTTCGCGCTTGTCGTCGTCGTGTCAGACCGCACACGGCTGTAGACCGGTGGACACGCTTTACCGGCGCCCTCGCCCATCGCGACAACCCGGACCGAACGCCGGATCCATCAGCCTGACAAGGCGTTCCGGAGCGCCTCGCCGGAGGCTGCGACGGCGGCAGAGCAATTGCCCTCCTCGAAATCGCATGAACACCTCAATCCGACTGGCTGCCATCTGTGCAATCACTGTTCTGTCCGCAGCGTCGCGTGCCGCGGCTCAAGGCGAGCGACCGCGCGCTGACAAGACCCTCTCGCCGTTCTTCTTCGTCGAGGGTGGCGATCCGGCGGTCGATCGACTGCCGTTGAAAGACACGCGGGTCGACGTCGCGATTTCCGGCGTGATTGCCGACGTCACCGTGCGCCAGGTGTACGAGAACCACGGGCATCGGCCCCTTCATGCGCGCTATGTGTTTCCAGCGTCCACCCGCGCCGCGGTGTATGGCATGACCATGACGACTGGCAACACGCGCATCGTCGCGACCATCAAGGAACGCGAGCAGGCGAAGCAGGCCTTTCAGGCGGCAAAGCAGGAAGGGAAGAGCGCTTCGCTGCTCGAGGAGAGCCGTCCCAACGTCTTCACCATGAATGTCGCCAACATCCTGCCCGGCGACGCCATCTCGGTCGAGCTCAGATACACGGAGCTGCTCGTGCCGGTCGACGGCGTCTACGAATTCGTCTATCCGACCGTCGTCGGGCCGCGTTACTCGTCGAAAAGCGAGGGCGAGGCATCCGACGAGGACGCCTTCGTCAAGACGCCTTACACGCACGCCGGCGATCCCCCGAAAAGCGCTTTTCACCTGGCGGGCCGACTGTCGACGGGCGTACCGATTCAGGAGCTGGTGTCGCCTTCCCATCAGATCGTCTCGAACCCGGCGGTCCCCGGACGCGCGGACTTCGTGATCGCCGACTCGGATCAGACTCTCGAACAACCGGGACTTCATTCTTCGCTATCGACTGGCGGGCCAGCAGATCGGCTCGGGCGCTGTTGCTCTATCAGGGCAAGGACGAGAATTTCTTCCTGCTCACGGCGCAGCCGCCCCGGGCCGTCGCCGCCGACGACGTGCCGCCACGGGAGTACGTGTTCGTTCTCGATGTGTCGGGATCGATGAACGGGTTTCCCCTGAACACCGCCAAGCAGCTGATGCGCGATCTGGTGAAGGTGACTCCGCCCGTCGGATACCTTCAACGTCGTCGTGTTTGCGTCCGGATCTCAGACGTTTCGCGCGCTCGTCGATTCCGGCCACCACTCTCAATCTCGAGAACGCGCTGGACTTCATCGGCCCGAAGACCGGCGCGGGCGGCACCGAGCTGCTGGCGGCGATCAAGAGAGCTCTGGCGATTCCGCGTCAGCCAGGGTTTTCGCGCACGGTCGTGCTGATCACCGATGGCTACATCGAGGCGGAAAAGGACGTCTTCGACTACGTCGCCGATCATCTCGACGAGGCCAATGTCTTTGCGTTCGGGATCGGCACCAGCGTCAATCGCTATCTCATCGAGGGAGTCGCGCGCGCCGGGCAAGGCGAACCCTTCGTCGTGACCGGATCCGACGAGGCGGCGGAGGCGGCGGTGACGTTCCGTCGCTACATCGAATCGCCGGTGCTGACCGCTATCGACGTCAGGTTCGCCGGCTTCGACGCCTACGACGTGGAGCCGAAGAAGATCCCCGACCTGTTTGCGAACCGTCCGATCGTCGTGTTCGGAAAATGGCGCGGCGCCGCAGGAGGAACGGTCGAACTTTCCGGCAGAACGGGGCGAGGTCCGTACCGCGCGTCGATTCGCGGTCGGGCAGGCACGCCCGGACGATGCCCATCGTGCGCTGCGCCAGCTCTGGGCGCGGACCCGGATTGCGAACCTCGCCGACTTCGGCGTCGGTGCGCCCGACAGCGATCACGTCGAGCGCATCACATCGCTCGGTCTCACGTACGGATTGCTGACCCGGTACACGTCCTTCGTCGCCGTTCACGAGATCGTGCGCCACGTCGAAGGCGCTGACCAGGTCGACCAGCCCAATCCCCTGCCGCTTGGCGTCAGCGATGACGCCGTCGGCGTTACCAGCGGCGCGGAGCCGGAGCTCGTGTGGGTCGTTGCTGCGCTCCTCGCAGCGATGGCCGTGTCACTGCGACGGACCGCGCGTGGACATTCCGGAGCCACCGCGTGAAGCGAACGCTGGGGATCCTGCTGCTCGTGGCGCTCGCGATGTGGGGGATGAAGCGTTACTACGCCGAGGCGCCGGTTGACGAGCTTCAGTGGATACTCGGGCCGACGGCTACACTCGTGACGCGCTGACCGGCGTGCCCTTCGAGTGGGAACCGGGGCAAGGCTATCTCTCGCGTGAGCGTTTCTTCCTCATCGCGAAGGCGTGCGCGGGGATCAACTTCATGATTGCCGCCTTCGGCATGGTGGCGGTGGTGCGCGGCCGGCGGGTCAGGTCCTGCCGCGCCGCGGCCGGCGTTCTGTTGATGTGCGTCCTCGCGAGCTATTCAGCCGCGGTCTGCGTCAATGCGGTACGCATCGCAGTGGCGATGTGGCTGGCCGCCCATCCGGCTGGATTCGCCGGAATGACCGCGGCGCAGGTCCATCGGGTGGAAGGCATCGCCTGCTACTTCGGCGGCCTCGTTCTGCTTTATCAGCTGGTGCAATACGTCGATAGAGGGTCCGAGTGTTCGAGCCCACCTTCGCACCGATCGATTCGAGCGTGCTTCGGCGGGCAGGCTCCCTCGGCCCCTGAACTGGTGCCGCTGTTCTGGTACCTCGTCATCACGGTCGCGGTCCCGCTGGCGAACGGCGCCGCAAGCGGCGGCAAGGTCTTCGTCGAGCACACGCTGTTCGTGATCGCCGTGCCGCTCGTGCTCGTGGCGCTCGCGGCCGGCGGCCGGGAACTGGTTCGCGCGCTCCGCCGCCCGACGTAACATGGCGCCGTGCCCACTCTGCCAACCGACCGTACACGACGACCGTTCGTAATGGAAGAAGCCACCGCCATCCTGGCGCGAACGCCGGCGACGCTCGACGCCATGCTGCGCGGCCTGCCGGACGGCTGGATTGCGGCACACGAAGGCGGCGAACGTGGAGTCCTTTCGACGTCATCGGACACCTGATCCACGGCGAACGGACCGACTGGGTGCCGCGGGCCAGAATGATTCTCGAGCACGGCGAGGCGCGCTCTTTCGAAACGTTCGATCGCCTCGCGCAATTTGCGAAGTCGGAGGGCCGAACGCTCCCCAGCCTGCTCGACGAATTCGCAGCGGCGCGTCAGGCGAGCCTCCGCGAGCTGGCGGCCCTCGGCGTGACCATCGCGGACCTCGATCGCCGCGGCCGTCATCCCCAACTGGGTGTGGTGACGCTGCGGCAATTGCTGGCGACGTGGGTGGCGCACGACCTCGATCACGTCGTGCAGGTGTCGCGCGTCCTGGCGAGGCAATACTCCGACGAAGTGGGTCCCTGGCAGGCCTACTTGCGGATCATCAGCGGAACGCAGGGCTAGCGCGATCCGTCGTACTTCGTGGCCGCCTCGACGCCCGGTAGGCCAAGTCCCACCGTTTGACCGATATCGAACAGATTCGCCGACCTCTGCTTCCCACGCCTGGCTTTCATCGAATCGAAATTCTCCGCGCAAACGCGTTGAAGACGCCCTCTGCTGATGCCGATACGGGAAAAGGCAGCACTTTCAGTGGAGCTTGGCCGCACGCCGCGGCCCGCCATCGGTGCAGAGACCCGCAATTATGAGCAGAGAGCGGACAAATGTCATCGGGATCGTAGGCCTGACGATCTGTGTCACGGCGGCAGCGCTGGTTGGCGGATGGCTGGCGGCCTCACGTTATCTCGGTCTCGGCCAGCAGACCGTCACCGCCGCGCCCGAAGAGCCGCCGGCGGCGCCGGAGCCACACAAGAAGACGGCGCGTGCACCGCGCAGCGACGGCGGCCGTGCCGGTCAGCCGGATGGCGCGGCGAAGAATGCTGGATCGTCCGACGCTCCAGTCGCAGTGAAGAAGGACACGGCCGCGCATGACACGAACGAGCCGGTGAGCACGACGCCGCCGGCCGCGGATCCCGCAACCAGACGCGGCCCCGGCCCGGGCGGCGGCAGAGACGCCGCTGCCGAGCACCGCGGTGGCTTCGAGTACTGCGGCGACCACCGAGAACCATACCGACGCCCGCGCCATCGTCGAGGAATCGCAGCGCCGCAGCGAGGCGCGGTTCTATCAGTACGACGGTCTGCTGCAGTCCTACGACACGAACAACACCATCACCGAGAAGCGGTGGGTGTTCGACCGTCAAGGCTCGCACGGACAGAGCAAATCGGTGTTGCGATTCACGGCGCCGCCCGAGGTCAAGGGCGTGGCGCTGCTGATCTACAACCATCCCGAACGCGCCTCCGATCAGTGGATGTGGACGCCCGCCATCGAGCGCGATCGCCGCATCGCCTTCCAGGATCGATCGACGCGGTTCTTTGGGACCGACTTCACGTTCGAGGATCTCGAAGAGCGTGATGTCGACCAGTACGACCATACGATGCTCGGCGCCGACACCATCGACGGAGCCGCCTGCTGGAAAATCCAGTCGACGCCGAAGAAGACCCGGTCTTCCCAGTACACGCGCTCGATCGTCTGGATTCGGAAGGACAACTACACGACGGTGCGGCTCGACAACTTCGTCAAGGACGACGTCGTCCGGCGGCTGCTGTCGTCGAACCTCGAGAATATCCAGGGCATCTGGACGGCCCGACTCCTCGACATGACCGACCTGCGTCGCGGGACGCACACGCGACTGAGCCTGCAGCAGGTCAAATACAACTCCTTTATGAAGGACGAAGCCTTCACGCTGCAGGCAATCCGGCGCTAGACCTCAGTCTTGCAAACCGTTCTCGGTCGATCGCATACTCCGGCTGCGCAGATGATTTGGTGATTTGGTGATCTAGTGATTTGGTGATTGTCGGTGATTGTCTGGTGATTGAGGGATTGGGTGGTCTGGTGATTTCCAATCGTCCAACCATTCAATCAAGCAATCACACAACAATCACCAAGTCACCAAATCACTCAGTCACTAGATTCCGGAGACGCCTTCATGCCCGACGCACTTGCAGCGCTGTTCGATCGATTCGACCGTGGCCGGCTGTCGCGCCGGCAATTGCTGATGGCGCTGGGCGCGGCCGTCGCCGCCCGTCCGGTGTCGACATTCGCGCAAGGCCAGTGCGGCGGCGCGCGCGCCGGCACGCCGGAATGCGATCCCACGCCCGCCAAACTGCCGTTCGAGCCGACCGGATGGAAAACGGTCCTTCTCGATCATCTGTCCTGTCAGGTCATCGACTATCCGAAGGAGGCCGCGTACTACGCCGCGCTCATGAACTGGACGATCAGGAGCGACGACGGCAAGCAGGCCTTGCTCGACATCGGCGACTGGGGCGGACTCCTGCTGCGCGGCGGCTATCAACCGCCACCGGCTCCACCGGCAGCGCCGGCACCGCCGGCGGGCGATCCGGCAGCTGGCGGCCGCGGAGGCCGTGGCGGTGGACCGCGCGCGCCGCGGAACGCGGCGTTCGACAGTTTCTGCTGGGGCATCGAGCCGTGGGACGCGAAGAAGGTCGAAGCCGAGCTGCGGAAGCGCGGGCTGACGCCGGTGGCCGACAATGTCGGCAAGGATTTTCAGAGCTTCCACGTGAAGGATCCGGACGGCTTCGACCTGCAGATCAGCAACGGCAGCCGGAAGAACCGCCGCCAGGGACCGGCGAACGGCAAAACCTCAGCGCCGGCGCCGTTCGAACCGACGAACTGGAAGACGGTCTGGCTCGATCACATTTCGTTCGAGGTCTCGAACTACAAGGAGACCGTCGCCTTCTACACGGCGCTGCTCGGTTGGAAGCCGGGGATGGACGAGGGCAGTCAGAACCAGTGCGAAATCGGCGACGTCGGCGACATCATCATCCGCCGGGGCGGCGGCGGCAACCGGGGCGGCGGCGCGGGCACGATGCCGGCGCGCCGCGCGGCGATGGGCCACATCTCGTTCGGCATCACCCCGTTCGATCCGGATCAGGTGAAGGCGGAGCTGGAAAAGCGCGGACTGACCGCGCGCGTCGACACCGGCGGCAGGGGCGACATCCATACGTCGCCCTACAAGAGCTATCACACGACGACGCCGAACGGGTTCGATTTGCAAATCAGCGCGACGACGCGCGCCAATCGAGCGGGCTGAACGCGGTTATCGGAACGCCGACGCCGAGTCGTCCTGGTGGCCGCAAAACAGGCACCGACCCATCTGCGGGGACATCGTCGCGCCGCATTTGGGACAGGGCTTGGCGCGTGGGGTCATCCTGCCGTCGGCCTGCCCGTCTCGCAGGTCGATCTCGACGATCTTCGCCTTCAATTGATCCTCGGTGACACCGCTCGACGCCTGCATCAACTCGAACATCGCGCGGCAGATCAGGGCCAGACGGTTGACTTTCTCGTCGAGGCGGGCGGCCGCGCGCAGGTCGCTGGAGCCCTCGAGCGCCGCCGCTGACTCGCGGACGTCCTCGAGCTGCCGGCCAATCTGTCCGATCTGATATTGCTGATAGAGATCCCAGAGCACGCGCACCTCCGCGGAAGATCAAGCCGGCGATGTTCAGCTGGCGCCGACGGTGACTGCCTGCTCCTCCACCGCGATCAGCGCGCCCCATGTCGGGTTCTTGCCGAGCGCGAACGGCGCGCACGTGACGGCGAGCCGGACCGGTCGGCCGCGTCGATTCGTCGCCGGCAGCTGCAGCTTTTCGGCGGACGACTCCCCTGAGAGGCACTTGCGGATCGGTTGACGGAGATGCTCGGTCGGCAGGCCGATGTCGAGGTTCATCAAGTGCTTGCCGAGCACCTCGTCGGTGCGCAGCCCCCACAAGTCCTCCGATCGATGGTTCCACGCCTGAACCCGCAGCTCGCCGTCGACGACGATCAAGCCGTCGCGGAAGCTGTTGAGGATGTTTTCGACGAACGCGTTCGCGCGATTGAGCTCTTCGCCGCTCTGTCGAAGCTGCTCGTTGGTCGTCTGCAGCTCTTCGTTCGTCGACTGCAGCTCCTCGTTCATCGTCTCGAGCTCTTCGTTCGTCGACTGCAGCTCTTCGTTCGTCGTCTCGAGCTCCTCGACCGTCGACTGCAGCTCCTCGTTGGTCGTCTCGAGCTCTTCGTTGGTCGACTGCAGCTCTTCGTTGGTGGTTTCGAGCTCCTGGTGCGAGTGCCTCAACTCGTCCTCGAGCCGCCGCTTGCGGCGTCGTATCCCGGAAGATGATCGTCGCGCCAATCGTCTCGAGCGACGCATCGACCAGCGGCATCACCTGGACGTCCAGATACACGCGCTCGCCCGTGGCGGTCGTCCACTCGACGTCCTTGGCGTTGACCGGCTTGTGCTCGGTCCACGCCTGTTCGAGGATGGATCGAAGTTCCACAGGACGATACGAGACCGCGAGATCGCCAAGCGGTTTGCCGAGGTCGTCCGCCGTCAGCCCGAACAGCGTCCGGACCCGCTCGTTGATCATGATCAGCGTCCGCGCGCGGTCGATCACGATCTGACCGGACGCATCCGATCTGAAACGACAGTTCACGAAGGCGGTCGATCATGATCATGTCCTTGGGGTCCGTGCCGCGCGCGACATCGGTGTCTCTCCGTCGAGAGCGGATGATGCGGGACGCTTTCGCGAACACCCGCTTGGTCAGATCCACCGGGATGAACGACTTCGAACGAGCCAGCAGCATCTCGGCCTTGCCGAGAAACAGAAAGCCGCCCTCCGACAGACCGAAGCGGAACCGTTCCAGGATGCGCTGCTGCACTTCATCGTTGAAGTACATCAGCGTGTTCCGGCAGACGAGCAGCGTCAGGTGGGAAATCGGCGGATCGAGGATCAGGTCGTGGCGGCCGAAGATCACCGCCCGCCGGAACTCCCGATGGAACACCCAGCGGTTGCCGACGCGCTCGAAATATTTGTTCAGCAGCGGCTTCGGGATCGCATCGGCGGCTTTGTCGTCGTACGCGGCGGCGCGGCCCTGGTTGAGTGCTTCCTCGTCGACGTCGGTCGCGTAGACCTTGACGCGTCGTTGAACCGTTCGGGCCCGAGCGCTTCCGCCAGCAGCATGGCCAGGCTGTAGGCTTCTTCGCCGGACGAGCAGCCGGCGCTCCAGACGCGAATCGCCGCGTCGCCCTGCCGCAGTTGGAGAATGCGAGGAATGACGTCGCTGGCGATGTACTCCCACATCGGCGGGTCGCGGAAAAACGCCGTCACGTTGATCAGAATGGTGTTGAACAGCTCCGTGAATTCCTGGGGGTGCGCTTCGAGGTGGTCCGTATAGCTCGAATAGCTGTCGATGCCCGCCTCCTGCATCCGCTTCCGGATGCGGCGATCGAGTGACGTCCGTTTGTAGGCGCTGAAGTCGAACCCGCGGCTCTGCTGGAGGTGCTGGAGCAGCTGCTCGAAGCCGTCCTCGCGCGGAACGTCCGCTTCACTCATGGGCTTCTCCGCGCACCAGCGTCGTCAGCGCCGCGGCGATCTGGTTGAGCGGAAGCACGAAGTCGACCAATCCGGTATGGATGGCGGCGCCCGGCATGCCGAAGAATTCCGACGTGCCTTCATCCTGACTGATGATCGTCCCTCCCATTTTCTTGATCGCGTGCAGCCCCTTCGACCCGTCGCTGCCGGTCCCGGTCAGCACCACCGCGATCGCCCGATCCTTGAAGCTGGCCGCCACCGACTCGAACAGGAGATCGGCCGACGGACGGAGAAAGTTGACGAGCTCGGTTCTCGACAGCGACAAGGTGCCATCGGCATTGACCAGGAGGTGCCGATCCGGCGGGGCCACGTACACCGAACTCGGTTTCAACCGATCGCCCTCGTCGGCCTGCTTGATGGTCAGGCGACTCTGACGGCTGAGGAGCTCGGCCATCAGGCTGCGGTGCCGCGGGTCGAGATGCTGAACGACGGTCACCGCCGCAGGGAAATCGGCTGGCAGCTCCGAGAACACGGCGGTCAACGCGCGAAGTCCGCCGGCCGACGCCGCAATCGCGATGACATCGAATGCCGCCCCGGGATGGGGCCACCAGACTTCGGCCGGCATCCGACTGCTCGCGGGACTGACATGACGCCTGACCGCTCGGACTGTATCACGGCGGTCATGGCTGCCATAGTGTCTAGCAGAAAGCAAACTCGCTTTCTTGCAGATCTTCGCCAGAGGAAGATAGACTCGAACCTCTACCACTCAACTCTAGGGGGTCCGGGCCTATGAACGTCGCCCACGCGTCACCGTCTAACAGGGAACAGTGCCTGGCCCTGCTCGTAGACCGCGATCCCGACTCCCGGCAGATGTACGCCGAATTCCTCAGACATGCGGCCTACGAGGTGGAACAGGCCGAAGACGGCCGCGAAGCGCTCGCCAAGGCCATCTCGCAGCGTCCACACGTCATCATCACCGAGACGCAACTGCCGGGCATCGACGGCTATCACCTCTGCGAGCTGCTGAGGGCCGACGCCGCGACGCAGTCAACCCCGATCATCATCGTCACCGGCGACGCCTATCCGCCTGACCTGCTGCGCGCCGAGCGTTCGGGCGCCGACGTCGTGCTGACCAAGCCGTGTCTTCCCGAGCGGCTGATGGAAGAAATCCGGCGGTGCCTGGAAACGTCGAGCGCGCTGAGAAAGCGGGCGGTCGCGCTCTGTTCCGTCGTTGACGAACGGCTCGCGCGCGCGGCGCAGCAGGTGGAGAAATCCCGGAACATCCGGAAGCGCACGCCCCTCAGCAAGACCTTCAATCGCCACACGACCGTGACGCCAGCGTTGCCGCCTCCCACCCTTATGTGTCCCACGTGCGACACGCCGCTCCTCTACCAGGACAGCCACATCGGCGGCGTCAGCGAGCATCATCGGGAACAGTGGGATTACTTCGAGTGTCCCGCGAACTGCGGCCGGTTCCAGTATCGCCAGCGCACCCGCAAGCTGCGAAAGCTCACGTAGGGATCAGCTATCAGCTATCGGCTCGCGTGGACAGCTAGAGCAGCTGACAGCTGAAAGCTTCGCTTCCTCTGCGACAATCCACGTTGTGTGGCCACCGCTGACATCCGGTCGCGTGATCGGCATGGGGTGTATGCGGCTGTCGACCGAGGCGGATCGCGACGACGCCCGAGCCGTCAGCGTCCTGCACGCGGCACTGGACGCCGGCGTGACGCTCCTCGACACCGCCGACGCGTACTGCCTCGATGCGCACGACGCCGGACACAACGAGCGGCTGATTTCCCGCGCGCTCGCCAGCTGGAACGGCGACCGCTCGCGCATCGTCGTCGCCACCAAGGGCGGTCTGACTCGCCCGCAGGGACGCTGGATCGCCGATGGCCGTGCGAGCCATCTCGTCGCCGCGTGCGAGGCGAGCCGGCGGGCGCTCGGCGTCGAACGCATCGACCTCTATCAACTGCACGCGCCTGACCCGCGCGTGCCGCTGGCGACCAGCGTGCGCGCGCTGGCATCGTTGAAGCGCGACGGTCTCGTCGCCCGCATCGGTCTGTGCAACGTCACCGTCGGACAGATCGAGGAAGCCAGACGCATCGCCGAGATCGACGCCGTTCAGGTCGAGCTGAGTGTCTGGAACGACGACAACCTGTTGAGCGGCGTGGCGGCGTACTGCGTCGCCAACGGGATTCGCCTGCTCGCGCACACGCCTCTCGGCGGATCTCGCCGCGCCCGGCGCGCGAAGCCCGACGCGCTGCTCGCCGACATCGCGGCACGCCACGGTGTCGGCCCGCTCGACATCGCGCTCGCCTGGCTGATGGATCTGTCGGACGTCATCGTGCCGATCCCGGGTGCGACGCGTGTCGAAACGCGCGACCGCGCTCGGCAGGCTGCACGTGATCCGCCTGACGGATGAGGATCGCGGCCGCCTGGACGAGCGGTTCCCGAGCGGGCGGCGTCTGCGCTGGCGGCCCGGCACCGGTCCCGGCGCCGATCCCGGCCCCGATCCCGGCGCCGACGTGGTGCTCATCATGGGCCTGCCGGGGGCCGGCAAGAGCGAGGCGGCCCGGACGTTCGTGGCGAACGGGTACACGAGACTGAACCGGGATGACGCAGGCGGATCGCTCCGTAGTCTGCTGCGCGGATTCGAGGAACTGCGGCAGTCCGGCGTCTCGCGCATCGTGCTCGACAACACCTACGTGTCGCGCAAGTCGCGGGCGGCGGTTATCGCAGGCGGCCGCGCGCGCCGGTCTGCCCGTTCGCTGCGTCTGGCTGCAGACCAGCGTCGAGGACGCGCAGGTGAACGCCGTCCGGCCGCATGCTGTCGAAATACGGCAAGCTCCTGTCGCCGGAAGACATGCGCCAGGCGGTGCGAACGGATGTCAGCGCGTTCGGACCGGCGGTCCAGTTCCGCTACGAACGAAGCCTGGAACCACCGGATCCCGCTGAAGGTTTCGCGGCCATCGACACGGTCCCGTTCGAGCGGCGTCGTGATCCGTCCGCTCGCAACCGCGCGCTGATTCTCTGGTGCGACGGCGTGCTCGCGCGCAGCCGATCGGGCCAGCGCTCGCCGTCGTCGCCAGACGATCTCGAAGTCGTCGAGGATCGCGGGGAGATGTTGCGACGCTACGCCGCGGACGGATGGCGGCTGCTCGGCCTGGCGTGGCGGCCCGAGATCGCCGAGGAGAAGATGTCGAGCGCCGAGGTCGACGCCTGCTTCGACCGGATGACTTCAGCGTTCGGCGTGCCGATCGACGTGAAGTACTGCCCGCACGGTGGCGGACCGCCCGTGTGCTGGTGCCGCAAACCGCTGCCCGGCCTGGGCGTCGTATTCATCCGTCAATACGAGCTCGATCCGGCGCAGTGCATCTATGTCGGCCAGGGACACCAGGACGCCGCGTTCGCACGGCGCCTTGGCTTCCAGTATCGCGAGGCGGACGCGTTCTTCAGTTCCCAATAACCGCAGAGATCGCAAAGCACGCAGAGTTTTTCTTTTCAAAAAGATACTCTGCGGCCTTTGCGATCTCCGCGGTTTACTCCTGGCGCAATGCGAGCATCGGGTCCGTGCGGCTCGCCCGCTGGGCGGGGATCAGGCCGGCCAGCGCTGACACGATCGTCAACAGCAGCACCGTCGACGTTGCGATCAGCGGATCGCGCGCCTGGATGCCGTACAGCTGCGCGGCGACGTACTGTCCGAGCCCCATCGCGGCGGGGATGCCGATGGCGAGACCGATCGCGAGGAGCAGCAGCACTTCGCGCATCACCAGCCAGATGACGAAGCCGGGCTGCGCGCCGAGCGCAAGCCGGATACCCAGCTCCTTCTTCCGCTGCGCCACGACGAACGCCATCACGCCGTACAGACCGACCGAGGCCAGCAGCGTCGCGACGAATCCGAATCCGGCGGACAGCATCGCGACCAGACGGTCGGTCAGCAGCGTCTCGTCGAGCTGCCCTTCGACGGTCTTCATCTCGTACACCGGCATCGCGGGATCGAGTTGCTTGACCTCGTTGCGCACGACGGCGGACGCGGTCGTGGACGGCGTCTGCGTGCGCACGTAGAACGCCGCGCTGTTCTTGCCCCAGTTCGGAATGAACACCTGGCGGCGAACGCCCTCGCGCGGCCCTTCGTACAGCGCATTGGCGACGACGCCGATGATTTCGATGTTCAGCTTCGCGTTGGGGCCGCCGCCAAACCCGATGTGCTTGCCGACGGCGCTCTTCCCGGGAAAGAAGTGATCGGCAAAGCGCCGGTTCACGATCGCCACCGTTGCGTCCCGTTTCGCGTCGCTGATTCTGAAATCGCGCCCCTCGACGAGCGGAATGTTCATCGTCTCGAAGTAGCCCGGCGAGAAGGCGTTCATGAACGCCTGCATGTCTTCGCCGTCCTTGAATCGATAGCCTTCGACGCTCATCGAGCTGTCCCATTCATCGCCTGCCAGAATGGCCACCGATGCGAGCGCGGCGGATTTGACGCCAGGCGCCGATCGCAGCCGATCCAGGAGCTGCTGATAGAACAACTGGCCGCGGTTGTCGTCGTAGCCGCTGAGCGCCGGCGACAGCTGGAACGTGATGAGGTTCTCCAGCTGCACGCCGGTGTCCGTGGTCTTCAGGTTCTGCAGGCTCCGGACGAAGAGGCCGGCGCCAAACAGCAGCAGAAAGCTGAGCGCCACCTGCGCCGTCACCAGTCCCTTGCGCAGAAACAGCGAGCCGCGCGTGCCCGCAATCGATCCCATCGTGTCTTTCATCGTGGTCCAGGGATCGGTGCGGCTGGCGCGAAGCGCCGGCAGCAGGCCGAAGACGATACCGGTGAGCACCGTCAGGCTGAGGGTGAACGTCAGGATGCGCGGATCCGGAGACGCGGAGATCAGCACCGGCTGCCCCTGCGACGGCACCAGCGCGAGCAACCCTCTCGTCAGCGCGAACGCAATCGCCAGGCCGACCGCGCCGCCGGCAAACGACAGCACGAGGCTCTCGACCAGCAGCTGCCGAACGAGCCGTCCCCGCGACGATCCGAGCGACAGCCGCACGGCGATTTCCTTCTGGCGCATGAAGCCGCGCGCGATCAGCAGGTTGGCGACGTTGGCGCAGGCGATCAGGAGGACGAGCCCCACCATGCACATCAAGACGATGAGCGCCGTCGAGAAATCGTTGCGGACCGGCGAATAGCCAATCGCCGCCGAGTCGACGAGCAGCTGCCCTTTCATGAACTGCTCGCGGTTGTAGGCGGACCACTCCTTGGCCGCCGGCAGCGTCATCTCGAATTGTCTGATCTGGGTGAACAGTCCTTGAATCGGCGCCTTCGACGATTCGACCGTGTATCCGGGCTTCAGGCGGCCGAACACCTGCACCCACCGCGCGCGGCGATCGTCCATGTGCAGCCAGCCCCAGCTGGGCGCCAGCACGGCCTTCATCAGCACCGGCACGCGGATCTGCGGAGACTGCACGGGATCGATGCCCGAAAACCCCTCGGCCGACACGCCCACAACGGTCATCGGGTAGTCGTTCACCCGCAGCTTTTTCCCGATCACGCCCGGATCACGTGCGAAGCGCGTCACCCAGTAGCCGTAACTCAGGACCACCACCGGATGCCCTTCGTAGACCTGGTCGTCTTCCTGGGAATTGAAGACCCGTCCGAGCGCCGGCTTCACACCGAGCATCGAGAAGTAGTTGCCCGACACCAGCTCGGCGTCGACGCGCTCCGTCTGGTTGTCCACGCTCAGCGAGGCCGGGACGATCCGGCGGCAGAGCACTTCAGCCAGCGGTTCGGCTTTCTTCTGCAGATCCTGGTACAGCGGATACGAGTGCATCCGCGGGCCCATGTTGCTGCCCATGTGCGAGCCGCGCTGGTAGAGCATGACCAGTTGCTCGGGCGCCGCGACCGGCAGCTTGCGCAGCAGAATCTGGTCGATGAGCGTGAAGATGGCCGTATTGGCGCCGATGCCGAGGGCGAGCGACAGAATCGCCACCGCCGCAAACAGCGGACTGCGGCGAAGTCCCCGGATTGCCAGGCGCAGGTCGGACAACGAGCTGGTCATATTGGTTCTTGGACGGATTGAGAGCCGTCTGGGTTGTCCGCCTCCGCTCGCCCGCGTTTCGAGAGCTTCGGCAGACTCGCGAGCCAAAGGCCTGACGGCGAGGCCTGCTACCCTATCAGGCAACTCCGATGCTCATCGATTCTGCACAGTCACCCGTCCCCCGCGGCAACCGCATCGTCCTGCTCGCGAGCCTCGGCGGCGCGCTGGAATTCTACGACTTCGTCATTTTCGGCGTGTTCGCCAAGGACATCGCCGACGCGATCTTTCCCAACCCGACGCCGCTGATTTCGCTGATGGTCTCGTTCGCCGCCTTCGCCGCCGGCTACCTGGCCCGGCCGATTGGCGGCATCGTTCTCAGCCACTTCGGCGATCGGTACGGCCGCCGCCGCGTGTTCCTGATCTCGATCTTCGTCATGTCGGGCGCCACCCTCGGCATGGGGCTGGTGCCGCCGTTCGCGAGCTGGGGCGCGGCCGCGAGCCTGCTGATGGTGTTGCTCCGTCTGGTGCAGGGGTTCTGTCTCGGCGGCGAGCTGCCCGGCGCGCTCACCTACGTCGTCGAGACGGCGCCGCGGCGCGCGCCGTTCGTCTGCGGCGTCGTGTTTTCGTGGGTGACGATGGGCGTGGCGCTTGCGACCGGTGTCAGCCTCGCGGTGCGCACCTGGCTGCCGGCCGAGCTCGTGCCGGGCCTCGGATGGCGTCTCGCGTTCGTGCTCGGCGGACTCGGTGGCGTGCTCAGTTTCGTCCTCAGGCGGTCGCTCGAGGAGTCGCCGGAATTCGCGCGCATCAAGCAGGCGGCATCACGGCAGCCGTTACGTGAAGTGCTCCAGACGCAGCTGTCGCGCGTGCTTGTGGGTGTGCTGGGGCTGGCGGCGACAGCCGGTTTCAACGGATTGTTCTTCGCCCACATGCCCGCGTACATGTCGGGGGTGCTGCATTACGACCCGCGCCAGGCCGTCGTGTCGCAAACCGCCGGCGTCGTCGTTCACGCCCTCGGCATATTGGCCGTGGCGGCGGTCGCCGTCAGAACATCTCCTCGCTTGCTTCTCCGCGCCGGGGCGTTGGTGCTGATTCTGCTGGCCTTTCCCTTCTACACCGCCCTGGCCAACCACAGCGTCAACCCGACACTGCTGCTGGTCCTGGCCGGTACGTGCGCGACGCTCGTCAACGGCACGTTTGCCGTGCTGTTGACCGATCTCTTTCCAACGCGGGTCCGCTTCAGCGGCGTCGCGTTGGGATTCAACATCGCGTTCACGCTGTTCAGCGGCACGGCGCCGCTCGTGGCCACGAGTCTCATTCGCAGCACCGGCCTGCCGACCGCGCCGGCATTCATCATGGTGGCGTGCGGCCTTCTCACGCTGATCGGGAGCGTGGGACTTCCAAGCGGCGGCCACGTCTTGAAGACGCTAGCGGACCTGAATCGGGACCATTGCCGAACGCACGAAACACGAAACCGGCCTTTCGTGTTTCGTGTTCGTGGCATGCCACTAGTCCTGCCGGACGATTGCCGCACGCCATTGCTCGGGCGCACGACGTGGTCGACTATGATGCTTCCTTCAATTTCGACATTGCACTATCAATTTCGGTAGGTGGAACTCTCCCGGATCACACTTTGGCCGATGGTTGCGGCCGGAACGCGGCTTGCTGCCGGTGCCGTCTCGAACCGACAAACCAGGGTGCCGACACCGCACCCGCGAGGAACAGACCTATGTGGACCCGAGAAAACGCGACCGAACAGCCCAAAGCGGCGCCCAGCGTGCAGCCTGGCGTGCAGCCTGTCAGCCCCCCGCTTCCCGCCGAAGAGCGGCGCGTCGTGGCGTGGGTCGGCAAGTCCGTGAAGTTCCAGGGGACGTTGACGAGCTCGGAAGACATGACCATCGACGGCCACGTCGAGGGCACCATCGACATCCAGGATAATGCGTTGACGATCGGGCCCGACGCCGACATCAAGGCCGACATCGTGGCGTCGACCGTCACCATTCACGGCACGGTCACCGGCAACGTGCGCGCGAAGGAGAAGGTGGACATCAAGTCGACGGGCCGAGTGGAAGGCAATCTGTTCACGCCGCGCCTGGTGATGGCGGACGGCGCCGTGGTCCGCGGCCGCGTCGATACGTCGAACGATCAGTCGGACGCCAGGAAGCGGACCAAGCTCGCGATCGCCTGACCTCGACCCGATCGTCCACGGGCACTGGGATCGCCGGTCGGCGGCGGCGCGTGGTCGGTGTTTGCCGGCGGCCCGAGGAGCTCCCTGAAGATCGGTTTCAGCGCATCGGCCCACACCTGGTAGCCCTTGATGGACGGGTGCAGTTTGTCGCGCTCGTTCATCACACCTTCGAACAGCCGTCCATCCTTGTCAGCGAGCTTGTCGTTCACGTTGAGAAAGCGGACGGTGACGCCATCGGCCAATCGCGCGAGGCTGGTGTTGATGCGATCGATTTCCGGAAGAAGCGCCATGTCGTCGTTCCGCGGAAAGATCGCGGTCAGGATGATGGTCGCGGCCGGCGCTTTGCGGCGGCAGACATCCACGATGGCTGCGAGGCCCCGCGTGACGTCATCCGCTCGCGTGGGGCTGAACGGCGTGGCTCCGAGATTGTTCGTGCCCGCGAGCACGACGACGACCTTCGGATTCACGCCATCCAGCTCGCCGTTTTCGAGCCTCCACAGGATGTTCTGCGCCTGGTCCGCTCCCCACCCGAAGTTCGCGGCGTTCCAACCGAAGAAGTTCTGCTGCCAGTTCGCGAGCAGATCGGGATAGTCGGTCGCTCCCCAGCGCCGGACGATCGAATCGCCCGTGAAGTAGACGTCGATCCCTCCTCGACGGGCTTTGTCGATCAACTGGCGATGGGCTTCGATGGAATTCTGGTCCGTTCGGGGAACAGCCCGATCGGCTTGCGCCGAAAGAGTGATCCCGAGCAGGACCGCGGTGCTGACGAGACCGGCGAACAATCGCCGATTGCTCATTTTCTGGACGCGGCGGCCTTCTGCTTCGCCCACCGCAGCTTCTGTGCGGCCGAAATCTTCGCTCGCGCCGCCGCCGACATCTTGCGCCGGCCGCCCCTGCCCGATCCCTTGGGACGGCCGGGACCGCGCTTCGCGACGTTGCGGCTGCCGGCTGGCCGGCCGCGGCGGATGATGCGCTCCGCTCCGTGTCCGAGCTGCGTGAGCAGCTTCGATGCCTCGTCGCGCAGCTGCGTCAGCTGCTTGACGATGGCTTGTCGCTGGCCCAGCCAGCTGTCGGCCTTGGACCGCGCCGTGCCGAGCACCCGACCAAGGTCTTCTGCGAATTCCTCGAGCTTCCCCGAAGATGATGCCGTTCTTGCCATGCCGCCTCCGATGAATGCAAGGATGATGTCGCGTGAGCACACCCCATCCTACACCGCGCGCGGATGACGGCACCCGCGTCCCGGGGTCAGACGTCGATGACGGTTCCCTGCGGAGGCGCTGGAACGGACGGCTGCTGCCGCTTGCGCAATGCGACGACAAGCGCGACGCAACCGGTCCACGTCGGCAGCATATCGGCGACGGGAAGGAATTCGACGACGAAGGTTGGCAGCAGGAGCGGGTGGAATCCAAGGAGCCGCCACATCAGGACTGCCGCGACGGCGTCGAGCGCCTGGTCGAAGGCCACCCAACCCAAAGGGCCGGCGAGCAGCTGCAGTCCATCGGTCACAACAGCCGCGACGTACGCGGCGGTGACGCGGCTTCGAGTGAGCGTGGGCACCTGCAACAGCGAGGAGATCACATTCCAAGAGTAACTGGAAGGATCGGAGGTGTCGAGCTGAGCGGCAGGCTCACGCGGCTTTCAGCTTTCAGCTTTCAGCTCTCGGCTCTGCTCCGGCGTCAGCTGATAGCTGAGAGCTGATAGCTGATAGCTGATAGCTTTACTGTCTACGATGCCGGTCGCCGACACTCTGACAGCCCGAACGACGCGGGCCGCCCGCTGGCGGCTCGTCGGCGCGGTCGTCGGCGCCGGTCTTGCAGTTCGCCGTCGGCGTGCTGCTCGCTCGCCTCCTCACACCTGCGGACTTCGGTGTCGTCGCGCTCGCGTACGTCGTGCTCGGCCTCGCGCGGCCGCTGTGCGATCTCGGTCTGGGACGCCATCGTCCAACGCGCCGAGCTCACCGATCGTCATATGCGGAACGGCGTCCACGTTCCCGTGCTCGATGGGGATTGTCGTCGCGGGCGTCATCGTGATCGGCGGCGCCGCTCGGTCGCGCCGTGATGCGCGACGCGCGGTCGTTCCGGTCCTGCGTGTGCTGTCTGCTGCATTAGCCATTCGAGGCACCGCAATGTGTCGCTGACGCGCTGCTGCGGCGGCGACTCGAGTTCAGGCGGCAGTTCCTGATCGAAACCGTGCAGCTATGTCGTGGGTTACGGGTGCGTCGCAGTCAGCCTGGCGCTGCTTGGGTACGGCGTCTGGAGCCTGGTGTGGGGCGGCCTCGCGCAAACGCTGATGTCGTCGATCGCGCAGATCGCTGTGGTCCGACATCCACATCCGTCCGCTGCTCGCGCGGCCGCGAGCTCGGCGAACTGCTCGGTTTCGGCGCTCGGCGCGCACGAGAGCGGCTGTGTGAACTACGTGGCGCTCAACGGCGACTACTTCGTCGTCGGCCGACTGATGGGCGCCGTCAGCCTGGGACTCTACAGTCGCGCCTATGGGTTGATGAACCTGCCGCACACCTACGCGGCGAGCGTCATGTCGAGCGTCATGTTTCCGGCGTTCGCCAGGTGCAGAGAGAGCCTGCGCGTGTGCGCTCCGGCTATCTGCTGGTGACGCGGCTCACGGCGATCGTCGCGGCGCCGGCGATGGCGACCATGGCGATTGTCGCTCCGCATCTGGTGCGCGGCTCTCTACGGGCCTCAATGGATCGGAGCGGTGGTGCCGCTGCAGATCCTCTCCATCGCCGGTTACTTTCGCGCGCTCTACCATCTCGGAGGGATCGTCGCGCAAAGCCTTGGACGGGTCTACGGGGAGCTGTGGCGCCAGGTCGCCTATGCAGCCTTGG